>NZ_BMDA01000001.1:0-202728 GCF_014635545.1 Acinetobacter courvalinii
GGTAGATGCGGCAACAGGTAACTGGACAGCCGATGTCGCAGGTAGCGACCTGTTGGCCGATGGCGACAAGACCATCGATGCCACAGCGACCTTCACTGATGCAGCAGGTAACAGCAGCAGCGTGACGGATACCCAAGTCTATAACGTGGATGTGACTGCACCGAATGCCCCAGAGATTGATCCGGTCAATGGTACCGATCCAATCACCGGTACGGCAGAACCAGGTTCAACCGTGACTGTGACCTTCCCGGATGGCAGCACAGTTGATGTAGTGACTGATCCTGTAACAGGCGAATGGACTGTACCAAATCCAGGCGGTCTGGTGGATGGTGATACCATCACTGCAATTGCCACTGACCCTGCAGGTAACCCGTCTGTACCAGGTACAGAGACTGTAGACATCACCCCACCAAATCCAGCGGGTGCAACCCTTGCGATTGATGCGGTGACTGCGGACAACGTGTTGAATGCAGCAGAATCAACAACAACCATCACTGTAACAGGTACCTTGACTGGTATCCCTGCAGATGCAGCAAGCACAGTGGTGACACTGCTTATCAATGGCGTGACGTACACTGCAACCGTAGATGCAGCAACAGGTAACTGGACAGCGGATGTGGCAGGTAGTGACCTGTTGGCCGATGGCGACAAGACCGTCGATGCCACAGCGACCTTCACTGATGCAGCCGGTAACAGCAGCAGCGTGACGGATACCCAAGTCTATAACGTGGATGTGACTGCACCGAATGCCCCAGAGATTGATCCGGTCAATGGTACCGATCCAATCACTGGTACAGCAGAACCAGGTTCATCCGTGACTGTGACCTTCCCGGATGGCAGCACCGTTGATGTAGTGACTGATCCAGTAACAGGCGAGTGGACCGTACCAAACCCGGGCGGTCTGGTGGATGGTGATACCATCACTGCGATTGCCACCGACCCTGCAGGTAACCCGTCTGTACCAGGTACAGAGACTGTAGACATCACTCCACCAAATCCAGCGGGTGCAACCCTTGCGATTGATGCGGTGACTGCGGACAACGTGTTGAATGCAGCTGAATCAACCACAACCATTACGGTGACAGGTACCTTAACCGGTATCCCAGCAGATGCAGCCACCACAGTGGTGACTTTAGTCATCAATGGCGTGACTTACACTGCAACTGTAGATGCAGCAGCGGGTACATGGACAGCTGATGTTGCAGGTAGTGACTTACTTGCAGATTCGGATGCGACCATCGATGCCACAGCGACCTTCACCGATGCAGCAGGTAACAGCAGCAGCGTGACGGATACCCAAGTGTATAACGTGGATGTCACTGCACCGAATGCCCCAGAAATTGATCCAGTCAATGGTACCGATCCAATCACTGGTACAGCAGAACCAGGTTCAACCGTAACTGTGACCTTCCCGGATGGCAGCACCGTTGATGTGGTGACTGATCCGGTAACAGGCGAATGGACTGTACCAAACCCAGGCGGTCTGGTGGATGGTGATACCATCACTGCGATTGCAACCGACCCTGCAGGTAACCCATCTGTACCAGGTACAGAGACTGTAGACATCACTCCACCAAATCCAGCGGGTGCAACCCTTGCGATTGATGCGGTGACTGCGGACAACGTGTTGAATGCTGCAGAATCAACAACCACCATCACGGTAACAGGTACCTTAACCGGTATTCCTGCAGATGCAGCAAGCACAGTGGTGACTTTAGTTATCAATGGCGTGACTTACACTGCAACTGTAGATGCAGCAACCGGTAAGTGGACAGCCGATGTGGCAGGTAGTGACCTGTTGGCCGATGGCGATAAAACCATCGATGCCACAGCGACCTTCACTGATGCAGCAGGTAACAGCAGCAGCGTGACTGACACCCAAGTGTATAACGTGGACGTGACTGCACCGAATGCCCCAGAGATTGATCCAGTCAATGGCACCGATCCAATCACCGGTACGGCAGAACCAGGTTCAACCGTGACTGTCACCTTCCCGGATGGCAGCACCGTTGATGTAGTGACTGATCCAGTAACAGGCGAATGGACTGTACCAAACCCAGGCGGTCTGGTGGATGGTGATACCATCACTGCGATTGCAACCGACCCTGCAGGTAACCCGTCTGTACCAGGTACAGAAACAGTTGATCTCACTCCGCCAGATACCACTGGTGCGACACTGAATATTGATGCTGTCACAGCAGACAACGTTCTTAACGCAGCAGAATCAGCTGGTACAGTGACCATCACAGGTACCTTAACCGGTATCCCAGCAGATGCAGCAACCACAGTGGTGACACTCGTCATCAATGGCGTGACCTATACTGCAACTGTAGATGCAGCAGCGGGTACATGGACAGCCGATGTGGCAGGCAGTGACCTGTTGGCGGATATAGACAAGACCATTGCGGCTACAGCCACCTTCACCGATGCGGTAGGTAACAGCAGTAACATCACCGATACCCAAGTCTATACAGTGGATATTACGCCACCAGATAGTTCTACAACGACGGTCACAATTGATCCGATTACAGGAGACAATATTGTTGATTCAACTGAAGCTGGAGTAAACCAAACCATTAGTGGTACGGTCACTGGAGAGTTTACGGTTGGTGATGCAGTCATCGTCAATGTAAATGGTGTGGATATCAGCACTACAGTTCAAGCGGGCGGTCTATGGAGTATCTCTGTAGCTGGTGCGGAGCTGGTTGCCGATGCTGATAAAGTGATTAATGTTACTGTTAAGGCGACAGATGCAGCAGGTAACGTCGGTAATGTCACTGGTGATGTCACTTTTACGGTGAACACCGGCACCTTAATTGCTTATGACAACATTGGACATGCAGTGCTTAGTCCACAACCGGCATTGGTACAAGATGATGTGAGCTTGGGTAGTACGTCATATCTATTGTTAACTTCATTGGCAGGCATTGATCTTCAACTTGGTGGTAACTCAATCGGCTTTGATGTACAGACTGGGCATGAAGGTACTGTGACATTCCAATACAGTGGCTTAATTGATGCTGCATTGTTGTCCGACTATAAATTAGTGGTACAAAAATTTAATACGACGACGAATCAATGGGAATCTATCCACGGCGATAGCGATGCTTCATTGCTTAGCCTGCACTTACTCGGTCTTGGCATCGGAAATGTTCCAGGTGTCGTACTCGAAGGTCTGGAAGCGGGACAATACCGCGGCTTCTTGACTTACGATGGCTTATTAGGTGTTGGTGTACTTGGTACCTTGTCTGCGACGATGGATGACTATGATCTATCGATCCCTGGCGGATATGAAGTCGGCAATGCAGAAGGTAACGTGATCCTTGATCCAGATCCAAACGGACAAGTCGATCAAATTACATCGACTACGATTGTTTCTTCGGTGAATGGTCATCCGATTGATGCCGATGGTGAAAGCTTCGATGGTCAATATGGAACGATTACCTTCCATCAAGATGGTAGTTATACCTATGTTCCGTTCGCGAATGGCTCGGGTGTGGGTCAAACAGATCAATTTACCTATACCTTGACCGATCCGGTCACAGGCGCGACGACAGAAGCAAATCTGAATATTGTGTTTGATTCAATCCGTGCTGCGGACAACTTGGTGGAAGTGGAAATCAATCCACAATATCAATTGGTGGGCACAGAAACAGATTCAGCATTCTATGGTGTTTTGTTGAATGTCGGAAATCTGGTCGACTTGCAATTGCTGACTGTGGATACTGTTGATTTCAATGTCGCTGCTGGACAGGAAGGTGTTGCAACCTTTAGCTTCAACAGTCTGATTGGCGCATCGGCACTCGGTAACTACAATGTTGTATTGCAAAAATACAATGAAGTGACCGGTCAATGGGAAGCGGTGAATGGTACCGGTGACCGTTCATTATTGAATCTGACCTTATTAGGTAACACACCAACCGCGCAAATTGCGGGCTTGACCGAAGGCGAATATAGAGCGTTCTTGTCCTTCAATGGTCTGTTAGGTGGCGCAGTCGGTGTTACCCTGAACGGTGAGGTTGATCTCTACAACCCTGCGGTGATCACTGGCTACGATGTTGTTGCAGCGCACGGTAACCTGATCTCTGATCCAAATACCAATGGTGCAATCGACATTGCTACACCAAACAGCGTGATCAGTGAAATTAACGGTGTTGCCATCACTGGCTCTCCAACCACGGTGCCAGGAGTTCACGGTACCTTGGTGATCTATCCAAATGGTGACTATACCTATACACCAAATCCTGACAGTGCTGGTTTAGGACAGGTCGATGAGTTTACTTACACCTTACGCGATCCGGCATCAGGTACCACTTCACAAGCGACCTTCTATGTTCACCTCGACAGTAAAGTTGTCGATATGAACTGGAACCCAGCGGATCCATCAGAACCTGCAACCGTAACCATTATTGCAGCAGACGATGCCGTGAATGCTGGAATTAGTGCGCAACCGCATCTTATTGAAGATGATCGTGCACTGGGCAGCGCAACTTACCTTGCATTGCTATCGTTGGCAGGGATCAACCTCCAAGCACCTTTACCATTCGTAAACAGCACAGTGAACTTCAATGTGGCTGCGGGTGAGCAAGGTACAGCGACCTTCAAATACAGCAGTCTGATTAATGAAGGCGCATTGGGCGATTACCAGCTTGTGGTACAGAAATTCAATACAGTCACAAACCGTTGGGAATCAATTACCGGTAGCAGCGACGCCTCTTTACTTAACCTCAGCGTGTTGGGTATCGGCTTGAATGCAACACCAGGTGTGGTACTTGAAGGTCTGGAAGAAGGACAATACCGTGCCTTCATGACCTATAACGGTCTATACGGTAAGAGTATCCTGGGCACATTGACGGGTACCATGGATGTCTTTGATCCAACACAAGTGGATTACACAGGTGTTGCGACAGAAGGCAACGTGATTACTGGTCTAGGTGTGGGTACCAATGCCGACTCAGTCACAGGCTACACAGTTGTGGGTTCTGTAACGTTCAATGGTGTAACAACCACAGTTGATCTCACCAATGGTGCAACCATTGTCGGTCAATACGGAACACTGCAAATATTTGCAAATGGCGATTATATCTATACACCGAATAATACCAATGCAAATCTAGGTCTGGTGGATCACTTCACTTATACCTTGTCAGATCCATTGGGAGGTAACTCGTCAAGTGCAAGTCTGGACTTCACCATTGGCAACAGTACGCCAGTGATTGCAGTTGATGACCTTGCAGTTGCCGAGATTAATCCGGAATATCTGCAAATTGGTAACGATGTTGCAGCTGGTAGTTACTTATATCTAGCGTTATTAAGCTTAACCGAGAATTTTGACTTCCAGTTGGGCGGACAAGGCGTCGGCTTTACCTTGACTGACAACACCTTAAATGATGTGACGTTCAATTACAGTGCATTAATCGACGCAAGCCTGCTTGCTGACTATGTACTCGTGGTTCAGAAATTTGATACTGCGACCAACCAATGGGTAGCTGTACATGGTACAGGCGATGCTGATTTACTAAGCCTTGCAGCCTTTGGTGGTAATTCAATCACATTAGATGGTTTAGGTGCAGGTCAGTACAGAGCCTTTATGACCTATGCGGGTAGCGGTATCGGTGTCAGCTTGCTCGGTACGCTTTCTGTTCAGAAAGATGTATTTGATGCAACCAACATCACCGGTTACAGCGTAGAAGCTGCGGAAGGTAACGTGATCCATGACATTGGTCTCAATGGACATGCAGATACAGCCTCTGGCTTCAGTAGCATCACCAGCGTTGAATTCAATGGTGTTGCACATGCAGTGAATGCGACGGGTGTTACAACCATTATCGGTGACTACGGTACATTGTCGATTTACGCAAATGGTAATTACAGCTATCAACCAACTGCCAATGCCAGTGGTGTGGGCCAAGTCGATCAATTTACCTATACCTTGACGGATGGTGTGAATTCATCGCAAGCCACCTTGTACTTCCATATTGACAGCGATGCGGTCGATATGACCTGGAATCCGGCGGATCCGTCACAACCAGCTGATATCGTGGCTACACCTGTAGATGCGATTGATGATGTGGTGTCTGCGGGTATCGATGTTGTTCCACAAGGTCAGTTGGGTGTTGCCGTCGGTTCGGCAAGCTATCTGTTACTGGTGGGTGTGTCTGAGAACCTCAATCTTTCATTGCTGGGTACACCAAGTGTGAAATTTAATATTGCAGCTGGACATGGCGCGGATGTGACCTTCTCTTACGCACCAACAGTTTCACTGTCATTATTCAATGACTACAAGGTGGTACTGCAAGAAAAAGCAGCAGATGGAACCTGGCATAACATTGATGGTGGTTCAAGCACAGGCTTACTCAACATCGGTTTATTAGGAAGTGGTGGTATTGGTGTAACAGTACCTGATCTAGGTCAGGGCGAATACCGTGCCTTCATGGTCTACACAGGTGTGGGCGTCGGTATCTTGGGTACCATGAGTGTCGTGAAAGATGACTTCGACTATACCGTTGCACCGACCAATACTGCGATTGAGGCTGAAGGCAATGTGTTAACAGGTGATTCAATTACCTTGACCACACAGGTTTCAACAGTGACTTCAGAAGTTGCTGGGGCGCCAACTGAAACCATCGGAACCAACACAACCATCGTTGGGGCTTATGGTACCTTGGTGATCTCTGCCAACGGCGAGTACACCTATACGCCAAATACCACTGATTTAAGTGCGGTGGGTAAAGTTGATACCTTTACCTATACCATCCGTGACGTGTTGACCGGTGCGACGGATACGGCGCAATTGCATATTCAAGTCGGTTCACCTGATGCAACTGTGGTTTGGGATACAGTCAACCCTGGCAATGATGGTGTGGTTCAATTCACAGCCAATGCAGACAATGCAGTGGCAACAACAGACTTCTCGAATAGCAGAGATGCAGCTGTTGATGTCGATAGTCCGAATATTACGGTCAATCTCATTGGTTCAACTTCGGTGACTTCAAATAGCTTTACGGTAGCGGCCGGAACAGTGGCCAATATTGATCTGGCGGCAGTTTATACGGCTCAACCACTTGCGAGTTTGTTGCCAACAGTCAGTTACGTGATTCAACGCAGTAACGATGGTGGAGTGACCTGGACCAATACTATCTACACTGGTTCACAAACGGCCTTGGGTAGTCTGGCAACAATTCAGGCGGGCAGTGTGGCCTTCCAGGACAATGTCGATTATCTGGCAGCGGGTCTGTATCGTGTTCAATACACTTTACAAGGCGTATCTCTAGGCGCAACTACCTTGGATACAAGTGTCACCACAACCACAATTCATCTGGATCAATACAGCTCTGAATGGATCAACGGTAACGTGTTACTCGGAGATGATATTGGTGGGGTTGCGGATACAGGTCTTCCAACACATGAAGGTTATAAACTTCAGGTGTGGGATAGCGTCGCTGGATCTTATGTCGATGCGATTGGACAAAGTATTAATACCGGTAACGGTATCCTGATCATGCAGGCCAATGGTACCTATGAATACCGTCCAAATGATGTCAATGTGACTACACATTTAACATCGGCGGATAGCATTGACTACAAGATCATTTCTGCAACAGGTGTCGAGTCAACTTCTACCTTGAATATTGATTTGACCCATACTGATTACAACCTGCTTTATACCAGTACAACTGCCAATGATACCTTCACCACAGGTACTGGATCAGATACCTTGATCTTCCAAATCCTGAATGGTAGTGCGGCATCAGCGGGTAATGGTGCAAATACAGGCGGTAATGGTGTTGATCACTGGACAGACTTTGTTGTTGGCAACACCAATACTGGTGCAGCGAACTACAATGATCAGGCAGACAAGATCGATATCCAGCATCTGTTGGATGGTGATCAAAATGCACTGAATATTGGCGAGTACCTCCGTGTAACCACAAGTGGTGGTAATACAACGATTGAAATCGATCGTAATGGTGATCCTGGTATCCTTGGTAGCAGTACGTATACACCATTGTTGGTACTTGAAGGGGTGACAACAGATCTGAATACGCTGTTAAATAACAACCAGATCATTTACTAATCCTCAATCCTTTCTATAAAAAGAGAACCTTCGGGTTCTCTTTTTTCATTTTGAGAAGATCATAAAAAATTGTGCTATCTTGTTTAAAACGCTTAAAAATTCTAACAACTGAAGACATGACGATTACGACGATTTCAGCACTTGAACAACTCAAACATCAACTCAGTGCTTACTTTGAAAAGGTTCAGCAACATCTGGGTTTCACCCACACGGTTATTTTCTTGTCCTATGGCGCAAGAACACAACGTTGCCAGGTCTGGAATACTGCATTGACTGAGTTACAACCTGCACAACAGGCGCTGTTTACTTTTCTGGATAAACAATTCAACCAGCAGGGGCAACTGGCAGAATTGTTAAAATTTGATCTGGCCTATAACATCCAGGCAGCATCCTGGCAGCAAATCGAGCAAGACATAAAATGCCAGTTGCATAATAATCACTATCGCAAAGGTATCAGTTTTGATCAGCACTTCCAGACCTGTTTTTTGGAGCAGGAATTGTATGGCAAGGCCATCATTCGTGGCTTGAGCTATGATACGCCCAACTTTTTTGATCAAGATAACTTGAATGCGAGTATTTCAAAGAAATATCCGCATCAAGCGCATCCAGTCCAGCTCAATCAAATCCAGCAGGTCTGGAGCTTCGATAGCCATGCCGTATTTTATGAATCTGGACAGTTGCTACCTCTCCGTAGTCAATTCACTGAACATGGAGTACGTTACTTAACAGATGACAAAAAACAGCATTTCATGCACATGATTGAAGCTAACGCCCAGTTTCTTGAACAGCAGATTCAGGCGGATGGACGCTTTATCTATGGTTTTTTTCCAGCCTATGACCGTGACATTCGTAGCTATAACACAGTGCGGCATTGTACTTCGACCTATGCCTTGATTGAGATATTGGCGCTTTTCCCACACCAGCACAGAATCGCAAAAATCCAGACAGCCATTGAATATGCCTTAAAACATTTTTATATCGAAAAGCAAAGTGGTCTGGCTTATATGTTAGATGGCGCAGATCTCAGCCAACTGAATGAAATCAAGCTGGGTGCCAATGCTGCTGCAATTCTGATGTTGAGTAAATATCAGGAAATGACAGGGGATGATCATTATCTGAAATTTGCCCAGGCCTTGGCCAATGGTATTTTGTCGATGGTCAATGCTGCAGGTGAAACCGTACATGTCCTGCATTACCCAGACTATAGCGTGAAAGAAAAGTTTCGCATTATTTATTATGACGGTGAAACGGCCTTGGCTTTATTACGTCTTTATCAGCTACAGGCTGATGAAAAGCTGCTAAGCACGGTCAAGCGCATGTTTGAACGCTTTATCGAACAAAAATATGATCGTTATCATGACCATTGGCTGAGTTACTGTAGCAATGAGCTCACCAAAATTTGTCCAGAGGAAAAATATTTTCAATTTGGGATCAACAATTATCGCAGGCATCTGGTGTTTATCCGCAATCGTAAAACCGCCTATGCCACTTTGCTGGAAATGATGATGGCGGCTTATCAAATGCTGTGCCGGATTCGGGATTTGGGTTTGCATGAGTTGTTTGCACAGGCACAGTTTGAGGATTTAAAAAAGCTGATCGAGTTTCGTAGCGATTTTCAACGCACCGGATTTTTTTATCCTGAAGTGGCCATGTATATGGCCTGTCCTGAAAAGTGTCTGAATGCCTTTTATGTCCGGCATGACCGCTTCCGTGTCCGTATTGATGATCAGGAACATAATCTTTCCGGTTATGTGGCCTATGTTCAGCATTTTGAAAACTGAAACATTGAGGATGAAACCCATGCGCTCTCCTCAAGAGATCAAGATCATCAGTCGAATTGGCAATGAAAATTATCAGCATCCGCTCTGGCAGACTAAAATCGCAGGCGACTGTAGTGACTGGATTTTAGTTTATCTGGCTTTGCAAGCTATTGTTGCAGGTCAGGTGCAACTTGAGCAGAAGATAGTAATCGAGCAGCCGTTTGAACAGCAGCATCAACAGGGACAGTTACTGAAACAGGGGGCTTCTGTTTTGGTGCTATTGCAATATTGGAGTTTTACCCAAAGGCTTGAGCACAAGCAGGCACTTGGTTGTGCTTTGTTTGGCGATTGGCAGCAGGCTCAAATCCAGATGGCACAGACTGCCCGGCAGTTTGGATTGCAACTGCCTGATCCAGACCGTGATGTACAGAATACCCTGCAAAATTTATCAGGTCTTGCCCAAGCCATCTTTAACATGCCTGTATCCTTATTGCATACGGTATTTGTCAAAACATTCAAGCTTGCAGAGCAGCAGATTGCACCATTTAGCGCTGTATTGAGCTGTCACCAGCTCGATGCTGTCCTGATTCTCTCAAATCAGCAGCAACCTTATTACTTTTCGTATCGCCATGAAAATCAAAGTCTAGGCATTTTTCATCTCTTGGATAATTTGCATCGGATTGACCATCTGCTGCCGTATTATCACTATTTTGAACCTGCTTTATTGCCTGCCAAACAGATTCAGGCCAAACGTGAATGGATCAATATCATTGGCGATACCTATTTCGGTGAGTTTTATAGCCATAAAAGAAAAAACAAGGGCATAGACGATGCGCTACAACGTTATGGCTATGCGCGTTCTTTTGAGAAGATCAAACCGTTTTTCCATGAAGATGAGATCAATATTGCCAATTTTGAAGCCGTGTTTAACATTGATGAAAATTCACCATTAACAGATAAAAAAGCCTTTATTCTGGGAGCAGAGTCTGAACCGACCCTGGCCGAATTTAGGCGTGTGCATTTGAATACGCTATGTCTCGCCAATAACCATTTAAAGGATTATGGTACTCCAAGCCTTGTACATACTTTAGCGTTGTTAGATCAGACCGGGATCAACTTCATTGGGGCAGGGGCTAACCAACAGCAAGCGCATCAGTGCCTGCAAATTCATGCTGAACAGCAAACAGTTGCAATTTTTAATGGCTATTGGCATCGGCAGACAGCTTATCAAGCGCATGACTTTTATGCATTGGGGCAGAGTGCAGGTGTGGCGAGTATCAATGCCATTCTATTTGAGCAAATCATGCAGTATCGGCTGCAATATCCACAGCATAAGATTATTGTGATTTGTCATTGGGGCGTGGATTTTAAAAGTACGCATCCTGAACAGGAACAGCTTGCGCAGGTGTTAACCCGGATCGGTGCTGATCTGGTGATTGGTCATGGTGCGCATACTCTGCAGCCAATACAGTATATTCAGCATAAACCGGTCATATTCGGAATCGGCAATGGTGTGTTTAATAGCAATGGCGAGTTTGAAAAGTATCAGGCTTTGCCGTACGGACTGGTGGTTCGAATCAATTTAAAGGCGCAAAGCGTACAGCTTTATCCAATCTTCACGGATAATTTACACAGCTTTTGGCAGCCTTATCCTGTAAATGAAGCACAATTCAAGCAAGCCCAGGCTTTTTTAACCGGTCAACTCAATTCGGCAGATTACAGGTTGGGACAAGATCATTTGGGTCGTTATATCCAGCTGAAATTTTAAGGATAACGCTTGTAATTCTCGAGCATGATACTGAGCTGTTCTTGGGTGAAGCCGAGATTACGTAAGCCACCGCTACCGAGTTTACAGTCATAACTGGTCATAATATTGGTTGGTGTGGCTTTGGTCGCTTTCGGCGCACAGACATGGCTTAAGCCAAAAGCATGGCCCATCTCGTGTACACTGGCGGCCTGAATCTGGTAATTCAGGCGTTCCCAGTCAATTAGAATAAAAGGCTGACCCTGGTTTCTAAAGCCCCAACTGGTCACATCGGCATAGTTGAGTTTATCGCCGTAGGAATCATAAATAAAAAATAGCACTTCCTTGCTTTTGCGACGGGGAAAGCAGGTTTTTACTGCACCAGGAATATTATCGGCAATCAAGGCTCTGGGCTGATTGAGTTGATTGGCCAGATCACATTTTCGTTTACTAAAGTCCTGATAAGAATAGTAGCGATGGAATTTGAACTTAAAGATTTTTTGATTATTTTCATCGACAAAATACTGGTTCAGGATGCCCAGCTCTTTATACATTTGCTTTTTGCTATCAAAGGCTTGGGCTTCAGGACGATTGGTGGTAAAAATAAAACTGACATTGACTATAGGCAAGTCATCTGAAGCACCTGAATGATATTTATAAGGCGTAATTTTTACAGGTGATTTTTGTGTGGTACAGGACGCACTAAAGATCAGACAAAATACTGTCAGCGCTGTGAGTTTTAACCGCATTGTTGTTCTCTCAAGTCGTAGAGTTTTAATTATTGTGTTTAGCGTTTTCGCATGATTTTTATCATCTTAGCAAATTTTTATAGGTTGTATTGTGCAAGATACCAATGAACTACATCGACAAATCTTGGAAGTAATTGCCCTGATTCCGTATGGCAAAGTGGCAAGTTATGGACAAATTGCCAAGTTGGCGGGTTTGCCTAAACATGCGCGTTTAGTCGGTTATGTGCTCAAGCATTTAGACAAGCAAAGTGAAATCCCGTGGTATCGTGTCATTAATTCTCAAGGAAAAATCAGTGTAACTCGTATCAATCAGCGCGGTGAAAATGTTCAACAAATGTTATTAGAACAAGAGGGGATCTATTTATTAAATGGCAAGGTCAGTTTAAAAATCTTTGGCTGGCAGCCTTAAATAATCTCAGACTAAACCAGAATTAATATGTTGAAATTATTTTACAGTTTATTTACACTTGGATACATAAAATTACATTAGTGTTTTAGGTATTTAAATGAAAAAAATTTCTCTATTTTGTGGGGCTGTTGTTCTCAGTTTATCTGGTTGTGCCAGCATCATTTCGGGTAAAACCCAAACCATGACGTTCCAAAGTACGCCAGATTTAAGTGATATTACGATCTTAAATCGTGATGGGAAAAAAATTCATGTGGGTAAAGCACCTGTTACGGTCAGTTTAAACCGTGGTGCCGGCTTCTTTGTTCCTGAAAGATATACGGTTATTTTTGAAAAAGAAGGCTATGAAAAGAAAGAAATTACCGTAAGTTCAAGTGTAAACGGCTGGTATGTCGGTAATATTCTATTCGGTGGTATTTTAGGGTTACTCATTATCGATCCGGCAACTGGTGCGATGTATAGCTTAAATACCAAAGATACTAATGTTGTTTTAAATGATTTGAATAAAGAGAAACTTCAGGCTAAGGGGCAATCATTAACAATTGTATCGACCAGTGAAATTTCGAACGATGTTTTAGAAAAAGCCAAACCTATTGAATTAAAAACTCAATAATTCAAAATAAAAAAACATGGTAAAGGTTTACCATGTTTTTTTATCAATCCGGCAGTATTTACCTTCTAGCGAACAATTAATACTGGAATATGGCTTTCAGCCAAAACCTTTTGTGCCACGCTACCCAAGACAAACTGTTTAAAGCCTGTACGACCATGTGAACCCATGATGATCAGGTCAGCACCTAGGTTTTGCGCTGCGCCAATAATTTCCTGATGCACGGCAAAGCCTTCTAGTATTTGTGTGGCCACCGTCAGGCCATGCTCTTCAAATTTTTGCTCGGCTTTCGTTAAATTATCCTGAACATAACCTCGAACACGTTCAATCAAATCATTGCTTTGACCCATACGGATATAAGCATCTGCCAGATAGGGATCAAGTGCCATGACCTCAACCACGGTCACTTCACTGTCCAAGGCCTTCGCTAGTTGAGCTGCTTCACGGATGACATTCGCAGCAATTTCGGAGTCATCGATCGCCACTAAGATTTTTTGATAAGCCATGTTGTTACTCCTTATATTTATGATTTTGCATTGAATTGAGTCAATAAAATTTGCTTAATATATGAGCTATGATTCTATTCTAGACCTATTGCGATGAGAATAAAACCTAGCATTTTTATAGGGATAGTTATTATTTATAGCAGTATGGTTAAGCTTGGATGTGTTTAAGAATAGATGAAATTTCCATAAAAATAAAAGGGGACTATCATCATGATTTATCTATAAAAAGTTAGATTAACTTTGCTCGAAATATTGGATAAGGGCTTCTACATCATCCGTCTGCAACTGTTCTCTCATCTTTAAAATATGCTTTTCATCCAGATCATAAAGCTTTAGAGCAAGCAGTTTTTCAATGTCTTGTTTAGGAAAGCGGTATTTGATGACTTTGGCTGGAACACCACCAACAATTGCATAGGGTGGAACATCCTGAGTAACTACAGCACCTGTTGCCACGACGGCACCTTCACCCAGTTTTACCCCTTGCATGATCATGGCACGACTACCAATCCAGCAACCATTTGCAATCACGGTGTCGCCAGCAGGTAGAAAGCTGCGTGTATCAAAGGGGAAGGTTGAGATCCAGTCAGGGCGGTGTAGTTGATTACCACCCATCATAATTACGCATTCCGCGCCGAAGCAGACAAAATTACCAATATAAAGTTGATCAATCGGTTTCTCGGATGTGGACGGCTTATCATGTAGATAACGCACTACACATCGTTCAAAGCCCTGATCCCAATACGCAGAATAATAAGAATAATTGCCCTTGATATGGATGTTGGGGTTTTTCACCGTCTTAGAAATAAACTCGAACTCACACCAGTGTTTCACAGGAGAGTTGATTAATTGATCCATATCTTAACAATAACTACGAGAGGAAAGCTTCGCTATTATAACGACTAAAGTGAATACGGTTCTTTTTATGAGGGAAAAATTTCCTCACTCAGGTAAACAGACATTGAATATGATGAGGAAATAAAAAACCAATAAATGCATAGAGCAAGGTCATTTTTTGAAAATAATACGCCCAAAACCAAAGAACTCTTCAATAAATGAAGAGTTCTTTGGAGACTTAATCGAGCGTGTTAAATATATTCCACACTTACGATTTCGTATTCAACTTCACCTTGTGGTGTTTGAATTTTTACTTCGTCGCCTTCGTTTTTACCTAAAAGACCACGAGCAATCGGGGAGTTTACTGAGATTTTATTGATTTTAAAATCTGCTTCGTCATCGCCTACAATTTTATAAGTCTTACGTTCTTCGGTATCCAGGTTTTCAATGGTAACAGTCACACCAAATACAACACGACCATTTTGCTCGAGTGTTCTGACATCAATTTCTTGAACTGCACCGAGTTTACCTTCGATATCCTGAATACGGCCTTCGCAGAAACCTTGCTGTTCACGAGCAGCATGATATTCAGCATTTTCCTTTAAATCACCGTGCTCACGTGCTTCAGCAATCGCCTGGATAATACGTGGGCGATCAACTGTCTTGAGCTGTTGTAATTCTTTCTCTAAGGCAACCTTGCCTTCGGGAGTCATAGGATAACGTTGCATTTCAGTCCCTCTAAAGTGGTTGGGAAAATACAGGATTAAAAAAAGAAAAAGCCCGCCACCGATAAGGTGACGGGACTTTATCGGTAGAGAATTAACCTACAGTTTGTAAATCTTGCAAGCGGTACACATCCATTGGCAATTTCACAGCAAATGCTTGGCAAACTGCTTCAGCACCGTTGATTGTCGTGGTGTAGTACACCTTGCCTTGTAGGGCAGCACGACGAATCATGGCAGAATCATACTGAGCTTGTTTGCCTTCTGTTGTGTTGACAATAAGATGAATTTCACCATTTTTCAAGCGGTCAACAATATGTGGGCGACCTTCGGTCACTTTATTGACAGCTTCACATTCGATACCCGCTTCTTTCAATACACGGTGTGTACCATTGGTCGCAACAAGTTTGAAACCATAGTCAATCAACTGTTGAGCGATGTTGGCAATGTATTTCTTGTCTGATTCACGAACCGACAAGAAGGCATGCTTCACTTCGCCTTCAGTTGGCAAGCCAGGCAAACGTTCGTTTGAACCGAGTACTGCCTTGTAGAATGCTTCACCAAATGTGGTACCCACACCCATGACTTCACCTGTCGATTTCATCTCAGGGCCAAGCATTGGATCTACGCCAGGGAATTTAGCGAATGGGAACACCGCTTCTTTCACTGCGAAATGGGTCGGGATGATTTCTTTAGTGAAACCTTGAGATTCAAGGGATTGGCCCGCCATACAACGTGCAGCCACTTTCGCTAAAGAGTCACCAATACATTTCGATACGAATGGTACGGTACGTGATGCACGTGGGTTCACTTCGAGTACGTAAACGTCATCGCCTTTGACTGCGAATTGAACGTTCATCAAACCAATTACGCCAAGCTCTTTTGCCATTGCAACCGTTTGACGACGCATCTCATCCTGAACTTCTTGAGAAAGAGAGTACGGAGGAATCGAACATGCAGAGTCACCAGAGTGAATACCGGCCTGTTCAATATGCTGCATGATACCGCCGATCACAACATCTTTACCGTCAGATACACAGTCAACGTCGACTTCAGTTGCATCATCAAGGAAATGGTCAAGCAGGACAGGCGCTTCATTTGAGGCTTGTACAGCTTCACGAAGGTAGCGTTTAAGCTCTTCTTCGTTATATACGATTTCCATCGCACGGCCACCCAATACATAAGATGGGCGAACAACTAACGGATAACCTACTTTAGCCGCTTCAGAAATACCTTCTTCAGCAGATTTTACAATGCTGTTGTTCGGTTGACGAAGCTGTAAACGTTGAATCATTTGCTGGAAACGTTCACGGTCTTCAGCGCGGTCAATCGCATCTGGAGATGTACCGATAATTGGTGTACCGGCTTCTTCTAAAGCACGCGCCAATTTTAATGGTGTTTGACCACCGTACTGTACGATCACGCCCTTCGGCTTCTCGGTACGTACGATTTCAAGTACATCTTCAAGTGTTACAGGCTCGAAGTATAGACGGTCAGATGTGTCATAGTCGGTTGAAACGGTTTCAGGGTTACAGTTCACCATGATGGTTTCATAACCGTCTTCACGCATAGCTAATGCAGCGTGTACACAGCAGTAGTCAAACTCGATCCCTTGACCGATACGGTTAGGACCGCCACCAATCACCATGATCTTGTCACGGTTAGATGGATTTGCTTCACATTCTTCATCGTAAGTTGAATACATGTAAGCAGTGCCAGATTCAAACTCTGCTGCACAAGTATCAACACGTTTGTAAACTGGATAGACACCCAGGTTCCAACGATGTTTACGGAATTGTTTTTGTGAAATACCCATCAAGTCCGCAATACGCAGGTCAGATAAACCTTTGCGCTTGAATGAGCGAATATTGTCAGCATTTAAATCACCAAAACCTAAAGTTTTCACTTGAGCTTCAGTTTTAATGATGTCTTCGATCTGGATCAGGAACCAGCGGTCGATTTTAGTTGCTTCAAATACGTCATCTAAAGAGAAACCGTGACGGAATGCATCCGCAACATACCAGATACGCTCTGGACCCGGAACTTTAAGCTCTTTTAGGATGATGTCTTTGGCATTGGCAGTACCCGCTTCGATTTTTTCATCAAAGCCACTGACGCCAACTTCAAGACCACGAAGTGCTTTTTGTACAGATTCCTGGAAGTTACGACCAATCGCCATCACTTCGCCCACAGATTTCATCTGAGTGGTTAATACCGGCTCAGCTTGTGGGAATTTTTCGAAGTTGAAACGTGGAATCTTGGTCACAACATAGTCAATCGATGGTTCGAAAGATGCTGGTGTTACGCCGCCAGTGATGTCATTTTTCAACTCATCAAGGGTGTAACCCACTGCAAGTTTCGCCGCGATTTTTGCAATCGGGAAACCTGTTGCTTTAGACGCAAGTGCAGATGAACGTGATACACGTGGGTTCATCTCGATCACAACCATACGGCCATCTTTCGGATTAATACCGAACTGAACGTTTGAACCACCTGTTTCAACACCGATTTCACGCAGAACTGCAACCGATGCATTACGCATTAATTGATATTCTTTGTCTGTCAATGTTTGCGCAGGCGCAACGGTGATGGAGTCACCGGTGTGAACGCCCATTGGATCAAAGTTTTCGATCGCACAGACGATGATACAGTTGTCGTTTTTGTCACGAACAACTTCCATCTCGTATTCTTTCCAGCCAATCAAAGATTCATCGATCAATAACTGGTGAGTAGGAGAGAGGTCGAAACCACGTTCACAGATTTCAAGGAATTCTTCGCGGTTATAGGCGATACCACCACCAGAACCACCCATCGTGAATGATGGACGAATGATGACAGGGAAACCGAAACCGGCTTGAATGGCCAAAGCTTCTTCCATTGTTTCAGCAATGGCCGCTTTTGGACATTCCAGACCAATTTTACGCATTGCGATATCAAACAGTTTACGATCTTCTGCTTTTTCAATCGCGTCTTTTGATGCGCCAATCAGTTCAACATTATATTTTTCAAGAACGCCGTGCTCATCGAGTGCAAGGGCACAGTTCAATGCAGTTTGACCACCCATGGTTGGAAGGACTGCATCTGGACGTTCTTTTTCAATGATTTGTGCAACAGTTTGCCAAGTGATTGGCTCAATATACGTTGCATCTGCCATTGAAGGGTCAGTCATAATGGTCGCAGGATTCGAGTTGACCAGAATAACGCGATAACCTTCTTCACGAAGCGCTTTACATGCTTGCGCACCTGAATAGTCAAACTCACACGCCTGACCAATGACAATAGGACCAGCACCAATAATTAAGATGCTTTTAATATCCGTACGTTTAGGCATTATTCGCTCCTTAATTACTTCTTAGCGGCTTCGATAAGTTCGATGAAATGATCGAACAACGGCGCACAATCATGTGGACCAGGGCTGGCTTCAGGGTGACCCTGGAAGCTGAATGCTGGTTTGTCAGTACGATGAATACCTTGGTTTGTACCATCAAACAGTGAGCGATGTGTCACTTTTAAGTTTGCTGGTAAAGTACTCTCATCGACAGCAAAGCCGTGGTTTTGAGAAGTAATCATCACTGTACCGTTCTCAAGGTTTTGTACAGGATGGTTCGCGCCGTGGTGACCGTGATTCATTTTCATGGTCTTCGCACCTGAAGCAAGCGCTAAAATCTGATGACCTAAACAAATACCGAATACTGGCAATGTTGTGGTTTCAACAATGGTTTTGACTGCTTCGATGGCATAGTCACATGCTGCCGGGTCACCAGGACCATTTGACAAGAACACGCCATCCGGATTTAAAGCAAGAACCTTTTCAGCAGGAGTCTGTGCAGGAACCACTGTCAATTTACAGCCACGGTCTGCAAGCATACGTAAGATGTTGGTTTTGACACCATAATCGTATGCAACCACATGATATTTTAATTCTGGTTGAGTGAAACCCTGACCTAAAGTCCAAGAACCTTCAGTCCATTCAAAACCCGTCGGGTCACAGCATTCTTTCGCAAGATCGAGACCGTTTAAACCGCCAAATTCACGTGCTTTCGCAATCGCTTGTTCTTCTGTAATATTTTCGCCAGCAAGGATACAGCCGTTTTGTGCACCTTTGTCACGTAAAATACGCGTCAATTTACGGGTATCGATATCAGCGATGGCTACAACATTATGTTGCTCCAGGTATTCACTGAGTGATTGTTCAGAACGGAAGTTGCTGTGCAATAAAGGAAGATCGCGGATAATCAAACCATTCGCCCATACTTTATGGATGCGACCTGATTCAACGTCTTCACTATTACAGCCAGTATTTCCAATATGAGGATAAGTCAACGTCACAATTTGTTGTGCGTAGCTTGGGTCGGTCAAAATTTCTTGATAACCAGTCATGGCAGTGTTAAAAACGACTTCACCAGTCGTACTACCCGATGCACCGATAGACGTTCCTTTAAAGATCGTTCCATCTGCGAGGGCTAAAATGGCGGGGGTGCTCAAACCAAAGCTCCTGAACTAAGACCACAAAAATTAGGCTGTAAAAAAGCGAGAAGACATAAAAAAAGGCAGGCTGTCTTAAAAAAACATGCCCCTCCTTCCAGTCTGCTCGCTTGTAACTTAACAGCGCATTATACGCATGAGTGCGTGAAAAGTCTATGTGTTTTTATTTATTAAAATCAGGAATTACACGATTTATTTTTTTAAATGGCTAGATATCTGTCTATTGCAAAATCTCTCATCTTTATATGGTTATCATGAGATATTATGCAAATTGTCTGACAATTTTAATGTTGTCTAAGAAGTAGCCGTTTTATCCTATGCTTAGCCAAAAATTAACAATCAAGAAGAGGGTAAGCAAAATGGCTGAGAATCAAACTACACCGGTAACGGCTGAAGAAGTGAAAGATACAGTTGTTGAGAAAACAACCAAAGCGAAACAAGAGGTTGCTGCAAAAACGGCTGAAGTGAAGACTGCTGTGGCAGAGAAAACTGCGAAAGCGAAAGAAGCAGTCGCAGAAAAAACCGCAAAAGCAAAAGAAGTGCTTGCTGAGACACAAGAGCAGGCGAAAGAAGTGATCGCTGAAACGCAAGGTCAAGTGAAAGAAGCTTTGGCAGAAACTCAGGAAAAAATTGAGACTGAAGCAAAAGAATTAAATCAAAACGTTCAAAACCAGTTTGCGCAAATCAAGCAGGATATTTTAGAGCGTATTGAAGTGATTAAAACTCAATTGAATTCATCGCAAGGTAACTTGCTTGAACTGAAAAATGCATTGAAAACTGAGTTGAATGCATTGATTGAAGACTTAAGCAAGGTGAGCAAAGAACTGAAAGATGACATTAGCCAGATTTCAGTAAAGCACAAAGATACTCTGGTAGGCAGTTTTAAGCGCACCAAAGAGCAAGCGGTTGAAGCATGGAATAAAGTCCGTACAAGCTAATTGTTCGAAAAAAAAAGCGAGAATTTTTCTCGCTTTTTTTATGCTTAACCTATTAAAACTGATGTAACCAGTCGCGCTTATTATGGAAGTCAGCTTGAGGGCTGCTGTGCTGCATTGCAAAATAGTGCATACCTTGAGTGGTATTAAGCACAGCGGTTAAACCGATATACAGGTCAGCCCATTTAAGTTGATGCTCACGCATAAACTGGGAGAAATCTAGACTGACATTCAAGCCATAATGCGTGCGTTGTAAATGATTCAGTTCAATGTCATAGGCAGCGACAGGCGGCATATCTTCAGGGAAGCGGTATTCTTCAAATTGATAGACTTGCCAGGCTTGAGAAGGGGAAAGGTTAATTTCTCGGTAGAAATCTTGATCTTTCACGCCTACAAAAATTTCAAAGCACGTCTGTTCCCATAAAAAATCATGACGTGGATGCGCCGTAACCTGATCTGGGTAAATCAAAAATTGATTTGGGTCACGAACCCAAAAACCAACATTCAAGGTTGCTGGTGTTTGTTGCTCAATCGCCCCAACGACCGTAATGGCACTAAAGCGATCAAAAGCGGATAGTTCATAACTCGCCATGCTAATTACTTATTACTTAAGTGAGCAAAACGAACTAAGTTAGACAGGTGCTGGTTTTGTTTCGCCGCTTTTTTATAGAGCAGAACAATTTTACCAATCTTTTGTACAGACTCGGCACCGGTTGCTTCTACAATCGCGTCAATGACGGCACCACGTGCATCACGGTCTTCACCCGCAATTTTCACTTTAATCAACTCGTGGTCGTTTAACGCACGATTTGTTTCTTCAATGACGTTTTCTGTAAGACCTTGGCTACCAATCATTACAACTGGATTAAGTGCATGACCGATTTGACGTAAACGTTTACGTTCATGGATAGATAAAGCCGCCATTAAAAATACCTGATTGGAAAAACGACCTAGTATAACTTGCATCCTGTTTCTAAGATAGATTCGCAGACCGACACTTCAAACAAATATGTGAAAAATTGCTGAAATAACCAATTGGCCTGATCGGAAAAAATCTGTAAAAGTTCGTGTGAATGAAGTACATCCGTACTGTAATAGGCGGAATTTTCACGTACAATGACTCATCAGAAGTTTTTTGAAATTTAGTGAGTTATGGCGACACGCATTACCAATCAAAAATTGTCTAAAAGCAGTCGTGCATGGATGAGAGAGCATTTAGATGACCCTTTTGTAAAAAAAGCACAAAAGGAAGGTTATCGCGCACGTGCGGCGTATAAGTTACTTGAAATCCAAGAAAAATATAAAATGATCAAGCCCGGTATGACGGTGGTCGACTTGGGTGCGGCGCCAGGCAGCTGGTCTCAGATTGCGGGTAAACTGGTTGGCTCAAACGGTTTGGTGATTGCCTCAGATATTCTGGAAATGGATGCATTGCCAGACGTAACCTTCCTGCAAGGCGACTTCCGTGAGGAAGAAGTTTTAGAAAAATTGTTAAATATTTTAAATGGACGTCAAGTAGACGTTGTAATTTCGGATATGGCCCCCAATACATCAGGTAATAGGGCTGTTGATCAACCGCGTCAGATTTACTTATGTGAACTGGCTTTGGATTTTGCTCAGAAAGTTCTCGGACCAAATGGACAGTTTGTTGTTAAAGTGTTCCAAGGTTCAGGATTTGACGAATTCCGCAAACAGGTGGTCGATAGTTTTGATGTATTAAAAACAGCCAAACCTGCGGCATCACGTGCTCGATCGAAAGAAGTTTTTTTGATTGGTCAAGGTCGTAAAAAGGCATTGCAATAAAAGTGTACTTGCCAAGTTGTTAAAAATTGTGCATTTTGTACCTTTTAAGTTTTTTGCAACGCAAATTCATTGCTGTTTTTGTGAAGGTCAGCCAAGATTAGGTATGATCAAATTAGATTGATATGGGAATAAAGCCTTGAGCGATTACTTCAAGAATGCCGTATTGTGGCTCATCATACTCGGTGTTCTGATTTTGATTTTTAGCAACGTCAGTGACCGCAATAAGCCTGCAGCGATGAAATATTCTGATTTCGTTGCAGCGGTGAATGCTGGGCAAATTAAACAAGTCACAATCGACGGTTTAAATATTAATGGTGAAAAAACCAATGGTTCTTCATTTGAGACGGTTCGTCCTCAAGTAGAAGACACTGAGTTGCTACCAAGCTTAAATAAACAGAATGTAGTGGTTGAGGGCACAGCACCGCAACGTCAAGGCATTTTGATGCAACTTCTCATTGCAAGTTTCCCGGTATTACTGATCATCCTGTTATTCATGTTCTTCATGCGTAATATGGGCGGTGGTGCTGGTGGTAAAAACGGTCCTATGAGCTTTGGTAAGTCAAAAGCGAAAATGTTATCTGAAGATCAGATCAAGTTAACATTCAGTGACGTCGCTGGCTGTGATGAAGCAAAACAAGAAGTGGTTGAAATCGTTGATTTCTTAAAAGACCCAGCCAAATTTAAACGCCTTGGTGCAACCATTCCACGTGGTGTACTGATGGTTGGTCCTCCAGGTACGGGTAAAACATTATTGGCGAAAGCCATTGCCGGTGAAGCTAAGGTTCCATTCTTTAGTATCTCGGGTTCTGACTTCGTTGAAATGTTTGTCGGTGTCGGTGCTTCTCGTGTTCGTGACATGTTTGAACAGGCGAAACGCCATGCGCCATGTATCATCTTTATTGATGAGATTGATGCAGTCGGTCGTCATCGTGGTTCGGGTACAGGCGGTGGTCATGATGAGCGTGAACAAACCTTGAACCAGATGCTTGTCGAGATGGATGGTTTTGAAGGCAATGAAGGCGTAATCGTGATTGCTGCGACCAACCGCGTAGACGTACTGGATAAAGCCTTGCTTCGTCCAGGCCGTTTTGACCGTCAAGTGATGGTGGGTTTACCAGACATTCGTGGCCGTGAGCAGATCCTGAACGTTCACTTGAAGAAACTTCCTTCGGTGACAGGTGTGGATCTTAAAGTGCTTGCACGTGGTACACCGGGCTTCTCGGGTGCGCAATTAGCAAACTTGGTCAATGAAGCTGCATTGTTTGCTGCTCGCCGTAATAAAAACACGGTCGATATGCATGACTTTGAAGATGCCAAAGACAAGATCTATATGGGTCCTGAACGTAAATCGATGGTGATTCGTGAAGAAGAACGTCGTGCTACGGCTTACCATGAAGCGGGACATGCGATTGTTGCCGAGATGCTACCGGGTACCGACCCTGTGCATAAAGTAACGATCATGCCACGCGGTTGGGCATTAGGTGTGACCTGGCAGTTGCCGGAGCAAGATCAGACCAGTCACTATAAAGATAAGATGTTGAATGAACTTTCAATCTTGTTTGGTGGTCGTATTGCGGAAGAAGTGTTTATTAACCAAATGTCGACTGGTGCATCGAACGACTTTGAACGTGCAACTAAAATGGCGCGTGCAATGGTAACCAAATATGGTATGTCTGATGCGCTTGGCGTTATGGTTTATGAAGATGAAAACCAAAATGGTTTCTTCGGTAATGTCGGTAGCCGTACCATTTCTGAAGCGACTCAGCAAAAGGTCGATGAAGAAGTACGTCGTATCCTGGATGAGCAATACAAAGTTGCACGTGAGATCTTGGAAAATAACAAAGATATCGCACATGCAATGGTGAAAGCGTTGATGGATTGGGAAACAATCGATCGTGACCAGATCCGTGACATCATGGAAGGTCGTGAGCCGCAACCACCTAAAGTTTATGTTGCTGATAATCCAGTGGCGGCATTTGAACCACCGAAAGATGGTCCATCTACACCACCACCTTTACCAGCAATGGGCTAATCAAAGATCAGATAAAAAGAGCGACTTCGGTCGCTCTTTTTTTGTCTGGATTTTGCGCCAAACTGAAAATAAATCAGCAACGCAGCATCAGCTGTGTTGTTAAAATAAGCCTGTTAAAGTGTGAAGAGTTTTGATGATGCAGTTGATGCCATTACCCCAAAGTCAATTATCCTGTGGTCGTTTTCGATTAGATCTTTCACAACCCCAGGTGATGGGAATCTTGAATGTAACCCCGGATTCCTTTAGTGATGGGGGGCAGCATCACCAGAAAGATCAGGCGATTCAACATGCTTTACAGATGATTGAAGACGGCGCAAGTATTATTGATATTGGGGGCGAATCTACCCGCCCCAATGCATCACCTGTAGCGCTGGAGGAAGAACTTCGCCGTGTGATTCCTGTGGTCGAGACATTATCCAAATATGATGTGATCATGTCGATTGATACCAGTCAGCCTGAAGTCATGCGTGCTGCCGTCCAAGCCGGTGCGCATATCTGGAATGATGTGCGTGCCTTAACCCGCCCTCAAGCCTTGGAAACCGCAGCCGAGTTAAATATTCCTGTGGTGTTGATGCATATGCGGGGTGAACCGACCAATATGAATCAGCTGGATCAGTACGATGACGTGACCGAAGAGGTCATTCAGGAGTTACAACAACGTCTGGATCAGGCCATTGCGGTTGGTGTTAAGCCGGAAAATATTATTATCGATCCAGGTTTTGGTTTTGCCAAAAATGCCCAGCAAAATTTCCAATTATTGAATGAGTTCTGGAAGCTCAATCGAATGGGCTATCCAATTTTATCGGGCTTGTCACGGAAACGTTTTATTGGTGAAGCTTTAAATGGTGTCCCAGCCCAAGAACGAGCTATAGGGAGTGTGACAGGGCATCTTTTAAGTATTCAGCAAGGAGCAAGTATTGTTCGGGCACACGATGTTAAAGCCACGAGCGATGCGATCAAGGTCTGGAAAATGATGCAGGCTTAAAAGTGGCTGAGATGTCAGTAGCGCTTCAGGGCTCTATTGACTTGCCTGATCAGATTAAATATAACAAGACTATAAAATAAGCAAAGTGATATTAAAAATGGAAAATAAAACAATTACATATAAAAGTTTATGGGTGTTTGCACTCATTTTGAGTCTTGGATTTATTATTTCTGCAGGGGTTATGGGCTATGCCCTGAAACAGTTTAATAGCACTAAAAATTCAATTACAGTCAAGGGCCTGGCTGAAAAACCGATTCAGGCTGATTCAGCACGTTGGGAGATCCATCTCCAAAGCAGTCATACATCGGACACGATTCCAGAGGCCTATCAATTACTTGATCAGCAAATGAAAGCCTTACAGGCGTTCTTTGTAGAACATGGTTTTAAAGCGGCAGATATGCAACTCGGAAATAAAAGTTCACAACCTTATTATGAAGAAGTGAATCTGGGGGACGGGCGAATCAATCGCGAGTTTAAAGGCTATACCGCTTTACAGAATTTGGTGATTAATAGCCGCGATATCAAGAAGATTGAACAGGCTGCCAGAGATGCATATCTACTGGATGAAAAGGGCATTGCAATTGAGCAGAAACCTGAATATTTGGTATCAAATTTAGAGGAAATCAAAATGTCGCTGATTGCCAATGCCACCCAAAATGCCTATAGCCGTGCCAACGAGTTTGCCAAAGTGGGTGGTGTAAAGGTCGGAATGATGCGTTCTGCCAGTCAAGGGGCATTTTATATCTTGCCAGAAAGTGGCTCGGATGATGATAGTGATTATGGCGGTGCTTATGACAAGGCCACCATTAATAAAATTGCCCGTGTGGTGGTGACCATCAATTATGCGATTGATTAGAACAACGGTTTAGTTGATTGATCAGCCATGCTGGAAAGATACATTAGAATACGGTGTATCTTTCTTTTTTTGCATACAATTCTTTATATAGTGACTGTATTTGAAAAAATGAAATAAATTGGGGGAAGTGAATAATGCATCAATCAACAAAAATTTTAACCCTGAGTTTGCTCAGTTGCATGATCATGGCCTGTAGTACACCTGTTAAACAGTATGATCAGGTTGCAGTTGAAACTGCGATGCCTGTAGCACCCTCACCAATGACTCCGTCCAATCAGGGATTGATCAAAGCACGTAAGATGATCGCACCAGCATCTTATATTGCCGTGATGCCGACCATGGAAAGACCGCGCTTAGAGCAGAACACTGAAAAATATCAAAATAATGAAGTCAATCCAGTACATCGTGTTGCGGATCAAGCTGTTTCAACGTTTAGTATTGATGTAGATACAGGTAGTTATACCAACACACGTCGTTTTTTAAATGACGGGCGATTACCGCCTATTGATGCGGTTCGTGCCGAGGAGATGATTAATTATTTTGATTATCAGTACCCGCAGCCAAATAGCATTCATCCTTTTTCGGTCACTACCGAATCCGTTGATTCGCCATGGAAACAAAATGCCAAGCTGATCAAGATTGGGATTCAGGCCAAAGACCTGAGCATCAAACAACTGCCACCTGCCAATCTGGTCTTTTTGGTCGATGTCTCTGGCAGTATGGATGCAGCTGACAAACTGCCTCTGGTAAAACAGACTTTACGCTTACTCACCGAGCAACTTCGAGCACAGGATAAGGTCACCATTATTACTTATGCCAGCGGTGAAAAACTGGTCCTGGAACCGACCGCAGGCAATCAAAAAGACAAGATCCTGGCCGTGATTAATGCCTTGCAGGCCAGTGGGGCAACCGCAGGTGAGCAAGCCATCCAGTTGGCCTATCAGCAGGCTGAAAAAGCCTTTGTGAAAAATGGTATTAACCGTATTCTGCTGGCGACAGATGGGGACTTTAATGTCGGTATTACCGATTTTAGTACCTTGAAAGGTATGGTGGCACAGAAACGTAAAAGCGGGATCTCGTTAACGACATTGGGTTTTGGTACTGGGAACTACAATGAGCAGTTGATGGAGCAACTGGCGGATGCAGGCGATGGCAATTACAGCTATATTGATAATAAAAATGAAGCAAAAAAAGTGGTACAGCGTCAGCTTTCATCGACCCTTGCAACTGTTGCTCAGGATGTCAAAATTCAGGTCGAATTTAATCCTGCAACGGTGAAAGAATATCGTTTAGTCGGTTATGAAAACCGGATGTTGAAGCAGGAAGATTTTAACAATGACCAGGTCGATGCCGGGGATATTGGAGCGGGACATAATGTCACCGCGATTTATGAAATCATTCCAGTGGGTCAACAAGGCTGGCTCAATGATTCACGTTATCAGACCGCGGCAAAAACTGACACAAGCAAAAAGTCGGAATATGCGTTTGTAAACTTGCGCTATAAATTACCAAATCAAGAGAAAAGTATTTTATTGAGTCAAGCGGTGAGGGCGGAAAGCAGACCATTGGCTCAAGCCAATAACGATACCCGTTTTGCCATTGCTGTGGCCTCTTATGCCCAGCAGTTAAAAGGTGGACAGTACAATGGCGCAATGGGATGGGATCAGATTATTCAGCTTGCACAGCAATCAGCAAAACCTGATCCTTATCAAATGCGAGAGGAATTTGTTGAGTTGGCGAAGATTGCCAAAAGCTTAAGTGCTAAAAAAGAGTAAACATGATTAAAAAAAGCGGTCGGAAAACCGCTTTTTTTATGTCTAAATATCGTGATTTTGATTAGATTATGTTATAAGCATGGCGTTTTATTGGCATATTATTTTTTATGTTCGAAGATTTACTCCTCCCCATGTTTGACGATGAATATTATCCCGATATTCTCGTTGCTGAAGTGAAACAGCACATCCAGAAGTTTTCAAAAAAGGTGAGCCGTACTGACTTATCTGAAACGGAAATCTATCGTTTTGCACATCAAACCATGATCGAAATTAACGAAATGAAACCGCAATTTGAAGATCTGGATTCCAGTTTAGATGACACTGCCGCAGATTATATTGCTGAAGCCATGATGATGGTGGTGCAAGAGGTCGGTTATCTGGATATTGAAATGGAAGAATTGATTGCCAATCGAGAGTGGTAGAATTCACTCTCGCTGGTTTTTTATAAAAATAAATTTTATTTCGAAGCGGTCTCACTCCAAAATTTAGGTAAAACAATGTGCCCTGAAATCCAAGTCTCAATTTTAGGCTGTTTTATTTTTTGATAGTACATGCTCTGTGTGTTGATGAGTAAGCCTAGGGTATCGCCTTGATTCAATCGCCCATTCATACTTGGTAACTCAATGGTTAAATGCTGTTTGTCCAGCTGGGTTATGCCTTGGGTAATCTGGTCATAAGCCTGTTTTCGGGCTGCATTAAACGGCGCAGTCTGATCATTTAAAACCTCATATTTCCCTGTGAGTTTTGATTTAATCGCCACAGAGATAAATAAGGTCGGATCTACTTTAGATGGTGTTTCTACCTGTAAAGAGAGCTGTGGGGCACCCGTGATATAACTGCGCTGGGTGGCGGTATGGATAGGAACAAAGACTGCTTGAGTTGCAGTCGGTGCAATCCAGGTTTTATTCAGACGATAGGACTGAGTTGCATTCAGGTCATTTAAGCTAGTGACAGGACTTTGATCCACACATAACTCTGGTAAGTTGATCGCTGGCGTTTGGTCCTTGAGCTTCTGGCTGAACCAGTCCAAGATGATATTTTGCAGATTATATTTTTGCTGGTTGCCACAACTCACCGTTTTGCCAATATACCAGAACGGTGTGTTGCCGCGAGGCGAATGCTGGGCAAAAGGCTGTAAATGTCCGCCCTGTACCCCAACCAAATGGACGTCATGCTGAGCATGCTGAATACATTGGGCTGCTTTTACTCCTTCATTAAAGGGAAACAAGATATCTCTAAACCCCTGAATAATCAGTGCATCCGCTTGAGGTGCCTGTGCATGATCGCAAAACCAGCTGGCTTGATGGGTTTTTAAAAAATCATAGGTAGATGCTTTCAGTTGACCTTGTTGCGTTTCAAGATAGGCCTGTTTTAATTCGGGATCAAACTTATTCCAGTTCCACCAATCGCCAATCAGGTTGAGAAAACCGATCCAGTTACTTTTGGGTACTCCATTTGGTGCAAGACTATTGACGATGTCATACCAGGTGGTGATAGGAACGATGGCCTGTAAACGGGGATCACGCGCTGAAGCGATGTATTGTACGCCACCTGCATAAGACTCACCGATCATGCCTGTTCGCACGCCATGTTGATTTGTTGCCAGTTGCGGCAGGTTTTTTTCTGCCCAGTTCATCAGGGTGATGACGTCTTGAGCTTCTTTCTCCGGATCAGTCAGGCGGATTTTTCCTTGGCTGTCACCGTGACCACGCTGGTCATAACTCATGACCCAGTAGCCCTTCTGCCAGGCAGTTTTCGCGACTTGTCCAGTAGGTAACAGGAAACCATACAAACTCAGTTCGGGGCGTTTCATCCGGGAGAGGCCAAAGCCATGGGTATGTAAAATTAAAGGTGCAGTCTGGCCTGGTTTTAAATGCGGTTGATACACCGTAAAGGCAAGTACAGTCCCATCCGGCGCCGTAGTCTTTGCCTGATAATAGCGTTGTTTCAGTTCGATGCTTTTGCTGGTCACCACGGTTGTTTGGGTTGTGGCATGTACACACCCTTGCAAGACGAATAATAGGCCGAAGCAGAGCCAGAAGACGTAAGAACGCATAGATTATTTCATCCTTGAACAAATCTTTGAGAAATCACGAGGTGATCGGGATAGTTTACTGTGGCTTGTTAGCCGATACTATTGCTGACAGGTCCTGTTGACTGACCTGTCAGTTTTAAAACCTTATCTATACCTTATTTTCTACGGTAAGCGTAAAGAAATAAGCCGAAGCATAGAAAAATAAGTCCAATGATCAGATGTGAGCTTAATGCTTCATTGTTAAACCATATTCCCCAGCCAGTCGCAAGGACGGGTGTTAATATGGTAATCAGCATGACCGTGGTCGGATTCAGTTTCTGGATGAGGTGAAAGTAACAAATCATGGCCAGCACCGACGAAAATAATGCGCTATATAACAAGGCCAGACCTGTTTGCAGGCTTGGTAACTGGGTGGGTGCTTGGCTGAGGAAAAAAGGTAATAAACACAGATAGCCGAACCACGAAATGAGCGTCGAGCCTGTGGTTTGAATAATGGGATGGATCCCGGCACCAATTTGTGCAACGGCAAACATGGAAAATACGTACAGCAGTACTGCAATAATTTCATAGATGACCCCAAGCCTATCTAGTTGGATGTGCGTTGCACCAAGACCTAAGGTGAGCGAAAGTCCGAAAACGGCCAGGATGAGTCCATACCATTGGCGTTTTAAAAAGTGTTCGCGTTTGAGGATAAATACGGCGATCAGTCCCGACCATAACGGTGCGGTCCCATAAATAATCGAGATCATGCCGGAAGAGACGCGGGTTGCACCCATATAACAAAATGTCATGGAGCCGAACAGCCCAAGTGCACCAGCACCATAACTGAGTATGGCAGTCTTGTTGATGGTCAGTTTCAAGCGAAAATAAAGCAGACACAGCAAGGCCAGTGGGATGGCAATACTGAATCGTAAGAATAATCCCCAAGCCCAGTGTATTTCATGTACTGTCCAGACCGCAGCTAAAGGTGTAAATGACCAGATTAGCACCACGGCGATGAATTGACCGACTGTAGCAAGGCGAGGGGAAACAGGGGCTACAGCCGGTTGTAGCTGTGGTATGGAGAGAGCATTCTTTTCGGGCAACTGGGTCATGGCATGATTCCTGTAATAACAACGGTGAAATTAAGACAATAAAAAAGGTCGCTCATGAGGCGACCTGTGGATTCAACTGATGTTTAAAGTGTCATCATCTGAAATATATCAAGTCCCCTCGCGGTAACGCGTAGACACGTCGCCATGCCGCATAGACAGAAATGTCATGCGCAATCACACTTGGACGTGAACAGGAAACTTGAGGGTTCAACATATAAGATATTCGAAACTGATTCTGATCTTTTATAGCATAGCGTGTGTTTGAAAAATAGCCATTTCTCAAATCAAGATAAAAATATAGGCAAAGTAAATCAACAATTGGGCATTGCTAAAATTGCAGATTTTTCCATAATGTTGCCAACAAATTCTGAAAGAAGTTTGCTCTTGTCTGCCTTTGAAATTTTTGCGATCGTGATCAGTCTGATTGGTGTGACCTTAACCATTCGACGCCACATGTGGTGCTGGTGGTTTAATTTTCTGGCGTGCAGTTTATACGCCTATTTTTTCTTTAGCATCCGCTTATATGGTGAAACACTGCTGCAATTTTTCTTTATTGCGATGAATGTGTATGGATTCTATTACTGGCTGAAAGGCAAACGACAGGACCATGAGATCCGGATTGAACCGATTGCCAAAACTCTGGTATTGGCGCAAATGGGTATGGCGGTTATTTTTGGTCTACTCTTTGGCTTGATGCTTAAACATTTTACTGATGCTGCGGTACCGATGCTGGATTCGCAATTGGTGGCATTCAGCTTATTGGCCACCTACTGGACCAGTCGAAAGCATATTGCCACGTGGATTCTGTGGATTTTTGTCAATATTATCTATGTGGGCATATTTATCTACAAAGAAGTTTTCCTGACCGCAGGACTGTATGCCGCCTTTGTCGGGCTGGCGGCTTATGGCTGGTGGCAATGGCAACAGGTCAAGCAAAAACAACTTGGCCATGCATAAATAAGGGCAGCTGAGGCTGCCCTTAAATTTGAAACAAGACTTATTTTGCCGTGGCTTGATAACTTTGTACTGCCTGGCGCCCCAATGCTGGATCATCGGTAAAGATACCATCCACACCTGCTTTGAAATACAGCTGCATTTCCTTAATTGAACCTGTTGCGCAACGTTCTGCTTCTTTGGCTTTATCTGCGCTACATTTTAAGCTGGCTGGCAGGAAGTTATTTTCAGGCCGGAAGGTATATGGATGCACCTTTAGGCCCGCCTGATGGGCATCTTTAACAAAGGAGGTGGTTTCCGTCATGTCGTCATTTTTAAAGACATAGACTTTCCATGGGCCGACGCCATTGGCATATTTTGCAACCTTTTTAAGACCGCTCGCCGTGGCTAAATCTGCATAGGTTTTCGGATTGTTTTCAGCTACATAATCAGCAGGTTTGGTATCGGGCGCATCATAAAGCTGGATCAGTTGGGCATGTTTGACACTTTTGTGCAGATCAAGCTGGTTCTTTAAGTATTTCAAATTGCCGACTTCAAAAGACTGTAAATAGATCGGTGCAATATCGCGGGTGTATTGATATTGAGATAAGGTTTTCAGCAGACGATCTTCCATGGCAAGATTCTGCTTCTGGAAATAGGTGGGATGTTTGGTTTCGATATAAAGGCCGATGATTTTTCCGGTTTTCTTATAATGTGCTTCGGCCAATTCGATAATCTGTTCCAAGGTCGGAATGGTATAGAGATCATTGTATTTTTGATTGTCTGGTCGATATTGTGGAATACGCTCACGTGCTTTCAGTTGTTGCAATTCATTTAATGTAAAGTCTTCAGTAAACCAGCCTTGCAAAGTCATGCCATCAATCACCTTGGTTTTTTTACGATCGGCAAATTGTGGCAGGGTCGAAACATTGGTGGTGCCGCCAATTTCATTTTCATGACGAGCAACCAGAACGCCATCCTGGGTTGAAACCAGATCCGGCTCAATAAAGTCGGCGCCGTCGTCAATCGCCTTTTGATACGATGCAAGGGTGTGTTCTGGACGAAGTGCACTGGCTCCCCGATGTCCCACCACCAGAATTTTTGGACCCTGATTATTCGGTTGTTTGATATTGTTTTGATCATTGTTGTCATCATTGCAACCAGCAAGGCTGATCAGGCACAGACAAAGAACTGCTTTTTTAAACATAGATAAGCTCATGTGTTTTTTATTCAAGCCGTTAGTTTGAGCATTGAAGTTATCAAACACATGACAGTGAGATGATGGTTTTATGAAAATATCAAGAATTTTAAAAGCAGTCGCACTGAAATAAAAAATCCAGTTTGAGCTTGTGTCTAAACTGGATTCAAAAACAATGAGATAATGAAGAGCTATTTCTTCCAATAAGGCCAGTTGGCTTCTGGTGTGAAATGATAATTGTCATCAAGCCAGTAAGTTTGAGAAGGGGAGGATTTGTCTTTCAGTCCCATAAGGTGCAGCAGATTATTGTCCAGTTCCGCAGTACTTAAGGTTTTTTCTTTATCTATACCTGTGCTGTGTAAGCGATCTGACCACATGATCACAGGAACTTGATAACCTGCTCTGGTATTTGGGCTATGACCGGCATAATCAATTTCATGTCCGACTTCATTGCCATGATCGGAAACCACAGTAAAAGATCTAAAATCAGGTATCGCATCTGCTCTTAAATCATCCAAAAACTGGCTCAGTAATGAATCTTCATACAAGACTGCATTATCATAGTCATTGCGCAGTGAACGAATCCACGGATCAATATCTCTATTTTTGAGGTCAGTTTCGACAGCATCGTTACTGTTGCTGGAAAACCGGTTAAATGCCGCTGGATAGCGCTCTTCATAGTTTGGATGGGCGCCAATCAGATGGAGAATAATCAGTTTTTTCGGTTCAGGATCGGCCAGCGCCTGTTGATAATCAGGAATGAGTGATTCATCCAACGAGGTGCTGCTGCGTCCCGAACGCTTATTTTTATAGACTGCTTTATCGGCATAAGAACCGAATAAAGAAGATAAATAAGTATCGTCCTGATTACTGAGCCAGTAAATTTTATATCCCGCTGCCCGGGCATAGGCCAGAATACTTTCTGGTGAATATTGATCATGTTGTGAAGCCGGGCTTTCGGTTAACAGTACGCGTAATGCATTGATTGTAGAGGGTGAAGGAGAGAAAGCATTACAAAAGACCTTGATCTCATCCAGTCGTTTTGCCAGTTCAGGCGTGGTATTACGTGGGTAGCCGCAGACACCTAGATTTAAACTGGTTAAACTTTCGGAGAGGACCAGTACATGGGTCTGTTTACCTTTTGCCTGTTCTGTCAGTACCAGATTCTGCTTGGCACTTTTGTCCCATTGTTGATGAACATTTTTATGCTGTTTGATACGGTCTTTGAAATCCTGAATTTTGGCCTGATACTCAGTCCAGAATACAATCGGATGTACCTTGCGTGATGGTTTCATCAGATAACTGGTGGTTGCCAGTAAGACCAGTAAAATAATACAGCCCCGATAAATTCGGCTGTGCCAGAGTTGGCTAAAATGAATCGGTTTAACCAGCTTGAAAACAGCAACACTATATAAGATGACCAATACGAATAGGCCAACTGCCACAGTGAGCATGGTCGCGAGATGAAGCTGAAAAAATTCCAGACTTTCCCGACGGTTGGTGTTGGCAAGCGCTTCAATAATGAAATAGGCCTCATTATCACTATTGAATAAAAACCAGGTGCTTGAACGAAGTAAGGCATCTAACCATGCCAAAAACCACCAGATAATCGCAAGGATATACCAATAGATTTTTTGTCGGGTAATCGCCAGATAAATAAATAGCACACCGGGCAATGATAAACAGCCAAGTCTTAAACCATCAGATAAATTACCGACTGCAATCAGTAAGCCGCCTGTGATCAAGGCGGGTAGTAAGATCAGCAGCAGAATATTCAAGTTTTTTAAGCTGGCCTTCATATATGCCTAATACAGTATGGGGAGGGGAGATAAACTAAGCGTGCTAATATCGTTTTTAGTGGGGGATGTGTCAATTCAAAATTAAGAAGTCTTTGATTGCACAGTAAATTAAATTGATTGGCACAGTTAAGCTGTTGAATTATTGCAAAGTTAACGCATTATTTTTTATTGCGAATAACCTGAAATTCATTATTTCTCCGCAATTTACGCTTTTTGAAATGATATGTTAATAGGGATGGTGTTTGCCTGTCAGCTCGGTAATGATCATATTCTGAAAAGTGCCTGTATTTGCCTATCTTTTTGAAAAATTGACTGTTTCGCTAATGGGATAAACAGCCATGCTATCTAAGTTTTTTATTCATCGTCCGATCTTTGCGACTGTACTGGCAATTATTGTGATGGCAGTTGGTTTATTCGCCATTCTGAATTTGCCCGTAGAACGTTATCCCGATATTGCACCGCCCCGAATTACGGTATCGGCCAATTATAGTGGTGCGGATGCTCAGGCGGTTGAAGATAGTGTGACCCAGGTTTTGGAACAGCAAATTAAAGGCATTGATCATCTGCTCTATTTTAGTTCGAGTAGTGATGCAAGTGGTAGTAGCCGTATCAGTTTGTTCTTTGAGCAAGGCACCGATCCTGATCAGGCACAGGTACAGGTCCAAAATGCAGTCAATGGGGCAATTAACCGCCTTCCCGATGATGTTCAGCGTCAAGGTGTGAATGTTCGCAAATCTTTAAGTGATTCCTTTATGGTGATTGGGGTCGGGGATAAGTCTGGCCGGTCGACCAATCTGGATATTTCCGATTACATTACCAATAACTTTGAACTCAATCTAAGCCGGATTGAAGGCATTGGCGAAGTCAGTGTGTTTGGTTCGCAATATGCCATGCGCATCTGGCTGGACCCGCAACGACTTGAAGGTTATCAGCTTCAGGTGGGTGATGTCCGAACAGCGATTGAAAACCAGAATACACAAGTGGCAGCAGGTGCGATTGGAGCACTGCCTGCGGCCAGTGATCAATACCTGAATGCCAAAGTTACTTCAGGCTCGTTGTTACGCACCCCTGAGCAGTTTGAAAATATTATTATTAAAGCCAACACTGATGGCAGTTTTGTCTATTTAAAAGATGTCGCCCGGGTTGAGGTTGGCGCTGAAAATTATCAGGTGTTTAACCGTATCAATGGTTATCCTGCTTCGGGGCTATCCTTGTCGCTGACTGTTGGCGCGAACGTGATGCAAGTGGCGGATGCGGTATATAAAGAAGTGGCCCGTTTGGAAAAAACCTTACCAGAAGGTTATTTTGTGATGTATCCACGGGATGACACACCATTTGTCAAAGAATCGATGTCACAAGTGGTGTCCACCCTGATTGAAGCCATCGGACTGGTGGTGCTGGTGATGTTCATCTTCCTGCAAAACTGGCGTGCCACCTTGATCCCTGCGATCACCGTACCTGTGGTAATCCTAGGCACTTTTGCGGTCTTGGCCGTTTTGGGCATGAGTATTAATACCCTGACCTTATTTGCCATGGTGCTGGCGATTGGCTTGCTGGTCGATGATGCAATTGTGGTGGTTGAGAATGTCGAACGTCTTATGCACGAGCAGCAACTCAGTGCCAAACAAGCCTCGATTCAATCGATGCAGGAAATTAGTGGGGCCTTGGTCGGGATTACTTTGGTCCTGACCGCCGTTTTTATTCCGATGTCCTTTTTTAGCGGGGCGACAGGGATTATTTATCGACAGTTCTCCATCACCTTAGTGGTGGCGATGGGGCTGTCCTTACTGGTCGCCTTGATTCTAACCCCAGCTTTATGTGCCATTTTGCTTAAACCGCAACACAAACAAGCACGTTGGGCAGTCAAATTTAATCAGGGACTGGACCATATTAAAACACGTTATCTGAAGGTGTCTAACAAAGCCATCAGCCTGAAAAGCATGTCCTTGATCGGTATTGCTCTCCTGATTGGGATTTTTGCCTGGGTCTATCGCGAATTGCCTAGTAGCTTTTTACCTCAGGAAGACCAAGGAACTTTAGCGGTGCAATTCCGTTTACCGGAAGGTACGCCGATGAGCAAAACGGAAAATGTCGGAAAACAGATTTCTGACTATTTCCTTGAACATGAAAAAGCCAATTTAAATGGGGTAATGGTGATTCATGGGCGCAATTTTTCAGGTACCGGACAAAATCTTGGGCAGGCCTTTGTTTCACTGAAACATTGGGATGAGCGCAAGGGCACGGAAAATAGTGCCCAGCAAATTCGTGCGCGGGCGATGCAGTATTTTTCGCAGAATAATCAGGCCCGCATTATGGTGATGATGCCTTCGGTAATTCGTGGGCTTGGAAATTCAGATAAGATCGATTTCTGGCTACAGGATACCAAGGGTTTGGGCAGACAGAGTCTATTAAGCTCTTTTCAGGATTTACAGCAACAGGGCAATGCGCTGGATTCGGTCGAAAATGTGGATAAAAAAGGCAATGATGATCAGGCGGTACTGAATATCAAGATTGACCATAAAGCGGCGATGATTCACGGGCTGAACGTCAGTGATATTAACCGCACCTTATCGACCGCGTGGAGTGGCAGTTATATCAATGACTTTATTGATCGTGGCCGGATCAAGCGCGTGTATCTACAAGGAGATGCGCCATACCGCTCCAAGCCGGAAGATCTCAATTACTGGTATGTAAAAAATGCCAATGGACAAATGGTGCCGTTTTCGCAATTCAGTCAGATTGGATGGCAGGGCGCGCCACCAATGCTGGAGCGCTTTATGGGGTATCCGGCCATTAGTCTGGAAGCGGATGCTGCAAGCGGTTTTAGTAGTGGGCAAGGGATGCAGGCCATTCAGGGACTGGTCGATAAAATGCCAGATGTCGGCCTGGCTTGGAGCGGACTGTCTTATCAGGAACAGCAATCCAGCAATCAGGCGATCTGGCTGTATCTCATTTCGATAGCCTTTATTTTTCTGTGCCTTGCAGCTCTATATGAAAGCTGGTCAATTCCTTCGGTGGTGATGGCTGCGATTCCATTAGGTGTCGGCGGAACGATTTTATTCAGTTACCTGTTTGGTTTTGCTAACGATATTTATTTCCAGATTGCCTTGCTCACCACTATTGGCTTGTCCTGTAAAAATGCCATTTTAATGGTTGAGTTTGCAGCCAGCCTGCAACAACAGGGCCAAACCGCACTACAAGCGGCGTTACATGCTGCAGGATTACGACTCCGTCCAATCTTGATGACCTCGATTGCCTTCGGTGCCGGCGTTATCCCGCTGATGTTTTCGAGTGGTGCGGGTGCGTTAAGCCGACAGGCGATTGGTTATAGCGTGTTTGGCGGGGTGGTTTTCGGGACCATTCTGGTACTGATCTTCATTCCGTTTATGTATGTCTTGGTGAGAACGGCATTCAAGCCAAAACCGAAGGTTGAAACTGCTTAACCATATTGTTTTATCATAGCGCCAAACTGAACAGTTGCTGGCTTAGACTAAGCCAGCAACTGTTCATTTTTGTTGAATAAGTTGAGAATATTCAAAAAAATTTGTAGTATTGCCGTGCCGTATAAACGGTCTAATGAGGTTTGATTGCCTAAATGGACACGCAGAGTTGTAATTTATCCCAGATTACACATTTTTATTTTCATCAAAGTCTGCATGAAGCTTTCTATTTAGCAGTAAACCAATAGGCTGCTTGTAGTTCTTCATTGCAGAGCATTTGTAGTGAAGAGGCTGACATGAGCTACAATAATTTTTTATATTTACTAAGCGACGCACTTAAAAACAACCATCTTGAACTTGCACTCGCATCCGTACAGACCTTTCGGGCGGTGGATCTTGCCGATGTCTTGACCCAGCTCTCTGTAGAGCAAAGCCAACTGTTGCTTACCCACTTACCTGAGCGTGCCTACGTTTTCTCCTATCTTCCTCCCAATGAACAGGTCAAACTGGCCAAAGCCATGCCTAGACATATACTCGCAGAGATTATTGGAGAGATGTCTTCGGATAAGCGCGCTGATGTCTTCAAGTGTCTGGATCAGGAACAACAGAATGCATTATTGCCTGCCTTAGCGCAGGCTGAAAGAGAAGATATTCGTCAGCTTTCTGCTTATCTTGAAGGAACGGCAGGGGCAATCATGAGTTCTGAATACGCCACGCTCAAGCCTGATATTACGGTCAAGGATGCAATTAAAATGTTGCGTCTGGAAGCACCCGATACTGAAACGATTTATTTTGCCTATGTACTGGATCAGGCACGAAAAATTTTGGGGGTTTTATCCCTGAAACAGTTAATTCTGGCAGATGAAGAACAGAATATTAATGAGTTGATGGAAACCAATGTGCTGACTGCCTATGTCGATACCGATCAGGATGAGGTGGCCAAGACCATTGCCCGTTATGATCTGTTGGCACTACCGATTCTTGATCACTACGACATGATGGTCGGGATCGTAACCTATGATGATGCGATGGATGTGGCCAGTGAAGAGGCCACCGAAGACTTCCTGAAAGTCGGGGCGGTCGATGCTTCATCCAAACTTAGCATTAAATCTGCACCTATTTTACAGCTTTACCAGAAACGCGTGTTCTGGCTGGTTTTCTTGGTGTTTGGCAGCTTGTTGTCTGGGATCGGGATTGCGCATTATGAAGATGTAATTGCGCAGAATCTGGTGCTGGTCTTCTTCTTGCCATTGCTAGTGGGAAGTGGCGGAAATGCAGGTTCTCAGTCTTCAACATTAATGGTCCGTGCTTTGGCGACAGGAGATGTGCAGTTTAAAGACTGGTTCTCGCTACTGGGGCGGGAAAGTCTGGTGGCCCTGTGTCTGGGTGGTACCATGGCGGTGGCTGTTTCGCTACTGGGCTATTTCCGTGGTGACGAAATGGTGGCACTAGTCCTGGCCTTAAGTATGATGGGGATTGTATTGATGGGCTGCCTGATCGGGATGAGTTTGCCGTTTATTTTAAATAAGGCCGGGCTTGATCCAGCCAGTGCCTCAGCACCACTGGTGACTTCGATTTGTGATGCCACCGGGGTGATCGTTTATTTATTTATTGCCTCCATGATTTTATTCTAGGCTGTAATCATAATTGTACCGACAAAACCTAAAAACTACTTTATTCTCAAGCATAAACATCGTTTTTAGGTTGAGCGAATGACTGATTACCCAGAACAAAAAAAACTAACTCAGCAGCAAGCGATTGCGGTCGAGCGTGATTTGGCCAAATTTGCCAATACTATGGACAGTCTGGTCCGCATACCCTTTACCAAGCAGGGTGTGGGCGCAGATGCTGCATTAAGCACGATTCCATTTGCTGGAGATATTGCCGGTTTTATCCTGACCTTATATGCCTTTAAAAAAGCCAGAGAAGTCGGTGTACCGCAACATAAGCTCAAAGGTGTGGTGAAACTGGCAATTATGGATATGCTGGTTGGCTTCGTGCCGATTGTCGGCACTGTATTTGACGTATTCATCCGCCCTAGCCGCAAGACGCTGGAGATAGTGCATGAGCATATTCGGGAAGAGTATCAGGTCCACAGCGATATTCATGTGGTGCATCCATTCCTGCATGAGTCACTTGAGCAAAAACAGAAAACTTCTGCCTTCTGGCGTAATCCGGTGGTGAGCTGGATCTGGTTACGCATTCCCGATTTATTGGGCATCGCAGTGCTGATGTTACTGGTGCTGGCAGTGTGGGCAGGTTTCAGTTATCTGTGGCAATTTTATCAATCTTTCCAGACACGCTAGTCTTTAGGCAAAAATAAAGCCTCCATGATGGAGGCTTTATCATGAATCTGATACTGATTATTGAACGTTTAATTGCTGCAATGCCGCAACACGTTGTTCAATGGTTGGGTGGGTCTGGAATAAAGCCGCTAAGCTAAAGCCTTGTTCCTTACCTTCCGCAATTGCAAATGCTTTCATTTCTTTCGGCATTTGATCTGGCATTTCTGACTCTGCCTGTAAACGAAGCAGGGCAGAAATCATGGCCTGTTTACCTGCTAAACGTGCGCCAGCTTCATCTGCGCGATATTCACGTTGACGAGAGAACCACATCACGATGGCAGAGGCCAAAATACCGAAGACGATGTCGAGTACAATGGTAATGGCAAAATAAGCAAGACCGGGTGCTTCACCATCTTCACGACCAAATACGTTACGGTCGATGAAGTCACCTGCAATACGTGCAAAGAACATCACGAAGGCGTTGACCACACCTTGGATCAGCGCAAGAGTCACCATGTCGCCATTGGCAACGTGACCGATTTCGTGCGCCAGTACGGCACGAAGTTCATCTTTGTTCATACGCTCGAGTAGGCCTGTTGAAACAGCTACTAAAGCATCATTTTTATTCCAACCTGTCGCAAATGCATTGGATTGGTAAGAAGGGAAAATACCCACTTCAGGCATGTTAATACCTGCACGTTGGGATAATTGCGCCACTTCTTGTAATAACCAAGCTTCTGCTTGACTACGGGGTGCATTTGGGTCAATTAATTCTGTCCCAGTGGTTTTTTTAGCCATCCACTTTGACATGAACAGGGAAATAATCGAACCCACCATACCAAAGACAAAACAGACGACCAGTAGGTTGCCTAGATTCAAGCCACCCGCGCCATGGTAACTACCGACACCGAAGAGTGACAAGATAATGCCAGCTACAACCAGTACCGCGAGGTTGGTTAGCAAGAACAAACCAATCCGCATCATTGAGAAAACCCTCTTATAAAGAAAAAGTGATCTGATTTATAAATTATAAATCATAACGCTAATATGCAGGGCGAACCCTAAAAATTCAAGAAAAAAATCGGCGCAGATACATTTAGCCAATAAAAATATCAATTGACTATGAAACAGGGACTTAAATGCGATTTTGTCTAAAAAATAGCAGGAAAAATCATGCCATGAGAATACACAGCCTGAATTGTCAGTTACTTAGACGGATTCGGGCGGTTGCGGTGGCATTGGCGGTGGTATAGGTTCCGGATGGCGCATCGGTAAAGGTTCCATCTGCAAGGGTAATGATCTGGCGATTGTAGGATCTAGGGGCGGGAGTGGCTTCAGCAATATTATTGGATGATGAGGAATAATTCGCAGATTGCGCCAGTACCTGAGTATTGCTGCTGTTTGATTCTGTAAACGTGCCTAAGCCTGAAGCATAAAGATTTTGGTAACGGCTGGTAACACGACGGACATAATCCTGGGTTTCACGAAATGGCGGAATACCGCCGTATTTATCGACATTGCCTTCACCAGCGTTATAAGCCGCAATCGCCAGTTGGGTATTACCATTAAAGCGTTTCAGTAACCAGCTCAGATATTTTGCACCGCCAAAGATGTTTTGTTGTGGATCGTAGGCATTACTGACATTAAAACGGCGTGCAGTGGCTGGCATCAGTTGCATTAAACCTTGTGCACCGACTGGTGAACGAGCCTTGATATTAAAGCCTGATTCGGTATGCATGACAGCTTTAATCAAGCCCTCTGAAATTCCGTGCTGTTGAGCAGCTTGACGGATCAGCTGGTCAAATGCATTTTTATTCCGGCTATAGCTTGGCAGTACAGAGGCTTCACTGGCGCCCCAGTTACTATAGTTATGAATATTACTATCAGGATAATAAGTGGCTTTGACCACTTTTAGATGACTGTACTCTGCCTTTTTCTTATTGGTGAGTAGTGTTGTCCCATTATCATCTTTAAATTGATAAATGGTCTGCCCAGCATAACTTGATGCTGTCACATTAAAAAAACCGATTGTTCCCAAGCAAACAGCAAAAAAATAAGTTGTTTTGTTCATCGTTATAATATTCGCGAAAGGATGAGCATAAGTTGCATGTGGCAGTTTAACAAAAAAATGCATAAAAAGAACTTTTGCTACAATTTTTTTATTTTTGACTGTCAGACAAAAATCAAGTCAATTTGTGCGAATGTTCAGCAAAAAAAATTAAAATATTTTTTTTAAAAACTAAGTCTTGACTTATATAAGTTATTGATTTTAAACTTATAAAATGATTGGTTAAAAAATGATCAATTTAATGGGAAGCCTTATTTTAAGATAAAGGCAGTTTGTCAATAGCTAAGAAATCCACAAATTTATCCACAGCTTTTGTGGACAACTGTGGAAAAGTTTGAAATATAAGCGATCTAGGCTATTCTAAATTTTTTTGATCACAATTTTACCAGTATGAAACTGAAATATGACGATTGAAAGAAATTGAAAAATTCTTTAGATGCGCATTTTTTCGGAATGAGATAAAATCGCGCGGTATTTTTGTTTATGAGTAAATCACGTCTATGTACGCGCCAGTGGAGTCCAACCAAGGATTTAATTTCAAGCCAGAGCTTCCGACAAGTTCGGCGTATTATCGCCTGTTGAAAAAACTTCGTCGTCAGGTGGGGCATGCAATTCGTGATTACAACATGATCGAAGAGGGCGACAAGGTCATGGTTTGTGTGTCGGGCGGTAAAGACAGCTATACCATGCTTGATATCCTGTTGCAATTCAAGCGTATTGCGCCAATCAACTTTGATGTGGTTGCCGTCAACCTGGATCAGAAACAACCGGGCTTCCCTGAAGATGTCTTGCCACGTTATATGGAAGAGAACAATATTCCTTATTACATTCTGGAAAAAGATACCTATACCATTACCAAGCGTTTAACGCCTGAGGGCAAGACTTACTGTGCGGTATGCTCACGTTTACGCCGTGGTTCGCTGTATGGCTTTGCGCAGGAGATCGGCGCCACTAAGGTCGCGTTGGGTCACCACCGTGATGACATCATGGCGACCTTCTTTTTGAATTTATTCCATGGTGGAAGTTTGAAAGCGATGCCACCAAAACTTTTGTCTTCGGATAAAAAGAATATCTTGATCCGTCCTTTGGCTTATGTCGAAGAGAAAGACATCATCAAGTACGCGGAATTACGCCAGTTCCCGATCATTCCATGTAATTTGTGTGGTTCACAGGAAAACTTACAGCGTGCCATTATCAATGACATGTTACGTGAATGGGACAAACAGCACCCTAAACGTTTGCACAGTATTTTTGGTGCATTACAGAACGTTTCTCCTTCGCAACTGGCGGACCGTGAGTTATTCGACTTTGAAGCACTTGATGGTCAACGCGAGTTTGACATGAAAGATCCGGAAGAGATGAAAAACCGTCTGGACGTGGTCAACCTGAGTTTTGCGGCAGAGTAAAGTATAAATTTTTTTGAAAAGGTACTGGTTAAGTACCTTTTTTTTATAAAAAATTTAAAAATTGAATCCTGCGTACAAAAAATCATAGCCCAAAATAAAAATTACATGCTATAACAGGGCACAAGCAAATTGCTTCATGAGATGTCGTCTGGATAGATGGCACAAGAAATTGAACAAATACATTTGAGGAATAATCATGGCTGCATTTTTAACTGATGATTGGTTTGCAACTGTTGAAAAACTTACTGCTGAAGCTGGTGATTTAAACTTGCCACCTGCGCTTGCGAATTTAGCGATTAACTTGGTTGTAACAGATGCAGCTGGTAATACAGAGCTCTCTTTGGATGCAGGTAAAATCCAGAAAGGTTTATCTTCAAATGCGAAAACAACCTTAAACATGGATGCTGAAACTTTACGTAAAGTATTCCTTGAGTTTGACATGGCTGCTGCAATGCAAGCATTCATGACAGGTAAAATCAAGGTGCAAGGTGATATGTCTCAGCTTATGGCTTTACAAACAGCGAAGCCAAGCCAAGAGCAAAAAGATTTATTCAAGAAAGTACTTGAGCAAACTGCTTAAATTCTTTCCCGATAAAAAAGCTTACCCTGAGGTAAGCTTTTTTATTGCCTGACACTTAGACATCAATACGGCTATTGGTTTTGATGTGTTCCAAGTAGGTGCGAATCCGCGTGACATATTGTAGCGCTTGCTTATAACGACCATTACGTGCCTGATTGCGTTGCAAATGATCGTACAGGTTGACCCATTGATTTGGGTCCTTACCTTGGGCACGAATACGCTTCTGGATCTGGCTGACAGCGCCAGGGCCCATGTTATAGGCCACCAATGCATACCAGTTGCGGTCCGGATAAGGTACATTCGAAAACTGGTCCAGCATCAGATCAAAATACTTAGCACCGCCCTGAATACTCTGGACTGGATCAGAACGATTACTGACACCCATGGCTTGAGCTGTGCTATTGGTCAGCATCATTAAACCACGCACACCAGTGGGAGAGACTGAGGTCGGTTTAAGATAAGACTCCTGATAGCCAATCGCAGCCAGCAAGTGCCAATCTAAATTGTATTTAGAAGCGCTCTGTTTAAAGCTGGCTTTATAAATCGGCAAGCGTTGTTTCAGATCTTTCTGAATGGTTGACCAAGACTCTGGCTTCACCACATTCCGGTTATAAAATGAAGCGAGCTGTTGGGTGGTTCCCATCTGTTTGCTCTGGCAGACATAACCACTTGCGGTTAAGGTCAGCGGATCATCTGCCTGCTTAAATACCCAGTTTAACTGAGGGTTTAAACCATTTTTACTGAGGCTGGCTTGATCGCCACAACTGGCTGAAAAAGAAACCAGTTGTTTGTTCTCAATTGCAGCGAGGTTGGCTGTGGTCATGGCAAGATTGGCTTTGCCCTGAGCCACCCATTTCAATGCCGTGGCATTATCAGGAACCGTTTTAAAATCAAGTTTTACATTAAGACTTTGCGCATAATTACGCGCGAGATCATAGCCGAAACCATGTAAAAATTGACCATCATTAAATACTGTGGTTGGACTTTCAACTGCAACGACAGTAAGAACATTGGTGGTTACAACAGAGTTGTATTGATGCGATTTTTCTGCATTCAAGCTGTTAAAAGGTAAAACCGCAATACTTAAAGCTAATGCTTGGAACGGGAGTGTGGAAGATAAAGAGTTAAGGCTAGGCCTAGACCCAGAACTTGAATTACTGTGCATGTTGTCTCCGCTACAGATAATTTATGCCCTAAAAGTTCAGCAATACACTGCCTTAACTTTTAAAAGTTGATAAATTCAATAAGGGGTGGGCAAGTCATGAACGTCATTCAAAATGACATCGATTAAAGGGAAAAAATGACGCAAATGTTTCACAATATTAATAGTGCGTACAAAAAATAGACAAAATCAAACTTAGGCGCGCATATTAAGCGCCAAAAACTAGATTGTCAAATTTTAGCGTAAGAAAAAATGAGAATTGCATCACAAACACATGATTTAGAAAAAGAATAAAATTTATACACTTTAGTCGTGGCGAAATAAGGCATACAATGCAAAAACTTGTAAATAGAATGTTGTAGTAACGTATTTTAAGCCTATGAAATCGAATTTAATCACCCGTACCGGACATGATTTACTGGTTGCCGAACTCAAGAAACTTTGGCATGACGAACGTCCGGAAATTACTAAAAAAGTGAATTGGGCTGCAAGCTTAGGTGATCGCTCAGAGAATGCCGATTACCAGTACAATAAACAGCTACTCCGGAAAATAGACCGCCGTGTCCGTTATTTAGGCAAACGTCTGGAAGAATTAAAAATTGTAGATTATGTGCCTGAGCAGGAAGGCAAGGTCTACTTTGGGGCTTGGGTGGAAATTGAAAATGATGCCGGCGAACAAAAAAAATTAAGAATTGTCGGGGTGGATGAAATCTATGATCATCATCCTCAGCATATTTCGATCGAGTCTCCAATGGCGCGTGCATTGCTCAGTAAACAGGTCGATGATGAGGTGGAAGTGCACACACCTTTAGGTAAAAAAGTGTGGTATATCAACTCAATTCGCTATGAAAAGCCTGGAAATTCGTAAAAATACCGCTTGTTGATTTTATTTTGAGCATTTGATGCAGGTTTTTAAATAAAAGATTTGCCAAGTTGAACTTTTATTTATATGATAGCCGCCATTGGAAGCGTGGCAGAGCGGTTTAATGCACCGGTCTTGAAAACCGACGAGGGTGTGAGTCCTCCGTGAGTTCGAATCTCACCGCTTCCGCCAAATACGAAAAAGCCCTTGTGAACACAAGGGCTTTTTTATTGCCTGATGATTTAGATCAATAATTTAGTGGCAATTGCCCACATCATGAGGCCGACCAGAACATCTAATACTCTCCATGAGCTGGCCTTTTTAAATAAAGGTAATAACGCTCTTGCCCCATAGCCCAGCGCAAAGAAGAAGATCCACGACGCCAGAATGGTGCCTGCCGCAAAGAGATAGATCTGATCTGCAAATTGTACAGAAATAGAGCCAACCAGAATCACGGTATCCAGATAGACATGCGGATTGAGCCAGGTAAAGGCCAGACACATGCCGATAATTTTAAGCAGTGAATCCTTTTCAATTTCACTTGGATTCAGTCCACTATTATTCTGGATAGCGGAATAAAAATTTCGCAGACCATACAGAAACAGAAAGGCTGCACCAAAGTATTTCGCAAGCGTGACAATCAGGGGAAAATCCACCACAATTTTCGAGAAACCGGTAACGCCCAGATAGATCAGAATAGAATCGGAAAGTGCGCAGATTAAACAGACCCAAAAGACATGCTGCTGTTTTAAACCTTGTTTCAGTACAAAGGCATTTTGTGCGCCAATGGCTAAAATGAGAGAAAAGCCGATCCCAAGCCCATAGAAAAATGCGGTCATAGATTGAGCTCCTCAAGAATTAGGGTGGAATGGGAGTGTTCTTTCCTAATCTGAGCTTTGGATGCCGATTTAAGATCAGACATCGCAATGACTTAGACGCTGAAAGAAGGGAGATGTTCCACAATGAAAATTTATGGTTGCTATTATCTTTTTTAAATTTTAAAAGTCAGTAAAATTAAGATTGTTTTGGGTTGCCTAAATTTTTTTAAGGTGGGTTGAGGCAACCCAGTTGATTTCAAATCTTGTTGTCCGAATTTCCCCCCTTTGTTTTCCAATTATTGCCCTTATCTTGCGCGTTGTTTTAAATAAAAATTAAAAACAATCGACACAGGACGTGTTCGAGTGCATCTCTAAACAAATATTTTAAAAATAAGTCAGTGAGTCGGGCATGGATCTCAATCTTCCTATCCAAAGTGTAAACGATGGAATTTCCAGCAAAACACGGAAAGTGATTGCGCTGGGTTTTGCAACACAAGGTCTTGGCTACGCAACCGTAATGACCGCACTTCCCAGCATAAAAGGCCGCTTCAGGCTGTCTGATGATCAGTTGTCGTTGATTATTCTGGGGGTATGCATAGCAGCGGCGCTCGGTTCTGTTCTCGCTGACCGTACAGCAGTCAAGTTCGGATCGCGACTTGCTGTTGTAACGGGTTTTCTGCTTGAAGCTGTTGGGGTCGCAATTGCTGCATGTAGTCCAAATGTGATGCTGATGATTGCCAGCTTTTTGCTTTATGGACTTGGACTAGGCTGTTTAGATGCAGCACTGAATATGCAGGCTGTTATGATGGAACAACGGCTTGGTAAGAGTGTATTTGGTGGTTTCTTTGCTTGTTATACAGCGGCGGCATTTTTGGGTGCATTAATAATGTCAGCCACTGTATCAACTTCACTTGGCGCAACGACAGCATTATGTATTGCAGCAGTGATTGCATTGATTACTTCGCAACTCTCGAGACACTGGTTATTTCAGCAAAAACAATCTTCAGGATTATCTTCACCACAGAAAGCAGTGATTCCATATCGGCAACTTCTCATTTTTGGGATGATTATTCTGATTATATTTACGGTCGATTCTGCCATCAGTACATGGAGTTCAATCTATCTCAAAGATGTTTTAGCCAGCTCGGCAACTGTTGCTCCTTTAGGTTATGCCGCTTATCAGATTGGCATTTTACTGACACGTTTAGGACTGGATTACTTGCTGCAATTTAAAACAGCGACATGGGTTGCTTTGGTCACGCTGCTGATTGGGGCTTTCGGCTGTGCGTTATCCGGGATAAGCCATTCACTCGTTACAGTGATTTTAGGTTTCGCACTGGCTGGTGTAGCGGTGGGTGCCTTGGTTCCACTTACATATTCTGCTGTAGGCCGTTTGGATGAAACACGAAGAGATGAAATTATTGCTCGCGTGAATATTTTTAATTATGGGGGTGCAGTCGCTGGTGCAGTGATGGTTGGGTTGTTAGCAACTCCCTTTGGTTATGCACCGTCTTTTATCGGCTTGGCATTTGCGTTACTCAGTATTATTTATTTGAGAAAAAGACTGCTTTGATCTGTATCAATCAAGACAAAGTACGGGGTGACGGTCAGGGATCAGGAAATTAACAATGGCCCTGCAAAAACCAGGGAGGGCAAGCTAAATCAGAATGGCATTTTAAAGTCTTTAGATCCATTGCTTCAAAGCATGGGAAATTTTTCAGATTGAAGGTTTATATTTACCGGTGCCTTTTTTAAATTTAAAAATTCAGTAAAATTAAGATTGTTTTGGATTACCTAAATTTTTTTAAGGTTTGTGATGCTAGACAATAAACAATGTGAAGCCTTCTTTGCTGTTGCAGAAGATGGAAGCTTTGAACAGGCTGGAGCAAAGCTTTGTATTACTTCTTCAGCGGTAACGCTGAGGGTACAGGCGCTGGAAAAAGAGCTGGGCAAATTGTTATTGATCCGTGGTCGTCCTTGTGTACTGACTCAGGCAGGTCAGCAGCTGTTCGAGTATTTGCAACATATAAAACGACTGGAACAAAACCTGTTACATGGTTTGACGGGAGGAGGAGATGCCAACTTTTTCAAAACGGTGATCGGTTCTAATGAAGATTCTTTAGCAACCTGGCTTCTGCCCGCATTACAAGAGGTATTGCTCAAACAGAAAATCGTGATTGAGCTAAGGACAGATGACCAGTCACATACCTATTCCTTACTGGAAAAGGGCACCGTCAGTGCCTGTATTTCAATTGAAGACCAGCCGATGCGGGGCTGTCATGCAGAATATCTGGGGGTGATGCGTTACCGAATGGTGGCGACTGCGTCATTCAGAAAAAAGTGGTTTGCTCATGGTATCGACCGGGAAAATCTGCGTCATACGCCTGCGATTATTTTTAATCATAAGGACCGGCTACACTTCGATATACTTGAAAAGCATTTTGGTCTGATGAAAGGCAGCTATCCCTGTCATTTAATTCCGTCTTCCGAATCTTTTGTCACCGCCATCAAACTGGGACTGGGTTATGGCATGGTGCCGGAGTTGCAGTTGGTGACTGAGAAGAATGAAGATGCTTTGGTTGAGCTGTTGCCCGAAGCAAAAATGGAAGTACCCTTGTACTGGCATCACTGGAATCAACAATCCAAACCCTTACAGCTTTTAACCCAGCATATTGTCAGTCAGGCAAAAGCAATCCTGATATAAATAAACCAAGAAGTTTATTTAAAATAAAGAACGCATATTTATATACATATTATGACATGAGTAATATATTTAATTCTCAGGTCATATTTATACGGAGTAGCTTCTAAATATAATCGGCCGATATTTAGAAGCGGTATTTCGAGATATATGAGGTCTAGAGGGTAATAAAATAGCTTACAAGGATTAGAAAATTCTAGAGCTATCTATATATTGTTTAGACACATCATTTAAGGCAGCCAGGATAGACGCTGCATCTTCAGTTGCCAAAGCATTACTGATTTCCTGCATATAATGCGTGAGTTGGGCTTTCACTTTACTTGAAAAATCAGGGCTGACCGGTTGATCCTCATAAAGCAAGACATAATTTTTTGTAAAACCATAGATGAGTAATAAGGCACAATGTTCTAGAGGATGTTCGGCCTGAATAATGGCCTGTTCACATTGAGATTTGATTTGTTTGTAGGTATCTGTTCCATTCGGAAGCGCTTGAAAGGTTTCAAAGATCGTTTGGAAAGTCATTTGAATTACTCGCTCAAAAAGAAAATCTACAGATCATTGCAATGAAAATCAAGTCATAATTCTATATTTAAAATAATTTTTACAAACTATTTTATTTAGAGGAATAAATAGGGATTTATGGGTCTAATCATTTAAATCCTGATATTAAAAATAAAGATGTATTAACTGTGAATATTGATTGAATAATCTCATTCACAAGGTGACGAGTACTAAATTTTTTAACATTTCCGATACTAGCTATATACATGCAGTACAAATTAAAAAAAGCTTAAATGTGGGAAAATGTACGGAATTATTTTATTTTTATTGGGTTAGCTATGGTTGCGAAGAATATTTTATTGGCCGGAAGTCTTGCTTTTGTTTTGGTGGGCTGTACTTCGATAACAACCATGACACCTGCTCAATTCAGTCAGTTAAGTCCGACCCAGATTCCATTTTCAGGGAGTTGGTCTGGCGAGGCAGGGGCATCGATGGCCGTTTTAAAACTAAATCGTCAGGGAAGCGGTATGTTGTGTATGGATGATCGTAAGGAAGCGATGTCTTACAAGGTAAAATTGGTCGACAATGTGCTGTACAGTGATCAAGGTATAAAATTTAATGTGAAAGCATTGAACCCTAGTCATGCAAAAATTCATGTGAGTTTGTTGGGTATTGGTGCGACGCTGGATCTGAATAAGGATGATTCACTCAACAATGTCACACCCCGTTGCAAGCAGCTTTTAACCGGTGTATGAGTTGATGATTTGATTTTTTCTTATGTTGTTCATTTTTAATCTTTTCCGCTGATCACGAGAGTGCTATGTTTTCTCCTTATATTCATGCATTTGCATTGTTTTTCTCTCTCTTAAACCCCTTCCTGATGAGCGTCTATATGGTGGGGATGATCCGTAATACCGAGGCCAAGGTATTTAGTAAAGCATTGATTCAAGGCAGTTTGATTGCTTTTGGGGTGTTTATCCTGTTTGCATGGGGTGGTGAGAACATTTTTAGCCGTTATTTGAATGTCCGCTTTGAATCATTTCAGATTTTTGGTGGCTTCATCTTTCTGGTGATTGGCTACCGTTATGTATTTCAGGGTGCGGAAACCATTGGTGAGATGCGGGGAGCGCCTGAGCATCTGGCGGGGACCATTGCGATGCCTTTTATGATCGGTCCGGGTACCATCAGTGCAGCGGTTGTGACCGGGGTGAGCGTACCGTTTAGCGGTGCAATTGCAGTGATCGCGCTTACCTTGATCCTGACCTGTAGTATTCTCATTCTGATGAAGTTTGGACATGATCATCTTCGTTATAAACATGCCAAATATATTGACCGGTATTTTGATATTGTTGGGCGTTTATCTGCCTTGCTGATTGGTACCATTGCAATTGATATGATCGTCAATGGAGTGGTGGGTCTGATACGCTCGGCTAATTTAAGCTAAAACCATTGAATAATCTTTGAACTGGAGCTGTTTTTATCCGGAATAGAGCCTTTTATCCCGTGTAAAAACAGCTTTAATGTCATTATTTCCAATTAAATAATATAAAGATCATAAAAATAATTGATGATGTTTTAGCGTTTTGCGCATATTTTTATGCGCATGAATCAACGATAATAATCAGGTTACATTCTTAATGAGCTGTTCTCATGTATCAATTAGATCAAGCGAACCAGGCGCCTGATGACCAGTCAGAGCTGACCATGACCGTTTTGATGACCCCAGACATGGCAAATTTTTCAGGCAACGTTCATGGGGGGACGATTCTCAAGCTGCTCGATCAGGTTGCATATGCATGTGCAAGTCGATACTCAGGAAGTTATGTGGTGACTTTATCGGTTGACCGGGTGAATTTTAAAGAACCGATTTATGTGGGCGAACTGGTGACATTTCTGGCCAGCGTCAATCATGTTGGGCGCACCTCAATGGAAATCGGTATCCGTGTCGAAGCGCAACATATCCAGAATAGAACCATACGCCATACCAATACCTGCTATTTCACCATGGTTGCAGTGGATGAGCAGCGTAAGCCCAAACAGGTACCCGCCTTAAATCTGGATACGGAATGGAAACGTTGTCGTTTTGAGGCAGCAGAGCAGCGTAAAGCTACACGTTTGCAAGAAGTTCATCAACCTTCATGCAGTATGTTTAAAAAATCGACGCAATGCTAAGCGTCTAAATTTTAAGATGCTCAAAAAATAAAAATCGGACCGCAGCATGGTCCGATCTTTTTTTACATTGGTAATGAAATAAGCGTTAGATCATTACGAATGTTGGTCCAAAGGTCTGGAGGAGACCTTCAGATCTACTTAGTTTGTTGGTGCAGGTGTAGATGCAGGTGCTTCAGCAGTTGCGTCAGTCGCAGCTTGAGTACCAGGTTGCTCTTGAGTAGAAACAACTACTCTGTCCTGAGTCTGAGCTTGTTCGTCAGCTGTTGCTGCAAATGAAGACGCTGCTGCAAGAGTAAGAGTTGTTGCAAGAAGAGTTTTGATAAGTTTCATGTTTGGCATCCTTATTTCATTTAAAATAACAGCCATCAATGGAGGATTCAGTCAATCCGAATCTCTCATTTCGGCATGAGGTCCATGCTATGGGCCAAACGTTTTTGCAGCAACATCCTTAACAATCTATTACGTCCTTCTTAACAATATGAAATATTGCGTCGCTTTATGTAGTCACTGTGTAAAATAGCATGGAGAAATTAAGGATGAAAATGTATGGAAATATGTTTTTGTGATCAAAAAACAAGCGGATTTTTTACGTATTTTAAACATTGATTTAAGTTTAACGAATATGGGTTAATTGAATAAACCATTTGTTTTTTTAGATTAAATATATTTTTTAGATGTTGATTGTGATGAATATCACCTTATTTTGAATTAATGCGTTTAAAGACATAGTATATCAATCGATATTCTTTAATTTATTTAATCAATTTTTCTCATTAGAATGAAATAAATTTTTAATGCGAGTGCCTCGTGAAATTTCTTGCGCCCAAAACGGTCCCCACCCATATTATTTCCGGTTTTTTAGGAGCGGGTAAGACCACGTTATTACAGCACTTATTGAAGCAAAAGCCTGAGAATGAGACTTGGGCAATCTTGATGAACGAGTTTGGCCAAATTGGTGTCGATCAACAATTGATTAGCCAACAACAAGGTTATGCAGTCAAAGAGCTATTGGGCGGCTGTCTATGTTGTAGTAGTCAATTGCCGATGCAAATTGCACTTGCACGACTATTAACTGAAAGTAAACCTGACCGTTTATTTATCGAACCGACCGGTTTGGGCCATCCTGCGCAGCTTCTGGAACAACTGACTGAGCCACACTGGCACAGCAGTTTGGCAATGCGGGCTTTAGTGATCGTGGTGGATGGTAGCCGTTTACATGATGAGCAGTGGGTCAAGCAAAACTTATATACGGATCAACTCAAAGCGGCACAAATTGTGGTGCTATCCCATATCGACTGTATGACTGCAGAGGACCGTCAAGCTTATACTGTATTAAAACAAGACTATGAAACCTATGTTCAATATTGGATAGAAGCTAAAAATGGGCAAGTGGATATTCAACGATTGGATATTCAGCAGCAGGCAATACAACGTAAAATCCAGCCTTTATTAAAGCTACAACAAGCACAACCGACGCATGCGCCAGTCGCTGAAATTAAACAGCTGCCTTATCACTATATTGAGACGGCTCAGGGGTATACGGTTGCAGGCTGGAAACTTCCCAAACGTTGGCAGTTCAATTTTTATGAGCTGCTGGATCTGTTGTGTACACAGCAAGACTGGGTGCGGATCAAGGGGATTTTTCATACCGATCAGGGCTGGAAAAGTTTTAATTTCAATCCACAGCAATTTAACTATAAATCTGCCGAAGAAGGTATTGATAACCGGATTGAGGTGATTACACAGTCTGAGCAGGATTGGCTAGCATTTGAGACCCAGTTACTGGCTTGTCGCAATCCTGAAGATTCATCGACTGCCTGAATAATTCAGCGCATTCTTGCCCGCAAAATAGAGTATGCTTAGCGCCAAATTTGAGAGTACCGTATTTTAAGAGTATCGTTTATGGCGTTAAAAGCAACAATATATAAGGCAGACCTGAATATTGCCAATATGGATGAGCATATCTATGCAGATTATCAACTGACACTGGCACTGCATCCATCTGAAACCATTGAGCGTTTAATGGTTCGTATCCTTGCTTATGCGCGTTTTGCCGATGAGCGTCTGGAATTTACCAAAGACCTGTTTGAAACAGATGAGCCTGCTTTATGGCAAAAAGATCTTACGGGGCTGTTAGAAAAGTGGATTGAAGTGGGTTGCCCATCGGAAGATAAAGTCAAAAAGGCCAGTGCCCGTTGTAAGCAGGTGGCTGTCGTGACGTATGGCTCGCAAGCAGACGACTGGTGGCAGAAGAATAGCAAGATTAACACCTTAAGCAATGTACAAGTGTGGCAATTGGCTCCTCAAGCCACACAAGCGCTTGAAGGCTTATGCGAACGGACCATGCAATTACAGCTGAATATCATGGATGGCGAATGGATCTTGCTCAGCGATAAAGGTCAGGTCGACATTCAATGGCAACAATTGCAATAATCTTGGTTTGAGTAATTTGGAGAGATAGAAATGAGCGCAGAATTAGAAATTATTGATTTAAAAGTCGGTGAAGGTAAAGAAGCGGTGAAAGGTGCCTTAATTACCACGCACTATACCGGATGGCTGGAAGATGGCACCCAATTTGATTCTTCACTGGATCGCGGCAACTATTTTGAAACCGTGATTGGCACAGGCCGTGTGATCAAGGGTTGGGATCAGGGCATTATCGGCATGCGCGTGGGTGGCAAGCGTAAACTGATTGTGCCAGCACATTTGGCTTATGGCGCGCGTAAGATTGGAAAGATTATTCCGGCCAATGCCAATCTGACCTTTGAGATCGAGCTTTTTGATGTAAAAACTCGCGACGAATAACATTTTTGTAGCGTAGCAATAAAGGTGATTTAGTCTGATTTTTAGCTAAATCACTTTAAAATCAAATACATATTATTATAAATATAATCTTTAAATAACATTATGATTTTTAAATAAATTTCTTTTATCTGAATTATAGAGCAACCCAAGAGAAAAATATTGATTCTCTATACGCTCCTGTATATGTTTGAATGAAAAGCGCAATTTTTGATGATACTGTTGCAAAAACCCATTATTCACTACAGGTCATGATCATTTGTGCTTTGGGTGATTACAGGTGGCGGGGGCAAGACCACTTGTAATTGAACCATGATAAAAAAATAGCATAAGCAACGATAAGAATTTGAGTGAGTAGAGGTGGGTATGAATGATTATTTGGATATCACTGCATCAGAGTTGTTAAGGGAACTGGATCATTTTTTTCTGATTGATACCCATGATGGTGCGGAAACCGGTTTCTGGGTCAATGAAAAAGCTTTAATGGATAAACATTACTGGCTGGATGGTGAATATAAAGTCGAAATTTTGAGATCCTTGCAGCCATCGCATCAATATGCGCCGCATGATTATAAATTGACCCGTTTGGCGACAGGCGAAGATGACAGTAATGTGGTATTACTGGAATATGATGGTGTGCATAAAAAAATATTGACCTTCCGCCGTGGGGAATGGGTGAACCGTTTAAATAAATATTTTTATCAAAAAGAACGGCACTATTTACAGCAGCTCGCAGACGATCCGAATTTTCAGTCCATCCAGTATTAAAGCCAGCCAATCACGATTCGAAAAACTCCTAATGTTGCGTGTCATCTTAGGAGTTTTTAGATTTTTGTTAATAAAACCCCAGTTATCCTGTGATTTATTTCATAAAAAATACTTTTAAGTTTATTTTCAGTTTTTAAAATTATAAATACAATCCATATTCCCAGCTGATCATTTAAATTCTCTGATGTTTCAATAAAGTGTAAGAGGCTTCAGGCATGCTTTGCGATCAGCACATTTCTAATCTTGAGACGATATCTCTATGACCACACGTTTCGTGTCTCCGACCTTAAATACAGTTTTAGGTCTTGTGTTTGGCGTGGTTGCTAGCACCACTACGTTTGCTGCAAAACCAAAAATCGATGCAACCACCTTAACCGTCATTGGCTATCATGAAATCACAGACAGGAAAGATGCGCTGATTCCTAGCTATTCGGTGACGGCACAACAGTTCAGTGAACATATCGACTGGCTCAAGAAGAATGGCTATCACTTTATCAATGTTGATCAGTTGATCAAGGCACATCAGGGCAAGTATCGACTGCCGGCAAAACCGGTGTTGTTGACGGTGGATGATGGTTATCAATCTTTTTACCAAAATGCCTATCCGATTATTCGTGCCAAAAAAATTCCGGTGGTGCTGGCAGTGGTAGGGTCATGGTTAGAACCTAAGGCGGGCCAGAAGGTTGACTTTGGCGGTGAGGAAATTGCACGCAATAAAATCTTGAGCTGGGAAGAGTTGAAAGACATGCAAAATAGTGGTCTGGTGGAAATTGCCAGCCATAGTTACCATTTGCATCAAGGCATTAATGCCAATCCTCAAGGCAATCTGGAGCCTGCCGCGATTGCGCGCATTTATGACCCAAAAAGCAAAAGCTATGAAAGTGATGCAACTTATCAGGCACGTGTCTTTGGTGACCTGAAAAAGAATAATGAGCTATTAAAAGCCCATGGTCTCCGTTCACCGCGTGTCATGGTCTGGCCGTATGGGCGCTATAACATGCAACTGGTACAAGCCGCGAAGCAGCTCGGTATGCCGATTACCATCACGCTGGACGATGGGGCAGATCATGCCAAGCAATCCTTACAGAATATGAGTCGTATCCTGATTCAGGGCAGTATGTCGACCAGTGCACTGGCGCAGGAAATTAAAAACCGTGAACTGAACCTGAACGACAATAATCGTCCGCAAAAAATCATGCATGTGGATCTGGACTATATTTATGATCCGGATGAGAAGCAGCAAGAACGTAATCTCGATCATTTGATTGACCGTATTAATGGCATGGGCGTCAATACCGTTTATTTACAAGCCTTCTCTGACCCGGACGCCAACGGCTCAGCGGATATGGTGTATTTCCCGAACCGTCATATTCCAATGCGTGCAGACTTGTTTAACCGTGTGGCTTGGCAAATCCAGACCCGTACCCCTGTACAGCGTCTCTATGCATGGATGCCATTATTGGCTTGGGAACTGCCTAAAACCGATCCGGTATCCAAAGATCTGGTGGAAACGCAGCAGGCAAAAGAAGGTGACCATTTAAATATGGGCTATATCCGTCTCAGCCCATTCTCGCCAGAAGCGCGTCAAACCATTAAGGAAATTTATCAGGATCTGGCAAAATCGACGCCGTTTGATGGCCTGTTGTTTCATGACGATGTGACCTTGTCGGACTACGAAGATGCGAGCCCAGAGGCTTTGGCTGCTTATGCTAAGCAAGGTCTGCCGACCGACTTGGCAAAGATTCGTGATAATGACGCTGATTTGCAAAAATGGACGGCCTATAAGACACGCTATTTAGATGATTTCGCAATGGAACTGGCAGGAGAGGTGCGTCAATATCAACCTTTCTTAGTGACTGCGCGTAATTTATATGCACAGGTGGCGTTAAATCCTTATGCAGAAAACTGGTATGCCCAGTCGTTGGAGCAATCACTGAATCGTTATGACTTTACCGCGATTATGGCCATGCCTTATATGGAGCAATCTGAGAATCCGGAAAAGTTCTACAGTGATATTTTAAATCGTGTGAAAAAATATCCAAATGGTGTGAAAAAGACCGTAATGGAGCTACAGGCCATTAACTGGCGCAATAATGAAAAAGTGCCTTCCGAAGAAATGTCAGCGACCATTAAGTCTCTATATGAGCAGGGCGCGATGCATATTGCCTATTATCCTGACGATCCGATCAAAGGGCATCCAGATGTAGAAACAATGCATAAGGCTTTTAGTCTAAAATCATCTCAATTAGTACCATAGTCGAGTAATGTAGATGAGTTGGCTTGCTTTATTGTGGTCTTATGCCATTAAGTTTGTTTTTTACTATCCCTTGTTCATGTCGTATTTGTGGATGGTCGGGGCAATTATTTTCTACTGGAAAGAGCGTCAGGATCCGCCTTATCAGCAACCTGCTGCTTTAGCTGAGTATCCAAAAGTTGCGGTTTTGGTTCCCTGCTTTAATGAAGGGGACAATGCTGAAGAAACCATTAGCCATGCACTGAAACTGGACTATCCCAATTTTGAAGTGATTGCGATTAATGACGGCAGTTCTGACAATACCGGTGAAGTACTGGATCGCTTGGCGACCCAGTACGACAAATTGCGCGTGGTCCATTTAGCGCAAAATCAGGGTAAGGCCATGGGGCTGCAAGCAGGCAGTCTGATGACCGATGCAGAATTCCTGATCGGGATTGATGGCGATGCATTGCTCGATCCCCATGCTGCTAAATGGATGATACGACACTTTCTGGAAGATCCAACGGTTGCAGCGGTAACAGGTAATCCACGAATCCGTACCCGTTCGACCTTGCTTGGACGGATTCAGGTGGGCGAGTTTTCTTCAATTGTCGGCATGATCAAGCGTGCCCAGCGTACTTTTGGCCGTTTATTTACCGTATCTGGGGTGATTACCGCCTTTCGTAAAAGTGCGGTGCATCAGGTGGGCTACTGGTCACCGAACATGCTGACCGAAGATATTGATATTACCTGGAAACTGCAACGTGCCGGTTGGGATGTGCGTTTTGAGCCGAATGCGCTGGTGTGGATTTTAATGCCTGAAACCTTAAACGGGTTGTGGAAGCAGCGCTTGCGTTGGGCGATGGGCGGGGCACAGGTGCTGGTCAAGAATATTGATGTCTTCCTGAAACCAAAATTAAATTTTTTATGGCCGTTGATGTTTGAGCTGTGTTTGACACTCGTTTGGTCATATTTGATGCTTATTATGGCGGTGATCTGGTTATTGCATTTCGTGCTTGCGATACCGGCACTGGCAGTGGTCAGCTCTCCATTTTTACCATATGGCAGTGGAATTTTATTGGGGGCCACCTGTCTAATTCAGTTTGCTTTAAGCAAATGGATGGATAGTCGTTATGAGCCAAACTTAGGGAAAAATTATTATTGGATGATTTGGTACCCGTTTGTGTTTTGGTTAATCACGATTACTGCTACAATCGTCGCCTTTCCAAAGGTCCTGTTGCGTAATGATGAAAAGCGTGCCCGTTGGATTAGCCCAGATCGTGGAATTCGTTGAATCGCAAAGATTCATTTTGCTGAGTAATAAGCAATGAAAGCAGACAGTTTGATTATTGATATACGTCGCCAGCTCCCATGGCATAAACGTTATTTTTCGACCACCACCACCGCAATGATGTGGGCAGTCTGGTTGTTATTATGGCGTCCCTTTATTTTGGTCTGGGTCTTGATTGAATTACAAAAGGCCCATATTGCCCAGCGTTTGATGTCGGCATTGAGTGACGGCATTGAGCATGGTGTCACGGCCCTGTTTATGTGTGCAGTTGCCTTATTGCTTTGGGGACTGTTACCGGCCAAACGTGTACATCAAAAACATGTAGTGGAAAAGACACTGCCTGATTATGCACGTTATTTTGAGCTACCTGAGCAAGAAATTCAGGCAGGGCGTCAGCAGAAGGTCAGTATCGTACATCATGATGAGAATGGTAAAATTATTCGGGTGGAATAATCTTTACGGTTTTAGAGTGAATGCCTGAGTCTTTTCTCGGGCATTTTTATTTTATCTTCCTAAATTTCAGGCATAAAAAAACCAGCTTACGCTGGATCTTTATTTGCACCATCTTTCATTCGCTGAAAAATGGTGCCCGAGGCCAGACTCGAACTGGCACGCTTTGTGGGCGGGGGATTTTAAATCCCCTGTGTCTACCGATTTCACCACTCGGGCATGTGCGCAATAATAGAGGACACTTTAAAACTTGGCAAGAGTAAAACTCACTATTTGCTTTTTTTTCAAGCGATTCAGAAGTTTGTCTGATGAAAATTAAGCAGTGTCATATAACTTTCATGATTCTTTCATCAAACTGAGATTAAAGCTTCATGTTGGCGAATTAACTTTACTCATTTATTTAAACCAATAAAAGTAAAGGTAGCTATCCAAATGACAGCAAAAATTTCACGGCGGGAACTCATTCAAAAAAGTCTATTCGGTTTCGGGGCGTTGTCTTTAACTGCGGGGTTGACGGGCTGTAACGACAGCTCAGATCAAGAGACAGCAACATTGCAAGTGAATTTTGAACATGGGGTTGCCAGTGGTGATCCATTGCAGGATCGCGTGATCTTGTGGACACGCTTGACGCCAAGTGAGAGTAGTGCGCGTCTGCAAGTGACCTGGGAAATCGCTTTAGATCAGCAATTCAAGCAAATCATTAAAACCGATAAAGTCATAACAACGGCAGCCTATGATTTTACCGTAAAGGTCGATGCCACAGGTTTAAAAGCAGATCAAAGCTATTTCTACCGTTTTATCTTCGGCGATAAGATTTCTCCTATCGGTCAAACCAAGACCTTGCCCAGCAGTGCGACAAAAGTCAGTTTTGCGGTATGTTCATGTTCTTATTATCCGGTGGGCTATTTCTATGTATATCGTGAAATGGCCAAACAAAATGTCGATGTGGTGATTCATCTGGGCGATTATATTTATGAATATGGTGCAGATGGTTATGCAAAAGATGAAGCTGTTCGTAAACTTGAAGCAGATAATAATACGGAAATTATCAAATTAAATGATTATCGCAAGCGTTATGCGCTGTATCGTAAAGATAAAGACTTGCAGGCATTACATCAACGTCATCCGTTTATTGTCGTCTGGGATGATCATGAGTTAGCCAATGACGCATGGCGAGAAGGGGCGGAAAATCATACTGAAGAAACTCCACAAGCAAAGAATGAAGGTAAGTTTTTAGAAAGAAAGTTGGCGGCTTTACAGGCTTATTTTGAATGGATGCCGATTCGTCCAGTGGATGAGCAACATACCAAGATTTATCGCCAGTTTGACTTTGGCGGGCTGGTGAATTTGATGATGCTGGATACCCGTATTATTGCGCGTGATCAACAACTGGATTATGCCGACTATATGACAGCAAATGGTTTGGATATTGCCAGATTCCGGGCAGATTTAACCAGTCCGGCGCGAACCTTAATCGGTGAAACCCAACGCGAATGGTTATTGGGAAATCCACAGCAGGGTGTCACAGGCGTTTTGCCAAGCTCTACCGCGACGTGGAATGTGCTGGGCCAGCAAATTCTCATGACCAAGATGCTGGTGCCTGCTGAGTTATTATTTGCATTGGCAGAAATTACTTCAGGAAAGCCAAGTACGGGCACCTTAGAAAAGATGAATGCGCAGATTGCCGAGCTGATGACCCTGAAAATCCGTTTACAGAATGGTGATCCGACGTTAACCGCACAAGAAAAAGCACGTGTTCTGACGGTAGCACCGTATAATCTGGATGCATGGGACGGTTATTTTGCCGAGCGTGAGATTGTGTATGCTGTTTTGGCACAACTCAAGAAAAAAGTTGTGGTGCTGGCAGGGGATACCCATAATGCATGGGCCTCAAATTTATACAGTAAAGATGGGGCATTTGTTGGGGTAGAGTTAGCCACCAGTTCAGTGTCTTCACCAGGGCTGGAAAAGTACCTGAATATTCCTTTGGCCCAGTTGCAGCAATTTGAATTTGCCTTTACCACCTTGATTGATGAGTTGAATTACTGCAACTTAAATCAAAGAGGTTATTTAATGGTTCAATTTGATACAGCGCAGGTTCAGTCACAGTGGATTTATCTGGATTCGATCAAAAAGTCTGACTATGCGGTTGATCAGAGCCGTGGCTATCAGTTAACACTGGATAAAAACTTAGTCGCAGTCAGAACAGGGCAGCAAGTGGCTTAAGTTTCAAGCGTGGTGGGAAGCCAAGTCAATGTACTTGGCTTTTTTATGATATTCCAAATTTCAGGCATAAAAAAACCAGCTTACGCTGGATTTTTATTTGCACCATGTTTCATTAGCTGAAAAATGGTGCCCGAGGCCAGACTCGAACTGGCACGCTTTGTGGGCGGGGGATTTTAAATCCCCTGTGTCTACCGATTTCACCACTCGGGCTTTACCAATGGAGGCGGAGGTCGGAATCGAACCGGCGTACACGGAGTTGCAGTCCGCTGCATGACCACTCTGCCACCCCGCCATCTCTTGGTGATGCACATATTAGCAATCTTTTAAAAAAAAACAATAGTGTTTATCGCGAATATGCACATAAAAACAACATCTAAAAGAATATTGCTCAAATTATCATGTATTATTTACCCAATTCATTCATACCCACTTTGGAGATGTGCTGTGGCATTGGTTTTAGACGGTCGTGCATTAGCAAAACAGATTGAAACGGATTTGTTGGTACGTGTAGAAGCATTAAAAGCAAAATCGGGACGTACCCCAATCTTGGCCACCATTCTGGTTGGCGATGATGGTGCATCTGCAACTTATGTGCGTATGAAGGGTAATGCCTGCCGCCGTGTCGGTATGGATTCGCTTAAGGTTGAGCTTCCAAAAGAAACCACAACTGAACAGCTTTTGGCTGAAATTGAAAAATTAAATGCCAATCCTGATGTTCACGGGATCCTGTTGCAACATCCTGTGCCTGAACAAATTGATGAAAGAGCATGTTTTGATGCAATTTCACTGGCAAAAGATGTGGATGGGGTGACTTGTTTAGGTTTTGGTCGTATGGCGATGGGCGAAGCCGCTTATGGTTCAGCGACTCCAGCGGGTATCATGACCATTTTGCAAGAAAACAAGATTGAAATCGCAGGTAAGCATGCAGTAGTTGTCGGCCGTTCTGCTATTTTGGGTAAACCGATGGCGATGATGCTGTTACAAGCCAATGCAACTGTGACGATTTGCCACTCTCGTACACAAAACTTAGCGGAACTGGTGAAACAGGCCGATATTATTGTGGGTGCAGTGGGTAAAGCTGAACTGATCCAAAAAGACTGGATCAAGCAAGGCGCAGTTGTGGTGGATGCCGGTTTCCATCCACGTGATGGTGGCGGTGTAGGTGATATCCAGTTGGTGGGTATTGAAGAGATTGCTTCAGCTTATACCCCAGTGCCGGGTGGCGTGGGTCCGATGACGATTACCACCTTGATTCGTCAAACTGTAGAAGCTGCTGAAAAAGCATTAGGATAAGCATTGATAACCCCTCGCCAAGAGGGGTTTTTTTAGAACTAAATCTATATGAGTTGTACATTTCAATTTGCCAAGGCGCCTGAGCAATTGCTGAAGGCATTGCATGAGGTCATTCCAAACACCGACTTGCTGGCACAACAGTTACCTGAAACGCCGATTTCACTGTGGTTGATTCCTCCGGTATTTCCAACAGACCGTTTAGATGATGAAGTGATTCGACGCATCTGGAATGAAACACCGTACTGGATTTTTTGCTGGGCGTCTGGTCTGGCCATGGCGCAATGGTTATTGGCAGAGCCGCATCATGTTAAAGATAAAGTGGTGCTGGACTTTGGTGCTGGGTCGGGTGTAGTTGCCATTGCAGCAAAAATGGCGGGTGCGAAGCGGGTGATTTGCTGTGATATTGATCCGGTCAGTCTGGCATCATGTCGGGAGAATGCATTATTGAATGATGTGGAGCTGGAATATCTGGATGATTTGTATCAGTCTGGGCAAGTTGATGTATTGTTAGCTGCAGATGTGCTCTACGATCAATGTAATCGTTTCTTTCTGGATGAGTTCCTGAAGTTTGCCCCTGAAGTGTGGGTGGCAGATAGTCGGGTAAAGAACTTTAGTCATCCGCAATATCTAAAAATTGACGAGCGCAGTGCCACTACCTGGCCAGATCTGGATGAATCAAAAGAATTCCGTAATGTGAGCTTTTATCGAACCAAATAACATCAGGCAGGTTCAGGATGAGCTTATCGGATGGTTAAATATAAAATCTTAACACAGCACGACCCAAGCCCATGTTAAAACATAGAAGATCGGTAATGACGTTGTAAGATGGCATTAAATAGAACATAAATGGAGCATCCTATGGGAATTGAACACGTTGACGATGGTAAACACGGCGCTTTTAAGTTGTTCGAAGGCGAGCTACTGGCAGGTGAAATGGCATATACCTGGGCGGGAGATGCTATGCTCATTATTGACCATACAGATGTCGATGATCAATTTCGTGGGCAAGGTGTAGGGCATAAGCTGTTAAAGGAGTTGATTGCCTTTGTGCGTGAACGTCAGGTGAAAGTCATTCCTTTATGTCCGTTTGCAAAATCGGTGTTTGATAAAGATCTCTCGATTCATGACGTTTTAAAATAATAAAAAAGGATATCTCCAGTGCCGGGGATATCCTTTGTTTAAACAATCGGCCTGATTAAGAACAGCTGTAACGTACCACTTTTAAGGTGGCAGGACGGGCTTCAAGTGCCTGACGAGTTGCATAACCTTCGCTATTGTTGAAATCTGGCGAGTTTGATAGGCCAAAAGTTGCGCGACTGTTACCGAGCTTGACGCCATATTGTTCTTGTTGGGTCGGATTCATAATTTCATTGACGCTAAGCACTGAAATTTTGTAGTTTTTTTCTGCACCTAAGACCTGTTTGCAGGCATGTTGTAACTTTTTCTCATCAATATCACGATTGCTATGTGCTGCCAGTGTGTAGGCAATCGTTGCCGAAGTCGTTGTTTTATTTTCAATTTGGTAGCCAGTCACACCATTATATTGATGTGGACTGCTTTGACAGGCTGCAATAAGAAGAGTACCGCTTACAAGAAAGAATAAATTCGTTTTTTTCATATCAATGGTCCTGTTATTTCTGCTTTTAGTATCGCATAAAAACAGTTTTTTATTGTGAGTTATCTTTAAAATACGGGCTATTCATCGTTTTTATGTTCAAAGTTAAAGAAAGAATTTTCGTTTTCGAACAATTTTGCATATAATCTGCCAAGTTTTTTATTTAATACAGAAGTCATTGCTTTTTTGCAGTATTGGAGCCCGTTTTTTAACGGGCATTTAATTTATTGCACTATACACAAGCAAGTCTGGATAGGTATGTCATGATCTCTACAGATAGTCAAAAAAAATACGTGGTTGCATTTGACCAAGGTACAACGAGTTCACGTGCAATCGTATTGGATCACGATGCGAATGTCATCAGTATTGCTCAGCGTGAATTTACGCAAATTTACCCACAACCAGGTTGGGTTGAGCATGATCCTATGGAAATCTGGGCGACGCAAAGTGCAGTATGGGTTGAAGCCTTAGCGCAGGCGAGTATCTCAAGTGATCAGATTGCAGCGATCGGGATTACCAACCAACGTGAAACGACGGTGATCTGGGATAAGCAGACAGGTAAACCTATCTACAATGCAATTGTATGGCAAAGTCGTCAAAGCAATGAGATTTGTAACCAGCTTCGTCAGGATGGCTGGCAAGACTACGTCCGTAAAGTGACGGGTCTGGTGATTGATCCATATTTCTCGGCAACAAAAATCAAGTGGATTCTTGACCGTGTGGAAGGCAGCCGTGAACGCGCAAAGCGTGGTGAATTGTTGTTTGGTACGATTGATACCTGGTTATTGTGGAAACTGACCAATGGTCAGGCTCATGTCACTGACTATACCAATGCATCGCGCACCATGTTATTCAACATTGAAACACTGGAATGGGATGACAAACTGCTTGAAGCTTTGGATATTCCAAAAGCGATGTTGCCAGAAGTGCGTAGTTCTTCAGAAGTTTATGGTTATACCCACACCATTAGCGGTCAGGAAATTGGAATTCCAATTGCCGGAATTGCGGGTGATCAACAGGCAGCCTTGTTCGGTCAAATGTGTGTAGAAGTCGGGCAGGCAAAAAATACCTATGGCACTGGCTGTTTCTTGCTGATGAATACCGGCAAACGTATGGTTCAGTCAGATCATGGTCTGCTAACGACGATTGCATGTGGTCCGCGTGGAGAAGTGAATTATGCACTGGAAGGTGCGGTATTTAATGGTGGTTCATGCGTACAGTGGTTACGTGACGAATTAAAAGCCATTAATGACTCACATGATTCTGAATACTATGCCACCAAAGTTAAAGACAGCAATGGCGTCTACGTGGTGCCTGCATTCACTGGCTTGGGTGCGCCGTATTGGGACCCGACTGCGCGTGGTGCAATTATGGGCATTACCCGCGGTGTCAGCATTGAACATATTATCCGTGCCACACTCGAGTCGATTGCCTATCAAACCCGTGATGTACTGGATGCCATGCAACAGGATTCAGGCGAAAAGTTACGGACCTTACGTGTGGATGGTGGTGTTACTGCCAATAACTTCCTGATGCAGTTCCAGGCCGACATCATGGGGACTTCGGTAGAACGTCCAGCCATGAAAGAAACCACGGGGATGGGTGCTGCATTCTTGGCTGGTTTGGCGGTCGGTTTCTGGTCTGACCTGAACGAATTAAAGAGTAGAATGACCATTGAAAATACCTTTACCCCGGAGTGCGGTCAGGAAGTAACTGAAAAACTGTACAAAGGTTGGTTAAAAGCGGTCGGACGTACTCGTGATTGGGCGGAAGATTAAGTTAAAATAACCCGATTGAGTAACACCTAAAACAATACAGGATGGATGAGCATGAGCTTGATATTGCGCCAACAGAAAACCCTCGAATTAGTGAGAGAACGTGGCTATATCAGTATTGAAGAGCTTGCTCAGCATTTTGATGTGACGCCACAAACCATCCGTCGTGATATCAATCAATTGGCGGATGAGGGATTGTTGCGTCGTTACCATGGTGGTGCAGCGCATGATTCAAGTGTGGAAAATACTGAATATACCATGCGTGTCGGGCATATGCTGGAAGAAAAAAGAACCATTGCAGCGGCTGTCGCTGCAGCCGTTCCAGATCATGCTTCATTATTCATTAATATCGGGACCACAACCGAAGCAATTGCGCACGCATTGTTGAACCATACCGGTTTGCGGATTATTACCAACAACCTTAATGTTGCGAAAATTCTCAGTACCAAAGAGGACTTTGAAGTTCTGATTGCCAGTGGTCGTGTACGTCCGGATGGTGGGGTGATTGGTCAGGCGACTGCGGACTTCTTTAAACAGTTCAAAGCGGATTATGCACTGGTTGGGATTAGTGGCATTGAAGAAGATGGGACTTTGCTAGATTTCGATTTTCAGGAAGTTTGCGTTTCGCAAGAAATCGTTTCAAGTGCACGTCAGGTTTTTCTTGCTGCCGATAGTAGTAAATTTGGGCGTAATGCCATGATTCGTCTGGGTTCACTCAAGCAGGTGGATTGTATTTTTACCGATCAGCAACCGAATGAGGCTTTTATGAAAACCATTCAGGAACTGGATGTTGGTTTGATTATTGCTAAATAAATCTTCATTTTCGAATTCGAAAAATTGTTACTTTTCTTGAGCTAAAGCTATTTGGCTCAGGATGTGTATGAAATTTTTTAATTAAAATTTAAATAATATTTTATAGATTTATTAGATTGAATTATTTGTTGGATTTATATTAAACCAGTATTTTAGAATCTCTATATTTATCAAATTCACATTTTTGTTGATAATTTTTTTTGTTGAAATTTTATTAATGTTAATTTTAGGAAAAAGGTCTATTTAATTTAAATAGACCTTTTCAGAAATTATGGGGTGATGGTATCTGAACATCTACCAGCTGGATAACGTGGGACCACTAATGAGTAGGTTTCAGTCAGGAATGCTCCACCATTAGGTTTTATTTGTTTACGTTTATAAGTGCATTTAATCCAGTAGGTATCAGGTTCAGATTTAATGAGATACCACGGTCCCCATTGTTTTGGCCCATTATTGCCAATGACAGTATCGGCTGATGTCATTGTACTAATGGATAATAACGTTAAGAAAAATGACATAAACAATATTTTAATCTTATTCATAAGGATTCCGATAATTGTTAATAATTTAGTGGAAAATTTTATTTTAGCCTTTTTAATATTTATCTAAAATAAATATTAATTAAAAAGCTGTTTATAATATAAATTATTTTACCAAAAGGTAAAATAAATATTTTTATTGAATGTATCAATTTATTTCGATTTTTTGTTTATCCATGATTGCAACTTTTAGGGTAAAACAAATACTTCCTTGCAATTAGAGTAATAGACTTAGTAATGCTTCTGCTTAACTTCTCTCTTTACTCGAAAATTTTTGCTGCATCTCTATTGCTTTAGTGACAACTTTCGTTTTTGACCATTTATCTAAAAATGTCTATAAATTGGCATTTTTTAGGCTGATCTTTATTGTTTATTTTCATTTAACATGTTTAAATGTTCGTAATTGAACAATAATGAACATTTGCGGTGATTTATGCAAACTTCTCCTCAGTCAAATGACAAAATTTATGATCTTGCCGTGATTGGTGGTGGTATCAATGGTGTTGGTATTGCTGCTGATGCATCAGGACGTGGTTTGTCGGTGTTCTTGTGCGAAAAAGATGATTTGGCCAGTCATACATCTTCTGCAAGTAGTAAACTGATTCATGGTGGTCTGCGCTACCTTGAGCATAAAGAGTTTCGCTTGGTGCGTGAAGCATTGGCTGAACGTGAGGTATTGTTAGCCAAAGCGCCGCATATTATTCGTCCAATGCGTTTTATCATGCCGCATCGTCCGCATTTGCGTCCGGCCTGGTTAATCCGTACCGGTTTGTTCTTTTATGACCATCTGGGCAAACGCGAAAAATTATTGGGTTCAAATAATGTTTACTTTAAGGAAGACAGTCCGCTAAATGCTGCGATTACCCGTGGTTTTGAGTATTCGGATTGTGCCGTCGATGACGCGCGTCTGGTGGTGTTGAATGCCATGCATGCACGTGAAAAGGGTGCTGATATTGTGACCCGTACCCGTTGTTTATCTGCACAACGTGAAGGTCAGTACTGGGTGGTTGATCTGGAAAATGAACAAGGTCAATTCCAGATTAAAGCCAAGGCTTTGGTGAATGCTGCTGGCCCTTGGGTTGCACAATTCATTAAGCAGGATTTACAACTTAAATCACCATACGGTATCCGTTTGATTCAGGGCAGTCACATCATTGTGCCGAAGCTGTATGAAGGCGACAAAGCATTTATTATGCAAAATGATGATCGTCGTATCGTGTTTGCGATTCCGTATCTGGATCAGTACACCATGATTGGAACCACAGACCGTGAGTACCAAGGTGATCCAGCACAAGTGAAAATTACCCAGGAAGAGACCGATTATCTGATTAAAGTGAGCAATGCACACTTTAAAAATCAGTTGACGCAAGCCGATATCGTGTCTACTTTTGCGGGTGTACGTCCATTGTGTGATGATGAATCGGATAATCCGTCTGCCATTACCCGTGACTATACCTTGGCACTTTCTAAAGAGTCGGCTGAGCAGGCACCGCTACTTTCAGTGTTTGGTGGTAAATTAACTACTTACCGTAAGTTGGCAGAGTCTGCCATGCAGCAGTTAAAACCATTCTTCCCGGACATGAAGGGGAGCTGGACGGCAACTGAAGCCTTACCAGGTGGTGAAAATATGGAGTCGGCTGAACAGTTGGCAAAAGAAATTCGTGCACAAGTGACAGATGCTTCTGAAACTTTAGCAAAACGTTGGGCATCTGCATACGGTTCGCGCATCTGGAATATTGTGGGTGAAGCCACTTCAATCGAGCAGCTTGGACAGCATTTTGGTCAAGGCCTATATGCAAAAGAAGTTGACTACTTATGTGCTGTTGAGTGGGCGAGCAATAGTCAGGATGTGTTGTGGAGACGCTCTAAATTGGGTCTAAACTTTGCGCAAAGCGAAATTGAAAGTTTAGATGCCTATCTGGCAACTAAACCACATCACACTGTTGCTGCTTAAGTCTTTTCATAAAAAAAGCCCCCTGATATAGGGGGCTTTTTTTATTAGTATCTAAATTTTAGTGCAACGGTATAATTGGCTGGCTCGCCGTAGAATGCCTGACCATCAGTGAAGCTGTTCAGGTACTTTTTATCGGTGACATTGTCGGCATTGGCCTGAATGCTAAAGTTAGGGCTGACTTCATAACTTGCCATCAAATTCAGCAAGGCATAATCCCCCTGTTTCAGGTAAGTCGAATACGTCGGATCGAAGCGGGTAATCTTGCTTTGCCATTTTAAGCCTGCGCCCACTTTCAGTTTTGGTAACTGGGTAGGTGAATAAGTGGTCAACAGGTTGAAGCTTTGGGTTGGATTATAGGTTCTGGCCGCACCGCCATTTTTCATATCTTGCAGACTGAATTGGGTGTAGCCCAAAGAGACATTGACCTGATCGGTGAGTTGACCAGCCAAGCCGACTTCTACACCTTGTGAGCGTAAGTCGCTAATTGCTGAGGTACGATTGAGCGGATGACTGTCGGCTGGTCGAAGTGGATAATTATTTTCCTCGGTTCTGAATACGGCTAATGTGCCGGTTAGTTTATTGTCTAACCATGCACTTTTTACCCCGATTTCGTAGCTTTTACCTTTGATTGGATCGGCGACTTTCCCTGTTTTTTCATCCACTGAGGTTTGTGGGCGAAAAATCGAGGTATAGCTCATATAACCTGTATATTCAGGAGTAAAGTTATAGGTGATGCCGGCATAGGGTGAGACTTTACTTTCATCATAATTCATCGGCGAGCTATAACTTGCGCCTTTACTTTTGGCTTGAACATAGTTCGCACCTAAGGTTAATTTCAGGCCTTCGTTTAAATGCAGGCGGGTTGCTGCGTAAACGGACTGATTCCGTTGGGTGTAATCCGCAGCATCCGTTAAGGCACTCCAGGTGACATTGTTTGGTGTCCAGCTTGCCCAGCCCGTTGTACATGGAGCTTTGTATTGATTAGCACCTGTACCACGGGTACATGACCCGATATTGTTATCGAGGATCGTTCCGGATTTCTGCTTATCTTTTTGTTCGCTTTGAGAATAGGTGTAGCCCACAATGGCTTCGTGTTCGCGTCCTAAAAGGTCAAATTTACCTTGCAGGTTAAAATCGGCAGTTTGTAGTTTATTATGTTCTGTTCCACCCCAGGCGGTTAGATCGACGTCTGAACCATCGGCCTTCGGATAGCCATAATAGTAAAGTAACTGGCTACTACGCTCTTTTTCATTGTAGTTATAGCTCAGGTTGGCAGACCATGTGTCAGAGAGCTTTTGTTTTAGTTCAAAGAATGCATTACGTGAGGTGTTGTCCCAATAGGTCCAGTCCGGATTGGGATTGTAAGAACGATCATAACTGAGTTGCTTGCCTGTGGAATCCATCAGCGGTAACGCACCCCAGTTGTTGGCATTCGGTTTGTTCTTTTCTTGGCTGGCACCCACTGTAATGAGGGTGTTATCCGTAAGATCTGCCTCTAATACCCCTGCAATCCCGTTTTTTTCGGAGGTGTAGCGATCTAAATGGGAGTCACCGGTCTGCTCAAAACCGGCAAGGCGACCACGAATATTGCCACTTGGTGTCAGGCTACCAGAAGCATCTGCTTCATAGCGTTGCGTATCCCATGAACCATAGCTCAACCCGGCATTGGCCTGAAATTCTTTGGTCGGACGTTTGCGAATATAGTTGATGGTTGCGCTCGGGTCACCAAAGGCATTGGTGAGCGCATCTGCACCTTTAATCACTTCAATGCGATCATAAAAAAAGCTATCGGGATTGGTATCGTTATAGTTCCATGCGCTTGCAGGGAAGCCGACACCATCGACCAGAATATTGGAAATCTCAAAACCACGTGCCATATACACAGAGCGTTCAGTTTCAGATGAGTTGACGGTCACCCCCGGAGTGTTATTTAAAATGTCGCGGGAACTGGTGAGTCCAAAATCATCCATTTGTTGGCGTGTGACAACATTGATGGTTTGAGGTGTTTCTTTGGCTTCAATGTTGAGCTTGGTTGCACTTGAACTGTGCTTGATCGTGTAGGCTTTGCTTTGTTCGCTAGGGCCATCATTCTGAGTGGCTTGTACCTTAATCGTCGGGAGTTGTTGCGATGCCTCATCAACTGCATGACTATATGAGCTGATACTGACGAGTGTAGAAATTGCTAAAAACAGGGGAGTGCGTTTAAACAGTGGGGAAGAGCTCATGCTTACAACCATGTAAATGAGAAATATTATTATTATAATTATTGTTAATATTCGTTAATTTTGCAATTTGTTTTGTCTTAAGCTTAATGGGAATAGTTAGGGCTAAGCAGGGGATTGATAGAAAATTTCGACAAGCCATAAAAAAAGGCCACCGAAGTGACCTTTTTATTCTCTTTGAACCCGCTTTATGAAAGAGGGAAGTTAAGAGGCTTAAGCAGATTTAACCGCTGCCAGTAATTCATTTTGACGATCTTTAAGCGCTTGAGGTAAGCGGTCACCAAGTTTGGTAAATAACTCAGTGTGGCTTTCAAGTTCTTTGATCCACTGGTCTTTGTCTTGTGCAGTGACTGTTTCGAATTGCTCTTTAGAGAACTCGATACCTGTCCAGTTCAATTGTTCGTAAGTTGGAACATAACCGATTGGTGTTTCAGTCGCTTCAGCGCGGCCTTCACAACGATCGATGATCCACTCAAGAACACGCATGTTTTGACCGAAACCAGGCCATACGAAGTTGCCTTCAGCATCACGACGGAACCAGTTTACGTTGAAGATTTTTGGTAATTTGTTACCAGCAGCTTCAGCTTTCGCACCGACTTTTTTGCCCATGTCTAACCAGTGACCGAAGTAATCAGCCATGTTGTAACCGGCAAATGGAAGCATTGCGAAAGGATCGCGACGCACGATACCTTGTTGACCAACAGCCGCGGCAGTGGTTTCAGAACCCATGGTTGCTGCTTTATAAACGCCGTCAACCCAGTCAAATGCTTCAGAGACTAAAGGCACGGTGTCTGCACGACGACCACCGAAGATGAATGCAGAGATTGGTACGCCTGCTGGATTTTCCCAGTCAGCATCAATCGAAGGGCATTGACCCGCAGAAACGGTAAAGCGTGAGTTTGGATGCGCAGCTTTTTCGCCTTCAACGTATGGTTGACCTTTCCAGGTGATAAGATCAGCTGGAACTTCTTTAGTCAAACCTTCCCACCATACTTCGCCGTCTTTGGTTACTGCAACGTTGGTATAGATAACATCTTTATGCATCGTTGCGATACAGTTCGGGTTAGTCTTGGTATTGGTACCTGGCGCAACACCGAAGAAACCAGCTTCAGGATTGATTGCGTATAAGCGACCATCTTCACCTGGTTTGATCCAGGCAATATCGTCGCCTACAGTTTCAATCTTCCAGCCTTCGTAGCCAGCTGGTGGAATCAACATGGCAAAGTTGGTTTTACCACAAGCAGAAGGGAATGCAGCTGCGATGTAGTGTTTTTCACCTTGCGGATTGGTCACGCCTAAAATCAGCATGTGTTCAGCTAACCAGCCTTGTTCGCGGCCCATTGCAGAAGCAATACGTAATGCAAGGCACTTTTTACCAAGCAAGGCATTACCGCCGTAACCAGAACCGTAAGACCAGATTTCACGTGTTTCTGGATAGTGAACGATATATTTTTCATTGTTACATGGCCAAGCAACATCTTTTTGACCATCTTTAAGCGGTGCAGCAACCGTGTGTACACATGGGATGAATTCGCCATCTGTGCCTAACACGTCATAAACTGCTTTGCCCATACGTGCCATTTTTGTCATGCTGACAGCAACGTAAGGAGAATCTGTTAATTCGATACCAATGTGTGCAATGTGGCTTCCTAAAGGACCCATCGAGAAGGGAACCACATACATGGTACGGCCTTCCATTGCACCGTCAAATAATCCATTTAATTTTGCGCGCATTTCCGCAGGAGCAACCCAGTTATTCGTTGCGCCAGCATCTTCTTGGTTTTGAGAGCAGATATAAGTGCGGTCTTCAACACGAGCAACGTCAGAAGGATCAGAATTTGCAAGATAAGAACCAGGATGTTTTTCTTGGTTAAGTTTCTGCATGGTGCCGTTAGCGATCATCAAGTCCATAAGACGTTGATATTCCTCTTCGCTGCCGTCACACCATTCGATTTTTGCTGGTTTGGTTAATTTTGCAATTTCTTCCACCCATGCAATTAGCTTAGGGTGACGAACGAATTCTGGTGCGTTCACTTGGGTCATGGTGATGCCTTTTTAAAGTGTGTACAACGTACAAGTTCTATCTACTGGATGGCAGTAAGACAGATGAAGTAAAAAAAGTGGCTGTATTAAAGCATAAAATCATAAAAAATATAAGACTAAAGAATAGGGTGGGTTCTAAAGTAGGGATTGCTAACATGTTTATAAGTTTTTGTTTTTAAAATAATTTATCATTTTATATTTTGCTATTTTGTTTATTTATATATGTTATTTTTGTTATAAATTTTTATTAAAAACAATGATTTAATTATTTTTTTATTTTCTTGAGAATTGTTATTGATTATATGAATGAAGCTCATTCAAAATTTACATAAACAAGCTATTATTTGTTGATTTTGTAAACAAAAATAGCCCTGTAATCTTCCTTAAGGTTGAAAGTTATGTCCCCTAATGTCCAGCCTCTGTCCATTATTTATAATCAAAAATCGGGTTTTCATGCGGCACAGCAAGATGAAGAATATGAGCGTCTGATGACCTTCTGGACGCAATATGGATTTGAAATTCAGGTGTTTGAGCTCAGTTCGCAAACAGATTTTGATGCCATGATGAGAACGGTGCTGGCTCGCCATCAACAGACGGAATCACGCGGCGTTGTGGTGGCAGCAGGAGGAGATGGCACGCTCAATGCGGTCGCAAAAAAACTGATGCATACCGATATTCCGATGGGCATTATTCCCTTGGGCACTTTTAATTATGTGGCACGGGTCTTGAATATTCCCCTGGATGTGTTTCAAGCTGCAGAGGTGATTGCTACCGGCGCGATTCAGAAAGTCCATATTGCAACGATCAATGATCAGATTTACTTAAATAATGCCAGTCTCGGCTTATATCCTTTATTTATTAAAAAGCGTGAGCGCTTTAACCAGCATCTAGGGCGTCTTCCTTTAAATGCTTATACCTCTGCGCTAGATGTTTTGTTGCGTGAGCATAAATCCCTGAAACTGTCAGTCAGCGTGGATGGAGAAAAATATCCTGTGGCAACGCCATTGATTTTCTTTGGCAATAATCAGCTACAACTCAGTGACATGAAATTAAGAATTGCGGAGTGTGCTGCCAACGGCAAACTGGCTGGGGTTGTGGTGGCTAAAAGTGACCGCTTCAGTTTGTTAAAATTGTTATGGAAACTGATTCAGGGAAAAATCGATCAGGCTTCTGGTGTCTATACATTTTGTGCCGAGCATATCCAGGTCGATTGTAAAAAGCCACAGTTAACTGTTGCAATAGATGGAGAGTTGAAAGAGATGCAAACCCCATTAAAATTTGCCGTTGAAAAATCTGCTTTAAAGGTAATGGTTCCGAATGTTACTGCATCTGTCTGACCTGCATTTTGGAACGGAGCGTGAAGCCTGTATTGACGCGATCAAACAGTTTTGTCTGGATCATCGTCCAGAAGCGGTGGTGGTGAGTGGCGATCTGACCCAACGTGCGCGATTAAAGCAGTTTTATGCCTGCCGTCAATTTCTGGATGCACTGGAAATTCCTTATCTGGTGGTGCCTGGTAATCATGACATTCCGCTTTATCATGTCTGGAACCGTTTTTTCTCTCCTTTTGTGCGTTATCAGGCCTTCTTTGGTCGTATGGAAACCACTTTGGAGACTGAACATTTCTATTTGGTGGGCGTAAACAGTATCCGGCGGCGCTACCATACCCGGGGACATGTTTCTCTAGAGCAAATTCATGAAACTTATCAGCGTTTGAACAATGCGCCCGCGCATAAAATCAAAATGGTGGTGTTTCATCAACCTTTTTATACCTTTCCCAATGAACATGGCGATAAAGACTGTCCAGTGCTGGGGAAAATTGCTTTGGAGCAGTGGGGTAAAACCGGCTTGTTCGGTTTATTACATGGTCATTTACATAAAGTGGCGATACACGATCTCAATCAGATTTTTCATTTGGGGTTTGATCATCCGATTCTGGATATTCATGCAGGAACAGCCACATCCAAGCGTTTACGCTTCGGATTATCCAATAGTTTTAATGTGATTTCGGATCAGGGGTGGATCGAGCATTACTGGTTCGATGAATCGCTGCAAACATTTGTGAAATCACAAAATGTTGTTTAATTCGGCATAACCTTATTCTTGTGCTCAAAAAAACATCTATAAATAGAATTTTTTTTTATTTTCCCCTTGAAGCCATTTTTTTCATCCCCAAAAAAGTGGCATACCAAAATTTTATATGTGTTGCCACGAACTGGTGACATACATTAATCAATAAGACTAAGTCTGATGGAGTTAACTATGAGCAACATTCGTCCATTACATGATCGTGTTGTGATTCGTCGCGTAGAAGAAGAAACCAAAACGGCTGGTGGTATTTTACTTCCAGGTTCTGCTGCAGAAAAACCATCTCAAGGTGAAGTAATTGCAGTTGGTAATGGTCAGATCACTGACAACGGCGTTCGTGCTTTAGACGTTAAAGTTGGCGACAAAGTATTGTTCGGTACTTATGCGGGTACAACAGTAAAAGTAAGTGGTGAAGAACTCTTGATTATGAAAGAGTCGGATATCTTAGCTGTGCTTGAAGGCTAATCGACACATAACTCAAATTTATTATCAGATTCAGTAATTAAAAAGATTCGGAGTTTAACATGTCAGCTAAAGACGTAAAATTTGGTGATTCAGCTCGCTCAAAAATGATTGCAGGCGTTAACGTACTTGCAGATGCAGTAAAAGTAACTTTAGGCCCTAAAGGCCGTAACGTTGTTATCGACCGTTCTTTCGGTGCGCCACACATCACTAAAGACGGTGTGACTGTTGCGAAAGAAATTTCTTTAAAAGACAAGTTTGAAAACATGGGTGCTCAACTTGTTCGTGAAGTTTCTTCTAAAACCAATGACATCGCGGGTGACGGTACAACAACTGCAACTGTACTTGCTCAAGCAATTTTAAATGAAGGGATCAAATCAGTAACTGCTGGTATGAACCCAATGGATTTAAAACGTGGTATCGACATCGCAGTAAAAACTGTGGTTGAAAATATCCGTACCAACGCAAAACCTGCTGATGATTTCAAAGCAATTGAACAAGTAGGTTCAATCTCTGCGAACTCTGATACCACTGTAGGTAAACTGATCGCTCAAGCGATGGAAAAAGTGGGTAAAGAAGGTGTCATCACTGTAGAAGAAGGTTCTGGCTTCGAAGACGCTTTAGACGTTGTAGAAGGTATGCAGTTCGACCGTGGTTATATCTCTCCATACTTCGCGAACAAGCAAGATACGCTTACTGCTGAACTTGAAAATCCGTTCATCCTGCTTGTTGACAAAAAAATCAGCAACATCCGTGAATTGATTACGGTATTGGAAGCTGTTGCTAAAACAGGTAAACCACTACTTATCATCGCTGAAGATGTTGAAGGCGAAGCGCTTGCGACTCTTGTTGTGAACAACATGCGCGGTATTATCAAAGTATGTGCGGTGAAAGCACCAGGTTTTGGTGACCGCCGTAAAGCAATGCTTCAAGACATCGCGATCTTGACTGGCGCGACTGTTATTTCTGAAGAAGTGGGTATGTCTTTAGAGCAAGCTTCTCTTCAAGATTTAGGTACTGCGCACAAAATCACAGTATCTAAAGAAAACACTGTGATCGTTGATGGTGCAGGTAATGCTGAGCAAATCGCTGAACGTGTTCAACAGATCCGTGCGCAAATCGAAGAATCTACTTCTGAATATGACAAAGAAAAACTTCAAGAACGCGTTGCTAAATTAGCAGGCGGTGTTGCAGTCATCAAAATTGGTGCAGCAACTGAAGTTGAAATGAAAGAGAAGAAAGACCGTGTAGACGATGCGCTTCACGCAACTCGTGCAGCAGTTGAAGAAGGTGTTGTTGCGGGTGGTGGTGTTGCACTAGTACGCGCAGTAAATGTGTTAGATGGCTTAAAAGGCGCTAACGAAGACCAAACTGCGGGTATCAACATTTTACGTCGTGCGATTGAAGCGCCACTTCGTCAAATCGTTTCAAATGCAGGTGATGAGCCTTCAGTTGTGATCAATGCAGTTAAAGCGGGTGAAGGTAACTTCGGTTATAACGCTGCAACTGGTGAATATGGCGATATGTTAGAAATGGGTATCCTTGACCCTGCTAAAGTAACGCGTTCTGCACTTGAACACGCAGCTTCTGTTGCCGGTTTAATGTTGACGACTGAATGCATGATTACTGACATCCCAGAAGACAAACCAGCTGCTCCAGATATGGGTGGTATGGGTGGTATGGGTGGAATGATGTAATTGCGCATCGACGTCTAGATCAAAAAAAAATCCCTGCCTATGCAGGGATTTTTTTATATGCCAAATATTGAATGTTTATTTAAATAAAATAATTGTCCAAGTAAAAAAGATAATGGCTAAAGAAACAAATTGCGCAGCGCTGCCCATATCTTTGGCATTTTTAGACAACTCATGTTTTTCCAGCGAAATGCGGTCAACAACGGCTTCAATGGCGGAGTTGAATAACTCTACAATAATCGCCAACAGGCAGACAGCGACCATCAAAGCCTGTTCCAAAGCCGAGACATGCACAAAAAAGCTCAGCGGAATCAAGATGACATTGAGCAAGATCACTTGTCTAAATGCAGCTTCATGACTAAATGCTGCTTTAAAGCCGGCCAGTGAATAGCCCGTAGCATTGAAAATCCGTTTGAGGCCATTTTTGCCTTTATAAGGAGAGTAGGGTGTCATTGCGATATGGAGAGACAGAAGAAAGCTTTAGTATAAATCCAAATATGTTGCAGTAAATTGGCAAGATGTCGCATGCGTGTACCAATCAGCGCCTTTTTTTGCCATCAAAACAGACCATGTGGTATTTAGGAATTGTCAATTCGAATCAGGCTAAGGATAATAAGCATTAATCTATTGAGGAAAGCTGCTGCATGAAAATTATCGCAGATGAAAATTTGGCATTTACCGATTATTTCTTTGCGGAATTTGCAGAAATACAGCATCGGGCAGGGCGTAGCTTGATGCATCAGGATGTACAGGATGCAGATGCACTGTTGGTTCGTTCGGTGACCAAAGTGAACCATGCCTTAATTGATCAGACCAAGATCAAGTTTGTCGGCAGTGCCACCATTGGAACCGATCATTTAGATATTCAGGCTTTAGAACAACAAAATATTGTCTGGAGCAATGCGCCTGGTTGTAATGCACAAGCGGTGGCGGAATATGTGATTACAGCCTTATTGCATTTAAATGCTGATTTATTAGAGAAAGACCAAGACTTTACTTTAGCGATTGTGGGTCTGGGTAATGTGGGCAGCCGTCTGGCGGTGATGGCGCAACTATTGGGCTGGAATGTCATCGGTTACGATCCTTATGTGCAACTTGCCGGGATTGAAAATGCTTCTTTTGAGGCATTGTTAAATCGTGCCGATGCCATTTCAATTCATGTACCTTTAACGGTGTCTGGCGATTATCCAACCCAGCATTTATTTGATGCGACTGCATTTGCTGCAATGAAACCATCTGCTATTTTAATCAATAGTGCGCGTGGACCTATAATTGAACAGGCTGCATTAATGGCAGATATTATCGCGACGCGGCGTAAAGTGGTCCTGGATGTGTTTGAGTTCGAGCCAGAAATTTCAGAACAATTATTGGATCTACTGGCATTAGCGACACCGCATATTGCGGGTTATAGCCTGGAAGGTAAGGCCAGAGGCACGCAGATGATCTATGAGGCGTTTTGCCAGACCTTTGCTTATGAGCTAACAAAGCGTTTTGAAAGCCAGTTGCCACAGGTGTCTCAATACTTTGAACAGGATTTAAAAGCGGCACTTAAACAGCATCTCACGCAAATTTATGATATTGCTGCGGATGATCAGCAACTCCGTGCTTGTGTTCAGGACGGCAAGGTCGAGCAAACCGCATTTGATTTACTCCGAAAAAATTATCCTTTGCGCCGTGAATGGGCTGCACATGGTGGGCCAAAAGCATGAGCCAGATGATGAACAACTATCAGCCAACGTGCTCCATTGAGGCTTTAAAAGCACGTGCAGCGATGTATCAGAAAATCCGCCAGTTTTTTGCTGAGCGTCATGTTCTCGAAGTGGAAACCCCAGTGCTGTCCCAGGCGGGTGTGACCGATGTGCATTTGGCTTCAGTGCAGGTACAGCGTCATATTCATGGCAAATTAAATACCCAATATTTACAGACTTCACCCGAGTTTCCAATGAAACGCTTATTGGCCAGTGGAAGTGGACCAATTTATCAAATTTGTAAAGTATTTCGTGATGATGAGCATGGGCGTAAGCATAACAGTGAATTTACCATGCTGGAATGGTATCGTCCAGGGCTGGATTTAAAGGCACTGATGCATGAAACGGCGGATCTGTTAGCAACCTGTTTGGCACATCGTTTTGGTGAAATTCGTCCAGTGGTGCTGAGTTATAAGCATGCCTTTCAGGATCGTCTTGAGATTAATCCATTGCAGGCAACCTTAAAACAACTCAAGGATACCGCCAATCGTGTCGGTCTGAATCTTGACTTGGGGGATGATCGTCTGGGGTATATGGATCTGTTGTTTTCGCACTTTGTCGAGCCAAGTCTGGGTTTTGATGCGCCTGTCTTTTTAACCGATTTTCCACCTGAAATGGCGTCACTGGCCAAAGTGAAACAGGATGAAGAGGGTGAACTGGTTGCAGCACGTTTTGAGGTTTATATTGAAGGGCTGGAACTGGCGAATGCCTATGATGAATTGCTGGATGCCGAGGTATTGGCCTCCCGTTTTGAAGCCGATAATGCAGAGCGAGCACAACAAGGTTTGCCTGTGATTCCAACCGATCAGTATTTGCTGGCAGCTTTACCGCATATGCCTGAATGTTCCGGGATCGCGTTAGGGATTGACCGTTTATTGATGGTGGTGATGAATCAGGTCAAGATTGATCAGGTGATTGCTTTCCCTGCCGAGATTGCGTAACGCTGCGTATTTTATGGCCTAGACTAATTGCATCAACAACTGTATCAATTCACTTTGTCGATGTGTTCTGGTCTTTTTGAAAATAGCTTGCAGGTGCTTTTTCACGGTATCGGCCTGAATTTCATATAAAAGGGCAATTTCTTTAGTGGTTTTGCCTTTCAACAGTTGCTCGCATATTTTATGTTCGACCGGTGTGAACATAAACAGCTGAGTACATCGGTCTTTTTGATATTTAGGCAGATGTTGCAGCCCTGAAAATGTTGCCAGTAATACGGGGCGTAAACCAAAAATCTTATGGGTTTTTTCGGGGCAGAGCAGATCCAGTGTTAAAAACAGCTGATGATCGAGGTGCATCACCTGACTCCGTTCAGCATAACCGACCTGAGAACTGGTGTGATGCAGGCGTTCTAATTCAAGCAGGTGCTGTTCAAATATTTGCTGTTTATGTGGTTCGAAGTAGAAGCGGCGCTGTTCAATCCGGATGTGCGTATTATGTTCGAGAAATTTTTCTGCCTCGGCATTCATCTCCAGAATATCGCCGTTGAGATTAATAATCGCAATGGGTTGATTCATTTTCCGGATCAATTGTGATCCAAGTAGGGTCATGGTGGAATATTCAAAATGATGGCGATAGTGCTGAAGCTTTTGCTGGATCTGCGGCAATATCTCATAAATCGGCTGGAGTTCAGAGCAACTTAATGCACCACGATCGGGGCTGGTGAGCAAGGCCAGAATCACACAGATTTTATGATCATAAATGACCTGAAGTGCTGAGCAAAAACGTAAATTGAGCGGTTGTAAAATCTGTTGGTAGACCTGGGTCTGAACAATGTCCTGTTCGCTAAAGTGTTGTGTGCAATGCATCCAGCCTGTGAGCGGTGCTGCCAATAATTTTTTTAGTTGTGGGTCATCATCAAAAGCTAAACGAAGTTGTTGCAGCGCCGCTCGCTCAAGTTGCTGGGGATCAAGATCAACCCCATGATGTACACTAAATGACAGGGCCTGCACTTCAAGATCGACTGCCAGAAGTTGTGTGGCCTGAAGGTCAAAATGCTGGTTTAGCTGTTCAAGGAAAATCAACCAGTCATCAGCATGTTGAACCTTGTTCAGAATGTCCAGTACAGCATGGGATTGGGTTTGATTCATTGAATGTGTCCAGCAAAGAGCAAGATCTATTTCCATATAGTTTATATGGGTTTTATCCAAATAAAATGATCAATCAGAAAAAATGTAATTTTTTTATACAATGACAGATGAAATGAGCCATGCAGGGACGATGGAAAACAAATCAATTGCCTCAACCCTCATGGCTTTAGGCAAGATGACATTTAGCAACGGCCTTTTTTGGCCTGTCCTGGTGGGCAAAAGTCGTCATGGCCATCGCGATATCCTTCCTGATCGATCACAACACTGCCATGCGGTGTATGCACTGCACAAGCGGATAGGCTGATATCAACAGCAGATCAAGGTAGCGTGATATTTTTTCATGGTTCCGTCCCGTATTTTTATTGCTTTAAGGATCACTTTAAAACGATCAGTTACTTTTTACCAGAACGGGACTAAAACTTTAAGATTGATCTCACAGTTAAGGTCGTAACACGGTTCTAAACCCGACATGGGTTGCCGCCAGATCAAACTCCTGAGGATAACGACTGCTATTGCGATAACGTGCACAGAAATTAGAGGCACACAAGAATGAGCCACCTTTCAGCACATATTGAGTGGTCGCGTTATTATGTTGACGCAAGTCGGTATAATTACCCATGTGTTGATCATGTGCACCGTGATAGACCGAAGACGTCCATTCCCAGACATTGCCAATCATGTCAAACAGTTTAAAGGCATTGGCCGGGTAACAGCCGACAGGGGCAACCCCTTCAAAATGATCTTCAACGGTATTGTTACGTGGAAAATCACCTTGCCAATAATTGGCTTGCGGATGTTGATGGGCATCTTGTGGGGCTTGGTGTAAAGGGGTATCTGTTTTTGAACCGGCTTTGGCGGCATATTCCCATTCCAGCTCGGTGGGCAAATCGTGTCCTAACCAAACTGCATAATGCTCTGCATCATTCTTGGTGACATAGCGCACGGGTTCGGAGGGCAGAGGGGCTTGACTCTGAGGGCCATTCGGGCTTTTCCAGGTATAGTCAGCTTTGAGTTGCCACCATTGATTCGGTCGATTCAGATCAGGAGAGAATACCGCCGCCTGCTTTTGCTTTTCTGCATCGGTAACGTAGCCCGTCGCTTTGACAAAACTGGAAAACTGGGCAACTGTGACTTCGGTCTGATCGATCCAGAAGCCCTCGACTTGACGCTCTCTCGCGCCAAAATTGAGTTCATCGGGATAGGCCTGATTAGAACCCAGTGGAAAGGAGCCTTTAGGAATCCAGACCATGCCCGCTGTTTTATGTTTTTGCCAGGCATCGGGTAAGCCAGAATAATTCTGGCATTGGCTTACAGAGCCCAACGATAAAGGTTGAGCTGTTGGGTGTTGTTGCGATGGCTTTACCTTCGACTCAACTTTGCTGCAACCTGCCACAAGGGACAGGCTACAGATGGAAACTAGAATGCTACTCAGTTTCATTGAGGGTTGTATTCCTTAACGCCATTTTGCTGGGTGTATTTGTTATATACATCGACCAGTTCTTGTAGCTTCGCTGGATTACTTTGGGCAAGGTTTTGGGTTTCACCCCGATCATTTTTCAGGTTATAGAGTTCCCAATTGCCTGTACCAAGTGTGGCTGGGTTATCTTGTAAAACAACTTTCCAGTCGCCTTGACGAGCATATTTGTTTCCATGTAATTCATCGGCAAAGCTAAAGTTGACTGGGCGAATCGCCTGAGCCTTGTTTTCAAGTAGCGGTTTCCATGAATAGCCGCTTGGGGTATTCACCTGACGACCTTTATATTGGCCCTGTGGCACAGCAATATTGGCATAATCTAAAACCGTCGGGAAAACATCCAGCACCGAGGCAAATCCATGATGAGTCGCCTGAGCCTGGGTTTGATAAGGGAGTTTTACAATGGCAGGGGCAGTGGTCGCACCTTCACCTGCCGTATCTTTCCACAAATGAAATGGCGCAGCACTCACTTCTGCCCAGCGTGGCCCGACATAATGATAAGAACTGGATGTACCCACATTGCTGACGCTGTTATCAAAGCCTGATTCGGGACCATAGTTGCCACGGATAAACCCTTCGGCACCATTATCTGAAACAAAGAAAATCAGTGTATTGTCATATAAATTATTGCGTTTGAGATATTGAATCACTCGACCAATATTGGCATCCAGATTTTCCACCATGCCTGCGTAGATTTCCATTCTACGGGCTTCCAGTGCTTTTTGTTCAGCCGAAAGCTCGTTCCATTTGCCGTATTTTTGTGGGGCATTTTGCGTGGCAACCGGTTCTGCGGCAATAAAGTTGGCTGGAATCAGGCCGAGCTGTTTCTGGCGGGCAATACGTGCATCGCGAATCACGTCATAGCCGACGTCATAAACACCACGATAACGGTCACGATATTCAGCAGGGGCTTGTAAAGGCCAATGCGGTGCAGTGTAAGCCGCATAGGCAAAGAAGGGCTTGCCTGAGTTTTTACCTGACTCTAGATAACTGATCAATTTGTCTGTGAAATAGTTGGTCGAGAAGAAATCATCAGGTAAAGATGAAATCGGCACTTGTTTACCATCTTCGGTATAAGTGGCGTTGCGTTTATAGGCAGTCGGTGCCTGTTTAAAATGCAAATCCAGTCCTTGCAGCAAGGTAAAGGAATGGTCAAAACCTTTGGCATGGGCATTGGTTGCAGGGGTTAAGCCCAGATGCCATTTACCACTGATATAAGTGCGATAGCCATTGTCTTTGAGGACTTCAGCTATCGAAAGTGAACGTTCATTCAGATAGCCTTCATATCCGGGTTGGCCTTCTAGATGCGTAGGCGTGAGTTCGGCCATCGCGCCAATACCCGCCAGATGGTGGTCAGTCCCTGAAATCAATTGCGAACGGGTTGGCGAGCAGGTTGGGGCAGTGTGATAGTCGGTTAAAATACGACCTGCTCGGGTGAGTTCATCAATATTGGGGGTATGAATTTCTCCACCAAAAGCGCCTAAGTCTGAATAGCCTAAGTCATCAGCCATGATGAATAAAATGTTAGGTTGTTTCTGGGTTTCGACCACAGTACTGGATTCTTTGGAATCATCATTACTGCATGCTGAAATCGAAAGGCTAAACAGGGCAATCGACAAGGTGGTGAGCAGGCTGTTACGAGGCATGAGAATCGACTTAATCCGTTAAAATAATGCAGTCGAGTTTAGAGAGATGATTTTTATGATAAAAATAATTAAAATTTGATTATTAATCTTAAAAAAAGAAAAGCCCCATCTCTGGGGCGAATATTAAATCTATTTAAAAAGGCAATTTGGTCAACTGGTTCAGGAAATGTGGAATGACGCGAGGTTCCAGAATAATGGTGACTACAACACCATAGGCGGCTCCCCAAAGATGCGCACTGTGGTTGATATTGCTATTGCCCCGTTTGCCGGACCAGATGCTATAAGCCACATATAAAATCGCAAAAATAATCGCAGGCACTGGAATAAAGAACACGAAGATCAGGTTCCAAGGCTGAAACAGAATATAAGCGAATAGCACCGCTGATACTGCACCAGAGGCTCCTAGGCTGGCCCAGTGGGCATCATGGCGATGTTTTAAATAACTCGGCAAAATGGCAACAATCAGTCCACCCAAATAAAATAAGACAAAGCCCATGTCATAAAAAAACTGACGGTAAAAACTTTCAATGATATTGCCAAAGAAAAACAGCGTGATCATATTGAACAGGAGATGCGTACCGTCGACATGAATAAAACCATGCGTGATAAAACGGTCATACTGCCCACGTTGCATGGCAGGCGGCCAGAAAATCAGACGATTCATCACTGCCTGATTGGAGAAAGCCAACAAGGAAATTGCAACAGTAATAATGATCAGGGTCACAGTGTGACCAAAGGGTAGATGTAACATAAATAGTTTAAATTGATCAGAGTCTAAGCAATAATGCCATTAAAAACTTAATAAACAATGATCTTGCATAGAATTCCTACAAAAATGGTTGATTTTTTTTAATTACCCTCCATCTTCGGTTAATATAACGACATCAGCTTGAGGATTATTGTTATGTCGACTGAGAACACCAACACTGCTGTCGCAGAAGAAATTCCAAACCTTTTGATTACTCCCTCTGCACAAGAGTATTTAAGTGATTTATTAGCAAAGCAGAATACTCCAGGGATTGGCGTTCGTGTTTTTGTAGAAAATCCAGGTACTCCACGTGCTGAATGTTGTATGGCTTATAGTACCCCTGAAGAAGTGGCACCAACAGACTATAAGCAGGACTATCCAGATTTTCCTGCCTATGTTGATGCACCATCAATTCCATATTTAGTGGATGCAGTGATTGACTACAACAAAGACCGTTTTGGTGGTCAATTGACGTTCCGTGCACCGAACTCTAAAGTGCCACGCGTTGGTCCAGATGCCTCAATTGAAGAACGTATCACCTATGTGTTGCAATCTGAAATCAATCCAGGCTTAGCAGGCCATGGCGGTAACTGTAGCCTGGTTGAAGTACAGGATAGTCCGGAGCACGGCTTAACCGCTGTATTGAAATTCGGTGGTGGTTGTCAGGGTTGTTCTGCGATTGATGTCACTTTAAAACAAGGTGTAGAAACCACCTTAAGACAGCATGTACCAGAGTTACAGCGCGTTGTGGATCAAACAGACCATACACAGGCAGAAGGCGCGTATTTTAAATAATCGCGAGAAATCTATTGTATTTTAAAAAGTCCTTTCGAGGGCTTTTTTTATTTTTAACATGCTGATTTTGATACTTTTAAATGAAGATTAATTTTGCATTTAGCAACCCCATGAGGTTGCCTGGATGCAGGTGTGTTCATCACTCCTGATCAATAAAAACAGAGGATGAAAACTTTAGTCGACGTACTACGGGACTTAAAATGGTTCCTGTTTATGCAGGCAGATTGGTTCTAGGTTTTAAGAGCAAAATAGACAAAATAAAAAAAACAGCAGAATAATTCAGGATAAGGGTGGAAGGGATTTATGAATAAGGCATTCGTGTTGGGCCTCAGTATTGGTGTCATGAGTTTGGCAAGCTATGCAAAAACGCCGCAAGTTGATGTGATTGTGTTCAATGCTGATGTGCGAACTTCTAATCCGGCAAAGCCAAAAGCACAGGCATTTGCGGTCAAAGAAGGAAAGTTTTTGGCGGTAGGCAATAACAGTTTTATCCGGCATATGGCAACCGAGCACACGCGCGTCATTGATGCTCAGGGTCGTACCGTCATCCCGGGTTTAACAGATGCACATACACATTTTGGTAGCGGGATGGAAATTGCGCAAGGCATTGATCTATACGGTTTGAATGATCGTGCTGAATGGTTCAGGCAAATTGCAGAACGTGATAAGCAGCTACCCAAAGGACAGTGGATGACCGGAGGCCGCTGGGATATCAGTTTGTTGCCAGAGCAAAGCTTGCCGACACGACAGGAACTGGATGCGATTGTGCCAGATCGCCCCGTAGTATTGCTGGATATTGATTATCATACCGCATGGCTGAATAGCAAAGCCATGCAACTTCTGGGAATTGACCGTCACACCGTCGCACCAGAGGGAGGCGAAATTGTTAAGGACCCACATACCGGCGAGTTGACCGGGATATTTAAAGAAACCGCCGCAACACAACTGGTGCGTAAAAATCCGGTCTATCTCAAAGCGGTGATTGCTGGAACAGAAGCACTGCCTGTTTTGAAAAAACTGGTTGCGCATTTTAACCAGTTGGGCGTGACCTCAGTCCATGATATGTGGAGAAGTGATTGGTCGGTTTATCCTGCAATGCTACAACAAAAGCAACCATTACCCATGCGGGTCTGGTTTGGCTATATGGCAGATACATCGGCAGAAAAAACCACAACAGCACAATTTGCTGAGTATGCAAGACAACGCGATGAACTGAACCGGCAATTTCAACAAAAAGAACAGCAATGGTTACAGGGACCGCAATTCCGCTATGGTTATCTTAAATATTTTGTGGATGGCACATTATTTAGTTATACCGCTGCATTGAATGCAGATTATGCAGACCGGCATGATTTTAATAGTGAGCCAATAAGCTCACAGGCCAAATTAAATGATCTGGTCAGCAAGGCGAATGCGGTGGGTTTTCCTGTTGCGATGCATGCAATTGGAGATAAAAGTGTCGATATGGCCTTAAATGCGATTGAAAGCAGTCCCCGCCATCGTCAATTTGCCAATCGAATCGAACATATTGAAGTCATGAGTGAAGCAGCCATGCCGCGTTTTGCCCAGTTAGGTGTGGTGGCTTCGATGCAGCCTGATCATGCCATCTCAGGTAATTACCAAGAATCACGTTTGGGCGAAGCACGTATGCCCTATAGCTATGCATGGCAGTCGCTATTAAGCAGTGGGGCTACGCTGGTCCTGGGGAGTGACTGGCCGACCGCCGTAGAAAACCCGATGTTACAACTCAGTGATGCCATATTTCGTGAATATAACGGAAAACCCCGTTATAGCGAAAACGCCCTGAGTCTGGATGAAGCCTTATATGCTTATACGCAAGCGCCTGCCAATGTTGCAGGCTGGGGAAATGAAACGGGCAGTATCAGTGTGGGTAAATGGGCCGATTTTGTCATTTTACAAGGTACCTTACAGCCACCACTGCCTAAGAACCTGAAGGACTGGCGGGTCGCGGAAACCTGGTTTGCAGGCCGACAGGTCTATGCTGCAAAACCGCGGCCACGATAAAAGGCATTCGAACAGGTAGCTGCTTTCGTTTGACTTGAATCGGTGGTATCTCAATAAAAATGGTTCCTGCATTTTCAGTTGAATTGGTTCTAGGTTTTGTAGAAAAAGCAACGAGAATAAAAATGGAAAAATAACACTGGATAGGGAAATAAGGGACTTATGAATAAGAAATTATGGTTAGCGAGCAGTATCGGCGTCATAAGCTTAAACAGCTATGCACAAACGCCTCAGGTTGATGTCATTGTACTGAACGCCGATGTTCGGACATCCAATCCGGCCAAGTCAAAAGCACAAGCTTTTGCTGTGAAAGATGGAAAGTTTCTGGCTGTAGGCGACAACCGCTTTATTCAGCAGATGGCGACCAAGCAGACACAAATTATTGATGTAAAAGGCAAGACGGTGCTGCCTGGTTTGACCGATGCGCATACCCATTTATTGGGTGGGCTAGAGCTTTGGGAAGGGGTGGACCTTTTTGGAATCAGCGATCGTCAGGAATGGTTTAGATTGATCGCCGAAAAGGATAAACAGTTACCGAAAGGCGCCTGGCTGGTGGGTGGTCGCTGGGATGTCAGCAGCCTCAAAGATGGTCATATGCCGACCCGTCAGGAACTGGATGCGATTGTGCCCGATCGCCCTGTGGTGTTACAGGACATTGACTATCATTCGGTCTGGGTAAATAGCAAGGCGATGCAATTGCTGGGAATTGATAAAAATACCCAAGCACCCGAAGGGGGCGAGATTGTCAAAGACCCGAAAACAGGAGAGCCGACAGGTATTTTTAAGGAAACTGCGGGCATGCAACTGATTTTGGGCAATCCAAAGTACAGCAGTGCATTACTTTCGGGCAAGGCGGCACTTCCAGTCATTGAAAAAATCATAGCGCATTTTAACAGTTTGGGGATTACCTCCGTACATGATATGTGGACTGAGTTGGCTACGGTTTATCCTGCTTTACTGGAGTCGAAACAGCAATTGCCGATGCGGATACGTTTTGGCTTGATGGCAGGAGAGGATCAGGTCACACCAGCCCATTTTCAGGCTTATGCAAAGCAACGTGATCAACTCAATCAGCAGTTCATGCAAAAAGAACAGCAGTGGAAAACTGGACCGCAGTTCCGCTTTGCCTATATGAAATATTTTGTTGATGGTACCTTGATGAATTACACCGCTGCATTGAATGAACCGTATGCAGATCGTCATCATTTTAATATCGCGCCGATTACCTCACAGGTAGAGCTGAATAATTCAGTGAAAAATGCGAATGAAGCAGGTTTCCCGGTGGCGATACATGCCATTGGTGACAAAAGTGTCGATATGGCCCTGAATGCGATTGAGAATAGTCCGAAACATCGTCAGTTTGCCAATCGAATTGAGCATATTGAAGTGATCTCTAAAGATGCAATTCCGCGTTTTGCCCAGTTAGGCGTGGTGGCTTCAATGCAGCCAGATCATGCCATTACAGGTAATTATCAGGAATCGCGTTTGGGTAAGGCGCGGATGCCGTATAGCTATGCCTGGCAGTCGCTGCTCAGTAGCGGTGCTACCATGGTACTCGGGAGTGATTGGCCGACTGCATCCGAAAATCCAATGTTACAGCTGAGTGATGTGGTTTTCCGTGAGTATCAGGGCAAAACCCGCTATAGCGATAACGCTTTAAGTCTGGATGAAGCCTTATATGCCTATACTCAAGCACCTGCCAATATTGCAGGCTGGGGGGATCAGATTGGCAGTATCAGTGTCGGAAAGTGGGCTGATTTTGTGGTCTTGCAAGATGCTTTAAAAACGCCATTGAATAAAGATATCAAAGACTGGAAAGTTGCTGAGACCTGGTTTGCAGGCAAACAGGTATATAAAGGGAAGTGAATAAACAATAAAGAACAGAGCGCTTTCAAAATTCAAAAAATGCTCAACATTGGTGTTAAAAGTTCCTTCTTCCTTGGGAGAAGGTTAGGATGAGGGGAAATGCTTGATCTAAATCCTCTCCCTTTTACGCGTAACTACGCTCATCCTTTAAAAAGGAGAGGGGACTTTTATTGTCTATTCAATACAGTTAAAAATATGACTGATGTAAAAATGTTAATAAATTTTAAAAACAAAGCAAGCGATAAGCTTGCTTTGTTTTTATGCGGATATGAATTAAACCTAGTTTTTATAAAATAAATGGCTCTTCTGTTTTTTGTGAAATTGGTTCTCGATTTATAGGGTGTGTGAAAGATAATCAGAATTCAAAAATAATCATATATTCATGGAATAAATAGATGATCAACAAGAAATGGATTCTAGCTATCTTAACATCTGCACTATTAGCGCCAGTATATGCAAAACCCGCCGATAGTCCTACTGAAAATCAGCAGCAACGTTTTTCAGTCAGTGGTTCAATGGCTTTTTTAACAGAGTATTATTGGCGTGGAACTACGCAAACCAAAGGCAAACCGGCTGTTCAAGGAACATTAAGTCTAGATCATGATTCAGGATTGTATACGCAACTTTTTGCATCAAATATACAGCTGGATATTGGCAGTAGTTTAGAGCTGGATTATTATATTGGCTATAATTATCAAATAAATAATGATCTTAAACTGAATCTGCAATATCTGGATGTAAACTATCCTGGAGAAGATAAAACCCTGCCCCGTGTAGATTTTGAGGAATACTCAATTGGCGTGTTGAAATCAAATCTCTTCCATGCTCAGGATGAGTTGAATCTGGCTTTTTACTATTCACCTGATTATACGCTAGAGACCGGTAAAATGCTGCGTTATGAGGTCGGATATCGTTATCCAGTCGCGGAGCAGTGGAATATATATACGCAAGTAGCATATAACCAGTTTGCAAATAAAGATGCCTATGCCGTACTTTGGGGAACGGATGAGAAAAGTCATTTCTATGATTATAAGCTAGGGCTGGATTTTAATTATCAAGATTTTATTTTTGATTTATATTATGCCAATGCAAATGTTAATAAAGATTTACCCAGTGTAGATAAAACAGTGGTATTTAGTTTAACCAAACTGTTTTAGTTTAAATGTGAGCATTTGTATTTTTAAATCATGCTTTGATGGTTGAAATAGTCCTATTTAAAATTTTCTTAGATCAAACAGCAGCCAAAAAGTTTTATATATAAAACTTTTTGGCTGTTTTGTGTTCGGTGTTGAATGTAGTTAGAAATAATTAAAAAGTAATAAAAAATAAATTGATTTTTATAAAAATAGGGTTAGTTTAATCTTTTGCTTATTTGTTTGAAAAACAAAAGGAATTTTATTTATTTATTGATGTTTAAATTGGTACCTGTTTTTTTGAAAGAATTGGCACTCGTTTTTAATGGAAGAATTAATCAAAGTAGAGTGAATAAAGCGATAGTGATATATCGATAAAAGGGATGTTAAAACAATGAAAGTGAATGCAGAGCGTTTATGGCAGATGCTCATGGACATGGCAAAAATTGGTGCCACCAGCAAGGGTGGTAATACACGGTTAGCGCTTACGGATGAAGATATTGCAGGTCGGGCTTTACTGCTTGAGTGGGCCAAGCAGATTAATCTTTCTATTCATTATGATGAAGTCGGTAACCTGATTTTACGCCGTTCTGGTCAAGACCATACCGCATTGCCTATCGTTATGGGCAGCCATCTGGATACCCAGCCCAAGGGCGGACGCTTTGATGGCATTTATGGTGTGCTGGCGGGTATGGAAGTGTTACAGCGCCTAGAAGAACAGAATATTGTGACGGCTCATCCACTTGAACTGGTGGTGTGGATGAATGAAGAAGGCGCACGTTTCACTCCGGCAATGATGGGCTCCGCCGCTTTCGCTGGGGTATTACCTAAACAGCAAGTCTATGACACTACCGATAAAAACGGTATTTCTGTTTATTCCGAACTGGTCCGTACTGGGCAACTCGGCGATTATCCACTGGCGCGTCCATTCCAGGCGTATTACGAAGCCCATATTGAGCAAGGGCCTGTATTGGAAACAAACCAGATCTCGATTGGCGTGGTCACCGGTGGTCAAGCCATTCTGTGGCTCGATGTTGAAACCCAAGGCAAAGCAGCACATGCAGGCACAACCCCGATGAATATGCGTAAAGACACCATGGTCGGTACCGCAGAAATGATTGTGGCTGTTGAAAAATGCATTCTTGAGAAATTCCCGCAAGGTTTGGTGACCTTTGGTGAAATGCAGGTGGCGAATTCATCGCGCAATACCATCCCGGGCCAGATTCAGTGGACCATTGATTTACGTCATCCAGATGATGCTGCACTCAACGTCATGGAAGTGGAAACCAGAGCGATCTTGTCTCGTCTGGCGACAGAAAGAGATCTGGACGTTCAGGTGTCTCAACATTGGCTGAGTCCGGCGACTTATTTTGATAAGACTTGTGTGGCAACGGTTCAGGCAGCGGTAAACAGTCTGGGCTACAGCAATCAGCCGATTGTGAGTGGTGCAGGACATGATGCCATCAATATCGCGAAACATTGTCCGACCACGATGATCTTTATTCCGTGTATTGATGGTTTAAGCCATAACGAGGCAGAAGATATTTATATGCAAGATGCGGCTCAAGGTGCCGATGTGTTGCTGAATGCGATCTTAAATTATGACGCACAGTCAACCGCACAAATGATGCAGAAGAATACAGTAACAGTTTAATGATCAATAAATTAACAATGTGTAAGACATGCATGCTGCTGGAATGGAGCATTGCAATAAAAAATGGATGGATAGAAGATGAACTCTAAATTACCTGTAAATGTCGATATTCAGGATATCTGGCAAAAAGATAAGGATCATGTGATTCACCCATGGACAGATTTTTCGACCTTTAAAGACGAAGGCTCTTTAATCATGTCGAAAGGTGAAAATGTCTATGTCTATGATGCGCAGGGCAATAAATATCTAGATGGTATTGGCGGCCTGTGGTGTGTCAATGTCGGTTATGGACGCAAAGAAATTGCCGATGCCGTTGCTGAACAGATCATGGAACTACCTTATTATTCACCATTTGGTCATCAAACTACAGCACCAGCAGCCAAGTTGGCGGCTAAACTGGCTGAGTTGGCACCGGGTAATCTGAATCATGTGTTTTATGGCTGTGGTGGTTCAGTAGCGAACGATACTGCAGTACGTTTAATTCACCACTATTTCTATCAGATTGGCAAACCATCGAAAAAGAAACTGATTGCCCGTAAAGACGCTTATCACGGCAGTACCTATATCAGTATGACCTTGACGGGTATTGAAGCCGATCATGTCGGTTTCGAAATTCACAATGAGCTGGTTCACCATGTGTCATGTCCAAATCCATACCGCAAGCCAGCATCGCAGTCGATGGAAGATTTCTGTAATGAAAAGGTTCAGGAACTGGAAGATACCATTCTGAAACTTGGCCCGGACAATGTCGCAGCTTTCTTTGCCGAGCCAATCATGGGTGCGGGCGGGGTGATTGTTCCGCCAGAAGGTTACCATGCCAAAACCTTGGCCGTCTGTAAAAAATACAATGTGCTGTATGTATCTGATGAAGTGGTTACCGCATTTGGTCGCCTAGGTCATATGTTTGCTTCAGAAGACGTGTTTGGCATTGTGCCTGACATTATTACCTGTGCAAAAGGGTTGTCTTCGGGTTACCTGCCTTTAGGTGCAACCATCATTTCGGATGAGATTTATGATGCCATCAGTAAACCGCATCATGAAGGTGGTTTGCTTACTCATGGCTTTACCTATTCAGGTCATCCGGTCAGTTGTGTGGCTGCACTCAAGAATATTGAAATTCTGGAAAAGGAAAAGATTTGTGAACATGTCCAGGACATGGGTGTTTACTTTGAAGAGCAATTAAAGACGTTGGCAGATCTGGAAATTGTCGGTGAAGTACGCGGCAAGAAATTCATGATGTGTATCGAGAACCTGCGTAACAAACAAACCAAAGAACTGTTTGACCGTTCTGTTGGGGTAGGTAAACGTATTGCCAATCATTGCCAGAAACTCGGTCTGATTGTACGTCCTGTGGGACACATGAATGTATTGTCTCCACCTTTAATCCTGACACGTGATCAAATTGACTTTGCCGTGAAAACCTTACGTCATGCGATTCAGAATACCATTCAGGAATTAAAGGCTGAAGGTCATTTGTAAGCCGAATCTCTTTGATCTTTCAAGCAGTCAACTTGCCCTGCGGGGTGAGTTGAGTCTCGCTGATCGATAGAAATAGCGGGACAACAACAGATGATGTCGATGGAATGAATGAGGAATAAAGCGACTGGGTTGACTTGAAGCAGGCTGAAATCCTGTGGGCAGTCACGATGAATCCGCTTTAGAACTCGTATGAGAGCAAGCAGATGAAGAATTATATCAATGGAAAATGGGAAAATACGTCAGGAAGCTCCCAGATTACGGTGGTGAATCCAGCCAGTGAAGAAGAATTAACCCGTTTTACGACCGCTTCCCCACAAGATGTAGATGCTGCCGTGGCGGCTGCGCAGCAGGCGCTGGAAAGCTGGAGTTCGACCAGTCCTGAACAACGGGCAAACTGGTTAAACAAAATTGCCGATGCCATAGATGCAGCAAAGAATACCCTGATTGAACTTTCTCATCGTAATAATGGTAAATCTTCGGAGCAAGCCCAAGTCGACGTCGAGAATAGCATTAAGTGCTATCGCTACTATGCCAATCTCGTCAAAGAATTTGCGTTTAGTCAGGTGACCCAATGTGAAGATGGCATTGAACTGACCCATCAGCAAAATCCGGTAGGTGTGGTTGCTTTGATTACGCCGTGGAATTTCCCGTTAATCACCAGCGCCTGGAAAATCGCACCCGCCCTTGCCGCAGGTTGCACACTGATCTTTAAACCATCCGAACTGGTGCCATTGCCAGAGTATGAATTTACCCGATTACTGGATCAGATCCAGTTTCCGCAGGGGGTCTTTAACCTGATTTTGGGAGATGCCGTGGCAGCCCAGCATCTGGTGACCCATCCAGAGGTCAATAAAGTCTCTTTCACCGGCAGTACCGAAGTGGGTATTCACGTGATGCAGGCAGCAGCGCAATCGGTCAAGCGTGTCACGTTAGAGCTGGGTGGCAAATCGCCGATCCTGATTCTTGAAGATGCCGATCTGGATGAAGCCGTCGATAAAGCACTTGGCGGCATGTTTTATAACAGCGGTCAAATGTGCTCTGCAACCTCACGTTTACTGGTACACCAATCACTGGCAGAGCGCTTTTACCAGAAGCTTAAAACCGCGGTGAAGTCGATGACTTTAGGTTCTGACCTAAGCGGCCCGTTGAGTATGGGACCGATGACGACGCAAAAGCAATATCAGAAAGTTCATGAATATTTAACTATCGCACAACAGGAAAAGCTTCAATCCTTAATTGATCCTGAACAGATTGCCATTCCGGAAAAGGGCTTTTTCATTCAGCCTCATGTTTTTGTAAATGTACCGACTGAAAGCCGCTTGTGGACAGAGGAAATCTTTGGCCCGGTGATGTGCTGTCGAAGCTTTGAAACTGAAGAAGAAGCGATCCGGCTAGCCAATGATTCTGACTTTGGTCTGGCTGCCACCATTATCACCGGATCTTTGCAGCACGGTAAAAAAATTGCCAAGCGACTTCGCTCTGGTCATATCTGGATCAATTGTCATCAAATGATTCAGCCTGGCTCTTTATGGGGCGGGTTCAAGAAAAGTGGAATTGGGCGTGAACTGGGTGAATCGGGAATGCAAAGTTATCTCGAAGAAAACGTGATTACGCTTTAATTATTTCAACTATTTATTGAATCGGGAAAGGGACTTCTCTGTTCAGTATCACTATCCAAAATGAATAAAAAAAGCACTGCGAAAGTGTTTGCATTGATGCAGGAGAAACATGCATGGAAAGCGAAAACAACCGAAAAGGGCTGTCATTGTGGCAAGTAGTTGTCATTGGTGTGGCTTATATGGCTCCAGCCACTGTATTTGATACTTTTGGTATTATTTCAAGAGTTACCGAAGGACGGGTTCCTCTGGCTTATATTCTGGCTTTATTTGCGATGCTATTAACTGCATTTAGCTATGCACGCTTTAGTAAACTGACACCAAAATCAGGATCGGCTTATACCTATACCACTGAAACATGCGGCAAGACAGCGGGTTTTTTTGTGGGCTGGTGCTCGTTGATTGACTATCTACTGATTCCGTTGGTCAATGTTTTACTCGCCTCATTTTATCTTAATGCATTGATGCCCGACATTTCCTATACCACCTGGGTGGTGATCATGGTCGGGATTATCACGCTAATCAACAGCTTTCGTATCAATATTCTGGCCAATTTTAGCTTTATCTTTATTGCAGCTACGATTTCAATGATGCTGGTGTTTATTTTTCTGGTGGTCACAGGCATGGGGCATTCGCAGGGTTATCAAAGCCTGGCGACAATCAAGCCGTTATTCAATGGTAATCCCGAATATCTGACCTTGCTGACAGGTGTGTCATTGGTCTGTTTCTCTTATTTGGGCTTTGATGCGGTCTCGACCTTAGCCCATGAAAGTCGCAATCCGACTAAGACCATTCCCCGGGCGATTATGCTGACAACCTTATTAGGTGGCCTGATTTTTATTACGGTTTCGTGGTTCGTTCAGTTGTCCTTTCCGACACTGGAACAGTTTAAAAATCCAGATGAAGCCTTACCTGAAATTGCACTGTTTGTTGGAGGCGTATTTTTCCAGTCAGCCTTGCTTACCGTACAGATCATGAATGCATTTGCCTCCGGTTTGGCCTCTCATGCCAGCGCTTCACGTTTACTTTACATCATGGGACGTGATGGTGTGTTTAACCAAAAAATATTCGGTTATGTCAATCATAGATTAGGTACGCCGTTATATTCGATTTTATTCGTGGGTCTGATTTCCCTGTTAGCCATTACCGTTGATCTGGCAACGGTGGTGAGTCTGGTCAGTTTTGGTGCCTTGATTGCATTTACCATGGTGAACTTCTCTGTATTCATGAAATTCTTTGTGCTTCGTAAAGAGCGTACGGGCTTGAAAAACATTTTCTTCAATTTGCTGCTACCACTGGTTTCGGTACTGTGCCTATTAGGTTTATGGGTACATCTGGAAAAATCGGCACTGGAATTTGGAGGCGTGTGGCTATTGGCTGGGGTTTTACTGCTGCTTTATAAGCGTATCCGCAAACAGCCGCTCTCGTTTGGGGCCACCACTTAAACCGTTTTAAACAATTGATTTGATCAATGTAGATTTGACTTCAAAAGATATGAACATATGGAGATAGACAATATGGAACAGAATGCGACAACCCCAAATCAGCAAGGTTTTAGCATGCCCGGCGAGTGGTCTGCACAAGAAGCGGTATGGATGATCTGGCCGTATCGTACGGATAACTGGCGTGGCAATGGCGCACCTGCACAACAGGCTTTTGCCCAGGTTGCGGCTGCAATTGCCCAGAAAACGCCAGTATTTATGGCTGTTCCTCAAGCAGAAATGGAAAAAGCACGTCAAGTTATGCCTGCACAGGTCACACTGGTGGAAATGGAAAGTGATGATGCCTGGACACGTGATACGGGACCAACCATTGTCAAGAATGCACAAGGCCAGAAAAAAGCCATTAACTGGGTATTTAATGCATGGGGTGGGGAAAATGGCGGATTGTATTTCCCATGGGATCAGGATCAGTTGATTGCAGGCAAGATTTCAGCACAGCACGGTATTGATACTTACTCGACACCGCTAATTTTAGAGGGTGGGGCCATTCATGTGGATGGAGAAGGCACATTGTTGACCACGGCAGAATGCTTGCTGAATCCGAACCGAAATCCACATCTGACTCAGGCCCAGATTGAAAATATTCTGCAAGAATGCTTGGGTGTCACCACTTTCATCTGGTTGCCTCAAGGTGTATTTAATGATGAAACCGATGGGCATGTTGATAATATGTGCTGCTTTGTCCGTCCTGGTGAAGTGGCATTGCACTGGACAGATGATCTTAATGATTCGCAATACGCACGTTCACAAGCTGCATTACAAGTACTGGAAAATACAAAGGATGCAAAAGGCCGTCAATTGAAAGTGTGGAAGTTGCCATCTCCCGGGCCACTGTATGCCAGTGGAAACGAGACGATCGATATTGATAAGGGCAATGCCATTGAACGTTTTGAAGGTAATCGTCTGGCGGGCTCTTATGTCAATTACCTGATTAGTAACCAGCAGATCATTTTCCCGTTACTGGATGAACGTACTGATGAACAGGCGAAGGCATTGTTCCAGCAGATGTATCCAGACTATCTGATCACAGGTGTTCCTGCGCGCGAAATCTTACTCGGTGGCGGCAATATTCACTGCATTACTCAGCAAATTCCGGCTTAAGTCACGATGCGACATGCAAGTTGAAACGTGGTCCAGATATGGGGCGCGCTTTTCAACTTGCGCAATCAAAAAACAACGTAATATGCATAAAAATTACTAGAAAAGTATCATAATTTTAAAGAAGCGATTTAAGCTATAAAACGTCTTTAAATTTGAACAGCTTGAGTCAGCCGACCATTTCAATAACAGCTAGCTTCTAACCCAGACTTCATCATTAACTTTTTACTTAAATGTAATCAGATCATTGTTAAATAAAATGAATGATTTGGAATCATTATTTTTGACTGAAAGTTAAAAAGTTCAACTGGTTTGCCTCAATTGATAAGCTATCGGCAAACAATTAAAAATGAATATATAAATAATAATAATTATCATTTGTATTGAGTTTTATTTGTTTTTTGTTAGAATTCCCATAAATTTTAAGCAATCTTTAAGATATCTCTGAATCGGGTGGGAATATGTCCAACAAAATAGCACGTCAATCACTCCTCACTATTTCCGTATTGGGCGGTATGATGGCGCTTGCACAGGCAGCAGAAATTCAGGTCAATAAAGAGCCTGTACAACTGGAAAAGATTGTTGTCACGGCAAGTGGATTTGAGCAGGACATTAAAAAAGCAGCAGCCTCTATTTCTGTGCTTACACAAGAAGAAATGAATAAAAAAGCATATCGTGATGTGACCGATGCACTGAAAGATGTTCCAGGTGTGGTGGTTACAGGAGGCGGTAGCTCAAGTGATATCAGTATCCGTGGTATGGGCAGTGCCTATACCGTGATTATGGTTGATGGCAAAAAAGTAAATTCACGTTCAGTACGTCCCAATAGCGATAACTCAGGCATTGAGCAAGGCTGGTTACCGAATATTGGCGCTATTGAACGCATTGAAGTGATCCGTGGACCAATGTCTGGCTTATATGGTTCAGATGCGATGGGCGGTGTGATTAACATTATTACCAAGAAAAATGTAACTGAATGGACGGGTTCGATCAAGCTTGATACCACGTTGCAGGAAAATTCTGACTCAGGTAATCAATATCAAACCAATGCTTATATTGCAGGTCCTCTAATCGCCAATCTATTATCGTTTAAAGCCAATGGTCTTTATTCGCAACGTGATGAAGATGAAATCTATGGGGGGTATAGCAAGCAAAAAATTCGCGCAGGTGGAGCTGCCTTTAGTCTGACCCCCAATGATGATCATACCATTGATCTGGAGTACCAGCGCTCAATTCAAAACCGCGATGCAACCGTTGGCAAGAGTATTTCTCCAATACAAACGGGTCGAAATCCACCAGCAAACTCATTCTCGGACTACTATCGTACTGAATATAGCTTAACGCATCGTGGAAAAATTGGAGCAGTCGAAACACATTCCTATATTCAGCGTGAAGAGAATGAAAATCCATCACGGAATATGGAAGCGATCAATACTACATTTAATACCATCAATAAAATTAACTTTGATCGTCATAGTTTGAGCTTTGGCGGGATGTACCTCAAAGAAGAATTAGATGACAAAGGTAATCAGCTAAGCGTTGGTGGGGCAAAACCTGTTTCCAATCTTGATCGTTATAGCTGGGCATTATTTGCGGAAAATGCCTGGAATATTGTCGATGATTTCACTTTAACTAGTTCACTGCGTTTAGATAAAGATGAAAAATTTGGTGATCACTGGAGCCCGAAAGTCTATGGCGTTTGGGGGCTGAATGATAATTGGGTGATTAAAGGTGGTGTCTCAACAGGTTATAAAACACCAGCACTGCGTGCAACCGTTGCAGAGTGGGGACAGGCGACGGGAGGCAGTCAAAGTAAAGGTGTGATTGTTGGTAATCCGAACCTAAAACCTGAAAAGAGTGTGAACTATGAAATGTCCTTTAACTGGGACAATTTAGATAATCTGACTGCAGGTCTTACACTATTCAATAGTGAGTTTAAAGACAAGATCACTGAAATCAGAACCTGTCAGGGAGCCTCTGGATCAATGGGCTGCGACTGGCTGGGTGAAAAATTTGACTTTGTCAGCCTGCGTGAGAACGTGGATAAAGCCAGTATGCGTGGTGCAGAAGCAACCTTTGGCTGGAAAGTCCTCCCAAATGTGAACTTGAGTGCAAATTATACCTTCACCGATACCGAACAAAAGAGTGGCGCGAATAAAGGCAAGCCTTTAAATGAAATGCCTAAACACATGTTTAATACCACAGCAGATTGGGAAATTAACGATCAGTTCTCAAGCTGGGGCCGTGTGAATTACCGCAGTAAAACTTCGGATTACTTAAGCCGTACAGCCATGGCCAAAGGTAAACCTGCTTATACGATGGTAGATGTTGGGGTGAACTATAAGCCAACGCAAAATATTGCGGTCGCTGCAGGCATTTACAATCTATTTGATAAAGAGATTGATACTGCGACCTATAACTATGTGTTAGATGGCCGCCGTTATAATCTTGGTGTGACCTATAGCTTCTAAGACTTGAAGGGAAGGATAAGGTTTTTAAAGCCTTATCCTTCTACTTTTAAGATATGTACGACTTGATCCGAATAATAAAACTTTTCTAAATAAGGGCGGGCACGCTCACGTAAATAACCTGTCTCGATCACCTGTTGCAGTACAGGGATGAGTAATTGACTGAGTTCATGTTCAATCAATGTCTCATCAATATTCAGGTCACGTAATAAAAGATCAAAAGTCCGTTCCTGATTACGTGCGTACCAGGCATAGACGCCATCATGCACTTGTTGTTTTAGATAAGGCGTCTGACGAATATGATCCCAGATTTCGTGTCCCATCGCGACCGTCTTTGGTAAGTCCTGTACTTCGACATAATTCCGCAATACCGATAAGGGCATGACTTTAATTTTATGCCAGAGATTGGCCTGAAAATGATAGAGCTTGTCATCATTAAAGTGCTGGTTGAGCACTCTCTCACTCATTTGACTGATTTTTAAAATATTCTTTTGCAGATAATGGGCAATGGTCTGGTTCAGATTGGAATCGGTCACTGTTTCTAAAACCGATTTGCCCATTTTCATAAAATGCCCGACACCAGGAACGCGCTTTGACATCACTGAATTATCCAGATAATCCTGAATCGAGTGCTGGATTAACTGGCTAATCAATGCTGAGAACGCGGGATTGTTCACCACGGTTTTAATTAAACGCTGGCGATGGCCACTTTTACTGGCCACATACTGGGCAATCGAATCTACTGTCAGCACAGGGATGACATCTTCAATGCTGGTCTGCTCGTTAACGGGATGAATCAGGGCAAAACGGATATGCTCCGCAATCTGCTCAACCAGAAAGGCACTTGCCGGTGTCGCAAGAATCTGTTTTTCAATCAGGTTAAAAATTTGTTCAAAAGACCAGATCTGCTGTAACGGTTGCAAGCGTAACCAATGATAGAACTGTTTAAATTCAGTTTGAATGGTGTCTGGCTGAGCAAACTCATGTTCAAGAAATTCGAGCTGTGCATCAATCAGTTGTTCTATCATTGGATGTTTAGACATATATTCTCAAATCGCTAAATTAAGTTTATTGCGCTGGAGCCGCAGCAGTTTTTTGTGCCTGAATCTTGCTCAGGAACGGCAGATATTGCTGAACCACCAGTTGATCTGCTTCCAGAATCGGCATATGGCCAACATTGTCCAGAATGACAGGCGTCTGGGCATTTTTCAGTAATGCTTTTAATTCAGGAACGACTTCGACATTGACGATTTTATCCTGCTTGCCCCATAAGATCAGGGTCGGTGCATCAATCGATCTTGCCAGCAAGGCAAATGAATCCGGGGTATAGAGCTTGTTCAAGGCAATCACCTGATCGACCATTTTCTGGGTCTGCTCAACCTGACCAATCATCATTTTTTCTTGTGCCTGAGCAATTTCCTTCGGAATGAACGGTGGAGTAAACATGGCTTGTTGCATCAGGAAATTGAAATCTCCTTTTTTGCTCACAATCATGTTCTTCACCTGATTTGGATCTTTTAAATAAGGTGTATTCGCTGCTTTATAGACACCTGCTGCGTCAATCAGGAAAAGACTCTTGGTTTCAAAGGGATATTGGCCTGCATAGAGCATGGCAATAGAACCACCCAGTGAATGGCCAGCAATATGTGCAGGTCCGGTCAGATTGGCGGCTTCCACAAAACGGCGTAATTTTTCGGTGACATTCGGCACAGAATAGTCAAAATCTTTCGGAACCAGTGTTTCACCGCTGGCTGGTAAATCCGGAATGATGACGTGGTAATTTGCTGTGAGGGCGCGTGCGACACGGTTCCAGTTGTCACGACTACCTGCCAGACCATGAATTAAAATAATAATAGGCTTGCCGGCTTGACCGCCTTCACTATAAGACCAGGTGATATCACCCACTTTTAAGGTTTTGCTTTGTAAACCAGCCCAGGCACGCTCTTGCTGCAACAGGTTTTGAAAGCTCATTTCTATTTCGGCAGCTTGAGTTGTAGTTACAGCAACCGTGCTTAAGCTACAGGCCAGTAACGCAGCACCAAACGTCTTGCGCAAAGGTTGGGCAAATCGGGTATTGATCATCTTTGTTCAATCCTTGATCTATTTTTAAACCAATTGATTATTGAGGAAGAGACGACGCGAGTCATTTGCATAATCTACAGATGTATGGAAATTCTTGCCAATGAATTCAGCAATTTTCCGCTATTTTAGCGTTCAAAAGATTAGCAAGTATGCTGATCGTTTCTATTTTTGTCAGTGACTTTCAAACGGGCGCACATTAAACTGTTGCCTCAGGTCAATCACACATGGATATACACATGCTCACCGCACAAGAAGCATTAGAACGTTTAAAAGCTGGTAATGCCCGTTTTGTAAAAGGAGAAGCAGTTCAACAAAAATTGTTATCTCACCAAGAACGTGCCGAGATGGCAAGTGATCAAAATCCTTTTGCAATTGTTTTAGGCTGTTCTGATTCACGTGTACCTGCTGAAATGGTTTTTGACCAAGGCTTGGGTGACTTGTTCGTGATTCGTGTGGCAGGCAATATTGTGGCACCTTCACAGGTCGGCAGTGTTGAATTCGCTGCAGAGCGTTATGATTGTGCTGTGGTGGTGGTACTGGGACATAGCCATTGTGGCGCGATTCAAGCCACGATTGATACCTTGATGAACCCTGATCAGCCGCCTTCATCGAATTTAATGTCGATCGTCAACCGTGTCCGTCCTTCGGTTGAAATTCTGATGCAAACCGAACTCAAAAATGATTTGAAAAAATTGTCTGCACATGCGGTCCGTTCAAACGTATTTGCTTCTGTGAATCAGCTCCGTCACGGTTCAGCTGTGCTGGAAAGCCTGATTGAAAAGGGCAAAATGATTGTGGTTGGTGCAGAATATTCACTCGAAACCGGTGAAGTTTCTTTTTTTGATTTCTAAGCATCAGGGCGAGTTTTAACTCGCCTTAATTTCGCTGATTAAAGTATAAATCTTTATTTTTTATTGAATTAGAAAAATAAGTAAAGTAAAAGGGCAGACTCGATATGAAAATCATGCCTGTAAGCGAGCCTTTCTTGGCCGACTGGCTGCAATTAAGACGATTACTCTGGCCTGATCATGAAGACGCGCATTTACTGGAAATGCGGCAGTTACTCGAACAACCACATACTTTGCAATTATTAAGCTATAACGATCAGCAGCAAGCAATTGCCATGCTGGAAGCCTCGATTCGATATGAATATGTAAATGGCACACAAACTTCACCGGTGGCTTTTCTGGAAGGTATTTATGTGTTGCCAGAGTATCGACGTTCAGGTGTTGCTAGCGCGTTGGTACAGCAGGTAGAACACTGGGCCAAGCAGTTTGCATGTAGCGAATTTGCTTCAGATGCTGCGCTGGATAATACGATCAGTCATGCCATGCATCGCGCGCTGGGCTTTCAGGAAACCGAGCGTGTGGTTTATTTTAAGAAAAACATCAGTTGAAATCGTCAATTTCTTCAAAGGCGCGGTTTATAACGCAGCTTTGATATAAGGGTAAGCCAGATTCAGCATCAGGGGTTGTGCTTTCGCGTTCGGATGGATCTGGTCGTTCTGGATCAAGTGCTTCTGTCCTGCGACGCCGTCAAGAAAGAACGGTAGTAATTTCACTTTATATTGCTGGCTGACCAGCTTGTAATTATTTTCAAAGGCCTTGCTATAAGCGGTGCCATAATTCGGTGGTATTTTCATCCCGAACAATAAAACATGGGCTTTCTGCTTCTGACTCAACTGTACCAACTGGGCAAGATTTTTTTGAATCATTTGCGGAGGCTGACCGCGCAAGCCATCATTGCCACCCAGTTCAATCACCACCACTTCCGGGCGATAGGTTTGCAATAATTTTGGCAGTCTGGCCAGTGCACCGCTGGTGGTTTCGCCGCTGACACTTGCATTGACCACCTTGTGCTGTTTCGGATACTGTTGGTCTAAACGTTGTTGTAACAAGTGAACCCAACCTTGTTTTGCATCTATGCCATAACCCGCGCTCAGGCTATCACCCAAAATTAAAATAGTCTTTGCTGAAACCAGTGTCGGAATCAAGCAGACACTGATCATTGCAAGCGTTTTAGATACTGACAAGATAACTTTAGATATTTGCATTGCACTTCAAATTTGTCCTAAAGGATACGTGACATCATGCCACAACCGATTATTTCTGCCCAAAAAGTTACACAAAAGATTCAAATTAATCAGCAAAGTTTAACGATTTTAAAAGAGATCGATTTGGAGATTTATCCAGGCGAACAGATTGCCATTACCGGTCGCTCAGGTTCAGGCAAATCAACCTTATTGGGCATCCTGGCAACGCTTGATCGTCCCAGCGCAGGGGAGTTATGGGTGTGTGGACAGGCGGTGCATAGCTTGTCGGAGGAACAGCGTGCGCAGGTTCGTCTGGAAAATATCGGTTTTGTATTTCAGTCTTTTCAGCTATTGCCGCAGCTCAGTGCACTGGAAAATGTCATGTTGCCATTACGCTTACAACCTGACTTTAATTTCAGGCAGGCAGAACAAAAAGCATTGGCATGGTTAGAACGGGTTGGGCTAGTACGTCAGGCCCAGCAAACACCGAAAGTGCTCTCGGGTGGGGAGCAGCAGCGCGTAGCCATTGCACGTGCCCTGATTGCAGAACCAAAAATTATTTTCGCAGATGAACCGACCGGCAATCTGGACGGACAAACGGCTGAAGAAATTGAACAGCTGTTATTTGAGTTGAACAAAGAACTAGGCACAACCTTGGTGCTGGTGACCCATGATCAGAATCTGGCGGCTTTATGTCAACGTCATGTCAAACTGGCGGATGGACAGATTCAGGACATCGTCAAACTTGGAGAGGGCCTATGAGTTCAGTGCTTAAGCCTCTCTTACTGCAAAGCTTTCGTACGGGAGGCTTGTATTTATTAATCATTGCCCTTTCTTTAGCGATCAGTGCCACCACAGCCCTTAAGTTTAGTAATACCCAAGTCCAAAATGCCGTAACCCTACAGGCCGCTGAAATGTTGGCTGCGGATCTGGTGCTCTACGATAAGGACCCGATTCAGACCGAATGGTCACAGCAAGCCCAAAAACTGGGTTTGCAACAGGCAGCGGTGACGGTATTTAGTTCGATGGCGCATACCTCGGATCAGTTTGTGATGGTTAATGTCAAAGCGATTGATGCACATTTTCCATTACGCGGTGAACTTGAAATTCAGCCCAAGTCACAAAGCCTGCAAACTGGACAAGTCTGGTTGAGCCCGCGGGCCGCTGATCTGTTACAGGCGAAAGTAGGGGATCAGGTTGCGATTGCGGATGCTCAATTTAAAGTGAGCGGGATTATTGAACACGATGCTAATCAGGAGCTTGGCTTTTCAGGATTTTCGCCGACAGTGATGATTCATCAGGCCGATATTGCCAAAACCCATGCCGTGCAAGTGGGCAGCCGGATTGAGTATCGGTTATTGATGGCAGGGCCGCCTGAACAGGTTAAGGCTTTTAAACAAGTGTTCAGGCAACAGACTCATCCTGAATCGGTGCACGACCAGCCCGATGAGCAGCAGATGGGAGAGGGGGAACAGGCTTCACTGAAATTACGCGATGCCAGCCAATCCAATACGCGCTTAATGAAACCGATTGAAAATCTGGATACCTTTTTACAGCTTGCCAATTTGTTAACCATTTTGCTGTGTGGTATTGCCATTGCCTTGACCAGTCAACGTTATGTGCAACAAAATCAGGATCATATTGCCCTGATGCGCTGTCTGGGGGCGAGTAAGAGACAGATTTTGCTGGCTTATCTGGCCTTGCTTGGTATTGTCAGTGCTTTGTCGATTGGGCTGGGCAGTCTGATTGGGATTGCTTTAGGCTATGGTTTATTGCAGCTGATGTTACAGCTGATTCCACAATTACAATTGAGCTTTGCACTGGCTGATTTACTGTTTGCCTTGCCTGTCGCCATTTTTACCAGTGTGATGGTGCTGATCGGTTTTATCTTGCCCAGTATCTGGGAGTTACTCAATACCCCTCCGATTCGGGTGATCCGTCAACAGGAGCGTTCACGTAAATCGTATATCGCCATGTTTGCAGTCGGTATTGCCAGTCTGGTGATGTTTAGTCTGGTGCTGAGTGATAATTTGCAGTTAAGTCTATGGGTGTTGGCCGCGATCTTGATGTTATGTGCGGTGCTTTTTGCCGTGATCTGGTTGCTGTTAAAAGCGATCAAGCAGCTCAAGCATCCGATCTCTGCCTATGTACGGATTCCGCATCAAACTGCGCTACAGATTACCGCTTTGGCTTTGGGGCTGAGCCTGATTACGGTCTTGAGTGTCTTAAGAACAGATTTATTGCAGCGTTGGCAGCAACAATTGCCAGCAGGGACGCCAAACCAGTTTGTTTATGGCCTACCGCCATTTGATATGCCGCAATTGAAACAGCAGCTTGAGCAGAATCAATGGTCGAGCACCCCGCTTTATCCGAATATTCGAGGCCGGTTGGTGGCAAAAAATGGTCAGCCTTTTGCAGCAGAACTGGTCAAGCAAAATAATTCGTTGCGTCGTGAACTGAATCTGACCCAAGCCGCAGTGTATCCGAAAGATAATCTGATTACTGAGGGCAATCCACATTTTACCCAGACGGGGCAGGTGTCGGTAGAAGCCAAACTGGCCACTGAACTCGGGATCAAGATTGGCGATCAACTCAGTTTCAGCTTACCCGAAGGGCCACTGAATGCGACCGTCATCAATCTGCGGAGCGTGGAATGGGAAAGTTTTAGTCCGAATTTCTTCTTTATTTTTTCACCGAAAACCATGGATGAAAACGCAGGCAGTTATTTAGGCAGCTTCTATGTCCCGCCAGCGGATCAGCCGAAAATGGTGCAATTGATTCAGCAATTTTCCAACACGGTATTTATTGATGTCGGGCGTATTCTGGAAGAGGTAAAACGTCTGGTCAATGTTCTGGTGCAGATTGTCACGGTTCTGGCCTTGCTGGTGGGTTTATCGGGGGTACTGGTACTGATTGCCTGTTTAAATGTGCTGATGGATGAGCGCCGTAAGGAGGTGGCTTTATTGCGTTCCTTTGGTGTTGCCAAGCATAAATTAAAACGCATGCTCAGTCTGGAAATCGGTTTTATCGGCCTGTTGGCGGGTGTAGTAGCTTGTCTGTTTGCAGAGGTGATCAGTGCGATTGCCAGTTACAAGATGCAAATGGCGATTCAGTGGCATGCGGAAATCTGGCTGATTCTACCGTTGAGCATGCTAGTGGTATGTACGCTGATCGGGCGCTATCGTTTGAGTTACTTATGCGATATTGCGCCCTTACAAAGTTTAAGAGAAATGAACCAGTCTTAGAAAGTAAGCTGGTTCTGACGCAGGATTTCATGCCACAGTGGGGTAAGTCCTGCGCTTAATTGGGTGCAATAAAAATAGAATGCATAGAGCAGTAAGCTGCCCATCATCATGGCAATGGCTTGAGCCAGTGCTTTTCTTGGCGTTTTCTGGCTGAAATACCAGGTTGCGGCCAGTAATGCCCCCATCAGCATGCCGCCAATATGCGCGGCATTGTTAATGCCTGAAACGGTGAAACCGAAGACAAGGTTAATCCCCATCACCATCAGTAATGATTTTTTATCCAGCAAAAAGCGTTGCTGGGGCAAAGGGGGAAACAGGGAAATGACCGTAAGTGCTGCACCGAGTCCCATCACTGCACCGGAGGCGCCTGCACTGATATGCGGGAGTAATTTCGGGTCAAAATGTTGTAACAGCGCGTAGCCATCGCGAATGCTCAGATAGCTGGACAGGACACTGCCCATCAGGCCCGCCAGCACATACATAGCGATGTAATAGCTGCGACCAAATAATTGTTCTGCCACACTGCCAAAGATATACAGTGCCCACATATTTAACATTAAATGGATCAGGCCAAAATGGAAAAACATACTGGTGAACAAGCGTTCTGCCTGCCCGGAAAAGGTGAGCGGGGTAAAATCTGCGCCCCAGGCGATTGCATCAACAGGGGCAGGGTCGGTAATATTCACCCCTGAAAGAATCTGCCAGCCAAATAATCCGACATTGACTGCGATTAATAACGCAGTAAACCACCAAGTTTGTATTTGCAATTTTTGGTTGATTTGTGGTGGAGTCGTTTCAGTCATATGTTTAGGCTAGTGATTGATATAAAAAATAGCTTAGCATGAATTTATTGCATGATGGAGTGATGCACTTTAATGAAAGCCTTTTTAGCACGCGCAGTAATGTTGATTATCGGCGTCATTCTACTGATCCAGCTTTGGATCTTTAGTAGTCTGGTCTGGTGGCGCACCCATCCGGTCAACACGACCATGTTTATGCGTTGGGATTATTTGACCGACTTTAAACCGATCAAGCAGGAATGGCGTGACTATGACAATATCAGTGATAACTTCAAACGCGCCATTTTAGCGGGTGAGGATGCCAAGTTTATTCACCATCATGGCTTTGACTGGGCAGGGATTCAGTTTGCGCTGGAACGCAATAGCGAAAAAGGTGAACTGGTGGCGGGCGGTTCAACGGTTTCCCAGCAGTTGGCAAAAAACCTGTTTCTGTATAATAAACGTTCTTTTATTCGCAAAGGCCAGGAAGCAGTGGCAACCTGGATGATGGAGCGGATGTGGTCAAAACGACGCATTCTGGAAGTGTATATGAACTCGGTTGAGTTTGGCCAAAACATCTATGGAGTTGAGGCGGCAGCCCAGTTTTATTATGGTAAAAGCTCTAAAAGTTTAACCCGGGAGCAGGCTGCATTTTTAGCCGCGCTGTTGCCCAATCCAAAGTATTATCAAGACAACCGCAATGACCGTAAGCTGCAATATCGTAAGCGGGTGATCCTAAAATATATGAACGGTATACAACTTCCGCAATAATTCACCAAATTTTAAAAAAAAGCCCAATATTTTGGGCTTTTTTACCAAATTGACATAATTTTGCAGCATACTTAAATCATCACTTGATGAATGATAAAGCAACAAGGTTGGGTATGAATACTGCAGTGACGACAACAACGCCAATAGAATATAGTTACAACGATCGTTATATCAATCGTGAGCTTTCGATTCTCGATTTCCATCTACGCGTACTGGAACAGGCTGTCGATCCACTTCATCCATTATTAGAGCGGATGAACTTCCTGTTGATCTTTTCACGCAATCTGGACGAATTCTTTGAGATCCGTGTTGCGGGCATGATGGAACAACTGACCTTGGGCAATGAAAGCCGCACGCCAGATGGCTTGACCCCAAAGCAGGTTCTGGAACAGATTTCTAAAACTACGCATGCCGCGATCGAACGTCAGTACCGCATATTAAATGAAGAAATCCTGCCGAAATTACGTAAAGAAGATATTTGCTTCCTGCGTCGTGGTGAATTAACACCGGCACAATCGGCATGGATCAAAAAATATTTCCATGAGCAGGTTGCACCTGTGCTTACGCCTATCAGCCTGGACCCGGCCCATCCGTTCCCGCGATTGGTCAATAAAAGTCTGAACTTTATTGTCACGCTGGAAGGGAAGGATGCATTTGGTCGTCAAATTGATCTGGCTGTTGTACCTGCACCACGTTCATTACCGCGTGTAGTCCGTTTGCCTGATGAATTGACCGATGGTAAAGAACATCACGTAATGCTTTCGGCGATTATTCATGAACATATTTCTGATCTGTTCCCGGGCATGACCGCAACCGGTTGCTACCAGTTCCGTGTCACCCGTAATGCCGATTTAGCGCTAAACGAAGATGTTGAAGATCTGGCAAAAGCGCTGAAAGGTGAGTTGAGTTCACGTCGATTTGGCCGTGCAGTCCGTCTGGAAGTAACCCATAACTGTCCAAAGCATATTTATGAATATCTGCTTAATGAGTTCGACCTGAACGAAGAACAGTTGTATCGCGTTGACGGCCCTGTCAACTTGGCACGTTTATTATCCAACTTTAAACGTCCGCATTTACGTTATGATTCGCATACGCCTGTGATTCCGAAAGCCTTTAAAAAGTCGGAAAGTATTTTTGCAGCCATGCAAAAGCAGGACATTTTATTGCACCATCCTTTTGAATCCTTCGCCCCAGTAATTCAACTGTTACGTGAAGCTGCGCGTGATCCGCAAGTGCTGGCGATCAAGCAAACCCTGTATCGTAGTGGCGCAGACTCGGAAATCGTGCAGGTGCTTGCCGAAGCTGCACGGAATGGGAAGGAAGTCACAGCGGTGATTGAATTACGTGCCCGCTTTGATGAAGAATCCAATATCGAAGTGGCCAATGTGTTGCAGGAAGCGGGTGCCGTGGTGGTGTATGGCATCGTCGGTTATAAAACCCATGCCAAAATGATTCTGGTGGTGCGCCGTGAAAATAATAAACTGGTGCGTTATGTGCATTTAGGTACAGGCAACTATCATGCAACCAATGCCCGTATCTATACCGACTATGGTTTAATGACCACGGATAAAGACCTGTGTGAAGACGTGCATCGTATTTTTCAGGAATTGACCGGCATGGGTAAAATGGCCAAGCCGAAGAAGTTACTGCATGCACCATTCACTTTACATGCGCAGTTGATTAATTATATCGATGACGAAATTGCCAACGCTAAGGAAGGCAAACCTGCACAGATCATTATTAAAGTGAATGCCTTAACCGAAGTTCAGCTGATTAATAAACTATATGAAGCCTCACAAGCGGGTGTGCAGGTCGACCTGATCATTCGTTCAATCTGCTGTTTACGTCCAGGTTTACCGAATCTGTCGGAAAATATCCGTGTGCGTTCAATTGTCGGGCGTTTTCTGGAACATACCCGGGTTTATTATTTCAGTAATAACGGTAATCCGCGTATTTACGGTTCAAGTGCTGACTGGATGGACCGTAACCTGTTTAACCGTGTTGAAGCCTGTTTCCCGATTGAAGAGCCGACCTTGAAAAAGCGGATTTATCAACAGGGTTTACTCAACTATCTCAAAGACAATCAGCAAGCCTGGTTGTTACAAGGAGACGGGGTGTGGGAACGTGCACGACCGGTAGAAGGTGAAGCGCCACACAATGCCCAGCAGACCTTGCTGGAAGCCATTAAATAACCTGAAAGAGCAAAAAGCCGACCCTGATGGGTCGGCTTTTTTATCGGTAAAATTTAGTTGGTTTTTATTTCCAGCACCAGTTGATTGACAAGATCGGCGGCCTCTAGCTCTCTGATTTGTGCCACATTACTCCCAGCCCAAAAAGCGCCATAACTGAAATCATGCTGTGCACTGGCAATGCTCATCAACTGCTTGGCCAAGTCATAGGTATATGGGTATTGCGGGGTTGCAGGACGATTCGGTGTATCAATCTGGGTATGCCATGTGCCAATCAAGCCACGTGCCGGACGACCGGAAAGACTGGCGCTAATCTGGGTAATGCTTTGACTGAACAATGCTTTGCGATAGGCGGCATTGGCACTGGAGCTTTTACACTGCACAAAGGCGGTCCCTAGCTGGACTGCTGACGCACCACGATTCAACATTTCCTTGGCCTGTTCGCCATTCATGATCCCGCCCGCGGCAATCACTGGACGATCGCAGTGTGTGGTAATCAGTTGAACCAGATCGCTGGTTTTAATTGCAGCATCAAAATGTTGATTGAAAATCCCGCGATGCCCACCAGCCTCAATGCCTTGCGCAATAATAATATCAATCCCCGCTGCTTCAATCGCTTGAGCTTCAAGTAAATTGGTTGCGGAAACCATGGTGATAATGCCTGCTTGCTTCAAAGCCTGAATTTGATGCGGATGAGGCATACCAAAGTGAAAACTGACCGCCTTGGGACGGGTTTCCAGCACGACATTCAGGAAGTCATCATTGTCTAGAAAGCTTGGATAAATACAGTGAAGTGCGGTTGGCGCTTCTGCAGCGAATTTCTCAAATTGGGGACGGAGATAATCAATCCATTGCCGGGCAATTTCGGGATCAAGTTGTTCAGATTGATGGCAAAAGAAGTTGACCTGAAAGGGATGATCGGTCAATTCTTGTGTCTTCAAGATTTGTGCTTTGGCTGTTTCAGGGGTATTGGCCCCCAGACCTAAAGAACCGAATGCACCTTGATTGGACACTTCAGCGGCAAGTTCCGGTGTGGAAACCCCAGCCATTGGCGCAAGCAAAATCGGGTGTTTTATTTCTAATAATTCTAAAATCGACATGATCAATGACTCATTGCATTTTTAATCACCTTAACGTAAAAACAAAACGGCTTGCAAATAATAATCGCTATTTAATTATTGAATATAGGCACTATTTTGCATCGTACGGCATCTCTGTTTAAATCGGGGTGACATTAAACAGGGAACCGACCCAGCTGGAAAATGCCATGGCCAGCATGCCCCATAAGCTAATCCGCAGACTGCCTTTCAGCAGGGAAGTGCGGGCAAAGTAACTGGACAATGCACCCAGGAGCGCCAATGCAATAATCCCGGTAATTAACACAGCGGATGCAATCCAGCGGTCTGGACTGAGCAAGATCGCCAGCATGGGGAGGGCAGCACCACAAGAGAACGATGCGGCAGAAGAAAGCGCCGCCTGAACAGGATTGGCAGCGGTATTTTCATGGATGCCAATTTCATCCCGTGCATGCGCACCCAGCGCATCATGCTCGGTCAGTTGTCTGGCCACTTCATGTGCGAGTTCCGGATTTAAACCGCGTGAGATATAAATCTGGGTCAGTTCCTTGAGTTCGGCATGCGGGTTGTTTTCCAGTTCTCGAGCCTCAAAACGCAGGTCGGATTTTTCAATATCTTCCTGGGACTTGACTGAAATATATTCGCCTGCCGCCATAGAGGTCGCACCAGAGATCAGCCCAGCGATACAGGTGATCAATAAGGTATGCGAGCTGGCACCACTGGCTGCCATCCCCATAATCAGGCTGGTCACCGAAATGATGCCATCATTGGCACCGAGTACAGCCGCACGCAGCCAGCCTGAGCGTTGGATGACATGAGGTTCTGCATGATGTGAAAAAGACATAATCCTACTCGTTTAAATTTATTTAATCTGTTCAGGCCTGGTTTTATAAGGGCTCAATTGTCTGTAAAATTCTATTGTTGTTTCATAAACTTAATCTATTATAAATTAACTTATTTTAACGATAGCATAACGATGATTTGGTTATCATATGTGAACAATTTAACATTTTAAATGCGAATAAGCCCTTCTTGCCATAGGCCCTGTTGTGAGTATTTTTAGTTGAGATTTGCGATGAACAATTCCAAAAATAAGCTGCTGAGTCATACACTATTCATTTTGGGGCTAATCTTGCCTGTACAACAGGTACTGAGTGCCGAGCCTGAATTTGCGAAGGAAGGGGATGCGGCCTATAAACCAGGCAATCCGATTTATGACCGTTGGGACAAGTTTTACAAGCTTGAACAAAGCCAGCCGGAAGAAGCTGAAAAAATCCTGCTTGAATTGGGGCAACTTACGCCACAAGACCTTAAAGTCTGGAAAAGCCTGACCTATCTGCAAATCCGTTTGAACAAGCAAAATGAAGCCATCCAGAGTGTACGTAAAGCCGAGCAGCTTGCACCGCAGGATGAACAACTGAAACTACAGGAAGCCTATTTACTCAATCAGCAAAAAAGAAATAAAGAAGCCTTGGTGATCTTTAAAGATTTATCGGCTTCATCTGATCCGGAAATGGCGAGCAAGGCTCAGCAAGCAGTCCAGAATCTGAGTGCTTCAGCCGTCCCATCTACCTTTAAAGATGTCTACTTTGCGCCTTCTTATGAATCGCGTTATGACGATTTCATTTTCCCATTGAAAATGCGCTACGGGAAAAATCTGGATAATGGTCGGGCACAGGTGTATGGCTTTGTAAACCTGAACCGTGATACCAAATCCAAAGGCGGAGTACGTCCCGAGATTATTGATGAAAATGCAGTAACCGTCGGTGTTGGTGCAAATTATCAGCCGTGGCAGTCGATTCCTGTGCGTGCCTATTTAGAGGTGGGCGGGAGTTATGATCTGATTGATCGTAATCGGGATAAGTTCCGTGAAAGTGTGGTCGGTGGTGTTACTGGCTATCAGGAATGGTATGCCAATCCAGCCATTGACCAACGTACCCTCTGGAATGATTATTTCACTGATTTATATGGTAATGTCGCGAGTTACTCACGAGAAGACTATAACGTTATTGCCGACCTACGATTGCGTTCGGGTTTTAATCTCTATCGTGGAGAAGCGGGTACGGTACAAGCTTATGGCAAGCTACATACTTTAGCGGATTCGGAAGGTGAAAATTACAATAACTTATTTGAATATGGCGCAGGTGTTGCTTGGCAGCCATTTAACTATGTACCGGTAAAACTACGCGTTGAGCGCTTATACGGGCATTATTTCAAAGATGCGCTGGCTGATGGAACGGATCGCTATAACAACACGCGCACGGAACTGGTATTTTATAAGAGCTTCTAGCCGCGCGCGTTTGTAAGATAGGGTTATCCGCTAGCCGTATTTCAGTTTGTACCATAATGCCACGGCATAAACAGTCATACGGTTCATATAATGCGGACCATCAAAAATATACACTTTCTGTCCTTCATAGGCCTTAAGCTGTTCCACCACTTCCCACGGATAAGCTGAGCGGAACTGGCCTGATTTTGCTGGACGGAAAGCTTCCAAAACAATCACCACCTTATCCTTACCAAACTCTTTCTGAAGATTTTCCAGAATCATTTTTGCTTGCTGGGGCGAACGCGTTCCGACACCGACACCATCTTGAAAAAATACATGGGTATTGTGCGGTAACCAGCTTTTCAGCCATACATCCAGATGTTCAGGAGATTGTTCAGCACTGTAGATACTGACCCAGACCGGTTTGGGCAAGCTACTGATCGCCTGTGCCAACATACCGACACCGAGCCAGGTCGGATCGGCCTCAACAGGAAAATAATAACCTTTTAGAGGAACGGACCGGGTTTGTTCAATGATCTGTTTCGAACTTTCTGCCAGTTGCAGCACATTGGAGCGGGCCAGTTTTTCATCATATTCGCCTGCCAGCCCCAAAATAATATTTTCAGACCACGGCTGCTGGTTGAGCTGTTTTAAGTTAAGTGTTTTGTCCCACTTTTCAAAGCCCATTTCATGATCGAACCAGGCTTTGGACTGCACCGTTGACCATTGCGGTACAAAGGTGGAAACGCCAAGTAAATTCCAGTTGCCTGAGGGGGGAGTTGTGGCCAGATCGGGTTGCCAGAATATTCCCTCAATTTGGGGAGGCTGCACATCTGCCTGAAACAGATGCATGCAACCTCCTAAACTGATTAAGGCTGATAACGTAATCGTTTTTAAAAGTTTAGATTTAATCTGCCTTATTTTTAGCATTCGGTCGTTTACGCCAGTACCAGAGCAAAATTGCCAGAATCATGATAGCAGAGATTATTACCACCAAGATAAAGAATGATGATTGCTGAACCAGAGGCGCTTTCTGATTACCGACAATAATTTTTTGTAAGATAAATACTTGTCCGTTTTCTGCCACCAATATTTTGCTGGCATTATTCGGGATGTTGGTTTGAATCTTATCCCAGAGCTTGCTGAAGTTCTGCGCACCTTCAATTGAGTCGGTAATCACATCAAAACGTTGCTCATGGAAACTGACCAGAAAACCGCGTGCAGTGGCGGGCGCGTACAGAATATCTTTATGCATCAAAACTTGCTGACGGTAGATATTCGGGTTGACCTGTACATTGAGAAGCTCTGGTTTGGCTGGATCAAACTTGACCAGATTTAATGGAATCGGATCATTGGTCATCAGCATCTTTTTCGCCACCTGACTCATGGTCATGGCAATTTCCAGACTGCCCGAATTGCCATCAATCGCAATGGTAGGATGGGTGGCAAAACTCATCGAAAGCGAAGCGACACCGTTTTTGATTTTATGCGGCAGTTTTACGGTCGATTTTTGTGTATCAATCCAGAGTGAGCCTTTGGCTGAAGGCAAACATTGCGAGTTTACAATCACCGAGTTTTCCAGCTTCATGCTGAAGTTGGTATTGTTGGAAATGGTTTTGGCAAAATAGTTAAATTGCCGGTTGACCGGATCTGAATCCAGTTCAGCGGTTTTTAGGCTACCGGCCAGACCGCCATCAATCCATGTGGTAATATTTGAGCCTTCCAGTAAACCACTCTGCACGCGCAAGGCGATTTGCCCTTGCAAAATATCGGTGGGTTGCCAAACCGCAGGGAAGTTTAAGAACAGGTTCTTTTCTGCCTGATTGAGTCGGAAATCGCTGATGCCCAAATCGGCAAGGGATTTGATCTGTTTAATTCTGGCCCAAGACGGTGCGGCCAGCTTGTTGGGTAGCGTCGTGGAAGAGGTATCCAGTTGCTGTAAATAATTTGGATTTAATAGGCCATTGATGGCAGAGACCAGTTTTTCTGGATTGTCATATTGAATGCGTAAAGTCGGGACCTCATTCTCGGCACTAATCTGTACCAGGGTACCATTCGGTAAAGGCGTTGCAGACTTTGCAATTTCAATAAAAAAGTTAGCTGGCTGGTTCTCTGGCGCATTCTTTTCATACCACTGGATCGGGGTAACTGAGCTCCAGGCACTGATTAAACGCCCCAGCATCGAGGCTTCATTGAGATTGGCCGGATTGTATTTTAATACCCCGACAAAAGGTGTTGGACGGACCACCTGCGGGTTAAATAAGGCATCAGGTAAATCTTTTAAACGATAAATAGGCCGATGGCGGGAATAATCAATCTTGGAATTGCTGAGATAGGTGACCTGATCCACATCTTCACTACAGAAGGTGGTTCGATCAGCTGCAGGCGAGGTCGGTGGCGAATATTGTTGCAAGATAAAATCTAGACGGTGAAAGCCACTCTTGGTCGCTGGAATATTAAAGTTCAGCGTCCCATCACCATTCAAGGTGGTGTTATAAATCAGCTTGTCATCATATTTCACCAGTAAAGTGGTGAAATGTTCGGTCGAATATTCACTGCTAAACTGAATATTCTGCCACTCCGAGCCTTTGCCCACATAAAAGAAATGCGGTTCAATGGTGTACTTATTGGAGGTATTGATATTATCAAATGTCCAGGTGTTTATCGTGTCGGCGAAGCTTAACCCCGGCAAGGAGATCGCGGCACTTGCGACCAGTATTTTAAAAATTTGTTGATGTAATGGCTTCTTTTTCATTTATTTTTTCTCCTTGCTGCGCTCAGTTTTGTACCATTGTAGTGAGTTTCCCTGTATCTTATTTTTCAGCATGTCATAGGCCGCTTTGAACACGATAAACAGAAACACCTGTGAATAGGTGATATACGATAAAACCGAGAAGAAATAGAGTTGAGGTTGAGCTCTTTCCAGAGATAGGGTAAACCACATTTGTGCGACATACAGACAGAACGATAAGCCCCAAAGCAGGGTAAACGGGCCGGGAACGGTAATCCCAGCAATACCCAGTAAACCGAGGGTTAAAGTAATGTGACTCCAGATCAGGGCCGGCACAAACAGGACATAACACATAATATTGTTAAAAATTTCAATTCCGATCGGGAACGGTTTTCTTAGTGCAATCGGTAAATATTTGCTAGTGACATAGAAGTTTCCTTGGGTCCAACGCGAGCGTTGCTTGACAAAGACACTTAAGGATGGCGGATCTTGCTGCCAGCCGACGGCGTAGGGTACCCATTTAATCCGACGTTGACCCAGAAAAATCCGGAAACTCATTTCGGTATCATCGACCAGAGATTTTTCATCGAAGCCACCCAGGGTTTCCAGTGCATCCCGCCAGATCACATAATTGGTTCCCATCAGGGTAGAAAGTTCGAAACGTTGCCAGCGTCCTCCCTGAAAAATCCATTGGAAGAAGATAAACTCAATGGCAATGAATCGGGTCAGGATACTGTCACGCCAGTTACGGGTACGTACTTTACCGTTGACGGCAACCAGCTTTTTATCTGCCAATAAGGTCTGTGCCAATAAACGTACACAGTCCGGCTCAGGGGTACTATCTGCATCATAGACCACGATTAATTCACCTTTGGCATGCGGCAGGCCATTATTCAAGGTGCGGGATTTGCCTTTACCGCCCATGCCTTTCGGTACATTGACGATTTTAATGCAGGGATAAATCGCTGCCATACGCTCGGCAATTTCTAAAGTATTGTCTTTAGAACCGTCATTGATCAGTAAGACTTCATAGGCATGCGCTGGATAATCCTGTTGTGCAATTGCATGTAAGGTATCTTCAATGACCACCCCTTCGTTATAGGCGGGAATTAACACGCTTAATACTGGCCAATGCTCCGGCACAGGCATGTTCTCCAGTTCTTTGGCGGCATTTTTAGAATATTTCCAGGCCTGATAACTGAGCCATGCCCAAAAGGCCTGAGGAATCCAGATGCCCAGAAAGCCAAATAGAAAAAGAATATCAATTGCGGGCATTTATTCTTCTCCTGCGAATAATGGAAATGATCAGGATCAGCAGTAGTCCGCCGCCAAGCAGCAAGGAAATCCAGGAAATAGAGCTACCAAAGGTGCTGAGCAGGCTTGGATAATGCGCGGAATAGATATAATCCAGCGGAATCACGACCGTACTCAAGGCAATCAGCAAATAACCGAACAGATTGGTTTCTACACCGTCGATGGTGCTGGTGTATTGAATATTGTTAATGTCCCAGGAGATGCCCAGATGCGGATATTCAATATTATCTACCGGCATGTCGGTTGGGGGATTGATTACCACCTGATAACCCGAAGCTTGTGAAGGGTCTTTGATCACCTGATAAAAATAATGTTGATGCTGCTGAATTTTACGTGCAGGAATTCGAAGTTCATTGGGGCTATCGGATTGAATCAGATAACTCCCAGCTGGTTGCGAAATCAGGTTTTCATCCCAGCCTGTTTCAATCAGGGCAGCGAGGGGCCGGAGTCCAAGTGCCGTTGAAAAGGTGGCTTTGGCGGCAAAATACTTGGAATGCTGCATTTGATAGAAGGCGACCGGAATCGCGCCCTCATTGACTGCCTTTTTGATTTTATAATATTTAACTGCACTAAAATATTCATTGGGCAGGATGATGCCCGGTTTGATCCCTTTCTCCATCAGTTGTTTAAAACTTTCCGATTCTATCTGATCGGAGGTAAACACTGGCCACCAGGTCGAGGGTTGCGGGAAAAAACCTGCGATCGTTCTGGGAAGTTGGGTTTGAGGGTTGAGCTGATTTTGTGCAGGCTGGATCGAGCAGTGATAGTACTGCTGATAAAACTGTTGCAAGGTGGTATCTGGATAATTTGCGGTGGTCACCAGCAAACCACAAATATTAAGCAGTACGGACATTAAGGCACCTCTTGATCTTGAGGGCGCAGATATTCAGTGTGTTGTTCAATTTTAAGCTTTAATACCGACATGTCTTGAAGTTGCTGGATAAATACAGGATAGACCTGATTTTCCTCAATTACCGGTTCATGAATGACGATACTTTTGATCTGGCTCAGCTCTTCATTGATAAAATGATAGATAACGCTGTCTCTCTCGGTGGAAAGAATTGCCATGATCTTGTTCTGCGTTTCTTTCCAGATATCTTCACCCAGCATTTCCCGGATCAGCACCGTATTATTGATCTGAGTGGTAATAACCTTGTAATGATCCTTCTGCGTAAGTTTAAGCAACTTCTTTAACTCGCCCTGAAAATGTTTCAAGGCCGTCAGTGGCAAGATATCGTGTTGATAATTACGATCATAACTTTGAATGGCTCGGAAGGTCTTGAGCGCATTCTGAATATTGTGACGAATGGCACTTAAAAAAATCGGGGTAATCGGCAGCACAAACAGCAACAGCAGTTGACGTTCCACATAGGTTTGATTGGCCAGGTCAAGCAGGAAATAAACAGCGACGCCAATAAAGGTAATTAATCCCAGAATGATGGCCAGACCGACATTTACAAAGGCACCTGCGATCAACAGGATAAGCAGGAAAACCCAACTGCCACGATAACTTGCCGGTAACCACTCATACGCGACGATGCCCATAAAAACATGGGCTGAGATAATCCACAAGACGAGTGCTGAAGCCGGATTTTTCTGCATAATATTTTTAGTTTTAATAAATGTATTTTGTGATCAAGGTATCATTATTTTACGGCTATGACGATAAATTTTCTGTTAGGGATTGTGTAAAATAATTTTATAAACAGTAACATACAATATAGTCTATTCAAAGGAACGAAGAAAAGCTTTGTATTTCAAATAAATTTTATTTTATGTAACTAGGATAAATGCGCTTTGAATACCTCGATGGCACGGGCACGGCTGAGCTTTAAATCAACGATGGGGTGGGGATAATCCAGCGCCAAAGAGTGCTTTTTTGCATAGGGTTCATGGATGGTTTTTTTATCAAGTTGGGCCAGCTCGGGCAGCCATTTCAGAATATACTCACCCTCAGGATCAAACTTCTGTGATTGGCTTACCGGGTTAAAGATACGGAAATAAGGGGCGGAATCTGTACCGGTCGAAGCACACCATTGCCAACCACCGTTATTGGCTGCCAGATCGCCATCAATCAGGTGTTGCATAAACCATTGTTCACCTTTACGCCAGTCAATCAGCAGGTTTTTGCTCAGAAACATGGCACAAATCATCCGTACCCGATTATGCATCCAGCCAGTTGCCAACATTTGACGCATACCCGCATCAACGATCGGAATGCCAGTCTGACCTTGCTGCCATTGTTGTAAAGCGACGGGATCATCGCGCCAAGGGATATTCTGCGTTGATTGCTTAAAGGGTAAATGCCGTGAGACACGCGGAAAATCAAACAGGATATGCTGATAAAATTCCCGCCACAACAGTTCATCCAGCCAGCTTTGCTGGGCATCGGATTGAATATCAAAATGGCCCTGCTGTGCTCTGAACAGGGCTTGCAGACACTGGCGTATCGAAATGATGCCGATATTTAAATAAGCCGAAAGCTGACTGGTACCCGCGCGTGCAGGAAAATCGCGTGCAATTTTATAGTCACTGAGCTGTTCCTCAATAAATTGGTCGAGTTGTTGCAAGGCATAGGCTTCGCCGACCTGCCATTCGTGATCATGGGGGTGCTGGATATGTTTTTGATATTCGAGTTGTAGTGACTTGCTATCAGTTGATGAGATCAGCTTTAAATCCGTTAACGCTTGTTGGGGAGCTGGTATTGGATAACATTGTGGTAAAGCAGGCTGTAAACGCTGATAACAGGTCTTTTTAAAGGCGCCAAATACCTGATAAGGCAGATTGGACTGGTTGCGGATCGAGCCAACAGGAAACAAGGTACGATCATGAAAAAGGACCAGTTCCTTGTCTTGCTGATTTAAAAGTTTCTGTACAGCCTGATCGCGTTTTAATTCATTTACACCCAGTTCAACATTGGCATATACATGTTGAATCGGCAGTTGCTGTATGAGCGTTGCGAAATACTCAGGTATATCTTTCCAGAGCGAAATGCTGTGAACCAGTAGTGGTATATTCAGACTTGCAAGTTGGTCTTTTAAGCTTTGCAGTTGTCTGAGATAAAAGTCAATTTTAATCGGGGCATCATCGTGTAATTGCCCCTGTTCAGGCGATAAAATCACAAGCGCGATGGTAGGGCCAGCCTGAGTCGCATGCCAGAGCGCAGCATGGTCCCGAATTCTCAAGTCCTGACGAAACCAGACCAGTTGATAAGCAGTCGACATAATTCTGTTTATTTTAAAGAAATTGACATGACCATAAGCGATTTTCTGATTTTATAAAAGTAGGGCCAATAAAAAAGCAAAGCCGGAGCTTTGCTTTTTTTCATCTAATTCAAAAATGAATTAGTGGTGGTGACCACCTGCACCGTGAACGTGACCGTGATCTAATTCTTCTTGAGAAGCATCACGGATTTCAACGATTTCTACTTCGAAAGTAAGGTCTTGACCAGCAAGCGGGAAGTTTGCATCAACGATGATGTTGTCGCCTTCAATCGCTTTAACAGTTACGATTTGAACGCCGTCATCAGTTTGTGCTTGGAATTGCATACCAGGCTGGATGTTGTCCACGCCTTGGAACATTTGCGCCGGAACTTCTTGAACAAGTTCAGGGTTATATTCGCCATAACCTTCAGCAGCTGGAACGTTTACAGTGAATTTTTCGCCTACAGTTTTACCTGTAAGTGCATTTTCTAAACCAGGAATGATGTTGCCCGCGCCGTGCAAATATGCAAGTGGTTCACCTTGAGATTGATCAAGTGTTTCACCCTCAGCGTTTGTTAAAGTGTAGTGGAATGAAACCACGTGGTTATTTGCAATAGCAGTCATGTTTTAAATCCATGTCATCAATAGTTTTAACTGTATATCATAAAGTGAAAAACAGCTTTTGTTGACTATTTTCCACTTTTTGAAACGATTTAGTTAAATATTGAGACGAAATATCAAATTTCAACTCAATACAGTTTAATTTTTGGACGGACACGACGCGTCAGGAAATCTTTCATAGTCAGCATGCCCGCTTGGGTATAACCATGAATATTGGCCTGATGCATCCGATAAAGTGAAACATACATGGTTTTGGCAATGAAACCTTGTACGCTGACATCACCTAACAATTCTCCTACCGCCTGATTACGACTCAGTGAAACCAGTGAACCTTTGTCATTAAAGGTAAACATCGGTTGTGGAGAACCGGATAAACGTGCAGCCATTGCCTCGACGAGGAAGGTTGCTTGCTGACTCGCTACCTGTGCACGCGGGCCTAACGGCGGCTGCCGTGCATCTAACTGACAATTTGCACAATCGCCAAACGCAAATACATTCGGATCAGAATAAGTTTGCAGGGTGGCGTACACCATCAGGCGATTGATCTTGTCCCGTTTAAAATCAGTCAAAGACTCGAGTACTTTCGGCGCTTTGACACCTGCGGCCCACACCGTAATATCGGAGTGAATGACATTACCATTACTGAAGTAGACCTGGGTTTCTTCGACTTTCTGGACTTTATGTTGAGTCAGAATCTCAATCCCCATTTTCTTGAGCTGCTTGGCACTATGCGCTGCCGTTTTTTCATTCAGGGCAGGCAAGATACGGTCAGAGGCTTCAATGAGGGTAATTTTGACTTGCTTCGGATTAATTTTCTTTAATCCATAGCGATAGAAGTTCTTGGTGGTTTCAATCAGTTCTGCGGCCAGTTCCACCCCCGTTGCGCCGGCACCGACGATGCCTATATTCAAGGCCCGTTCATTTGACTGATTCTGCGCCTCGATATAGAGGTGAAATAAATCCTGCTGGAAAATATCGGCTTGTTGACGGCTATCCAGAAAATGACAGTGTTCACGTACACCTGCGGTACCAAAGTCATTGGACACAGAACCGACTGCCAAGACGAGCGTGTCGTAGCTGAGGGTTTGAATCAGCGGCGTATGTTCTTTAGAAAGCTGCGGGGGAGAAAGGGTAATTTGTTTTTGATCTTTATTCACATCAACAAGTGTGCCGAGCACGAACTCAAAATGATGTTTTTCTGCATGGGCAAAATAATTGGTTTGTTCTTCGTGAGGGTTTAGCGAGCCAGCTGCAATTTCGTGGAGGAGCGGTTTCCATATGTGTGTGAGATTTTGATCGACTAGGGTAATTTTGGCTTTCTCTCGTCTGCCAAAACGTTCACCTAACTGTGTCGCAAGTTCCAAACCACCTGCGCCACCGCCCACAATCACGATATGATGTAAGGTTTTGCTCATGATTAACCTAATTATTTTTGTGAAAGGATGGCTGGATTATGCCATCCTTTTTTCAATAATGTATGTTTAATCTTGATAAAAAAAGTTGGTTTTTTACCCTTGATTTAAAGGATAAAGTTTGGCAGTTTTGCTATCGCTGGTCGAAAAGAATGAAAACAGGTTAGAGAACCAGAGCATAATTTTCTGAAAAATATTGGCTTCTTCAATCTGCACATCATTTTCAATCTGTAAGCTGCGAATCAACTGGTTATTCTGGTAAATTGAAACCGTCGCCAGATTCATGGCCTGCGTCAAAGGTGCAGTCAAGTGCTGTTCATTCAATTCAATATTGATACGGGTATTGGTGGTTTGTAGCGGTTCAACCGTCGTCACTTGCTGATTGGCATCGGTTAGATGAATGCGTTGGGTGAGTAGATCAAAAGTATTTAAGTCGATAGGTGTTGCCTGACCGTATAACGATGTGGTGACGATAGTCGGTTGCTGCGTTTCGACCTTAAACATTTTCAAGGTTGATTTAATCACAGGCAATTCTGCAATCAGTTTTTGTTTTGGAATGACTTCCTCATCACGGGTATAGGTATAGGTCAGGTTCATTAACTTATGCGCTACTTCCGCGCGTTTGACTGCACTTGGCGTTCCCAGTACCACCACAATCAGACGACGTTTATCAACATGCGGATTAAATGTTGGACGTTCTGCTGTCAGGGCAAGGTTATAACCTGCCGCTTTGGTATAACCTGTTTTAAGACCATCTGAGGTAGGGTCCATTTTCAGGGCAAGGTTAGTGGCATGGTGAAAACGTTGATTGTAGCTAAAGCTCGGCATTTTAGAATAATACAGATATTCAGGCGTTTCTTTCACAATGGCCTTGGCTAACAGGCTGAGGTCAGCTGCTGTTGAATAATGATCGGTCATGGTGATCCCAGCTGGATTGCTGAAATGGGTATCCTTCATGCCCAATGCCTGGGCTTCCTGATTCATCCGCGCGACGAATTGTGGCACGCTGCCAGAAATTTTTTCAGCAAGCGTTACCGCAGCATCATTGGCAGACATCACGATCAGACCTGCTAAAAGCTGATCAACAGAAATCTGTTCACCTGCTTTTAGATACATTTGTGATTCATCCCACATCACCGTACTCACCACAGGGGTTGCAGTCAGAACGTCTTCTTTACGTAATTTACCAGCCTCAATATCTTTTAACGCGATATAAGCCACCATCATTTTGGTGAGTGAAGCTGGGGCGCGTTGAACATGGCTGTTGTGTTCAGCAATGATTTGTCCAGATTGGGCATCGATGATGGACCATGCTTCAGCCTCAACTGTTTCAGGTGCAATGTTAAGCAAGTTTGCATGGGCGAGATTTGCACAGATGAGACTGAACAACGTAAAGAGAGAGAGGAGAAATTTCACGTGCATACCTTGTATTGCCGATCCGGTGGCCTTAAATGTGAGAGGAGAATGCTATGACTTTTTTGTTGAAGAATCCAGCAACTTTTGCTGACAATTACGACATCTGCGCATGACTTTGTAAAAAAATGCTAAGCTGTGTGAAACCGTTCCTATTTTCATGATTAGAAATTATGTTGCACTATCAAATTGAGTTCGACGATTATCGCCAACACCTGATTCATGTCACCCTACGTTTTCTTGCCAATCCTAATCAGGAGTTGTGGTTACCGACCTGGATCCCTGGCAGCTATCTGATTCGGGAGTTTTCCAAACATATTGAGTCGGTGAAAGCCTCTGATGAAGCTGGGCGTATACTGAATATTAAAAAAACTGAGAAAAATCGCTGGCGTTTATTCAATACCGATCATGAACTGATTACGGTTGAATATGATGTCTATGCTTATGATCTATCTGTGCGTGGTGCCTATGTCGATCAGAGCCGTTTGTACGTTAACCCTGCCTGTGTCTGTTTGGGCCTGCAAGATCAGGAACAGGCAGCTTGTGAAGTTGAGGTTTTCCTACCGGATGAATTAAAACATTTTCAGCTTGCAACGGGGTTACCAAGCAAGAGTCTGGTCAAAGGGCGTTTTACCTTAAAAGCAGACAATTATGATCAATTGATTGATAGTCCATTTGAACTGGCAGAGCAGAGTCGTTTCAGCTTTGAAGCAAACGGGATTCCACATGAGTTTGTGATTTCAGGGAAACACACGACCAATATGGGCCGTTTAGAGGCGGATATTCAAAAGATCTGTCAGACTGAAATTGATATGTTTGGTTCAGCGCCCTTCCAGAACTATACTTTTATGACCATGGCAACGGGCAATAGTTATGGTGGTCTGGAACATTGTAATAGCACCAGCTTGATTACACCGCGCGACGATTTACCCAAAGCAGATGAAGCCGAAGAACCTTCTAAAGATTATCAACGCTTCTTGGGTTTATGTAGCCATGAGTATTTCCATTCCTGGTTAGTTAAATTTATTCGCCCTGAAAACTTTGCCAATTATGATCTACATAAAGAGGGCTATACCAGTTTATTGTGGATATTTGAGGGCTTTACCTCTTATTATGATGACCTGATTTTATTGCGTAGCGGTGTGATTTCGCAGCAGTCTTATCTGGAGCTGTTAAAAGCACAGCTGGATCGTTATTTGCAGAATCCGGGCCGCTTGATTCAATCGGTTTCAGAGTCAAGTTTTGATGCGTGGATCAAGTTCTATCGTCAGGATGAAAACTCCAATAATGCAGGCACCAGTTACTATAACAAAGGCAGTTTAGTGGCACTTTGTCTAGATTTAGGCTTACGATTGCGTGGTTCAAATCTGGATGCATTAATGCGCCGTTTATACGAAAATACCCAACAGGGTATTCAGGTCAATGAACGCACCATTTTTGAATTATGTCATGAGTTGACAGGCGATAACTGGATTGAGCAAATCAATCACTTGATCAATACCACCGATGAATTACCACTGGATCAGTTGTTCCCAGAGTTCGGATTGAGTTATACGCTTAAACATGACAAGGCCTTGGCTTTTGGCTTGAAAGTGGTAGATAAAGCGGAAGGCGTGGTGGTACAGCAAGTGCGTCGTGATAGCGCAGCTGCTCAAGCGGGTTTATCTGCCAATGATGTGATCCTTGCCATTGATGGCGTTAAGGCTTCCGAGAAGCTGTTAGCCAAGTATGCGAAACAACAAGGCACATTTACGGTTTATGCCTTCCGTCGTGATGAGCTTTTGCAAGTTGAACTGCAAGCGGGTGAAAGTGAATTGACCACGGTTGAATTAAAAGTTGAAGACCAGCAAAAAGTTGATCGCTGGTTGAAGGGATAAGACTCGTTAAAAAGGACGCGACTAGCGTCCTTTTTATTAGCTGCCCCGATAAGTCGAATACCCGTAGGGGCTGAGCAGTAATGGAATGTGATAGTGCGGTAAACTGCCGTCAACTTCAAAAATAACCGGAATTTCAGGAAAAAAACTGCTTTGCTGTTGGGCTTTATACCAGTCACCTGTTTTAAACGTCACTTTATAAATACCCGACTTTAACTGTCGCTGTGCCGGATAAAGCGCAGTAATTCGTCCATTCTGATCAGTTTTGGCCTGATTGATTTCGATCCACTGGTTTTTTTGTTGGGTTTCGAGCACAACGGTGACATCAGCAGCAGGTAGACCATTCTGCTGGTTGAGCACATGCACACTCAATGGGTTTGTCGCTGCGTACAAGCTGCTTGAAGCCGAGAGAGCAGCGATGGCGAATAGATTTTTATACATCGCAATATTCCATCTTAGTTGATCAATGTTTTGGTATGTATTGCCGTCAGTGGTTATGAAGGCAATACATGCGGTATAAACGCAAAACAGCACTGTTGATCAGTGCCCTTAAACTTTAGAATGCGTATCTGGCACCGAGATAGAACTCACTTGAATAAAGATGGGCTTTCATCTGTTCATCTTGCAAGTTGCGTGCATTGGTGAAGTTATTCAGACCGCTATCAGCTTTGCCCAAGTCGACATAACGGTAGCCCAAGTCCAGCTTAAGGTTGTCAATTGCTTGATAACTTGCACCCGCACCTATGCTATACACCAGTTGGGTTTCGGTATTGGAAAGATATTGGCGAGAGGAATTACCTTGCCAGCCTGAAGATTCGGTACGGGCAACCCCTAATCCCAGATTGCCGTATACAGCGACATTTTGCATGACTTCAAAATCTCGATAAGCATTCAGCATCAGCCGTTGCGTCTCGACTTTATGATGGTTGAGACTGCTTGGAAAGTTAGTTGAACCGCTGGTAAATTCTGCATCATTTTTAAAGGTATATTCTCCTTCGGTACGCCAGCCATTGCCAAAGTCATAACCGAACCCTAGTGATGCATTGGTTAAATCTTTTTGATCGTCACCTGCAACAAATTTGCCAATCCCCGGGCGTAAGCTGGTTTCCATATTGTCCGCTTTGAGTTGGGCTGCTGCGACTTTTGCAGAGAGATAATAGCCAGAAAGCGCTGTATCTTGCGCATAGCTGAATGATGCGGTCATCAATAATACAGAACCCAAAGTGAAGCGTATAAATTGCTTGTCCATATACAATTTTCCAAAATTCATGAAGACGTGTTGGGCGATAAAAATCTTTATTTCCTCAGTACATGCTAGGAAAAAATGCATGGGACCATGATGACAATTGGATTACCGATTTGTAATCTTTGCGCTGAATAAAAAAGGTTAAGATGTGGGATGCATATTTTAATTGTTGAAGATGAATCCAAGATTGCGCAGTTTCTGGCAAAAGGATTAAATGAATCAGGCTACACCAGTGCGATTGCGAAAGATGGCATGGCCGCTTTGTCACGCTTGCAAGAAGAAGCATTTGATTTATTAATTCTGGATGTGATGTTGCCGAAACTGGATGGCTGGCAAGTGTTGCAGACGCTCCGTACATTTTCAAAAATCCCTGTACTCATGCTCACGGCGAAAGATCAGGTCATGGATCGGGTCAAAGGTCTGGAACTGGGGGCGGATGACTATCTGGTTAAGCCATTTTCATATATCGAATTATTGGCACGCATCAAAAGTTTATTACGGCGTGTTCCCAAGGTTGAACAAGAAATTTATAGCATTGCCAATCTCAGCTTAAACCGTTTAAGTCGGGAAGTGCATCGTGCAGAGAGCAAAATCGATTTAACCGCCAAAGAGTTTGTGCTGTTGCAATTATTGCTACAGCATCGCGGTGAAGTGCTCACACGAACACAAATTGCCTCTATGGTCTGGAATATCAACTTTGATACTGACACTAATGTGGTCGATGTGGCGATACGTCGTCTACGCGCAAAGATTGATGACCATTTTTCTCCCAAGCTGATTTATACGGTGAGAGGAATGGGCTATAAAATCGATTTAAAAGAAGACCATGACGATGAATAGATTGTCTTTGGCTTCGCGTCTGAGAATCGCGTTTAGTCTGATTTCATGCGTGGTTTTTATCAGTATTGGCACATTGTCTTATCAAAGTTTTCGTGAAATGGTGTATATCCAGCAGGACAAAGCGCTTGCGGCACGGATTAAACGCATGGAAGTGTTTTTAACCGATGCCTATACCGTGCAGATTTTGGGCAAATATCCCAAGCTGTATGAAAATATGGTCGGACATGAGGACAGTATCTTTATCGTTAAAGAGGCGGGTAAGGACCTGATCCGAATCAATCCGTTAAACGTCAACATCCCTCACTTAAACTATTCCAGTAAAATCCAGTTTACGAACAATAGTCCTGAACAGCCAACCACACGACTTGCATTTCAATCGGTACAACATGGCGATCAGCATTATCAACTGATTGCAGGTCAACAATGGTATGCCGTCAATCAAACCCTGAAGCAATATTTCTGGAAAATTGCCTTTTATAGTGGGCTGGGCATTCTATTATCAAGTTTATTAGGTTTTATGGTCGGGCATTACCTATTCCGTTCGATGCGGGAGTTGATTGCAGCAACCAGTAAAATCAACGTGCAAAAACTCAATCACCGTATTCAGGTTGAGACCAGCAATACCGAAGTACAACAACTCAGCCATGCCATGAATGAAATGCTGGATAAAATCCAGCAGGATTATCAAAAGCTGGCCCAGTTTTCGGAAGATATAGCACATGAATTGCGAACGCCACTCAATAATTTGATGGGGCAAACCCAGATTTTGCTGTCCCAACCCCGTCAGAAAGAGGAACTGGAAAATCTGCTGTATTCGCATCTGGAAGAATACGAAAGACTGACCAAAATGATTGAGAGCATGTTATTTATTGCCCGTTCCGAATATGGAGAACACGGGCTTGAGAAAAGTCTGGTAAATATTCCAGAGTTGATCCGGAATGTGACGGAGTATTTTGATTATCTGATCGAAGAACGGCAGATGAGCTTGATGCTTCAGCTTCCTGATGAAATGAATTTAAAGGTGAATGAAGCCCTCATGCAGCGTGCGATTGCCAATTTAATCAGTAACGCGGTGGTCTACGGTGCAGAACAGGGGCGTATTACCCTAATGGTACAAAGGGAACAGATGGATTGTGTGATTGATATTGTGACGCATGGCATCTGGATTGATGAAAAACATTTGCCTTATCTATTTGACCGTTTTTATCAAGTTGATGAGAGTCGACATAACAGAGCTCAAACCAGCGGGCTAGGGCTGGCCATCGTCAGATCAATTATGCAGTTACATGGTGGTTGTGCTGAAGTTGAAAATCAGCCTGAAGGCGTCACATTTAGGTTGCGATTACCACTAAAGCCTTAACCTAATTTTCATGAAATTCTGACAAAATAGGGCACATTTATTTATCAACACCTATTTGTTTGCTAAATGATCAGTTTGCTGGGCATTTTCTGCCAGATAAAGCTTTTGTAGTTGAAAAGGCAACATTTGGCCCAAATTATATGAACTTGCAGTATCTATTATATATAATTGTAGTATTTTTTAGCGAAATGTCGTTATCACGGGATAGGGCGTTGACTAGTATGCTACGAACGCTGATACTCTCAAGTTTGTTTTAAGCAAATCGGTTCTAGGAGCTGGGCCACAAGCGCAGTTTTCCATAACTCAATCCAACACAAGGGGCTATATATGGCTGGTGGAAAGTCAAAAATCATTTATACACTGACTGATGAGGCGCCGTTATTGGCGACCTATTCATTGCTACCGATCATTGAGACCTTTACCAAGCCTGCTGGCATCGAGATTGTGAAAAGTGATATCTCAGTTGCAGCACGTGTACTTGCAGAATTTTCAGATTACCTTAAAGATGAACAGAAGGTAAACAATAACCTTGCGGAGTTAGGTCGTCTTACGCAAGATCCAGATACCAACATCATTAAACTTCCAAACATCAGTGCTTCTGTGGCTCAGTTGACCGCATGTATCAAAGAGCTCCAGTCGAAGGGCTATGCGATTCCTGACTATCCAGAAAATCCAGCAACTGAAGAAGAGAAAGAACTTAAGGCGCGTTATGGCAAATGCCTAGGCTCGGCAGTTAACCCGGTATTGCGTGAAGGTAACTCTGACCGCCGTGCACCTGCTGCTGTGAAAAACTACGCGAAAAAACACCCGCACTCAATGAGCGAGTGGAAACAATGGTCACAAACTCACGTTTCTCACATGGATGAAGGCGACTTCTACCACGGTGAAAAATCAATGACTTTAGACCGTGCGCGTAATGTCAAGATGGAGCTCATCACCAAGTCTGGTGAAACGATTGTGCTGAAGCCAAAAGTTGCACTTCAGGATGGTGAAATCATCGATTCAATGTTCATGAGCAAGAAAGCGCTTTGCGATTTCTATGAGAAAGAACTTGAAGATTGTCGTGAAGCGGGCATCCTGTTCTCGTTACACGTCAAAGCAACCATGATGAAAGTCTCACACCCGATCGTATTCGGTCACTGTGTGAAAATTTACTACAAAGATGCTTTCGAAAAACACGGCAAATTATTTGATGAGTTAGGCATAAACGTAAATAACGGTATGGCCGGTCTTTACGAGAAGATCGAAACTTTACCGACTTCACTGCGTGAAGAAATTATCGAAGATTTACATGCTTGCCAAGAACACCGTCCTGCACTGGCGATGGTTGATTCTGCAAAAGGCATCACCAACTTCCATTCACCAAATGACGTGATTGTAGATGCATCTATGCCTGCAATGATCCGTGGTGGCGGTAAAATGTGGGGTGCTGACGGCAAACCTTACGACTGTAAAGCAGTGATGCCTGAATCAACTTTCGCGCGTATCTATCAGGAAATGATCAATTTCTGTAAGTGGAATGGTAACTTCGACCCACGTACCATGGGTACTGTGCCAAACGTTGGTTTGATGGCGCAGAAAGCGGAAGAATACGGTTCACACGACAAGACTTTCGAAATTTCTGAAGCAGGCGTTGCCAACATTACGGATCTAGACACGGGTGAAGTGTTGATGAGCCAGAATGTCGAAGAAGGCGACATCTGGCGTATGTGTCAGGTGAAAGACGCACCGATTCGTGACTGGGTGAAACTTGCAGTAACACGTGCACGCAACTCTGGCATGCCAGCAATCTTCTGGTTAGACCCGTACCGTCCACACGAAAATGAATTGATCAAGAAAGTTGAAAAATACCTGAAAGATCATGACACCACAGGTCTTGATATCCAGATCATGTCACAAGTACGTGCAATGCGTTATACGCTTGAGCGTGTAGCACGTGGTTTAGATACCATTTCTGTAACCGGTAACATCTTACGTGACTACCTGACTGACTTGTTCCCGATTATGGAATTGGGTACTTCTGCGAAAATGTTGTCAATCGTGCCGTTAATGGCGGGTGGCGGCATGTATGAAACTGGTGCAGGTGGTTCAGCTCCGAAACATGTTCAGCAGTTGGTCGAAGAAAACCACTTACGTTGGGATTCTTTGGGTGAGTTCCTTGCATTGGCTGTTTCTTTAGAAGAATTGGGTCTTAAAGAAGACAATAACCGCGCGAAATTGCTTGCCAAGACACTGGATCAGGCAACAGGTAAACTGCTTGATAACGATAAGTCTCCATCACGTCGTACCGGTGAGTTGGATAACCGTGGTAGCCACTACTACTTGGCATTGTATTGGGCTCAAGCATTGGCTGCTCAAGACGAAGATGCTGAGTTAAAAGCGAAGTTTGCTCCACTTGCGAAAGCACTTGCTGACAATGAAGAGAAGATTGTTGCTGAGCTTGCTCAAGTACAAGGTCAAGCTGCTGATATCGGTGGTTACTATGCCATTGATCCTGCAAAAGTAAGCGCAGTCATGCGTCCAAGCGCAACATTGAATGCAGCACTTGAAACAGCTTAAGTTTAAATATTACTGACAGTTTTGTTGGTGGTATAAAAAGGCCGATGCGAAAGCATCGGCTTTTTTGTGGATGATGTCTTAGATGATCCCCATAAAAAAAGCCCACTATCGTGGGCTTTAAAATAATCTCTAAAGATTAACGACCATTACGGCTACGACCACGCGGTGCTTTGGTGTTTGGACGCGTTGTACCATTGGTTTTACGACGTGGCTTTTCACTTTCATCCATTTGCCAGATACGCTTGGTGCCTGATTTTTTCTTGTCGCCGTCTTTTTTGTCAGCTTCTTTTTTCTTCTGGTGCATTGGCTTGCCACCTGTACCACCTGGTTTTTTCACATAAGAACGAGAGCGATACGGTTTATCTTCAGGCAAGTCTTTAAAATCAGGATAAAGTAACGGTTCAATTTCAGTTTGCTCACCGGGTTGTAAGCCCAGGCGAATCAGATCGATTGCACCGATTTTGGTCCGGATCAAACGTAGCGTCGGGAAACCTACCGCAGCAGTCATACGACGTACCTGACGGTTACGGCCTTCACAAATTTGCAGTTCAATCCAGCTGGTCGGAATATTGGCACGGTAACGCACAGGAGGATCACGATCCCATAACCATTCTGGTTGATCTACTTTCAATGCCTTGGCAGGTAACGTCATACCATCAGCCAGTTCGACGCCTTTACGAAGTTGTTCCAATGCTTCTTCAGTCACATCGCCATCGACTTGCGCAAGATAGGTTTTAAATTTCTTATTGGCCGGATTGGTAATGTATTGATTCAGACCACCATGATCGGTCAGAAACATCAGTCCTTCTGAATCAAGGTCAAGTCGGCCCGCAAGACGTAAATCAGGATCATGGATAAAGTGGGAGAGGGTGAGATGAGCGGAATCCTCACGGAACTGTGACAAAACGTCAAAAGGTTTATTTAATACGACTATTTTCATATCTGTATACTGCTTTGGCTATGGGCGGCATCATAACAATAAAGGTTTTTATTTAATGGGAAAATGTTGTTATTTCCCGTATAAATCTCAAAAAAACCTGTTTTGAACTAAACTGTTTCATGTAATAAAAAACGAAAGCTTGCCACAGAAGGCATCGACATAATCGCTAAATACATGAGGGAGAACCTGCAAAATGGGTTATCAGAAGATCGTGGTTCCTGCAGATGGAGACAAAATCACAGTAAATGCAGACCTGTCACTGAATGTTCCAAATCGTCCGATCATTCCTTTTATTGAAGGTGATGGTATTGGTGTGGATATTACACCAGCAATGAAAGCAGTAGTAGATGCCGCCGTGCTAAAAGCTTATGGTGGCAAACGTTCGATCGAATGGATGGAAGTCTACTGCGGTGAGAAAGCAGACAAAATTTACGGCAGCTATATGCCAGAAGAAACTTTTGATGCTTTACGCGAGTTTATTATATCAATAAAAGGCCCGTTAACCACACCTGTAGGCGGTGGAATTCGTTCTTTAAATGTCGCATTACGTCAGGAACTGGATTTATATGTCTGTGTACGGCCCGTTCGCTGGTTTGAAGGCGTGCCTTCGCCAGTCAAGCATCCCGAACTGACCGATATGGTGATCTTCCGTGAAAACTCGGAAGATATCTATGCTGGGATTGAATGGCCAGCAGATTCTCCAGAAGCGAAAAAAGTAATTAAATTCCTGCAAGAAGAAATGGGCGTCACTAAAATCCGTTTTCCTAAGGAATGTGGTATCGGGATCAAACCTGTATCGAAAGAAGGTTCACAGCGTCTGGTGCGTAAAGCGATACAATTCGCGATTGATAATGATAAACCGTCTGTGACCTTGGTCCACAAAGGCAATATCATGAAATACACCGAAGGTGCGTTTAAAGAGTGGGGCTATGAACTGGCGATGGAGCGTTTTGGTGGAAAGCTACTGGATGGGGGGCCTTGGGTAAAAATCAAGAATCCCAAAAATGGTAAAGACATAATTATTAAAGATGTGATTGCCGATGCTTTCTTACAGCAAATTTTAATGCGTCCGGCAGATTACTCGGTGATCGCGACCCTAAACTTGAATGGTGACTATATTTCTGATGCACTTGCTGCTGAAGTCGGTGGTATTGGCATTGCCCCGGGTGCCAATATTGGCGGTGCGATTGCCATGTATGAGGCGACGCATGGTACAGCACCTAAATATGCAGGACAGGATAAAGTCAATCCGGGTTCGATTATTCTGTCTGCGGAAATGATGCTGCGGGATATAGGCTGGACAGAAGCTGCGGATTTAATTATTACTGGTATTTCAGGCGCGATTTCAGCTAAAACCGTGACGTATGATTTTGAACGTTTGATGTCAAATGCAACCTTGCTGCGTTGTTCGGAATTTGCGCAAGCGATTATCGAACATATGCAAGATTGATGATTTATTTTCACTAAAAGGGCGGATTTTTCTGCTCTTTTTTATTTAGGGAATAGATAAGGTTGTCATGAAAAAAGCATGTACAAAACTAAAGACATGGCATATTTTGGACAATTCTAGAATAAAAACTTGAACATCATGGCTGAAAGAAAATATGGTGAAGCTGCACCCAAAACAACAGACAGCATTGCCAGTTTAGATTGGTACGAGCAAGTGCTCAGGAATCAGAAATATGAGCGTACTTTATTTGTCGATTTAGATATGTCTGAGGCGCACAGTACAGGTGCAGTATTTAATGAATGTACTTTTCGCCGGGCCCGATTTAATGGTTCAGTCCATCAAAACAGCGCTTTTATCAACTGTACCTTTGTTTCCAGTAATTTTTTTGATAGTCAATTTACTGAGTGTAAGTTTGTGGGCAGCATGTTCAGTGATTGCCAGTTTCATCATATGCGGGTGGAAGACAGTGACTGGGCCTTTGTTGGGTTGCCGGGTGCTGATTTAGAGAAAGCCTCTTTTCTTCGAACGCGGTTAAGAGAAGCCGATTTGACTGGGGCGCGTTGTCGTGGGAGTTCACTTCGGGAGAGTGACTTATCGGGTGCATGGCTGCATAGTGCAGATTTGACTGAATGTGATTTAAGAGGCAGTGATTTAAGTGCATTAGACCCGAAAGAAACTCAAATAAAAGCAGCCATTATTAACCTTGATCAAACTTTAATGATTGCAGAGAACTTGGGTTTTGATGTTCGCATCGACTGAGCAGGGGCAATACGCTTTACTCAACATGAGCGGGATGGCGCCACTCATTTTAAAAGAATGAATACAACATGAATCCTTAAAAAGATCAGTGCACATAAATGCCATCCACACTGGGTCAATCGTGATTCGCCATAAAGCAGAGCTGGAAAGACGCTAGTATCACGGATCAATGATTCGGTCTCATCAGCTAGCGCGATTATTCAGCTTTCACTTTACAGAAGGGATCAAGGTCTGGATTGCTGTTCCAGAGGTATTCGGCTTCTTCGGCACAAAGTTGGGCCATATTTTCACCTTGCGTGTCCTGAATAAAAGCAAGGGTCATATCCATACCCGCACTGACGCCAGAAGAGGTATAAAACTTTCTATCAGTCACCCAGCGTGCCTGAGTTTGCCATAACACCTGATTATTGAGGCTTTGTACAATTTCTAAGGCCATTTTATTTGATGTCGCTTTAACACCATTCAAAATACCGGTTGCTGCCAGTAGTGAACTCCCTGTACAAACCGTAAGAACATATCTGCTTTGATCTGCCAATGCTTTGAGCTGATCGAGAAACTCCTGATTTTTCATGAGTTCAAAAGTGATGATTCCGCCTGGTATCAGCAAAATGCTTTGTGCATGTGTCTGTATTTCAGTAAATGGTTGGGTTTGAATATAGACCCCATGTTTGTTGGAAACCAGTCCGCCATTCAGGCTATAAAACTGCACTTGATAATGTTGTTGCAGTAAACCAAATAATTCGACCGGTCCCATAATATCGAGGGTTTCAAAGTCTTCAAATACAATGGCATGAACAGGAATACGCATGACTTTTCTCACAAGTTTTATCTATCTCATACCTTAGAGAGCTTCAAATTTTTGATTGTGAATATTGTGTATGGCTTATTTTGAATTATGCTAAATCATTGGACTTTTGATCTGATTTGTTAGCAAGCGGCATATACTTTTGGCTTGATTTTTAATCATTTAAGCAGCTAAAACAAGAAAAGCTGTGGTGTATCGTAAATTTAGGAAAATCTGTATCTATCAATTCGTCTGTAGATGGTCAAAATAGTGGAAAAATAGAGCGAGTGCTATGCCATGAAAATGTATCAAGTGGATGCTTTTACCCAGGAATTATTCAAAGGAAATCCAGCAGCTGTCATCGTGCTTGATGAGTGGTTAGATCAGCAGATGATGCAGAATATTGCAATGGAAAATAACCTGTCAGAAACTGCTTTTGTTCGAACGCTTGATGACAGCAATTATGAGATTCGCTGGTTTTCTCCATTGGAAGAGGTGGCATTTTGTGGTCATGCCACGTTGGCCAGTGCTTTTGTACTATTTAAGGATTTTACGCAAGCCACAACAATTCAGTTTCATGTCCGTGATTTGGGGATTTTTATCGTTAGTCAGGATGCGGATGGTAAAATCAAGATGAACTTCCCGATTCGTCGGGCGGCGCTTGTATCTGACTATCCGTCAGAACTGCGTGAAGGGCTAACCAAACCATTTAAAGCGGTGTATCGCAATCCTCAAGCTTATATTATTGAATATGAAACGGTACAGGATGTATTGGATGAGCAACCTGATCTGGAAGTATTAAAACGCTTGGGTAAAATCCGGACTGCGATTACTGCTTCTCAGCCTGACGTGGCGATTACCGCTCGAGGCGAAGGCAAGTTTGATTGTGTCTCTCGTTACTTTGCCCCTGCGATCGGTATTGATGAAGATCCTGTCACAGGTTCGATCCATACCGCGATTGTGCCGCTGTGGGCCGAGAAGCTCAACCAGACACAACTGGTGGCGTTTCAGGCGTCAGCACGCGGTGGCGTTTTAGACTGCGTGATTGAATCTGATGAGCGTATCGAAATTTCAGGTTATGCCAAACTGTATATGCAAGCTGAACTGGCAATCTGATTTTTAGCTTAAATTGTGCAAAAACAAAGATAAAAGCTGTTTAAATAAACAGCTTTTTTCAAAACATAACTATTAAAAATGCGAATCATTCTCTACCATAGCTTGTCTGTATGATTTAAATCACCATAAATAATTGGATAAATTATGTTAATGCGCTTTAAGCAGCTTACTCTCTCTCTATGTTTGATCGGGTTGAGTGCGACGTCTTGGTCTCAGACAGTGCTCGTAAAAAGTGAAAAAAATATCGAAGAATATAAATTAGATAATGGTTTCAGGGTTATTCTGGCGCCAAACGATAAAGAAAATAAAGTCTATGTCAATACGGTTTACCTGACGGGTTCACTGAATGATCCAAAAGGTAAGGGTGGCCTGGCACATCTATTAGAACATCTGGCTTTTAAAGGCACCCAAAATGTGAAAGGTGAAGAGTTCCAGCGCCGTCTTGATCAATATACCTTGATGACCAATGCCAGTACCGATTATTACGCGACCAAATACTTAAATATTGTTCGCCCTGAAAAAAATGCATTGAATGAAATCCTGTATCTCGAATCCGAGCGTATGGATAAATTGGTGTTGCAGGAAAAATTTGTACCCTCTGAAATTGAAATCGTAAAACGTGAACGCGAAATCCGTATGGATCAGCCCTTTGCAGTTTTAATGGATCAGGTCTGGAAAGCTGCCTATGGCAATCAATATTTAGGTCGTTTGCCGATTGGTGACTTACCTGAGCTCAAGTCGATTCAGCTCAATGAATTGAATCAGTTCTATAAGACATGGTATGCACCGAATAATGCGGTCATGGTCATTTCGGGTAAGTTTGATAAAACCGAAGTACTGAATAAGATTGATCAGTATTTCAGTCCAATCCCTGCACGCGCGGTACCTGCTCAGGTGAAAGTGCCTGTGCTTGACGCCAGCAAGATTGAACAACGTCAATTCACCGTGAAAAAGGGCAGTGATCTGGCCAAATTCCATATTTATATGAATGGAAAAAATACCGAATTACAACCGATTCTGGCACTGGCACCTTCTCTCTATACTATGCAGCCGAGCGGGCCTTTATATAAAAATATGGTTGAGACCGGGATCAGTACTGCAGTGCAATCTGCAACCTGGTTAGATCAGGACTTTAACGTGGTGTTTATGGGCGCAGTTTATGCACCAAGCCATGATGCGAAAAAAGTCGATGATGCCTTGAAAACTGGCGTGGAAAACAGTCAGCCATTCACCGAAGCCGAGTTACAGCGCATCAAGAATATTACCCAGAATACCGCGGATACTATTGCCAATGATGCAGTAGCTTTAGGTTCACGCCTCAGTGATTATGCAGTGTCTTCTCAGGGACAATGGGACCAGTACTTCAAAGACTTAAAGACCGTTCAGGCCTTAAAGTTAAAAGATACCAATGCAACGCTGAAAGCGTTTTTAACCGCTTCACATCGTATCTCTGGGGATATTTTGCCAACCCCTGAGGACCAGAAGAAAGCGATGACGTTGAAGGCGGAAGAGAAACCAAAAACCTTGGATCAAAGTGATGAGCAGCCTGAGCCATTAAAAGATCCGAATGTTTACAAGCAGGAAGTGACCCAGTTTATGTCACAGTCTGCCCAGCAATTACAGAAAAACGAACAGAAAATCCAGCGTGGTGAGTTGAAGAATGGTATTCGTTATGCCTTGTTCCCGACCGCAACCCGCGATGATAAAACCTATGCCACCATTAGCCTGGATTTTGGTGATGAAAAAGCATTATTTGGTAAAGGTGTCACACTGGATCTAACCAGTTATCTGATGTTGCGTGGTTCTGATAAGCATAGCCTGCAAGAAATTACCGATAAAGCGATTGCTGCCAGTGGTGGTGCATCTGTAAGCTCGAATGGCAATGGTTTTACCATTGTGGTGCAGGCGAAAAAAGACAAATTTGAAGACTTCTTCAACTTTATTGTTGATGTGCTGAAGCAGCCAAAATTCTCACAAACAGAATTTGATCTTGCCAAAAATCAAAGTTTATCGGTACTGGATCGTCCTTATACCGAGCCTGCGGTTGTGGCTTCGATGACCTTGTCTAAAATTCTGGAAATCTATCAACCTGGCGATTTGCGTTATCATTTTGAGCCTGATTTTGCGAAAAAACAGATCAGTGAGGTGACTCAACCGCAAGTGAAACAATTCTATGATCAATTCTTTGTGACCGATCATGCACAGATTGCGGTGACGGGAGATTTTGATGCCAAGAAAATGCAAAAGACCTTACAAAAGGCATTTGGTTCTTGGAAAGCAAAACAGCCATATACCAAAGTAACAGGGCAATATACGGTGTATAAAGCGCAGAAAGTGCATGCTTTATCGGAACAGCGTGAATTCGGTAGCTACCAGAGCGTGCTGGCATTGCCTGTTGGCTCATATCATCCAGATGCACCCGCATTAATTATCCTGAGCCATATTTTGGGTAACTCGCAGCTTTCATCGCGTCTGGCGCAAGAGTTACGTGAAAAAAATGCCTTGGTCTATGGTTTTGGCAGTGGTTTGGACCTGGACCCAGATATCAATGATGGTACTTTAAGTATTACTGCGAACTATACCTCTGGACGCTCTGCGCAAGTATCACAATCGGTGCATAAAGTTTTGAATGAGCTGTTAAGCAAAGGCGTGACCGAGCAGGAAGTTGAAGCAGCCAAAGCAGACATCATGAAAAAACGTGTCACGGCTTTGGAAGATGAGCGTAACATTCATGGCATGTTGACAGGTCAGTTAGAGCGCAACAAAACTTTGCTGGATCGTGCTGAACGTGATCAGGAACTTGCTAAATTAAGCAAAGATGATGTGAATGCGGCCATCAAAAAATATATCAAGCTGGATCAGTTCGTCGAAGTAATGGCGGATCAGTATGGTCAGCCTCAAAACTTGAAATAAGCAATCAAAAAGAAAGCCACCGGTCAGGTGGCTTTCTTTTTTGCATCAAAGCTTAATGATCATGTTTGTGGGCATGAAAATCTTCATTTTTGCGGAAACGTAAGTAGTTTTCGAACTGTTCACAATATTCGTCAAAATTATCTTCCAGCATCATCTGGAACTGTTGCAGCAGATAAGACATCACTTGTTCTTTCGCTTCACGCATTTCTTCGCCATCTTTAAAGTTATTGGCTGCCACCCAGGTGTTGAAACGGGCAGTAGCGAATAACATGGCTGCGCTGACCTGACTACGTAGTTCTTCGGGTTTGGCTTGCTGGCCCTTTGGCGGACGGCAAAAATCATTGGCGAGTTTGATAAATTCATCGGCACGCTCAAAAAATACGGCATTTAAAGCTTCTTCTTCCGTCACATCGGTAGCGTTAATTTTTTGAGACATGAGATTTTCCAGCGACAAGTTAAGACTCATTATTATAGACAAAGCCTTGTCGAAACTAAACCTTTGCCTTAACCTAAAAATAGCCTAAGCAATTCGAAGAATGACTATGCAAGATGCAATCGCGATTCAAAGTTTAAAAACGGATATTGCCTTACTGCGCCAGCATATCTATCCGCCTCAATTTTTAGAACATGTTGAAGGCCTGCCGATTTATTATGGTTTAAAGGATGAAGTCAATGAATATTACCGACAATGGCAGCCTTTGATTGAGAGGGCGCAGCAGTTATGCCAGCCTTTTATGGAAGATGAGGTGCTGGATGCCATTCATTTACCCAGCCACTTAAACCTGCCGTTGTTTTTCTTTCATGTTGATCGGATCAGGATTAATAAAACCCGTGCCAAAGAGTCGAAAACTTTTCGCGGTGTTGCGGCCTTATTGGAAAAATGTGGACAGTTTGAGACCGATCAGATTTTTGCCATGCAAGAATGGTTAGGGAGTGACGATACCGCTGCTTTGGTGGCGCATCGTGAGTTTATTGATTTACGTACTTATGTGTTTCAGCATGGGCTGAGCGACTATACCCGTACCCGTTTTTATATGAATGGCGTGATTTTGAGTGTTGAGCCGCATTTTAAATTGGTCGATGCGCGGGATAAACCACGTAAGCAGCGTAATGATAGCTATAGTGACCCGATTGCGGATAATGGCACGTGGAAGATTTTTGGAAAATATCGGTAAATGATTTAAGTGAGTATCTTACTCAGGAATATGAGCGTCGGGAGCGTCATCTACAACCTGCGTGGTATTAAAAAAGTGAATGATTTTGGTGAGTTGATAAAATGAGATGTGTGAAAGCAGAGAACAGGTTTTGTAGATGACATATGGTTTTGCCTACTTTTCCCGAAAGAAAAGTAGGTCACCGAAGGTATATCCTGAAATTGAATGAGAACTCGGCATGACTCCGCTATGAAGTTAACTTGGGAAATAAAACTTTATTTCCAAAAAATATCTTTAGTCGATAAAGCCTGTAGTTTCTTTGCCGCTTTCTTTGCAACATGCGGTTGTTGAGCCTTAACCCAGCCTAAAGCAAATAAAAATTGTGAATGCTTCGCAGCCTGTTGTTCAAAGATTTGCTCCGCAACAAACAGGTCATTATAGAAGCCTAAATATTCCTGAATCGGCTGTAACTTACTCAAAAATTGCTGAACCTGTTTTTCCGGGTAAATCCCTGCAATAAAGTCGATGCAATAACGCAATTGTTTAACGCGCTTACGGGTACGATGTTGTTGCTCAATGTCTAAAGTTGAAAACTGAGTTGCATCTTTCAGTATCTTTTGATACAGCTTGGTTAAGCTTTTGGCAGCTTGTTTAGAGAGTTTAGATTTTGATTGTTGATCGCTATAGCTAAAGCTGAATAAAGATAAAAATAGTTGGGTTGTTTTGCTGTCACTTAATAATTCAGCAATATTGGTGTCGACATTTTCTGGGAAAGGAAATTCAAAATCACAGACTTGTTTGACTAAGGGAATGACGGAGTCCTGAATGGCATCGTTATCACGTGATTGTCCCAAGGCTCTAAAAATATCTGCCAATTGGCTTTCCCACTTCGGGTCAATCTGTGCCGACCAGTTGGAAAAATGTTTTAAAGCCGAGCGCAGGCGACGTAAGCCGACACGAGCTTGGTGAATATGATCCGCTTCCGCGACGCCATCCGCAATCGCTGCTGCATTGGGCAGGATATGATTAAGGGTATTTTCAATAATCTGTTTAATAGCCTGTTCAGCGCTAACATCTTTATCTAGGTTCAGTGATTTCGCTTTGGTGGCAGCAGAGACGACTTTGCCTTGGGCCAGTAAATTTCCACGTTCCGCTTTACTACGCACATCCAGCCAGAGCTGGTATTGATCGACCCAGGTTTTGGCAAATTGAATCAGGTCTGCTGCTGAACCTTGTTTTAGCTCAAACTCCACTTCGCAGATTCTGGCGCGGTCAGTTGGGGTACGGATTTCCCCATCATCCAGACAGACTTCAATGTGTGAACCTTCAAACTCGAATACATGAAAAGTACGTTGTACATTGGTCTGGAACTGTAACTGTAGCTCGGCTGGCGCTTCGCCTAAAACCTCACGAAGTACAGTTTGGACTGTTTGATTATGTTTATATAAAGATAAATCCAGTTCAGGTTCTTCAGCGCATTTACCTAAATAAATATCTTCTTCGATACGTTGTAAATGGTTTTTACTGGCAGCTTTAAAGGTTTGTACCCAATGTTCGCCTTCTTGACGTAGACGGATTGCCACATAATTTTTAGCAAGCAAACGCTCAGCGGTATCATAGTATTTTGCCTGTAACTGAATTTTTTGTGCTTTTTGTTTGCTTAAGGCTTGTAAAACACTTTTTTTCTTAGATTCAGGAAGTTGAAATTTTAGCTCTATTTCCATGATGTTATGACTCCTGACCAGCGAGAATGATAAATATATAAATGAGTATAAACTGTTGATCTGAAAAATTATTGTAAAGTTGTTTTAAGGATTGAAAGCAGGGCACACAATGACTTTATTTTGTACAAAAAATGCTTTAACGTGTGTAAAGTCTTGCAGGATTAGGATGATCTAGAAATGAATGCACCAGCCAATATCGCCCAGCCAGTGGAATTTTCATTACCGATTAAAAACTATGATGAATTTTATCGTTTTTATTTAACTGAACATCGCAATATTGCTAGCCGCCGTTTGCATGCGGCAGGTAGCTCGATTGGTTTGTATTTCTTTAGCAAAGCCATTCGTAAGCGTCAGGCCAAATATGCCTTATATGGTTTGGTTTCGGGTTATGCCTGTGCCTGGGTCGGGCATTTCTTTTTTGAACATAATAAGCCTGCCAGCTTTAAGCAGCCACTGTATAGCTTTATTTCGGATTGGCGGATGCTGTCGGATATTGCACGTGGCCGTTTGAGTCTGATTGATCGTCAGTTTGATAAAATTGAGTCTTGAAATTGGTTGGGTATTTGAAAAGCTGCTTTGGCGGCTTTTTTTATTTATTCTGTTTTATAACGATTAATGATGTAAATACACTCCCTCTCTTTAAATTTTAGATAAGAAAATATACCCTGAAGCTAATGTAATTATAGTGAATAGTGAAACGTTCATGCGCGGTCTTTACCTCATTACCAACGATGATCCAATCCAGCTCTTACTTGAAAAACTAGATGTCGCATTAGCCACCGGGAAGGTTGCGATTCTGCAATATCGCCGTAAGAAGGTAGCAAAGGCAGAGCAGTCAAGCGAAGTCGAGCAGATCAAAGCACTCTGTGAACAACATCAGGTGCCATTCGTCATTAATGATGATCTGGCTCTGGCTGAACAATTTGGTTTAGGTGTCCATCTTGGACAGTCCGATGGGGAAATAAGCGATGCTGCTGCACGTTTGCCAAAAGGTGTGATTATTGGTCGTACCTGCCTAAACTCACTGGAATTGGCTGAAAAAGCGATTGTCGATGGAGCGACTTATGTGGCGTTTGGTGCAGTCTATGCAACCTCAACCAAACCGGAAGCAGGTAATGTCGGTATCGAAGTGATCAAACAGGCGAAACAAAAGTTTGCTGTACCGATTTGTGCAATTGGTGGCCTGACTGTGGAAAATTCTCAAGTGGTGATTGAGGCTGGGGCGAGCCTTTGTGCGGTAATTAGTGATATATTAGGACGATCAACAGCCGAAATTCCTGCTCGTGTCACTGCATGGGCAACGTTATTTGACTAATTATAGGCATCCGCTGTGCGGAGCTTTCATTGTTTCTCGGAACGACAGCGTTCCTCGTCCTTGATTCCAGGTTGAGCCTTTTATGAGTTTATCTCCAAAGCAAGAACAGCTATTTAAACAAGCAAATAAACATATTCCAGGTGGGGTTAACTCACCTGTACGTGCATTTAACGGTGTGGGCGGTACCCCAGTCTTTATCGAAAAGGCAAAAGGGGCGTATTTGTGGGATGTTGATGGCAAACGCTACGTAGACTATGTCGGTTCATGGGGCCCAATGATCCTAGGCCATGCACATCCGGATATTATTCAGGCGGTACAAACTGCGGCAGAAGATGGTTTAAGTTTTGGTGCGCCAACTGTGCACGAAACGACGCTGGCAGACACGATCTGTGACATTATGCCTTCAATCGAGTTGGTGCGTATGACCAGTTCAGGTACAGAAGCGACCATGACCGCGATTCGTCTGGCACGTGGTTATACGGGGCGTGACAAGATTGTAAAATTTGAAGGCTGCTACCACGGGCATTCAGACTCATTATTGGTGAAAGCAGGTTCAGGCTTATTGACACTTGGTGAAGGTGAGCCAACTTCAAAGGGTGTACCTGCTGATTTTGCCAAACATACCTTAACCTTACCGTATAACAATATCGAAGCCTTAAAAGAATGCTTTAGCAAATTTGGTCATGAGATTGCAGGTGTAATCATTGAGCCAGTTGCAGGTAATATGAATCTGGTAACGCCAATTGATGGTTTCTTGCAAGCAATTCGTGATGTTTGTGATGAATACAAATCAGTGTTTATTATTGATGAAGTGATGACCGGTTTCCGGGTCGCTTTAGGTGGCGCACAATCGGTGTATAAGGTTAAGCCTGACTTGACCACGTTGGGTAAAATCATTGGTGCTGGTTTACCGGTTGGTGCTTTTGGCGGTAAACGTGAAATCATGGAATGCATCGCACCTTTAGGTGGTGTTTATCAGGCCGGTACATTGTCAGGCAATCCATTGGCCATGCGTGCCGGTATCGCGATGTTCAAGCATTTACGTGAACCTGGTTTCTATGACAAGCTTGCTGCGCAGCTCGCCAAATTACTAGCTGGTTTACAGGCCGCTGCAGATGAAGCAGGCATTCCATTTAAGACCCAGCAAGTGGGTGGCATGTTTGGTTTGTATTTTACCGATAAGGATGACATTACCAGCTTTGATTCAATGTTGGCCTGTGATGTGGAAGCATTCAAGAAATTCTTCCATGGCATGTTAAAGCGTGGCGTCTATCTTGCACCATCCGCATTTGAAGCAGGCTTTATTTCGTCGATGCATTCAGATCAGGATATTGCCGATACCATTCAGGCCGCAAAAGAAACTTTTGCTGAAATGAAGTAATGCTGTGATGTTTAAAAAAGCCCGATTTTTTCGGGCTTTTTTAATGGATATATCTTTAATCTGAAATGAATAAAAAACTTAATGTATTAAAAAAATAAGAGTGGACCTTAACGCAACCGTACTGATTTGCTAGCTGTTTATAGGATAAACCTTTGCGATCAACAAAAAGATAAATAATCTTTATTGTACCGCCAGTCAAAATAATGCTTGAATAATAAACTATATTTGCGTTGGTCTGCGCCTGCTGCAAAGCATTTACGTTCTGGTTGGTGCAGGTGATAGAGAGCGCTTCTATATATTTTATTTTGAATAAGCTTTTGATAACAAACTCATGGGAATGGAGTAACAATGAAAACTAAACATTATTTAACTGCGGCGGATGTGGAAATTCTGGTTGATGCAGCAGCACAATATGCGACAGCACATAATTTTAATGTCAGCATTGCTGTTGTCGATGACGGTGGCACCTTGTTAATGATGAAGCGCATGGATGGCGCATCGGTATTATCGACACAGATTTGCCAGGAAAAAGCACATTCTGCCGCGGTCAGCCGCAGAGCAACCAAGGCATCCGAAGATATGATCCGTGATGGCAAAATCGGCTTTTTAACCATCAATGCTGCGAAAGGCATGCTGGAAGGCGGTGAGCCAATTGTCTATCAAGGACAGGTTGTCGGAGCTGTGGGGGTTTCGGGGGTACAATCTTTTCAGGATGCAGAAATTGCCCAGCATGCGATTCAACAATTTCTAGAGCAACACACCTAAATCAGCATTTAAATTCGAATCTGGATGAAAAATCGAGAGAAACACGAAAAAAATCAGTAAAAATACGTGTCATGCATTGTAATTCAGCGCCAAGCTTTTTATGATTGCCCGCTTGTTTTCATCCAGTCGTTGGAAGGCTACCTTGAGTGATTTTCTAAGTGAACATTTGATTCATCGTGATGAAGATTTTATGGTCATCCATAAACCAGCAGGCTTACTCACCGTCCCTGGGAAAACGCCAGATTTACAAGATTGTTTAATCAATCGTCTACTAGAACTAGAACCCAAAACCTTACTGATTCATCGTCTCGATCGTGACACTTCAGGTATTCTGGTGTTTGGTTTATCCAAATTTGGACAGAGCACGATTTCACGTCAGTTTCAGGATCGTCAAACTTCAAAAATTTATCAAGCTTTGGTTGCTGGCCATTTAGAAGGTCAGGGCACCGTCGATATACCTGTGATTTATGACCCAAGCCGCCCGCCATTACATATTGTTGATGCCACGCATCACAAACCGGCATTAACGGAATGGCAAGCGATTGAACATTTAGAAATTCAAGGACAAGCTGTAACCCGGGTGAAACTGATTCCGATTACAGGGCGTTCACATCAGCTTCGTGTGCATATGCAATATTTAGGTCATCCGATTCTAGGCGATACCTTATATGCCACACTAGAACAGCAGCAGCTTTATGCGCGTTTGTGTTTACATGCCACGCAATTAAGCTTCGCTCATCCTAAAACAGGCGCGCAACTGACCTTTGATTGTGCGGTACCGTTTTAGTCTAAAAACTTTTTTATGAAACACGATGTGATGCACGCTATTTAATGATGCTTTGTGTCAAAATACATCGTTGAAAACTACATAAAATGCCTTAACTTTTATTGGGGTCAGGGCATAAAATATGTGGGCTAACTTGAGATAAAGGTGGAAAAATTGCAGCAGTTTGCTATTGGTCAACGTTGGTTATCAGATACTGAAACTGAACTCGGTTTAGGGGTTCTTATTGATGTAGATGAACGTTCTATCAGCATTTTATTCCCTAAAAGTGATGAAACACGTGTCTATGCACGTAACAATGCGCCTTTATCTCGCATCATCTTTAACGTGAATGATGAAGTCCAAGATCAGGAAGGTATCAAGTGGACGGTTGAGTCGATTGAAGACCGTCATGGTGTACTGCGTTATGATGTGGTTCGTAGCCTGGAAAATGGCGAACAAGAGCGCAAGTCACTGAACGAAACCCGTATCGGTGCACAAATCCAGCTGTCAAAACCATTAGAGCGTCTGCTGGCGAGTCAGGTTGATTATAAGGAATGGTATGACCTGCGTATTGAAGCCATGTTATTGCAGGCGCAAATGCATACTAGCCCGTTACGTGGTTTTCTGGGTGCGCGTGTAGGCTTGATTCCGCACCAGCTTTATATTGCCCATGAAGTCGGCAAACGTTTTGCGCCACGTGTTTTACTGGCGGATGAAGTCGGTTTAGGTAAAACCATTGAAGCAGGTTTAATCATTCACCAGCAACTGAAAACTGGCCGTTCAGAACGTATCCTGATCTTGGTGCCTGATTCACTGCAATATCAGTGGATGATTGAAATGCGTCGCCGTTTCAATTTGCAATTCTCTTTATTTGATTTGACCCGTACCGCATCGATCAAAGAACATGATCCTGACCTAAATCCGTTCCTGACTGAACAATGCATTATTGCCAGCGTTGACCTGATGGTTGACCACGATGACTTGCGTGAGCAAGCGATGGAAGCTGGTTTTGATCTATTGGTGGTCGATGAAGCACACCACTTGATGTGGAGTGAGGAAGAAGGCGGCAATGATCGCTATGATCTGGTTGAAGAACTGGCGGAACAGACCGCAGGTGTGTTGTTGCTCACTGCAACTCCCGAGCAACTGGGTGTAGAAAGTCATTTTGCGCGTTTACGTTTGCTTGATCCGCAACGTTTTAGCAGCCTTGACCGTTTCCTGGATGAAGAAGAGCAATACCAGCAAACTGCGAAAATTGCAGAAGTATTGATGTCAGATGAGGCTTTAACAGAAGATCATCTTGCTGCACTGGAAGGCTTATTGGGTCATCGAATTGATGATCAGCCTGAACAGCGTATGCGTGCGATTCATGAATTGTTGGACCGCCATGGTACAGGTCGTATCCTGTTCCGTAACACCCGTGAAGCGATTCAGGGCTTCCCGGGACGTGATTGCCAGCCAGCGCCTTTACCAGCGCCAGAAGACTGGTCAATGGACGGCAAAATGCGCGAGCAGATGTGGCCAGAAGAAGGTCAACTGGATGGCGCATGGATGGAAAATGATCCGCGTGTGCCTTGGTTGATGGAAGTGCTACGTAAAGAATTAAAACACAAAAAAGTGTTGTTGATCGCCCGTAGTGGTCCAGTGGTTGAAGCACTGGAAAATGTATTGCGTTTACATGCAGGTATTCGCACCGCGATGTTCCATGAAGGCATGAGCCTGCTCGAACGTGACCAGGCGGCAGCCTACTTTGCCGAAGACAGTTATGGCGCTCAAATCTTGTTGTGTTCTGAGATTGGTTCAGAAGGGCGTAACTTCCAGTTCGCCAGTGACTTGATCTTGTTTGACTTGCCAGCAAACCCGGACGTCCTTGAGCAGCGTATTGGTCGTCTGGATCGTATTGGTCAGGAAAACCGTATCCAGATCCATGTACCTTATCTCATGGGCACAGCGCAAGAGCGTATGTTCCGCTGGTATAATGAAGCGCTGAATATTTTCAGCAATATTTCTCCAACAGCGCAAACGCTACAAGAGAATTTTATTGTTGAGCTAAAAGATTGCTTACTCGCAGATCAAGGCCAGACCTTTGAAGACCTGCTTGAAGAAGTCAATGTACAGCGTCAAGCCTTGGAAGCTGAATTACAGGCGGGTCGTGACCGTTTGCTTGAGTACAATTCATGCCGTCCAGTAGTTGCGCAAGGCATTGTGCAAGCGCTTGAAGATTATGATGACAACACCACTTTGCCCATGTTTGTGAAGCGTTTCATGTCATCAACCAATATTGATTTTGATGAGCAAAGCAACGGTACCGTGATCATCAAGCCGACCGATCAGATGCAGGTTCAAGGTCTAACTCTAGACGAAGAAGGGATGACGGCAACCTTCTATCGTGATCAGGCACAAATCCGTGAAGATGCACAATATTTGACGCTGGAACATCCATTTATTGAAAGTGTGATGGAAATGATCCGCACCCAGTCATTTGGTAGTACCAATGTGGCTTTGTTGAAATCGAATGCATTGAAACAAGGCTCGGTATTGCTTGAAGTCTGGTTTAAGGTCGATGTGGTGGCGCCAAAAGCATTGAATCTGCCATCAAGCTTACCGAAACAACTGATTCGCGTATTACTCAGTGAAAATGGTCAGGATTTGTCTGCCAAGATTGATCCAAGCATTTTACGTCCGTATCTGCATCATTTGGATGGCAATAGCTGCCGTCAGGTGGTGAAAGCGCGCCGTGAAGTGATTGAAACCCGTTATGCGCAAGCTTTAGAGATTGCCAAGGGATCATTGCCAGAATTGATGCAGCAAGCCAAAGAGCATTACAGTGGCAAATGGCAATACGAAATTGACCGTTTGAGCTATCTCAAGCAATTCAATCCAAGTATTCGTGAAGATGAAATCGAGCGCTTACAGAAATTTCAGAAAGAAGGCTTGGGCCTGTTAGATGGTCTTTCTGTAACCCCTGAGGCGATTCAGGTGCTGGTGGTGGTTAAACCATAATCGAGCGTTAAATAAAAAAGAGGACCGTGGGTCCTCTTTTTTATCAGCTGTTTTAATTATTTTTGTTCGATATTGGCTTCCAGGAACCATAGATATTGATCCAGATCCTCTAAGGCAGCATGGATAATATCTTCTGAAATCGGGTCCTGAATTTCATCAATGGTATCACGCAAATGGTTGGCGACCACGCCATAGCGATCTGCCAGTTCTTTTAAGTGATCCTGCACCGCATGGATAGCAACCGGATAAGGCTTCAGATGTGAACTTTCACCCACAGACTGCGTGGTTCCCAACGCTGTGCCACCAATCTGTACTGCACGTTCAGCCACATTGTCCAGATGGGTAATTAACGACGTACGGAACGTATCTAACATTTCATGCACTGCAATAAAGTTACTGCCTCGCATGTTCCAGTGCGCCTGTTTGGTCAGTAACGACAGATCGATCAGGTTGGCAAGAATTTGGTTTAAAATTTTTACGGTCGATTCTTTGATCGCATCATCTAAATTATTACGTGTATATACTTTTAAAGCTTTAGTTGCTGAAGAACTCATAGTTACCTCATTTAATTATATATGTGATGAAATAGAACGAATAAAACCGTTACTTCATCTCTAGCTTACGCCTTGAACCGGCTTCTAAGTGTTTTCGTTTTCTAGCCTTTTGTAAGTTTACTTATCGGTACTTTTCTTTTTATAACAACCGTTTTAATTCAGATTAAAGAGTACTTCAGTCTGTTAAGCCCAATATTTTGAATGTATGAAAATGCTTAGATTAGACCGGCATCCTTAGATTCCAGTTTGATATAGGCATAGAAAATAGGCGCAACAATCAGCCCACTCAATCCAAAAATAGCTTCAAAAATCAGCATCGCCAAGAGCACTTCCCAGGCACTGGCATTGATTTTAGTGCCAATAATTTTGGCATTAATAAAATATTCAAGCTTGTGAATAATCACCAGATAGGCCAGGGCAATCGCTGCCACAGACAGGGAAATGGTCAAGCCGGCCATGATGATCAGGGTGTTGGAGATCAGGTTGCCAATAATTGGAAGCAGACCAAAAATAAAGGTCAGAATGGTCAGGGTTTTGGCAAAAGGTAAGTGGATATTAAATATCGGCAGCACAATAAACACAAAGATCATGAATAACACGGTGTTAATCAGTGAAATCTTGACCTGAGCAAAAACAACGTTTTTAAAAGAAACGGAAAGCTTCTGGATGCGATGCAGAATGGCCGCCTTAAACGCAGGTTGTGGGGCATGTTGTTTAAAATTCTGGATCGATACCAGAATACCCACAATCAGGCCAATCACCATGGTGGCCAGATTGTGTAGAATATCGGTGCCTGTATTTTTGACAATCGAGATATTGTTCTTGATAAAGGACAAGATCTGATTTTTGATATCAGCCACACTATGGGGCAGATAGCCCGGCAAATAATGGCTCATCTCAGCCTGAAACTTGATCAATGTCTGGTCGATTTTGATATTGAAAGAATTGAGTCCTGTGCCTTTAAGATCATAAATCACAAAACTGATCAGGCTGGTGATAAAGAAACCGATCAGCACGGTTGCCAATATCCCTAGAATAATACTGATAAAGATACGCGCACGTTGGCCATCAATATGCTTTTCAACAATCGAACTTAAACTGTTAATAATTTCAAAAACCAGAAATCCGGCAAAGAAACTCGGTAGTAAATGCAGGGGAATGACCATCATTAAAAATAAAAACATCAGGATAAAACTGGCGATGATGCTTTGACGGTCATTCAGTAGATTCATGATCTATAGGCCTGATTAGAATGTGGGGTGATGCAAAGGACAAAATTTAATTTTGCCGAGGTCCATCGTAGGATGATACAAACAATTAATCAATTTCCATTTCATTTAGATGACGCGCGCCTTCTAAAATCATACGGATCATCACCATGGTCTGTTCTGCAACTTCGGTACGTTGCTCCACAGGCAGATCAATCACTTTCGCCCCCATGTTGAACACCAGCTGGGTAATGGCCTTGGCAGCCAGATCCGCATGACTGATTTTGCTATTATTCAAACGTTCCAGACGGATCAGGTCTTCTTGCAGCTCTTGCTGGAAGAAATTGAGCTGACGGTCAACCGCAGCTTTGTACGAAGTTGAACCGGTATAACCCTCGCGTAATAACAGACTCAGGTTGCCTTCATCGGTATTCAGTTGCTGAATAAACACTTCAACCGAACTACGGATAATGCTTTGCTGCTTGGAAGCCTGTAAACGTGCTTCACGGATAATACGGCGAAGGACCAGACCGGATTGATCAATCAGGGCAATGGCCAGTTCATCAATATCCTTGAAATGACGATAGAAGCTGTTTGGTGCAATGCCAGCTTCACGTGCAATTTCACGCAAACTGAGTGAAGCGATACTTTTTTGTGGGCCGATCAGGCTCAGTGTGGCCTGAAACAACTCTTCTTTGGTAATCGTTGCTTTCCTACCCACCGAACGTACAGGAGATTTCATAGGAATGACATCTTGTTCATTTACGGTGTCATGGCCGAGCGGTAAAAAAGAAGAATGAACCATTATTTTCAATATATAAGTAAGCTACTCGGGATTATAGCGATTGTCGGTGTACTTGTGAAATGTAAATTCTTATACGAGTGTATATACAAATATATATACATATGTATAATAATTAGCAAACCACCAGAGTAAAACTGCTCATGCAAGCAATTGAAAAGAGAAATTCTCTATTTAATTCGTTGGCTCAAAGTGTAATGAACAGCCATGATGCCAATTTTTGGTTACAGAAAATCAATCCATTGTGGTCAATCAATCAGCCACTTGCCAAAATCGTAAAAAAACAAAATGTGGCAAAAGATACGGTCAGTCTTATTTTGCAATGCAACCGCCATGTCATACGCGGTGTGGCAGGGCAGCATCATCCGGTAACCGTTGAGATTGCAGGACGTCATTACGAGCGGACCTATAGTTTGATGCAGGTTGATGCCGATCACCTGTGTTTAACCGTGAAAAAAGTTGAACAAGGTTTAGTGAGTTCATGGCTGGTTGAACACAGTCAGACCGGTGATATGTTACGTTTGGGACAACCGTATGGTGACATGCAACAGCACATTGCAACCCCACACTTGCTATTGTTGGCGGCAGGCAGTGGCATCACCCCGATGCTGAGTCTGATTGAAGCCTTGTGCCAGTCTAAACAGTTAAATCACCATACGGTTCAACTGATGTACTGGGTCAAAACGCAGGCTGACGCAGCCTATGTTGAATATCTTCAAGAAGTATCAGAAAACTTCCCTAATTTTAGTTATCAGATTTTTTATACCCAACAGCAGGATCAGCGTTTAAATCAAAGTCATGTGGATCAGTGCACGGTTTTAAGCGACACCACAGTTTATGCATGTGGACCTTCGGGTTTTGCTGCATCAGCGGAAAGCCTGTTTAAAGATGCCGCAGCGCTACAAACAGAAGCCTTTAGTTTAAGTCAATTTGCTGAAGATGCAACTGAGACCGGTTTTATTAATGTGACCTTGACGCAATCCAATAAGACGATTGCGATTCCGAAAGGCCAGTCGATTCTTGCAAGTTTAGAGCATCAAGGTATTAAACCGAATCACGGTTGCCGGATGGGAATCTGTAATAAATGTGCCTGCAACAAGGCGCAAGGTGCGACCAAAAACCTATTAAATGGTGCTGCCAATAATGAACCTGCTCAGTTGCTAAAAATTTGTGTCAATTCAGCCCAGTCTGATCTTGTGATTGATCTATAAGAGAGAAATTGATTATGAACATGCCTGTTAAAATTGAATTTTTCAAAAATCCTAAAAACCGTGATCTGACTGCTGCCGAGTTAGATGCGTTTGCCCGTGAACTGGATCAAATTAAACAAGAAGTACTGGATGATATTGGTGAAAAAGATGCCAAATATATTCGCCGTGTCTATTCCACCATTCGTTATAGCAGTTTGGCTGGGCGTGCCTGTTTATTTCTGGGTTGGTTTCCGCCAGCATGGTTGTTGGGCACGGGCTTACTCGGTTTCGCCAAGATCATGGAAAATATGGAATTGGGCCATAACGTGATGCACGGTCAATATGACTGGATGAATGATCCAAAATTCAACGGTCAAACCTATGAGTGGGATACGGTCGGTACCTCTGACAACTGGCGCCAGACCCATAACTATAAGCACCATACCTATACCAACATTAAAGGGATGGATGATGATGTTGGCTATGGTGTCTTCCGTTTGTTCCCGGAACAGCGCTGGTCTAAATTCACCTTGATTCAGCCGATCTACATCGTGCCATTTAGCCTGCTATTCCAGTGGGGTGTTGCGATCCAGAATCTGGAGTTGGGCAAGGTTGTATATAAGCGTAAAAGCATCGCGCAATTCAAGCGTGAATGGCAGCCTGCACAGAAGAAAATTCTTAAGCAGATGTTTAAGGACTACGTGTTCTTTCCACTGATTGCCGGTCCAGCCGCGATTCCTGTATTTACAGGCAATCTGGTGGCCAACGGGATTCGTAATGTCTGGACCTTCAGTATCATTTTCTGTGGTCACTTTACCAAAGATGTGGAAGTATTCCCGAAAGCGGTATTACAGAATGAAAGTCGCGGGCATTGGTATATGCGCCAGATCCGCGGTTCATCGAATCTGACCGGTTCAGAAGCTTTTCATATTTTAACCGGGCATTTGAGCCATCAGATTGAACATCATTTATTCCCGGATATTCCGGCACGCCGTTACCGTCAGGTTGCCCCGAAAGTACAGGCAGTCTGTGAGAAATATGGACTGCATTACAACAATGCCAGCTTTGTAAAACAGTTTGGTGAAGTGGTGGGGCGTATTTTTAAATATGCACTGCCATTTAAAAAGTAAGCTATAAATCCTTAACAAAAGCCCTGAAGCTAAGTGCCTCAGGGCTTTTTTATTTTATTTCTTCTTTTTGGAAACCCACATGGTGATGGTGGCGTGAAATACCTTGTCCTTGTGCTGATCAAGCACATCGACATTCACCAGATATTCACCCGCTTGATCCCAATCGTAGTGGTCATCAACCGGGGTAGCAATTGCAACCAGATCGGTTTCAGCTTTTTTTAAATATTCAACCGTCATTCCTTTGGGAATCCAGCGGTGTGTCGCAGGAACCGTCACCTCGGTCATGGTACCCCCCGCCAGTTCGGCCATATTACACATCGCAATCGCGTGCACCGTACCAATATGGTTCAGTACGGAACGCTTTTTCTTGATACTGATTTTACAAGAATTGGGTTTCAGCTCTTCAAATAGCGGAGAAATACTACTGAAATAAGGGGCTTTGAGGCATAACATGCGGGTAAAGGTCCATTTCCCGGCCGGTAAGGCTGAGACTTTATGCCAGAGTTCTAAGGTTGAAGCCATGATCAGATGTCCTGTAACAGAATTAAATTCTTTTACAGAATATAATTCTGTTTACAAGTTGTGGTCAAGTCATACACAATAGTTCCGACCATTGGTAAATTTGATAGAACTATGCAGGCCGCTCAGCAATTATTGCAACGCTTATATCCGCAACGGAAGTCCTTATTAAAACGGCAAATCTTGCTGGATGCCTTGTGCTGTTTTCTTGACTATGGTCTGGAAACCACCAGTATTGAAATGATCCGTGAAAAATCCGAGAGTAGTGTCGGCGCGATTTACCATCATTTTAAAAACAAGGAGGGTATTGTCGCGGCTCTGGTATTTGCGGCTCTGGAAGATCAGGCACAATTGCGTGAGCGTTACCTGCAGGAAGCACATTCTTTACAACAATGCTTGTACGCCCTGATTTACAGTTATACCGACTGGGTCTCTGATCAGCCTGAATTTGCCAGATTTCTGTTACTGGCTCACTTTAATGTAATGCAGGGGGAATACCGACCGCAGCTAGATGAGAAAAATAAACTGCGGAATCAGCAAATAGCCAGCCAGATCGGGCGTTATACCGAGGCAAAGCTGTTGAGAGCCGTACCCGCAGAACTGATGATGTCTCTGGTTATTGGAGCGGCAGAAAGTTATAGCCGGGCCTGGCTATCTGGAAAAGTCAGTACAACGCCGAGCCTTTATCGGGAAACGTTGGCCCAAGCTGCGTGGGATTCATTACAGAATCTGGCTCAAAATAAATAAAAAGGCCGAAACGATTTTCAGGATAACAACATATGCATGTAGTCAATGACAAACAGTACTTTAGCGGCAAGTGCTTATGTGGCGCGGTGCAATTTGAATTGCATCTCAACCGGATTAAAATGATCTATCGTTGTTATTGCAGTCTATGTCGCAAGCAGAGTGGGGCAGCCTCCAATGCCTCTACCGTTGTGCCGACTGGTGCATTCCGGTGGCAGCAGGGCGAGCAATTGATTCAGACCTATGTCAAGGAGACGGGCTTTACCAGTTGCTTTTGCAAACAGTGTGGTTCTCCTGTCCCGAATGCCTTAGGCAGTAAGCCAGAGATTATGTGGATTCCTTTGGGCTTGCTTCAGGAACAGTTCACCCCTGAACTTGAGTTAAACTTTTGTGTAAATTCCAAAGTGAGTTGGGCGGAGACACATGAAGTGCTTCGGGTATTTGATGAGTTGCCCGATTTGAATGAATTGGAAAATTATTTTGATATGAATCGATAGTCGTTACCTTTATTAAAAAAGCGTTGCGATGAGAGATGAAAAAGAAAGCCGAACTGCAAAGTTCGGCTTTCTTTTATTTAGAAATCATAAGAAGTCTGTAAGAAAATGGTTCTTGGTTGCCCTACATATTTACCCCCAGTTGAATCTGATGAACGGGTATAATATTGCTTATCAAACACATTCTTTATCCCGCCGGCAATTTTTAAGCCTTTAAGCTGATTACTGAAATCATAGCCTGCACGTACTGCAAAGGTTGAATAACCCGGAATATCACCTGTACGACCATCCGCGGTCTCTTCAACCTGATAAATATCACCTGAGCCTGGCGCATGTTGTTTCGACTGGGCAAACATATCGGCATTGACCGACCATTGATCTATTTGATAAGCCATTCCTAAATTGCCGACATGGCGTGAGTAGTAGGGAAGATCTTTACCTTCAAACTTTCCTGCTTCGGATGTTGCTTTGGTAAAAGTATAGTTACCATAGACTTTCAAGCCTTCCAGTACATCTGCCAGTTGTCCGAAATCATAACTGATCCCAGTTTCAACACCTTTATGACTGGTTGCACCCAAGTCTGTCCAGATCCCTGTCCCAATATTATCAGGTCGTTCTAACATCAATTCCTTATCGAAATCTAAATAAAATACAGTGAACTCTGCGCTAAGCCCATTTCCAAAGTACTTGGTTCCGATTTCATAGTTTTTCGATTTTTCCGGATGTAAGCCATCTAATGTCGTCACTGCAGTATTGTTACCATTTACTGTTTTAGTGCTGACCAACTGATTATATTGTTGGGGACCAAATGAGACGCCCGCATTGGCAAAGAGATTCCAGTTTTCACTGGCTTTATAAAGCACCGATAAACTTGGCAAAAACTCATCTGATTTGATTTTTGGATGAACCGTATTGATTGCAACACCTTTTTGATAGGCAGTGAAATCATTATGTGTATCAATCGACTCGAAACGAACACCTGGAGTAATAACCCAATTCCCCATACCAAAACGGTTGTCAATATAGATAGCATGTGCTTTGGTACCGCCGTCACTGGTAGTATTGGCGATACGCTCTCCCGGAGTACCTGTGATTGTATTGTATGGATCTGTACGTCCTGAAAATTCGGAACTTTCTTCTTGTAAGTAACGATAGCCAACCGTGACTTCGTTATCCATACCAGCCCAGCTATAGGCACGTGAGTAACGTGGCTCAATCCCAAAATATTTATAGTCACGCGGTGAGTTGCTAATACGGCTGGTGCCTGTTGTACCAATTGACTCTAAATCGCTGGTACGGAAAGAATCGACGTAATAGCCCAATACTTCAAAGTTATTGAGTTCATCTTTATGGCTGTATTTGACAGAAATATCAGAACGACGGCCCGCGAAATAATTACGGTTTTGATTCGATTGATAAGGATTGTCAGCAAATTGTGCGGCAGTTAAACCTTCTGGCATTTCACCACGACCTTCATAATGATGCAGATTGATAGCAATGGCATCCTGATCGGTCCATTGGTAGACCGTTTTTAACATGACATCATCGATATCAATTTTATTATTGGCTTCTCGATAGCCATCACCTTTGGTCCCTGAATAGAGTAAGGCCAAACCTAAGCCGTTATCTAGGGTGCCACCAATAAATAGATTAGGCGTATATTTGAGCTGATCTGTTCCTGTTGCAAACTCAGTGGTTAAGCCAACTGAACCTGAAAACTCTTGTGGTATGGCACGTGTACTAAAGTTAATGATTCCACCCACGTTCTGTGGCCCAAAACGGACAGAACCTGCGCCACGAACCACATCTACAGATTCAATATTGCCCATCGACACAGGGGCTAAAGATAATTGCGGTTGACCATAAGGCGCAAAAGAAAGCGGAACACCATCCATAAGTACAGTAGAGCGAGGCGATAAACGAGAGGTGAGGCCACGCACACCAATATTTAAGGAAACATCACTGCCGCCGGTACCATTGCTGTCCTGCACTTGAACCCCGGGAATTTGTTTTAATGCATCACGAATCGAGGTGGTTGCGATTTCATCCAAGCGTTTACGATCAATAATGCTTCGTGCGCCGGCATGTTGCTGTACCTTTTCTGCATTGGCATTTTCCAGCCAGTTTCCCTGGGCTTTAACAGAAATAGTTGCAAGTGTTTGAGTCTCAGTTGAGGATTCCTCATTGGCAAATGTTGTATGAGAAATTCCACTGAATAAAATCGCAATGGCAAGGCTCAGGGGAGAGGGTTGAAAATCTTTAGATGAAGCAGAATAGGTGGCAGGTTTCATAAGATGAGTAAATGCTGTAAATTTCCCCGAATCTTAATCGCTTACGTAAAGAAATAAAATAAGAACGATTATCACTTATAACTATGAGATGAGTTAAGTTAATTGTTTTTTTGCTAAAGATATTTTTGGCTATGTCAAACGTCAAAAAACCGTGTTTGAGCACGGTTTTTCTAAAATGACGAATTATTTAAACTGGATCGAACCATTGGCACTGACAGTAATTTTTGATTCGCCCGCAGCCATGTCCTGCGCGGGAGCTGCTTCTGCCATCGCAAATTTTGCCATACCGCCACGCGCCATCGGTTGCGGGAAATAATTACTGGTATTCAGGTTGAGACTGACCAGATTGTATTGGGCTTTGTTCCATGCCTGAGTAATGGCCTGCGCACGTTGCTGGAAATTTTTTGATGCTTCAATCATCAGCTCGTTTTCGACTTTTTTACGTTGTTCATCCGACACGGTAAAGTTGATCGACTGGGTCTGGAAGCTTTGCTGTAATTCACTGATCAACTGGCTTGCGGCCTTGAAGTCTTTACTTTCAAGCTGGATCTCGGCGCGGGCACGCCATTCTTTCAGTTTATTGCTGTCATTGTCATAAACGGGATAGGTACTTTGTGTACCGGTTTCGACCTTGACCTGATTGTATTTACGTGCAATTGCTTGCGCCTGATTCATCAGCTGATTGATCTGGTTAGAGAGTTCAGCCGGTTGTTTGTTGCTTTTTTCAATATACAGGACGGCACGCATCTCATCATTTGCAACCTGGCGCGATGCATCTGCCTGAATATTTACAATGTTATAGTTCAAGTTTTCTGTCTCATGGGCAAACAGTTTTGGGCTGAGGGCCGCCCCGATCATCAATGTAGCAAGTGCTAAAGTGCGCATAAAATTGTCCTTAGAATTTGATATCGAAAATTTATTTTTTACAGTTTTGATATTAAAAAGAACTGATGGTGAACTTCTGCATATTTTGTGGTGACTTTGTAAGGGATTAGCAGTGTTTTGCAACAGGAAAAATAAATGAAAAACTTTAAAAATTAGATAATTAGATCGATTGATTTGACCATTTATCTAAAAATGCAATCAGGATTTAAAAAAGCTTACTTTCTTTCGCTTGTCACATAGTATGATCATAATTCATCATAGTTGTTGGAATGATACATTTTTTCAATAAGATTAGATCAATGTCAGGCATAAAAAGTGTTTATTTTCTTGCAAAATTAGGTATCATCTCGCTCCTAGTTGAAAGATATAAAATTTGTGTCTCACTAGATTCTAAAAAGCACCGAGTCAAACGACCGCAAGTCACCAGACTTATTTCTTTCACCCATATCAGAGATGGTAATTCGATATGAGCGTTACTTCCGTAAATCCTGCCGCTAATGCAACCAACGAATATTATCTGACTCGCCAAAGTCAGATGGAATCAAATGTTCGTAGTTATCCACGTAAATTACCGTTAGCGATAGCGAAAGCACAAGGCTGCTGGGTTACTGATGTTGAAGGTACACAGTACCTTGATTGTTTAGCTGGGGCAGGAACATTGGCTTTGGGCCATAATCATCCTGCGGTGATTCAAAGTATTCAAGACACATTGGCAAGTGGTTTGCCATTGCATACTTTAGACTTAACGACTCCTTTAAAAGATGCGTTTACTGAAGCGCTGCTGGCATATTTGCCAGGCGGTAAAGAAGAGTATTGCTTACAATTCTGTGGCCCAACAGGCGCAGATGGTACAGAAGCAGCAATTAAGCTTGCAAAAACTTATACGGGTCGTAGCTCTGTGATTAGTTTCTCAGGTGGCTACCATGGTATGACCCACGGCGCGCTTGCAATGACAGGTAACCTGAACGCGAAAAATGCGGTCAATGGTTTGATGCCAGGCGTGCAGTTTATGCCATATCCACATGAATATCGTTGCCCACTGGGTTTAGGTGGTGAAGCTGGTGTTGATGCTTTGACATACTACTTTGAAAATTTCATTGAAGATGTTGAAAGCGGTGTAACCAAACCTGCAGCTGTCATTCTTGAAGCGATTCAGGGTGAAGGCGGTGTGGTGACTGCGCCAGTTAAATGGTTGAAAAAAATTCGTGAAGTGACTGAAAAGCACAACATCGTTTTAATTTTGGACGAAGTTCAAGCTGGTTTTGCACGTTCAGGTAAAATGTTTGCCTTTGAACATGCAGGAATCGAGCCTGATGTTGTGGTGATGTCGAAAGCGGTGGGTGGTAGCTTGCCATTGGCTGTGTTAGGTATTAAACGTAAGTTTGATGCATGGCAGCCAGGTACACACTCAGGTACATTCCGTGGCAACCAACTTGCGATGGGTACAGGTCTGGCATCACTGCAAGTGATCAAAGAACAAAATCTGGCTCAAAATGCGCAAGAGCGTGGTGACTTCTTACAAGCTGAGTTGAAAAAACTTGCACAAGAATTCCCATGTATCGGTAACGTGCGTGGTCGTGGCCTGATGATCGGTATCGAGATCATTGATGAGCGTAAACCTGCTGACCGTATCGGTTCTCATCCTGCGGATGCTCAGTTGGCAGCAGCGATTCAAGCCGCATGTTTCAACAATAAATTATTGCTTGAGAAAGGTGGTCGTAACGGTACAGTCATTCGTTTGCTTTGTCCGTTAATCATCAACCAAGACGAATGTGTTGAAGTGATTGCTCGCTTCAAGAAAGCGATTGCTGAAGCATTAAAAGCAGTACGAGGCTAATTCATGGTTGATTTTGCAGAACATCGTAAAGCGTTACTCTGCAATGATGCTCAATCTATTGCTGACTATCAGTCAGCAATGGGCGAGGCGGTAAATGCCGTTTCAGCATGGTTGCAAAATGACAAAATGTACACAGGTGGCAGCATCAAGGATTTGCGCGCAGCAATCTCTTTTGCGCCTTCAAAACAAGGTTTGGGTGTACAGCAGTCATTACAACGTATGGTTGAGCTTTTCCTCAACAAAAGCTTGAAAGTCCATCATCCACATTCACTGGCACATTTACACTGCCCAACCATGGTGATGAGCCAGATTGCGGAAGTGTTGATCAATGCAACCAACCAGTCGATGGACTCATGGGACCAAAGCCCAGCGGGTTCTTTGATGGAAGTGCAGTTGATTGACTGGCTTCGTCAAAAAGTCGGTTATGGTGCAGGTCAGGCGGGTGTGTTCACTTCGGGTGGTACGCAATCTAACCTGATGGGCGTATTGCTGGCACGTGACTGGTGTATCTCGAAAAACTGGAAAGACGAAAATGGCAAGCCATGGTCGGTTCAGCGTGATGGTATCCCTGCAGATGCAATGAAAAACGTCAAAGTCATCTGTTCTGAAAATGCGCACTTCTCTGTGCAAAAGAACATGGCAATGATGGGCATGGGCTTCCAGTCGGTTGTGACTGTGCCTGTTAATGAAAATGCCCAAATGGATGTCGATGCACTGGAAAAAACCATGGCGCATCTTCAGTCTGAAGGAAAAATCGTTGCATGTGTGGTTGCGACTGCAGGTACCACAGATGCTGGTGCGATTGATCCACTCAAGAAAATCCGTGAAATTACTACCAAGTATGGTTCATGGATGCACATTGATGCCGCTTGGGGTGGTGCACTGATTCTTTCAAATGACCATCGTGCAATGCTGGATGGTATTGAATTATCAGACTCAATCACGCTTGATTTCCATAAGCATTATTTCCAAAGCATTAGCTGTGGCGCTTTCTTGTTGAAGGACGAAGCCAACTATCGCTTTATGCATTATGAAGCAGAATATCTTAACTCTGCTTATGATGAAGAACATGGTGTACCTAACCTGGTGTCTAAATCATTACAAACGACCCGTCGTTTTGATGCATTGAAATTATGGATGACCGTTGAAGCATTAGGCGAAGAGCTGTATGGTTCAATGATCGATCATGGTGTGAAATTAACACGTGAAGTTGCTGATTATATTAAAGCAACAGCAGGTCTGGAATTGCTGGTTGAACCACAATTCGCATCAGTTCTGTTCCGTGTAGTACCAGACGCTTATCCTACTGAATTCATCGATAGCTTGAACCAGAACGTTGCAGATGAACTGTTTGCACGTGGCGAAGCGAATATTGGTGTGACTAAAGTTGGCAATGTTCAATCATTGAAAATGACCACTTTAAGTCCGGTTGCAACACTTGAAAACGTTCAGAACTTGCTTGCACTGGTGCTTGCAGAAGCTGATCGTATTAAGGATGCAATTGCTGCGGGCACTTATGTTCCGGCCATCGATTAATCGATCGTTCCATAAAAAAGGCACCTCGGGTGCCTTTTTTATTGTCCAAAAATTTCTTTATTAAGTTCTTGTGTTGGTTTTGCAACGTTTATGCACAAAATATGCATCTTGAATCTAAATCAGAAATAATTATGCATGAAGTGTGGATGGCAAATTCCATATTGTATTGATAGACCCTCAGTGTCTGTGATGCATTGATGTCATTCAGGATCGCGTTTACTTGACTTATATTCCAATCATAGACGCGGACAATAAAGCGGAAAAGACAGTTAAGATCAGGAAAAGAAATGCAACAAGTGAATATGCAAAACGAATTTAAACTTATTATTGACGGTCAATCTTGTTTAGGCGAACAAGGTGAACTTGAGATTATTAATCCTGCGACAGGTTCAGTGGCAGCACATTGTGCCAAAGCCTCCGTTGCTCAGGTGAATCAAGCCATTGCTGCAGCAAAGCAGGCCTTTAAAAGCTGGCAGCGCTGTCCGCATGAAGAACGTAAAAATATACTTAACAAAATTGCCGATGGTATCGAAAAGCATGCTGAAACTTTGGCTGAGCTGGTGGTATTGGAACAGGGCAAGCCATTGGCATTGGCGCAAATGGAAGTGCAGGGTGCGATTGGCTGGACCCGTTATACGGCAAGTCTGGACTTACCGGTTGATGTCCTGGAAGATAGCGAACAGAAACGTATCGAGCGTCATTATCAACCCTTGGGTGTAGTGGCTTCAATCACACCATGGAACTGGCCGCTGATGATTGCCGTCTGGCATATCATGCCTGCCTTGCGTGCAGGCAATGTGGTGATTAATAAGCCTTCTGAATTTACGCCTTTAGCCACTTTAAAGCTATGTGAAATCATTCAGCAAGAAGTGCCGGCAGGGGTCATCTCGATCGTGGTGGGAGATGGAGAAATTGGTGAAGCACTCTCCACGCATCCGGACGTACAAAAGGTGGTATTTACCGGTTCAACCAGAACTGGTCAACACATTATGTCCGGTGCAGTAAAGACCTTAAAACATTTAACACTAGAGCTTGGCGGTAATGATGCCGGGATTGTGTTGCCTGATTCGGATCTGGATCAGATTGCACAACGGATTTTCAACGTTGCATTTTTAAATGCTGGACAAACCTGTGCTGCTTTAAAACGTCTGTATGTGCATGAAAGCCAATATGATGCTTTAGCACAAAAACTTGCAGATATCGCTAAGGCACAGATTGTAGGAGATGGCATGGCATCGGAGACCACTTTCGGGCCTGTGCAGAACCAGATGCAATACCAGAAGGTTAAAGCCTTGATTGCTGATGCCATTGCCCAGGGGGCGAACGTTCTATCGGGTGATCAGAGCTTACCTGAACAGGGTTATTTTATTGCCCCGACGATTTTAACTGATGTGGATGAAACATGCAGAGTGGTACAGGAAGAACAGTTTGGCCCGGTGTTGCCGATTCTGAAATATACCAGCATTGATGATGCCATCGCGCGTGCCAATGCCTGTGAGTTCGGCTTGGGTGGCTCAATCTGGTCAACTGATCTGAAAGCGGCACAATTCTATGCAGCACAACTTGAATGCGGCACCGTCTGGATCAATACCCATGCGGAAATTGTGCCGCATGCACCTTTTGGTGGCTGGAAAATGTCGGGTGTTGGTGCTGAATTCGGTATGGAAGGATTACTGGAAAATACCATCGGGCAAACGCTGCATATCAATAAAGTTTAACTTTTATAATATGTTAAGGCGGATTCAATATCCGCCTTTTTTGAGCCTCACTGTTCCTCGGCTTAGGTTGCTGGGTGGTAACTCGGGCTTTTGCCTTTGCTCATGAAATGATTCTGTTCCTTGATCTTTTTTAACACAATGTAAGATTTGATATGGCCAATAAAATGATAAGACAGTAGCCGCTCAGTCACAAACTGCGACAGCTGTTCCAGATTTTCTGCCACTACTTTTAAAATAAAATCGGCATCGCCACTAATTGAAAAGGCATCCTGAATATTGTCTTCTGCTTCAATTAACTCCTGAAACGCTTGCTGCGACTTGGCTTCATGGATACGCAGATTAATGTGAATCATCGCGGTGACTTCCAGACCTAAAGCCTGTTGGTGGATGCGTGCTGCATAACCCAGAATCACACCTTTCTGCTCCAGTAATTGGCGTCTTCTTGAGCATTGAGATGCGGATAAACCGATTAAATCGCCAACTTCCTGATTGGTGAGCCGTCCATTCTTTTGTAATGCCTGAATGATTTGCCAGTCGAACTTATCCATTGCATAAAATCCTTTTATGATACACAAATATTGTATTTTTATTAAAATCCGTTTCCATTATGCACGAAATCTAAAACACAGATGAAATATTATTTTTCTATGGAATAAAAAATTGACTTGAAAGGATGTAGCGCAATGTTCATAGAAATCGGTGACTTTTTAAATCTTCGTCTAAAACAAATGGGTATCCTGCATCTCTTTGGTGTACCCGGTGATTTTAACCTGTCTTATCTCGAACAAGTAGAAGCAGACTCACAACTCGAATTTATCGGCAATTGTAATGAATTAAATGCGGCCTATGCCGCAGACGGCTATGCACGGATCAACGGTTTTGCGGCCTTGACGACGACGTATGGTGTGGGTGACTTAAGCGCGATTAATGGCATTGCCGGTGCTTATGCCGAAAATGTACCTGTGGTGCATATCTCGGGTATTCCACCGTTGCATGTGGTTCAGAAGGGTACCTTGGTGCACCACACGCTGGTGGATGGCAATTATGACAATATCATGAACTGTATGAAAGAGTTCACCGTGGCACAAACCCGTTTGACGCCTGCCAATGCTGCATTTGAAATTGACCGTGTGTTACGTCAGTGTTTTATTGATCGTCGTCCAGTGCATATCCAGCTCCCTTCAGATATTACCCATGTCAAAATTGAAGTGACAGACCGTCCATTGGATTTATCCTATCCAGCGGTTGAGCCAGAGCTGCTACACAGTGCTGTGGCGAAACTATGTGAAGTGATCGGTGCTGCTCAACATCCAGCTTTGTTAATTGATAATGAAGCATCCGTATTTGGGGTGACTTCATTGCTGAATGATTTATCGCAAAAATGTTCGATTCCTTTTGCCAGCATGCTCACGGCAAAAAATATTATGGATGAAGGTTCACCCCGTTATGTGGGAACTTATGTGGGGGGCGCGAGTCAGCCGCATGTCCGCAATACCATTGAACAATCAGACTGCCTGATTGGAATCGGCGTCCGTTTTTCCGATGTCGGTACGGGTGTGTTTACCCATCAGATCGCCACTGAACATTATATTGAAATCAAACCCTATGCCTTGACGATTTTTGGTCAGGATTATCCTGGAATTGAGATTGGACAGCTTCTGGTTGAACTGAATAAGAAAGTTGCACCACGTAAACTTTCCAAGCCGATGCTGGAAAAACAACTCTTAACAGCAATTGATGTCCCTGAACAGCAAAAGTTGAGTCAGGATATTCTCTGGAACGCAGTGGCTGATTTTCTTAAAGAGGATGATGTCATTATCGGCGAGGTGGGAACTTCCAATTCTGCGCTGGCAGGTTTAAAGCTCCCGGCAACGGCCAAATATATTGCCCAGCCACTGTGGGGTTCGATCGGTTATACCTTGCCAGCCTTACTGGGCAGTTTGCTGGCGGCCCCGGAACGTCGTCAAATCCTGTTTATTGGTGATGGTTCATTCCAGCTAACCGTACAGGAACTTTCCACCATTATCCGTCATGATCTCAAGCCGATTATCTTCCTGTTGAATAATGGCGGCTATACCATTGAGCGTTTGATCATGGGAGAAAATGCAGCTTATAACGATATTCAGAACTGGCACTATACCCAGATTCCTGGGGTATTTAATGGCAAGCATCAATATAAGAGCTGTGTGGTTGAAACTGCAGGTCAACTTAAACAGACTCTGGACAGTATCGAGCAATTTGATGGTCTGACTTTTATCGAATTAAAACTTCCTGCAATGGATGCACCGCTGAGCCTGAAAAAGTTTGCTTCGGTGATTGCGCGCTTTGACTATGGTGATCGCGGCTATGAAATTCTCAAACAGCGCGCTCAGACCACGCCCTGTCAAAAAGTGATTTCTTTCTAGATCAGCGATCAGGCAGGAACAATCTTCAAATTTATAAATTGATAAGAAAGCGAACCAGATTCGGAGCCAGACTTTTGGCTTCGAATTTAACGCTGCATAAAGGTGTACAGGATGTGACACACACATTGGAGATAAGTGATGGATGTAGACAATAAACATGATTTAAAACAGGGTTTATCCAATCGGCATATACAGCTGATTGCATTAGGCGGTGCGGTCGGCACAGGCCTGTTTCTGGGTATCTCCCAAACCATTAAACTGGCAGGACCTTCGGTTCTGCTGGGTTACGCACTGGCTGGCGTGATTGCCTTTTTAATTATGCGTCATCTCGGTGAGATGGTGGTCGAGGAACCGGTCAGTGGTTCCTTTAGTTATTTTGCCAATAAATACTGGGGTCCAATGGCGGGCTTTATGTCGGGCTGGAATTACTGGGTGTTGTATGTGCTGGTGAGTATGGCGGAACTGAGTGCAATCGGTACCTTTATACAGTTCTGGTGGCCTGAACTGCCCACATGGATCACGGCCTTATTCTTTTTTATCCTGATTAATGGCATCAACCTGGTGAATGTCCGCTTCTTTGGCGAGTCCGAGTTCTTATTCTCCTGTATCAAGATTATTGCCATCCTGAGCATGATCGGTTTTGGATTCTATTTACTGGTCTCTGGCAGTGCAGGCCCCCAAGCAAGTGTGGCCAATTTGTGGCAATACGGGGGATTTTTCCCGAATGGCATGCATGGCTTCATCATGTCGATGGCCGTGATCATGTTTGCTTTCGGTGGTCTTGAGCTGATCGGGATTACTGCGGCCGAGACCAAAAATCCAGATAAAACCATTCCTAAGGCGATAAACCAGATCGTCTACCGGATCCTGATTTTTTATATCGGTGCGATTGGGGTATTGCTGTGTTTATTTCCATGGAATCAACTGGCGGAAGGAGGCAGTCCCTTTGTACTGATCTTCCAGTCCTTAGATAGTCATGGGGTCGCCAATGTGCTGAATTTTGTGGTACTGATTGCAGCAATTTCAGTCTATAACAGCTGTATTTATTGTAATAGCCGTATGCTGCATGGTCTGGCAATGCAGGGCAATGCGCCTAAAATCCTGCAAAAGGTCAATCGCCGTGGTATTCCAATGGCGGCAGCAATTGTATCTGCGTCCGTGACGGCACTTTGTGTGGTGGTGAATTACCTGATGCCAGGCAAAGCCTTCCAGTTTCTCATGATGCTGGTGGTGGCGGCGTTGGTGGTGAACTGGTTAATGATTTCCTGGACCCATCTTAAATTTAGAAAAGCCATGCAGCAGCAACAGCACATCACCAAGTTCAAAAGTATCTTAACGCCATGGAGTAATTACCTGACCATTGGTTTCATCTTTGCGATTTTACTGATCATGAGCCTCACCCCAGATATGCGGCTTGCCGTGATGCTGGTGCCAATCTGGCTGGCGCTACTGGCATTGGTCTATGTGCTGAAGTATAAGAAGAAAGAAGTGTTGTCGACGCAAGCTCAGCCAAATATTTAAAACTGAGTCGATTTAAACCTAGAGAAGAGGAGTTCAACTATGAACTCCTTTTTATTTGGGGCAGGGTAGATCATGAGGCCATCAATTCAAAAGTCAGATTTTTCCCAAAGACGCGATTTTTCTGAATCGGACGCTTATGTGGGGATGAGCTGTGCGATTGATGAACAGAATGTGAGGGCGGTGCTCAGCCATAGATGAGTCATGTTCTACCTCCAATAGCTAGAGATAGGCTTTAAAAGGGCTGATGGAAAATAGTGGCGTGCTATTGTCAGCGCTAGCAACACCATCAAAAAGGCGGAAACTTATCCTGTACCAGATGAAGTTGTAGTCCGTGTTCCAAATAGGCTTTTAAACCATCTAATACAGTGGTGAAGCCACCGGTACTATCAATAATAAAAGCAATCAGTTCTTCGCCTTCTAAAGGAATATTGTAGTTGTGGATAGTGAGATAGGTCTGTGATTCATTGAGTGCTTCAAATTTAAAGTCCACGGTCGTGCTGGGTTCACCCCATTGAATCTGGATCAGTTCATTTGCAATGATGTTTGTCACTGTGACTTTTGTTGACACTTGGTATTTTTCCCAGGTCCAGATCACGGTATGACCTTGTTCGAGTTTTCCCGTGGAAGCGCTAAACCAGAATTTTGAGGTGATTTCCGGATCAATAAAGGCTTCAAACACCTTGGAGACCGGCTGACCAATCATCATTTGTGTTGTAATTGTGACAGGATTTGGCATTGCAGCTGACCTTTTTTAGACGGAATTGTCATAAAACATATATAAACTGGCGTTTTCACCCAACAGGTTTTTTGTTAATTAAATTTTTTTAGTTGGTTATAAAATTTAATTAAATTAAGTGGTTATGTTTTTATTCTTTATGATTTATGACAAATCTGAAAGCTAGGCTGAGATTTTATCAGCGATAATTTTCTAAAAAATTAAGGGGGAATATGACCATCACAAAAGCGTCATAAAGTTGTCACTTAATTGTCATATTATCTGCTCAAAATGCAGTTAACCAAAGTACAACACTTGACTTGAAAAGAGTTGTAAATCAAATTGCATAAATGAGAGAAAACAGAATGCGCTTAAATCCACGTCACATCGCAATTGCATTAGCTGTATCTGGGGCAACTGTAGCAACGACTGCAAATGCAGCTCGTGATACGATTCAAATTGCTGGTTCATCTACTGTATTACCGTTTGCAAGTATTGTTGCTGAAGAGTTTGGCAATACATTCCCTCAATTTAAAGCACCTGTTGTTGGCTCAGGCGGTACGGGTGGTGGTTTGAAACAATTCTGTCAAGGTGTTGGCGATAACACCATCGACATCGCAAATGCTTCTCGTCAAATCAAAGATTCAGAATTAGATGCATGTAAAAAATCTGGCGTAAACCAAGTCCAAGAAATCAAAGTGGGTTATGACGGCATCGTATTTGCATCAAACGTTAAAAAAGCGGCGTATAAATTAAAACCAGTGCATGTGTTCATGGCTTTATCTGCACAATTACCTTCAAACGGTAAACTGGTTCCAAACCCATATACAACCTGGAACCAAATCGATAAATCATTACCAAATGAAGCCATTACTTTGGTGATTCCAGCGTCTAACCACGGTACCCGTGAAGTGTTCCAGGAAAAAATGGTAGATGCAGGTTGTGAAGCATTTGATTACTACAAAGCTTTAAGCAAAGATGATCAAAAGAAAGCATGTTCAACTTTCCGTAAAGATGGCCGTGTGATCGAAATTGCAGGTGACTATACTGAAACATTAGCGCGCCTGAAAACTTCTCCAAATGCTGTGGGTGTATTTGGTCTAGGTTTCTATGATTCAAACCGCGATAAATTACGTGTCGCGACAGTAAACGGCGTGACACCATCAGAGAAGACAGTTCTGGATGGTAGCTACCTGGTTTCTCGTCCATTATTCTTCTACGTGAAAGGCGAACACTTGAAATCAATCAAAGGCTTGCCACAATTTGCAGAATTCTTCTTGAACAAGAAAATTTCTGGTAAAGGTTCTAAATTAGAAAAAGCTGGTTTGATTCCTTTAAGCGATAAAGAGCGCGCAAAAATCCTAGCTGATTTCAAAGCAGGTAAATCAGTTAAATAATATTGTTAAAAGGGAGGCTGGTGAGACTTAGGTTCATCAGCCTTTTTGTCTAGCTAAGTTTTTTCAAATCATGAAAATTGGGAAAACAGTGGAGATTACATGAATCTGCTACTTATCGGTGTGTTATTAGCCCTTGTGGCAATTGCATATCAAATCGGGCTGAGCAAAAGCCGTAACCTAGCAGGTAAGGGAAATAACTCAGCAGCACTACATTCTCGTCCAGGGTATTATGGGGCATTGGTTGCGCTGTGGTGTGGTGTTCCTGCTTTTTTAATTTTGATTATTTGGAACTTGGTTGAGCCAAGTGTTTTACAACATATTATTTTTAATAATATCCCTGCTTCTGTAAGTTCAACTTTAGATGCGGCGGGACGTGATGTATTAACCAGCCGTGTACAAGCACTGGCTTCTGGTTTTGGGGTAACTGATCAGCCAGCAGCTTATGAGCTAGCAGCAGCACAAGAGCTTTCAAAATTCCAGACCATTGGTTCTTTTGCCAAATTAGCCGTGGTGATTAGTGCTGGACTGGCGGGGCTGGTTTGGGCAAAACGTCATGTTAGTCAACAATTCCGCGCACGTAACCAAGTTGAAAAGGCAGTTAATGTTGGTTTGATTTTATGTTCTGGCGTCGCGATCCTGACCACGATTGGTATCGTGCTGTCCATGCTGAATGAAGCATTACACTTTTTCCGTTTCGTCAGTCCTTTTGATTTCTTCTTTGGTACCGAATGGAGCCCAGGCTTTAGCACATCTGGTAACGCAGAAGGAAGCTACGGCATTTTACCCTTAATCTGGGGTACCTTAATGGTGAGTGGTATTGCACTACTCGTTGCTGTACCAGTCGGATTGATGATCGCGATCTATTTGGCAGAGTATGCGTCTCCTAGTTTACGTGCTTGGGCAAAACCAGCGATTGAAGTATTAGCGGGTATCCCAACGATTGTTTATGGTGTATTTGCCCTGATGATCATTGGCCCATTCTTCAAAATGTTAGGTGAACAAGTCGGCTTACATATCAATGCGACCAGTGCACTGACCGCAGGCTTTGTAATGGGCATCATGATTATTCCATTCGTTTCTTCACTTTCAGATGACATCATTACACAGGTGCCACGTGCATTACGTGATGGTTCTTTAGGCTTAGGGGCAACCAAGTCTGAAACTATTCGCCAAGTGGTTTTACCTGCGGCTTTACCCGGAATTGTTGGGGCATTCCTGTTGGCCGCTTCTCGTGCGATTGGTGAGACCATGATTGTGGTATTAGCAGCAGGGAATAGTCCATTACTGCATGTGAATCCTTTAGAAGCCGTTTCGACAGTTACCGTAACGATTGTGAACCAATTAACTGGCGATACTGACTTTGCCAGCCCGCAAGCATTGGTGGCATTTGCCCTAGGTCTAACGTTGTTTGTCATTACTTTGGGTCTAAACATTATTGCACTGTATATCGTGCGTAAATATCGTGAGCAATACGAATGAGTTCATCAAATACAACTTCTATGGATGCGTTAGATTCAAAAGTAGCTGCTGAACAACGTGAACAGCGCAAAAGAAAAATCCAGAGCTCTTTGGCTAAGCGTCATCGTCAGGAAAAGGCATTTCGTTTTGCTGGTTTCTCTGCGGTTGTGATTGGTCTTGCTTTTGTCGCTTTACTTTTCGGTAGTATTTTAAGTAAGGGCTTACCAGCATTTTGGCAAAATAGCCTAACTGTACCTGTATATTTTGATCCAGCAATTATCAATGCGGGTGCAAAACCAAAAATAACAGCAGGGGAAACACCTGCACATTTCGAAGAGCGTATGGTGGCTTGGCAAACAGAGATGGGTATGGTGGATTGGGATGCCCTGATCGTGAATGGCATTGTTGCTAAAGATAAGGCTTTAGAATCTCAACGTGATGAGTTAAGTAGTTTGTATACCAGCTCTGAAACCTATCGTCTTCGAGATATGGTGCTTAAAGATCCATCTTTAGTTGGCACTAAAAAAGAAATTAAATTTTTGGCAGATGCGAATGTTGACGTCTGGTTAGCAGGAAATATTGATCACTCTTTACCTGATGATCAACAACAGTTAAGCCCAGAGGTTCGTCAGCTTGCAGATAAGTTAAAAGCACAAGGCGTTATAACAAATACCTTTAATACCAATTTATTCTTTAGCCCAGACTCTCGTAGTTCTCCCGCAACCAGTGGTTTGGCGGGTGCATTTATGGGCTCACTGTTCATGATGCTGATCGTGATTGTGATCTCTATTCCGATTGGTGTTGCAAGTGCGATCTACCTTGAAGAGTTTGCGCCAAAGAACATGATGACCGATATTATTGAAGTTAACATCAACAACTTGGCTGCTGTTCCTTCAATTGTGTTTGGTTTGTTGGGTGCAGCGATCTTTATTAGCTGGATGCATTTACCATTATCTGCACCGCTAGTGGGTGGTCTGGTACTGAGCTTAATGACTCTGCCAACTGTGATCATTACCACGCGTGCATCTTTAAAAGCGGTACCACCTTCGATTCGTCAGGCTGCTTTGGGTCTTGGGGCTTCAAAGGTTCAAACTATTTTCCATCATGTTCTGCCTTTAGCATTACCAGGGATTTTAACTGGTGCAATTATTGGGGTGGCGCAAGCATTAGGTGAAACGGCTCCATTATTATTAATTGGTATGAGTGCCTTTGTTGCAAGTGTTCCGACAACGCCATTAGATCAGGCGACTGCATTACCTGTACAAATTTATTTATGGCAAGGTAATGAATTACGTAACTTCTTTGAAGGGCGTACAGCAGCAGCGATTATTGTGTTACTTGCACTCATGATCAGTTTAAATGGCCTTGCTATCTGGCTCCGTAAGAAATTTGAAGTGCGTTGGTAATTGAGGAGAGTACAATGAATACGATTGATATTATGAACGCCGTAGAAAAGGATAAATCAGTGAATCCACAGCAAACAGAATTTACGTCATCTGAAGCGCAAGTTAAGCAATCAAATACTGCATTTGTCTCTCAGTTCGAAACGGCGGCTTCAACTAAGAAACCACAGACAAGTGAAGTGAAAATCAGTACCAAAGATGTTCATGTGTACTATGGTGAAACTGAAGCAATCAAAGGGATTGACCTAGATGTTTACCAAAATGAAGTGATTGCATTCATTGGGCCATCAGGTTGTGGTAAATCGACTTTCTTACGTACCCTAAACCGTATGAATGACACGATTGATAGCTGTCGGGTAACCGGTAAGGTGACACTCGATAATCAGGATATCTATGATCCAAATCTTGATGTCGTTTTACTTCGTGCACAAGTGGGTATGGTATTCCAGAAGCCAAACCCATTCCCGAAATCTATTTTTGATAATGTTGCGTATGGCCCTAAATTGCATGGTTTGGCGCGTGACAAATATGATTTGGAAGAAATCGTAGAAAACAGTTTGCGTAAAGCGGGCTTATGGGAAGAAGTCAAAGATCGTTTAAGTCAGCCGGGTACTGGTTTGTCGGGTGGTCAGCAGCAACGTTTATGTATTGCTCGTACCATTGCGGTGAGTCCGGAAGTGATTTTGATGGATGAACCCTGTTCAGCACTTGATCCAATTGCAACAGCAAAGATTGAAGAACTGATATCAGAACTTTCAGAGCAATATACCATTGCAATCGTCACCCACTCGATGCAACAGGCGGCACGTGTATCGGATCGTACGGCCTATTTCCATTTGGGTGACCTGATTGAAGTCAACTCAACCGAGAAAGTATTTACTCAACCTGACCATCAGTTGACAGAAGCCTATATTACCGGTCGTTTTGGTTAAGCAAAGCCAGTTCAATCAAAGAGCCTATGGGCTCTTTTTTTATTATATAAATGAAAATGAATCTATTTTGCAAATTCACTATTGAATTTTTATTCAGCAGGCCACATCTTAGATGGATAAAGCCGAACTTATAGAGCACTTACTGTATGTTATTCCATTTACCCAAATTTCCCGCTGAAATTCGTATTAGTCATCTCAATGCGCGTGTGAATGAACAAAGAAAAAAAATTGCACAAACAACAGCGTCTCGTCTGGAATTACTGCAACTGGTTCAGCAACTTGCTAAAGAAGCAAAAGTGCGCCGCAAGAATGATCAAAAGATTTACGTGCTCGATTTTAAAGGCGATGTACAGGCTTCTGCTGTGGATACCATTCGCGAAGAAATCACTTTAATCTTGGCAACAGCAAAAGCTGGACATGATCGTGTCGTGGTGCGTCTGGAAAGCCCGGGTGGCATGGTGCATGGTTATGGGCTGGCAGCAGCGCAACTGGTGCGTTTACGCGATGCTGGCTTTCATGTCACGATCTGTGTAGATAAAGTGGCGGCAAGTGGTGGCTATATGATGGCGTGTATTGCCAATGAAATCATCTCGGCACCATTCGCGGTGGTAGGTTCAATTGGTGTCGTTGCCCAAGTTCCTAACTTTAACCGTCTGTTAAAACAACATAATGTTGATTTTGAATTGTATACCGCAGGTGAATACAAACGTACCGTTACCATGTTTGGGGAAAACACCCCGGAAGGGAAGGCGAAATTCGAAGAAGAACTCCAGCAAACCCATGCCTTATTTAAGCACTTTGTTGAGAAATATCGTCCTCAACTGGATGTTGCTAAAGTTGCAACGGGTGAGCACTGGTATGGTGAAGATGCCCGCGAGTTAAATCTGGTGGATACCTTGCAGACCTCAGATGAATATTTGCTGAGCCTATTGCCAAAGCATGATATCTATGTAATTAACACACGTAAACGCCCAACATTTGGTGAAAAGCTGGGCCTACAAGCGGCACAAATGGCTGAGAGTCTTATACCGGCGGTAATGGGTAAAATTACAGATAGTCTTGCGAAGGCCAATAGTACCCTTGTACAAATGCGCGATCTAAAATTCTAATTTGAGTCTACTTCAAAAAACCAGCCAGATCAGGCTGGTTTTTTATATGGCATCAAAATATGGATCATTTTTTATAGTCTGATTTTTGAATGCATGGTCAATTTAAATTAAACCGCATAAATACTGTTGTAGAGATTGTTGTTGTAGGAATGTTTTGATATTTTAAATGCGGATGAATTACTTAATTATTCATTAACCGACAAATAGATAAAAATATAATTGATAAGTGAGCATAAAAATGACAAGAGTTGTCGTTTCTTCGAAGAAAAATTCGAATATTTTACAAGATGGACAAATAAAAGCGGTCATGCTCGATCAGCCTTCGATTGTCCAGATTGGTGTAAATCAGGACGATATCAAATCTATTATGAAACAAGGTAATGATCTTGTCATTACACTTAAAAACGGTGAAAAAATCATTATTAGTGATTTTTATACTGATGCAAATGTCACGGAACACACTTTGGCTTTCCCTGAACAAGATGGTAGCTATAGCATCGCCCAGTTTGATGATTCAGGCCAGTTTGTACGTTATGTACCGACAACGCAACTGACTCAGTTTGCTTATACGCAGCCACCTTCACAGAGCATGATGATGTCAGATGCTACAGAAGACTTGGGTATTACCAAATCACAGTTGCTCAAAGCGGGATTGGTGGCCTTGGCGGCAGAAGGCGTTTATTTGCTGGCTGTCAAAGATGATGACGATAAAAAGGACAGTAACAATAACAAACCGATTGATCTGACTCCACCTGAGACGCCGACTGCAACTTTAGGCACCGATACCCAAACGATTACTGGTAAAGCTGAAGCAAACGCCAGAATTGAAGTCAAGGATGCCAGCGGGAAAGTGCTTGCCACGGGACAAGCCGATGCAGAAGGTAATTATACGGTCAAACTGGAGCAGCCCTTGGTGAATGGCGGCAGGGTTGGAGTCACTGCGATTGATAGCGCGGGAAATGCTTCAAAGATGGCTGTTGTAACGGGAAATAAAGATACTATTGCACCTGATCAACCGACTGCCCAGCTTAATGCCGACGGCACCATTGTCACCGGTAAGACAGAGGCCAATGCCAAAGTCTCGATTTATGATGCCAATAATAACCTGCTCGGGACCGTAATTGCCAACAAACAGGGACTGTATTCGATCAAGGTTTCACCTCCTTTAACCAGCGACAAGGGTGGAACTGTTGTGGCGGAAGATAAGGAAGGCAATAAGTCAGAACCTTCAAAGGTATTTGCTGGCAAGGATACGGTTGCACCCGATCAACCGACCGTAGAAGTGAATAAAGAAGGGACTTCAATCGTAGGGCGGGCTGAAGCCAATAGCAAAGTTGTGGTCAAAGATGCCGAGGGTAATGTGATTGGAAGTGGCACCACTGATGCGCAAGGCAAGTTTGAAATTGGCTTGTCACCAGCTTTAGGTGCGGATAAAAAGGCCTCTATCGTGCTGGAAGATGCGGCAGGTAATGTCTCAAAACCCCTGGAAATCACTGCAGGTAAAGATACCATCGCACCAGACAAAGCTGCTGCCCAGATCAATGCTGCAGGTGATACGGTTACCGGCACTGCCGAAGCGAATAGTAAAATTGAAATTAAAGGCCCGGATGGCAAAACGATCGGGACAGGCACGGTTGGAGCCGATGGGAAATTTAGCATCACTGTCTCTCCTGCATTAACCGATAAAAATATGGGTAAAGTGTATGTGATTGATGCGGCTGGTAATCGTTCGGATGCCACTGATGTACTGGGCGCAAAAGATACCATTGCCCCGAATAAACCGGTCTTGCAAACGGTGACCGATGATGTGGGACCGGTTAAAGGGGCTATTGCTGCGGGTGCAAATACCGATGATAGTAAGCCGACTTTAGCGGGGATTGGAGAGGCCAAAGCAGTACTGACGATTTACGACAATGGTCAGCCGGTGGGTACGGTAACCGTAGGGGATAATGGCAAATGGAGTTTTAACTTTAGCCAAGAATTAGGACTCGGCGCGCATAAGATCACCTTAACCCAGACCGATGCTGCGGGTAATATCAGTGAAATGAGTGATGGATTTAGTTTTAATGTGGTTGCGCCGACCACTACCACATCAATACAAAGTGAAGCTTCGGAATCTGCCGTAACGCAAGCCTCTCTGGTTGATGCCATCAATCTGGAGGCTTTTCAAAGTAAACAGGCAGCGGTCTCGCCCTCATCTGCAGCAGAGAAGTTAAATCTTAGTGAATTGTTGTCTACTACTGAGATGTCAAATCATCAGGTCGATGAGGTGTTGAATCAAATTATTGCCCCTCAAGCCCCATCGACGGCTACTGCAAGCTCAGACCATCAGCAAGTGGAAAATTTTGATTTTACCCAAACCATTAAGGCAGGGCCTTTTGACCAGTTGGATGTATTACAGCATTCAATTATCTAATCAATGTACAGATGAAATAAGACGCTTATTTTTCAATAAGCGTCTTTTGTTTTACCAGTTGAATAATACCGGTCAGGATCGCTCCAATTGTTGCCAGAAACATATCTTTATGCGCATCCCACATATCACCTTGCTGACCATTATAGTTTTCTGCATCTTCCGGCGATAACCCGATAGAAAGTCCCCATTCCAGCAGTTCATAAAATACACTAGAGGCCATGACAAACTGAATTACAAGCAGAAATAACGAAAATGGCTTTGCAGTGGGTAGCCAGACCTGAAAGCAGCGATAGACAAAAGGATAGAGCAGCAGTCCATAAGAAAAATGAACTAGCCGATCATACATATTTCGTGACCAGCCCATGCTTTGATCTAAATCAAAATTGATAAAATACAGGAGCCATTGGTTATAAGGTACATAGGAGTAGAGGTAGTGCGCACCAATAATATGAATCAGAAGAAAGAATAGATAGCAGCAGAAACTTGCATAATCAAGGCCCACTTTTTTGAACGTCAGCAGCAGCACAATCAACATAAAGACAGTGCCGGCCTGATGTAACAGATATGCCTCAAACTCCAGTGGATCAATACTTGCAATGGCAACGGCGACTACAATCAGCGCCAGTGCCAGATAATGTTTTAAAGTAAATTGTTTTTCGGTCATGTCACGTCCTAAACGCGATCAGGAAAAGCGTATTCCCCTTACTCTGTAGAAGTTACAGCAATCGGTTCTTTTGTTGTAGATATACCGCCAAGTGCCTGACACGCTTGTATATATAATTGATATTTTTGTTGTACAACTTCATCTAGGGGAATGTCAAAGAGATCTTCACCATTTTTATATTGTTCAATATAAGAAGCGGCCTTTTCCTTGTTGGCAGCCAAGGATTGCTGATAAAAAGTTGAAATAGAAGAGGTCGCCAGCTCACTGGATTCAATATTATGACATTGAAAATTTTGTAAGACTTTCTCTGCACGCTTGACCTCGCTTGATTTTCCAAAGATACAACCGGTTAAGCTAAGCGTGGCAAGGAGTAAGCACAAAAGTTTCATGATAGATCGAGATACAGTGAAATTTTAAAGACGCTATTATTGTATAGAAGTTTAGTTTTATAAATTAAATATTTATGTCTGACAGAATAAAAATTAAAAAAACTTATACATCTTTTGCATGATTTCGCTATAGCAAAAAACGGCAGGATTGAAGTAGCCCATCGGACCATGCATAAAGATCAGTCGAATAAATTTTAATTGATTGATAAGAAATAACTTTTAGCGTTATCCTAGTTTGGGGGATAAGTAATACAGATGATGATGCGTATTAAGCATATTTTTTTACTGTTTCTGCTGCTTTGTTGCACTGCTGGGGCGCAGGCAGAAGACTATGATTTCTTTGAGCCGTTCCATGATGACCGCGAAGAAATGTTTGACGCCGCCTATCCGCAAATGAAAACAGATTATTCAGTTTTGCATAACCTGTTTTTTCAGAATGAACGGTGGCGTATCTATAACCATACCGCTTATCAGACCAATCAGTTTAACCATAAAATGCTAACTGGCGATACCAGCAGTTTGTCTTTAGACGACTTCTCGATTTCAGTTGGGTATGGTGTCGCTTATCAGCTGAATTTCCGTCATCGCATTGGTTATGAATATCTGTCCAGTTTTCCTTTTGATCGTGGCCAAATGATCCGGTTTTTCTGGCTGAGTATTTTCTAAACCACTTTTTGATAGAGGCCTGCGCGAACCAGCCCAGCTTTGGTTTCTTTGATTTTTTGCCAACTCACTGGAAGCTTCAGTTGGGACAGGTCACGGTCGGCTTCTACATAGATATAAGCATTCGGATTAATCATTGGATCGGCCAGTTCAGCCAGTTCTTGCCATAAATCAAGGCTATAAGGCGGATCAAGAAAGACTACATCAAAGCTGTTTTTTAATTTGCTTAAAGCCTGTTGGGCCGTTGTGACCAGTAACTGACAATTTTTAGCTTTTAACAGTTGAATATTCTCTTTTAAAAAACGTGCCTGGGTCGGATTCGGTTCAATCATGGTGACTTGGGCTGCACCACGTGAAAGGGCTTCAAAGCCCAATGCGCCAGAACCGCTGCACAAGTCGAGTACCTGTGCATTTTGAATATCCCACATTAACCAGTTAAATAAGGTTTCCCGGATACGATCCGGGGTTGGGCGTAAGCCTTCAATACTTGCAAAGGGCAAAGTACGGCGTTTCCATTCACCACCGATAATTCGTAATTGATTCTTCATTATTCAGTGACTCCATCATCTGCGGGTTGAACGGCTGGCGGTGTGGTCGCAGGTGGCGTTGCGACCGGGCTCGAAGCTGGCGCTGCATTTTGTGCTGCTGCCGCATTTGCCATCGATAACTCACCTGGCTTGATGCCAGCCGTCATTAAACCACCATTGACCTGATGATTGGCTGGACGCAGTGGATTCTTCTTACGCGTCACCAGCCAGTAATCGAAGATTGGACGGGCAATCTGTGCAGCTGAACCACCATGTCGACCATTTTCCCAAACCACGGCAATGGCAATTTCTGGATGATCAGCGGGTGCAAAGCCAACAAACAGACCATGGTCCCATTGGCGAGAGGACAGGGCCGCTTCGTTATAGCGTTTACCTTGTGCAATACTCTTCACCTGTGCCGTACCGGTTTTACCTGCAATTGAATATTGCAAACCACCTTTGATGCCGCGACCTGTACCAGACTGGATCACATCAACCATTGCATCATGCATATTGGTCCAGTCTTGTTCTGTGCCGTTAAACTGGATTTTGCCATCAGGCGCATTGTGTACCGCAAACTTTTTGGCACCTTTGGTTTCTCTGAGGACATGCGGCGTAACATGTGAACCCTTATTCGCTGTAATCGCAGTGGCCATGGCCAGTTGTAATGGCGTTGCGGTAAATGCACCTTGCCCGATACTGACCGAAATGGTTTCACCTTTGAGCCATTTGGATTTGCGGGTACGCATTTTCCATTCCGGGCTTGGGTAGAGGCCTGAGCTCTCACTTGGTAAATCCACACCAGTTTTTTCACCAAAGCCGAACTGACGCATCCAGTCATTCATTTTTTCAATGCCCATGCGATAGGACAGGACATAGAAATAGGTATCGCAGGAAACGATTTGAGCCTTGTGCATATTGACGGAACCATGTCCGCTTTTCTTGTGGTCACGGAAGCGGTGGCTATCGCCAGGCAGGGAGAAATAACCCGGATCTGAAATGGCTGTGCCCCAATCCACCAGACCATAGTGAATACCGCCTAAACCGAACATCGGTTTAATGGTTGAGCCGGGTGGGTAAGCGCCTTGAACTGCACGGTTATACAGGGGCTGGTCGAGATTATCACGCAGTCCGCTATAGTCTTTTGAACTAATCCCAGTAACAAACAGGTTTGGATTAAAGCTTGGACTAGAGACCAGTGCCAGAATTTCACCTGTACGTGGATCCATAGCCACAATTGCACCACGACGGTCTGCTAATTGCTGTGCAGCAACAGTTTGTAAACCGTAGTCAATGGATAAATAAAGATCATTACCACGGGCTGGGTTTTGGCGGCCTAAATTACGCAGTACATTACCGTGGGCATCCGCTTCAACAGATTCATAGCCTGGTGTGCCGTGTAACAAGTCTTCATAACTTTTTTCCACCCCGATTTTACCAATCAGGTTAGTGCCTGCGTATAAGTCCTTATCAATCGATTTGAGCTCTTTATCATTAATCCGTCCGACATATCCAATCACATGGGCAAACAGTTCGCCATGCGGATAGTAGCGGGTCATCTGCGTTTCAATTTTCACCCCGGGAAATGCATATTTCACTTCGCTGAATTTCGCGATATCGGCTTCAGTCAGGTTTAATTTGATTGCCAGACGTTCGGTTTTACGTGCAGTTTTGACCCGGCTTTTAAAACGGTCTACATCTTCCTGAGCGAGATTTAAAATCGGGGTCAGACGGGTGATCGTATCATCGATATCGCTGACATCGGCCCGGCTTAAGGTTGCAGTGAAGACCGGATAGTTATCTGCGAGCAACACCCCGTTGCGATCATAGATATAACCACGGGCAGGTGCGAGTGGTTGTAAGCGAATTCGGTTCTTATCTGAGGCCGTTGTAAAATCATCGTAATGAACAATCTGTAAATATGCATAACGACAGATCAGTAACAGGAGAAAAAAACCGACCAGAAAAATGGCAAAGAAGATTCGACCCTTATAAATGCGCTTTTCTTGTTGCATGTTTTTTAAAGGAAAGTGCTGTTTCATAGGGTGTCGACTTAATTACAGAGGTGGGAGATACAAAGACGCAATATTTTAACGTAAGTTGCATGATCATACTGTAGAATTTTCAACAATTCATGCAAATGTTGACGCGACAGTTTTTGACTTTGCAGACATTAAAATTATAGGGTCTTGTATATTAGAAGCAAAATAATTCTGTTAAAGTCACAAACTATTCGAAATAGGATTTTCCAATACAGACATAGGGAAAATGGAGAAAATAATGAGAAAAATTTGCCTTTTATTATCGGTTTTAACACTTACGGGCTTAAGTCATGCGGATGATAATCCATTTATGCCTGAGCCTAAATTGAAAGATGCAAACGTTTCAACATGGAATGTCGGGGCAGGTTTTACTAAAAAATTATTACATGGCAATTTGGAATGGGTCAATCCTTACGGGATCGCCTATGCAAAAGCGGGCGCTTTCTTAAATGATGACAACGAAATTGGTGGACAAGTCGGTTTTCGCTATCCGTACTATCTAACCGGTACTGATAAAAATGGTTATTACGTTGGGGTCTATGCAGGCCATTTAGACAGTAAAAATTATGGCGGTAAGCAAAAAGCCAACCTGGGTGTTGGTGCTGATCTTGCATATGTCTGGCTGAACAGTGAACGGATTAGTACCTTCAGCGTCGGCGCAGGAGTACGTGAAAAATTAGAAGATGGAGATGGCAATACAGTGAAAAAAGCACAACCTGTGTTGCAGTTTTCTTACACCTTAAGTTTTGGTTTATAAGAGGAGAATGCAGATTTATTCTTTTATAAGCCATCATGTATCAATAATTCTGAGAGTCATGCATGTTTGATTACGTCAATGAATTGTGGCAGATTTTCTTAAATCGACCAGACCATCTGGCAGTGTTAAGTATCATTCCCGTGACCGCCTTTGTAACTTGGGCGCACGTGTGGATGGCACTGAAAATGGTATTTTACCCAATTAATTTCTGGGGATTCCATTTAGGCCCGTTACCTGTCGGTTGGCAAGGGATTGTGCCGCGTAAAGCTGGACGTATTTCAGGCATCATTACCGATAATACCTTATCTAAATTGGGATCACTGCGCGAGTTTTTGGAAGCCATGGACCCTGAAGATATGGCCATGATTATTGGTGAACAGGTTGGTTTTGAGCTTGAACACCTGATTGATGAGGTGATGATTGATCGTAATGCGGTGCTCTGGGAAAATCTGCCTTATTCGATTAAACGCCGTATCTATGCACAAGCCCATAAACAATTGCCCAATACGCTTAGAGAACTTGTGACTGAGCTGACCATGAACGTCGAGTCACTGGTGGATATGCGTGAAATGGTGGTGAGCCAGATGGAAGGTGACCGCCGTTTAATGGTGCGTATGTTCCTGAAAGTAGGTCAGAAAGAGATCAACTTTATTTGGCATATCAGTGCCTTGATCGGGATGTTCTTTGGTATTTTCCAGATGATCGTCTGGTTTGTGGTGCCGTGGCACTGGACTGTTCCATTCTGGGCTGCTATCTGGGGCTTTTTGACCAACTGGATTGCGATCTGGATGGTGTTTAATCCGATTGAACCGCACTATATCCGCTATCCACAGATCTTCCGTTTGACCAAAGACCGTAAATTCCCGTGGATTGTACCTGTCTTGAAGATTGGAACCTACAATGTCCAAGGCGCATTTATGAAGCGTCAGGAAGAGGTTTCGGATGTATTTGCCAGCGTGGTAACTGAAGATTTAATTACCTTAAAATCGATCATGACTGAGATGATGTATGGCAGCAAGAAAGACAAAACCCGTCGTATTGTCAAGCGCCATATCAATGAAATCATGGAAACCCCATTAGTCAGAACCTCTTTGCAGCTTTCATTAGGGCCAAGAGAGTATGCTAGACTCAAGACTGACTTGATTGATCGCTCAATTGAAATTACCATGGGACCAGTATGTGACCCAGCTCTGAATGCAAGTCGTGCGCAGAAGATCTTTCAAATGTTTAGAGACCGCATCCGTGAACTAACACCGAAAGAGTTCCAGAATTTATTGCGTCCTGCTTTCCAGGAAGATGAGTGGATTTTGATTGTACTAGGTGGAGTGACTGGTTTCTTTGCTGGTTTAATTCACTTATTTGTTGCTTTCTTATAATTAATTTGATGTTGGTTGAGCGATAACTCTGTATGATATTGCTCAATTTAAGATTTATTGTTTTTAAATGAGGATGTTCTTTTATGCGCATTATTTTACTCGGACCACCTGGGGCAGGCAAAGGTACTCAAGCTCAGTTGATCTGTAAGCGCTACAATATCCCACAAATTTCAACCGGTGATATGCTCCGTGCTGCAATTCGTGAAGGTACTGAACTTGGCTTAAAAGCAAAAAGTGTCATGGAATCAGGCGGTTTAGTTTCTGATGAATTGATCATTGGTTTGGTGAAAGAGCGTATTGCTCAGCCTGATTGTGAAAATGGTTGTATCTTTGACGGTTTCCCACGCACAATTCCACAAGCTGAAGCATTAGAATCAGCGGGCATCAGCATTGATCATGTGATTGAAATTGATGTACCGGATGAAGAGATCGTGCAACGTCTTTCTGGCCGTCGTCAGCATCCAGCTTCTGGCCGTGTTTATCACACGGTTTACAATCCACCAAAAGTGGAAGGTAAAGATGACGAAACCGGCGAAGACCTGGTACAACGTCCAGATGACCAGGAAGAAACTATTCGTAAGCGTCTTGGTTCTTACCACAGCGAAACTGAGCAATTGGTTGGCTTCTATCAAGGTCGTGCTGCGTCTGGTGAAAATGCACCGACTTACGATAAGCTAGATGGTTTACGTGCAATTGAAGACGTTCAAAAAGAATTATTTGCGATTTTAGATAAATAATCTGAATTGCAGATGATAAAAGAGCTCTGGTATAGGGCTCTTTTTATTTTGGAGAAAGACCATGCTACTAAAAGTTGTTCTGATTTTAGTTGTGATTTTCAGCTTGGTTTTGCTGTTATTTTTATTGTATCAAAGCCAAAAAATGTTGCGTCATGTGCAGAAACAGCAGGCTTTGGAAAATAAACTAAACGGTAAAGCACGTCAGCTACATCCAAAATTACAACAGCATAAAAAACCTCAGGATTAACTGAGGTTTTTGACGACAATGGCTTTGTTTGCGCCAAATTCAAAGCGATCCGGCCAGTTACAGACATCGGCAACCACACATTCACCACATTTCGGCTTACGTGCAATACAACAATAACGACCGTGCAAGATTAGCCAGTGATGCGCATCGATAATAAACTCTTTGGGAATCACTTTAATCAAGCGATCTTCAACCTCGAGCACATTTTTACCCACCGCCAGACCTGTGCGATTTCCCACACGGAAAATATGGGTGTCGACCGCCATAGTCGGCTGACCAAATGCTGTATTCAGTACCACATTGGCAGTTTTACGGCCGACACCGGGTAAAGCCTCCAGTTCTTTACGTGTTTCTGGAATATTGCCTTGATACTGCTCTACCAGAATACGACAGGTTTTAATCACATTCTCGGCTTTGGAGTTATACAGGCCAATAGTCTTGATATATTCTTTCAAGCCATCCACCCCAAGATTTAAAATCGCCTGAGCGGTATTGGCAACTGGGTAGAGTTTATCGGTGGCCTTGTTGACACTCACATCGGTTGCCTGAGCAGACAGCAGAACCGCAATCAGCAATTCAAACGGTGAAGAATAGTTCAGCTCGGTTTGTGGATGCGGTCTTTGTTCACGTAAACGTTCGAAAAAAGTCTGAATCTGCTTTCTGGTCATATTTTTAACGGGCATTTAGATGTCCTGCAATTCATTTAAACGTTGTTGTAAAGCCAGTAACTGGGCTTGTTTTTGCTCATCTGCACGGACACTCAGCTGTTTTTCCAGTTTCTTGATCTGCGTGCGTACTTTGGCAAGTTCAATGGTAGTTTTAGCATCCAGTGCTGGCGTTTCTTTGGGTTTATCCACGAGGGTAATCACAGGCACATTGTTGAGTGCCTGAGAAAACTGGGCAAAGAATTCCACATCAATTTCTGCACGGACAATCGGGCCTTTACGGCTTAAACGACGTTTCTCTTCACGTTGAATATGTGCGTAGTAACGATGTCTTAAATCGTCCTGTTCAACGCTGCGTTGTTCTGCGCTTGGCAAGGGTTGGCTGTCTGCCACCAGATCAATGCAATCCACTGGACAAGGCGGAATACATAACTCACAGCCTGTACACAGATCGGTCAAAATGCTATGCATCAGCTTACCACTGCCGATAATTGCATCCACTGGGCAGGCACTAATACACTTGGTACAGCCAATACATTCATCTTCCCGAATTATCGCTTTCATACGCTGTGGACGACCATCCGCCTGAATTTCCCAGACACTGGATTCAGCCGGAAGAGAAGGACGTTGCAATAGCGCCGCCAATGCATCAGCAACAGGTTGGCCACCCGGTACACACTTATTTGCTTCTTCGCCTTCTGCAATCGATTTTGCATAAGGTAAACATCCATCACGATGACCACATAAACCACATTGTGTCTGTGGCAAGAGCTGATCTATTTGGACGATAAGAGAATGTTGTGCGGTTGATGACATGGACATGGATGAAGCAAAAAACAGGGAGCCTAGTATAGCAAATAATGACTTTAGGCGGGGTCGCCAAGCTGGAAAATCATCCAGATCGCATGTTTGTTTTTTGCTTAAAAATAGTGCGATTGTTGATGTTTTTTAGTGCGAACTAAAAATAGGATGGGGATATTAAGAATAAAGCTGGAAAAATATCACCGCATTTTTTAAGCAATTTTAGGTACATTTATTATAAAAATAATGAACATTTATCTAAATAAGTTTTTGATTATTAATAATATAAAGTTTGGCCTAAAAAATAATATTGTGATGCAATAGTAATCTGTATTAAATATATGCGATATTCTATTTTGGTGCATTTTTCGCACCAAGATAAATCATGGACTTGGGGGTGAATGTTGAAGTACAACAGCTTAAATGACTTTCTGGATTATGTTAAAGCGAGAGATCCTAATCAACCTGAATTTTTACAAGCTGTCGAAGAGGTCATGACCAGTTTGTGGCCGTTCATTGAGAAAAATCCTAAGTATGCTCAATATGGTCTGCTCGAGCGTCTGGTTGAACCTGAACGTGCTATCCAGTTCCGGGTATCATGGATGGATGACCAAGGTCAAACCCATGTGAACCGTGCTTTCCGGGTGCAATACAACTCAGCGATTGGACCTTATAAAGGGGGAATGCGTTTTCATCCTTCAGTGAATCTTTCAATCTTAAAGTTTTTAGGCTTTGAACAAACCTTTAAAAATGCCTTAACGACGCTACCCATGGGCGGCGGTAAAGGCGGTTCTGATTTTGACCCGAAAGGTAAATCAGATGCAGAAATCATGCGTTTTTGTCAGGCATTAATGCTGGAGCTCTATCGCCATCTCGGTTCGAATACCGATATTCCGGCAGGGGATATTGGGGTGGGTGGTCGTGAAGTTGGCTATATGACCGGCATGATGAAAAAGCTGAGCAATGACACCTCTTGTGTCTTTACCGGTAAAGGGATTTCATTTGGAGGTTCCTTGGCCCGTCCTGAAGCAACTGGCTATGGCACGGTTTATTTTGCAGAAGAAATGCTGAAAACCCGTGGCGAAAGCTTTGCAGGTAAAACGGTTTCGATCTCAGGTTCGGGTAATGTTGCACAATATGCAGCAGAAAAAGCCATGTTCCTAGGCGCAAAGGTAGTGACCTTGTCGGATTCAAACGGCACAGTCTATTTAAAAAATGGTTTCAGCAAAGCATTACTTGATGAAGTGATGGAACTGAAAAATGAAAAACGTGGCCGTATTTCCGAGTTTGCTTCAAAACATGGTTTCGAATATTTCGAAGGTCAAACACCTTGGCATATTCCTGCGGATATTGCTTTACCGTGTGCGACACAAAATGAGTTAAAAGCGGAAGATGCTGCAACTTTGCTGGCAAATGGTGTGATTTGCGTGGCAGAAGGCGCCAACATGCCTTCAACGCTTGAGGCGGTTGAAAAGTTTGTTGAAGCGAAGATTTTATATGCACCTGGTAAAGCATCAAACGCGGGTGGCGTTGCAACATCAGGTCTTGAAATGTCTCAAAATGCTAACCGCTTGGGTTGGTCATTTGAACAGGTCGATGAGCGCTTACATGCAATCATGAAAGAGATTCATCGTAACTGTGTCAAATATGGTATTCAGGAAGATGGCTCAATCAATTATGTTGATGGTGCCAATATTGCGGGTTTTGTAAAGGTTGCTGATGCCATTTTAGCGCAGGGTATTTATTAAAAATCTCCCTTTAATCAAGAGAGACCTCCCATAAAAAAATCCGATGTTAAGACATCGGATTTTTTTATTTACCGCTATAAATTATGGTTTTTTCACAATCTCTTGTTCAACAACCATATCGAGTACGTCTGCAATGCTTGATTGATCAGCAGCTGGGTTTTGAATGTCAAAACGCTTCACACGTACAATTACACGTTGTTGTGGATTGTGCTCAAAACCTTCGATTTGACCGTAGTAAAGCGACCAGTTTTTGTCAGCGTAAGTTTTTAACCCTTTGTCGTCATATTTAACTTCACGCACTTGCATACAGGTTTGTGGCGCAACGCCTGTGCATGATTTAGTTTCTGGGGCAACTTCCAAGAAAACAGTTTTACCTTCAGACTGGTATTTTGCTTCAGGTGTCATTTTACCCACGAATGTATATTTTTGACCTTTTGCATCCGCGATGACCAAAGTTGGTTGTTCTGGATTGCTTGTATTCACTTCATAAGCGATTTTACGTTTTTGTAAAAGGTCACCCGCAAACTGTTCCTGTTTCATCAATGCAGGTTCACAAGCCATCATTGTTGAAGCCAACGCACCGGTCACAATCGCGCCGTTTTCGATTTTCCAAGAGGTATTTTGACGGTTACAACCCGTATCTACAGATAAGCGGTCATTGCCTAAGAAGCTTAATACGATTGGACGTTTGCTATCAGCAGGTTGATATGACCAGGTATAATTGGTCAATACATTGTTATTTGTCACTTTAGCACCTGTGAATACGTGTTTTTGACCTTTGCTGTCCGTCACAGTCAAGATTGCCTGACCATTCACCGTGCTGATCTCAAATGGTACTTTTTTCTCGCTGAAAATATCAGCAGATAAACGTTCTTGTTGCATTAAATCGTCTGCACACGCCATCATGGTTGATACCAGTGGAGAAGTGACAATGGTATTGCCTTCAACTTTCCAAGTACCGCCCTGATTGTTACAACCGGTTTGGATTGCAAGCTTCTGGTCTGCACCAAATGCTAAAACCAAAGGTTTAGACGCTTTTGAACCTTGGTAAGTCCAGTTGTATTCAGCCAAATTTTTTGCAGCAGTTGTATTAATTTGTGAAATCACGTTATCAGTCACATTTTGTACCGTTTGACACGCCATTAAAGAAAGTGGAAGTAAGGCAAGAACTAAATATTTAATTTTCATATTCAAAACAACGGGAAATAAATAACAGACCTAAGCTTAAAGTATTCTTAAAAAAAGAGCATGGGTGCCACTTAGGTATTAAGTTTGTTAAATGTTTCTATTTGTAAATTTTAAAAAATATAATGGATTTATAGGCTTGCTAATATTATATACAAGCCTATTTTGTTTTTATGTGATTCAGTACGCAATTTAGTCGAATCGGTAAATATCCATTCCGAGGGAGCCCATCGAGAAGCTGCTGTGCACAATATTAAAGCGATTTCCTGTGCCCATAGCAAAGAAAAGTGGTGCAAAATGCTCTAGAGAGGGGTGGTTTCTCTGTATATAGGGTAAGGATGGCCAGTCCAGCACAGCATCATAATCCTGATGAGTCAGTTTGTTGACCACTGCATTACGGAAGGTGCTGGCCCAAACTGGCACATCGGCATCTGCTTGCCAGGAAAGTTCAGCCAGATTATGGGTGATACTGCCTGAGCCGATCAGTAAAATCTGTTGTTCACGCAGTGGTGAAAGTACTTGTCCAATTTTATAAATCTCGTCGGCATTCATATGTATCGGTAATGAGATTTCGATCACCGGAATATCTGCATCTGGATACATATGCAGTAACGGCATCCAGACTCCATGATCTCGTGGACGGGTACTGTTGGCATGCGCAGCCAAACCTGCTTCAGCAAATAGCTTCAATATTTCTTCTGCCAACTGCGGTGCGCCAGGTGCCGGGTAGCGAATCTCATAAAGTGCAGGTGGAAAACCACGAAAGTCATGCCAGGTTTCAGGGCGTGTCGATGTACTGACTTCCAGCGCCTGACTTTCCCAATGTGCCGACATGACAATAATCGCTTGAGGTTTAGGCAGGTTGCTACTCAAGCGATTTAAGGCCGGGCCAACCTGTTCCGGGTCAAGGGCAAGCATAGGCGAACCATGAGAAATAAAGAGTCCGGGTAAGGTCTGGAAAGTCATATAGGGCACCTAATTAAAATGACATGATTATCGTGACAAAAAAGTGATGACAATGTCAGTCATTAAACGTCAACATATTGTTCTAAAATCAGAACAGCCTTTAGGCCCGATGATAAGGATGATTATGGTTAATACTCACCGCTCTATATAACTGTTCAATTAGCAGGATACGCACCATCGGGTGGGGCATGGTCAATTTCGATAATGACCAATGCCAGGCTGCTGCCTTACGAACCGCATCTGAATGTCCATCCGGCCCACCAATTGCAAGCGCAATATCATTGCCTTCCAGCATCCAGTGTTTCATGGTATCTGCCAGTTTCTCGGTACTGAGTTCGCGCCCGCCGACTTCTAAGGCAATTAAGGTTTCATTTGGCTTGAGCGCATTTAAAATACTTTCACCTTCAATTTGACAGTATTTTAAAATATCCGCTTCGGAGTCATTTTTTCCGCGTTTTGCCATCGGTAGTTCAATCACTTGTGTTTGCACGAATGGCTGGATACGTTTGAAATAGTCTTCAAATCCGGTAAGAACCCAAGCAGGCATTTTTTGACCAATGGTAAGAATGCGAATTTTCATAAGAACGGCTTATTTAGCAAATTCCACACATTATAAATGTTGCGGACCCGCATAGGGCAAAAGCTGCGGTTTATCTTGTCATAAATAATACAAAAAGCTGTTTTATATTTTCCATAAAAAACGCAGCTCAAAATGCGTATGAGCTGCGATCAAAGAGCCATCCGTCTGGAGTTCAGATGGCACTAAAATGAGTTCACTGAGTCAAACTTGATCTTTGTTTTATCGACTCTATTTTATTATGCAAGATATTGGTTATTTTTCAACCAGAAGATGTAACAAAAAAAGAGAGCCGAAGCTCTCTCTTTTATCAGTCACTGTTTAGTGACGTGCAGCTTTTGCCTCTTCCACCGGTTTTACAATCGGTGTTTTAGGTAAAGGCTTCGGTGTATCCGTTAACGCTAAAGGCAGGATTTCATCAATACTTTTCACAGCCTTGATTTCTAAACCTTCTTTCACGTTGTCTGGAATCTCAGCCAAGTCGCGAACGTTATCTTGTGGAATGAAGACCAGCTTGATTCCGCCGCGGTGGGCTGCAAGAAGTTTTTCTTTCAGACCACCAATACGCATCGCACGGCCACCGAGACTGGTTTCACCGGTCATGGCGATATCTGGACGAATCGGAATACCTGTGAATGCCGATACGAGGGCAGTCGTAAGAGCTAAACCAGCAGATGGACCATCTTTTGGCGTTGCACCTTCAGGTAAATGCACGTGAACATCGGTTTCTTCAAAACGTGAAGATTCAATGCCCAATTCATCCGCACGGGTACGTACCACGGTCATTGCTGCGGTAATCGACTCTTTCATAACATCACCGAGTGAACCGGTTGTAATGAATTTGCCTTTACCTTTGACTGCAGCAACCTCGATGGTCAGCAATTCACCACCAACAGACGTCCAAGCTAGACCGTTGACACGACCCACCTGTGCTTCATCTTCAGCGATACCAAAGTCAAACTTATGCGGACCCAAGTATTCAGGAAGATTGGCAGAAGTCACGTCAATCTGTAAGTTTTTCGACTTCTTGCTGACCGCTTCTTTTACCACTTTACGCGCAATTTTAGAGACTTCACGCTCTAAACTACGAACACCGGCTTCACGTGTATAACGTTGAACGATGTCACGGATTGCTTCTTCATGAACAGTCAATTCTTTAGTACGTAAGCCATTGTTCTTGATTGCTTTCGGAACAAGGTAACGTTCAGCAATATTGACTTTTTCATCTTCGGTATAACCCGGTAGACGAATCACTTCCATACGGTCCAGTAAGGCCTCTGGAATATTCATGCTGTTTGCGGTACAGATGAACATCACTTCAGAAAGGTCAAGATCAAGATCTAAATAATGGTCATTGAACTTGCTGTTTTGTGATGGATCAAGTACTTCCAGCAAAGCTGATGCCGGGTCGCCACGATAATCCTGCGCCATCTTGTCAATTTCATCGAGTAAGAACAACGGGTTCTTTACACCAACTTTTGTCAACGACTGCACGATTTTACCTGGCATCGCACCGATATAGGTACGACGGTGACCACGAATTTCAGCTTCATCACGTACACCACCGAGTGCCATACGAACAAACTCACGGCCTGTCGCTTTGGCAACAGATTCGCCAAGCGAGGTTTTACCCACACCTGGAGGACCGACGAGACAGAGGATCGGACCTTTGAGTTTTTTCACACGAGACTGAACCGCAAGATATTCCACAATACGATCTTTAACGTCATCTAGGCCGTAATGATCGGTATCAAGAATTTCCTGAGCTTTATTCAGGTTAATGCTCACCTTGCTGGCTTTGTTCCATGGCGTATCCAAAATTACTTCCAGATAGTTGCGAACTACAGCGGCTTCACTTGAAGCAGGTTGCATGGCCTTAAGTTTACGAAACTCAGCTTCAGCTTTTTTGCGGACGTGTTCAGGTAAATCGGCTTCAGCCAGACGTTTTTCAATTTCTGCAACGTCATCTTCAGCCCCGCCATTCATATCGGAAAGTTCACGTTGAATGACTTTCATTTTTTCATTTAGAAAGTATTCACGTTGGTTCTTTTCCATTTGGCGTTTTACACTGTCGTGCAGCGTTTGTTCAATTTGCTGTTCAGCAGATTGATTCATCAAATAATTCATCAACTCTTGCAAGTGAGCTTCAAATTCATCGTGCTCTAAAAATTTTTGTTTGACTTCAATATTTAAAGGCACACGAGTGGCAACGAAGAACATCAATTGTAATAAGTCTTCAATTTTATTTGCTGCTGCGACGAGTTCACGCGCATTACGTAATTTTGCTTCGGCATATTGAGCAAAAAGGGTACGTAATTCATTTAAGCGAGTTTCTTGGGTCTCTTGATCCAAAGATAATGTCATTGGGCTTAAATGATGTTCAGCTGTTAAGTATTCTTCACCATCAATAATGCGTTCTAACTTAGAACGGTGTAGGCCTTCGATCAGTACTTTAATGCAGTTTTCATCATTTTCATGATTAACAACCTGTACGATTTTGGCCACAGTTCCATATTGATAGAGATTATCGTGATCAATTTCTTCTGTAAGCGAATCTTTTTGCGCAACTACAAATACTAAATTGTCACTGTTACGAGCCACATCCACTGCATTGATCGATTTTTCACGACCCACGAATAGCGCAATTTGCATGTGCGGATACACCACAACATCACGTAACGCTAATAGTGGTAATACACTTGGAACCTGTGGCTCTAAGCTTGTTTCATTATTTAAAATATATTCAGACATGGGCACTCCTAATGAGTGACAACGGTGTTGCCATGTTTTTTATAGTGATGTGCATTTTAAAAATTACAAGGGTTTTTACTTAGAAAATATAAAAAAAAGACTAAATTACTCAAGATTTAGGCCCGTGATAACAAAAAGTGCAAGTTAGCGCTTGAAAAAATAGAATTTTTTAGGTGTGAGTAATCCATCTAGAGGTTGATCCCATTTCTCCCGTAATAAAGGTTGTTGTATATATTGGAAGTCATGGGCCAGACCGAGACGATAAGGGCGCTGTTGAGCACTGGCTAGAGTCCGGTCATAAAAACCACCTCCCATGCCGATACGTGTTCCCCGATAATCACAGGCCAGCAAAGGCATAAGCAGTAGATCGAGTCGGGAAACATGGTGGCCGCGATTTGCCATGGGTTCCTTCATCCCTAGCGGATGGTGTGAAAAGCGTTGATTAAAATATTGGTTTGAATGCACCCGTACCCAGACCAGTTGCTGGTTCATATTACAGATCATGGGTAAATAAACCTGTTTTCCATGCTGAAAACAGAGTTTTAGAATTTTGTGAGTATGAATTTCACCAAAGGCATGTAAATACAGCCCGATTTTTCTTGATGTTTGAAAAGGGACTGACTTTCTGAGCTGAATCAAAACCTGCTGTTCAGCTTGCCTTTGTTGATAAGAGGAGAGTTGTCTTCTTTTAACGCGTAGCTGTTTTCTTAATAATTTTAAATCTTGGCCCATAAGATTGCAGCAATATTTTTGATAAGAGAATCATACTCGATTTAGCAAACAATATCTAAAACCCAGTGTTTTGGAATTCATAAGTAAAAATTGATAGTGTTGTGGTTATTTTTATCCCAGCTAATAAATGGTTTTTTGATTACTTATTTCAATAATTAATGGTAATTAAAGGTATTGAATATTATTTTGCTTTGTTTTATGGAGTTTTTGCTCTACTTTTCATTTTATTTGTAAAAAGAAACAAAACGGAAACAAAAGAAAACATAAAATTATTTTTGTAGTTAAATCATGAATTTATTTTACATGATTTTTTAATAATGTGAGAAATAAGTCTCACATTTTATCAAAAAGTGTTCATTGTATCTTTACCAATTTACTCGGTTTTATTAGCATCCGCGGCTCTTTTTCGGCATCGAAACTAAAAATGCTCATTTGCATTTTTAGACCATCAATAACTGTAGTAAACATCTGAGAATTTTATGAACAAAGTGTATAAAGTGGTTTGGAATGCATCTATTGGCGCATGGGTTGCAACCTCTGAACTGGCAAAAAGTAAAACCAAAACTAAGTCAAAAATTTTAAATTTGTCTGCTGCAGTACTGGTTGGGGCGATCAGTTTTTCTCCTGCGGCATTTGCCGCAAGTGGGATTGATAATGGAGGGGGTGCCGGGACTTCTATTTCTGGTTCAACGATGAACTGTCGCGAAGGCGCTGCAAATACTGCCAATGGTAAAGATGTTGCCATTGGTTGTGGTGCTAAGACACAAGACTCTACCAGTACTAATATCGCAAACCGCCAAAATCCATATAACAATTCAACAGGCGCTTTTGCAGGAACAATGAAACAAGGCGGTTCAATTGCCTTGGGTACAGGTGCGACCACTGAAAAAGGTTTAGGTACGGCAATCGGTTCTTATGCAACCACGACCGATATTGCCGGCGTTGCAATCGGAACAGGTGCTTTATCAAAAGGGAATACTGCGCTTTCGATTGGCCGTCAGTCAGCAGCAACTGGAGACTTTTCGCAGGCAATTGGTAATGTGGCAGCCGCAACAGGTAAAGGTTCTTTAGCGATTGGTCACTCTGCAACTGCAGAAGGTTACCGTTCAATTGCCATTGGTTCTCCAGATATTGAAAATGCAGGTTCTGTCGCAGGTCAGGCAGGCGCATCCTATCAGCCAAACATGGCAACCAAGGCGACAGGTAAAGATTCGATTGCATTTGGTGGTGGTGCGGTTGCAACACAAGAAAACTCTTTGGCAATTGGTGCATTCTCGGCATCAACTGGTAAAAAATCAGTTGCGATTGGTACGGGCGCAAAAGCCAATAAAGATGAAGCTGTTGTAATTGGTGACCAAGCAGAAGCTACTTTTGATGGTGGTGTTGCAATCGGTAAGGGTGCACGTTCAGAAGCTGAAAACAGTATTGCTTTAGGTAAAGATTCAAAAGCGACTCAAGCGACTGGTGAAAGTTTCCTAACCAAACAAGCTGCACCAACAGGTGTTTTGTCTGTAGGGGATGTGGGTGCTGAGCGTCGTATTCAAAATGTCGCAGATGGTGCAGCTGATTCTGATGCTGCAACGGTTGGTCAGTTAAAAGCTGCACGTACTCATTATGTCAGTGTCAATGACAATGGCATGCAAGGTGGTAACTATGAAAATGATGGTGCAAAAGGCCGTAATTCAATCGCGGTGGGTGTAAATACAACCTCAACTGGTTCTGAATCGGTTGCGGTCGGTTCAAGTGCAAGAAGTGCTGGGGTTGGAGCTGTTTCTGTAGGTAGTGCCAGTGAAACAGTGGGCAGCGGTGATGTGTCGATTGGTCGTAATGCATCGACTCGTGGCGCTGCAGGTACAGCGCCTGGCTATAGCAATCAATCGATTGCAATCGGTGACCAGACCAAAGCGATTGGCGACCAGTCAGTTGCGATTGGTGCAGATGTTATTGCGCGAGGTAACTCATCTGTCGCGATTGGCGGTGATGATGTTGATAAAATTGCCCAAGATGCCGAATTAAGTAAAACCTATACTGATATTACAGGTGGAACTTTAAAAGCAGGTCGTTATCCAACGACTGAAGCGAATCATGGTTCAACTGCAGTGGGTACTCAGGCTGTAGCTACGGGCGCATTTTCTTCTGCTTTTGGTATGACCTCTAAGGCAACAGGTGATGCATCAGCTGCCTTTGGTGTAATGTCGAATGCCTCTGGTAAAGGTGCTGCTGCATTTGGTGCGGTCGCTCAGGCAACAGGCGATGGCGCATCGGCAATGGGGATTAACTCACTTGCGTCTGGGACCAATTCAACTGCAATTGGTTCGGGTAATAAACCAGGTGAAGGTGCGACTGCAACAGGTAATGGTGCTGCTGCAATCGGTAGCAATGCTAAAGCAACGGGTGATAGTGCTGCTGCGGTAGGTAAGGGTGCTGAAGCAAGCAATGAAAATGCTGCTGCGATCGGTGGCGGTGCCAAGGCGACAGGCAAAAACGCTGCTGCAATTGGTGGCGGTGCTTTAGCTGATCAGGAAAATGCAGTTGCTGTTGGTCAAGGTGCGCAATCTCTGGTTGTCGGTGGTGTTGCATTAGGTGCACGTAGCCGAGTTGAAGCAGAAAACAGTGTGGCTTTAGGACAAGATGCAGTTGCGACAGAAGCAACTGGAAACTCATTCCTCACCAATCGTGATGCATCAATGTCAAATGGTGTGATCTCTGTTGGTTCTGCGGGTAAAGAACGCCGTATTACCAATGTTGAAGATGGTGCTGCCGATTCAGATGCCGTGACTGTTCGTCAGCTTAAACATGTTGATTCTCGTGTGAATGAGAATGCGCAAAACATTACCAATCTGGATCAGAAAATTGATAACACCAAAACTGATTTGGATAATCAAATTGCAGATACCAATAAAAATCTGAATGATGCTAAAACAGATTTAGGTAATCAAATTAACAATACTAAAACTGAGCTAAACAGCAAGATTGACAACACCAAGACCGAGTTGCAAAACAAGGGCTTGAACTTTGCTGGCAATGCAGGTGCAGACGTTCATCGTAAGTTGGGTGACAAGTTAAACATCGTGGGTGGTGCTGATGCTGCAACAGCAGAAGACAAGACCAGCGGTGAAAATGTCATTACCCGTACGACAGCAGATGGTATCAAGATCGAATTGTTGAAAGATGCGAAGTTCGACAGCATCACCACTGGCGATAGCGTACTCAACAACAATGGCTTAACCATCAAAGATGGCCCAAGCATCACTAAAGACGGCATCAATGCAGGTAATAAAGTTATTACTAACGTTGCTGATGGTGTAAATGGTAAAGATGCAGTCAATGTTGACCAGTTAACCAAAACTAAAGATGGTCTGGATAACAAGATTACTGATACCAACAACAAGTTAGACGACGCTAAAAAAGACTTGGGTAACCAGATCACGGATACCAATAACAAGTTAAATGACACTAAAGATCAGTTAACCAATCAGATTACTGATACCAAGACTGAGCTAAACAGCAAGATTGACAACACCAAGACCGAGTTGCAAAACAAGGGCTTGAACTTTGCTGGTAATGCCGGTGCAGACGTTCATCGTAACTTGGGTGACAAGTTAAACATCGTG
>NZ_BMDA01000001.1:202738-2096258 GCF_014635545.1 Acinetobacter courvalinii
TAGCAGAAGACAAGACCAGCGGTGAAAATGTCATTACCCGTACCACAGCAGATGGCATCAAGATTGAATTGTTGAAAGATGCGAAGTTCGACAGTATTACCACTGGCGACAGCGTACTCAACAACAATGGCTTAACCATCAAAGATGGTGCAAGCATCACTAAAGATGGCATCAATGCAGGTAATAAAGTCATTACCAATGTTGCTGACGGTGTAAATGGTAAAGATGCAGTTAATGTTGATCAGTTAACCAAAACCAAAGATGGTCTGGATAACAAGATTACTGATACCAACAACAAGTTAGACGACGCTAAAAAAGACTTGGGTAACCAGATCACGGATACCAATAACAAGTTAAATGACACTAAAGATCAGTTAACCAATCAGATTACTGATACCAAGACTGAGCTAAACAGCAAGATTGACAACACCAAGACCGAGTTGCAAAACAAGGGCTTGAACTTTGCCGGCAATGCGGGTAAAGACGTTCACCGTAACTTGGGTGACAAGCTCAACATCGTGGGTGGTGCTGATGCTGCAATAGCAGAAGACAAGACCAGCGGTGAAAATGTCATTACCCGTACAACGGCAGATGGTATCAAGATCGAATTGTTGAAAGATGCGAAGTTCGACAGCATCACCACTGGCGATAGCGTACTCAACAACAATGGTTTAACCATCAAAGATGGTGCAAGCATCACTAAAGACGGCATCAATGCAGGTAATAAAGTTATTACTAACGTTGCTGATGGTGTAAATGGTAAAGATGCAGTCAATGTTGATCAGTTAACCAAAACCAAAGATGGTCTGGATAACAAGATTACTGATACCAATAACAAGTTAAATGACACTAAAGATCAGTTAACCACTCAGATTACCGATACCAAAACTGAGTTAAATAACACGATCAATAACACCAAGACTGAGCTAAACAGCAAGATTGACAACACCAAGACCGAGTTGCAAAACAAGGGCTTGAACTTTGCTGGCAATGCAGGTGCAGACGTTCATCGTAACTTGGGTGACAAGCTCAACATCGTGGGTGGCGCTGATGCTGCAACAGCAGAAGACAAGACCAGCGGTGAAAACGTCATTACCCGTACGACAGCAGATGGAATCAAGATCGAATTGTTGAAAGATGCGAAGTTCGACAGCATCACCACTGGCGACAGCGTACTCAACAACAACGGTTTAACCATCAAAGATGGTGCAAGCATCACTAAAGACGGCATCAATGCAGGTAATAAAGTCATTACCAATGTTGCTGACGGTTCAATTGCCAATGGTTCTAAAGATGCCGTGAATGGCGGTCAGATCAAGCATATTTCTGACAGCATCAAGAACAGCATCGGTGGTAACACTACGGTTAATCCGGATGGCAGCATCACCACGAATAACATTGGTGGTACAGGTAAAAACAACATCAATGATGCGATCAGCAATGTGAAAGATGCTGCAACCAAAGCGAAAACCACAGTGACTGAAGGCGACAACATTGTTGTTAAAGAAACGACCAATAAAGATGGCAGTACCAACTATGAAGTATCGACCAAGAAAGACCTGACCTTAGGCAGCGTAACGACTGGCGACAGCGTATTGAACAACAATGGCTTGACCATTAAAGATGGCCCAAGCATCACTAAAGATGGCATTAATGCAGGTAATAAAGTCATTACCAACGTTGCTGACGGTTCAATTGCCAATGGTTCTAAAGATGCCGTGAATGGCGGTCAGATCAAGAATATTTCTGACAGCATCAAGAACAGCATCGGTGGTAACACCACGGTTAATCCGGACGGTAGCATCACCACGAATAACATTGGTGGTACAGGTAAAAACAACATCAATGATGCGATCAAGTCAGTCGATGACAAGGTGACTAATGGTGTAAATGACCTGACCAATAAAGGTCTCAACTTTGCTGGCAATGCGGGTAAAGATGTTCATCGTAAGTTGGGTGACAAGTTAAACATCGTGGGTGGTGCTGATGCAGCAACAGCAGAAGACAAGACCAGTGGTGAAAATGTCATTACCCGTACCACAGAAGATGGCATCAAAATCGAATTGTTGAAAGACGCGAAGTTCGACAGCATCACCACAGGTAATACCGTATTGAACAACAATGGCTTGGTAATTAAAGGTGGCCCAAGTATCACCATCAATGGTGTTGATGCTGGTGGTAAGAAAATTACCAATGTTGCTGACGGTGTCGATGCGAAAGATGCTGTAAATAAAGGCCAGCTGGACAAGCAAATCAATGATGTGAAAGACCAAATTGGTAAAGAGATTGGTGATTTGTCTGATAATGCTGTGAAGTATGACAAAGACAAAGATGGCAATGTTGATAAAAACTCAGTGACTTTAGGTGGTGGCGATAAGGGCACTAACTTGAAGAATGTTGCGGATGGTAAGGTTGAGCAAGGTTCTAAAGATGCGGTGAATGGCGGTCAATTGTGGGATGTCAAACAGAATGTTGATAAGAACACCAATGATATCCAGAACATCCAGAACAATATCAACAACATCAACAATGGTAAGTCTGGTCTTGTTCAGCAACAGGATCCGAAGGGCGAAATCACGGTTGGTAAAGACACTGGCGGTAACAGCATCAATATGGCAGGTAAAGATGGCGATCGTGTCATTAAGGGCGTCGATAATGGAACCATTGCAAAAGACTCTAAAGAGGCTGTGAATGGTGGTCAGATCCATAATATCTCTGACAGCATCAAGAACAGCATTGGTGGTAACACGACTATTGATCCAAAAGACGGTACGATCAAAACCAACAACATTGGTGGTACAGGTAAGGACAATATCCATGATGCGATTGGTACCCTGAACCAGTCAAATCAGGAATTGGGTAACCGTATTACGAACTTGGGTGATCAGTTACAGCAAGCGTTCTATGACACGAACCAGCGTATCGATAGCGTAGAGAAAAAAGCCAATGCGGGTATTGCAGCAGCAATGGCGCTGGAAGCAGCTCCATTTGTTGCAGGTAAATATACCTATGCTGCGGGCGCTGCTTATCACGGCGGTGAAAATGCAGTCGGCGTCACCTTGCGTAAAACCTCGGATAATGGTCGCTGGTCAATTACCGGTGGTGTTGCTGCAGCATCGCAAGGTGAGCCAAGCGTACGTATCGGTGTAAGTGGTGTCATTAACTAAGAAACTGGCGGGGAGAGCGCAGGCTCTCCTTACTCAACATATCAAGAGAGTTATGAAATGAAAAAAACGATTCAATGCTTGGCAGTAGCAGCTCTTGCCGGTTTCTCGGTAGCGACTTATGCAGATGAAGATACAGCGGTAGTTCAACAGGAAGAAATCAAGTTTCCTGCGGTTGAAAAAAGTTATTTAAAACAGGTAAAGCGTTATGAATATGATGACGTTGCCCGTTTAGATACAGGTTTAACCAAAGACCAGATCCGTCATTTATTGGGTAATCCTCAATTTAGCGAAGGCGTATTCTTGGTAAAAACCTGGAACTATGTTTTAGATATCCGCCAGCCAAATAGCCAAGACTATTTACGTTGCCAACTCCGCGTCGATTTTGACAAAAAATATTTGTCAGAAAGATTGTCATGGAAAGGTGAAGCCTGTGAGGGTTTAATGGCTTGGGGTGCAAATAATCAGGTGCCGAGCGATGCAAACGTAAATACGGCACGTTCTGGTAGCGTATTCTTTGCCTTTGACCGTTTCAATGCCAATGCAATTGAACAGGGTTCGGCTTCAGTATCAGCAATTGCACAACGTATTAAACAAAGCAATGCGACAGGCCCAATCCTTGTTTCTGGCTTTGCTGATCCATTGGGTAAATTTGCGTATAACCATCAATTATCAGCACAACGTGCCAATACAGTCGCGAAGTTGCTGGTAAATGAAGGTGTAGATGCAAACCGTATCCAGATTCAGGCAAATAGCCAGACAGACCTATATCAGCAATGTGCAGGCAGCAAAGCCAACGCTAAACTTGTGGGCTGTTTGGCACCAAACCGACGCGTTAACGTAAGCTGGTAAGCCAGTTCATCTTAAAAAAATGGCTGCTTTAATAGTGGCCATTTTTTATTTCTATATGAAATCAGTCAGCTAGATACCATCAAGCATTTTAAGTCAAACAGAATCAATTTTGCTTCTGATAAGGCAAAAAGTTAAATTTTTGTGAACTGTTAGACAAAATATACGGTTGTGCTTAATTAATGATCTAAAATGCACGGCGTGAAATAGCTGCTTGAAAAAGTCATTCACCGGGTATCGCTTACGAGGGGAAAAACATGTTTGAATCAAAAAATCTCATTGTTCTGGATCAAATGCTTGTCTTAAAAAAAGAAGGTAAACGTGATCTGGTTTATGAAAATGATACTTTGCTCAAGGTCAAAATGATTTCGAATCAGCATATCGTGGTTGAAGATGATGCTCAGACTAGCTTTTTATTAAAACCTCAGGATGAAAATGTGCTCTGGTCATTTATTTAATTTAAAAAGCCTTGGATAAGCTGCTGGTTTCAATGCGCTAAAGAGCAGCTTATTTACCATATTTTAGTTAAATCTACCGATTTATAAAAATATCCGATAAACGCGCAATTCCTGTTACAAGACCCCATCCTTGCATTGCCAAGCATCTTTTAGCGCTTAAATTTAAGTGTCTGATGTATGTTGACTCAATTGACATCGGCTAACTAAATACAGTCAATTCTATTTTTGTCTTTTCTCCTTAACTTGAATAAAACTGTTGGGAAATAGCTAAAAATGGATAGGACTATGCAAAATAATAAATTTATCAAATTTACAAAATCCTTTTTGATTCATTGTGCTTTGGCAAGTTCAATTATGCTGATGAATACAGCTTATGCAGCACCCGAAGGCAAACTGGACTTGACGCTTTCAACACATTCGCAGAATAAGATCAAACAGTTGCTCAATGATCAGAAAACCTGGCAACAGATTCCCAAGCAAGTCACTTTATGTGTGTTTTCACCTAATGGCGAGCATAGCGAAGCCTTTGAGCAGGCCACCAGTTATATCACTGAAATCCCGCGCATGGTTCGTGTTGCAAAACAGTTCGGCGTCAATATGAATGTGACCCGGCCTTCGCATTTACAATTTAAACTGGATTTTGATTATCCCAAATTAAAAAAACAGGCCTCAACCTTAGTCAATCTCAAGGTTTATACCAATGAAGCGGTGCTTACTGAGGATTTCCGTAGCAAGCGCTGTGATGGGGCAGGAATCAGTAACCTTCGTGCCAAACAATTTAATAAATTCGTCGGCAGTATTGATGCGATTGGTGCATTACAAACCTATAAGCAGCTCAGTTCTGTCATTCAGGTTTTGGCTAATCCAAAATTCGATGAAAAGATGGTCAATAAAGATTATGAAGTCGTGGGAATCGTTCCTTTAGGTGCCGCCTATATCATGGTGACCGATCGTAATATTAATACTTTGGCAAAAGCTGCGGGTAAAAAGGTTGCGGTATTCCAGTTTGATGAAACACAAAAGAAACTGGTACAGAATGTTGGCGCACAACCGGTTTCTGTCGATCTGGTGACGGTGGGCGGAAAGTTTAATAATAAAGAAGTCGATATCATGGCTGGACCAGCGATTTTATTTGAGCCATTGGAACTACAAAAAGGCATGACCGATAAATCAGGTAAAGCTGTTGGCGGTATTATTAAATTTCCTGTGATACAGGTGACAGGAACCTTGATTATGCAGCGCAATAAGTTTCCGGCAGGGATGGGATCGATTGCTCGTGAGGTGATTTCCAAACAGTTGAATCCAGCCTTTGAATTTGTCGATAAAATCGAAGCCAAGATTCCAGACAAGTTCTGGTTAAAGCTGAATGAAAGTGATAAGCCTGGCTATGTACGCTTGATGCGTGAAGCGCGGATTCAAATGACCAAAGAAGGTTTTTACGATAAAGATATGATGAAGTTGTTGAAGCAGGTACGTTGTTCACAAGAGCCAAGCAATTATGAATGTGCTTTGAAAGATGAGTAATAAACCATATCCAAAGAATTGATCATCTGGTTTGTAGGAATGATTTACTTTATTTAGATTGATATCTAGTAGGATAAATCATGGATTTAATTAATAAGATTAAACGTAAATTGCAGAAACAGAATATAAGCTTGAATAAACCAGCAACGTGGCAGGAAATTTTGGCTTTTGAATATAATCATCAAGTTAAATTATCACCAGTTTTAAGAGCTTACTTTTTAGAATTTAATGGTATAGCTGACCGAAATATGGATGATAATTATTTTACGTTCGTGTCGCTGGGTGAATTTCAATCGGTTGAAAGTATTTCAAGCTACTATGATAAAGATAAGTTTTTATATCCTAACTGTTTTGTATTTTCGGACTATCTAGTGTGGTGTTGGGGGTATGCAGTACTACTCGATCAGATTGGTTCGGATGGTGTTGTATATCATGTGGGAGGATCAACAAAAAGAAAAATTGCAGATTCATTCACAGCATTTTTACAACAATATTTAATCGATAGTAATGAATTATTATAAGAATATCTTTAACGCCTACTATATGCCTATGTTTGATAAATAGAGGAGAGAAAGAAAGGTTTTAGAGAAAAATGGTTCGATGTTAGTTATTATTTTTATATTAAAAATAATGCTCCAGAGGTGCCGCTGCATGGTCGTTACCCTGAACCCGATGAGTTCAAGGTGGAGGTGACGCGTACTTAATGGGTTTCCTACTCGAGGCAGGCATACACTCAAAATACACAGAACACATCCATAAATATAAGTATCGGCAGGGGACTAGACGTACTGGCGAACACCCTAGAGACAGTTTTAGTATAACTGATCTTTACGCGATGACAATCCTTGCAAGGCAGTTATCTGTAAAGATACTTACTAATTGATGGGGCTTTGTGCAATTTTACTCAACAGTTTGTTCGACATCTTCCAAAATGCTCTGGAGCAGACGTTCGCAATGGGCATATTCCTGTAAAGACTTATTCAGGCTAAACACTTCCTGCGCCATTTGCAGGGCCACCATGATCACCAGTTTGTTATGTTCTACACGTGGCGCATTGCGACGCATGTCATGAAACTTCTGATTCAGCAATTCAGCCGCACGTTCCAGCTCTTCACGTTTATCTTCAGTCGTGTTTAAACGGAAAGTCTGTTCAATCAAGCGAAGTTCGACAACAATGGATTCACTCATGATCAGGTCTCCTCGTGAGTTTCAGCATTTGGATGAGCAAGTTGCTGAATTTCTTGTGCATGTTGATCTTGGGCCGTACCTAAAATAGAAAGACGCTGGATAATGGCTTCCACTTTAGATTTTGCAAGTTCATTTTTTTGCAACAAGCGATCGCGATCCTGTTGTAAATCCTGAATTTCTTGTTGGCTATGACGTTGCTGTGCCTGTAATTTTTCTTTGTTGACACGCAAGTCATTACGCTCAGCCAGAATTTCCTGAAAGCGATTTTTTAAATCGGTGGTGCTTTTCTCTAAACGGCTATAACGTTCCGCTAAAGTTGTTGCATCTTGATTCAGTTGTTTAAATTGATCTTGTAACTGAGTCAGTTGTTCAGTTAAGTTATCAACTTCTTCCTGCTTTTGCGTGATGATGCTATTTTTCTGCACAACTTGTGCATGATGGTCAGTTTCAGCTAATTGTTTAGCTTCAGTGAGCGATGTATTTTCTCGCTCAAAGTGATGTAGGCGTGTTTTTAAAACACCAATATGCGCTTGTAGACGCTGTAATTGTTCTAACATAACGAAGGTCGCACAGAGTTGCAATCAAAGGTAATATATACAGCAGTATAGAGATTGGATAAACGAATGCAAGACGATATTTCAGGTTGGACGGAATGGAATGCCCATTTTGATGGGATTGAAGAAATTTCAAGTCCAAGTGAGTTACATGGTTTACTCACTGGTATAGTTTGTGTGACACAAGCGCCAACCGCAGATGAATGGTCACAAATCTTAAACACCCTTAATGTACCTGCTTTACAACCCCAAGCACTGGACAGTTTGACGGATGAAGCAGAGGATGTGGCGCATGCTTTATCTGATGATGAATTAGACTATTTGCCGATGCTCCCGGATGACAGTCATTTGCTGGTTGATCGTGTTCAGGCATTGGCTGACTGGTGTGCCGGAGTGGTGCTGGGTTTCGGTTTGGCTTCGGGTCATATTCGTGGCGAGGAGCAAGAGCTGATTGAACATTTACAAGATGTTGCAGCGGTTGAGTTTGAAGACTCAGACAATGATGAAGAAGGCGAAGAAAGCTATCAGGAATTGTATGAGTTTGTACGCCTGATTCCTGTGAGCTTGTCGATTGGTCGTAAAAAGATTGCTGTGGCTGAAAGTTCTTTGTTACAAAATTTTCATGCTAAAAGCAGAAATTCAGACAATCCTTCCGATCCGCAAACCGTGGTAGAAATGTTTACCCCACATCGTCCGAGTTAACTCGGGCGGTGCCTTAAACTTTTATAAATAAACATACTTACAATCATTCATCTTCATCAGAAGGACAATATGAAATTAAGTCAGGCTGATTTTAAACAACGTCGTGATCTTCTCGCTCAACATATCGGCAGCAATAGCATTGCAATTATTGCGACGCGGGCAGAAATGTATCGTAACCGCGATGCGGATTATAAATATCGTGCCGACAGTAGTTTTTATTATCTGACTGGATTTGCAGAGCCAGAAGCGGTTGCTGTGATCGAAACCTTTGAAGAAGGTGAGGAATATAGCTATAGCTTATTCTGTCGTGAACGCAATCGTGAAATGGAAATCTGGAATGGCTATCGTGCCGGAATTGATGGCGCGATTGAAATCTATGAAGCTGATGAAGCTTATGCAATTGATCTGCTTGATGAAGAAATCATCGACAAGTTATTAAATAAACAACGTCTTTACTATCGTATTGGGCAGAATGCTGAGTTTGATGCGCGTGTTAGCCAATGGATTCAGAAGACGGATGCACATCGTGGGGGTACTGCGCCCGCAGAAGTCGTACAGCTTGATCGTATTGTTGATGAAATGCGTTTAAAAAAATCAGCACAAGAAATTGAGTTGATGCAGATTGCATCGGATATCAGTGCAGAAGCGCATACCCGTGCCATGCAAACGGTTAAAGCTGAGATGATGGAATATGCACTCGAAGCGGAACTGAATTATATCTTTGGTCAAAATGGCTGTGTGCCAGCCTATAACAGTATTGTCGGTGGTGGTGAAAATGCCTGTATCTTGCACTACGTTGAGAATAATAAGCCGTTAAAAGATGGTGATCTAGTGCTGATCGATGCGGCCTGTGAATATGAGTTCTATGCATCGGACATTACCCGTACATTTCCGGTAAATGGTAAATTTAGCCCTGAACAAAAAGCGTTATATAACGTGGTGCTTGCAGCACAGCTGGCTGCGATTGATGCAACCCGTATCGGCAATCACTATAAATATCCGCATGAAGTGGCGGTAAAGATTTTAACCCAAGGGCTGGTTGATCTTGGTTTACTGCACGGTAATGTGGATGAGCTGGTTGAAAATGAGGCATTCCGTCAATTCTATATGCATGGTACAGGGCATTGGCTCGGTATGGATGTGCATGATGTCGGCGCTTATAAGAATGGCGAAGACTGGCGTGCTTATGAAGCCGGTATGGTGGTGACCGTTGAGCCAGGTTTGTATGTTGCGCCAGATGATGAAACGGTTGATGCAAAATGGCGTGGTATTGGTATTCGTATTGAAGATGATATTGTCGTGACAGAAAATGGTCCATTGGTTCTGACCAAAAATGTAGTTAAAACTGTTGAAGAGATTGAAAGCTTGATGGCGAGTCGCTAATCAGCCTAGTTGCAGAATTGAAGCCTTAGTTTTAATGAATGCCTCTTCATAATGTATGAAGAGGCAAACAAAAAATTATAATAATATTTACAAAAATAAGAGACTTATATGAAATTGTCGAGCTGTGTTTATCGAATAGTCACTGACATTTATTTGATTTTATTAATTTATGTATATTTAAAGGTTCATCATTATTACTTTTATCTGACACGGTGGGAGTGGCATGAAGATCGACAGATACTTTCCTTGCTGTTTATTTCTTTTATATTTTTTGTCAGTGTAACGGCATTGTTTATCTATACTATTTTTTATAACGTTGGGAAATATCGATCTATTGAGTGGGCTTTGTATTTTATTTATTTTTGTTTGATGAGTTCAGTTTTTATCGTCTATCTTCCAAGAAAATATATTTAATCTAGTGACTTCTATCTTCTTTCCTGCTGAAAGACCTACTAAGGTGAGAAGCCTGATTAAGATAGATGAGCGTGTTTCTTTCCTATCGATGCTCAAAACAACTTTTGAAGATATTTTAAAAACATAGGCCAAACAAAGTACAAATTCCCTTCCTGATTTAAGTTAGAGTAAGATAGGCTAGGGTCTGTTGATATTTCACCTTACGAGCTAAAGCTCTCATTGCGACAGTGGACATTTTTTAGGTGATACAAGGCATGGCTTATGTAATTTAGTCATTCTAAATAAATAAGTCATAACGCCGTAGCGTCAAAAAATGTCCCTGTCCTTGCGCTGTGATCAAAGCAATGCTTTGCTCTTGCTCAGGTTGTGGCTAAAACTTCCTTAAACTTTGTTATGAAACTTGACAAGGGAGTTCGCCATTGCCTACGTTTCATGCCTCGTTTAAGTTGTTTTAGCCTACAACGCAACCATAGATGAAATATCAACAGACCCTTAACATCAAGTCATGAAAAACTGATAAGGAATAATATTATGCAGCAACAAGTCATCATTGTCGGTGGAGGTATGGTTGGACTCAGCCTTGCTTTAATGTTGGCAAAATCTAATATCGCGGTAAAGCTATTAGAAGCTGTGAAATATCCGAATTATGACGATGAAAATGTTGCCCCTTATCATTCCAGTTTTGATGCGCGTAATACCGCTTTGTCACGTCGTAGCGTACAGATTTACCAAAAGTTAGGTTTATGGGAAGCTTTACAACAACATGCCACCCCAATTCTGCAAGTGCATATTACCGAGCAGGGCAGTTTTGGTAAGGCACGCCTCGTTGCTGAACAAGAAAAAGTAGAAAGCTTTGGACAAGTGATTGAAAACGCATGGTTAGGTCGTGTATTACTGACCCAAGTACGTCAGCAGCCGTTGATTGAGCTGATTGACGGGGTGCAAGTAACCTCACTCACGCAAAATGAAGATGAGGTTCACATCGAAGCGATGCGCAATGGTGAATATATTCATTCCTTGAAATCCAAGTTGGTGATTGCAGCAGATGGTCGTGATTCTTTCTGTCGACAAGCCATCGGTGTCGGTGTAGATGAGCATGATTATGACCAGGTCGCGATTGTCACGACCGTACAAACCTCTAAACCGCATCAGCATGTTGGTTTTGAACGTTTTAGCGCCTTAGGGCCATTGGCATTGTTGCCTTTACCGGGGGAATATCGTCGTTCGGTGGTATGGCCGGTGAAGAAAGGCACAGAAGCAGAATGGTTAGGTGAGGAAAATGATCAGCACTTCCTCGATGCGTTGCAGCAAACTTATGGTGATCGTGCGGGTAAATTTGAAAAAACCGGCAAGCGGTTTAGTTATCCATTGTCACAAGTGTTGGCGCATAAGCAGGCTGTTGGACGTGTGGTGCTGATGGGGAATGCTGCACATACCATTCACCCAGTAGCAGGACAAGGGTTTAACCTGTGCTTGCGTGATGCCGATGTACTGGTTCGTTTCCTGATGGAGCAACTGGCGAAGTCTGATGATATTGGCGCGCCTGAAAATTTACTGGCCTATGAGCAATCCCGTTTAAAGGATCAGCAACGTGTGATCAAATTCTGTGATTCGGTGGTGCGTGGTTTTAGTAATCAGAATCCAATCCTTAAATTATTACGTAATACTGGGCTGATTGCTTTTGATGTGATTCCGGGGGTTAAGCCTTTGGTTGCCAATTATGCGATGGGGCTAAAAGCATGAGTGAACTGTTAGATGTGGTCATCGTTGGTGGTGGACTGGTAGGTGGCCTAAGCGCTTTATTGTTGGCCCAAGGTGGGGTACAGGCCACAGTGCTGGATGCTGCACCTGTGCTTGATCAGGACAAGACTTTAGCGGTCATGAATCCGCGTGTATTGGCACTTAGCCAAGCGACGATTCACTTACTCAAAACGGTTGATGTATGGAATGATCTGGCACGACAAATGCCTTATTCAGGCATGCAGGTCTGGAATAAAAATGGCTATGGTGAAATCAATTTTGGCCATGCTTCTGAGCAGCCACCACACTCAGATCAAGCATTGGGTTCAATGGTCGAGCCGAGTGTCCTCAATGTTGCCATTCAACAAAAGATGTTGCAGCAGCTTAAAGACTACCGTACCCAGGTCAAAGTCATTCGGATTGAACAGATTCCCCAAGGCTGGTCGATTCAGCTGGCGGATGGTACGACCTTAAAAACCAAATTACTGATTGGTGCAGATGGCGCAAACTCTTTTGTCCGTGAGCAAGCCTATATCGATCTAGATGTACTGGATTACAAACAGGCTGCCATCAGTTGTGCGATTAAAACTACACAACCGAATCAGTATGTGGCTCGCCAGATTTTCTTGCCAACAGGCCCATTGGCTTATTTACCGATGGCCAGTCTGGATGCACAGGACAATGGTTACTGGCAATCGATCGTCTGGACATTGCCCGATGACTATGCCGATGAATATTCGGCACTCAATGATCAAGAGTTTATGCAATTGCTGACTCAGGAAAGCCTGCAAATGCTGGGTGAGGTGGTTGAGGTGCGTTCCAGAGCGCAATTTCCACTCAAGGCACGTGCTGCACAGCGCTATATTAAATCGGGGCTGGCATTGATTGGTGATGCAGCACATGTGATTCATCCTTTGGCGGGACAAGGCGTGAATATTGGTTGTCTGGATGCCGCGGTGCTTTGTGATGTGTTACTGCATGATTTAAAACGTGGTGCATGGGCCAATGAACAGACCTTGTTGCGTTACGAGCATAAGCGTAAAGGTCAGAATGATGCCATGATGCATAGCATGTCTGCGATTGGTTGGCTGGAAAGTTCGGAGTTGTTTCCTTTGGTCTGGGCGCGAAATTTTGGCTTAAAACAGGTCGAACAATTTGACGGGTTTAAGGATCGTTTCATGCAACAGGCCAACGGATTAGGTGTGTTAAAAGACACCCGTTACGCTTGCTAAAAAAGAGTAGATATTTTTTAAACAATCATTTATAAATCAGAGTGAATTTGGTCGCAAAAAATACGATTTTAGCAATATTGTACTTTGCGAAATGAAAAGAGCTTGCTAAATTTCATCAAGTTCTGATGACCAAATAGCGATGATGAGAAGTTTAGTCATTGTGGGGAGATTAATATGACGGAAATGAATGATTACGACGACAACACAGAAGATTCTGCTGTAGACGATGATGAGGCGAAAGCAGCAGAAACTGGTGCAGATAGCGAAGAATCGAGCGCCAATGATGCCGATCTTGCCGAGGCTGAAACCTTAACGGTAACGGCAAAGCAGAAACAGCGCCAAGCTTTAGAAGATGAAGTTGCTGCGTTTCTTGCACGTGGTGGACGCATTACCGAAGTTCCACCCGATGAACATCAAGATTAAGTCGAATAAAGACTGCAAAAAAGCATCACGATTGTGGTGCTTTTTTGTGCTGGTGGGATTCGTGTTCGCACTCCAGTGGCTGATGGAGTTCTTTTAAAATTCCACATTGTTCAATGGTACGATGTTGTGAGCATTGCTGTTTTAAATGGGTTAGATCCTGTTTGAGATGTTCCAGATTTTTAATTTTCTGGGAAACCTCAGCCAGATATTGATCAATCAGATGATCGACTTCCATGCAGGTTTGATTGGGGTTCTCTGACATATCCTTGAGCTTTTGGATATCCTGTAAGGTAATGCCCAGTTCACGGCAATGCTTGAGAAACAGAAGTTCGGAGAGCATCTGTTCAGAATAATGCCGATAATTGCCTGCCGTGCGTTTGGCTTTCTCAAGCAGCCCAATTTTTTCATAATAACGGATGGTATCTACTGATACGCCCGTCTTTTTTGCCAGTTGCCCAATGGTAAGATTTATCATGCTTGACTCTGGAGTTACTCTAGGGTTTTAAATCACTATAAAAGATTAAGTGAGAAAAGTCATGGCAGGATGTGGTTGCAATACAACATGTTCCCCAACACAAAAGATTAGCCCCAAGTTTCGCAAAGCGTTGTGGATTGCATTAGTACTCAATGCATTGATGTTCTTTGTCGAGATTATTGGTGGTTCGCATGCACGCTCGGTTTCTTTATGGGCCGATGCGCTAGATTTTGCTGGTGATGCAGCAAACTATGCCATCTCTCTAGCCGTACTCTCTATGAGCTTGTATTGGCGCGCGACCGCAGCTTTAGTGAAAGGGATGACCATGGCGGCCTTTGGTATTTTTGTAATTGTGAAAGTGTTCTGGTCATGGTGGCTGGGAATCACCCCTGAGCCGATGCTCATGGGTGCAATCGGTGTACTGGCATTGACCGTGAATGTGGTTTCAGCCTTGATGCTTTACGCATTCCGTGATGGTGATGCCAATATGCGTTCAGTGTGGCTATGCAGTCGGAATGATGCAATTGCCAATATTGCGATTATTATCGCCGCTGTCGGCGTTTTTGGCACAGGAACCATGTTCCCTGATTTATTGGTCGCTTTTGTGATTGCTTATCTCGGTGTGTCTTCGGGTCTAAGCGTGATTAAACAGGCCAGAGCAGAGAGGAAAATGGATCAAGCTCACCTCATTACCAAGGCTTAAAACACAGTGTTGGTATTTCATGTTTAACGGATAAAGGGGAGATTTTTTGTAATCTCCCGCTTATGTTTTATTGATCGTGTTGGGTGAGTTCCAACGCACGCTGATAAGCCACTTTCTTTTTAATACCGGTCAAATCAGCAGCCAGTTGTGATGCCGCTTTGACGGATAAGTCCTGTAATAAGCGCTTTAATAACTCATCCAGTTTATCCTGTTCCATATCTTTTTCGGCAGAAGCACCGCCGACCACCACCACGATTTCACCTTTTTGCTGGTTGTGATCATTTTCAATCAAGGTGACCAGTTGTTTTAAGGTCATTTTCTTGATGGTTTCAAATGTCTTGGTAATTTCACGGGCAAAACCGACAGGACGATCTTCACCAAAGACCTGAACCATATCCTGAATACAGGCCAGAATACGGTGTGGTGCTTCATAGAAAATCAGGGTCTGGGTTTCATCTTTGAGCTTTTCCAGCTGGCTAATCCGTTGCGACGCTTTCGATGGCAAGAAACCTTCAAAACTAAAACGGTCACTGGGTAAACCCACCGCACTTAATGCAGCAATCGCAGCACAGGCACCGGGCACAGGAATCACGCGAATGCCGTGCTCTTGTGCAGCACGCACCAGTTTAAAACCAGGGTCGCTAATCAGGGGCGTTCCAGCATCACTAATTAAGGCAACACTTTCACCATTTAACATTTTTTGGAGAAGTTGATCAATTTTGTTACTTTCGTTGTGATCATGACACGCGGTTAGTGGAGTTGAGATATTATAGTGTTTGAATAATTGAGCAGATTGACGAGTGTCTTCTGCGGCAACCACCGAAACGGATTTTAATATATCAATTGCACGAAAGGTCATGTCATCTAAGTGCCCAATCGGGGTTGCTACAACAAATAATTGAGCACTCATAAAAGGTAACTCCCTCATGTATTACAAAAAATATTGGCTGCTACTCAGTTTGGCAGCAATTGTGAGTCCGGTTTATGCGGACGTACTGGTGATTCTACCCGAATCTGGTGCGATGGCGCGAGCCGGTCAGAACATCAAACGCGGTTTCTTGAGTGCTTATACAGCATCTGGTAGCAAAGAAAAAATCATTTTTGTAGATTCCGCCAAAAATAACATCGATACCATTTTCAAAAAGCGGATTAATAACAAGACCCGTTTGATTGTTGGACCATTGGCCCGACCTGATATTGAAAATGTGATGCAGCGTAATCCGGCGATTCCGGTGCTAGCCTTGAATGATGTGAATACTCAGGCGACCAATGTCTGGCAGTTTAGTCTGGCTAAACAGCATGATGCACTGGCACTGAATCAACTGTTGAAAAAAGATAAAATCAAAAAGCTACTGGTGCTACGTCAGGCAGGAACCGAGTCGGCAACAGAACTGTTTATGATGGCGTTGATGTCCGAGTTTGGTTCAGATATTCATGTCGTGAATGAACTGCCGAAAAAACTGGCACGTAAAGAAGGGCTATTATTGCTCGGAGACCAGCAATGGCTAGAACAACTTGGCCCACTGCCGGAAAAGAATATTTATGCCACAGCGCTAAGTATAGAGCAGGATAAACCGATTCCTACAGGATTAAGTTTCTGTGATACACCGGCCTTATATAATGGGCAGTGGGCCGATGTCATCAAGGCTTATAAAGAGCAGCCTGAAAATATGGCGTTCCAGCGCTTACTGGCTTTTGGTGGCGATGCCTGGAGCATCAGTCAGCAATTCCTAAACAGTCCGGACCGGAAATTTAATTTTGAGGGCCGTACTGGGGCAATTGAGGTGAAGGACGGTAAAATTTACCGACAGCCGTATTGTTATCAACAACAGAAAAATGGCATTCAGGTGTTGAAGTAGACGGTCCATCCATGCAATCGTCATGTCAGGATCTAGGGCAATGGGCTGAACAGACAGCACTTGCCTTGCTCCAATCCCATCACTATGAGTGTGTCGCGCGAAATTATCATTCACGTTATGGTGAAATTGACCTAATTGTACAGCGCCAGCATGAATTGGTCTTTGTCGAAGTCAAAGCCAGATCGGCGGGGAGTTATGCTGCAGCCTGTGAGGTGATTTCCCCAGCTCAACAACAAAAAATTATTAAAACCGCTCAGTTGTTTTTACAGAAATATCCTAAATATTATGACTTTGACTGTCGTTTTGATGTGATTTGTTTTGATTTTCCACGGAAATTTGCAAAAACAGTACAACCAGATTTTTCAAAATTGCAGTATGATCAGCAATGGATTGAACATGCGTTTACTTTAGATGGGTGAATGCACGAGTCTGAAGCTGAATATTGAAATTGAACAAATGTGTTTGTAGTTAGGGAGTCTTGCCAAGTGTTAAAACGTTTAACGATTACGTTGCTTTGCGCTGCAAGTTTATCGGGATGTGCGAGTTTTATTTCTGGGGGTACGGGAACGTCACCAGTCGGAACAAATAGTGGTGAGCGTAGTCTGGGGCAGATTTTTATTGATTCTTCAATCAAGCGTACTGCAAATATCAATTTATATAAATTAGATCACCGTTTTAAACAGTCACGTATCAACATTGAAAGTTTTCACAGCAATGTTTTATTGACAGGACAGGTTCCTGATCCGTATTTAAAACAGTTGGCTGAAGACAACTTGCGCTCAATGACAGATGTTAAAGCAGTACACAACTATATTACGGTGGGCGACAAAGTCGGCTATAACACCATCATGCAAGATGCGACGGTGACTGCAAATACTCGTGGCCTGTTAATGAAAGCGCCAGTAGTGTCGGATAGCAAAGTACTGGTACATACCGAAAATGGTGTGCTGTATGTGATGGGACGTTTAAATACAGCTGAATCACGAGATTTGGATGATGTCTTACAAAAAGTTGGAAATGTGACTAAAATTGTGACGCTCATTGACAATGTGGACCAGCCTTCAGGTACTGTCGCCAGTTCAACAGCAGCAACACCAATGGTGGATACTGCGACGACACAGCCTTTAGTTGAGACACCTGTTGCAATTGATCCAGATCAGGCGGACCCTGCGACCATTACTCCAACTAATCCTTAATTTATGAAGCAACTCATCCAACAAGTACAAGAAAATGTCATCAAGGCGAAAACATTCTATCAGGAGTTTCGCCTTTATGATTTTGCCAGTTATTCGATTAATTATCTAACCCCGAAAGATACGTTTGAAAAACACGAGCATTTGGCCTATGGGCTCAAGTCAAGACAGCGGCTGGATTTGTATCGGACCAAAACCCCGAAAAAGCAAAGACCACTGATTGTTTTTGTGCATGGTGGCTCGTGGCAGCATGGCAATAAGCGTGATTATTTATTTGTTGGAGAAAGTTTTGCCAGAGAGGGCTATGATGTTGCGGTGATCAATTATCATCTTGCTCCGGCTCATATCTTTCCCACCTTTATCGATGACATTGCGCAAGCAATTCACTACCTGAGCCAGAATCAGGACAAGCTCAATATTTCTACCGATAATATCATTTTGATGGGGCATTCGGCGGGCGCTTTTAATGTGATGTCTGTGGTGTATTCTGCTTACTCACAAAACTTTAAATATAAAGACAAGATCCGTGCCATTGTCGGCATGGCTGGTCCTTATCATTTCGACTATAAGGGCGATCCGCTGGCAGAGCATGCTTTTGACCAGAAAGTCTCCTATCAGCAAGTCATGCCTTATTACTTTATTGAGCCGAACCAGATTAAACATTATTTATTGATGGCCGAACAGGATCAACTGGTGGCGAAGGAAAATAGCTTTGATCTGGATAAGGCGCTAAGAGCGAAGGGGAATCATAGTCATATCGCCGTGATTCCAAAGACAGGTCATATCACGATAGTGGCGACGCTGGCGAGCTTAATGAGCCATTATTTCAAGACCAAGCGGACTATCCTGCATTTTCTGGATGAGGCATTGGAGCCTTAAAACAGGACTCATCTGATCAATCCACAGCATATTCAAGGCAGATTACTGAAACTCGGTGATCTGCCTTTATTTTTTGTGTGATTGCATGGCATCCAGAATGAGATGAATCCCTGTGTGTGGATCAATGTTCAGCGCTGTGCAGTACCAGACATATTCCACCACATCCAGCCGCCGTTCTCCTTGCTCCACTTTTTGTACATATGAATGTGGCTTAGCCATGCGTGAGGCCAGTTCACGCATGGTCAATTGTTGCATTGTGCGCTGCTGTTTAAGCCAGTGGCACAAAATGTTCATTTCATCGGTATGAATACTACTTGTCATTGTACCTATTTATGGTAAATTAACTCAATTACCCAAAATAGGTACAAAACTAATGTCGGGTTGGGCATAAAAAAATCTGAAGTTGCGACATAGATCAATAAAAATTTACACAGATTGAGGGGGATTGAATGTTAGGCAGTCACTATAAAAAACCGCCATTACCGCGAGTTTTCTTGGATGAAAAAGGGAGCGCGAGAACAGGAGCAATGGTATGGCGGACATGAATTACAACAATGATATACAACATTGGGCTCAAGCATTGCTAAAAGAGAAGTCTTCCCCAAACCTGTTGTCTTTAGCGCCGCAACCACTTGATCCTGAGATATTTCCCCCAGAAGTAGTGTCTGCAACATTGGCAAATCTATTTCATTATTTGATCCGTAATGAAAAAGGGCAATGTGAAGCTAGACTAGTGCCAGTCATTCAATGCCTGTTTAAGCATTATCCTGATGCACAGCAGAAGCTGGTTCAACGGATACTTCAGTCAAGTTCCAGCATGCGATTGCAACATATTGGCCCGCAATTATTGAGTATTTCACATCTACTCGATCAGCAAACGCATTGCTGGTTAATTCAGCAGACCCTGAGTCTGATGTTTTTCCGGCAATGGTCAGATGAACAGGTGCGTGATGTGCTGAAGCATTTATCAGAAGCATTACAGATTGATTCAGCGCACATGCAGCGGATTATTGCCGGAATGAAGGACATCCATTGATTAGGCTATGTGTATGGACTAGAACCTGATCAAAGCCATTAGGTCTCGGTTTTACTGTCGATCATTTGCATGATCATGTTATGCGCAATACTGCCTTTGAATGGAATTTCTGGCAGCTGATCAAATTTAAAGAATTGTGCATCACTGATTTCTTCAAGCTGCAGCTGGATATCACCCGATTCATATTCCGCATGAAAGGCAATCATCAGGTTGCTTGGAAATGGCCAAGGCTGGCTCGACATATAGCGAATATTTTTCAGTTTCAGACCGACCTCTTCAAAAGCCTCACGTTGTACGGCTTCTTCCAAGGTTTCGCCGACTTCAACAAAGCCTGCGATCAGTCCATACATATTGCTTTTATTGTGCGCTGATTTAGCCAGCAGCACTTCATTGTCACCTTTGGTGATAATCGTGATGATACAGGGCTGAACACGTGGATATTGATGATAAGCGCAAGCAGGACAGACCATGGCATATTCTTTAGCATGCACTTCGGTTGCATGACCACAGTGGCTACAGAACTTGTGGTTACGTCGCCACTCCAGTAATTGCACGGCGCGGCTGGCTTGCAAAAAATCACTGCTTGACCAGCTTTGAATGAGTTCCCGAATTGGAATCAGTTGATAGCCTTCTGGAATGGCTTCATCTTCCAGAAGATCACGTGCGATGACTTGATCATTCTGGTGGATGGGTAGGTCACTTGCCAACTTTTCAACCTGAGGCAGTTGAAAGTTTTCGTCTACTAAAAGTTTCTGGTGTTGAAAAATATAAGCAAGTGATAGTTGAGTCATTATGCGGCTTTAGATTGTAATTGCTGACTGTTTGATAATGCCACATCAAACATAGATTGCAAGACGGGTTGCTTGTTCTTCAAGTTATCCACCAGTAAATCCAGGCCGGCAACAACATTTAAAACACAATTAATTTCGTCCGCAGAGAAGGCCTGATGTTGATCCAGACGATGCTGGGCAAATTGTGCAGCTCCGATTAAGGCATTTTGTTGCGCCGAACTTCCAAGGAACAGGGCAGCACCCGCAAGCTCTTTCAAATAGCCTGGCAAAGCTTCCAGACTATGGGAGGCCGGGTCTTGAACATACAAGCTTAACGTTTGTGTCAAGGTTTCCACCAGTGTTTTGGTTTCAGTCAATAAGGCCTGATGCGCTTCATCCAAACGGTCCAGCGAGATCTGCATATTGTTGACGCGTAACTGTAAACGGCTTGAGGTGTAATTCCGTTCCAGAATCCCAATCGAGTTCATCGATGCCAGAATGCTGTTCATGAGCTGCTGTACTGAAGTTGCATCGGTCAAGGTATTTGGCAAACTCAGTTTTTCCGCCTGCTGGGTTAATTCTCTTGCGGCTTCGTTGAGATTCAATACCTTGAAAACATTGCAAAGCTGCGTCAGCTTTTGCTGAATTTCCTGCGTCTTTTCAGGCGACATATTCTGATGGTTGTATTCAATTTCATTACGGATTTGCACCATCTCATTGGTCATTAACTGGCTAATGGTATGTACCGTTTCATAGTCAGGACCGTATAAATGGCGGCTCAGCACCTGAAGCTGGGTATCGCTGAGTAACTCATCACCAATATTCAACTGTTCGCGAATATGTTCAGAAATCTCATCTTCCTGACTGATACAGATACATAAAATATCGGCCAGATCAGCAATGCTATTTTTGAAAGCATGGGGTTGTGCCAGAAATTGACCGATATTGGTTTCGATCTGGATGAGGGTGCGTAAACGTGCTTCGGTAATCGAAAGCTCATCAATATGACCTAAGCCAACATTGACCAGTTGCCAGTACTGCTGGCTAGGTTGGCCCGATGCTAAACCAGCAAGATAAACGCCCACTAATTTAATGCCTTGCAGGTCAAGCGCTGTTTCAGATTGTTTGATCAGTTTGTTCAGGCAAAGCTTATATAACTGATGAATATATTGCGATTGCTCCAGCGTAGGTGCCTGCGGCAAATTAAAACTTGGAGTAATCAATTCTAGCAATGGCTGAACGGTCTGACCTTCTTTGGTAAGCGGTCTACCTAATGCTTTTTCCAGACGATTGAGTGTGTCCAGCAAGAACTGTGGCACTTTCACTTCGCGCAGGCAGATAAACTCAATATAACGCTTCAACATGGTGGTGCCTTCACTGAGGGCAACCACATCACTGGTCTGAACCTGTTGCGGTTGGGCCATGATTTTACGCATCAGCTCAGCAGAATATTGAGTAATTTGTGATAAGTGAGGCATATCAATCAGAGCAAGTACTTGAGTACATTGTTCAAACTGGTTGAGTGCATCATCAATCCCGAAGGGTAAGGCTTGTTCTTCGGCAAGGGTATTGACGGCTGTTTCTACCAATTTAATCGAATTATCGATCTCATTTTTTATTATTAATAATGCCGTTGGGTCGAAGTGAATCGAGGTTTGGTAAGACATATGACCTACACCTTTCCTGAGTTGTTATATCCATGGGCCTTCTGAAAAAGAAGGCCTGATTCTTTAAGAGTTAATATAACGTAAGTTTTAAAACTTGAAATACAAAAAGTTACATTGAGCAGTAAATTTATTTTGCGAAAAGGCAAGGCTCTCCATGTTTTTGCTCGAATTGTTTGACCCAGGTCTCATGTTCATTTAACTCATGTTCAGAAGGCTCGATCACAGGTAAATCGACTTCTACGCGTTGACGGGTGGTTTTATTCTGATTTTGTTCGGTCTGGGACAGGGCATCCATATCAAAAGAGACCTGCCCCCCGGTCATGGCAAGGTACACATCTGCCAGAATCTCAGCATCGAGTAACGCACCGTGGAAAGTACGATCGCGTGCCGGAATTTCGTAACGGCGTACCAATGCATCCAGAGAGTTCTTTTGTCCAGGATGCTTGTTTTTGGCCATTGCCAAGGTATCGGTGACGTCGCAGACTTCTGAAAGTGCAGGTAATCCCGTGCGTTTGAACTCCATATCCAGGAAGTTCATATCGAAGGTGGCGTTATGCGCAATAATTTCAGCGCCCTTCAGGTAAGCAAATAGAACGTCGGCAATTTCGGCGTACTTCGGCTTGTCTTTTAAAAAGTCATCGCTGATACCGTGGACATTTTCAGAGTCACCAACCGGTTTTTCCGGATTGATATAAATATGAATCGAGCTACCGGTCAGTTTACGGTTGATCATCTCAATCGCACCGACCTCGATAATCCGGTCGCCATCCTGAAAGTAAAAACCGGTGGTCTCGGTATCCAGAATCAGTTGACGGGGGCCTTGCAGCTTTAATTTTGCTTCAGTGACAACAATCTGTGGATGTTGACTGGAAACCGGTGCCGAGGACGTCTCTTCTGAAGTTTCAATTTCATCTGCAACATCATCTTCGGTGTCTTCGATCATCTCAACATCATCCGCTTCTGCATCCATATCCAAGCCAAAAGGATCATTTAAGAGCCAGTCAGCTTCAGGCTTTTTTGTATCAGCGTTAGCCTGCGTTGCATTTTTTAATTGTTGAGCCGTCTGTTCTGCGCCTAAATTTGCCAGCTGATCTGCCATTTCATTGCCTTCATGGCCGGCATGTCCCTTGATCCAGTTCCACTCGATGTTTCGATTGGCACAGACAGCATCCAGTTTTTGCCATAAATCAGGATTTTTAACATCTTTCCAGTTTTTCTTTTTCCAGCCATGAATCCACTCGGTGATGCCTTGTTTGACATAGTTGGAATCTGTCCAGATAATCAGATGCGCATCTACCGGGCAAAAGGAAACGCCTTCAATTGCCGCTTGCAGTTCCATGCGGTTATTGGTTGTTAACGCTTCACCGCCACAAAGCTTGTGTTCGCCTTGTTCGGTAATGACATACGCACCCCAACCACCGAGACCTGGGTTTCCTTTGCATGCGCCATCAACATAAAGCGTGATTGTTTGTGACATATCTGAACCTGAACAATAAAATAAGCAGCGTGAAAAATCTGAGTTTTAGAATCCGAAAATGAAAGCTAATCTTCAATTGCGGATTAAGCAAATGAACCAGAACCCAGATTTTTACTTGAGTTCAGATCATTTGAGAATTTTAGCATCCCCATGCGTCAAGGTGTATTGTAAAGCCAAATTCTGTTTTTGAACGTTACAAAACTCATCTTTTTTAATTTCTTGTAACATTTCCATGCAAATCACGTTAAATTATTACCTTGTCTAAGTGACATGCTTTAATACAATGGCAAATCTAAAGTAAAACTAGCGTGAGTTGACTGGAAGTTTTTATGTATAAATCGGGCAAATTGATGTCGCAAACATCTGCAACATCATTATTCAAAATCACTGTACTCACTTCTGCTCTAGCCGCGTTGGGAATTACCACGGGTTGTTCTTCAACACCTCAATCAGGGAAAACCTCATCTTCTAAACAGGTCGGTTCAGGCTATCTGGACGCAAGCAGTTTAGATTCACTGGAAGACTTGCTTTCTGCAACCGATATGCGTGCTGTGGAAGGGGATCGTTTACTGGTGCTTAAACACGGTGATGTGTGGAAACGCATGACAGTCGGTTTCAAGATGGACCTGAATCATTGGGATTCCCGTATTGAAGCACAACGTAGCTGGTTTATTTCACGTCAACCTTACCTAGACCGTTTGAGCGCCCGTGCCAGTCGATATTTATATCACACGGTCAAAGAAGCAGAGCGTCGCGGTATGCCGACCGAGCTAGCTTTACTTCCGATTATTGAAAGTTCTTACGATCCGGCAGCAACCAGTAGTGCTGCGGCTGCAGGCTTATGGCAGTTTATTCCAAGTACGGGACGTATTTATGGTTTGCAACAAACCAGCCTGTATGATGGTCGCCGTGACGTTGTAGAGTCAACCCGTGCGGCTTATGAGTTTTTTGGAAGCTTGTATAACCAGTTTGGTTCATGGGAACTCGCGCTGGCTGCTTATAATGCTGGCCCTGGCCGTATTCAGCAGGCGATTAACCGTAATCGCGCAGCGGGCCTGCCAACCGATTACTGGTCTTTAAAACTGCCGCAAGAAACCATGAACTATGTACCGCGTTTCTTGGCAGTAGCCCAAATTATTAAAAATCCGGGGGCGTATGGTGTGAGTTTACCGCCGATTGCCAACCGTCCTCACTTCCGTGAAGTCAGTTTGTCAGCACCACTCGAGTTAAACCAGATCGCTTCGATTACCGGTTTGAGTCGTGCCGAATTATATGCATTGAACCCGGGCTATCGTGGCGAAATGGTTGATCCAATGAGCCCGATGCGAATTTTAATCCCAGCGGATTTGAGCCCATCAATTGATGCCAAGCTACGTTCAGGCAAATCAGGTTCAGGTGGTTTCTGGGCCAGCAATAAAACACCACCGCCAATGGCAAACAGTTCGTCGAGTACATCGACCACTATTCGAACTACAACCAGCACGCCACAAAACGTAAGCCCGTCGACCAAGACACCACCTAATTTGACGGCTAGCAATAGCACGCGTACCACCACGCCAACCATTCCAAAGTCAAAGGTCAATACGCCTAGAGGATCGGATGCGCTGGCTTCATTTGCAGCCGCCGCAGATGTGCCAAGTGCACCACGTATTCCTGTGGCAATTACGCCTGCTGCAAATGTTAAACCTGTGAAAACAGAGCCACCAATTTCACTGAAAGAGCGTGAGCAGATCACGGCTGCAATCAAGGAAGAGGGTAAAAAGGAAACCGTTGCTCAGGCTTTAGAGCCACAAGCCACTCAGGCTGAACGGGATCAGGTGGTTGCAGAAATTAAGGCAATTGCGCCGAAAGGGACCGAGATTGTCGATCCATTTGATGGCAAAATCAAATTAACTGCGATTCAAACCAGCCAATCGGTTGCAGATGAAAAAGGGCAGGAAGTCAGTAAGGGCTTTGCGTATCCAAAGAATCTGCTTGAAGACAGTGCCACGGCAAATAGCGAAGATGCTAAACGTAACCAGGGCAAGCCTTATATCAAGACCGATACTGATGTCGTTGTAACTGCACCGAAGGGCAAACGCAGTACCTATGTGGTACAACCTGGGGATACCTTAGCGGTTATTGCCCAGAAAAATGGTGTGAACTGGCGCGATATTGCACAATGGAACCAGATTGATCCAAACGGAACTTTATTTGTTGGCGCCAGTTTGTATTTATACAATGCCAAACCACAAGCGGAAGCACCGAAAGCCGCAGAGAAACCTGACAGTTATGTGGTGCAATCGGGCGATAGCTTAACCAATCTGGCTTCACGTTTTGATTTGAGCCTGAAGCAGCTTGCCGATTACAATAACCTGTCAGTGACGGATGGTTTATTCGTTGGCCAACGACTTACGTTGCTTGAGCCTAAGAATAATGCACGTACGACCCAGCAAATCGCCCGTAATAACGAGAGCAAAGCGTCTGCTACAGCCAAGATCGCGACAAAATCTTATACGGTTAAGCGTGGCGAATACTTGAAACTGATTGCTGATCGTTATGCATTGTCGAATCAGGAACTGGCGTCTTTAACCTCGGGCTTAACTGCGGGCAGCAGTTTATTTGTGGGACAGAAAATCAATGTTCCATTACATGAAGTTTCGCAAACAGAAGAAGCTGCCGAGCCGACTAAAAACACGGTTAAATATGAAAATGTAACGGCATCATCCAGTTATAAAACTGAAAACTATACCGTGCAACGGGGTGATACCTTATCCAGTATTGCGACCAAGTCAAAAATCAGCTTGAGTGAACTGGCTGAACTTAATAATTTAAAGGCAAATAGCGGTGTGCGTTTAGGCCAAAGTTTAAAGATTCCAGCTGGTTCAACCGTGCCTGACCAGTATGTGGTCCAGTCGGGTGATAGCCTGAATGCGATTGCTGCCAAATATAACCTGCAATTGAGCTATGTGGCTGACCTGAATGGTCTGGAACGAACTGCGGGCGTACGTGTAGGTCAACGCTTGAAATTAACAGGCGATGTTCCTGCAAAAACAGCGACCAGCAGCAATACAAAGTCGAGAGAAGACAGCACACCAGAAGTCTACACCGTCAAGTCGGGTGACACCTTAGGCAATATTGCCAACCGTTATAATTTACAACTGGATTATGTGGCGGGCCTAAATGGTTTAACCCGTAGCAGTAACGTACGTATCGGTCAACGCTTGAAACTTACGGGAGATGCGCCTAAGGCTGAAACAGCAAGCGTAGACACGCCGAAAACAGCCCCTAAAGCCGCAGCACCAGGCCGCAATACCGAGCGCTATAGTGTAAAAGCAGGCGAGTCGCTGAACAGTATTGCCAATCGTTTTGGTATGTCAGGCCGTGAGTTGGCCGATTTAAATAATCTGAAAGCCAATACCAGTCTGCAACGTGGACAAAATATCTTGGTACCGAAAACCACTGCCGAGTACAAAGTTAAACGTGGCGATACGCTGATTGGTTTAGCAAGTCGTTATGGCATGGAAACCAATGCATTGGCAGAAATGAATGACTTAACCCCAAGTACTCAGTTACGCATTGGTGATGTGATTAAAGTGCCTAGCCTGTAATTCAGCATGAATTCATTGCTTTGCATAAAAAGGCTTAGTCTATGCTATGGACTAAGCCTTTTTGCTCCGCTTTCTTTTGCAGTCATCCACACCACACCCTATTTGGCCATGCATGTGCAGCCTAAATATGCCCAGCTCAAGGCAATGCCTTATGCCAATCCCAATGCGCCCAAAGGTGGAGTGCTGAGTCAGTCCAGTCTGGGAACCTTTGATAATTTAAATAGCATGAATGGCAAGGGCAGTTCCACCGAAGGGGTGAATTACCTGTTTGATAGCCTGATGGATCGTTCGCTGGATGAACCTCGGGTAATGTATCCCTTACTGGCAGAAAAGGTCAGTTATGATCCAGATCATTTACAGTCGATCACCTTTCATCTAAATCCAAAAGCGCGTTTTAATAATGGGCAGCCGTTAACGGCAGAAGACGTCAAATTTACCTTTGACACCTACCAGACCAAAGCCAATCTTGGCTTTCAAATGTATTTGTCTGATCTGGCCAGAACGGAAGTGTTGTCTCGGCATCAGGTGAAATTCATTTTTAAATCTAAACATAATGTCGAAATGCCCCTGATCGTGGCGAGCTTACCGATCTATTCAAAACTGGACTGGAAAAATAAAGATTTTAGCCGTGTCACGCTGCATCCCATAGTCGGCTCCGGGCCTTATATGCTGGAGCGTATTGATGCCGGACGCAGTATTACCTATAAACGCAGTCCGGACTATTGGGCCAAAGATTTAGCTGTGAATAAAGGCCGTTATAATTTTGATCGATTGAAATACGTGTATTACCGAAATCTAGAGGTCAGTTTTGAAGGCTTTAAATCACGGCAATTTAATTTATACGAAGAAAAAAATATCCGGAATTGGGTCACCTCCTATGATTTCCCGGCTGCGAAAGCAGGCTTGGTTAAAAAGTACAAAGCACGTTTAGCCACACCGCTTGATATTCAAAGTCTGGTATTTAATATCCGTCGCGCGCCTTTAAATGACATTCATCTACGTCAGGCATTGACCTATGCCTATGATTTTGAATGGCAGAATAAAGCATTATTTTTTAATCAAAATCAGCGATTGCAAAGTTATTTTGACAATACCGATCTGGCTGCTGCAGGTCGTCCGAGTGCTGCGGAGTTAAACATACTCAAACCTTATTTGGCACAACTGAATCCGTTGATGCAACAAGGGGTATTGGCAGACTGGCGTTATCCGGTTTCCGATGCCAGTGGCTTTAACCGAAACAATTTATTGATCGCACAAAAGCTCTTAAAAGCTGCGGGTTATGTGATTCGTGACGGAAAATTATATGATCGCACTGGCAAAGCCATTCAAATTGAACTGTTGATGCAGCAGGAAAATCCGCAACGTGAGCTGATGCCTTTTGTGCGGAATCTGAAAAGACTGGGGATTCAGGTTAATCTGAGACAGGTCGATGTTCCTCAATATATGGAACGGATTCGCCGTCAGGATTTTGATATGATGGTATTGAAATTGCCACAGACCTTAACGCCGGGTAAAGAACAGGCGCAATTCTGGGGGAGTGCAGCAGCAGATGAAGCGGGTAACTATAACTATTCAGGGATTAAAAATCCTGTCATTGATCAGATGATTGAAAAAATTGTCAGGGCCAAAACACGTGAAGAAGTTGTGCTGTATACCCGTGTGCTTGATCGTTTGTTACGTGCAGGTTATTACCAGATTCTGACCTATGGAAAACCTGAACGCTGGTTTGCCTATTGGGATATTTATCAGCAACCGTCAGTGAAGCCAAAGCTTTCTGTGGGATGGGAATATTGGTGGGTGGATGCAGATAAGGCTAGGAAACAGGGGCAGTCTGTTCAAAAGCATTAATTAGCATGCTTTTGACTAGCGTTTGATGAAGTGGTTATATTAATATGACGGTGTCTTACCGAGTTCTCATCTTAATTTCAGGATAAGCCTTCAGCTGGAGTGGCTTTGGCTTCGCCTAATAACCAGCTACGCTGCAGAAGCAAGGCTTGTTGCGCTGCTATAATCGCAGCTCACCCCAAAACCTGTTTACTTATTGGACCTCTTTTATTATTTCGCAACAACATGAACTTGTTGAAAACACGCAGCTTGTGGATGACGTTTCCGCGTATTTTATCTCATGTTGGATTTTATAAAAACTGAGTAAATTAATGAATAAGGGTTCGATTTCAATGATGCACTATATTCTAAAAAGAATGTTGTTGATGATCCCGACATTATTTTTGATTTTATTGATTAATTTTTTGATTGTACAAATTGCGCCTGGCGGGCCTGTTGAACAGGCCATTCAGCACATTCAAAATGCGCAAGGTTTAGGCGCAGGAGCAGGTGGACAGACGAGTTTGGCGAATCTGGCACAATATCAGGGTGCACGGGGTTTAAGCCCCGAAATGATTGAAAAAATCAAAGCTCAGTATGGCTTTGATCGTCCTGTTGCAGAACGTTTCTGGCTGATGCTGAAGGGCTATATGCATCTGGATTTTGGCACCAGTTTTTTTAAAGATAAACCTGTCACGCAACTGCTCTATGAAAAGCTGCCTGTGACCTTGTCTTTGGGATTGTGGAGTACTTTCCTGATCTATCTGATTGCCATTCCACTCGGGATTAAAAAAGCAAAAAATAATGGCTTGCTGTTTGATCAATCCACATCGTTATTATTGGCGGTCAGTTATGCCATTCCATCGTTTGTTTTTGCCATTTTATTGATTGTCTTTTTTGCGGGTGGCAGTTATCTGCAATGGTTTCCATTGCAAGGGTTGGTGTCTGAAAATTTCTCCCAGTTAAGCTTTTTGGCAAAAATCAAAGATTATCTATGGCACATGTGTTTGCCGATTCTGAGTATGCTGTTGGGTAGCTTTGCCGCACGGACTTACCTGACAAAATATGCATTTGTAGAAGAGCTGAACAAGCCTTATGTATTAACAGCCCGAGCGAAAGGATTAAGTGAAAATCAGGTGCTGTATGGACATGTCTTTCGTAATGCCATTCTGATTGTGGTTGCTGCTTTGCCAGAAACGCTGGTGGGGATTTTCTTTGTCGGTAATTTATTTATCGAGATCATTTTTAATCTGGATGGGATCGGATTATTAGGCTTTGAGGCAATTACTCAACGTGATTATCCGGTTATTTTTGGCACTTTATTTTTATTTACCCTATTCGGCATGCTTTTACGTTTACTGGGTGATTTACTTTATCAGCTCATCGATCCGCGAATTGATTTTGAATCAAGAGGTGGACAATGATGTCACCGTTGATGCAAGCGCGATTGGAACGCTTCCGGCAAAATAAGCTGGGTTTTCGGTGCCTGATCCTGTTCTTGATTATTTTCGTACTGTCTTTGCTGGCGGAACTGATTGCCAACGATAAACCTTTGCTAGTACGTTATCAGCAGTCATTTTATTTTCCGATTCTGACAGATTATCCGGAAACCACCTTTGGCGGGGAATTTGAAACAGCTACGGATTATCAAGACCCCGTGGTCAAGCAGTTGATACAGGCGCAGGGCTGGATGATTTCTCCACCGGTGGCTTTTTCCTATCAATCTCCGAATCTGTCCCTCGCTGTACCCGTGCCTTCTGCTCCAAGCGCACAGAACTGGCTTGGCACCGATGATCAGGGACGGGATGTATTTGCCCGCATCCTGTACGGTCTGCGGGTTTCGCTGCTGTTTGGATTCGCACTCACACTCTGTTCTGCGGTGCTCGGCATGATGGTGGGGGCAATACAGGGCTACTATGGTGGCTGGGTTGACTTGATTGGACAGCGCATTCTGGAAGTGTGGGGTGGCTTACCGATGCTTTTCATTGTGATGATTCTGGTCAGTATGTTTAGTCCGAGTGTGTATTGGCTGTTTGTGATCATGCTGCTGTTTGGCTGGACCGAGCTTGTGGGATTGGTACGTGCCGAATTTCTACGTGCCCGCAATCTGGATTATGTTCGTGCAGCGCAAGCCTTGGGTGTTAGTCAGCATAAGATTATCTTTAAACACATTTTACCCAATGCGATGAGTTCTAGCCTGTCACAAATTCCCTTTATGCTCACGGCCAATATTATTGCCTTAACTGCACTGGATTTTTTGGGTTATGGCTTGCCACCGGATGCGGCTTCGCTTGGCGAACTATTATTACAAGGGAAAAATAATCTGGATGCGCCGTGGCTGGTGTTGTCGGGATTTTTTAGCTTGGCGATGGTTTTGTCTTTGCTGATTTATATTGGGGAGGCGGCACGTGATGCATTTGACCCAAGACGATAATTTGCCTCTAAATCAACCTTTACTCAACGTACAGCAGCTCAGTATTGCTCATGGTTCAGAAACGCTGCTTGAGCAGGTCAGTTTTAAAATTTACCCTGCACAGACGCTTGCCATCGTGGGGGAAAGTGGTTCCGGTAAATCTATCACTGGGCTGACATTGTTGGGGTTATTGCCGAAGACCTTGCAAGTGACAGGAGTCGTTCATTTTCAGGGTCAGGATATACTGAAACTGAGCCAACCGCAATTGCAGCACATACGTGGCAAAAAAATTGCCATGATTTTTCAGGAGCCGATGACGGCATTGAATCCTTTGCATAGCGTGGAAAAAATGCTTGGTGAAAGCCTGCTTTTAAAGGGTGAGACAAAAGCTACGCTAAGACTGCACACACTAGGCTTATTACATGAGGTGGGTCTGCCAGAAGCAGAACACATTTTAAAGCGTTATCCTCATGAATTGTCTGGCGGTCAACGTCAACGCGTGATGATTGCCATGGCTTTGGCTTTAGAGCCCGAGATTTTAATTGCAGATGAGCCGACCACGGCTTTAGATGTGGTGTTACAGGCACAGGTCTTGAGCTTATTAAAAAAACTACAGCAACAACGCCAGATGGCAATGATTTTGATTAGTCATGATCTTAGTCTGGTTCAGCAATATGCAGATCATGTGCTGGTGCTGAATCAAGGGCGTGTAGAAGAGCAGGGCGGTAGCACGGAAATCTTTAGCTGTCCTCAGACCGTCTATACACAAAATTTATTGAATCACGATTTTGGGCAAGCTTTGACCTTACAAGCGACTGAGCCTGTGCTTGAACTGAAACAGGTCACAGTAAAATATCCCTTAAAACGAGGTTTATTGAACCGGATTCAGTCTTATAAAATTGCCGCTGAATCCATTAGCTTCAGGCTCATGCAAGGTGAGGCGCTAGGCATTGTCGGGGAAAGTGGTTCAGGCAAATCTTCGATTGCCTTGGCAATTGCCCGTTTACTTGCCAGTACAGGTGAAATCAGTTTTCAAAGCCAAGACCTGAACCAGCTTAAACAGAAGCAGCTTCGACCGGTTCGTCGTGACTTGCAAATTGTATTTCAGGATCCTTTGAGTAGTTTAAATCCGCGAATGACGGTTGAGCAGAGTATTGCCGAAGGACTTGAATTACAGTCTATGTCCCCACAACAATGCGCAGCAAAAATTGCAGAAGTTTTACTCAAGGTTGAATTGTCGCCAGAGGATAAACATAAATATCCACATCAGCTTTCGGGCGGGCAACGACAAAGGGTCGCACTGGCGCGTGCACTGGTGGTGCAGCCGAAACTGATTATTCTAGATGAACCTACTTCAGCGCTGGATCGATCTACCCAGCTTGCCATCGTTCAGTTATTGCGGCGTTTGCAACAGCAAGAGCAGATCAGTTATGTGTTCATTAGTCATGACTTGCAAGTCATAAAAGCCTTGTGTCAGCAAGTGCTGGTGATGCATGCAGGGAAAGCCTTGGAATATCAGGCAACCGAGACCTTATTTGCCCATCCTCAAACTGAATACACCCGTCAGCTCATTGCTGCCAGCCAATATGAGCATTGTAAATAAACTGACATGTGATATTGTCAATTTGTCGGAACAACTATTGACAGCCATAATAATCAGATTAAATTAGAGTAAACACTCTAATTAAAGCAGAGGATGACCATGAGTCAGATTGCAGACAGTATCCAGATACGCAATACCACATTTAAGAATCGCATCATTAAAGGGGCAATGAGTGAAGCGCTTGCCAATGATGCAGGACAACCCAATGATGTGCTGATTGGATTATATGAAGCTTGGGCAAAAGGTGGTTTAGGCTGTGCCATTACAGGCAATGTGATGGTCAATATCGGTGCCAAGAATGAGCCGGGTGTGGTGGCAATCGAAAGCGAACGTGATTTGGAAAAGTTAAAGCAATGGGCTGCCGTGGGTAAAAAACACGGGATGGTGCAATTGATTCAACTGTCACATCCAGGTCGCCAGTGTCCTAAAGGTTTAAATAAAGAAACGGTTGCACCTTCGGCTGTACCTTTTAGTCCTGTATTGGCCACCATGTTTGGCACGCCACGTGAGCTGACGCATGCAGAAATTCTGGATATTATCCAGCGATTTGCAACTGCTGCTGCGGTGTGTGAAAAAGCAGGTTTTGAAGGGGTACAATTCCATGGTGCACATGGTTATTTGATCAGCCAGTTTTTATCACCTTTAACCAATAAACGTACTGATCAATGGGGTGGTTCCATTGAGAACCGGATGCGTTTCTTGTTAGAAATCTACAAGGCCGTACGTGCAGTCACTTCCGAAAACTTCATCATTTCGGTCAAATTAAATTCCGCTGATTTCCAGCGTGGTGGAATTACCGAAGAAGATGTAATTACCGTATTTAAGGCAATTGATGCAGCTGGCGTTGATATCATTGAAATCTCTGGCGGTACCTATGAAGCGCCTGCGATGGCAGGTGCAAAAGCAGAAAAACGCAAAGCCAGCACCATTGCCCGTGAAGCCTATTTCTTGGAATTCGCCGAAAAGATCCGTGAGCATGTGTCATGTAAGCTGATGGTAACTGGTGGCTTCCGTACCGTGGAAGGAATGAATGCTGCATTGCAAAGTGGTGCATGTGATTTTATTGGAATTGCGCGTCCGTTGGCAGTTGAAGTTGATTTACCTGAACGTTTAATCGCAGGACATGATGTCCGTTATGCAGTGAATCAGATTAAAACAGGAATTCCATTTGTCGATAAAATGGCCATCATGGAAATCATCTGGTATGCAGCACAATTTAAGGCGATTGGACAAGGCAAAAAGCCAAACCCAAAACTATCCCCATTATTGGTATTTTTGAATTATGCCAAAGGAAATATCAAGGCGGTGGTAAAAGGGCGTGTCAATTCGCGTAAGTCAGCGTAATTTATGTGAGGGCTCTTCGGAGTCCTTTTTATTTCTAATCAATAACGTCGTAGTAGAATTCTTTTAATAATTACATTTAGAATGTTCTTTTTATTAAAGGGGAGATATTTATGACGTGGATCATTATTTTAATTGTTGTATTTACAATTTTGGCTTTAATTTTAGGGAATGTGAAAAAAGAAAAGAAAGGTGGAGCGCGTAATCCGATTAAAGGTAAACGTATTCTAACAATGAATGAACAACCAACTTTCATCAGATTAAGAGAAGCATTACCAGAGCATATTATTTTGGCGCAGGTTTCATTTAGTGCATTTATGACAGCTCAGGGCTACGCTACCAGGAATTTATTTAATCGTAAAGTTGCTGATTTTGTTGTATTAGATAAACAATTCAACATTGTAGCTATTGTTGAACTTGATGACTCATCTCATAAAGGGAAAGAAGATAAAGATGCGGAAAGAGATAGTTTAATTATTGAAGCAGGATATCGAATCATTCGCTATCAAAGAACACCTGATATAGATCAAGTTAAAAAAGATTTTGGAATAACTTCTATAGCAATCACAACAATTGAATCTGAAACACTAGAGAAGACTGCTCTAGTCTCAGAGGCTTTTATTTTTGAAACTGAATCACATGAACAAAAAGTACTTTGATTATTGTAGAAAATATTTTAATTAAATAAAAAAGCCACTGTCTTAAGATGCAGTGGCTTTTTCAAATTTGGCGTCCCTACGGGGATTCGAACCCCGGTTACCGCCGTGAAAGGGCGATGTCCTAGGCCTCTAGACGATAGGGACTTCTTGAGGTGGGTGTATATTAGGGCTCTGTCACCAAAGTGTCAAGAAGGTGAGGAGACAGTTTGTTCAAAATATAGCAAAACAGTTCAGCAGTTTTCTGGGTATCGTATAACGCAGAGTGCGCTTCTTTGCCATCAAACTCGATTCCAGCCTGAATACAGGCACGTGCCAACACGGTTTGTCCGAACATCACCGCGCTTAGCGTCACCGTATCAAAGACTGAAAAGCTATGGAACGGATTCTGGTTCTTCGTTCCAGAACGTGCAATCGCAGCTTGCAGGAAACCTAAATCGAAGTGTGCATTATGACCCACCAACACGGCATGGGTACAATGTTGCGCTTTGCGGACTTCATTTAAAGATTTGAAAATACGGCGTAAAGCAGTACGTTCATCTTCAGCCATGGCGATACGCATTGGGTTAGAAGGGTCAATACCAATGAAATCCAGCGAGCGGCGATCCAGGTTGGCACCTTCGAACGGATTGATATGCGCTTGAAACGATGGGCCCGGTACAAATTGACCGTTTTCATCGTAAACAATTGGAATACACGCGATTTCAAGCAGTGCATCGGTTTGTGAGTTAAAACCTGCTGTTTCGACATCGACCACAACAGGCAAAAATCCACGAAAACGCTGACCAATCACAGGCGCTTTGTTTTCTTCTTGTGTCACACTTTTCTCCATTGCAGCGTTTTGCCTGCATGAAGTGGAATGATTTTTTGATCTTCAAGATAATCAAAAGACTCGGCAACCGTATTTTCTTCTTTCACCAAGGTGATGGTTGAAGTATTACGTGGTAAACCATAGAAATCAGCACCGAACATGCTGGCAAAACCTTCCAGACGTTCCAGCTTGCCGACCTGGTCAAATGCCTGTGCATACAGCTCAATGGCATTGGGTGCGCTATAGCAGCCTGCACAGCCACATGCATTCTCTTTGGCATTTTGCGCATGCGGTGCGCTATCTGTGCCGAGGAAGAATTTTGGATTACCGCTGGTTGCCACTTCTAATAACGTGGTTTGGTGAGTTTGACGTTTTAAAATTGGCAAACAGTAGAAGTGCGGTTTAACACCGCCGACCAACATGTCATTACGGTTAAACAGTAAATGTTGCGGGGTAATTGTTGCAGCAACATTACGATCCTGTTCAAGCACAAAATTAGCCGCATCGCTTGTTGTAATATGTTCTAGCACGACTTTTAATTGCGGGAATTGCTTGAGCAGTGGTGACAGGACTTCATCCAGAAATCTTTTTTCACGATCAAAAATATCGACGTGATTATGTGTTACTTCACCATGGAGCAATAAAGGAACCTGATGTTCCTCAAGTTGTTCAATCACGCCATATACCTTACGGATATCACTGACACCATTATCCGAGTTGGTGGTTGCACCGGCAGGATAGAGCTTGATTGCATTGACGAATTCAGATTCTTTGATTTTACGAACTTCATCCGGAGAGGTGTGATCGGTAAAATAAAGCACCATGCGTGGATCAAAATTCAGGCCTTCCGGTACATGAGCCAGAATACGCTCACGGTATGCCAAAGCTTCTTCGACAGTTTTAACGGGTGGAACAAGATTCGGCATGCAAATTGCGCGGGCAAATTGTTTGGCTAAATCAGGGACAGTACGTTTTAAAGCTAAACCATCACGCAGATGAGCGTGCCAATCATCGGGTTGTAAAAGTGTAAGAGTATTCAAGGTCTACTTCAAACTTAAAAATAATACAAATAATAATGCATAAACCGCGAAAATGGTAACTACAATTACGGATAAGTGGTTAAGCAAAGCACATGACAAAATGAGAAATTGTGTTATTTTTATGCGGCACAAGAACAGTGCATTATAAAAAGAGTCGTCGGGATGGATAAGCAATATGATCTTGATCAATTAAGGAGGTCAAAAGAAGATCTAGAGCAGCTTGTTGCCCAACATGTCCAGTCCAAAAATGCCCATCAAACTTTACCCCCAAATCTGGAAAATGAATTCTGGAACTTCAATATCGACCGGACCCGGATGAATGCCATTCAATTTTTCGGTCAGGGTGTCATTACCTATACGATTTTCGTGTTGCTGATTTTACCCACCAATTTCATTGTAATACGCAACAGTGAAAATTTTGTTCTGGATTTTATTTATAGCATCCTCAGCCTGATTGTGGTCGGCGCTGCGCTGTTCCTGTTTTGGGCCGTGTCCCGTTTTAAACAACTAAGTTCCTTATTCTATCCAGCTGTTTGTGTAATTGTTTTTCTGACCATCGTATTGACCTCATTGTTAATGATGAGTGTCTCCAATGTGGTCTTGCAAAATCAGGCTATGGTGCTGGTGGCATTCCTGTACATGTTAGGTTTCATCCTGAGTGGTATTCGACCGCTACATATGCTGTGGATTGGTTCTTTTGCGGCCTTGGGCATTGTTGTATTTCTATATGTATTGAATATTCCCTGTGATTTTCTCATGATCGGCAGGACCCTGATTGGTAGTTTATTATTGGGTTTTTCAATTAGTGTGATGCTGACCTCCAAAGAGAGAAAAATCTTTATCAAATCAAAAATTTCGGAAATTGATGAGCAGATTTTACGCCTACAGGCCTCTGAACTGTTACATCTCAGTCAGCATGATGAACTGACCAATGTTTCAAACCGCCGTACTTTTGAGGAAATGTGCACTTATTATTATCAGCAGGCCTGTACAGAACATACCGCCTTGTCAGTGCTGTTTATCGATATTGATTATTTTAAAAACTATAATGATTTTTATGGTCACCAAATGGGAGATCAGGTCATTTCTGAAATTGCCAAAACGATTAAAGGCTCGATTCGGCATATGGACTTTGTAGCGCGGTATGGTGGCGAAGAATTTGTAGTGTTGCTTCCTGAAACCTCAGCTCAAGGGGCCTATGCGGTGGCGACCAATATCTATCGTGCGATTGACCGCTTAATGATCCCGCATCAAAAATCGATGGTTTCTCATTATGTCACCATCAGTTTGGGGATTACGGTGTTTAACGGCAATGCAAAAATCAGTCAGGAAATGCTGATCCATACCGCTGATAAAGCGTTATACCGTGCTAAGCAACTGGGACGTAACCAGATTTACTATCAGCCATTACCGGTCGTAGAAGAAAATATTTAGAACATAAAAAAACCGGATATCAAGGCGATATCCGGTTTTTGTCTAGAACAATTCTGAATTATTCCAAGAATTTTACAGTCACGCCTGAACGTACTTTGGCGCCCAAATCATTGGCATCCCAGTTGGTCAAACGGATACAGCCATGTGATGCAGTCTTAGAAATTAAAGACGGATTAGGCGTACCATGGATACCAAACGATTTCTTGCTCAAACCGATCCAGATATTGCCGACTGGCGCATTTGGACCTGGTGGTAGAGAAAGCGGTTTAAGGTTTTTACCTTGTACAAAGTTTGATGGTGAGTAGCTATACCAAGGGTTTTTCGCTACGCCCACTACTTTATAGGTACCTGCCGGAGAAGGCGTATCAGTACTGCCAATTGTTGCAGGAAATGAAGCAATCATCTGGTTATTGCTGTTGAATAAATACAGTTGACGTGCACCTTTATGCGCCACGATCAAATGAATATCTTCAGGCAAGTCATTGCGGACATTAGCCACAATAATTTTTTCACCTGGTTTTTTAAAGGTTGCAGTAGGATTTAGCTTCTTCAAGAAAGCCTCGTCCATGTGGAATTTTTCACCCAGCATTTCTGTCACACGGGTGTAGTACAAGCCTTTCATTTTTGCCTGTAAGGCATAGTCTGACGGGATTGAATCCGCATACGGGCCTTTAAAGTCTGCTTCGGTCAGCGTGTATTCTACATAAGCAGGTTTGGTTTGCTTGGCAACCAGTGCATCCCAGGTTTCTTTGGTTAATTGACCTGTAGGGGTAATACCGTTCATTTGCTGGAATGATGCAATCGCTTTTAAGGTATTTTTACCATTTGAACCATCAATGGCACCCGGTGAAGCATGTGCATTGTTGAGCATGACGTGCGCACGGGCATAGGCTGGAAGCTGGCCTTTAGGTAAACTTTCAGGCCATTCAGCATTATTCATGCTATCCAGGGTCCATGAAACTTTCGCCGCAGGAGCAGCAGTCGTAGTGCTTGAGTCAGGTGTATTTTCTAATTTTTGCGAAACAGCTGAAGCAGCGCCAGTATTCACCTGAGGTTCAGATGCGGCTTGGGCGACGACACTCGAAGCGGGTTGAGCTGCAACAGCTGAAGCAGGGCGCTCAAGGGCGAGAGGATCAATCGGATCTTGTACTGAACCAGCAATTTTTTTGGGATTTAATGGTTGCTCAGTTGTTGGAGCAGCAAAAGCAACATTAGCAAGAATACAACTTAAACTCATAGCGAGTAATGAGCGAACAAACATGTAATTCAACCTTATGAATTATTCATATTGAGATATAAGATATTGCAAGTATTACAGAAAATGAGCGCGCTTGCAGTAGCAGTTTTGTGTCAAAGCGAAAATTTATTTTAAGCCTGAAATTTTGTATGGCATTCAAATTATAAATTCCAGGCTAACTTTGTTATCATGCGCGATATATGAAAATTTAGAGATTGGTAATGACAACGTTGAAAAATGATCGTTTTTTACGAGCTTTATTACGTGAACCTGTAGACACCACGCCCGTATGGATGATGCGTCAAGCAGGACGTTATTTACCAGAATATCGGGAAACACGTGCGCAGGCCGGTGATTTCCTATCTTTATGCAAGAATACTGAATTTGCTTGTGAAGTGACATTACAGCCATTGCGTCGTTATGAACTTGATGCGGCGATTTTATTTTCGGATATTTTAACGGTTCCTGATGCGCTGGGTTTAGGCTTATATTTTGAAACAGGGGAAGGCCCAAAGTTTCATAAAACAGTACGTACTGAACAAGACGTTGCCAATCTGCCTAAACTCAATGCCAAGTCCGATTTGGCCTATGTCATGAATGCAGTTTCGACCATTCGTTCTGCTTTAGGCGGTCAGGTACCGTTAATCGGTTTTTCTGGCAGTCCCTGGACTTTAGCGACTTATATGATTGAAGGTGGTTCAAGCAAAGAATTCCGTTTTACCAAAAATATGATGTATGCGCAGCCAGAAGTTTTGCACGCATTACTGGATCATCTGGCAGATTCAGTGATTGATTATCTCAATGCACAGATTGATGCCGGTGCTCAGGCAATCCAGATTTTTGACAGTTGGGGCGGTGCACTGGCGCATAGGGAATATGTTGAGTTTTCCTTAAACTATATGAGCAAAATCATTGCCGGGCTGCAGCGAGAAAAAGACGGTCGCCGTATTCCGATTATTGTCTTCACCAAAGGTGGCGGGCAGTGGCTGGAAAATATGCTGACTACGGGTGCAGATGCATTTGGACTGGACTGGACCACACCACTTTACACTGCACGTGATGTTATTGCAGGACGTGCTGCCTTACAAGGTAACTTAGATCCGGCGGTACTATATGGTTCAGTGGCTTCAATTGAGAAATCGGTCAAGGCCATGCTGGATGATGCTTATGCCAATGGCGAGAAAACAGGTTATATCGCCAATCTGGGGCATGGTATTACCCAGTGGGTTGATCCGGCACGTCCGAAGATTTTTGTGGATACCGTACATGAATACAGTGCGAAATATCTAGGCTGATATTGAACAGATATTTAAAGTTAAACAGGCTAGGATCAGTTTCGTGCAGTTGATTGTATTACCACTCAGTTTTATCACTAAGGCAGCTTCGGCTGCCTTATTTGGGTTATTGCTGCTGATTGCATTTGCAGTCACGGCACCGATGGGAAGTCATGAATACTGGGGCTTCTTTCGCTATGACTATTTGCTGTTTTACGCCTTGCTCATTCAGGTCTGTCTGATCTATTTAAAACTGGAGTCATGGGCAGAAGCCAAGGTCATTGCCTTGTTTCATATCATGGCCATGGGGATGGAAATCTTTCTGACCCATCCTGCAATTGCATCCTGGCAATATCCGCAGCCTGCCGTATTTAAATTGTGGACTGTGCCGCTTTTCGCAGGATTTATGTATTCGGCTGTGGGCAGTTTTTTTGCACGCTCGTTACGGTTATATCAGGTTTCAATGGCAGATTTGCCACGTTTTAGCACAATGTTGTGTCTGGCGGTTTTATCGTATTTAAACTTTATGACCAAGTTTTTTATTCCAGATATCCGGGTGGCTTTATTTATCTGGAGTGTGCTGATTTTCTGGAAGACCCGACTATATTTCCAGCTCCATCAACATCGTTTTAAAGTGCCGATGTTACCGGTTCTGCTGCTGTTGGCATTCCTGATCTGGATTGCTGAAAATATTAGTACTTTCTATCAAATCTGGCTGTATCCAAGTCAGGTGGATGCATGGCATATGGTGGGTTGGGGTAAGTTAGGATCTTGGTATTTATTATTATTACTCAGTCTGGTTTTAGTGTTAAAAATTTTGGGTAATCGTGATAAAAATGGGACGTGGCAGCTGAATTAAAGGCACTATCTTCAATTATTTGAAATTTTATTATGAATATTTCACATATATTTCAAAATTTATTTGCTAAAACAAGCCAAGCTGGTTATTTTAATTTGTGTGTAAAACAATTACACAACACAATAGTGATAACAAATATTTAAATAATTTATGCTGGAGATCGTTCCTATGTTAAAGAAAATTGCATTAGCTGCATTATTGGCCGCTGGTTCAAGTGTAGCAATGGCTGATAACGATGTAGGTTGTGGTGTGGGTACACAGGTTTGGGCGGGTCAAAAAGGTGTAGTGCCGAAAATTCTTGCGGCTACCACTAATGGTATCTTTACTAACCAGTTACTCGGTATCACATTTGGTACTTTAGGTTGCCGTCAGGGTGGAACAGTGACTGCTCAGGTGGTCACGTTTACAAATGAAAATGCTGAATCTTTAGCGCGTGATATGTCAGTTGGTCAAGGTGAGAGCCTGAATGTACTTGCTGAGTTAATGCAGATCAAAGCCAATGATAAAGCACGTTTCTTTGCAGTATCTAAAGCAAACTTTGCTGAAATCTACTCAAGCAAAAACAAAAATACCCTTCAGGTATTAGACTCTTTACAAAGTGTAATGGCAAAAGATGCGGTGTTAAAAGCATACGTTTAATTTGCTGCATGATAAAACCCTGTCTTGATGGCAGGGTTTTGTTATCGTTATTTTCCTTATACTTAAAATATTTGCTGCTGAATGAAATTAATAACTTTTACGATAGCGTCTTTAATGTGTCATTTTGCACATGCCTCGATTGAAACGGATTTACAGCAATATTTGGACCTTGCTCAACAAAAACAATTAGATCAAAACATTACATGGCAACGTCTGATGTATGCCGATCAAAAACAAAATAGTGAAGTCAGTTATGCTGGTTATTTTTATGCCAAAGATGGCAAAACAAATTTAAATAGCGAATTACAAGCTGATATCAAAGCCTTGTTTCAGCAAGCTGCAGATAATCAGTCGATCCGCTGTAAATTCCCTGCACGCAGCCATTGGTTGATGCAGCAGCTTCAGATTGACCCTCAACAACTGCCAAAAGTAAATTGTGTGGAATTTGATGAATGGATTAATCAAATTAAACCGCATAAAGCTACCCTGATTTACGCAACGGATTTTATGGGAAATCCCAGTTCGATGTTTGGGCATACCTTGTTACGTCTAGACCCAAAAGACCAGAAGCAGCTCAATCTGGTGTCATACGCAGTCAATTATGCCGCAACCGTGAAAGGTGAGGACAACTGGTCCTATGCATGGAAAGGTTTAACTGGACAGTATCCCGGTGAATATTCATTAATGCCGTATTACCGCAAAGTGAAAGAGTATGGTGATTTTGAAAGCCGTGACTTGTGGGAATATGAACTCAATCTGACACCAGAAGAAACCCGCTTTCTGGTCGAGCATATCTGGGAAATGCAGCACGTCAGTTTTCCCTACTATTTCGTCAGCGATAACTGTGCTTACCGTTTGCTTGGCTTGATTGATCTGGTACGTCCGAATTTAAATTTAAAACAGCAGTTTAATTATGCTGCGATTCCGATTGAAACCTTGAAGGTTGTGGATCAGCAAAATCTGGTCAAAGAGGTGGTCTATCGACCTGCGCTGGAAACCCAGTTACTTGCTCAAGCCAAACAGCATGGCACAGCTTTGGCCAATGTTGCACATAAAGTCGCTTTTACCGAGGTCGAACAGACACAGCCAATTCTCAAAAATTACAGTCAGTCTGAGCAGGCCAAAATTCTGGAAATGGCCTATGACGATTTATATCTGCAATTTATTAGCCGTAAAGTTGATACTGATTTTGCCCAACCGCAACTGCGCCAGCTCCTTGCTGAGCGTAGTCAGATTCAGGTGGATAAACAACGTCAGGAACCGACCCGACCACAGAAACAGCCTGTTGAAGGGCATCATGCACGCAATATTTCAGTCAATGTAGGTGAAGTACAAGGCCAGAGCTTTGTCGAACTTGGGCATCGTCAGGCCTATCACGACTTGATTGATCCACAAGCAGGCTATCGCACAGGTACGCAATTACTGTTTCTGGATGGTAGCGTGCAGTATCGCGATGACAAGCTTAAAGTTGAGCACTTAGATTTTTTATCGGTCAATTCATATAATCCGGTTCAACCTTTTAAATCGCCCTTAAGCTGGGGATTTAATCTGGGCTGGAAACAGGAAGCCATTGAAAACGGACAGTTTAGCGAAGATAAACAACATGGCGTGATGAACCTGAATATGCAAGCCGGCTATAGTCTGGCAGATTATGACCGTCGACATATATGCTATGGTCAGCTGCAAAGTCATATTCAAGGCGGCAAAGCGCTGGATAAAGGCTGGCGCGTTGGTGTCGGGCCTACAGTGGGGTGTATGAATGTATGGTCAGACAATATCAACAGTGTGGTACAGGTAGAATTACCCTATTGGCAAGATTTAAGTCAGTGGAATCTAAGAGTCGGTACCCAGCTTCAATATAGTTTAAATGCCAATCATGCTATGCGTTTGAATTGGGATTTTGAACAGCAGGATCATAAAGACTGGAATAAAGTAGGTTTAGCTTATATACGGTTTTTCTAATCATGTATCATATTGATTAAGCTAATGAATTTGAAAAATTACAACAACTCCTTGAAGCGCTAAACGGCGTGGTTTCTGATGTACAGAACTGGCGAGTGCTACAGTCAGGTTGTTTAGATCACTGGAATAGTATTAAAGAGCAAATCATTGAATATAAACAGAACGAGTATTTATTCTTTGATTCTTCTTCCTCAGTAGCTATCGATATTTATCAATTATTAGAACTGGACATCTATTTTAAAAATTTCTGTCTCGAGATAACGTATTTGATTCGTCTCGGCTATGACCTTGGTCTGGCAGCTGACCAGATCCGCAATATTTATCAGTCTGTCTATGCGTTCTGGCTGGCCTATGCAGACTTACGTTCTCTGATTCAACAGCAGGGACATTCGACTGGTATCACTGCGATTCAACTCGCCACTGACTATGCACATGCCTTGTTATTGCTGTGCTGTGCAATCTGTTATGGCGATGAAACCGACATAGTAAAACTCATTGATGGATTGCTGGGTTATCCCTCAGATTGTTTAATTGACCTGATCAGTTATCCTTATCTTGAGGTGGAATCAATTAGTCCTGATTACGCGGTCAGTTATCCCTTTCAACAGCTCGATCAGCTCCTAAATACAGGCGTAGATGCTTCAAGTATAGGGAAGTATGTAGAGCAGATCGAACGGGACCAGCAACAAGGCAAATATTGGTCAAAGAAGTTTTTTCATCACATTGCATTATTTGGAAAGTGGCGCTTTGAGGCCTTAATTCTATGTAAACTTTATCAAATCGACCTGAATGAAATGACGCAATATCAAAGTTTTCCAGAGGTATTTTCGAAAATATCTGATCAGACTTCTACAATCACATAGTATTTTTTCACAGCTTCCACCACTTCAAATGTTCCGGCGAATGCAGGTGGAATAATGCCTGCATTTCCCGCAGTGACTTCAATAAAAGAATTGGTTTTCGCATCGTGGATACGCACAATGCCTTCAATGATCTGAAAGAATTCTTGCTTGTTTTCAGCAAATTGAATCTTCCAGGCACCGACTTCACACTGCCAGATGCCACAGTCCATATGCGGATGTTCATATAGGCCATAGGTGAGCCGTTCAGGATTACCCTGAACCAGACGATCTGGCCGAGGATAATCAATGCTGGCTTCACTTTGTATTAAATGACCGAAGCCGGCGAGCTGAATGGATGACATATGCAGAATCCGGATTAATAGCTTTCTGGTACAGCGCTCAAGAACTCACGACGTGTGTCTTTATCAGTTTTAAAATCACCAATAAAAGAAACCGTACGTGTAGTCGATTCTTGCTTGCCCACACCACGCATCATCATGCACATATGTGCAGAGTCAATCACCACGGCAACACCACGTGCCTGAGTCACCTGAGCAACAGCTTCGGCAATCTGCTGGGTCAGGTTTTCCTGAACTTGTAAGCGACGTGCAAACATTTCAGTAATACGGGCAAATTTTGATAGGCCCAGTACCTGACCCTCAGGTAAATAGGCGATATGCACACGGCCATAAAATGGCAATAAATGGTGTTCGCAAAGCGAATAAAATTCGATATTTTTAACCAATACCATTTCATGGTTATCGGAAGGGAAGAGTGCGCTATTCGTAACTTCTTCAAGCGTTTTGCTATAACCAGAAGTTAAAAAAGAAAAAGCTTTCGCCGCACGCATCGGTGTATCTTGTAAGCCCGGGCGATTCAGGTCTTCGCCAACGGCAGTTAAGATATTTGCGTACGATTGCTGCATAGACATAACAATGTTCACTTAGGTGGGTTGAACAAAAACGGCAATTGTATCAGAAAACGATTAAAAATCTTAATTTTGATATAAATGCCGATTACTGTTTGAATTTAGGGTTCTTTTCAGCACGTTTGAGCAAGACTAAAACTGCTCCTGTCCCCCCCTGATTTTCAGGTGCGCTGACAAAAGCCAATACATCACGGTGTTGTCTGAGCCAGCCGTTGACATAGGTTTTTAAAATCGCTTCGGGGCCTTTACCGTGCACGATCTTGATGACATTCTGGTTTTCGTCTTTGGCCATTTGAATGATTTGCAGAACCGCTGCACGCGCCTGTTCAACGGTACAGCCATGTAGATCCACTGCTTCAAACCAACGGATTTTACCGGCTTTTAAGTCTTCAAATACTTTGTGCTGTAAGGTGGCGATGCGATAGCTTAAAGCAGCCTGACTTGCAACCGGGTTCAAGATCGCTTGGGTATCTGAAATTTCGGTCAGCTCTTGCTCGGCACCACCTTCTGCCGCAGCACGTTTTGCCAGCGTTTGGGCATCAACTTTTTTGCTACGTGTCACTTTGGTATCGGCAATATTGTTATTGTCGATGGGTTTGACCCCAAGCAGGGCTTTTTTAAACAGTTCTGTATCTTCCAGCTCTTCAGCAGCTTGAGCTTTTTTTGATTCGGCTTGCTTCGCAATCGCGCTGGATTGAGGATTAGAGATTTGCTTTTTAAAGGCTTTCAGTAAATTAAACTGATCTTTAGAAAGCGATGAATCATGTTTACTCATAATTTTAGAACAATAGGCAAGATACCAGAGAGGTGTGAAATTATAGTCTGAAACCGAGATAATTTGAACCGATTGTATGCATGGTCACTGTATGAGTTAAAAAGATAAATCGTAAAACCTTTCGAGACCCTCAATATAATATTTTTGTGCTATCAAGCTGTAAGCTAATGTTCCTCACGGATGATAATAAGACATCGCTCTTTGAGCAAAAAAAGCGATATCCTGATCTGATATCGCATCTCCAGTAATGAAAACTCGATAAAATATAGGTGCGGCGGCGAGCTCAAAAAAATCACGAACCTGTGTTGAAGCAGACAATTCACCTCGTTGAATGGCACGGTCAATCAGAGGGGCGGCTAATAAGAAACGCTCATGCCAGAAATCCTTTCGGGCTTGTTGCACATGTTCATTTGAAGAATTCAAGGTGGCTTTTAAAATATTAAAAGTAAAAGGGCTATAGAGGGTAATGAGGATCGTTTTTAAAAATGAACATAGATCATTTAAGGTACTGTCTGTATTGGGTAACGCCACATCGGCTTTGATTCGTGTGGATACAACATCCAGAATCAGTTCAATTTTAGTTGGCCAACGGCGATAAATCGTTGTTTTATTGACCTGTGCCAATTTTGCAATGTCTGATATTTCAATATTTTCATAATCTGTTGTCAGCAATAATTGATAAGTTGCCTGATGTATTGCTGTCACCATTTTTTCAGCACGTCCTCCGGGACGTCTTTGTTTTTTGACTTCTGATTCTGTATTTGGCATCTGACTATTCATCCAAAACTGCATTTAGTTCTTTATACAACCCACTAAAGCAACTATAGTTGCTTTAGTGGGTTAAAGGGTGATTTTCCAATGTATTCTAACATTCATGTTTATATAAACGGTCAGAACATAGCAAATACCGCGATTCTTAAATGGGAAACGCGACGGGCTCGTCTGGTATTAAAAAAACTGGGACTCAGCTCTAACAGCAATGATTTAATTGTGCTCAGACAGCTTTTACTTAAAAGAAAGAGCGAACTGGGGCAAGAGGGAATTAAAGCATGTCTGAAAAATGAGTTAAGAATTTCAGATTTTTTTGCGGATTTGATTGCCCGTTTATCATTTGGTTATCGTCGATTAAGTGTGACTGAAATATTTGTAGAAAATGCGCAGGCAGAACAGTTTGTTGAATGGTTTGAAACGTGTACTAAAGAGAATGATGAAGACGCGATGCTGGCTGGAACGCCTGATCATTACCTTATTTCAACGGCACATGGTGTGCATGAAGTGATTGAAACCAATGGCGGTTCACCTTTAGCGGCCCATTTCTATATCGACTACAAAAACTTATCCAGCTTACGTTCTGATATTGATCCAGATTTTCCTTTGCAAATCGCAGGTGTTGCAAGATCACGTCAAGGCCTGGCCATTGGTGGAGTTCGGCATCAATTTCGTAACGAAGGAAATGGTTTTAGGGCTAAATTAACGGTTGAATATCCTTTGTTGATTTTACCAACCGTTATTTCAGGACATCAATGGCATCTGGCAAATGAGTTTTCTAACTGGATCAGTAGTGCATTTGGATGGTCATTGAGTGAGAAAAAGTAGTCCACTTATTCTTGTTATACATAGAGAGATCGAGGCTCAAGGTAGAATTTTACCTTGAGCCTGATTCACTTAAATTTGCACAGGTTGTCCAAATAATTCATTAAACGCCTGATCTGGTCGAGGCTGTTTCATAAAACTTTCACCGACCAGGAAAGTATGAATGTCATGGGCTTGCATCATGTCTACATCTGCAGGTGTAGCGATGCCACTTTCAGTGACCAAGATACGAGAAGCAGGCAATAATTTCTTTAAACGCAATGAGGTATTTAAATCTACATCAAAGGTTTTAAGATTACGGTTGTTGACACCCAAAATACACTGTTCAGACAGCTTTAAAGCACGTTCTAATTCATATTCATCATGCATTTCAACCAACACATCCAGCTGTTGCTCAAAGGCCGTTTTCGACATTTCTTCCAGCTGTTGATCGGATAAGCAGGCCACGATCAATAAAATACAATCGGCTTGTAAAGCACGTGCTTCAACCACGTTATAAGGATCAACCAAGAAGTCTTTACGTAAAGCTGGCAGGGCACAATGCTGACGCGCAATGGCAATATTTTCATCGGCGCCCTGAAAGAAATCCACATCCGTTAATACAGACAGGCAAGCAGCGCCTGCCTGTTCATACTGCTGGGCAATTTCTGCCGGATTAAAATCCGCCCGAATCACACCTTTAGACGGCGATGCTTTTTTTATTTCAGCAATCACGGCTGGACGTTTATGTTGCAAGGCCTTGGCAAAACCACGCACAGGGCTTGCCTGTCTTGCCCATTGTTCAACATCGTGCAAGCTACGTTGTTTTAAACGTGCTGCCAGCTCCTCATGTTTGCGGTCAACAATTTTACCTAAAATGGTATTTTGAATATCGATCATGAGAAGTCCTTAGTCTGCCTGATATTGTTTCAATGTTTTGGTAAATTCAGCCAGGATACTCATTTTTTCGAGCGCTTGTCCGCCATAAAGAATATCCTGAGCCAGCTCAACCGCTTGTTTATAGGTTTTGGTAATCCCTGCCACATAAATTCCTGCACCTGCATTCAATGCAATCATATTTGCAGCTTTTTCGCCAATCTCTGATTTGTCACGGCTTAATGCATCTTTAATCAGTTTTAAGCTTTCTTCTGAACTATTGACCACTAAACCTGACAAGGTTTGAGAAGGAATACCGACATCATCCGGATTGAGTGTCCATTCGGTCACTTCACCATCTTTCAGTTCAGCAACAGTGGTTGGTGCAGCCAGACTGATTTCATCCAGACCATCTTTAGAGTGCACCACCAGAACATGCACTGCACCCAGCTGTTTTAATACTTCGGCAATCGGGCGACATAATTCATCGGAGAAGACGCCAATTACAAAGCGGTTGACACCCGCCGGATTGGTCAATGGTCCAAGCAGGTTGAAAATACTGCGGATCCCCAATTCACGACGGGGTGCTGCGGCATATTTCATGGCTTTGTGATGATTCGGTGCAAACAGGAAACCGACGCCAATTTCACGGATACAGCGTTCGGTTTGTTGCATGTCCAGGTCAAGATGGATACCGGCCTGTTCGAGCAGGTCTGAAGAACCTGATTTACTCGACACACCACGGTTACCATGTTTGGCAATGGTAGCCCCAGCGGCCGCAATCACAAAGCTTGAAGCGGTAGAAACGTTAAACAGGTTTTGGCCGTCACCCCCCGTACCCACGATATCCACCAGATGAGGCAGATCACTGACATCGATCTTGATGGCAAATTCACGCATGATCCGTGCAGCCGCCGTCATTTCATCGATACTTTCACCTTTCATGCGCAGGCCCATCATCAGCGCACCAATCTGGGCTTCAGTTGCTTCGCCTTGCATGATGCTACGCATGACATCTTCCATTTGAGACTGGGTCAGATGAATGTTTTTGGTAATGTGGTTCAGCGCCTGTTGGATATTCATAGTCATGAGTTATAGCATTAATGATTGAAATTTTGGGTGAGGTCAGTTGTCTGGGTGGATTGGCTTTTTGTGATCCATGATTCACAAGTTGTGAGCTATGTTATCAGAAAATAAACAAAGATTTTTGTTGTTCGATCAGAGTTTTAAAAATTTTGCTGGTTTGCCAATCTGGTATGTTGTGTTCACTCCAATTTTTTATGGAAAAAGGCTTTAATTTATTTTGAGTTTTTATGATAAGGAATGAACCTTTTGGTATATCTTAATCCTACATATCACTAGAAAAAATGAGTATAAATCAACTAAATAAAAGTGGATATATTAGGTCGGTCTTCATTTTATGCATCCATAAATATGTATCTAAATTACTTGAAATATCTTGGGGCCGTGAAAAACAAAGGTTGTTTTGTTTTTGTCTTCTTTGCATGCCTTCATCCATTAGAAAGCTATGCTGAGACCAATGTAGAAAAACCACAAACCCAGACAAAGTCGGATAAAGTGGTACGCGTTGCAGTGACAGGTTCACGTATTTCCAAAGCTCAAAAAGATGGTCCGACCAGTGTGACGGTGATTACTGCGGCCGATATTGAAAAACACGGCTATAGCAATGCTTTCGACGCATTAAATAACCTGACCCAAAATACCGGCTTTGTACAAGGGGCTGACTATGGTAATACCTTTACGCCAGCAGCCAATGCGATCAGTTTACGCGGGCTAGGGCCGAACCATACCTTAACCTTGATTAACGGGCATCGTGTTGCTGACTATCCTGTCCCCTATGACGGTGCGGTCAATTTTGTCAATTTAGCCAATATTCCCACGGCGATTATTGACCGGATTGAGATCTTAAATGGTGGTGCTTCCGCGATTTATGGATCGGATGCGATTGCGGGAGTCGTGAATATCATCCTGAAAAAGAAAACCGATGGCACACAATTCAATATCAAGGCAGGTGGGACCAAAGAAGGTGGGGAGAACCTACGCCTGCAACTGAGTGGCAGTAAAACACTGGATAAGCTCAATCTGGTGTACGGACTTGAGCTGAGTGGACGTGAACCGATCTGGGCAGCGGACCGGGACTTTATGACCAGCCGAACCCGTCGGGGAGAAAAGCCCGACACGATTGTTGGGCGTAAAAATGCTAACACTGGCCAGTATCTTTCTATTGGTGGGTGTGACGCATTTGATGGACTATTTAAAGGTTCAGTAAAAAATATTGGAAAAGCGGGAGCCGATAATTGTGCCAGTGGTTTGGCCCGACCGACCTATTGGACAGTACAGACCAAGAATCGCAGCCAGAATGGTTATCTCGGTCTGGATTATGAACTCAATGAGAAAACTCAGTTATTCGCAGATGTTTTGATTGGGGCCAATCAAATTGAAAACAATACCCGTGGACCGACATGGACATCCTTAGGTGCAAGTAGTGGCTATTTCCTCAATCAAGACACAGGAAATTATGAAATCTGGACGCGACGTTTTGCGCCAGAAGAACTCGGTGGCGTTGAGCAAGCCAATAAAAAATGGAAGGAACTCTCCTCCAATTTAAACTTTGGTATCCGTGGTGATATTGGGGACAGCAGTTGGAGCTATGAAGCAGCCTATAATGGCTCGATTTATACCAGTCAATTACGCAAACAAGGCCTGGTCCGTTCAAATGTTGATGAATATTTCTTAGGCCGGCAATTGGGGACAGATGCCGATGGCATTCCGATATATTCACCGCATTTAGATCGTATCAGTCGACCACTGAGCGCCAGTGAATTTAGAGCTATTTCAGGCACAACTGAGGAAAAGGATAAGTCATGGGCACAAAGTTTAACCCTGAGTGCCAATGGCGACGTGTTTGAATTACCTGCCGGAACTGCCAAGCTTGCGGCAGTGGCAGAAATTGGTCGTCAAGGTTTTTCTATTAAACCGGATAAAGCGCTGGAAAATGGTGAATTTTATAATGCGACCTCCAGTGGTGAATATGGTGGGGCACGTACCCGTCAAGCCTTGGGTGCAGAGTTGTTCTTACCTTTAGCCAAGCCATTAAATTTAACCTTATCTGGACGTTACGACCGCTATGCCTTGTCAGATAACAGTATTGATAAGTTCACCTTCGGTTCGGGACTAGAATTTAGGCCTCATCCAACCTTATTGGTTCGCGGTAACTATGCGACCAGTTTCCGCGCTCCAGATATGAATTATCTGTTTTTAAATAAACAGAAGGGATATTTTCCAAGTACCACCGATTATTTACGTTGCAGTCAAACAGGCCAGCCTATAGATAAATGTAGTTTTAAAGATTATTCGCCGGGTGCCAATTACACCTTAACAGGCAATAAAGATCTAAAACCTGAAGAGGGTAAATCTTATGGGGCAGGTTTCGTCTGGTCACCAAGTAATAAATTTGATCTCTCTGTCGACTACTGGGATATCAAAATTGATAATCTGGTGACCAATCTCAGCCCAGATAAAATTCTACGTCAAGAAGCTGCGTGTCGTTTAGGTACGCAAGATATCAATTCTGCGCCATGTATCGATGCATTAGCACGAGTTGAGCGCAACCCTGCAAATGCCGTGGTTGATCCAAATGTGATCAACAATATCAACATTGTTCCGATCAATGCGGCTTCAGATCATACCCGCGGGATTGATTTCACCAGTAAATGGCGCTGGAAAACAGAGCGTCTGGGTAACTTCCTGTGGACTGTGAATTATAGCCGTGTGCTTGAACGTGAATATCAACAGTCCAAAGATGGCGAGAAAGATAACTATTTAAAAGATTTGACCATTCCCGATTGGCGCGACCGCTTTAACACCAGTCTGGGCTGGAGTCGTGGTGATTGGTCATCAACGGTGCTCGTCAACCGTTATGGCAAGATTCCAAACGGTAATCAAACGGCTTATCTAAGCCCGACTTATTTAGTGAACTGGAGTGGAAGCTATCAAATTTCATCTCAAGCCTCTGCATCAATCATTGTGAATAACCTGTTTGACAAAGTGAAACACGATGACACAGGCGGCTGGCCATATTATCCAGTAGGATCTTATTCACCATTCGGCCGTCAGGCCTGGCTGGAGTTTAACTACAAATTCTAACAACGATGTACGGATGCAGCGAAGTGGTACAGCATTTGCTGCATCTTTTTATTTTAAAAACTACAGAGGACAGATCTCCTATGTTGGTCAAACCTTCATTTAAAAAACAATTGCTACTGACAACATTACTTTCTTTATCTGCCACACAGATTTTTGCATCAAACAGCAATGAACAGATTCCTATCGGCAAATTACCTGAATGGGCCATACCGGAATCTTATGATCTGGATTTTAAAATTGACCCTGCACAAAAAAGTTATACCGGTAAAACCACCATTCATTTAAAGCTGACCCAAGCCACCGATCATGTCTGGATTCATGGTAAATCCTTGTCGGTAAAAGACACCTATATCTTATCGGCAGCTGGGCAGAAAACCACGGCCCAATATGAGCAGGCGTCAGAAGTCGATGGAGTGAGTATAATTAAATTTGCCAAGGCTGTACCTGCAGGTCAGTACAGCTTGGTACTGGATTTTAATGCCGATTATGACCAGCAACTGGATGGTATTTATAAAATTGAATTTGAGGGTAAACCTTATGTCATGACTCAAATGGAAGCGATCAGTGCGCGTCAATCTTTTCCTTCATTTGATGAACCACGTTTTAAAACGCCCTTTAATATTCGTTTAACCATTCCAAGTAAATATTCGGGCTTCGCCAATACCAATCAGGTTGCTGAACAGACCGAAAAATCAGGTTGGAAAACCCTCAGTTTTGCTCCAACAAAACCCTTATCAACCTATTTACTGGCACTGGCAGTTGGACCATGGCAAGTACAACAAGGCCCTGATATTGGTGCAACAGCGTGGCGTAAAGAAGCGATCAAATTACGTGGACTGGCACCTGATGGCAAGGCTGAAAAAATGCAGCATGCCTTGTCTGAAACGCCAGCAATTTTAACAACATTAGAAAATTATTTTGCCTTTGCTTATCCGTTCGACAAGCTGGACTTACTTGCTGCACCTGACTTTGCTGCTGGGGCGATGGAAAATCCGGGGTTGATCACCTTCAGAGATTATCTGATGCTGCTGGATAAAGACTCTCCTGTGTCATTTGTACAAAGTTCATTTAATGTCAATGCACATGAGTTGGCGCATCAATGGTTCGGGGATGTGGTAACGATGCCGTGGTGGGATGACCTGTGGTTGAATGAATCTTTTGCGACGTGGATGCAAAGTAAAATCACTCAACAATTGCACCCTGAATTTAATGCAGATCTGGAACGTGTCGTTGATACTGCGGGTGCCATGAAAAGCGATAGTCTGGTCAGTGTACGCCGTATCCGCCAGCCGATTTTAAGCAATGCTGATATTCAAACCGCTTTTGACGGAATCACCTATCAAAAAGGCGCGGCGGTTTTAAATATGTTTGAAAGCTATCTCGGAGAAGAAAAATTTAAACAAGGGGTGCGCAATTATATTAAAAAGCATCAATATGGCAGCGCTACCGCCAACGATTTAATCAGCGCGTTAGCAGAGCAGTCGGGTCAAGGCGAGCGCTTTGCCAAGGCAATGAAAAGTTTTATTGATCAACCGGGCGTACCTTTGCTGAATACCTCTTTACAACAACAAGGGAACAAAGTCTTTTTAAATGTGCAGCAAACGCGTTATCTCCCTGTGGGTTCTAAAGGTGATGCCAACAGTCTTTGGGGCGTACCTTTATGTGTACGTTACGAGGTGCCGAATGGTGCAAGTAAAGTTCAGTGTGAGTTGATTGATCAGGCCCATGCCAAAATTGAGCTCAAAGGCGCAACCGTGAATAGCTGGTATATTCCAAATGCCGGCGCGGCAGGCTATTACCAGTTCAGTTTGCCGGAAAAAGAGTTGGCACGTTTAACTGCTGCGACAGGGAAATTATCCAACAGCGAACAATTGGCCTATGCCTATGCAGTTTCGGCCGCGTTTAATCATGGTGATATTAATTTATTGGCAGTGGTAGATGTCGCCAAGAAATTTGCTGCTTCAGACAGCCGGCAAATCAGTACTGCATTATTCCCGCAATTGAGTACGATTCATCGGCATGTGTTAAAAACCGCGACGGAACGTGAACATTTTAGAAAAGCACTCAACAATTTATATCTGCCCAAGTTGAAGCAATTGGGCTATAGCAGTAAATCCGGTGAGTCTGCCGAAGACAGTTTATGGCGGAGTGAGTTGGCGCAGTTCCTTGCACTGGATATTCAGGTACCAGAAGTACGCCAGCAACTGTTAAAGCAATCTGATGCTTTATTTGAACAGAAGCAACTGAATTTTGCTCAGCTGACGCCAGAGTTATTACCGACGATTCTGGCAGTCCGTTTGCAAGAAAAGGGCAAGCCTGCGTTTGATCGTTTAGCTGGGGAATTACAACGTGTCACCCAACCGACACAACGTCTGGCCATTCTGTCTGCTTTAGGTTCAGCCAACCAGACTGAAACACGTCCATTGGCACAGCAACTGGTTTTAGATCCGCGGGTGAAAGTCGGTGAAGTACGTACCGTGATTAACGCCATCAATAACTATAGCGGAGAACAAGGCGGTTTATGGGCATGGTTTGAGGACAATCATGAGGCAGTGTTTGATCGCTTGGGCAAGTCTTCTGCTGGACGTTTTCCGGCCTTGTTTAGTGGCGCGGCATGTACCCAACAGCAAGCAACACAGCTCAACACTTTCTTTGCGCCACGTACCAAAGAGCTGGTTGGAGTCGAGCGAGGTTTGAATCAGACCAAAGAGCGAATTCAGCTGTGTGAATTCTTAGTTGCAAAACAGGATGGTTCAATCGTGCAGCAATTAAAACTTTAAGTAGACCAGCCATAAAAAAGCCAACTATAAAAAGTTGGCTTTTTTATTTTCAGGATAATTTAGGCATCATCCGCAGCGTCAGGATTTCTGACCCCCAATAACTGACTGGTTGCTGTACCCGCCGTCATTGAACCGTTCACATTTAATGCGGTACGGCCCATATCAATCAATGGCTCGATTGAAATCAGCAAGGCCACCAAGGTAATCGGTAAACCCATCGCAGGCAGCACAATTAAAGCCGCGAAGGTTGCACCGCCACCCACACCAGCAACACCGATTGAACTCAGTGTGACCACAACCACCAGTTGGGCAATCCATAAGGGATCAAGCGGATTGATACCGACGGTAGGCGCAACCATGACGGCAAGCATTGCCGGATATAAACCTGCACAACCATTTTGACCAATCGTCGCGCCAAATGAAGCCGAAAAGCTGGCAATGCCTTCGGGTACACCCAATTGCTTGGTTTGCGCTTCAATATTCAGCGGAATGCTGGCAGCACTTGAACGGCTAATAAAGGCAAAGCTCAATACCGGAAAGACTTTCTTGAAAAAATCGACCGGATTGATGCGTACGAAGACCAGAATCAGTGCGTGAACCAGAAACATGATCGCAAGACCAAGATAAGAGGCCACCAGAAACTCGCCAAGTTTGACGATATCGGCAAGATTGGCAGTGGCAACCATTTTGGCCATCAATGCCAGCACACCATAAGGTGTGAATTGCATCACCAGACGCACAAGGCTAATCACCAAAGCTTGTAATGCTTCGATGCCATGTTTGATTCTTTCGCCATTGACCGTGTCTTTATCCATCAGCTTTAAAGCGGCAACACCTAAAAATGCAGCGAAAATCACCACACTGATAATGGCAGTAGGACGAATACCGGTTAAATCAGCAAATGGATTTTGAGGAAGTAGGGAAAGCAGAAGTTTTGGTACGTCGAGATCTGTGACTTGCCCAATATATTGACTTTGGATCGCAGCTAAACGTGCAGCTTCTTGAGTGCCTTGTACCAGACCTTCAGCGGTTAAACCAAACAGGTTGGTAATAGTGGCGCCTACGAGTGCGGCAATTGCCGTGGTGGCTAACAGGATACCAATCACCAGAACACTAATTTTTCCAAGCGACGTGGTCTGATGCAATTTCACTACGGCACTGACGATTGAAACGAAAATCAGTGGCATGATCACCATCTGTAACAGCTGGATATAACCATTACCTACCAGGTTGAACCACGCGACTGAGTGTTCAATGATCTGACCGTCACCATAAATGGTTTTGAGCGCCAGGCCGTAAATGATACCCACCACCATACCGATCAGAACTTTCTTGGAAAGACTCCAATCTTTTCGGTAGGAAAAGAACAATCCGGCCATAAGCAGGACAAAAATAATAATATTCAATAAAACCAAGGTATTCACTATAGGTTGTCCTGATTGATATTTCAGGGGGATGCTAAAAAATAATGGCATAGATTCTACCATCCAGCTGCCCTGAAACTTAATCATTCCTATGACTATAGTTAATCTAAAAAAGTAAAAAGGGAGCTGTTCAATCTGAAATCCTGTCGCAGCTTTACTTTTTATAATCTGTGAAAAGTGGATTAATTATTGAAAAAGAATGATTTGTGTTAATGGTATAGCTCATCATTTAATTTTAAAGCTTAAAAAACAGGCAGTTTGTATAAGTTGTATATTGTTTTTATATGTTCAAAATAAAAACAGCCTATTGGGAAGCAATAAGCTGTTTACAGGCCGAAATGGGAAATCAGGTTTTGGTTTTAAGCATACTGCTCTAGAAAGTTCTTAAAAATCTGATGTCCATGTTCGCTTAAAATTGATTCGGGATGAAACTGTACACCTTCCACAGGAAGGGTTTTATGTTTAACACCCATAATTTCTTCAATTGTGCCATCTGCCTGATTGGTCCAGCAAGTGAGCTCCAGACATTCTGGTAGCGTTTCCTGCTCAATGACCAAGGAGTGATAACGTGTTGCTGCGAATGGAGAAGGGAGGTTGCTAAAAATTCCCTTATCGGTATGGTACATGTCGGATAAGCGACCATGCATCACGGTTTTCGCGCGAATAATGTTGCCACCGAACGCCTGTCCAATGGCTTGATGACCTAAGCACACACCCAGTAAAGGAATTTTCCCTGCAAAGTGATTTATCGCTGGAATAGAAATTCCTGCTTCACTTGGCGAACATGGGCCCGGTCCAATCACTAAATATTTTGGCTGCCATCGTTCAATATCCTCTAATGAGACTTGGTCATTGCGAACTACTTTTACGTCCTGATTTAACTCGCCAAAATACTGAACGATGTTATAGGTAAAAGAGTCGTAATTGTCGATCATTAGAAGCATTTTGGGATTAACTCACTAATAAGTAAAAGGAATTTATTTCGAAGTTTAAATTGTACTCACAATTATACTCAATATTGAAAAAGTACCTTTATTTGATCAAATAAAAAGCCGCTTTCTCAGCAGCTAATATAACAAAAAATGAAGTAGCCAGTTTAACTATTTCATTCATTACAACTTTGCAGAAAAAAGCTTTAACGGATCCACATATGATTATTCACACAGATCACGCCAATCAAGGCAGAATCAGCTTTTCTTTAGACATAAAAAACCCCTCTGCCTCAGTCACGGAAGAAGATTAAATCTTACGGGTGTTATCAATCAGCCAGTCTAAAACCTCTCCAGACAGATGTTCGGCCAGTCTTTCCTGTACAGTTTGATGGTAGCGATTTAACCAGTCTTTCTCTTCCTGCGTAAGCATATCCACAACAATGCAATCTAAATGGATGGGGCAAAGGGTGAGTGTTTCAAACTCCAGAAATTCACCGTAGGTTTTTTCAAAACCTGCATGGAGCCGGTTTGCCACCAGATTCTCGATGCGAATGCCATATTTCCCTTCATGATAGAGGCCCGGTTCATTGGAGATAATCATGCCCTCACGCAATTTGCTATAGGCATGTATTGGCGCGTAATAAGAAAGCACTTGCGGTCCTTCATGAACGTTCAGCGCAAAACCTACGCCGTGTCCTGTGCCATGGCGATAATCCAGACCATGCTGCCATAAAGTCTGACGACAAATTGAATCAAGGAGCGGCGCAGCCAAACCTTCTGGGTAAATGCTTTTTGCCAAAGCAATATGACATTTTAAAACCAGGGTATAGTCACGTTTTTGTTGCGCTGTCGGTGTCCCAACGGGAACAACACGGGTGATATCCGTGGTGCCATCGACGTACTGCCCGCCAGAGTCAATCAGTAATAGACCATCATCTTCGATGAATGAGTAGTGTTCTGGCGTTGCACGGTAGTGAGGCAATGCACCATTGGCATTAAAGCCTGCAATCGTGGCAAAACTTGGACCTATAAAACCGTCTTGTTGAGCTCGGAAGGCGGTAATTTTCTCATCAATAGTCAGTTCTGAAATGTTCTCCTGATGATCAAGTGCTTTTGCTAACCAGTGGAAGAAATGGCAAAGGGCAACCCCATCTTTAAGCATGGCATGGCGGATATGCGCAATTTCGCTTTCATGCTTACGCGATTTAAAAAGTGTACTTGGGTTGATGTCGTAGACAACCTGAATATCCTTTGCGATCGCCTGTTCATGGTGAATCGATACTTTGGCTGGATCTAACAGGACAGATGCATCAGAAATATTGGCTAAAAACCGAGCTGTATCCTGATAGTTCCGAATCTCAATACCATCAGCTTTGAATGCCTCTTGTGTGCTTAGATCTACCTTATTGCGATCAACAAATACAACAGCCTGTTGAGCACTGATATATAAGTGTGAAAGGAATACGGGGTTGTACTCTACATCTTGACCACGTGCATTTAAGACCCAGGCAATATCATCTAAAGATGAAATGAAATGTCCTTCAATCGCCTTAGTATCTAAAGTTTCCCGTATTGCCTGAATTTTTTCGTTACGGGATAGAGCATTTAAGCCTTCAGGCATCAAATGGATTTTTTCTGAGGGCAGTTCTGGACGATTAGACCAGATTAAGCCAATTAAATCTTGCTGTGTTTCAAGTTTAAAGTCGCGTTGTTTTGCCGTATTTTGCAATGCCTTAAACTGCTGAATTGAAAGCGTTTGTCCATTCACTGAAATGACCGAACCAGGCTGTAGATTTTTCTTCATCCAGGCAAGATGTGTCGAAGATTCTTCACTGGTCAGTTTTTGTAATTGGAAGCCGGTTCCAGCGAGTTGTTGTTCGGCTTGTACCCAATAACGCCCATCAGCCCAGAGTCCTGCAAAGTTTTGGGTCACAACCAACGTGCCAACCGAGCCATTAAAACCGCTTAACCACTGCCTTGCTTTCCAGTGGTCAGCTAAATATTCTGACATATGCGGATCTGCACTCATGACAACCAAAGCATCAACATGTTGATTGTTCATGAGTTCACGAAGTTGAACTAGTTTTTCTGGAACAGTTAAGTCGTTCATATGGTTTCCAAATCAGGTTGAACTTTGCTGGTACTTTTGCCCATTAATTTGTTCATTGGTTTCTTTAATAAAAATAACACGATTGCCCCAATAACCAAGGCCAATACGCAGCGCATAAACAGGGTGGGTAAATTTTCGATAGCATCTGCGGCGATTTGACCACCAATCAAGCCTGCCATGAGGTTACCTAAAGCCGAACCCGTGAACCATAGACCCATAATTTGTCCACGAATAACATTTGGTGCAAGTTTGGTCATGGTCGATAACCCAATCGGGCTGAGGCAGAGTTCTCCTAAAGTCAGCAGAAATAAAGCTCCAACTAACCAGAAGGGAGAAACCAGACCATCGCTAATGGCAAAATGACTCGCCAACGACATCAGTAAAAATCCGCCTGCTGCCAGTAAAAGTGCAATAATAAATTTTGAAATATAACTTGGGTCTTTGTTCGCTTTGCCTAGTCTTGCCCACAGCCAGGCTGCAATTGGCGCAAAAATAATAATAAAAATCGCGTTAATAGATTGAAACCATACCGTTGGAATCTCAAAACCTAAAACATTACGGTTGGTATGATCTTGTGCAAATAAATTGAAGGAGGTGGGATTCTGCTCAAAGGCTGACCAGAACAGGGCAGAAGTAATCAACAGCACAAAACAAATAATAACTTTGAACTTTTCATTTTGATCTAAATTAAGGAAAAGCAATAAATAAGCAAAATAGGCAATAATTCCAATCCCAATTCCTACGGTTAAATAGGCGGCGACAGCGACAGGGTTGATGTGAATGATGCCCAAGAACGTTAGTGCAATAACGACTGCAACTGTGAATAAAAAGCCAAATACAATTTTAGATGCATTTTTATTTTCTACCACCGGTTTGCTACAGCTATTGTTTTCTTGACGTAGCGCGTTAAACGTTTCGAGCTGGGGAATTGCCCTAAAACGGAAAATTAATAAGGCAATCAGCATCCCGAGGCCACCAATACCAAAGCCTAAATGCCAGCCATGATCTCTGACCAATAGTCCTGTAATCAGCGGGGCTATAAATGAGCCCATATTAATGCCCATATAGAAAATGGAAAAGCCTGCATCACGTCTTGCATCCTGAGCTTTATATAAAGTTCCAACAATCACCGAAATACATGTTTTAAATAGGCCGGAACCTAAAACAATCAGTACTAAACCTAAATAAAAGAAAGACTGATCAAATACAGGGGTAAGGGCAATGGAAAGATGACCCAAGGCAATAATAATAGAACCATACCAGACAGCGCGCGCTTGACCTAACCAGTTATCTGCAATCCAGCCACCAAAAACGGTCATTAAATACATCGAACCTGCAAACAATCCGACAATCGCGGCAGCAGTGGGTCGATCGAGGCCCAGACCACCTTGATTGACCATAGCAATCATATAAAGGATCAGTAAAGGCCGGATGCCATAATAGGAAAATCTTTCCCAAAGCTCTGTGAAAAAAAGCGTTTGTAACGGTTTGGGATGGCCAAAAAAAGCCTTATCCGCTCGTTCAAAGTCATATTTCATTAATCAAATCCTTGAATGATTTTAAGTTTTTATAAACATAACTTTGGGTTTGTTTATTAATAATAAAAATTTATGTATACGATTTTTAGTTTTTTTAATCGTAAAAGCAAGTTTGGCCTGTATAAAAAAAGTGAATGAAAAAGAACATGAATAGTAAAATTTGTTGAGTATCCAAGAGGGGCCGATCTAAGTCTAATAGCTCTGATCGGCTGGCCAGACAGTATTTAAATCGGGCATCTATTTAGAAAAATTCATAAAAATTAAATATATAGATGGGCTTTTTAAATGAAGCATAATGCCTACTGATAAATAGGTTTGGAAACAGATTACAGTTGTGCAAATCAACCCCGAAAATTTATTGAGTAAGTCATTATCAAAGATATGATTACTTTCAGGTCATCCGATAAGAATCTCAGCATTCTATATAAGAAAGTATTATGATCATGAACAGCTGTTTGAAATTGATGCAGTGCGTTATATCAGTGCAACAATTTTGCACCAATTTGGGGCGGTAATGAACTATTTAAATATGCCATAATTTGAAAATGTGTGAATATGGTGCATTTACATAAGCAAACAGTATAATGCGTTCAAGTCAAGGAACCTAAATCATGATTACTTATAAGTAATTCAATATTTTAGGTAGGATTTAAAATTGTTGGTATGATAATTGCTAATTATACATCAACACCTAACACGCACTTAACAAGTGCATAAAAATTTCATTGGAGCAAATGAGCATGGCGAACAAGGTCCTTCAACTCATCAAAGAAAGTGGCGCAAAATGGGTCGATTTTCGCTTTACTGATACTAAGGGTAAAGAGCAGCACGTAACTTACCCAGCTGATACCATTGATGAAGATACTTTTGAAGACGGTAAAATGTTTGATGGTTCTTCAATTGCTGGCTGGAAAGGCATTGAAGCTTCGGACATGATCTTACGTCCAGATGCTGAAACTGGTTTTATTGACCCGTTCTTTGCTGAACCGACTGTTGTTGTGACTTGTGACGTTATCGAGCCATCAACTGGTCAAGGTTACGAGCGTGACCCACGTTCAATTGCTCGTCGCGCTGAAGAATACTTAAAATCTACAGGTATCGGTGATACTGCATTCTTTGGCCCAGAACCAGAATTCTTCGTTTTTGACGAAGTGAAATGGGACATCGACATGTCTGGCGCGCGCCACACATTGATCGCTGAAGAAGCGGCTTGGTCGACTGGTAAAGATTATGAAGCAGGTAACTCTGGTCACCGTCCACGTGTGAAAGGTGGTTACTTCCCAGTTCCTCCTGTTGATTCTTCACAAGACATGCGTGCTGACATGTGTGCAAAAATCGAAGACATCATGGGCCCAGGTCGTGTAGAAGTACATCACCACGAAGTTGCATCTTGCCAGTTAGAAATTGGTGTAAGCTTCAACACTTTAGTTCGTAAAGCGGACGAAGTACAACAGTTCAAATATGCAGTTTGGAACGTTGCACACCAATATGCAAAAACAGCAACCTTTATGCCTAAACCAATGGTAGGTGATAACGGTTCTGGTATGCACGTGCATATGTCAATCTCTAAAGATGGCAAGAACCTGTTTGCTGGTGATGAATATGCTGGTTTATCAGAAATGGCATTATTCTTCATTGGTGGTGTAATCAAGCACGCTCGTGCATTGAATGCAATTACCAACCCTTCTACAAACTCGTATAAGCGTTTGGTTCCACATTTCGAAGCACCAATCATGCTTGCTTACTCAGCACGTAACCGTTCTGCTTCGATCCGTATTCCTTACGTTTCTAGCCCGAAAGGCAAGCGTATTGAAGCACGTTTCCCAGATCCAATGATGAACCCGTACTTAGGTTTCGCGGCATTGTTAATGGCTGGTCTTGACGGTATCCAAAACAAGATCCACCCAGGTGAAGCTGCTGATAAGAACTTATATGACCTTCCTCCTGAAGAAGAAGCAAAAATCCCAACCGTTGCTCACAGCTTGGATATGGCACTTGAAGCACTTCAAAATGACCATGAGTTCCTGTTGAAAGGTGGCGTGTTCACTAAAGAAATGCTTGATGCATATATCGAACTTAAAACTGAAGAAGTTCGTCGTCTTAACACGACAACTCACCCAGTTGAATTTGATATGTACTACAGCCTGTAATACATCCCTGATTCAGAAAAGCTCGCTTCGGCGAGCTTTTTTATGTTTTTGGTTCGATTGAAAGTCGTACTCTTTTTCGTAAGAAATTAATGTAAACTAATCGCGATGTTTTTAGTGAGCCAAGCATGCGAAATTTACGACCAAACAGAATAAAAGGAAAAGAGCTTCCTGCAGTATTAAAAAAATGGTTGTATGCATCGGGATCACTGACCCAACAATTGACCGATTTAGGGCAAGGTCAATTTCATGTTGAACGGATTAAAGAGCATTATCAGCGAATGACTTTGAATGATAGTCAGTGGATGAAAATGCCGCTCCAGCATGTGGCATGGGTGCGAGAAACCCATCTTTATGGCAGCGAAGAGCAGGCCTGGGTAAAAGCCAAAAGTATTTTCCCCATCTTAAGCCTGCAAAAAAAGGCCAGATTATTTCAGCATATTGGTAACAAACCGATTGGCTGGTTCCTGTTTCACAGAACCAGTCCAGCTTGTGAAAGACGCGTTATCTATCTTGACGAGGGGTGGACACGTCAGAGTTGTTATACTTGGCATGGTTGTAAATTTATCGTGCAGGAAACCTTTTTACCCGCATTTGAACAGTTTATTCAACAGCATTGACGCTAAGGATTATCATGGAAACAGTGCAGCATACGACTTGGCGACAACGTTTAGAGGCTTATTACTACCTTTGTCGTTTTGATAAACCAATTGGCACAGAGCTGGTATTTTGGCCAACCATGTGGGCATTATGGATTGCATCTAAAGGAATTCCTGACCTTAAAATCCTGCTTGTGATGATTTTAGGTGTCATTTTTATGCGTGCCGCTGGCTGTGCCATTAATGATTTTGCTGACCGTAAGGTAGATGCTCATGTGGAGCGAACCAAAACGCGTCCTTTAGCAACAGGAGTGATCCGTGCTAGAGAGGCTGTCTTTGTTTTTCTGGCTTTGGTGCTGGCAAGTGCTGCCTTGTTATTTTTTCTGCCGATTGAATCATTTTACTGGTCTTTTGGGGCTTTATTCTTGGCGTTTATCTATCCTTTTATGAAGCGCTATACCAATTTACCGCAAGTATTTTTAGGTGCAGCATTCTCGTGGTCAATTCCAATGGCGTATACGGCTGTTGGGCAAACGCCTGATTTAACTTGCTGGCTGCTTTATTTTGGTAATCTGGCCTGGACAGTGGCCTACGATACCCAATATGCGATTACCGATCGTGAATATGATCTAAAGATTGGGGTGAAATCGACGGCCATTTTATTTGGTCGCTATGATATCCAGATGATCGGTCTGCTTCAGTTAATGAGTCTGATCTTGATTGGCAGTGCCTTATATCTCGAAAATCTTTTGTTGCCTTTTGGCTTGATTGTCTTGGGTATTGTTGCCGTTGATTTTATTTATCAGGCGATGAAAACCAAAGATCGTGATCCACAAATCTGTTTTTGGGCATTCCGTCACAATCGTTGGGTCGGGTTGATTATCTTTATTGGAATTTTTTTAGAATTAATAGCTTAATCTGACTGTATAGTTGAAAAGTGTCCTATGCAGGGCACTTTTTTTATGCCTTAATAAGCTGGCATGTAGTTTCATGCACAAAAATAACACCAACACTAAAAGGATATTTTATGAAACGGTCGAAGATTGCATTGGCGATGACGTTCTCAATTTCTGCATTATTTTTAACCGCATGTAATGACGATAATGATAGTTATACGGGCGGGGATTCAAACAAAACATATTTATCGGAAACCACTTATTCCAAGGATAAAGTGGATAATGCCTCATCAATCAAAATCATGACTTATAACATGGACAATGTCCAAGGGCGGACTGCCAAAGCAACAGCATTGGTAATGTTTCCGAAAGTAGCTCAGCCTGCTGACGGTTATCGTGTGGTGGTGTGGGAGCATGGTACGGTTGGGGTAGGTGATAGCTGCGCCCCAAGTAACAATACCGTGAACCCTCGGTTTAAAATCCTCGCTGATACTTTATTGGCGGCAGGTTATGTCGTCATTGCACCAGATTATGAGGGTTTGGGGACTCCTGGAATTCATCCATATCTAAACTTGGGCAGTGAAGCTAAGTCTGCCATTGCAGCGGTAAAAGCAGCCAAAGATCATTATGGAACGAAACTTAACGGACAATGGATGTCTATTGGTCAGTCCCAAGGTGGCCATGCTTCATTAGGTACGGCTGAGTTTGCCAATAATGATGCCAACTATAAAGGCGCTGTCGCTGGGGCGCCTGCTTCTAGCCTTGGCTATATCATTTCTGTTGTGGCGCCACAGGCGATTGCAAATATTCTTAAGCAGGAACAAGCTGGTCTTGCACCAGTAGGCACAGCTGTTGAAGTATATGCGGAACTACTTGCTTACGCTGCATATACCACTGTGGGTATTACAGCTTATGAACCTAAATTTAATTATAGAGAAATTTTTCAGGATCGCTCTCGTGCAATTGCTGAGTTTGCTGAAGGTACTACAGGTGAAAATGGCATCTGTTTAGAAGATTTACATAATAAGTTTGCAGCGGATATTCGTGACTTTATCAGTAAGGATACCACTAAGACCGTTTTAGATTATCCAGGCTTAGCAGGCAACTTCCAAGAAAATCCAACCGTGAAAAAATTTCTAGCAGATAACCAACCTGCGACCAAGAAAATTAATACACCTGTCATGATTATTCAAGGTAAGCTAGATATGGCTGTTCCTTATGACGTGACAAATGCTTTGCAAAATGGATTAAAAGCCTTAGGTACAAAAGTTGAATTCTTAGGGGTTGATGGAGCAAGTCATACACAGGCTATTGTATGCAAAAATGCTCAAGCATATGGATTTATTCAAGCGAATATGTCGGCAGGTACGGGTATTGTACTGACGGATGCCCAGAAAGATGCCAGCCAAAGCCCTCACTGTACAGGTAAATTCTAAGGTTTTCATTTAGCTAGAAATTTGCTTTAAAAAAAGAGTCTCTTTATCGAGGCTCTTTTTTGTTATATTGTTGCATTCTTAAAATTGATGTCGTTTGAGTTTAAAGCCGCTATGAGCCAGCAACCTGTTGAAAAAAAATCAGTCCCTTGGTTATTGATGGGGTTAGGATTATTGATCCCTATTTTTATTGTAGGTATGGCTTTCCTGGCAGCAAAAAGTGATGCGCAGACCAAAAAGAAATATGATCAGCAACATGCAGAAATCGCCAAAAAGTTTGAACAGCAGAAAAGTGCTGAGCAAGCAGAAAAAGCTGAATAATTTCTTTCCAGATCTTTTGTTATCGAATATCCATCTGTAACTGTTTTACAGATGGAATCTGGGTATAACGTTGAACCTGATAACCAGCCTCTTGCAACATCTGATCACGTTTTTTATCTTCGGATTCCTTTCCTATATGGCTCGGGTCATCTAGTTCAATAATCGCCAGTACTTTCATGTCCTGATCTAAAACCACAAAGTCGGTGACCTTACGATTGAACTTACTGCGAATTTTATAATGATCGCTGGTAATCAAGGCACTAAAGGCCACTTGAGCAAGTACGTGATGCTGTGGAAAGGCTTGTTGCAGACGAATAAACATCCGTGATTCGAAATTTGTAATGACAGGACGTGCGAAAAATTTCTGTTTGGGAAAGAAGGGGCGTAGGCAGCTATAAAGCAGCCAAGCTGTGCTGATCAAGCCAATAGTCAGGAAAAGGAGATGATTCGATTGAAACATAGATTTAATAGCGTACAAAGAAAAAACCCACTCGATAAGAGTGGGTTTTTTAGAATCTTGGCTCTCCCACCTGGGCTCGAACCAGGGACCTGCGGATTAACAGTCCGTCGCTCTACCGACTGAGCTATGGGAGAATCTGGAACGAATTCTAGGGCTTAAATGCAGGTCCGTCAAGTAAAATGAGTATGAATAATAATCGCTTAACAAAAATATTGTGGATTAGCGGGCAACCTGATTACATTGTGCCAGTTCAGGAGAGCGTGCATCCCAGCTGGCACCTGCCGAGTTTTTATAATAACTAATCTTGCCAATACGCAGTACAAGGCTTTGACAAGAATCTACCGATAAAGCATTGCCCCAAGGACCAGACATGCTACATACCTTTCCATTACACTTCCAGACCACATTGGGACCATTCTCAATCGAAACGGTCACGGTACCTTTATAGCTGGAACCAGCATACCAGGTGGTTTGAGCTGCCATCGCTGGGCTACAGAAAAATATTGCACACAACAGGATTTTTTTCATTATTTGCTATCCCTAATATAATAATGAAATTTTATTTTAGATGATAAAAAGAGCTGCGGCTTAAATTTGTACGATATTCAACATGAAATGAACAGATTCACCGTAATTCAAATGAAGCATTATTTTTTATAGACTTAAAAATAAAAAGCCCAGATCAATGATCTGGGCTTTTAGAATCTTGGCTCTCCCACCTGGGCTCGAACCAGGGACCTGCGGATTAACAGTCCGTCGCTCTACCGACTGAGCTATGGGAGAATCTGAGTGCCATTATAGGCAGCTTTTAAAATCGGTCAAGATAAAAATGTCATGTTTCCTTCATTTTTGTGTTGTATGCTTTTTATTTGCACAATTACGCGAAAGTAGGAAAAATAACTTGAACTTTGATCAGGCTGTTGCTAGATTCGAATTAGAAAGAACGTTTAGATATTCATCTAAACAGTGTGGATTTAACCCTACTTGCCAGCACTAAAATGGCTAAACCGGAGGTCGAAATGACTATTCTTAATATTCAATCTATTTTTTCAAACTTTTCTTTTTATCAAGACCATTATCTTCAAATCATTCAGGATCCGGCGCAATATTATACGCCAGTCGAACATGCATTCTTAAATACCTTTCCTTTTAAGCAACAAGCCTTGTATTTGGGTGATTTATTGCAATTATGGTTTGGCAATAAATGGAAAATTCAGAATGTTAATAACCTGCTAGCCCAAAAAAATACCTCCACACTTGATCAGAATTCCCCCCTGTATTTATTTCAATTGGGTGGCGAACTCTTTTTAGGCGCAAATACTGCATTGGCATGGTCGGTCGCAGAACAGAAGGTGGTTAGCGTACAAGTGAAAAGTATCTGGCAATATGCGGTGTTCAGCCATTTGTGCATTCGACCAAAGCTGTTTAAACAAAATAAAGCCATTGCATAGGGCTATGATGAAATAGCCCATTGGCTTTCATTTCGGTTTATGGGCGAATAATCATGCAGGTTGCAGTCGCATGTGCATAGAGTTTGCCATCGGCATCAACAATTTTACCTTCGGAAATACCTAAATTTTTACTGATATTAATTATATTTCCAGTGGCAATGAGCTTCTGATTTCTTGGAACAGGGCGGCACATTTTAATATTAAGATCAATGGTGCCGTAACCCACACCAGCTTCTAAAAGGGTATGCACAGCACAACCTGTTACCGAGTCCAGTACCGTTGCAGCAAAACCTCCATGCACACCTCCGAGAGGATTCAGGTGTCGTTCATCGGCCTCTACTTCAAATTTGATATAACCTTCCGCAACTTCAATGGGTTGCATGGGAATGGTTTGGCTAATACTGGCGGGTGGAATTTTCCCTTCACACATGGCGGTTAAAAACTCAAGTCCATTCATTTGTTTTGGATGTTTCATCTTATATTTCCTTTTGTAGTTCCAAAATAGAACTTGTTGATAACATAGCCTTGAGAGATCAGGCTGTCAATATCGCGCATCTATTCGCTGAGTATTTTGTAAATTCTAAGTTACTCGCGAAATGCTTTGTTTTATGATGTTTATAAATGTCTTATAACAATTTTGAATAAAAGGTAAATTTATAATGAACGGACAATGTGTATGTGGCGAAACCACTTTTGAAGTTGAATTAAGTAATCATGATGTGCATGCCCTTGCGACGTATACGTCTCATGTTCCATTTGTCGTAGACAGACCAGTGGCGTGATTATGACGCTTGATGTCGAACAGGGCAGTCTAAAATTTTTGAAGCAGGATCGTTTAGCAATTTACAACTCATCGAAATGGGGAGAGCGTGGTTTTTGTAATGCGTGTGAAACAAATTTGTTTTGGCGCACTAAAGATCAAAATTATTGCAATATCAATGTATTTTCTTTGAATGAACCACCACAAGATCTGAATTTGGATCTGGAAATTTATATTGATTGTAAACCGGATTTTTATACGTTTCAGAATCAGACCAAGAAGATGACAGAGGCAGAGGTCATTGCACTCTTTAATTCGGATAAATAATTTCATTAATATTTAATACTTTGAGATTTTTTTATCTTTCTAGAAAATTAGCTCAATAAAATTTAATGGATTAAAATGATTTTATTTTATTAATATTCCTTTTTTAATTTATATTAACGATTCATCACTAATAAAGGAGATGAATTGTTCTTCTTTATATTTATTTGATTTATGTAATTGTTTAATAATAATTTAATTTTTTAATTTTAAACTTTTTTGCTGATAGTATCAGGTTAAGTTGGCCATTGTAGAACAATATTAAAACTCGCTAATTTTAATGAGATTGATTAAAATCATCTAAAAACTAATAGCCTTAAATTATTGATAGAAAATGACACAGACTAAACCTCTTATAGCAATCGATCTTGGAACCAGTAACTCTCTTGTTGGTATTTTTGAAAATGGCCAGTCAAGACTTATTGAAAATCCTTATGGGATGAAAATTACTCCTTCAGCTATTGCAATGGATGATCAGGGACAAATCCTGATTGGACAAGCAGCATTAGAGTTAAGAGGTAGTGGAAGGGAAGTGTTGACTAGCTTTAAACGTCTGATGGGAACTTCAAAAAAATTAAAACTAGGCCAACAAAACTTTTCAGCAGTTGAATTATCTTCGTTAATTCTAAAATCGCTTAAACAGGATGTAGAGCAAGCGTTGCAATGTGAGGTTGAAGAAGCAGTCATCACAGTTCCAGCTTATTTTAACGATATTCAACGACAAGCAACGATATCTGCTGCTGCACTTGCAGGGTTAAAAGTTAGCCGACTTATCAATGAACCTACTGCTGCAGCACTAGCATATGGTTTAGGTCAAACAGAAGATAGTTGCTTCTTAATTTTTGATTTAGGGGGAGGTACATTTGATGTTTCTATCGTTGAATTGTTTGACGGTATAACTGAGGTCAGGGCGAGTGCAGGGGATAATTATCTAGGGGGAGATGACTTTGTTCAATTGTTGATGAAACAATTTTGGAAACAGCATGCATCTATTTTTGGTTTCACTGAAAATACCATTCCATTTGATATAGAAACAGCTTTAAAAGCAAGAGCACAACATAGCCTCCACGTTTTAAGTAAAGAAGCAAGAACACAGTTATCATTTAAATGGAAAGATAAAGAAGCAACACTTGAAATTACTCAAGATCAATTTGCTACTTGGGCAGAACCATTATTGCTACGCTTACGCCGTCCCTTAGAACGTGCTTTGAGAGATGCTAGAGTTTTACCTCAACAGGTTGACCAAATTATTATGGTGGGTGGAGCTACTCGTATTCCTGCTGTAAGGAAGCTTGTGACAAAATTGTTTGGACGTTTTCCATCAACTAGTATTCAACCAGATGAGGCAATTGTCAGAGGGGCGTGCGTTCAAGCAGGGTTAAAAGCGAAAGATTTATCCTTGAAAGAAGTGGTGCTGACAGATGTATGTCCATTTAGCTTGGGGATCGCAGTTGGAAATGATGAGCAGTTTTCGCCTATTTTAGAACGCAATATTGTGATCCCTGCCAGTAAAGTAAATACTTATACCGCGATGCAAAAAGGACAGAGAGAGATTTACGTTAAGATTTATCAGGGTGAGCATCGTCTGTGTAAGGAAAATATTTTTTTAGGTGAGCTTAAAGTTTTATTACCTCAAAATAATGATTACTTATCTATTGATGTGCGCTTCTCATATAATCCCAATGGTATTCTGGAAGTTGACATAGATGTTCCGATCACAGGGGAGAAGCTCCAGAAAGTTGTTGTCAATCATCAAAACGTAATGACTGCAGAGCAAATTGAAAATGCACGTAAACAACTGCAAGAACTAAAAATACATCCCCGTGATACATTAATGAATAAGAGCTTATTGTTACGAGCTGAGCGTTTATATAGTGAATATACGGGGGATCTTCGTTTACAGATTGGAGATCGCACCCAGCATTTTAATCATATCTTAAATCAACAAGATGATAGGCAAATACGCGAAGCCCAACAATATTTTGAGGCTTTTCTCAATGAGATTGAAGATTTAAGTTTATTTGAAGAATATTAAGCCATTCCCCTTGTATTACTTTTATATTGAATTAATACAAGGGGGTTATAGGCTGGAGGCAATAAGTTTTTTTGCTTGAAAACTTTGGTATAAAAAGTAAATCAAAGCAACTGGTATAATAATTGAATATAAGGTTCCTATAAATAAAGAAGTATAAGTTAAATATTTAAGTGTGGAAGAAAGATGTTTAGCACTAAATCCTGTAATTATGATACTCGCTAAAATTAGACAAGCTGCATATATGAAAGGTTGTGATGATGAATTGAGTAAAAAATAACTAAAGCCCACAATCCATAGTAATCTAAAAAAAATAATACCAATGCTTTTATAGATAACTTGATTCTCGGTGATGCTGGAATCTTCTTTGTTGTATCCAAAAATATGAAAGAGAGGGCGGAATGATTCTGGGAAAAATAAAAAACTTATTGGAATAAGACTGTAAACCATTAACCAAATATGATTAGGTTCTCCAATGATAAAAAAGAAGGAAATAAAGAAAAGGCTAAGCGATATTAAGCCAATATTGATCATCCATGTATCAAAATGTATAAAAGCACTTTGTTCTATTTTATTCATAAATGGTGTTGCATCTAATAACAAGACACCCAGTAATCCAATCGAGCAGAGAAACCAACTATAGCTTAGGAGTTGATGTATAAGTTCTGGGAATACCGGGGTAAAACAACAAAGTAGAAATCCACTTAAACACCAATATTTTAAATATTGTGCTAATATTTTTTCATAATTAGAATGGCTTAAAATTTTGGCATTGATAGTGGGTTGTAATACAAATATAAATATAAAGCTAAGAATAGAAGTAATTAAAGAATTGATTAAGAAATGACTATTAGGGTTAATGAAAAAATTAAAAAGCACGAAAGTGACGAGAGCAAATAATACATTAATAATATTAAATTTTTTAATTTCACATAAGCTCTTAATAAACATGAAATTTATGTTATTTTGAGTATTGAAAATTTGTAAGCTATCAATAATTTCAAAAGCGGAATGATTTGGAGAAAATTTGCTGAAATCTTTTTTTAATTTTAGCATTTTAAAGAAGTTAAGCTGCTGTTCTCCTGAAAGATCTCTCAGAAGTTCAAGCTTTTCAACAGGTAGTTTTGTCAAAAATTGGCGTCTAGAAAGATAATTATTTAGTTTTTCATGTAATAAAGCTGAATAATAGGACTGGTTATATTGATGAATATCTTCAGGATAGGTTGCTTGCCATAATTCTAGGAATCTGAAATATTCTGATTGTAAATAAGATGTTTCAATTTCAGCTAAAGGGGCTTGGAGCTGATCCTTGATCTGAATCTGTTGACTTAGAGGAATATCAAATTGTTGATTAAGTAGATAACTAAATTTTTCAAATGTTGTATCGCTAATATCTTTATTCCAAAGTTGTTCTACGACCTCATCAAGAACTGTAATTAAAGGATTTACATTGTTCTGGCTTGTTTCAATAACCTCTGCTGCATATATAGTTTTCTCATCTTCAGCATAATTGGACGAATCTAAAAAATGGATATCACTTTCTGAGAAAATATAAAGAAAATCAGATAAATCATTTTCTTTTAATATATCAATGGCTTGATTTGTGAATTGTTTTTCTATATTTATATCATTAAATGCTTTGAGTTCATTTTTAAAATGAATTAGTTCATGACGGATATCGAAATGAATGTCCTGAGTTATAATATGATGCTGTATTTTTTTTAAACTTAGTTCAAAAGATGGCTGATTTGAATTTTCGGACTGAGTGTTCTTTTCAGATTCTGTCTCTATTGACTCAAATATTGATTCTGAATCTTGATCATCATAATTATTAGTTAAATGGTCTGCTTCGAATTGGGCAATTTCTAATGCTTCTCTGAGACGGATAAATTCTTCTGGCTGATTATCTTGATCTATTAACTTAAGCTGTTTGGCATATGCTCTTTTTATTTCTCGATGATTGTCTGTTGGTTCAATTCCTAATCGTTGCCAAGCTGTCATTTTTTATACTCAATGTACATTTAATGAAGAAAAATTTATGAAAAGAATAATACATTTAGTATTGTTTTAATACTAGAGTAAGACCAAACCAGCTTAAATAATTACTCATCCTTTAAAAGCTCATATTAAATTTATAATCTTAAAAAAATAGATAATCTAGCAATAAAAAAAGCTTCCATCTGGAAGCTTTTTTACAGCAGAACTTATTTTGCCGCTTTTTCAGCTTCGATTGAGGCAATGGCAGCGTCTACGCCCTCAATTGAATCAGCTGCTTTTTTGATACGGGCTAAGGCATCAACCAGCACTTCATCCGCAGTTGCATAAGAGATACGCATAAAACCGCCTAAACCGAATGCATCACCAGGAACTACGGCAACACCAGTTTCTTCAAGTAACCATTCAGAGAATTCTGTGCAAGATTTTAAACCTTTGGCACGAATCAATGGACGGATGTTGGCGTAGGCATAGAAAGCACCATCAGCAGGTAAGCAAGAAATACCTTTGATGTCATTTAAGCCATTTACGACTAAGTCATGACGGCGTTTGAATGCTTCAATCATCGGTTTTAAAACGTCTTGTGGACCATTCAATGCTGCTTCAGCCGCAACTTGTGAAATTGAAGTTGGGTTAGACGTTGATTGAGACTGGATTTTTTTCATTGCGCCAATGATTTTCGCAGGGCCCGCTGCGTAACCAATACGCCAGCCTGTCATTGCATAAGCTTTAGACACACCGTTTAAAACGATGGTGCGGTCATATAAGTCTGGCGCAACTGTTGCAATGTTGTAGAACTCATCTTCCCAACGGATTGGTTCGTACATGTCATCAGAGGCAACGAATACTTGTGGGTGACGACGTAATACTTCAGCCAAAGCTTCCAGTTCAGCTTTGCTGTAGATCATGCCAGTCGGGTTCGATGGGCTGTTTAAGACCACTAAACGTGTATTTGGAGTAATTGCCGCTTCTAGTTGTTCTGGGGTGATTTTGAAATGTTGTTCTTCACCACATTTCACGATGACAGGCGTACCTTCCGCAATGATTACCATATCTGGATAGCTGACCCAGAACGGCGCAGGAATAATCACTTCATCGCCTTTGTTTAACAAAGCCAGTGCAAGGTTAAAGAAACTTTGTTTACCACCACAAGACACCAGAATCTGGTTGGCTTGATAATCGAGATTATTATCGCGTTTAAGTTTTGCAATAATTGCTTTTTTTAAGCTTGGAGTACCGTCTACCGCTGTATATTTGGTGAAACCTTTATTAATGGCTTCAATGGCAGCATCTTTGATGTGTTGAGGTGTATCGAAGTCTGGTTCGCCTGCGCCTAAACCAATCACGTTTTTACCTGCAGCTTTTAACTCAGCAGCCTTGTTGGTTACTGCAAGTGTAGGGGACGGTTTGATAGCATTGACACGATCAGAGAGACGTACGTCCACGGCATTATTCCTTCTTATGGGATTAAAAAATAAAAAGCAGCTTATCTTAGCCTAATTAGACTTCATTGTGGCCGAAACTTGCCTTAATCGCATAAAAAGTTACCAAAATTTAGTTCTTGCAGGCTTTCTATTTTTTTACATATTTTATTTTTATCAAATGCATAAAAATCCATTACAATAGTGGCTAGAAATCTAGATTTCGAGAGAATTTCAATGAGTACCCAGCAACCTAAAGCAAAAAAAGCTTTAGTGAAATTACCCTTCCCGATGCCATCTGCTCAGGATGATTCTGAGGATGCGGCGCATAATCAGGTTCGTCCAAAACCTGAGCAATACGCAGATCGTACCTGGATGCCACCACGCGGCACACGCCGTTCGATGGGGAAGCGTTAAGAGAAAAGCCAATCAATCTGATTGGCTTTTTTGTTTTTTTAATGGCGATTTAATGGATGTTGTATTTCTAGTTCACCACGCCACAGCTTGATAAAATCATATTCATCAATATCGTAAAGCTCCATCAAGGCAATAATCACACTGACAAAAATCATTGCGCCTTCCGACTTGTCATGGAAATTAAAAATCTTGCCGTTGAGCTTGCCGAGAATATCGCTGATTTCATGTTCACGGCCACGACCATAGCGGTCACGTGGATAAAGCTCTTCATTTAAAACTACTAGGGCAATGGCTTTTTCGGCTGCCGTTAAAGTGGTTTTATCCAGTGCCTCTTCAAAAGATTCATAACCATGATTGAAGTAGAAAATTAACTCATCATTAATAAAGGCCTGCACCGTGGCTGCGGTGAGGTTGGGGAACTGGGAAACTGCATCTTCTTCAATATAAGGGCGGAATGATTCGGGAAAAATCACATTGGAATGGATGCCTTTAAATAATGGTGCGATTTCAGAGACTTTATAACCGGCGATACCACAACCTAGAGCCGTCAAAAAGTATTTCATTTTTGCATGGTTCTTGGCATAGATTTTGAAATCATCGACATAATGCTCGATCTGGGCGAGTGGCATTTGTTGTAAATGTTCATTCAAGGTGGGTATTGCAAAGCTTTGTCCAGCCCAACCACGACCAACCCCTGTGACTGCTGCAAAGTGCTGTGCTGCAACGCGGGCGGCGCCGCTGTCGTGTATACCCGCCAGATTACTGCCAAAAACAAAGACTGTATCTTCTGGGAGTTCCGTTACAATTGTTTCGTCGTGGTATTGGTAAGACATATTTTTACCATTGAAATCGAGTATAACTTCATGTTGCAGTTGATTAGGCAGATGGTCAAGTAAAATCTACCAAATTGCATGGCACAAAAGATTTCATAAAATCATCGATGCAACACTTTAAATCAATAACATTTTCCCCCATAAATAGAGATTAAGTTTTAGTGTAGGAATGAGCTTGTGAGCGAAAACCAGCCTTTTGAGTTAGTCACCAATTATCAACCTGCGGGCGATCAACCTCAGGCCATTGAGAAATTGGTCAGTGGTATTAACCAGGGTTTTCGTAATCAGTTGCTGCTTGGGGTAACCGGTTCAGGTAAAACCTATACCATGGCCAATGTGATTGCCCAAACCCAACGTCCAACGATTGTGATGGCACATAACAAAACCCTTGCAGCTCAGCTTTACGGTGAGTTCAAGGCCTTCTTTCCGAACAATGCGGTAGAGTATTTCGTCAGTTACTATGATTACTACCAGCCTGAAGCGTATGTGCCATCCTCAGATACCTTTATTGAAAAAGATTCGGCGATCAATGATCACATTGACCAGATGCGCTTGTCTGCGACGCGTGCTTTATTAGAGCGTCGTGATGCGATTATCGTGGCTTCGGTTTCTGCGATTTATGGTCTGGGTGATCCAAATGCCTATATGCAAATGCTGTTGCATATCGTGCAAGGTGATCGGGTCAGCCGCGATGACATTATTCGCCGTCTGGTGGAAATGCAATACACCCGCAATGAGCTGGAATTCCTGCGCGGTACATATCGTATTCGCGGTGAAATTATTGATATTTTCCCTGCGGAATCGGATAAGGATGCAATTCGGGTCGAATTATTTGATGATGAGGTCGATTCGATTCGCTGGTTTGATCCATTGACCGGAAAACTGGTACGTAAAGTTCCGCGGGTAACGATTTATCCAAAAAGTCACTATGTTACGCCGAAGGACCATTTAACCCGTGCTATTGATACTATTAAAGATGAGTTGAAAGACCAACTGAAATTTTTCAAGGATCATGACAAATTACTGGAAGCGCAACGTATTGAACAGCGGACCCGTTATGATCTGGAAATGATGCAACAGCTCGGTTATACCAACGGGATCGAGAACTATTCACGCCATTTGTCTGGTCGTACCGCAGGTGAGGCGCCGCCAACTTTATTTGATTATGTGCCTGAAGATGCCTTGCTGATTATTGATGAGTCGCATGTGACGGTACCTCAGATTGGTGCAATGTATAAAGGTGACCGTTCACGTAAAGAAAATCTGGTCAATTATGGTTTCCGTTTGCCGAGCGCCTTGGACAACCGTCCAATGAAATTCGAAGAGTGGGAGCGGATCGTTCCGACCACGGTGTTTGTGAGCGCAACGCCAGCACATTATGAACTGGAAAAATCCGAGCAAATTGTGGAGCAGGTGGTTCGTCCGACGGGGCTGATTGATCCCGAGATTGAAGTACGTCCGGTGTTGACCCAGGTCGATGATGTCTTGTCCGAGATCAATATTCGTAAACAGCTGAATGAACGTGTGCTGGTGACCACCTTGACCAAACGTATGGCAGAGGATCTAACCTCCTATCTCAAAGAGTATGGGATTAAAGTCGCTTATCTGCATTCGGATATTGATACGGTGGAACGGGTCAAGATTATCCATGAATTACGTACTGGCGTGCATGATGTACTGGTCGGGATTAACTTGTTGCGTGAAGGTCTGGATATGCCCGAAGTTTCTCTGGTGGCGATTCTGGATGCTGATAAGGAAGGTTTCCTGCGTTCAGAGCGTTCATTGATCCAGACCATTGGGCGTGCTGCACGTAATGTGAAGGGTAAAGCGATTTTATATGCAGACCGGATTACCGACTCCATGCGTAAGGCCATGGATGAAACCGAACGTCGTCGGAACAAGCAGATCGAATTTAATGAAGCACATGGCATTACCCCGCGTAGTGCAGTCCGTCAGGCGATTAAGGAAATTGATACCGGTGAAGTGCTGACTGATGAAGAAATAGATGAAAATGTACTTGAGCAGGCGCAAGCGGTCAGTGCGGATGAACGGCATTTATTGTCTGATCCAAAACTGTTTGCAAAACATATCAGTAAACTGGAAAAGGAAATGCTGAAAGCCTCGAAAGAGCTACAGTTTGAGCAGGCAGCACGATTGCGTGATGAAATCGTGCGTTTGAAAGCACACATGTTGCAATCTTAATTGCGCAGAGAAACCCTCAAAAGTGATACATATCGCAACAGTTTTTGTTTATTAAATAGGCTATTTTGAAGTGCTAAGTATATGACTATTGATAACAAATTTTGTTTTGAGGATTTCTCATGCCATTGATTAAGAATTTCCCGAAAGCCAGTTGGCGTTTAACAAAGATTGCAGTGGGTGGGGTGGTTTTAACTGGGTTAGCGGTTGGGACCATTGCTTATGCACAGGCAAAACCTTTACCGACTGTTGAAAAAGTAGAACTGGATAAATATCTGGGTGTCTGGTATGAAGTCGCCCGAAAACCGATGTTCTTCGAACGAAAGTGTGTCTATAACATTACTGCCACTTATACCCTCAATGAAAATGGCAATATTGTAGTTGATAATAAATGCTATGACAGTGAAGGAAATCTACAGCAAAGTGTGGGTGAAGCTTTTGTTGCCAATGCACCATTTAATACCAAGTTACGGGTGAGTTTTTTACCTGAGGTGGTGCGCTGGGTGCCGATGGCACGTGGCGATTACTGGATTTTGAAACTGGATAATGATTATCAAACCGTACTGGTAGGAGAGCCGCGCCGTAAATATTTATGGGTATTGTCGCGAACACCGAACCCCCATAAAGACACCATTCATGAATATTTAAATTATGCGAAATCACTGGGCTATAATATTAGTGATGTGATTTATCCTGAACATCGTTAGAATAGAATAGACTTGTTTAAAAACCATGCATGCATGGTTTTTTTATTTTTAGATAGTGGATAAATCACGTATTTTTTTAAATTTCCCCATGTAGAGGTTCAAAGTGGTTAAAGGTATCGCTTATTCAGTTTTGGCTTCTATCACATTTGGGGTGTTATATTTTTATACCCAACTGCTGGGTGCACTGGACAGTGAGCAGACCTTTGGCTGGCGGATTATTGCGACCTTGCCGGTTTTAACCCTGTTTATGTGGTTGACTGGCGATTTGATCCATATCAAAACCATCTTTAAAAGAATTTTAAAAAAGCCGATTTTATTAATTTTTCTAATGACCACTTCGGTCCTGACCTCAGCGCAGTTATGGCTGTTCCTGTGGGCACCCATGCATGGACGGGGTTTGCAGGTGTCATTAGGTTATTTTCTTTTGCCACTGGTGTTGGTCCTTGCTGGAAGTTTTCTGTACGGTGAGAAACTGTCTAAATTCCAGTATGTCGCTGTATCTTTTGCGGTATTTGGAGTGGGACATGAGATCTGGCGTCTAGGCAGCATGGCCTGGGAAACTGCACTTGTTGCACTGGGTTATGCAGCCTATTTCATTCTGCGTAAAAAAATCCAGACAGATAATCTGGGCGGCTTCTGGTGGGATCTGTTGATTATTCTTCCGGTCGCCATCTTCTTTACTCAAACTGGCGATGCTTCTTTTACCAAGTTTCTCGAACATCCAGGTCTGATTCTTGTTGTGATCGGTCTGGGATTATTAAGTGCCATTGGTTTAGGCAGCTATATTCTGGCCAGCCGTTATTTGCCACTGATTATTTTTGGTTTGCTGGGCTATCTGGAACCGGTGCTGCTGGCGCTGGCATCTTTGGTCATGGGAGAGAAAATTGGCGCAGAAGAGTGGCTGACTTATATCCCCATCTGGTTAGCGGTGCTGGTATTGGTGATTGAGGGAGCAGTCCATCTTTATCAGCAAAATCAGCGTAAAAAACAGTTGGCACTCAATCTGCAGCAGTATTCGAAACGTGTCGATTTGAACGATAAGAGCTAAAAAATCCGCGAATACGACAGGAATTATCAGTAAAACTGTTATGGCTGTGATGTAAATCACAGCTATTATGATGAAAGAAAAAGATTTTTACCTAAATTCACAAAAATAATTATAGGTATTTTATGAATTTATAGTCAATTAGGACAAAATCTTAGCTCGTTGAGCAGCTTTTGATTCAATCTTGATGATAATTCTATTACAATTATGGCGTTTTAAAAATTCACGCCCAGTATATATAAATTAGAGGACGTAACAGTGAGCAAAGACACTATCATTGCCCTACACGCAGAACACCAAGGTCGTTGGAAAAACCGTGAAGAAATCGCGGAACGTATGATTACCTTAATCGGTCAATTATACCGTGAGAAAAATATTGTTGTTTCTGTTTACGGCCGTTCTTTAATTAACCGTTCAGTGATCCAGATTTTAAAAACGCATCGTCGTACACGTATGCTTGATGTTGAACTTTCTGTGGTGAATACCTTCCCGATTCTGGAAGCGTTAATGAAAGTTGAAAACATCGGTTCTGCTGAAGTGGATATCGGTAAACTTGCGGTTGAATATAAAAATGCAGGCGGTGATGTAGACGCTTTTGTTGCTAACGCTGTTGCTTCAATTCAAGGTAACCCAACTGCTGGCGCGCCTAAAGATGTTGTACTTTACGGTTTTGGACGTATCGGTCGTATCTTGGCTCGTTTAATCATTAGCCAGTCTGGTTTAGGACGTGGTTTAAGCCTTAAAGCTATCGTGGTCCGTAAATCATCTGATGGTGACTTGGCGAAACGTGCTTCATTATTACGTCGTGACTCTATTCACGGTACCTTTGACGGTACGATTTCTGTAGATGAAGAAAACGAAGCAATCATTGCCAATGGTCAGTTCATCAAAGTGATTTATGCATCAAGCCCAAGTGAAGTGGACTACACTGCTTATGGTATCGAAAATGCACTTTTGATCGACAATACCGGTAAATGGCGTGATGCTGAAGGCCTGAGCCAACACTTGCAATGTGCAGGCGTTGCGCGTGTTGTATTAACAGCACCAAGTAAAGGTGAAATGAAGAACGTTGTATTTGGTGTGAACAACGGCGATATCCTGGATGAAGACAAAATCATCTCTGCTGCAAGCTGCACAACTAACGCAATTACCCCTGTATTAAAAGTTTTAGACGACAAATACAAAGTATTGAATGGTCACGTTGAAACCGTTCACTCTTTCACAAACGACCAGAACTTAATTGATAACTATCATAAAGCTGACCGTCGTGGCCGTGCTGCAACGTTGAACATGGTGATCACTGAAACTGGTGCTGCTAAAGCGGTTGCGAAAGCTTTACCTGGCTTAAAAGGCAAGTTAACAGGTAACTCTGTTCGCGTTCCAACACCAAACGTTTCGCTTGCCATCTTGAACTTAAACTTAGAGAAGGAAATTGATCGTGAAGAAGTGAACGAATACATTCGTCAAATCTCGATCAACTCGAAGTTACAAGGTCAGATCGGTTATACCAACTCGACTGAAGTGGTATCAAGTGACTTTATCGGTTCACGTACAGCAGGTGTGTTTGATGCGCAAGCAACCATCGCTTCTGGTACACGCTTAACTGCTTATGTTTGGTACGATAACGAAGTCGGTTATAGCTGTCAGGTATTACGTATTGCTGAACAAATGTGTGGCGTAAGCTATACCAAAGTTCCTGCTGAAACAAATGCATAATTTGTTTGCATCGCAATAAAAAAAGCCCGGTTTTAAACTGGGCTTTTTTAATGACTGTACAGAATATATGCTGAATAAAACATAAAAATCGATGAGAATGCAGGAAAAGGGACATAATTAAACAAAGGATAGATCATTGTTGCAGTTTAGACGTTTATTCGTGGTATTTGCTCTGATTGTGGTGGCCAACTTGTGTGGTGTGTATATCGCAATGTGGGTGTTCAAGCATTTTAATATTTATATCCCCTTAAAGAATCAGGATGTGGCGATTGACTTGCAAGAACCGCTGCAAGTTCGCGTCAAAGTGAAAGATGCGCTTAATGTCGATGTGAATGGGCGGGTAAATGCCAAGATTCCAATTAACGAGCAACTGAATGTACCGCTGACCCAGACCCTGACGCCACGGGTGTACTTCGATAGTCAGGTTCCGATCAGTACCACCATTCCTGTCAAAGAAACCATCAAGGTGAATCAAAGTTTGCCGATCGATACCAAGGTACAGGTTAAAATTCTGGGTAAGGACGTGACGTTGCCTTTAAAAGGCTCGATTCCTTTGCAACTGGATGTGCCGATTGATATTCAGGTGCCTTTACAACAAAAGGTACATTTGAAGTTTGATGCGCCAGTGCGCACAGTGCTCAAGGAAAATTTAAATATTCCTTTAAAAGCACAACTGAATGCCAATATTCCCATTCAAGGCAATTTAAATGTACCGATTACCTCGGAACTGAATGCTTCTGTGGATGTAAAAAATACCTTGCCTGTCAAAATTGCGCAGGGAGAACTCAAGATTCCTCTATCCAGCATGTATCTGGGACGTGTAAAAACCCAAGCGGTTGATGAACCCGCAACGCCAACTGACGTCAAGGTAGGTGAGTGATGGATATCACCAAGTCAGTGAAAAGTATGCTGATCAGTTTTGTGATCGTGACCACCTTGGTGGCGATCTTATTCTGGTTTTATCTGAATATTCAGGCTTCCTTAATTGTATCTGCCCAGCAGGCGGATATTCGCTTGCCTGAATCATTAGCTACTAAAATTCAGGTCGGGGATCATTTAAGCGCCAAGTCACAAGGCCAACTGGATACTGTGCTGGATATTGATCGTAGTTTAAGCTTGCCTTTATCAGGAAAATATCTGGCTGATCTTAGTTTTGAAGTTGAAACGCCGATTACCGTTGATATTAACTATGAAACCGTTCTGAAAGTTGATGATGTGGTACCGATTGAGACCAATACCGATCTGATCTATCAAAATAAATTATTGCCGAAATTTCCTTTGAGCCTGAATATTCCAGTAAAGCTGGACATCCCGTTTCAATTGAAACGCACCTATACCGTACCGGTAAAAATCGTATTCGATGGTCCGGTGCATTTTGCCTTTGATGAAACAATTAACTTACCGGTCAAACATCAGTTTAAACCCAGCTTCTATATGAATGATGCGATTAATATGAGTAAAATTTCGTCTTTTGATGCCATCATGTATAACTCGGTACAGCAGACCAAAGCCAATCTGGATATGCAAATGGCCTTACCTTTAAAAAATGTAAAACCGTAATTGATATTTACTAGTTGTTAAAAAATCAGGCAATCCATATTCTATCAAAAAGGATCTTTTACGATGATAAATTATTCAATTTGAGGACTAAAACAAGAATAAAATCAAAAAAATCAATTTGCTGATTTTTCTATTCGAGAATTTTCTTAAAATGTGGCAAAATACCCCGTTTTAAAGAATTCAGAGGATTGGCACATGCGCTTTGTTGATGAAGCAGTCATTACCGTAGAGGCTGGCGACGGTGGCAATGGCGTAGCCAGTTTTCGCCGTGAAAAATTTGTCCCTTTTGGTGGCCCGGATGGTGGTGATGGGGGACGTGGCGGAAGTATTTACATCCAGGCGGATGATGATACCAGCACACTTGTAGATTACCGTTATACCCGTCGTTATCGCGCAGAACGCGGTAAAAATGGTTCGGGTGCAAACTGTTCAGGCCGTGGCGGTGAAGACGTTATTTTAAAAGTGCCAGTCGGTACAACCATTGTTGATACTGAGTCTGGCGACATTATTGGTGACCTGGTTGCTGATGGTCAACGTGTCAAAGTTGCCCAAGGCGGTGATGGTGGTTTAGGCAATACTCACTTTAAATCGTCAACCAACCGTTCCCCGCGTAAATGTACACACGGGATTAAAGGTGAGTACCGCGAAGTCCGTCTAGAGTTAAAAGTACTCGCAGACGTTGGCTTATTGGGTATGCCGAATGCAGGTAAATCGACATTTATCCGTGCAGTCAGTGCGGCAAAACCAAAAGTTGCTGATTATCCGTTTACCACAATGGTACCTAACCTAGGTGTGGTCGATGCCGACCGTCACCGTTCATTTGTGATGGCGGATATTCCAGGACTGATCGAAGGCGCGGCAGAAGGTGCAGGTCTAGGGATTCGCTTCCTTAAGCATTTGGCACGTACCCGTATCCTGTTGCATATCGTTGATGTTCAACCGATTGATGGTTCAGATCCTGCACATAATGCCAAAGCGATTCTGGGTGAGTTGGTTAAATTCTCACCAACCTTGGCAAAACTTCCAGTGGTACTGGTTTTAAACAAACTTGACCAGCTTCCTGAAGAATCTAAAGAAGAGTGGTGTCAGCACATTCTGGATGAATTGCAATGGCAAGGCCCTGTATTTAAAACCTCTGGTTTGATGTCTGAAGGCACCAAAGAGGTGGTGTACTATTTAATGGATCAAATCGAGCAACAACGTGAACGCGAAGTTGAAGATCCAGAATACGCAGCAGAAGTTAAAGCATTCCGTGAGCAGCTTGAAGCTGAAACACGTGAACAAACCATCGCAGCTAAAGAAGCCTATCGTGCCATGCGTAAAGCTCAGCGTGAAGCTGGTCTGGACGATGACGAAGACTTTGATGAGGATGAAGGCGATGTAGAAAGTATCTACATTCGTGACTAGTAAACCGAGGGAAAAATGATAGAAGTGGTCGATGGGCAACGTCAGCTCAATGCGTGTAAACGAATCGTTGTTAAAATCGGATCATCTTTACTCACTGCAAATGGGCAAGGTTTAGATTTAAATGCAATTTCGCACTGGGCGAAACAGATTGCAGATCTACACAATGCCGGACATGAGATTATTCTGGTGTCTTCAGGTGCAGTTGCAGAAGGGATGGTACGCATGAAACTTGCGAGTCGACCCACCGATCTACCCAGTTTGCAAGCTTGTGCGGCCATTGGCCAAATGGGCCTGATTCATACTTGGTCAAGTGTGCTTGATCAGCATGGCATCCAGACTGCACAGGTTTTACTCACGCATGATGACCTTGCAGATCGTCGTCGTTACCTAAACTCATGTGATGCTTTGCAGAACCTGATTGACTGGCATGTGATTCCGGTGATTAATGAAAATGACACCGTCTCTACGGATGAAATCCGTTTTGGAGATAATGACACCTTGGCCGCCATGGTCGCGGGTCAGGTGCATGCAGAATTACTGATTATCCTGACAGATCAGCAGGGGATGTTTGATTCCGATCCACGTAGTAATCCCAATGCGAAATTGTTTTCAGCTGTTCGGGCACTTGATGATAGCCTGTTTGAAATGGCAGGTGGCGGTGGTGTGCTGGGTCGTGGCGGTATGGTCACCAAGGTCCGTGCCGCACGTCTCGCAGCGAGATCAGGTTGTCCAACGTTAATTGCCAGTGGTGAAAGTGACAATGTACTGGCACGTTTGATGGCGGGCGAGATGCTGGGTACTTTATTTACCACAGACAATGACCGTGTCACGGCACATCAGCAATGGCTGGCAGCGCATTTGCAAACGGCTGGACGTTTAGTGATTGATGATGGCGCGGTTGAAGCGATCAAGCGCAAGCACCGTAGTCTATTACCGGTCGGCGTAAAAGCGATTGAAGGACATTTTGATCGTGGTGATGTGGTGGAATGTGTTGATAAAAACGGTGCTCGTATTGCGGTTGGGCGTGTCAATTTCAGTTCACGTTCGGCAGAAATGATCAAAGGTTTATCATCAGAAAAAGTCTATCAGGTGTTAGGTGAAGCACGTTCGCTGGAAATGATTCATCGGGACCATATGGCCATTTATTAAATGGCCATCAATAAAAAAAGCTCGCTTTAGGCGGGCTTTTTTATGTCGACTGATTTTGCGTATTTGGCATCCAGGACAGGTAATCCTTTTTGCTCACCCATCATATAAGGATAGTCGGCAAGTGAAAGCATCTCTAAATCTTCTTCACTATTGCCATAGGCATAAACCGCATGATAATCGTCTAAATCATACTTTTCTAAAATACGTACTTTTTTCTGGTCGCAACTACAGTCTTCGGAGCTATATTTTCCTGTTAACAGACCATCTTTTGTTTCGGTCTGGGTGCAGATTAAATCAATCTTGAGCACATCACAGATTGGAGCGAGATAAAGGTCAACCGAAGCCGACACCAGTACCACATGATCACCGCGTTGTTGGTGCTGTCGAAGTTGGTTAAGTAACTCAGGGTCTAATTTTTTTAATAATTTTTGAGTATATTCCTGTGCTAATTTTTCCACAAAGTCGATCGGCGTGTCTTTAAACATGGTTTCAAATAGACGTGGCCGCATGGCATGCGCAGGGTAAAGGCGTAAATAGTAGGCCTGAATCCAAGGCAGGATTTTCAGACCTCTTTTAACAATGTGGCGTTTTGATAGCGCAAAGAAAATAAATCCCGTGAAACTGTCTTTGGGATAAAGTGTTCCATCAAAATCAAATAAGGCAAGATTTACAGTTTTATACGTTTCGCTCTTTGCATGCATGTTTCATATCGTCCATTTACACGACTTGCAAACCAATTGGTATTGTAATCACGGCTGAGTTTAGGCCCTGAAATAATCACCTCAGGCATAATTGCATAAATTGGTTCTTTATGGGTTTTAGTTTGATATAGTTTTTGAACCGCTAGGTAAGTCTGTGTATCTTCAAATTTTCTCTCTTTTTCTTTCTTTAAATCCGCACGAATTTGACGTGGCGTCACCAAAATCCTATTACTGGTAAATGCAGCAATAATTTCTTTTTCTGACTGGCTCAATGCGGATTGTGGATTACCATCTTTATTATAAAGTAATAAATCGCCATCTAAATCAAGATCTTTATCTTGGATTACTTCAAGCATCTTTTGAAAAGCAGCATTACGGCTTGAATACATCCCCGAATTATAGTCTGCAAAGCGATAAATGGCTTTATCATAATCGGTCGAATATTCCATCAGACGATGAATGCCATAATATAACCCACCATATTGGGTATACAGGTCATCACGCAATTCCGCAATATTGCCACTTTGACGTTTATGCTCTTTGGCATAGTTAATGTGTACTTGCATCGAACCCAGCGTGGTGATCGGATTCATTTTCTCGCCAATATCTTGGCCAATTAATTTAGCAGCACCAGTTAAAGCACTCACATGATAATGCTTGGACATATAGTCAAAGATTTCACGATAGAGGAGATCCAGTTCGCGTTCAGTTTTTACTTTGCGCATCTGGCTCATGTAATTATTTTCTGGAGATGGCTGATTTTTCAACACATCTTCGAAATAACCTGCCACCGTGCCGCCAATGGTTTCACCTAACTTGGCTTCGAACTTTTCCTTGAGTCGGGTATTGATTTCCTGAACAGCTTTTTCACCTAAGCCTGGAACAGCAGGGTCGGCAACAAAGTTAGATTCCTGATCCACGACCGCCACAATACTACACACATTTTGCTTGGATTTTGGAATACTCAATTGTTGCATGATATCAAAAATATCTTGCGACCATGATTCACGATCATTTACACGCGGCGGAAGAACTTTTTTGATCTGTTCTGCCTTCATTTCAGGTTCTTTACTATTTGACCACCAAGCATTATCGCCACAAGCAGTTAAGCTTATGCTGATTGCCAACAGGCTAAATGTTTTGAGTAGAGGACGAGTCGAAACAGATTTGTTCATAATGAAGACAACACCGCACAAAAAGATGAGCCGAACGGGCGAATGAAGTATACTATGTTGGTCAGAAATTGTAAGAAAATATATGTATATTGGTTCGTATCAACTGTCAAATAATTTGATTGTTGCCCCAATGGCCGGCGTCACCGATAGGCCCTTCAGGACGCTATGTAAGTACTTTGGTGCCGGACATGCAGTCAGTGAAATGATGACCGCAGACAAGACCTTGCGCATGAGCAAGAAGAGCCTTTATCGGGCCAATTTTGATGGTGAGCTGGCGCCAATCTCTGCACAAATCGCAGGTTCTGATCCTGAACAACTGGCGGAAGCGGCGCGTTATCAGGTGGCAAATGGGGCGCAAATTGTTGATATCAATATGGGTTGCCCAGCCAAAAAAGTCTGCAATAAATTGGCAGGTTCGGCCTTATTGCAAGATGAAGATCTCGTTGCCCGTATTCTGGATGCAGTGGTTGCAGCTGTTGATGTGCCTGTAACCTTGAAAACCCGTTTGGGTTTTTTAAATGGTCATGAAAATATTTTACGTGTGGCCAAACGTGCCGAAGAATCGGGAATTGCTGCCTTAGCTTTACATGGTCGTACCCGTGAAGATATGTATTTAAATACGGCACGTTATGAACTGATCAAGCAGGTGAAACAGCTGATTGATATTCCATTGATTGCCAATGGTGATATTGATAGTCCTGAAAAAGCCAAATATGTGCTGGATTACACCGGTGCAGATGCCATTATGATCGGGCGTGCTGCTCAAGGCCGACCATGGATTTTTCGGGAAATTGCCCATTACCTCAAAACCGGTGAGCATCTGGCTGCACCAGATATTGCAGAAGTCAAAGCAGTGTTATTGGGACATCTGGCTGAACTGTATGCATTCTATGGTGAATATTCGGGTTGTCGTATCGCGCGTAAGCATATTGCCTGGTACACCAAAGGATTACGTTCAAGTAACGAGTTCCGCCAGAACATGTATAAAGTAGAAAATACCGCAGATCAGGCAAAAGTCGTTGAAAGCTATTTTGATCAATTACTGGATCAGGGACAGCGGATGAGTGATGTGCAGGTTGAGCAGGTCAATTTACTGGATATCAAATAATTATTCTTGTTGATATAAAAAGCCTGTAATTCAATTACAGGCTTTTTATTGGATTATTCTAAGTGAGCCGTGATTTTTTGCAGAATTTGCAGAATCACATCAAATTCACTTTGTAACGGCGTACTTTTACGAGTCACTAAAGCCAATGTACGACTTGGTGCAGCTTCGATTGATTTCACATCAATGTCTTCATTAAAGTGAATCATGCTGTTTTTCAAGGCAATCTCAGGTAACAGGGTAAAGCCAAGATCTGACGATACCATTTCTACCAGTGTTGGCAATGAGCTTGCTTTTAAGCGGTGATCATTTTTACGCTCACCAACCGGGCAGGCACTTAAGGCATGGTCACGTAAACAATGTCCTTCTTCAAGCAACATCAGGCGCGACAAATCCAGATCATCGAGAGAGTTTGCATTCGCCGCATTGGTATCTTTTTTGTTGTACACCAGGAACAAATGTTCTTTCGCGATTTCGGCAACTTTAAGGCTGCGTGTGTCGAAAGGAAGCGCCAATACAATCATGTCCAGATTGCCATGTTCCAGCTTTTCTACAATCTTCTCGCTTTGCGCTTCATGTAAATGCAGCTGAATTTTTGGCAGTTGCTGATGCACTTCTTCCAATAGCTGCGTCAGGATAAAGGGTGCAATGGTTGGGATAATACCAAGATGCAAATCACCTGTGAGCGGTTCGCTCATTTCACGACTTAAGCGCATCAAATCCTGAGCATCGGCAAGCAGTACACGCGCACGCGCTACCACCTGTTCACCTAACGGTGTTAAACGGACGTTTTGACGATCACGCTCAACTAAGACGCCACCTAATAAGCGCTCTAATTCCATGATGCCGCCAGACAGCGTCGACTGGGTGACAAAGGAACGACGCGCTGCTTCAGTAAAATGTAAAGTTTCTGACAACGTAACTAAATATGATAGCTGTCTTAATGAGGGTAATGCAGCCATAGAGTCCTAGTGTGATGATCTAAAGTGGTGAGCAAACAAACCACTAAGTTGCGGAATGAAATGTGCAGGAATATCATGCCCCATTCCTTGGATTAATTCAAACTTAGCACCAGAAATTGCTTTTGCAACAGCTTTCCCGTGACTTGGCGGTAACAGTCGATCTTTTGATCCGTGTACAACCAGCGTCGGCTGAGTCATCGTTTTGTTCAATGGTAACAGAGAACCCGTACATAATATTGCTAAAAACTGTTGAAGTACACCCGCAGGGTAAAAACTACGACGATATAATTTGCGAATGGTTTGAATTGATTCAACCGGATTGACATAACCCGGTGAGCCAATAATACGGAAAACATTCAGGCTGTGATTGATAATGGTTTCTTCATCGTGTGCGGCTGGCTTGCCGAGCAGGCTGAAAAGTTGTTTTGGATAAGGTGGTGGCAAAAGCGGTTGATTATTGCTGGTAAATAATAAGCCAACCTTTTCCACTTTTTCTGGATATTTTGCCGCAACAATTTGTGAAATCATACCGCCCATGGAAGCGCCAAGAATATAGGTTTTCTCCAGGCCAAGCTGATCCATCAGCATTGCGACATCATCCGCCATATCATAAAGCGTATAGGGTGCACCTTCATTCCCCAGACCAAACATAAAGCGACTCATCAATTTCATGGTATTGAGCCGTTTGCCTTTATTGCGGATTTTAGAAGATAAGCCGATGTCACGGTTATCAAAACGAATGACCCGGAAGCCTTGATCAATCAGAGCCTTACAGAAAAAGTCAGGCCAGAATAACATTTGAGCACCTAAACCCATGACCAGCAGAATTGTTGGGTGTTCAGGGTTGCCGCCAATTTCAACATGCAATTCAATGCCATTGCCCAAAGTGACTTTGGTTTCTTGCATAAAGGAAGCATAAGGCGACACATTAAACTGGAGGGCACTGTTCATGATCTTCGTTCCAAATTGAATTCTTTTTATAACTTAAGGGCTTGCCGGACATTCTTTTCTCAGCAAGCTCTGGTATTTAAACCCTAAACCTGTGCTGGAATCAAGTCCGGAACCAGTTTAGTCAAGGTTAAACGCTGTTTACCCGCAGTTGCACCTAACAGCACAAATCCTCTTAGGGTGCCTTCGCCATCTGCTGCTTTCGCGAGCATACCATCATCGAACTCTTCAGTTTCCCAGTTTACTTCCACATCCAGTGGCGCTGGTAATACCGTTAACGGTGCGGCAGGGGTTTTTACTGCCACGGGCATAGCAGGGTAGTGAACGGCAGTGGTTTGACCACTTAGGGTTTTGGCTAAAGCACGGGCTTGTTGCATGATTGGCATAACGAATGGGAGCAGGGTACCATTTACTTCAGCACAGTCACCCACGGCATAAATATCCGCCTGACTGGTTTCTAACAAGGTATTGGTAATAATGCCACGGCTGGTCTGGATATCTGCAGCTTTCGCTAAAGCAATATTTGGCTGTAAACCGATGGCAGAAAGCACAATATCTGCGACTAAGGTCTGACCATTGGCTAAAGTGACTGCATAGTCTTCGCCATCATTAATTTTCGTGACTTTTTCAACCGTGGTTGATAGCGCAAATTTAATGCCTGCCTGTTCCAGATTGGTTCTGAATGCATCTGCGACATGATTAGGGAGTAAGCGACCTAAAGGCTGTGGCGCAAGGTCAATCACCGTCACTTCATAATCACTGTGCAGTAAGTCATTGGCAAATTCACAGCCAATCAGACCTGCGCCCAGAATCACCACACGTTTGTCTTTACGTTTCGACAGATTTTCACGGAAAGTACGATAGTCAATCAGTGAATTCACCACATGAATGTCTTCGCTACCATCACCAGCGATGGCTAAACGGATAGGATTGGCACCGACTGCAAGGACCAATTTTGAATAAGGCTGGGCAATGCTTTCACCATTTTTTTCTAAAATAATTTCATGTTTTTCGGCATGGATTTGTTTGACCCAGGTTTCCGCTTCGATGCGCATATTCAATTGGGTGGCCATTTTTGCCGCATCACCGAGCGCGATCTGTTCCGGTGCTTTTTTACCTGCAAAGGCATTGGATAAGGTTGGTTTCGCATAATTTACCGCATCGTCCGCGCAGATCATGACCAGCTCTTGCTCTGGGCTTAATTTGCGAAATTCTCGTGCAACGGTATATCCAGCCATACCTGATCCGATGATGACGATAGGGTGCATTATATTCTCCAGTATTTTCTTATTTAAAAATGAATGCTCAGAAAAAAAGACCATGATTTTCATAGTCTTTTTTTCTTTAATCTTTAGATTTCAACCATTTCAAAATCAGCTTTTGAAACGCCGCAATCTGGGCAAGTCCAGTCATCAGGAATATCTTCCCATTTGGTCCCTGCTGCAATGCCGTCTTGTGGCCAACCTTCTGCTTCGTCGTAAATCCAACCACAAACGATACATTGATATTTTTTCATGTGACTCTCCAAACTGATCGGTATGCTCAAGTTGCCTTTCAGTAAAACTATTCCGTAATGTCGCTATGATCGCTGCAAGAGGAACTAACTTATGTTAATCGGGAATTAGATTTTTACGCAGAACGACATTTAAGTAAAGTAAATGCAAGAGTTTAATCATTTATTCAAAAAGCGATATGGCAATTCTATCTGAAAGTCTTGTTATTTGAGCAATTGCTCTAAAATTTTATCGAAAGTTCAGGACTTATATAATGAAAAAAGCCAATCGTATAAAAATAGTATGTATAAAAAACAAACATTCAAAATCAAGTTATGATGAAGAAAACAATGATAGAAGGAGAATAACGCATGGAAACCTTATCTTATAATATTAAAATTTATGCGACCCCTGAAAAAGTCTGGCAGGTGCTTTGGTCCCCTGAAAGCTATCCGGAATGGACAAAATTCTTTGCCTGTGACTCTACCATGCAAAGCGACTGGAAAGTGGGGGGTAGAACCTATTTTGGTGATGGCAAGGGCAATGGCATGGTCTCTACCATTGAAAGTCTGGATGAACCGAAACAAGTTGTGTTTAAGCATCTGGGAATGATCCAGAACGGTCAGGAAGATCTGGAAAGTGAAGAGATCAAGACCTGGGCGGGTGCCTTGGAAAAATATATGCTGTTTGATTTTAATGGCGAAACCCAGTTGCACGTTGAAGTGGATATTCAGCCAGAGCATGCCGAATTCATGAATAAAGGCTTTGATCAGGGACTCGCCATGGTCAAACATCTGGCAGAAAAAGAGGGCTGATTTGGCTGGTTGAACAGGGCAAATGCTTGTGTCATCTGTATTCAAAATTGATAAATCTTGATTTTTTTGAATTGTCTGATTGAAATAATACGAAAATGGGTTGTGATCTGCTATTCTATGTCACTTCATTTTTTACTTAATCGAGGCAGAGATGACGCAACAAAACGCTCAATCGACTTCTGAACAAACACTTTCCGAAAACGATTTAATCGCACAGCGTCATGCCAAGTTAAAGCAAATCCAAGAGACTGCAAAACAAACGGGTAAGAGCCCGTGGCCAAACACGTTTAAACGTGAACACTATACAGCTGATTTGCAAGAACAATTTAAAGATCAAGATAAAGCACAAATCGAAGGTGCTGAAAAAGTTTATGTCAAGGTTGCAGGTCGTGTGATGTTGAACCGTGGATCATTTATTGTGATTCAGGACATGACCGGCCGTATCCAGCTATATGTTGACCGTAAAGGTTTACCGACAGATATTTTAGAAACGATCAAGAGTCTGGATCTTGGTGATATTATTGCGGCTGAAGGCTATATCGGCCGTTCTGGTAAAGGTGACTTATATGTACACCTTGAAGGCTTTGAATTACTGACCAAATCACTGCGTCCACTGCCAGACAAATTCCATGGTTTAACTGATACTGAAGCGAAATATCGTAAGCGTTATTTAGACCTGATTGTAAACGAAGAAACCCGTAAGACCTTTGAAATTCGTGCCAAAGTAGTCGCTGGTATCCGTACATTCTTAACTAATGAACGTTTCATGGAAGTTGAAACGCCAATGATGCATGTGATTCCGGGTGGTGCATCTGCAAAACCATTCGTAACCCATCACAATGCACTGGATATGGAGCTTTACCTCCGTATCGCACCTGAACTTTATTTAAAGCGTCTGGTTGTGGGTGGTTTCGAGCGTGTATTTGAAATTAACCGTAACTTCCGTAACGAAGGTGTTTCAACACGTCATAACCCGGAATTCACCATGATCGAATTCTATCAGGCGTATGCTGACTATAAAGACTTGATGGTATTGACTGAAAACATGCTTGAGAAGCTGGCAGTTGATATTTTGGGTACTACTGATGTGCCGTATGGTGATGAAGTGTATAGCTTCAAAGGTCCATTCAAGAAAATTTCAATGTTTGATGCAATTCTTGAACATAACCCGGACTTCACGCCTGAAAATGTCAACGACCGTGAGTTCTTGGCGAAATTCACTCAGGACGTGTTAAAAGAACAGGTGAAAGCTGGTTTCGGTTTAGGTAAGTTGCAAACCATCGTGTTTGAAGAAACGGTAGAAACCAAGTTACGTCAGCCAACATTCATTACTGAATATCCTGCTGAAACCTCACCGCTTGCGCGCCGTAATGATGACAACCCGCACATTACCGATCGTTTCGAATTCTTTATCGGTGGTCGTGAGTTAGCCAATGGCTTCTCGGAGTTAAATGACCCGATTGATCAGGCTGAGCGTTTCCAAGCACAGGTTGCTGAAAAAGATGCCGGTGATGATGAAGCTATGCATTACGATGCTGACTTTATTGAAGCGTTGGAATATGGTTTGCCACCGACAGCAGGTCAGGGTATCGGTATTGACCGTTTGGTGATGTTATTTGCGAATGCGCCAAGTATTCGTGATGTACTTTTATTCCCGCATATGCGCCGTAAAGATTAATATTGTTTATCTTAAAAAAGCCACGTTTAGCGTGGCTTTTTTTATGCTTGAATGAATTATTCCGCTTGCATTTCTTTTGCTAACTTTTCTGCGGCTTGCATAATTTTTGGTGTAACGGTATCCATTCGTTTATAGCCCACTTGCATGCTTTTTTGCATCACGATTGGCATTTTATCAATAGTCGATTGCCCTACAGGCGTTTTATAGAATTGGATCATGCCATCAATTTCCTCTTGGGTAAATTCTTCAGCATAGATTTTAATCATTTCTGGTTCTAACTTTGCCCATGTCAATTCCTCTTGCATAATTTTGCCGAGTTCCTGAGAATAATTAACCATGGCAAGTTCTTGTTTTGTAGTTAATTTTTTGCCTTGAGTGATCTTATCCAGATTTGAATGCATCATGCTATTCATCTGCTGACTCATTTGACCAAGAAATTGTTCAGACTTGGTTATCTTTAATAACTCTTTTACAGATTGGTTTGACGCTGGCTGAGCAAACGCAGGAATTGAGATTGCTACCGCAGTAATAAATGTCGCAATAATTTTCATTATTTGATTTCAGTCGTGTTATAGGTGAAATAAATGTTACTGACAGGCATCAATTATTGTCAATTTTATCCTGCATGTTAAAAAATGTAATTGTTTCGTTTGACGATTGAAATGTGCTCATAAACCAACGATCATGTGTCCATAAATAAATTTGAGAACAGTCTGGACATGTTTTTAAAAAAATCGCTTTGTATCGCATTATTTGCTGCTCTTTCTTCCCCGGTATTTGCTCAGGGTCTTGTACTCAACGATGAAAATTTAAGAACAGATTTAAACTGGTTGAACCAGCAAGGTGTCATTCAAATCAGCACATCGACTTGGCCAATGAGCGGTGATGAGATTCAACATGCATTATCCCAAGCAAAAGTAAGCAATAATACGCAGCAGAAAGTAATTAACTCTGTATTGAATGCATTACAGGCAGATAATGCCACCGTCAAAGTCGGTTTGCATGCAGGTACTGATCTTAAAACGGTTCCTCAAGCTTTTGGTGATAATCAAAAATCCCAATATCAAATTGCTGCTGAATTTAATGCGGGTGGCGAGAACTGGGATGCCAAACTACGTGTTAATGGTGAGAAAGACCCATTGATTGATAATGGTCATGATGCCAATGTCGAAGGTTCATATATCGCAGGTAAACTGTGGAACCAATGGGTGATTGCCGGTCAAATTCCAACGTATTGGGGCCCTGGACATGATGGTAGCTTGATTCGTGGTGATGCCAGTCGTCCTGTGTATGGCGTGACCGTGCAACGTGCAGTACAAAATGCATTTGAGACCAAATGGCTCTCTTGGATCGGGCCGTGGCAGTACCAAGCTTTTGCTGGGCAATTAGATGACTATAAAGCTGTACCAGACACAAAATTGATTGGGCTGCGTTTTACTGCTCAGCCTTTACCTTATTTGGAATTTGGCGCTTCTCGAGCAATTCAAATTGGGGGCAAAGGCCAGCCGAATAGCTTTAAGGCTTATTGGAATGCAATGATTGGTAAAGATAATGGTTGTGATGATAGTGGCTGTGTAGGAGATGACAATGCATCTAACCAAATTGCTGGTTTTGATGGACGTTTATTGCTGCAGCCTGTACTGAACTTACCAGTAAGTTTATATACGCAATTTGTAGGTGAAGATGAAGCGGGTGGTCTACCTGCAAAATATATGTACCTTGCTGGTGCTGATTTCTCATCAAGCTATAACAATATGCCGTATCAACTCTATGCAGAATGGGCAGATACCCGTACCAATGGTGAGGCCAAAGGCATTTCTTATAGCCATCATCAATACACTGATGGTTACTACCAGCATGGATTCCCGCTAGGTCATGCCATGGGCGGTGATGGTCAGATGTATTCGGTGGGTGGAGATATCCGTTTTGATGTGATGAATCGCCTAGGTGGGCGCGTGATCTACGCTAAAGTAAGCCAGACCCAACGCGTTCAAGACAATAATGCTGCATTCCCTGAAGCCGATACTATCAAAGGTCTGGATTTAACTTGGACCCACTACCTAAAACCAACCATTCCATTGAAAGTGAATGGCTGGGTCAGCGACTCAGATCGTGATGGACGTGATGGTGGTGTTTCTGTAGGCGTTGAAATTCCATTAGAAACCAAAATGTTCCGCTTTTAAACAAAGCTGAGCCGATAAAAAAGAAGTCCTGATGGGCTTCTTTTTTTATTTATTCATGTGAAATAGATTGTTTTGATATTCCATATTCTTATTTTCATATCATAATTTTGCATATCAATATGAAAAAACAAGCTAAAGAACTGCATCTAAATTATTATAATGAATATCCTTTACTCGATCGTGAAAGTAACACGAGTAAGAATCTCGATATCATGAAAAATTGGAGTTGTTATGGCACTCGTTCCTCCACACAGTCTTCAAAGTGGTGGTTTGATACCACTTATAGATTTTATGGATAGCATGGATAAAGGAGGAATTGTACATGACTGAAAATAGATTAACGCACCTCAAGCAACTTGAGGCAGAAAGTATTCATATTATTCGTGAAGTTGCAGCTGAATTTGAAAACCCGGTAATGCTTTACTCGATTGGTAAAGACTCAGCCGTGATGCTGCATCTGGCACTTAAGGCATTCTATCCGGCAAAACTTCCATTTCCGTTATTGCATGTCGATACGGGCTGGAAGTTTAAAGACATGATTGCGTTCCGTGACAACATGGCAAAAACCCACGGCTTCGATTTGATCGTGCATCAAAATGTAGAGGGTCGTGATGCGGGGATTAATCCGTTTGATCACGGTAGTTCAAAATATACCGACATCATGAAAACCCAAGGTCTAAAACAGGCCTTGGATAAATACCAGTTTGATGCCGCTTTTGGTGGCGCGCGTCGTGATGAAGAAAAATCACGTGCCAAGGAACGTGTCTATTCGTTCCGTGATAGTAAGCACCGTTGGGATCCTAAAAACCAGCGTCCAGAACTTTGGAACCTTTACAATGGTAAAGTGAACAAAGGCGAAAGTATTCGTGTCTTCCCGTTATCGAACTGGACCGAGCTGGATATCTGGCAATATATCTATCTGGAAAATATCCAGATTGTTCCTCTTTATTTCTCTGCAGTCCGTCCTGTGGTTGAACGCAGTGGTACGTTGATCATGGTGGATGATGAACGTATGCGCTTAAAAGAGGGCGAAGTTCCACAAATGAAATCGGTACGTTTCCGTACACTGGGCTGTTATCCGTTAACAGGTGCAGTTGAGTCTGAAGCAGATACCTTACCTGAAATTATTCAGGAAATGCTTTTAGCGACCAGTTCTGAGCGTCAGGGTCGTATGATCGATCACGATGAAGCGGGCTCGATGGAAAAGAAAAAGCAAGAAGGTTATTTCTAATTTCCTTAAGTAAATCCCTCTTTTTAAAGAGGGATTTAGGGAGATTAAAAGCGATTTCTAAAGAATATGTGGAGTTTTGAGCAATGTCTCATCAATCAGATCTTATTAGCCAAGATATCTTGGGTTATTTAAAACAACATGAACAAAAAGACTTATTGCGTTTTTTGACTTGCGGTAACGTCGATGATGGTAAAAGTACCTTAATTGGTCGTTTACTTTACGATTCAAAACTGATTTATGAAGATCAGTTGCAAGCTGTAACACGTGATAGTAAGAAAGTCGGAACGACAGGTGATGCACCTGACCTTGCTTTGCTGGTCGATGGTCTACAGGCCGAGCGCGAGCAGGGCATTACCATTGATGTCGCTTACCGCTATTTCTCGACTGAAAAGCGTAAGTTCATCATTGCCGATACGCCTGGACATGAACAATACACCCGTAACATGGCGACGGGCGCTTCCACTGCCGATCTTGCCATTATCCTGATTGATGCGCGTTATGGTGTACAAACCCAAACCCGCCGTCATTCATTTATTGCAAGCTTGCTCGGGATTAAAAATATCGTTGTTGCGATCAATAAAATGGATCTGGTTGAATTCTCGGAAGCGCGTTTCAACGAAATTCAGGTTGAATATGATGCTTTTGTCAGCCAACTCGGTGATCGTCGCCCTGAAAATATTCTGTTCGTGCCAATCTCGGCATTGAATGGCGATAACGTAGTGAATCCATCTGCAAGTACGCCATGGTACAAGGGTCAAACCTTGATGAGCATTCTTGAGTCTGTGGAAATCAAGCGTGAATCAAATAAACATGAATTCCGTTTCCCGGTTCAGTATGTAAACCGTCCAAACCTCGATTTCCGCGGTTTTGCCGGAACGGTTGCATTGGGTGCAATCAGTGTGGGGGATGAGATTGTTGCATTGCCATCAGGCAAGAGATCAACGGTAAAAGAAATTGTTACCTTTGATGGCAATCTTGAGCAGGCCGTTGCAGGCCAGGCCGTGACTTTAACCTTAAATGATGAAATTGATATTTCTCGTGGTAACGTTTTAGTCCGTGCGGGCGAGCAGCCTTTGATTTCACGTAGTGTACGTGCATCCGTGGTCTGGATGAATGAACATCCGTTGGTGAAAGGCAAGCTGTACAACGTCAAAATTGGTACACAGACGGTTCCTGCCAAAGTCACTGCGATTAACTTCCGTGTCAATGTCAATACATTGGAACATACGCAAGTTGAAGAGCTTGAGTTGAATGCCATTGCAGATGTTGTGGTTGAGTTTGATGCGCCAGTCGTGTTTGATCAATACCAAGATAGCCGTTATACCGGTTCATTTATCTTTATTGACCGTTTAAGCAATGTCACGGTTGGTGCAGGTATGGTTGAAGCGGCAGTTGAATGGACTGCAGATAGTAATCCTGTGACTGCGGAAGATCGTGCGGCGCGTTTAGGTCAAAAGCCTGCGGTGATTGGTGTGTCTGCATCGTTGATTGAGAAAGCTCAAGCTTTAGAGAGTCTATTGATTCAGCAAGGTGTGGTTGCGATTGCAAAAGCCAATTTAACGGCTGAGCAAATTGCATTATTACGTGAAACAGGTGTGGTGATTGTTACCACAACTGTTGAAGGTACGGATACAGAAATCACGGCTGAAACGGTTGAAGAAGCAGCTGAGAAAGTTGTGGAGTTGGTTCGTCTTTAATAGGCAGAACTGATTTGAAAAAACCCGCGTGAGCGGGTTTTTTTGTATTGTGTATACTCTATATTTTTATATAACTACATTTCTAATAGATGAAACTTGAAACCCTTAATAAAAATGCTGAATTCTATATCGCTTCACTAGCTCTAGGAGTTTTAGAGGGAATGAAACAGGGTGTTCTTTCTCCTGAAGCTGGAATATGGTCTTTAACAAGGTCGAGCTTTTCTAATGAATTCTTAAAATCCACAATAATTTCTGACGATCTAAAATATGTAATTGCATGTTTTGATGAGATTGATGCTTTATCTAACTTTGATGGTGGAGAGGTAAAGCAACAGAAAATGATTGATGAATTGAAAGAGAGATGTCTAAGTTGTTTGCAGAAAGTTGATTATAAAAATATTGATATGAAAATGACATCTTCAATAAGTGATGAAGATGATTTATAGGTTAAGTCTGATTGTTCCACTTATCGAAAAGGCGGAACAATCAAAAAATTAAAAAATATTTTGGGTTTTTTGAATTAAATATTCTTTTAGATCTTTAGGATAATCCTGAATCATTTTCAAAAAGACTACCCGATCACCTTGATATAACGCGCGAGTTGCTTCTTCGTAGTTGGGCATATTGCCTAACATTGCCGACATAACGCGATCAGTGGCTTGTTTAGCCAGCATGATATTACTTTCAGAGGCTGGATCATTTAGCTCCTTATCAATCAGTTTGCGAATCACTGCAGATGCACTGGCACTCTGTTGATCTAACCAGTCCCAGTGTTTCTTCTGTAAGGTAATTTCACGAGAGATCACACCGAGTTTTGGACGACCAACTTTCTTTTCCGGTTCAGGTTCGCTGTAGCGCTGCTGAATCTGTTGCTCAGCACCTGAAAGGTCAAGGTCGATCTGTCGACCTGTTTGATCATTAAAAATCAGGATCGTCTCGGCAGTTTCACCAAGTTGTTTGAGCTTTAATGCAATGTCAGCAAGTTGCGCTTGGGCAATCAGCGTATAGCCTGAAAAAGCAGTATAGGTCGGTTGAGTATTCATTTTATTCACATAGTTTTATACGGGTAAAATAATATTACCAGGGTAAAAATAAATTAGCAAATATATTGATCCATTTTCTAAAAAGGGATTTAAGCCAGTTAGGCTAAATTCTGGAAAACCGATCTAAAAAAATAATGCAGATAGAATGCCAATTTTCATTTTTATTCTGCGTTGATCGCGCTTTTATGAGACAATGTTTTTTTATTTTTGTGTATTAGGACTCCCATGATTGAGCAATCTCCTGAATCTTTAAGCGATATCGAAATTTTAGACATTTTACAGTCTATGAAAAAAGATAAGCTGGATACGGAAGCAAATGAGATGATCCGTAATGGGGGGAAAGCTGGGCGTCAAGAAGCACATAAACAGGCTTTGGTTGCACTGAATACCAGCTTTGAGGACAAATTTGTCGAAGCTGTGACTTTGGCATTGGGTCTGAATTCAGGTCAGGCTAAAAAAATTCGTTATAAAAAAGACCGTATCCGTATTTTAAAAGCTCGTGGCATTGATTATTTAGCGATTGATGGTGCAGAAACTGCACAGGTATTGGCTCAGGTTGCACAGGCTATTGGTCGTGAAGATGCGACAGTAACCCATGACCTGCACAATATTTTTCCATTCTGGAAAGAGGGCTGGCCAATGGTTCAATTTGACAATGCATACAAGATTCTAGCCGAAGATATTAGCATCCATTATCAGGCGACATTAGATACCTTATTGGCACAACTAGGTGGAAACTAAGCGCGGATAAACGCCAGTTCTACTCATCAATCAAACATAACAAGGAATGTTAGTTTATGAGTTCATTACCTCATATTCCACCTGAAGCATTAGATGTGTTACGTGAAGGGCAACTGATTGAGGCCATCAAGATTACTCGTGAGAAAACTGGGTTGGGGTTAAAGGAATCAAAGGATTTAATTGACCAGTATTTGCAAGCCCATCCACAAGAACAGGCACGTGTGCAGGAACAGGTGGCACAGCGTAGCCGTGGTGGTGTAAAGGTTGTGGTCTTTATTGTGGTGTTGTTGACCATTCTGATCTGGTGGATCATGAAATAAAAAAAGCCCGTCAAACGGGCTTTTTTTTTGACTTTTACTTAGTCTTCAGACTGGATAATCGCATCATTTTCCTGACTCGGTAAAACTTGTGTCACCAATAACTGGTCAATTTTATAATGGTCAATATCGACCACTTCAAACTTGAAGCCTGCATATTCTACGGCATCTGCAGGACGCGGGATCTTGCGTAGGCGATACATGATAAAGCCGGCAATGGTTTCATAATTCTCATTTTCAGGAAATTCTTCAATTTCCAGAACATGTTTGACGTCTTCAATCGGTGTGCCCCCATCAATGAGCCAGGAATGATTATCACGCTTAATGATCTGCTGTTCTTCATCCATTGGCGTTACCCAATCGCCCATGACGGTGATCATGATGTCGCTTAGTGTAATCACCCCGACCACTAGCGCATATTCATTAATCACGACCGCAAATTTCTCTTTGGTCGAGCGGAAGCGGTCGAGCAATTCAGACAGGGTCAGGGTATCTGGAATCATTAACACATTACGAATGGTCGATTCATTCAGTTGTGTGAAAGATTGTTTGTTCAGAATACGCACCAGAATATCTTTGGCGTCGACATAGCCAATCACCTGATCAATATGTTCATTACAGACGAGAAACTTTGAATACGGATATTCACCCAGTTTTTGACGAATACTATCTTCAGGTTCTGTCAGGGTAAAAAACACCACATTTTCACGGGTGGTCATACTTGAAGGAACAGTACGTTCCTCCAGTTCAAATACATTTTCAATAAAATGATGTTCCTGCTTTTGTAGCACCCCAGCTTGTGCGCCTGCGTCCATGACTGCTGAAATATCATCAAAGGTAATATTGTCGTCACGGATGGTATTGACTTTGAATAAGCGGAATAACAGATTGGCAATTGCATTGATGCCCCAAGCCAGAGGTTTGCAGATTTTAATAAAAATCTGAATCGGCTCGATGACGCTAATGGCAATTTTTTCTGGCGCAATCATGGCCAAACGTTTTGGCATCAGATCAGCAAACAGAATGAACAAAGAGGTGACCATGGTAAAGGAGAGGGCAAAACCAATGGTTTCTAGCCAAGGACCTGCATAAAACTTCACAATCAGATCAACAAAGAATGGTCGGAAGGCAGCTTCACCGAGAATACCGCCGAGGATTGCAACGGCATTTAAACCGATTTGCGAGGCTGCGAAGAAATCAGCGGATTGTTCTTGTAGATCTAAAACTTTTTGAGCGCGGGTTTCGCCAGATTCGGCCAAAATTTTTAATTTAACTTTTCTAGCGCCAGCGAGAGCAATTTCTGTGAGTGATAAAAAGCCTGCTGCTGAAATCAGCAGGGCGATAACAATAATATTCTGGAAGAGACTCACACATCACCTGTGTTGCATATTATTATGAATATGTTGTAACACAAAAAAGAACAGAGGTAATCAAATCATTACCTCGTAATAACAGTTTTGCTGAGCAAACAAGCATATCCATTCGAAATTAAATATGATTATAGAGCAATATTTTTAGTATTGTGAAAATTGTGAGTTATTTAAGAGAAATTCACGATTCTCTTCTTCAATCATTTGTCGTGCCACAAACAGAATCAGCTGTCTTAACCAGCGGTGGGCAGGATGATGATGTAATAACGGACACCATGCCATTTTTAATTCAAACTCAGGAATATAAAATGGAGGATCCTTTATAACCAGCTTTGGATTTTGGGTTTGCAAACGCGCCATACGGGTTGGCAGGGTAGCAATCAAATCTACATTTTGCGCTAACAATGCTGGCATTTGATAGTGACGGGTAAACACTGAAATTTTACGACGTTGACCAATACGCTCCAACGCCTGATCAATCCAGCCGAGTCCCGCCTGTTTATCCGGATTCACACCGAAACCCACCCCCATACCGGTCTTTGATACCCAGATATGCTGTGCATCTAAATAGCTTTTCAGATTTAAGTGGGTTACAGCAGGGTGTTTGTCATTTAAAATACAGCTAAAGCTATCACGCCAAACCAGAACCTGATGGAAGCTTTGTGGAATTTCATTGAAGCGGTTAATGGCAAGATCTACTTTACCTTGCTCCATGTCCCGATAAGACACATCACTCGGCGTCAAGAAATCCAGTACCACATTGGGTGCTTCTGAACGCAATGCCTTGACCAGGCGAGGCACTAAGGTTGCTTCGGCATAATCCGAGGTCATGATACGGAACACGCGCGTACTGGTATAAGGACGGAATTCGGTACGTGGCTCCAGAATCATGGAAAGATCTGAGAGCGCATCGCGAATACGCGGTTGTAATTCTAATGCACGCTCAGTCGGCGTCATGCCTTCAGAAGAGCGAATCAGGAGGGGGTCATTAAACAGATTACGTAAACGACGTAAAATATTACTCATCGCAGGCTGGGTAACACCGAGTTGCTCTGCGGCGCGTGTGACATTTTTTTCACGAAGAAGTACGTCAAGATAAATTAATAAATTAAGATCGACCCGCTCCAGATTCATAAAAAAAATACCGAAAATAAAATCCTTAAATTGTGTTGAATTATGACATATCTAAAGCCTTTTGTGTAACTTAATCCTACATAAAAGCAACAGCGCCAAAGCATATAAAGCCGCTTGAAATATCGGGTGCACTTATTGATCGGGTCATGCTCAACTTTGATACAATTGTTGTTTGTAACACCAGTAAAATGCGCTAAAAAATTAAATATTTTTATGATTTGAACACTTGTTTTACCGTATTTTTTGAACTGACCAGTCTAGAAAAATAGCCTGAAAAAGGGTTTTTACGCATTTTAGTGTATTTTAAAAATTAATTAAAAACAATTGCTTACGTTGTATTTTTAAAGTTTTTGATAAAAGCCTATACATACATTTTCTAAGAAAATACCGAAGATTAAGCTAGAATATTGGCTAAATCTCTTGCCAAAGACTAAGCTTTGAGACATGTTGATGAGGTGCTTGAAATCTAGACTAAATACAATCAGGATTTTTAGCCCCCGTTCGATGCCAATCCTCAAAGGAATAGATCATGACTACATATCAAACAGCGATTGATGCAATCCGCGAATTAAAAGCAAAATTTGGCAACACTTGGGCAGATATTAGTCCTGAAGATGCTGCTCGCATGCAACTACAAAACCGTTTCAAAACTGGTTTAGACATTGCGAAATACACAGCTGCGATTATGCGTCGTGATATGGCTGCTTATGATGCCGATTCTAGCAAATATACTCAATCATTAGGTTGCTGGCATGGTTTCATCGCTCAACAAAAAATGATCGCGAACAAAAAATACTTCGGTACAACTGAACGTCGCTATATCTACCTTTCTGGTTGGATGGTTGCTGCACTTCGTTCAGAATTTGGTCCACTTCCTGACCAATCAATGCATGAAAAAACTTCTGTTCCTGCGTTGATCGAAGAAATCTACACTTTCTTACGTCAAGCTGACGCAAAAGAATTAAACGATTTATTCCGTGCACTTAAAAAAGCTCAAGAAGCGGGTGATACTGCTAAAGCAGCTGAAATCACTGCTCAAATCGACAACTTTGAAACTCACGTTGTGCCAATTATTGCGGACATCGATGCTGGTTTCGGTAACGAAGAAGCGACTTACTTACTTGCGAAGAAAATGATCGAAGCGGGTGCATGTGCACTTCAAATCGAAAACCAAGTATCTGATGCAAAACAATGTGGTCACCAAGCTGGTAAAGTAACTGTTCCACACGAAGACTTCATCGCTAAAATCCATGCATTACGTTATGCATTCTTAGAAATGGGTCTTGATGATGGTATCATCGTTGCACGTACTGACTCTGAAGGCGCTGACTTGACTCAAAAAATCCCAGTGGTTAAAGAGCCAGGCGACATCGCTTCTCAATACATCAGCTACTTGGATACAACTGAAATTGACATCGCTGATGCTCAAGAAGATGAAATCCTGATCAAGCGTGATGGTAAATTACACCGTCCTAAGCGTTTAGCTTCTGGCTTATATCAGTTCCGTCCTGACACTCAAATTGACCGTGTGGTACTTGACTGTGTATCTAGCCTTCAAAATGGTGCTGACCTTCTTTGGATCGAAACTGCGACTCCAAACGTAGAAGAAATCGCTCACATGGTTAACCGTGTACGTGAAACAGTTCCAAATGCGAAGCTTGTTTATAACAACAGCCCATCATTCAACTGGACTTTAAACTTCCGTCAACAAGCTTACGACCGTTGGGTTGCTGAAGGTAAAGACGTTTCTGCTTACGACCGTGCTAAATTAATGAGCGCTGAGTATGACAATACTGAATTAGCTGCTGATGCTGACGCTAAGATCCGTACTTTCCAAGCAGATGCTTCTCGTGAAGCAGGTGTGTTCCATCACTTGATCACACTTCCGACTTACCACACTGCTGCTCTTTCTACACATGAGCTTGCACAAGGTTACTTCGGTACTGAAGGTATGTTGGCTTATGTTGCTGGCGTACAACGTAAAGAAATCCGTGGCGGTATCGCTTGTGTTAAACACCAAGCAATGGCGGGTTCTGACATCGGTGATGATCACAAAGAAATCTTCTCTGGTGACAATGCGCTTAAAGCACATGATGATGCTAAAAACACAATGAACCAATTCGCTGCTCACTAAGCACTGAACTGATTCAATAAAAAACCCTGCGAAAGCAGGGTTTTTTATTGTTTACATCATTGCTTAAGGCCAGATGAATGTTCGGCTCTCTAAAAAATAGATTGTTCTATTTTTAATTATATTGAGTAGGATCTATTTAACCATTTCTATTATTTGCATGGTTGATTAACCTCTGTTCAGCAGACTCAAGTCTCAGATAGAACTCTTTGAAATCAACTGTTCAGCAGACCGATCATTCAATCAACAGATATAAAAAAAACTGCCCTATAAGGGCAGTTTTTTTTATTGCAGAAATAATAAATTATTTCTCAACACCTGCTGGTTGACCTGCAAGTTTTGCATTTGCATAGTCCCAGTTAACCAGGCTTTCTAAGAAAGTCGCGATGTATTTTGGACGTAAGTTACGGAAGTCGATATAGTAAGCGTGTTCCCAAACGTCGATTGTTAATACAGCGATTTGACCGTGCGCAAGCGGCGTGTCTGCATTTGAAGTTTTAGTAATTGATAATTTACCGTTTACTTCGTCAGCAACTAACCAAGCCCAACCTGAACCGAATTGAGTTGTTGCAGCAGCAGTGAATTCTTCTGCAAATTTTTCGTAGCTACCAAATGCTTCGTCAATTTTCGCTGCAATCGCGCCTGTAGGTTTACCACCACCGTTTGGCTTCATGCTGTTCCAGTAGAATGTGTGGTTCCATACTTGAGCAGCATTGTTGAAGATACCAGCTTTAGATGCATCACCAGCAGAAGCCTTGATGATTTCTTCTAAAGTTTTACCTTCAAGATCAGTACCTTTGATTAAGTTGTTTAAGTTAACAACATAAGTATTGTGGTGTTTGTCGTGATGGTATTCTAAAGTTTCGCGAGTGATATGTGGCGCTAGATCATCATAGCCATATGGAAGTGCAGGTAAAGTAATGGTTGTCATGTTTCATTCCTTGCAAATTTGCTGGGTTTTACATTAAGTGTTTTTATTGTAAATGATTCTGCATGCAATAGGGCAGTCTTTTAATACACAAAATATGCAAAAAATTTCCATCTGAGACATATACCATACACAAGATAGAATTAGAGCCAATGATTATTTTAGATTATCTTTGAGCTGGCTCTAATCTACGTTGTTCAAGCAGAAGTTTTTAACTTTATTATTTAAAATCAATTTTTTATTGCTGTTAAAGCCGCATGGTAGCGGCGATTGACCTCATCCCAGTCCACCACATTATAAAAAGCCGCAATATATTCAGGTCGACGGTTTTGATATTTTAGATAATAGGCATGTTCCCATACATCAAGTCCTAAAATAGGGGTATGACCATGCATCAGGGGTGAGTCCTGATTGGCACTGCTTTCCACCACAATTTTACCTTCAGGTGTGACACTCAGCCATGCCCAGCCACTTCCGAAACGGCTAATCGCGGCTTTGGTAAATGCCTCTTTAAATGCATCAAAACCACCGAGTTGCTGGTCAATGGCTTTTGCAATATCACCTGTCGGTTCACCACCACCGTGTGGGCTCATAACGGTCCAGAACAGTGAATGGTTGGCATGTCCGCCAGCATTATTGATCACCATGTGTTTAAGGTCTGCTGGAACTTGATTCACTTTGGCGACTAGCTCCTCTACAGGAAATTTTTCCCATACCGTGCCTTGAATTGCGCCATTAATATTATTGATATAGGTCTGATGGTGTTTGCTATGATGAATTTCCATGGTTTTGGTATCGATATTGGGTTCAAGTGCATCATAGGCATAAGGCAGTGCAGGTAAAGAATAAGCCATGTGTTCGATTCCTTTTCTAATCAATGTGGTTTTATAACGATAGATTAAAGCGCTTTCATTATTGTTTTAAAAGCAAATGAGAATCAATATCTTTTAATTTGCTTTTATCTATATGATATGAGTTAAAAAATAAATTTTATTTATCAGTCGATTAAGAGAGGGGAATCTAGAAGTGGTTATGTATTTAAAATTATCACTATAGAGATGAGCAGCTATACGATGAGAACCCTGCATCATTAAGCGACCAGAAATGAATCGATGGGAGCAGAAATTGGAAAATAAAAATCAGGTAAAGGAATGAAATGAATTTCACTCCTTTATCCGTGCATCGGCTTAAATTGGATTGTTGAGCTCAAAATACTCAGATTCAATGGCAAACTGGATTGCAATGGCCTGTGCCAAGCGCTGTACGCCATAACGTTCAGTGGCATGATGGCCGCAAGCAAAATAGTGAACCCCTAACTCTTTGGCCTCATAGAAAGTGCGTTCACTAACTTCACCTGAAATATAAGCATCGCACTCTGCTTGAGCAGCCTTGGCAATAAAGTCTTGTGCGCCGCCTGTACAGAAGCCTACTTTTTTGATTGCAGTTTTATCGCTCGGTAAATGAATCACATTAAAATCAAAGACAGCTTGTAACTTTGCTTTAAATTGCTCAGGGCTCAGTGCATGGTCTAAATAACCAATGTTGCCGATAGGGTGCTTTTCACTTGGATCTAATGCTTCCAGATCGTTTAGCTCCAACAAATCGGCAATGGCGACGTTATTGCCTAAAGTCGGATGCGCATCTAGTGGCAGGTGATAGGCAATCAAGGAAATATTATTTTGAATCAGTTTTTTGATACGGTTGCCACGCATCCCTGTAATCGGATAGGGTTCGCCTTTCCAGAAGTAGCCATGATGCACCAGTAAGACGTCCGCCTGTTGAGCAATCGCGGCATCAATTGCATCCTCAGAAGCGGTCACGGCGCATAAAATTTTATTGACTTCAGTTTTGCCTTCAATTTGTAAGCCATTTGGTGCGTAGTCTTTAAACTCGTTTGCTTTTAAAGTCTGATTACACCAGTGCACAATATCTTGCACATTTGCCATGCGATTCCTCAAATGATTAACAGCTTGTTAGAGCTCAATAAAAACATATTTTTAAATGTAACTAAAGCTAGACAAAACTTTTTTAACTTTTGCATTGATTTTAAGCAATTTACTTTACAATAGTGGAAACTTCCAGTTCTTCAATAAATTACGTACATCACATAATTTCGCCTAGAGGATAATAGACGTGCGCCGTGCATTTACATGGTTACCTTGGGTATTACTCATTCTTGTTATCGTTAGTTTTCTGGCTTGGCAGAAATCACATCAACCGAAACCGACTGTTGCGGCTGATGGGGTAAAAATGCCGGCAGAAAAGGTTGAGCCTCTCATTGATACATCACGTGCCGGTGGGGTGGTTTCCTATAGTGCTGCAGTCAAAGTGGCTGCACCTGCTGTGGTGAATATTTTTACCACGCAGAAAGTCAAACAGATGAATCATCCATTATTGAATGATCCTGTATTTCGCGAGTTCTTTGGCAATCAAATGCCGCAACAGCCTCAAAATGAAAACAGTCTGGGTTCAGGGGTGATTGTACGTGCAGATGGTTATATTCTTACCAATAATCATGTGATTGCTCAGGCTGAACATATTGTGGTGGCATTGCATGATGGCCGTCGTGCTGAAGCCAAAGTGATTGGTACAGATCCAGATACAGATCTGGCTGTGATCAAGATCGAATTAGATAATCTGCCAGTGCTGCCATTTAAGCTGAGTGGTAACGAAGTGGGTGATGTGGTACTTGCGATTGGTAATCCATTTGGTGTCGGTCAAACTGTAACCCAAGGGATTATTTCTGCCACAGGTCGTTCTGACTTGGGAATCAATACCTACGAAGACTTTATTCAAACCGATGCTGCCATTAATCCGGGGAACTCGGGTGGTGCATTGATTGATGTGGCGGGCAACCTGATTGGTGTCAATACTGCAATTTTCTCTCAATCTGGCGGTTCCTTGGGAATTGGTTTCGCTATTCCTGCCAAGGTTTGTCAGCAAGTGCTTAATTCAATCCTGAAAGATGGCCGTGTGGTACGAGGCTGGTTGGGTATTAGCCTGATTCCAAATACCATTGAAGAGGATGTTCTGGCAACAAAACCGATTGGGGTTACCGTGGCTGATGTATTGCGTGACGGACCATCAGATACGGCAGGCATTAAACGTGGTGACAAGATTATCCAGGTCAATAACGAACAGATTTCTTCCGCTTCGCATTTAATTAATTATGTGGCATTGCAAGCGCCGGGTAGTCTGATTGATGTGATCGTGGAGCGAGAAGGCAAGCAGCAAACGCTCCAAGTGAAGGTGGGAGAGCGTAAAGTACAGCAAAATACGCAATCTCAATATATACCTTTACCGAAACATCCTTAATCACGATGGTTTTAGCAGAGAGGGTCGCTTAAAGCGGCCCTTTTTATGGCTACAATAAAAAAGCTTGTTGGCGCTGGGGTCAACAAGCTTTTTTGCATTTTATAGGTGTTTTTATTTTTCATTAAATCATGCAAATTTTATCGTTTTATGACAAATTTTTGATGATTCAATGACAAGTGTGAAACTTGGAAATACGTATTTAGTGGGCACAAAATGCCTGATTGAAATATTCAAATAGATCAGGCGTTTGAAACCAGATCAAGATTGAAAGGCTAATTAAACCAAGAATAAAGCCCATCAGTAAAATTTTAAAATTTCGTTCAAGATTAGTCATGAATAATGGCCTCTTCATTGACGAACAGATGAATCACCACGCCAAAAGCACTTAATAGCAAGCAGGCAAGCCAGATCATATTGTAGTTGCCGGTCATGTCGTGGTTGATACCCCCTAGCCAGCCTCCAAAAAATGAACCGATTTGGTGAGTAAAAAACACAATGCCACTCAACATCGATAAATATTTTACGCCAAACATATTGGCAACAATACCATTGGTTAATGGCACCGTTGAAAGCCAGAGTAATCCCATGATGATCCCAAAACTATAAACGGTAAATATACTCAGGGGTAATAACAGGAAGGCAATGATTGCGATGCCACGTAAACCGTACAGTAACATCAGCAGTTTCGGTTTTGAATAACGATCGCCTAACCAGCCAGCCCCATAGGTCCCCACAATATTGAACAGGCCTACCAGTGCTAAAAATATGGTGCCTGTGGTGGCATCAAAGCCATGATCGATCAAATAACCCGGTAAATGCACTCCTAAGAATACCACCTGAAAGCCGCAGACCAGAAAACCTAAGGATAACCACCAGAACGGTTTATGTTTGCTGGCAATGTTAAGAACCTGTTTAAAGCCGAGACTGGGTTGATTCAGTGCCTTCGGTGCGGTCGAAGTAGGGGATTTTAATAACCATGCCAACGGGACAATGAATGCAATCGCGAATGCACTGACGAGTAGTGCGGAGGACCAGCCTATACTTTTGAGTAACAGTAGGGTGGATGGCAACATGATAAATTGACCGAATGATCCTGCTGCACTGGCAATCCCCATCACCATACTGCGTTTTTCTGGCGGAGCTGCACGACCAACGGCTGAAAGCAGCACTGTAAATGAGGTCGCAGATAAAGCCAGTCCAATGACAAGCCCTAAACTAAGATTTAGCAGAACTCCGGTCGAGCTAAATGCCATCATCACCAAGCCAATCGCATAGAGCACGCCGCCTGCTGCAACCACTTTCTTGGTGCCATATTTATCGGCAATTGCACCTGTGAAAGGTTGGGCCGCACCCCAGATCAAGTTTTGTAAGGCAATGGCAAAACTAAAAATATGGTGTCCCCAGCCAAATGCGTCGCTCATCGGGACCAGGTATAAACCGAAGCCATGACGTACGCCCAGCGAAAGTGCGAGGATCAGTGCACTTCCTATCAGCATATAGATCAACTGTTTTGAGAATTGTGGCTTTGACATTGTTGTTATGATCAAGGAATAAGTGAAAAGTATTTTAAAATACTTCTGTCTATATTTCGATTCTAAAAAAGATTAGAGTTCTATTTGTTTGATTAAATTGTTTAGTATTAGAAATCTCAGGAAATAAAAAAGCAGCGAAAGCTGCTTTTTGATGAGCTAATACACTTAGAAACGATGGCCGACACCGACATAGGTGATTAATGGATCGATATCAATTTTGGTATTGGCGCGGATCAACTCTTTGCCTGTATTACGATCAGTCACAGAGATTTTTGCTTCATTATTCATTTTTGAATAAGACACAGAACCAACGGCAAACCAGTTTGGATTAAAGTCATAAGTTGCACCTACAGTCACAATCGGGGCAAAGGTGTCAGTTGCCTTGAGTTTTACTACAGGATCTGCGGAAGAAGTTTTATTATCTAAAGCTGCACCTGCTTTGCCGTCATGAATATTCTGGATCATGTGGCCTGCTTTGATTAAGTCTGATTCGATCCCTGAATTCATTTTTAAATCATTAAAATAGGCATACATGACACCCGCACCAACATAAGGACGGAATTTATTGACGCCTGATTTGCCGAATTGATAGTGTAATTCAAAAGCTGGTAACCAAGCGCGTGCGGTGGCAGCTTTATCACCTTGGGTAAGGTCGGTAATATGTAGGTCTTGTCTTAAATCAATATTACCAAGGATAGTGCTTGCTGAACCATTTAAAGGTGCATAGATATCGCCTTTTCCTTTGATATCAACCTTTGGTGGAATCCCTGCTTTAATTTCTAAAGAAACATTATCAGTAAAATGATAATTGGCCATAATACCTACGGTATCAACATCATCAGCCTCTAAGCCGGTTCCTTCACTTTTCCAGTTAGAAAGTCCGTTAATTGTAGCTGTACCCGTAGTAAAAGCTGGTACTGTACTGGTAGGCCATGCTTGAATTGCACCATAAGCTATAGGATTTGACTCTTTTACTGCAGCAGCAAGTACAGCTTGTTTAGATACTTCTCCGACTTTAGATTTAGTGCCTTCAGCAACACTGGTATTGATATCAATTGGATTGGCAGATCCTTGCGGCATGGCATGCAACCAACCCGCAGAAACTGAAAAGCGTTTAAACCCATCACCATCTTTTAGACTGAAATATGGTGAGTCTGCGAAAGTAATTGTTGGCAGGGCACATAAGCCTGTAAGCAGGCAAGCAAATGACTTCTTCATCATCTTGGGACTCCATGTCCTAAAGTTTGTAAGGATTTTTCTTGCGCCCACGATAACTCTTTTTTTGACCTACTTTGTTTAGTTAAAATTTATAATTGTTATGCTTATGAAAAAAATTGTTTGATTTAGATAAATTGATGAAGAAATTATGAAGATACAAAAAAAGCCACCGAAGTGACTTTTTACTAAAAAAATTAAAGAAAATAAATTACATAAAACGAGATAAATCTTCTTCAGGACGCGCGGTTAATACTTCAATACCAGTTTTGGTTACCAAAATCGTATGTTCATATTGGGCCGACAATTTGTGATCTTTTGTGACAACGGTCCACTTATCACCTAAAAGCTTGGTTTGCCAAACACCTGCGTTGACCATTGGTTCAATGGTAAAGGTCATGCCTGCTTCCAGACGCATCCCGGTACCTTTTTGCCCATAATGTAAAACTTGTGGTTCATCATGGAACACATTACCAATCCCATGCCCACAATATTCACGCACGACACTGAAACGCTCAGATTCCACATATTGTTGAATGGCATAACCCACGTCACCTAAGTATGAGCCATCTTTTACCGTGGCCATGCCGCGATACATGGCTTCTTGGGCCACTGAACACAAACGGTTTGCAAGAATAGAGGTTTCACCGCCCACGATATACATCATGTTGGTATCGCCGTGATAACCATCTTTAATGACAGTTACATCGATGTTAAGAATATCGCCGTTCTTTAAGATTTTATTTTCAGACGGAATACCGTGACAAACCACATGGTTGACCGAAGTACAAATAGAATGCTGGAAAGCAGGGCGACCTGGTGCTGCGCCGTAGCCGACACAGGCAGGAATTGCTTGCTGAACATTTTCAATGTGATTGCGACAGATGGTATCGAGTTCTAGTGTGCTCACGCCCGCTTTAATATGCGGTTTAATCATGTCTAGAACTTCAGCCGCCAATTTGCCAGCAACACGCATCTTTTCAATTTCTTCAGGTGTTTTGATTAATCGACGAGGGGCTGTATAAGTTGTATTCATGATCTCTAAAAACTTTTGGTAATTTGCAAGCGTCTATGGTATAAATAGCCGCCTATTTTATCAAATGCTTTTCGTGAATATATTTTACGAAATTATCTGATAATTATAGTCGTAAAAAAATCCGCACATATATCGACACATTACTCTGGGTGCCTAGCAATAGGTGGAGAATGCGGATATATGGAGGCCTAACCCAAACTTTAAGGTAAAGAAAATGGCAGATTACAACGTAAGCATGCGCGACCTTCTTCAAGCAGGCGCACACTTTGGTCACCAAACTCGTTTCTGGAACCCAAAAATGCGTCAATACATTTTTGGCGCGCGTAACAAAATTCACATCATCAACCTTGAGCACACTGTTCCTGCGTTAAATGATGCTTTGAACTTCGTTAACAACCTAGCGAGCAAAAAGAACAAAGTATTATTCGTTGGTACAAAACGAGCTGCTTCTAACATCATCCGTGAACAAGCTCAACGCGCTGGTCAACCATATGTAGATCACCGTTGGTTAGGTGGTATGTTGACGAACTGGAAAACACTTCGCCAATCTATCAACCGTTTAAAAGATCTTCAAACTCAATCTCAAGACGGTACTTTTGCTAAGCTTACTAAACGTGAAGCTTTAGAGCGTACTCGTGAGATGGAAAAACTTGAACGTGCTTTAGGCGGCGTTAAGAACATGGGTGGTTTACCTGACGCATTATTTGTAATCGACGTAGATCACGAAGCGATTGCAATCAAAGAAGCGAAAAACTTAGGTATTCCTGTAATCGGTATCGTTGATACAAACTCTAACCCAGACAACGTTGATTACGTTATTCCGGGTAACGACGATGCGATCCGTGCAGTAACTTTGTATGCTTCTGCTATGGCTGATGCGATTCTTGCTGGTAAAGAATATGCTCAATCACAAGCAAATGCACAAGCAAAAGGCGACGACGCTGCTAAAGACGCTTCTGAGGCTTAATGCGTTTTGACGCAAGCTTGTCATTTTTGCGACATGTAATGGTGGCAAATTAAAGCGTCGAGATTGCAAACGGCCCAGAGATTCTTTGGGCCGTTTTTGTTGAACAGATTTATTTTCTACCGATTTTAGGAGAACAACATGACTGCAATTACTGCAAGCATGGTAAAAGAATTACGTGACCGTACTGGTCTTGCAATGATGGAATGCAAAAAAGCATTAACAGAAGCTGGTGGTGACGTCGAACTTGCGATTGACAACCTTCGTAAATCAGGTCAAGCAAAAGCTGCTAAAAAAGCAGGTAACATTGCAGCTGATGGCGCGATCACAATCATCCAGGAAGGCAACAAAGCGATTCTTGTTGAAGTTAACTGTCAAACTGACTTCGTTGCAAAAGACGAAAACTTCAAAAACTTCTCTGATAAAGTTGCTGCTGCTGCACTTGCTGCAAACGAAACTGATGCTGCGAAAATTGCTGAACTTAAACTTGAAGACGGTTCAACTGTAGAAGAAGCGCGTGTTGCACTTGTTCAAAAAATCGGTGAAAACATTCAAGTTCGTCGTGCTCAAATCGTTGAAGGCGAAAACTTGGCTGTTTACAAGCATGGTTTAAAAATCGGTGTTGTTGTTTCTTACACAGGTGATGCTGACACTGGTAAAGGTATTGCAATGCACGTTGCTGCGTTCAACCCAGTTGCGGTAAATGCAGAAGCTGTTCCAGCTGACTTGATCGCTAAAGAGAAAGAAATTGCTGAAGCGAAAGCATTAGAATCTGGTAAACCAGCGAACATCGTTGAGAAAATGGTAACTGGTTCAGTTGAAAAATACTTGAACGAAGTTGCTCTTGATCGTCAAATGTATGTTATCGACAATGACAAGAAAGTTGCTGATGTATTGAAAGCGACTGGTACTGTTGTCGCTCAATTCGTTCGTTTCGAAGTGGGCGAAGGTATTGAGAAGAAAGCTGAAATGAGCTTTGCGGAAGAAGTTGCTGCTGCTCAAGCTGCTGCGAAGTAATTCGTATCTTCTAAAAAAACCCGGTCATTTTGACTGGGTTTTTTATTGCCTATTAAAAAGCCCACTTCATCAAATGGGCTTTTTAATATCATTTAAGGCTTATTCAGCTTCTTTTTTTAGCTCGTATTTGCTTGCCAATTCACCTGTAATTTCTTTACCTTCGGTATCTAAAGCTTTCAGGTAACCTTCAGCAACGAAATATTTACGGCCATCACCGGCTTTATCCAATGTGATGACTGAGGTATTTTTGCTATCAAAGGTGAAGCTACCTTTGCTTTCGAAGGTTTTACCATCACCTTTGCCTAAATATTTTTCTTTTAATTCATAAGTTTTATCTAGATTTAGTTCAAGCTCAGTCTCAATACCTTCGCAGTCAGCGCATGGAAGAACACCTTTATAAGTACCATTCCAGTCGAGTGAGTTTTCCGCTGTGTGCGCACTGTCAACAGCTTCATGCGTTGTTTCTGTTGTGGTTGCAGCTGGAGGGGTTTGCTCGTCAGTTTTTGGTGTTTCTGCCTTGTTACACGCGACAAGGAAAACCGATGCTAGAGAAATGGCAATAATTGATTTTTTCATCTTGGATAGAACCTTATTGGAAAGTATTGATATCCAAGTTATTAGATTTTAAAAAGAAATGGAAGTAAGGGAATGTAAGGGTTGTTTAACCTTTGGTAAAGCAAGACAAGCTTAACCTTGTCTTGCCTTGAAGCGTGGATTTGATTTGCAGATCACAAATAACTTGCCACGACGCTTTACAATCTGGCAATCAGCACTACGGCGTTTGGCACTTTTGAGGGATGAGCAGACTTTCATTGTACTTCTCTATATTTAATGTAATGTTATAATATTACATTAAATTTGTCTTGTAAAGTTCGTCTCGTTGTCGAAAGTGTAAATGAAGGGGGAAAATAAAAAGTCCTTATCTTTTAATAAGAGCATGTTTGAATGTGGGGCAGAAAATGAGACTCCAACTCGTGACGCCAACTTGGTTATAGTTGGGATATAGTTAATATTAATTTAGATCAAAAACTTAAGGTGTATGCTTGTAATCTAAAGTACATGAAAATTAAACACCACTAGGTTGCAGTTAGCCAACAATAATTATGAATATAAAGTATTTAATACATACAATATTTTAACTAAGTGTTATATTTTTTATATATGTGAAAAATTTAAAATAATGATACCAAATAAAAAAAGAAACTTGATATAACAACGGCTTATACAGGGCAATTTACCGGGTTAAAGATTTAGCTTTTCGGCTGTGACAAGCTTTATTCTGTTCTAGTTTAAATTGAGGAGTCGAGCAGACTCTCGTGATGAAATATATTTTTCATTTAAAACAGGAGAAAAATATGCTACCTCCATTTTCTACATGAGTTGAAAGTAACGGATTTATTTTTTGTTAGATGAAATGTGAAATTCTTTTAAATATTGATGACACGATACCTGATGGTATTAAAGCACAAACTGAGTGAGTAGTTAAAAAGATTAAACCAACCTTGTCAGACTTGTCTGCCAGTTTAATGTCAGCCAACTGACTCGCTATAGGTTAGATGAGAAATATGATGGAAAAATTGCCATGGATTGCCTTGAGTGTGGATAATGAGTTCTAAAATTCTTCAGGAAACTTCGCTACGTTATTTTTTGGAAGTGGTACGGTGTGGCTCAATTGCAGAAGCATCGCTCAAACTAAATGTTGCTTCATCTGCAATTAGTCGGAAAATTGCCCATTTGGAATCGAATTTGAATGTATTGCTGTTCGAGCGTAAAACTCATGGCATGAAACCTACTTCGGCAGGAGAAATTTTAGCAGCTTATGCGTTAAAATTACAATTGGAAAGTGATCGGGTCTTTAATGAAATCAATGCTCTAAAAGGTTTAAGTAAAGGTAGTATTAAAATTGCCTGCTCGACAGGTTTCTCACTCGATTTTTTACCTTCAATTATCGCTAAATTTCAGTCCTATTATCCTGATGTGCAAGTTTTTTTACATGCTGATAGTGGTAAAAATGTCATTAAACAACTTAAAGATGGTACTGCTGATATTGGTGTGACCTTTAATCATGTGTCCCAGTCGGATATTTCTGTGTTGTATTCTGTCAATGCTCCGATTTACTGTTTTGTTACCCCACAGCATGAACTGGCAAATCGTAAAAGTATTACTTTACCGCTTCTTGAAACAGTACGTTTAGCATTGCCTCCATGCGGGATTGTATTACGGGATGTATTTGATGTGCGTTGTAGCCATCAGGGTGGGGTGATTAAGCCTATTTTCACTTCTAATACCATCAGCTCGATTGTATCGTATGTGTTAGCAGGTGGGGTTACACTTTCGTCAGAGCTGGTACTAAAATCTTATTTAAGCCAAAATATTATTAAAGCCATTCCATTACAAGACAATATTTTAAATAATGCGCTGTCGATAGAAGTGTGTAAGTTAAGTGGGCGGATCTTGCCTGATGTGGTACGCGTGTTTTTAGAATATTTATATGATGAATTGGCTGTGCCGGAAACCAGGATTGATTAATAAGACAGATAGTAACAAAGCATGTTTTTTGATGGAGGTAAAATCAAGTTAAGAGATTAAATTTCCTTACTGTACTTGATACGCGAATATATCATTCGCAACTGTACAAAAATAATTGTTTCTGCGAAAATTTGATTATTGAGGTTTGTTTACGATTTTTGTGAGGAGAAGCCAAATTCCACTTTTCATTTGCCTCAACAAAAATTGGGATAAGCTCCAATGATTAGATTTATTGATAAGGCTCTCTCATGAGTCTATATAAAGAAATTAAGGAGTTTTTTTAAACTCCTTAATTCATCAACTCTAGCTATGTATTAAACCGCAGATGCCGTGTGATCATACTCAATCTTGCTAATCTGACTAGTATCTACAATACCTGTTTTAAAGTCAGTTTGCGTCTGCATTAAAGCACTAAGATCTAGTTGTGGCTGGGCCAGATCAGGATCGTGTTCGCAGTGCTGAGCTAAAGCATCTGCCATGCGTAGGAGCGTAGTATCTTCGCGGAAGCCTGCGATCATTTGCAGTCCAAACGGCATATTAAGATGATCACGTCCAAGTGGAAATGAAAGTGCAGGATTGGTCATCAATGTTACTACATAGGTTAGCGATAACCAGCGATAGTAATTTTCTAGTGGTCTACCATTCACTTCGCTCAAATACAGGTTTTGCCATGAGAATGGACTGACAGGTGTGACAGGAGACAAGATTAAGTCATATTGATCGAACAGTTTTTGAAAATCTTTAAAATACTGGGTTTGAGTTTTTTGCGCCCATATGCAGTCAGTCAACTTCATATTGGCACCCATTTCATAGTTCATACGTGGATTCGGACCTAGAAGCTCAGGGTTCTTCTCATAAGTGTTTTGCAGACCGGCAACAAAAGCTTCGGCACGCAGCACATCGAAGCAGCGGTGTGCATCGTCTAGATTGAATTGGATTTCTTCACAGCTTTGAAAAAGCTTACTTATTTTCTGAATTTTATTGCGAAATACCTGACGAATATCGTTATCGACTTCACAGCAGCCAAAGTCTTCGGTGTAGGCTACACGCAGTTTAGATAGGTCAACTGGAGGTAGGTCCCGGATATCGGCAGACATTTGTGTATCGTAACTGAGAGGATCATTTTTAGATAAACCAATCGTTGCAGCCAATTGCAGCCAAGTATCTTCGACATTACGCCCCATTGGGCCGACCACAGAAATTGGAGTCCAGCCCAATGGTTTACGCTGGCTTGGCACTAAACCTGCTGAAGGACGTAGGCCATAAATCCCGCACAGGGCTGCAGGAATACGTAGCGATCCGCCTGTATCCGAACCTGTACATAGGGGTGCAAGACTTGCAGCTAAAGCTGCGGCAGACCCACCTGATGAACCACCAGCATTTAAACTTGGATTAAATGGGTTGCCTGTTGCACCCCAGACAGGATTACGAGTGTTAGCACCTGCACCCATATCAGGCACATTGGTCTTACCTAAAATGATCGCACCTGCATGACGTACCCGTTGCACCAGTTCATTGTCTGCTTTCGGAACATAATGCTGATAGGCTAGCGAACCATAAGTGGTATTTAAATTTTGAGTGTCTTCTAAGTCCTTGATACCGATAGGTAAACCGAATAATAAGCCGCGTGCCTGACCAGCCATGAGTTGCTGTTCTTGAGATTTGGCATCAGCCAGGGCTTGTTCATAGTTTTTAGCACAAAAGGAGTTGATTTTGGGGTCGATTTTGATGATGCGATCTATATAGATTTGTGTGAGTTCTACAGGTGAGATTTGTTTTTTTTCAATCATTTTTTTCAGTTTTACTGCACTAAATGACGCTAGCTCTGAAGTATGAGACATGTGAAAATCCTATGTTTTATTTATCGATATTTAAAGATATTAGTCATTTCTATACTTCACACAATTAGAATAAATAGAATACTTCATTGCTGAATTGGCAATATTTATACATATAATTTTTGAAATTAATGAACTTTGAATACGAGCCAATGTACTCAAGCATTGCCATTTGGGCAAAGATAAATTGCGAAAAATGCGCTTGAGTAAAGCCAAGGTGCTATTTATTTTGATTATTGAAAACAACAAGATTTTAAATAATGGAGAAATTGGCAATGGCTGCATGGATAGAGAAAATAGGCGTACGTAAATATCTGGTTTTTTTACTGCTGTATTTAGGTTGGTGCATTTCTTTTATTGATCGTACAGCAATTAGTATAAGTGCTACACATATTATTAAGGATTTATCTATTTCCCCTGTACAAATGGGGGCGGTGCTAAGTATGTTTTATATTGGCTACACTATCATGCAGATTCCTGGAGGATGGCTGGCCGATAAAATCGGATCAAAAAAAGTTATTCTAGTCGCGGTTGGGCTATGGTCGATTTTTACCATGTTGACAGGCATGGTTGAATCCTTAATGGGATTGCTCGTGATTCGACTTTTATTTGGTTTAGGGGAAGGAGGTTTTCCGCCTGCATCTTTTAAAAGTATTGCGGAAAATTTTAAAGGTATATCTCGTTCCAATGCATCTAGTGCGATGATGTCCTCAAATTATATCGGTAGTATGATTGCACCCTTAATTATTGCACCTTTGATCATCGCATTTGATTGGCGTAATACCTTCATGATCATCGGTGTTGTAGGTTTTATTTATATTGTGCTTTATGCCGTCTTAACACCTTCTAGTAAAGAGACCCAGAAGACAATAGATGTAACTAAAACAGCTTCAAGTCTTGTATTTAAAAACAAGTATTTATGGGCTATCTGCGCGATGTGGTTTGGCATTAGTATTGTCAATAAAGGCTTGGATACATGGATGCCAATTTACCTCATGACAGAGCGTGGACTTGACTTGAAATCAGTCGGCTGGTTGTTACCGATTCCATTTTTGATTGCAGGTTTAACAACAGCAGCAGGTGGTTGGTTTGTAAATAAATTCTTTGATGGCAAAGAACGACTGCTGATTATTCCTTGCTGTATTTTAATGTGCCTAGGTTTATATGAAATGTATTCGGCAGCTACCATTGCTCAAGTAATTATTGCACAAGGTGTTGTTTATCTTTTTAAATCTTTGATCTTTGCCTTGGTAATTGCTTTACCAGCAAAAAAACTACCGCAAGAACAAATTGGTCGCGGACTGGGAGTTATTAATACTGGAGGTATGGCCGCTGGTTTTGTGGCACCAGTGCTTATTGGCGCATTGGTCAGTTGGTCAGGCTATCAAGCTGTGTTCATGTTCTTAATTTGCTCGGTAATTTTCTCTTTATTAATGAGTTTTTGGATCAAAAGTCAAAAGACAGAGGAGGTTAAAAGTCAACTTTCAAATGCCTAAAGATAAACGGCTTTGTTATATAGACCTATCCCTAAAGGCTTATTCAGCAATATAATTTTTGGCTGCATAAGCCTGCATCTAAAATATATCGTATAACGAATTGGTTTTGTTACAACCAAGCTTTAATCAAACGTGGAAATATCACGATTTGGTTTGATTCCAATACTCACTAGGATGCCGAATCAAAAGACAAAAAAGGGATAAATCAAGTCTACTCAGATACTTTGGTTCAGTACTATTTAATGATTAAATCTTTCTTTCTTTCTTTCTTTCTTTCGTTTGTCTCTACGTATGCTTTTACACAAAGTCTAATTAATCTTTGTGGTTTGAGTTAAATGACATCAGATTAAACGATGATTTGAACATATTGCTAGTAGATAAACTGAATTCTATAGATTTTGAAATTTAGGTCAATGAGATTTATACACGTATGGTCGTATTATTTAAACTCATGAAACATCCAAGTTGTAATTTAAATTTGTGCAGATTAGGCTAGTTTTAACCTTATAATCTGTGTGCGAAAAAGCCATAGTAGATTTAAAAATAGGATTAAATGCTTTTATTTTAACATTTAAATCATTTTTATTATTCATTTCGGGCTAATGTGAATATGGGTATTTTAAGAACATAATTTCTAGTGTTATAAGAGAGTGTTACAGGAGAGAAATCTTCAATGATTCGCCGAAGGTGCAACATCCCGGAAACTCTCAGGCAAAAGGACTGTAATCAATCAAAAATCTGGAGAGTGCTTAAACAGCACACCGAAGGAAGAAGGGGAAAACCCGAAACTCTCAGGTCACAGGACAGATGGGGCATCACATGAACTGGTGAGGATCATATGCCACATATTGCGATTATCGGTGCTGGGATCACGGGAGTGACCACTGCTTACGAATTAATAAAACAAGGTTTTAGCGTTACTGTTTTTGAAAAAAATTTATATCCAGCAATGGAAACTTCCTTTGCGAATGGTGGACAACTTTCTGCGTGTAATGCAGAAGTGTGGAATCAAAAATCCACAATTGTCAAAGGCATAAAGTGGATGTCACAAAAAAATGCGCCATTATTACTTAATCCATCCTTTAATATGCATAAATACACATGGTTGGTCGCATTTTTAAACAACATTAAAAATTACGAAAAAAATACCATTGAAACAGTACGTTTAGCCCTGGATTCGCGTAAGCACATGTTTGCGATTGCGGATCAAGAAGGATTTGACTTCAATCTGAAAAAAAAAGGCATTTTACATTTTTATCATACAGCTAAAGATTTTGAAGTTGCTAAAAATGTCAACGCATTGCTTAACCGCGGTGGTTTAGAGCGTTATGGAGTTACTCCTGAAGAAATTAAAGCAATTGAACCAACTTTAACCGGTGACTATTTTGGCGGATTCTTTACCCCAGATGATGCGACAGGTGACATTCACAAATTTACTCGTGGCTTGGCCACAGTCTGTGAAAAGCGAGGTGTTAAATTCTGTTTTGGTGCAAATGTACTGAAAATTAATCCTGCGCTGGATCGAGTTGAAATTTTATATAACCAACAGAACCCTAAACACCAAATCGAACAAGCGGCAGAGACATCTGTTTTTGATGGCGTTGTGATTTGTGGTGGCGTAAATAGTTACCATTTAGGTGATCAACTTGGGGATAAGATTAATATTTATCCTGTGAAAGGTTATTCGATTACCGTGAATCTAAAAGATGAACGTAGTGTAAAAAATGCCCCATGGGTGAGCCTACTGGATGAAAGTGCAAAAATTGTGACTTCTCGATTAGGAGTAGACCGTTTCCGTGTTGCCGGCACAGCAGAATTTAATGGTTATAATAAAGATATTCGTAATGATCGAATTCAGCCATTGATTGATTGGGTTAACAAAAACTTTGATATCGCTACCGACAGTGTAGTGTCTTGGGCTGGCCTCAGACCGATGATGCCAGACATGATGCCAAGAGTACAACGCAGCAAACAAGCGCGGGTGTTCTATAACACTGGTCATGGTCATCTTGGCTTCACTTTATCTGCTGCGACGGCAGTCATGATCAGTCACGAAATTCAACGTGCTTTAGTGGCTTAAAGCTACTGTAGAGGGGGTGAAATGAAAAATTTTGTCTCTAAATTTCAGTACCGCGATAAAAAACTTGGCTGGTTGATATTTGGTTTAATGTTTGTATTACAAATACTTATCATACTCGGTAATGTAGCGGTGCAGGATCATAAAAACCAGAATACAGCACAGCCTATCTTGGAAATACAGCCGCTCAATTTATTCAAAAAGATGCCAAAGCCATCTAGAGCGCACTAAAATTAGGTTAAATTAAAATGAAATTATTTACGACATACGGACATTTATCGATTTCCACTGAACTCTATGACTTTATTGAAAATGAAGCCTTGATTGGAACGGGAATAGACAGCGAAACCTATTGGGAAAACTTTGAAAATGTGGTGTTAGATTTAACGCCCAAAAATAAGGCTTTATTACAGAAGCGAGATGATTTACAGCAACAAATTGATCAATGGCATCGTAACCATCTTTTTGAACTAAATGCCTATAAAACATTCTTAACTGAAATTGGCTATTTACTGCCTGAAGTCGAAGACTTTCAAGTAAGTACTGAAAATGTCGATGAAGAAATTGCTCTTTTAGCTGGTCCTCAATTGGTGGTGCCAGTACGCAATGCCCGTTATAGCCTAAATGCAGCCAATGCACGCTGGGGTTCATTGTATGATGCTTTATATGGTTCAGATGTGATTCCTGAACATGAAGGAGCAGAGAAAACCAAAGGATATAATTCTGTTCGCGGAGCAAAAGTTATTACTTTTGCGAAAGACTTTTTGGATCAAGCCTTTCCTCTGCTACAAGGCTCTCATCATGATGTGAGCCAATGGCAGATTAAAGATGGAGCTCTGGTGATTGGTCTTCAAAATGGCGAAGTCACCACATTAAAAGATACCAGTCAATGTGTCGGTTTTAATGGAAATGCTGCTCTACCAACTGAAGTTATATTAAAAAATAATGGCTTACATGTGATTGTACAATTTGATCCTATACACGTGGTAGGTCAGCAAGATGCTGCTGGTATTAAAGACATCATTCTGGAAGCAGCAGTAACCACTATTCAAGATCTAGAAGACTCTGTATCTGCTGTTGATGCCAAGGATAAAGTAGAAGCCTATCGTAATTGGCTGGGTCTCATGCGTGGCACCCTAGTCGAAGAAATTGAAAAAAATGGGAAGCTATTTACGCGTAAACTGAATCAGGATCTGCATTTTAACAATCTCCAAGGTGAAAAACAGAGTTTGCATGGTCGTTCATTGATGTTATTACGCAATGTCGGGCACTTAATGACAAATCCAGCTATTCTTGTAGATGGGGAAGAAGTTTATGAAGGTATTATGGATGCTTTAATTACACCATTACTTTCTTTGAGTGACTTGCGTGGTCAGAATTCTTTGCTAAATTCTCGTAGAGGTTCGATGTATATCGTAAAACCGAAAATGCATGGTCCTGAAGAAGTCGCATTTACAGTTGAGCTGTTTGAGCGGGTAGAACAAGCACTGGGTTTGCCCAACAAAACGTTAAAAATTGGGATTATGGATGAAGAGCGTCGCACCTCTTTAAATCTAAAAAATTGTATTGCAGCAGCCAAAGATCGTGTGATTTTCATTAATACTGGCTTTATGGATCGGACGGGTGATGAAATTCATACTCTTATGGAAGCAGGTCCTTTTGTGCCAAAAGCTGAAATCAAGAATCAAGTCTGGTTTGAGGCCTATGAAAATAGAAATGTCATGATTGGTTTGAAAACAGGCTTACAAGGTAAAGCACAAATTGGTAAAGGGATGTGGGCTAAAACAGATATGTTGGGTGCGATGTATCAAAGCAAATCTGAACATCCTGAAGCTGGGGCAAGCTGTGCATGGGTTCCTTCACCTACAGGAGCTGTAATTCATGCACTACATTACCACCAAGTCAATGTCGCTCATCGTCAACAGGAATTATTAAGAACTGAAACACTGAGTTTAGATGAGCTTTTAACACCAGCTTTGGCTAAGGACACGAACTGGTCAAAAGAAGAAATAACCAAAGAACTGGAAAACAATTGCCAAGGCATTTTGGGCTATGTAGTGCGTTGGGTTGATTTAGGTATTGGCTGTTCTAAAGTTTTAGATATTCATAATGTTGGATTAATGGAAGATAGAGCCACGTTACGTATTTCTTCTCAACATGTCGCGAATTGGTTGCGTCATGGTATTGTTTCATACAATGAGGTTGAGGAAGTGCTACAGCGTATGGCGAAAATTGTGGATGCACAAAATGAACATGATCCACTTTATAGCCCAATGTCTGCTGATTGGGACAATAGTATTGCTTTTCAAACTGCTTCAGATTTGATTTTTGAAGGGGCAAAGCAGCCTGCGGGCTATACTGAACCATTGTTACATCGCGCACGTTTGCAAGTGAAAAAGTCTTAAGAGGGGAATGACCATGCTTATAGAGCATGGTCATTTTAAAGCGTTTTACTCATTGATTGTGCATTCTAGGTTAAGTAGGACTGAGTAGGGTTCTAAGCTTTAGTGAGACGGTGTATTGCTTTATATTTTATACCAAGTACAACTGCTCTGATTAAAAATAAATTTATTTAAACTCAATAAAAAAGCCTTTATCGAAAGATAAGGGCTTTTTTGAATTTGGAGCGGGAAACGAGACTCGAACTCGCGACCCCAAGTTTGGCAAGGGGGCTAGCTGTTCTTAAAGTGCTATAGATAAATTGATAGAACATCTATATTGAATTCTTATCCGTAATTTGGAGGCGATATCAGGTGTTATAAAATATCATTCGGTCTTAGGGAAAAATTGATGTGTTCACGTACTAATATTTGCATGGTTGGAATAATATTTCGAATATCGCCACGTCTCCACTGAAAAGCATAATGCAGTGAGGGGAGTGGAGGATGACTTTCAAGTTGAATCAGTGTGGAATCTGCACCATTTTCCATCCAGCCTTTGGGTAAAAAACCAATCCCAATACCTTCTCGAATCATGCCGGCAACAGCACTCCAGTTATTACAGGTAATACGTTTAATTTCATAGATATTCTGGCTTAATAGCCATTCATCCAGAATACGGGTTGTTCCCGCACCGGCGGGTAGGGTGACCAGTGTATGTTGAGTTAATAGACTGATTAAATCTTGGGGTGAGCCCTGATCGAGTAAAGACTCGGCGATCATCCATACAAAATCAGCTTTGGTAATAGACTGAGAGAGAATACTGCTTTTAGAAGACCGGCCAGCCATGATGGCAAAATCGAGCTCGCCTGCATCTAATTTCTGTTCAAGCACGGCACCTACATCTACGTAAGGTTCTAGGTGTAATAAGGGGTGCTGGGACCTGCACCTTTAGCTGTAGCTTATAACTTTTCTATTACTGGTCACATTAGTAGTTCTGGTGTATTTACAGCATCAAGCTATCAAACTACGTACTTCAAGCCAGTAAAGGCTGGCCAGAATCTTAGTTATGTATCTGCTGGAAGCTCAGTTATATCGGTCTTATCTTTTTATGATTCAAGTTTTAATTTTATTAGTCCGATTGTGGATAATGGAGGAGTAGCAGTAAGAACGGCTGTAGTTCCTGCAAATGCTGCATATGTCAGACTATCCAATAACCCGACACTTGTTGCTTTGCCATACTGTAATGCTGTCATTGACTCAGTCATTAATTCAAGTGATGTGGTAAAGCAGAATGATTTCACTGTAGAGACTTCATTAAATTTTGCCCACCCTGAGTACATTATTAATGATTACTACGTAAATAACACAGGGACTATTTCTGCTGGCGCTGGTTGGAAGTATATCAAGATTCCGGTAGTGGCAGGCAAGACATATACGTTTGGTGGATTTGGCATTACTACAAGCGGCTACTACTCGGTTCAGAATGTAGCAAGTAATTAATGCTACTTTGATGTATGGAATTTATCAAACAGGAACATTACCTAAAACAATAACGATTCCCGAAGGTGGGGCTTGGTTGGCTTTGATGTGTGTCGTCCGCAAACAGATCTATCTTTATATGCACAGCTGGCGGCATATGAGGGTGATGTCTTATTAGATTATTGAGCCCATCGATACTATCTTCGCATTAGCGGCCTAAAATTTGCGGGTACTGCTGAGGGTGGTGATGTTCTCTTGCCAGAAAATGTTGTCGTTCAAGGCGGTGATGCAACGCTAGGAACCATAACAGCTGATGAATTAATTTTCGGAAATATCAGAGGAGCATGGCCACGTTCTCCAGAGGGTCTACCCGTCGGAGGCACATATGTTGATGAAAATGGGTTTGTTAAAGTAGTGATCTAATTATGGATATTTTTTTCAGCTAATACACTTGGGGCATCAATTTGCCCCATTTTTAATGGGCACATAGCTATTGTCTGTCATAACACTGATCGTTTGATTGATCGGCACTATGGATTAGCCGAGATGTATGCATTTAAACACAACGTGCAATGCACATATTTTTTACATGCGTTTGGCGAGACAACTTCTTCAACTCTAGATGGAATAAACTCTATAGAAAACCAGAATTATGGTGAAACCATCAAGACAGTGCATCACACTGGCCGCATTAGTTTTGGCCTATATTAGCGGTCAGATATGTGGATCAATCCACGCACTGGTGCTCAAGAAACAATCCCAAATTATAATGCCTTAAAATGGACTAGTCTGGGCAAGCAATATTTCCCTAATGTTGTTATTGATGCCGCTAAATCAGTCCGTTATCCAAATCATGGACAACAACTTTTTGATGTGTCCAATGGTGATTTTGGCTATGACATGGTTAACCAGATCATGGGTGCGTCAAACCTTTTGGAGACCTACCTTCATATTGAACAGCAACTAAACCATATCAAAGCAATTCCTGGAGTTGATTTAATTTCAGGATCTTTTACCAATGGTGCTCAAGGTGGCTGGAATGTGTTAATTCCAAAATTATTTGGTATGCGTAATTCAGCTTATGGGTATGCAGGTAATAATGGCAATATCAAATATATTGGCCTTAGCCGCCAAGAAATGATGATGCAGGCCTCTACATGTCAGGGTTGCGATGCTGTAAATGCTGGGCAAATTGTAGATCAAACGATGGCTTTAGATTATTCAGCTTCTGAAATTGATCGAGCAATTGTCGCCGGTGGGCTTTATAGCGAGTTTATGCACTGGCATAGCTTGTATAGATTTGGTGATACTGCTTTCTTTGAGCTATTTATGTAGATGGTTAATATTGCAATTAATGGTCGTGATGTCTGGCGAGCGGGCAATAATGAAGTAAATGAATACTATGTTATAGCCAATTCAATAGAGCGTATTGGTAGCTACATGGCCAGAGGTAAAGCATATATAGCGGTTCGGTTTAAGGATCTTTTTATTGACTCGGATACCAACGGTGTTAGTAACGCAATTAACCCAACTAGAATGACCACCCCAATTTCTATACAAATTGATTTAAATGGGATGAGTCTAGCGGGTAAAAATATTTATTCTCGTCAGGCACAAATGGTTAGAAACATAGGCTCAAATCATTGCATTATTAATGTCTCGCTAATCAATACATATAAGAACGGTACAATGTTGTTTGAAGTTGAAAAGGCATTTACCAATGATCAACTTTATGATGCCTTAGCACCTAATTTAAGTATTTCAGGTAGTACGGTTACATCTGACAAGAAAGCAAAGTTCGTTATTTGGCGTAAAGTGATTGAAGCGGTGCACAGGGTAAATAATTTTTCAGGCTCTTTAACTTATCCGTTTGATACAACGAACTACATATATTATGTAGGTGGTATTACAAGAAGTCGTATCAGTTCTCTCATTCACGTGGACATATAAGTGTACGAAAAGTATAAATACTTTGATGTCTGGGGAATATTAATATGACGCTATTTACATCATGTTCTATGATAGGTTTAGAATGAAGAATAAGTATTGGATTTGCGCTTTCCTACTAGTGCCTGTGGTTGGCTGTGCACAGGATTCTAATCCCTCGGAATCAGTAAAAGATAAAGCACTTTCAACACGGGAAGGAAATTATCAGCTCAATGCTGTAGCACGTACAGATTTGGGTAATTATTTTGATGTTCGATCTTTTGGAGTAAAACCTGATAAGAAAACAGATTGGACTAATAAAATTGATGAGATTATAAAAGAAATTGGTCCGAACTCTACCCTTTATATCCCTTCGGGGGTAGATTGGGATTATAGAGGGGTCTACAGTAAAATGAAGGATTATCAGACGATTATCGATGATTCCGGTAGAGATAAGCCAAGGAAAGTATGGCAAAACTCGAGATATATTTGGTATAAAACAAATTCTGAAACCGAGAAAACCTCTGGTAATACATTTGGTATTGCAGGGAATTATCATCCTGCTTTCTTTATTGACACTTGGTCAGATGGTATTAATGGGAGAAGATCTTCAGTAATTTTTAGGGATCACGGTGAAGCTAAATGGCAACTTGTTTCTAATCCTGGTAGTGATATACGCGACTTTTCAATTGTTCAATATGGCTCAAAAGTTTATGGGACTAGAAGCCTAGTAATCGGGCATCAAGATGGCCCAGCATGGGGTAAATATGCTTTTAATGCTCCAATTAGTAAAAATACAACGACAAGTTATACTTTTGGAAAACCTCCAAGTGTGAAAGAGAATGACGCCTTTTCAACTCAATATTCAAGACCAGATACAGACACAGGAGGATTTACCCAGATTTATAAATATGGCAATGATATTTCGTATAGAACCGATATTTTGAAAGATGGCACCAAGATCGATACGTTGAAAAATGATGGAAAAATTACTACAAACTCTAATGGCGCGATAACTGGCAGTAGGTTGAATATTATTGCTCCCAAATCGAGTATAGCTTTGACAAAAGATAAATCAGGGTCCTTTGTTTCGAATGTTAATGCTTCTGGAGCCATTTTAATTACTTTGCCTAAAGCGGAGCCCGGCATTAATTATGAAATATCTGTAGATTCTAAAAATTCAATATCGATTAAACCAAATGGTTTCGATTCTCTTGCTGGATTAGCATCAGGTCAGGCTTTGCAATCAGCCTCAATTCAGTCAAAAGTTAAATTGGTAGCAGTAAGTAATTCTGTCTGGAGTGTTCAGCAAAATGGGGTATGGAGTAACCGATAGAAATTTAGGCGATAATCTTACAGGTACAGCGGCGGTAAATGAAGCCCTAACTTGGTTAGGTACACCTCACCACCACCAAGGCCGTGTAAAAGGTGTTGGGGTAGATTACAGTACTTTGATTTGTGAGGTCTATGAAAAAGTAGGGCTTATGGATCATTTGGATCCGCGACCATACCCACCAGACTGGCACATGCATCAGATGGGGCAACTTTATTTAAAGCTCATTTTGGGTGTATGTGATCCGATTGAAGGGCCACCACAACCGGGCGACATCGTTTTATATCATTTTGGCAAGTGCATTAGTCATGGTGCAATTGTTATTGAGTGGCCGCAGATCATTCACAGCTATATCCATCAAGGAGTCATTATTCAGGATGGAACCAAAGGGCGTTTAGCCCGGCGAATTGTCGGGTTTTTTCGTATGAAGAGGCTGAAAAAATAATGGGTGGATTATTTGGTGGTACTACGATTAGTACAACGGATCCCCGTATTAACTCTATGCGGATCCAGCAATCAGCATACGGGCTTTGTCAGCCTTTGGTTTATGGTAAAACCCGTGTAGCTGCAAACATGTTTTGGTACGGTGATTTTTGAGCAAAACCTCATACTACGGTTGAGAAACCAGACGGTAAGGGGGAAGCAGTAAAACCAGCGATACTATATTTAGTTATAGTATTTCACTCATGCTGGGGTTATGCGAAAACCAAATTAAAAAGATTGGCTTGATAAAGAACAGTACATACCAAAGCAGAAAGGTTCTATTACGCTAGATCCAATCGACCTGCTAAAGTTTGAATTATTTGATGGTAATAATAACCCGCCTTGGGGAGTAGTTACAAAGCATCTTGATCAGGCAATTAACTACCCATATTTGGGATATGTAGCATGTGCTAATTATGAGATGGGAAATAGTGCCAGTCTTTCAAATCATAACTTTGAAGTAATTAGCGCTATTACGCTATCAGACAGTATTGATGATGCTAATCCGGCAGATGTGATTGAGGACTTTATTACACATCCACGCCATGGGGGCAGCACCTAATTTAAATAGGGCTGATTTAGAAGAGTTCCGTACTTATTGTCGTGCAGCCAATCTCTTAATTAGTCCTGCATTCACCGAATAGCGAGCTGCTTATGAAACAATTAATGAGATTGTTGAGGCTGTATAAATTGTGCTGTGGTACCAAGTCCAGACGGTTTAAATATCCGTTCTTATGGCGATTCAGCAATTACTGGAAACGGCGCTACTTTTACACCAGATCTCACACCGGTTTATCATTTAACTGATGATGATTTTATTAGTGATGATGAACCAGTACGAGTTCGCCGTAGCCGTGATACTGATGCTTATAATCATGTGCAGATTGAATACATCAATCGCTACAACCAGTACAACACAGAAACGACTGAGGCCAAGGACCAAGCAAAAATTGAAATGTTTGGGCTAAGTACTCAGGATCCCGTAGAAAGTCATTACTTCTGTGAGCCTAAAATAGCGAGTCATGCTGCATAGTTTTGTTTACAACGATTGCTTTATGTGCGTAATGAATATGAGTTTACCTTAGGTTGGAAGTATTGCCGTTTAGAGCCAATGGATATTGTTACCATTACAGACGTAGCATTGGGCTTAAATCAATGCCCTGTCCGTATCACACGTATTGAAGAAGACGAGTTCGGTGAATTAACCATCACGGCTGAAGAACTGGCCATAGGTTTAAGATCTGCCATTGAATATGATTCACAGGCATCTAATGGTTATCAAGGTGGTAACAAAGAACCGGGAAATATTAATACTCCAGCTATCTTTGAGCCTCCGTTAGATTTAACGGATGGAAAGAATCAAGTATGGGTAGCTGTATCAGGTGGCATTAATTGGGGGAATTGTAATGTGTGGACCAGCCTTGATAATACGACTTATGAAATGATTGGCATAATTTATGGCTCTGCACGATACGGCCATCGATACGGATGATACGGCTTTACAGGTTGAGCTAAATACAGCAAATCGTATTCTCAGTGGAACCTTACAAGATGCTCAAGCCGATCAAATGCTTTGTAAAGTAGGTGATGAGTATTTTAATTATCAAGTGGCCACTTTAAACGGATCTGGTCTTTATACCTTAAGTGATGTGCTACATGGGCGTTTTGATGATGCTCAGATTCATAACGCTGGTGAGCCTTTTGTGAGTCTTGATCGGGCAATTTTTGAATATCTATACAATGAAATCTTGTGGGTAAACAGATCTTCTTAAAGTTCACTAGCTTTAACGGTTCGAAGCGCAAAGAACAGACATTAGATGAGGTAACAGCATACAGCTATACACTATCTGGCGGACGTCCTGCGGGTGTGAAGGGCTTATCACTAATCGCTGTTTGTTGGAACTACATTTAAAGTTCAATGGCAAAGCTCAGCAGGTGCAGACGGTTATCGTATGCAAGTCTGGTCGAATGATGCAATGATTCGTGAAGTTGATACAACAAATAGGGATTACAGTTATTCGATAGAAGAGGCTAAGACTGATGGAATAGGCCGAGCTTATACAATTTGTGTAGCCAGTAAGGACGGCTACCAGATCAGCACCTATGCTGAATTAAGTATTAGCAATCCCGTACCGCCAGTGCTCCTAAATGTTTATACAGCTGCTACGGTTGATTCAATTACAGTGAATTGGGTACCGAGCGAAGTGCCAGACCTGAAAAACTATGCTGTATGGCTCAGCATGACTTCTAATTTTGATCCTACACAAATGCCGCCAACTTGGACCAGCAAAGATTTAACAACTACTTTTGGAGACCTACAGCCAACAACCCCATATTACATTCGTGTCGCTGTACGTGATCTATGGGAAAACACAGTCTGGAACTATATATAAATCAGATTACTCAAAGTACTTCTGAAGCTTAATTTAAATTAATTCATAGCACCCAAACGGGTGCTTTTTTTGCCTACTTCTGGAGTAAAAGGCATGGAACCAGTTTCTACAAGCGGTTTAACAGCACTATTAAAATTTTATGGGGCGGCAATTATGGTGACTTTAGGTGTTACGTTAGTTGTATTGATGACACGTATGCCACGGTCACCTCAAGAGTGGGCAGTGGGCTTGATCTGTACGGTTATATCAAGTTTGGCGGGCGGTTCATTCATTATTGTGAAGTGGGGGCTTTATGAATGGATTACGGATATTTGGGGAATGATTGCATTTGGTGGGTTCTTCTTTATTTGTGGGATTTCCGGCTGGGCTTTGGTCCGATGGATTATTAACTTTATTGATAAACAAGAAGGTAAGACGATAGTCGAAGTAATCAAAGAAGTTAAGAAAGCTAGAAGAGACATTGAAAACATTTAATGCCGCCTTCGGGCGGTTTTGTTTGGAAGTACACGTATAAGAGAGAAACTACCTGTTGTCCCTGCAAGCCCTGACTACTACGAAAACTTATTGGCAACTAATATTATGAAACGACCACCTTCGGGTGGTAATTCTTTTTTTACGGGTAGGAAAACGTGTATGAAGCGTGCGTCAACTAACAGAAACAATTTTTTAACAAAGTCATAGGAAGTCCTTTAGCCTGATATTAAAAAACGGATGGGAGTAAAGTTCGTCTATTAATTCTATGGGAAGTAAGAAATGTACTTTATTCCAAAAAAGCAAAAAACCAGTGTTGGCGCACTGAGGTTTTTTATCAACTTAGCCTGAGTTAGATTAAGGAGAAGATATATCTATATGGAGAATTTTAAACCAATAGTGGAGCTTATGAAAGTGTCTATTGAAAAGCACGGCTTATGGTAAACAATAGTTGCGTTTATTCTTTTGTTTTCCATACCAATCTTAATGTGGAAGTTGGATGTAATAATTGCTTCTATAAAAGCATGAACCAAACTGAAAATCTGTGCCACCTACGGGTAGCTTTTTTATATCTATAGGAAAGTGAAATGAATATTGAACAATATCTTGAAGAACTCATTAAGCGTGAAGGTGGTTATGTAAATAACCCAGCAGATCGAGTAGGGGCAACTAAATATGGCATTACTGAAGCAGTTGCTCGAGCAAATGGGTTCAAAGGTAATAATCGAGATTTACCACTTGATTTTGCTAAAGCCATTTATAAAAAACAATATTGGACAGCTCCGCGATTTGATCAAGTTAATGCAATTAGTTGGGCAGTAGCTAAATATCATGCAAGGCCAACGCTACATTGAAATTTTTGAGCGCAACCCTAGTCAGGAACAATTTTTCTATGGTTGGCTATTCCAATAGAACTTCTGTATGACAACTGATATGGACTAGCTGGAAATAAAATTAATCATAATACTCTTTTAATAAATTTTAGAAATAATAATGAATTATGTTAATGAGTTTGTTGAGGAGGCTTAGGATATGCAGCCATCGACCTTTCTTTTTTAAACTCTAGGATTTATCCGTGTTTTAATTTATTATAAAAATATTTTTGGAGAATTGGTATATATACGTGTTCACTAATTATATAAAAATAACTTTTATTAAAATATGGATGTCATTATTCGCAAGTAAAGGCGAGTTAAAAAGTTTACACCATGATACAGTAAAGATTCTTGGTAACTATCTACCACTTTCAGTTTGTGATGAAATTATTAAACGTTTTGAACTTATTGAAAAGAATGCAAATTATTCATATCGGTGGAGTGATGCTCTTGAGTCTAATACGCGTCTATGGTGTTTTGAGAAAGAAATAAAAGAATTATTACCTCACTTTGAGGTCGACCGATGGATACGTGCATCGGATGCGTATACTGGTCGTGACACACAGTCCTGGTGTCTAATGGCAAATCGTATTATTTCTAAAGAGAACAATTTAGGCTCAGGTGGTGGATTACATCGAGATTCACCCTTTTCACATCAAATAAAATTTATTTGGTATTTGAATGATGTCAATGGATTTAATGGAGCTTTCCAATATTTACCGGGTACACATACTGATATTTGGTGGAGCCGTAAGTTATTTCCACTTGGAGAACACCGATTCCCAAATGTTGAAACTCCAAATGGTATGAAGGAAGTGCATGCTAAAGCTGGAACTCTATTAATTTGTGATAAAAAATGTATTCATAGGGGAAAACCTCTACAGAATGGAATACGTTATATACTTTTTATGATAGCAAAGGTATAGATAAAATTTTAAAACAAAGTGGTTTAATGCCCTAATTAACCTAAATGATATATAAGTCTTAGGTTTTAAAAAGAAAGAGGGGCACGTCGCCTTTCAAGTTATTCAGCAGGATTTTTGCTTCTTTGTGTACTTATCAACTATACTATAAAATAAATCCTCCAAATTATAAAATAATTGGTTTAAACAGAATTTAAGTTATAAAAGGAAGAAATTAAAATGTCTAATTTTTCTTTGAAAATAATAGGATTAATAACAATTTTAGGTTTATCTGCATGTGGAGGAGATGACTCAGATAGCACACCACCAAAAAAGGAACCATCCCCAATAACTTATGTAACTATTAAGGGTACAGCAATTTCACGAGATATTTTATCAGATGCAACTGTGACAGCCCGATGTAAGGATGATTCTGGATTTAAAAGTATTGTTAAAACAGACGTGAAAGGAAATTGGGAAGGACAGGTTAAATCAGATCAATTACCTTGTCGCTTGAAAGTAGCAAAGAATGATCATGCTAATATGACACATTATAGCGTTATATTTAACTCAACTGATCATATTAATATAACTCCTTTTACAGACTTGGCGATTGCTTACAGACCAGGATATGCATATCTTCCTAGTGATCTGTACAATATGCACGGAAATCAAATTAATTATTCGATACTTCAGAAAAAATTGAATAATAACAATAATCTTCTGGTAAAAAATCTTATTGAAGGGGGGTATGATATTGATCCATTGTCTCAATTTTTTACCGATGTTATCGATCTTGAAGGCAAGATACTTGATAATATTAAAGGACTAAGAATAGCAATAGATCTTATCTTTGGTGAATATGGTTATTACTTGGAACACATCTATAAATATAATTTTTTTATACCAAATAAATTTTCTGTTAATATCCCCGTAATCTTTCCAAATTTAGAAGCATGTAAACCAGGACTAACCCCTGATATCTATACAAATTGTTCTAATGATGTACTTGGTGATTTTACAGTTAATGAGTTGATTACAAATGATCGAAAAAAGACATGTGTTTTAGAAAAACAAGGAGAGAATATTCAATATATTGGAAATGAAATGCACTTAGTACCGAATGAGGAGGTGCAAGAATCAATATATATGGCAGGTGGATACTACGATAGCGCATTAAAAATTTTGGATAATGGCTATAAGCTATCAACATATATTGAAAGCTTTGTACCCATAATACATGGCATGGTATATAAACTTGACGTAAGTATTTCAAAAGAAGGGAAAATAAATGGTGTAAATGTTACTTTGCTTGAAGGTTCTATTCGTGAAATTGATCATAGTGTAATTAAATTTCCTGATGAATATCTCTGTGGCTTTGATTAGAATCATCATGAAAGTGTAGACGTTTATCCTATGCATTTTAGACTGCTGCCACTTATTATATAGTCATGGTATTTGACCCGCGTCCGTAAGCCCTGATTAAGGGGCTTTTTATTATGCCGCAGCTAACATCTTGGCAATTTCAGATGCAGTAGGATTGTAATAAGTATTCACCAAAACACTAATCGTTTTATGGCCAGTAATCTTCGCTAGGATCTCTACTGGTAAACGGTAGTTATGAACAAAATGTGTAATAGCTTCATGACGTGTATCATGAAACTTAATAACACCGTCTAAGCCAACTCGACGTAAGTTACGTTGCGATATTAATCGAAAGGCATTAGATGTAAGAGAAACCATACGGTTATCATCAGGATCGTCTGGTAGCCAAGAAAGTAGCTCTTTTGCCTTAGCGGTTAAAGGCACATCACGAGAAGTACCATTCTTAGTATCTAATAGGTGAATGAAATTGGGAAATATTAATCGCTTCTCTACACTAAGTATTTCACCTTTACACATTGCAGTTTCAAGCGCAAATAGAAATGACCAGGCAACTCGGTGTCTTGGCTGAAAAGATACTTTTCCCCATTCATAATCGAGCCCAGCTAAAACAGCATCTATATGGTTCTTATAAATCCTTTGATTACGTGGAGCAGGAGCAGTAGGTTTTGATATTTCTTTAAATGGGTTTTCTTTAGTTAAAAATAACTCTTTCTGGGCAAAGTCAAAAACTGAACTATACATTGCCATTTCTCGAATGACTGTTGCACCTTTAACTTGTTTTAGTCTTTTATCATGCCATTGTTTAACTAACGCTGGTGTCAGGTCGTGAATTGATTAATCTGCTAATTTCCCCCCAGTTTTTCTTTAGACATTTAAGCATTTGAACAATTAAGCGGGCAATCTTCATTTTTCTGCCTTCTTCTTGATAGTACTGTTCAAAAAGAGCATAGAAGGAGATATGGATTTTTTCAGGCTCAGGGTTAGCCTGTTGAGATTGTAATTCTAATAATTTTTTTGCGGCCCATTGTTCACACTCGCTCGCAGTATCTCGAGTAGCTGTGTAACGTTTTCCTAAGTAACGAACAGTGATGCGCCACGCGTCCCGGCGCTTAACCGGCTTTTGCATAATAACACTCCAAATTTCGTGGTGTCGCAACGGAAATATAAAGCGTTTTTTAATGCGAATTTTGACTAGATAAAGCTGACTGATCGACAAAAAAAACAGGCTACATAACTCATTAAAGTTATGCAGCCTATTGATTTTAATACATAAAATCTTGGAGCGGGAAACGAGACTCGAACTCGCGACCCCAACCTTGGCAAGGTTATGCTCTACCAACTGAGCTATTCCCGCAATAGGACGCATTATAGAGAGTTTCATTCAAGTGTCAACTCTCTATAGTGCTAAGTGTTGAATTAATCAGCACGTCGCCAGATCGTACCTTGACGTGTATCTTCCAAAACTACACCCTGATCAAGTAAAGACTGGCGGATGCCGTCAGCTTTGGCAAAATCTTTGGCTTTTTTCGCGTCAACGCGTTGCTGAATGAAGTCTTCAATCTCAGCATCAGAGAGGCTTAAGGCTTCCTGACCAATATCCGACTTCAGGAACTCATCTACATCATGCTGAACTAGACCCAGAATATGGGTTAAATGACGTAGGGTAGAGTAAAGAGCCGTTGCCTGCTCTACTTGCTCTTCTTTCACCGCACGATTGAGTTCTTTATTGAGTTCAAATAGTACTGCCATGGCTTCAGCAGTATTGAAATCATCGCACATTGCATTGTTAAAGCGTTCCACAAAGTTTTGTTCTAAAGTCTCAATCGTTTTTTGACCATAGACTTGCTGATAGGCTTTGAAAGAATGATAGAAACGGCTAAGCGCGGTTTTTGCTTCTTTTAATGCCACATCAGAAAAGTTAACTGGACTGCGATAATGCGACGACACAATGAAGTAGCGAATCACTTCTGGATGAAACTTCTCCATCACATCGCGGATGGTAAAGAAGTTGCCTAAAGACTTAGACATTTTCTCGCCATCGACATTGATGAAGCCGACATGCATCCAGTAATTGACATATTGTTCGCCAGTTGAGGCTTCACTTTGTGCGATTTCATTTTCATGATGCGGGAACATCAGATCTGAACCACCACCATGAATATCGAAATGATTGCCTAGGCAGCAAGTCGACATTGCAGAACATTCAATATGCCAGCCTGGACGGCCCTTACCCCAAGGTGAAGCCCATGCAGGTTCATTTTCTTTGGCATGTTTCCACAGCACAAAGTCAAAGGGATGTTTCTTTTCCACTTCGACATCAACGCGTTCAGATGCACCCGCTTGCATGTCGTCCAGTTTACGGCCAGATAGACGACCGTATTTATCGAATTTGCTTACTTCAAAATAAACATCGCCATTGCTGGAAGGGTAAGCAGCCCCTTTATCAACCAAGGTGTTAATCATGCTTTGCATTTGATCAATATATTCAGTTGCTTTGGGTGCTTCATCCGGTGCCGCACAGCCCAGGTTGGCTGCATCTTCATTCATGGCATCGATAAAACGTGCCGTGAGCTGTTGAATGCTTTCACCATTTTCGTTGGCACGGGCAATGATCTTGTCATCAATGTCGGTAATGTTGCGAATATAGCGAACTTTCCAGCCTTGGCTACGCAAGAAGCGAATGATGTAGTCAAATGCAACCATAACCCGAGCGTGCCCGATATGACAGTAATCGTAAACCGTCATACCACAGACATACATATCGATTTGACCTTCTTTGCGTGGGACAAATTCAACTTTTTTACGTTGCTCAGAGTTATATAGAACAAAAGGTTGCATAAGGGTTTTCAAACACTCTACAAAAATCGTTATTCATCATAACGTATGCACCATATTTCATAAAGTTATCAGCAGAAAAAAAGATGATTAGCTAGATGTGGATTGGAATGACTAAATTCTGTTTTAGAGCCTAATAAATTTCAATAGAGGATCATTCGTTGAATCAAGCTGAAAGCAAGGCATTGTAGAGAAGCAAATTTATTTGAAAATGAATTTAATACGAGTCAAGATGTTTAGAAATTTCAGTGGCTAAGAACGATATGTTTTCTACAGAGAACCCTTTTAAAAAAGTAGGTGTTGTACTTCTAGTCATCGGTGTTCTTGATATTATTTTGATGATTTATTGCATTATCAATCAAATTGGTTACTCATCCAGTTTTAATATATTCGCTGTGATTGTTGGTATTCTTCTTCTAAAGAGCAGTGTCAAGACAGCACGTATAGCACGATGGTTGAGTGTATTCTTCTTTATCATGTTTATTGGGATTATTATAGGTGCAAGCCTATTGATGCCTTTTGACCTGTTAAAACTACAAATAAAATTGAATACGTGGTCTGCGGTAGTCTTTTTCCTGTTCATGATGTTCTTGCTCTACTTTTTGATCTGGATTTATCGTCAGCTTTCCTCTCCCCATGCATTGAGACGATTAGCTCAAGCAGGCTATGCAACGGATAGACCTTTGTCAGCTTATCTGTCTGCAACCTTCCTGTTTATCTTTATGATCGGAATGTTTATTTTCTTACAAGGTAGTGAGTCAGAGAAGAAAGCTAAGAAATTGGCTCAGCAACAACTTGGCTCTGGTTTCCAGTACTATGTTTCTAGTATTTCTTTTTCTGAAAATTCAGGGCAGGCAAATGTAGTTGCATATTCAGATAAGGAAATTCGGAATGTTCCGGTAAGTTGGTAATCACGGTAAAATAAGCGATTGAAATATATTTTCCTTCGCTTTATGGCACTATCTGTGATCACTGAGTTGACTCATGGTTTTGAGTTATTTCTCTCCATTTTTCATGAAAACTTATACATTTAGAAACGTGCAGAATTCACAGTTATGTTAGAATCGCCTTCATTCTTTTGATTAAAATCATCTGCCGATTGGTAGATAGAGTATTATTTTGAGTCAAACTCATATGTCACACGCCATAAATTTCCAGAAAAGCGCACTCGAAACCCTGCGTATTGAACAGCAAGCGATTGAAGTGCTTGCCACCCAGATTAATCAACATTTTGATCGTGCATGTGAAATATTATTGCAATGCCAAGGTCGTGTGGTCATCACGGGGATGGGGAAATCGGGTCATATTGGCCGTAAAATGGCAGCTACATTTGCATCGACAGGTACACCTTCATTTTTTATGCATCCAGGTGAAGCGGGGCATGGCGATCTGGGCATGCTGGTGCGTGGCGATGTACTTATTGCGATTTCAAACTCGGGCAAGAGTGATGAAATCATGATGTTGATGCCACTGATCAAGCATTTAGGTGTGCCATTAATCACGATTAGTCGTGATGATAAAGGGCCAATGCCACAAAATGCAGATGTTGCATTAACACTGGGTGCAGCTGACGAAGCGTGCCCTCTAGGATTGGCGCCAACCTCAAGTACAACCGCAACATTAGTGCTCGGTGATGCTTTGGCGGTTGCGCTACTGGAAGCACGTGGCTTTACCGCAGATGACTTTGCGCGTTCGCATCCGGCAGGCGCATTGGGGAAACGATTGCTGTTGCATGTGAAGCATTTGATGCATACAGGTTCAGAATTACCCAAGGTACGTCCTGATACACCAATGAACAAGGTGCTCTATGAAATCTCGGATAAACGTCTTGGTTTAACCACGATCGTTGATGAGCATGACACCTTATTGGGTATTTTCACTGATGGTGACTTACGTCGCATGATTGACCAGCAACAGGGTTTTGATGTCAATCTGGCGGTTTCTGAAGTGATGACTAAAAATCCGTTTACCATTTCTCAAGAAGCCCGTGCGGTGGAAGCATTAGAAAAAATGCATGAGAGAAAAATTAACCAGTTTGTGGTGGTGGATGACAGCAAAAAAGTGATCGGTGTGATCAGTATGCATGACCTTATTCAGGCGGGAGTAAACTAAGCCATGGCATCTTATGCTTTACAAGAACAAGCACGTCATTTACAGGCACTTGTGCTTGATGTGGATGGGATCTTAAGCGATGGCTTTGTGACCTTAACCAATTCGGGTGATGAAATTAAATCATTTGATATTCGTGATGGTCTGGGCATGAAACTGGTCCAGCAAGCAGGTATGAAGGTGATTATTATCACAGGCCGGAAAAGCCATATCGTTGAAAAACGCATGTCTGATCTTGGTGTCGATCTGGTTTATCAAGGCCGTGAAGATAAGGGTACAGCCTTACGTGAAGCGTGCGCCCAACTCGGTTTATTGCCTGAAGACTGCATCTATATGGGAGATGACTGGCCGGATTTATCTGCATTTGCAATTGCCGGAATGAAAGTCACTGTTCCCAATGGCCATGAAGAAGTGCGTCGTCGTGCCAATCTGGTGACCCAGGCGATGGGTGGTCGTGGGGCTGTCCGGGAAGTCTGTGATATGTTGTTGATGGCAAAAGGTGTTTACCAAGAACTGCTTGAAAAATATCTTGCGGTACCACATTAATATAGTGTTGATTTGCTCAAAGGTTAGGTAACCCAGTTTATGGATACCAAAGTTTTATATGTTGTTGCTGTTGCAGTCGCTGCGGTGAGCGGTGGCTATTATTATTACAGTGGCAAGGCAAAAAAGCTGGATGTTGATTCAGCCAAGAATATGACCTATTCCGCACAGGGTGTTCACTTAACACAAACTGATGAGCAGGGTAATTTATATATTCGTGCTGAAGTGAAACAGTTGCAACAGAATATGCAACTTAAAACCTCTCAGCTTGATCAACTGAATGCAGTGATGTACAAACAGGGCAAAGCAGACGCAACCTTTTACGCCAAACAGGCAAATGGCTATGACGACAACACTAAAGTTGTCTTGCTTGGTAATGTCGTTGCGACGAAATTGTCCGATCAGGGTAAAATGGAGTTTCATACCGATGAGCTCACGGGTTACCCGAAAACAAGAGAACTCGAAACACAACATCAGGTCACGGTTCAATCACCGACTGCTGAGTTTGTGAGTCAAGGTCTCAAGGCTAATATGAATAATGGTCAATATGAATTTTATAAAATTCGAGGAAAGTATGCGCCAAGCTCTTAATTCTAAATCTCGTCTCACTTTCCTAAAACAAGCCAGCTGCGTGGCTGTGGTTGCATTAGCTGCAAGCACGAGCTTCGCCTTGCCGTCAGACCGCAATCAACAGCTTTCACTGGTTGCGGATCGCGCAACCTATAACGATAAGTCTGGTGTAACCACCTATACCGGTAATGTCGTGATTGAGCAGGGCACGATGAAACTGCAAGCAGATTCACTGGTGGCCAACCTGAATAGCAAGAAAGAAATTCAAACCATTACGGCAAAGGGACGACCTGCTAAGTTCCAGCAACAAATGGATGCCAACAAAGGTCTGGCACGTGGTGAAGCGCAAAATATCGTATATAACGCAGATACCGGGATTATTACGCTAACAGGTAATGCTTACCTGTATCAGGATGGATCAAGTATCCGTGGAAATAGCCTGAAATATAGTATGAATAAAGGCGATGTTGAAGCGCAGGGCTCATCAAGTAACCGTGTACAAATCATTATTCCACCATCAAGCTCTAAAAGCTTCCCAGGGGCACGTGATTAATGGAACAGGCAGTGCAACAACCCCAGACTTTATGTATTAAGCATTTAGCGAAAAACTATAGTAAACGTTGGGTGGTCAAAGATGTATCTTTTACCATGCAAAGTGGGCAGATCGTGGGTCTGCTTGGCCCGAATGGTGCAGGTAAAACCACCAGCTTCTATATGGTTGTTGGACTTGTTCGGATGGATAAAGGCGAGATTCATTTAGATGACCTCGACATGTCTGACCTTGCGATGCATGAACGTGCGCGTAAAGGTATCGGCTATTTACCGCAAGAAGCCTCCATTTTCAGGAAATTAACCATTTCTGAAAATATTATGGCGATTTTAGAAACGCGTAAAGATTTGAACAAACAGCAACGACAGCAACGTCTGAGCGAACTGTTAAGTGATTTTAAAATTACTCATATTAAAGACTCACTGGGTATGAGTGTGTCTGGTGGTGAACGCCGTCGTGCTGAAATTGCCCGTGCTTTGGCTGCAGATCCGAAGTTCATGCTACTGGATGAACCTTTTGCCGGGGTTGACCCGATTTCAGTCGGTGATATTAAAGATATTATCCAGACGCTGAAAGATCGTGGTATTGGGGTGCTCATTACCGATCATAACGTGCGTGAAACGCTGGCGATTTGTGAAAAAGCCTATATCGTTAGTGAAGGTTCAGTCATTGCGGAGGGAACACCGCAAGAAATTCTGGACAATGAACAGGTACGTAAAGTCTATTTAGGTGATGATTTCGTCGTTTAGCCTCGAATCAACTGTGTATGTGAAGAAAGAACCGAAAGGTTCTTTTTTTATGGCTGCATATAAATCAAATTGCTCAATCCCAACTCATTTAGTGGGGAATAGCGAGAATTTTATTCTAATTAGCTGATAAATATTTATTTTATTTTTTTAATTAGTTTGGCATATTTTATAAAAATGAGAACTGTTTTACAAAAATAAACACTTATAAATGTGTGAAAACGTGTTTAGAACATAGTGTTTTATGTAAAAAAATGATTAAAATGAAAATGCTGAAATGATAACAATACGAAAAAATATGAACTTAAAGAACGATATAAAAGTGAATAATGGATCATGGAAAAGAAGTATGAGTTTTAAGTGGTTACTTTATGCAGCAACGCTATCTGTACCAATGACACATGCAACCACACCAAGTGAACAGTATCACACTTTAAAGAACAATTTGTCCCGGCTGTTTGTTCCGCAAAGTAGTGATGAGTTTAAAGTTGCGCAAATGCAAAAGTTGAGCAACTTCTCGGTCGATTCCTCACTAGGCAATGATTTACCTGTTGTTGGATCAGGACGTCCACAAGAGACGGCGGTCGCAAATGCATTTTGGCAGAATCAGCGTAAGGTATTGAGAGATGCCGTGCAGGTAGCGGTACAGCGTAATCCGGATATTGCACAAGGAATCGCGGCACTGGCATCGCAAAATGCCAATATCGACGTGGCAAAATCAGGCTACTATCCACAGATTGGCGGTGGTGTCAGCACAGGAGACCTGGGGAAGAAAAGTACACGGGGGCAGCAATTACTGACCTTGAGTGCAACCCAGATGCTTTATGATTTCGGCAAGGTTAAATCGGGTGTCAATGTAGAAAAAGCCAAGGTGTTGGTTGGACAGGCCAATGTGCTGGTCAAAATTGACGATATCTCCTTGGATGTGGCACAAACTATTATCAATATTCAGCGTTATCAGACGCTTATCCGGATTGCCAATCAGCAGATTGCCGGGATTAAGCGAATTCAGGAAATGGCCAATCTGCGTGCCAATGCCGGGATCAGTAGTCAGGCTGACCCGATCCAGGCCCAGTCTTATTTACAATCTGCACAGTCGGCGATGATTGCCCAGCAATCTTTACTCAGTCAGTACCAGCAGCATCTTTATACCTTGCTCGGTTTTGATACCCGCAACGTGCAATGGACCATTCCTGACGATTTTGTAAAACAATCAGATTTATACGCAACACCACAGTTCAATACCATTCCACAAATGATTGCTGCACAGGCGGGCATTGAAGTGGCGCGTAATCAAAAATTACAGACACAGGTGAGTAATTATCCGACACTATCGGTAAAAGGAGAACTGAGTCAGGCTTTACACGGACGTAACCCGGGAAATGATAAAGAAGGCGGCTTTGATAGCGCCATCATGCTGGAAGCCAGCAGCCAGTTCTATCAAGGGGGAGCGACTTCTTCCAGAACACGCGCCGCCAGTTATGCTGAAGAGGCAGCAAGAGCGCAAGTAAATGCGGTTTATCTCAAGGTGCTGGACCAGATCCGTACCAGTCGTGAACAGATTGAAAATAAACAACGCCAGATGCAGGTTTTGGCAGGACAACAAGCAACAACAATACGTACAAGAGAACTTTATCAAGAACAATATAAATTGGGAACACGGACTCTAGTCGATTTGCTCAATGCAGAACAAGCGATTCATAGTGCGAACTCAGAGGCTGAAACAGCACGTTATGATATTTACAGCAGCATTGCACAATACATTGCTGCGACAGGACGTTCTCGTCAGGCCTATGACCTCAATAATTTAAATATACAAGGGTTTGAGGTACAACCATGATTACTACAAAAATAAATTATCAGCCATGGTTACAGGCAATATTAACCATCGCCAAACATTACCGGATTGAACCATCTGAAGAACGGATTCGCTTACAACTGGACTGGAACCAGAACCAGAACCTGGATGAGGTCCTGATCCTGATCAGTCGGCAGATTGGCCTGAACTTACGCAAAGTTGCCTTTAGCAATGACGTGATTAACCCTTGGCGCCTACCGGTACTGGTCGAACTGGCCGACGGGCAGGTTGGTGTGATTGATAAGGCGGATGGTACCGGACATGTCAGCATTCAGCTCAGTGGTGATCAGGGCCTGTCACAGAAATTTGCCGTCGGCGCGCTAAGACACATCATTAAGAATGTCTATGTACTGCGTCCTGAACAGTCGGTTCCTGATGCGCGTGTTGATGAATATATCAAGCCTTATCAACCGAGCTGGTTCTGGTCGATTGCCTTACAAGACTGGAAGCGCTATATCGATATCATGCTGGCATCGATGATTGCCAACATCCTGGCATTGGCGACCATTATTTTCTCCATGCAGGTCTATGATCGGGTCGTTCCTTCGCAATCTATTCCGACGCTGTGGGTACTGGCAGCGGGTGTACTCATCGCCGCGATTTTCGAATTTGTACTGCGTCTTTCGCGTATTTACATTTCAGACATTATTGGAAAACGGGCCGATTTACGAGTGTCTGACCGTGTATTTGGTCATGCACTGCGTATCAAAAATAGTGAGCGCTCTAAATCTACCGGTACTTTTATTTCCCAGATTCGGGAGCTGGAAGGCGTACGTGAGCTGGTCACTTCGACCACAATGGGCGCGATTGCAGATTTACCATTTTTCTTCTTATTCCTGGTTATTTTTGCGCTGATTGGCGGAAATTTATTTTGGGTCATGCTACTGGTCGTGCCTTTAATGATTTTGCCTGCAATCTTGGCACAAAAGAAACTGGCGCAACTGGCACAAGAAGGGATGCGCGAATCCTCCATTCGTAATGCGATTCTGGTTGAAGCCGTGCAAGGTATTGAAGATATCAAGCTATTACGTGCAGAGTCGCGTTTCCAGAATCAGTGGAACCATATGAATGAAGTGTCTGCCGATATTAGTATGCAGCAACGTAAAATTGTGGGTGTACTTACGGCATGGACACAAAAGATTCAGGGTCTGACCTATGCTGCGGTGATTCTGGTGGGCTGTTTCGCGGTGATGAAAGGTGATATGACGACGGGTGCACTGGTGGCCTGTTCGATTTTGTCTTCGCGTATGCTGGCACCGATTTCGCAAATCACCGGGATTCTCGGGCGTTTACAACAAGCCAAAGTAGCGAAAAAAGGTCTGGATGAATTAATGAAAAAGCCGGTGGATCAGGCAGATCAGGCTCATCTGGTGCATAAAGAAGTGCTACACGGCGACTATGAGCTGAAGAAAGTCGTATTCCAGTATTCCGAAGATGATCCACGACCAAGTTTGTCTATTCCTCATTTGAAGATTCGGGCGGGTGAGCGTATTGCCATTCTTGGACGCAATGGGGCAGGCAAATCAACACTGCTCCAGATTTTATCTGCCATGCAATTTCCAAACGCAGGTTCGGTGCATTTAGATGATCTGGATATTAGCCTGATTGATCCATCCGATGTACGCCGTGACATGGGCTTACTCAATCAGAATGCACATTTATTCTATGGCACGATCCGTGAAAACCTGACGTTAGGCGCTCCACTGGCACGTGATGAAGACATTTTAAAAGCGCTGAAAGTAACTGGCGCATTGAGCTTTGTGCATGAGAAGAAAGAAGGGCTGGATCATCTGGTGTTAGAAGGTGGGGTCGGTTTTTCTGGGGGGCAACGTCAAGCGTTATTGTTGGCACGTTTATTGATCCGTCAACCGAACATTCTATTGCTGGATGAGCCAACGGCAGCCATTGATGATGTCGCCGAGAAGCAGCTGATTGACCATTTAAGAAGCTGGCTCGGTTATCGGACTTTAGTGGTGGCGACCCATCGTCGTGCCGTTCTGGAACTGGTGGACCGGATTATTGTCATGAATGAAGGCAAGATCGTGATGGATGGGCCAGTGGAACAAGTCTTACAACAATCAGCAATAAAACAAAAAATAGTTTAATACTTAGAGCATAGAGGCAAATTTATGAGTGAAGAACAAAAAACGGGTAGTCGTCCGATGAATGTAACTTACAAGGAACCTAAGTTACCTCGTTCGACACTCGTTGTTTGGATGATTGGGATTGGTTTACTTGTACTCTTGATCTGGGCATGGTTGTTTAATTTAGAAGAAGTTTCTACGGGGACAGGTAAAGTTATTCCATCTTCAAAAGAGCAGATCATTCAGTCACTTGAAGGGGGCATTCTAACCAAGCTTGATGTAAATGAAGGGGATGTGGTGGAAAAGGGGCAGATTCTGGCTCAACTTGATCCGACACGGTTAGCGTCGAATGTGGGCGAGTCGCAGTCTTTACTGATTTCGGCACAGGCCACCGCAGCACGTTTACGTGCCGAAGTGAATGGTACGCCACTGACCTTTCCTGAGGAAGTCAAGAAAAGTCCTAAACTGGTTCAAGAGGAAACCGCACTTTATTATTCACGCCGTGAGAATCTGGAGCAATCCATCGCAGGTTATGAACAGGCGGCCAAACTGGTACGACAAGAGCTTGCCATGACTGAGCCATTAGTGGCCAAAGGTGCAGCCAGTGAAGTTGAGGTTTTGCGCTTAAAACGTGAAGCCAATGACTTGAATAACAAGATCAATGACACCCGTAACGAATATTATGTCAAAGCGCGAGAGGAGCTTTCCAAAGCCAATACTGACATCCAGACCCAACAACAGGTGGTGAATGGACGTGCTGACAGCTTGCAACGTGCGGTATTCAAAGCACCGGTACGGGGTGTGGTCAAAGAAATTGATGTCACGACTTTAGGCGGGGTGATTCCGCAAAATGGTAAATTGATGACGATTGTCCCACTGGAAGATAAACTGCTGATCGAAGCACGTATTTCACCGCGAGATATTGCTTTCATTCGTCCAGGACAAGAGGCCTTGGTGAAGATTACGGCCTATGATTACTCTATCTACGGTGGTCTGGATGGCAAAGTCACGATCATTTCTCCAGATACCATTCGTGATGAAGTCAAGCAGGATCAGTTCTATTATCGTGTCTATATCCGGACCGATTCGGACCGCCTCTATAACAAGGCGGGTAAGGCCTTCAGTATTACCCCGGGGATGGTGGCGACAGTGGATATTCGTACCGGTCAAAAAACCATTATGGATTATCTGCTGAAACCGTTTAATAAAGCCAAGGAAGCATTACGCGAACGCTAAGTGATGCGGATTGAGAAAACCTCGCTTCAGGCGAGGTTTTTTATTTGTCAGTGAAGCAGCTATAATCTGTTTTTCAATTTTTATCTTGTTTTTTATGCCATTTACCATTGCCAGTACGGTAACTTTTGAAGAAGACATTAAAAAAAGTCGTTTCCAGGCGATTGCGGCTGTTGTTGAAAATGAACAGCAGGTTAAAGATTTTCTGGAACAGTACAAAGATACTTCAACCACACATCAATGCTGGGCATGGAAAATTGGGCATCATGTCCGTTTTAATGATGATGGCGAACCTTCGGGTACAGCAGGTCGCCCAATACTTGCAACCATTGAAGGTAATGAACTCACCAATGTGATTGTACTGGTCAATCGTTGGTATGGCGGTATAAAACTGGGGACGGGCGGCTTGGTTCGTGCCTACGGCGGTTGCGCAGGCCAGTGCTTATTGTTGGCAGAAAAAATTGAATTGATTGAAAAGAAAGAAATACGTTTTGCATGTCTGTTTAATGAATGGGCTATTATGCAGTATGAATTGATGCAGCAACAGATTGAGTATCAGGAAGCTTATACCGATACCGGTGTTACGGTTCAGGCTCGACTGCAAGTGCATCAGCTTGAGCCATTAAGGTTAAAACTCCAAGATGTCACTAGAGGTCGCGAGCAATTGGTATTGGTTGAGGAGCAAGACAATGAATGATCCTTTATTAAAATACCGAGAGCAGCATAAACAGCGCCTTAATTATATGCCATGGCTGTATTGGACACTCAAGCCGAAACATCGTGAATGGGCAGAAGCATGGCAAGCTGAATATCAGGCCTATCTCATGGAGATGGAGACGGTGGAAATCGGCAAGAACTGTTTCATTTCTCCATTGGCACATATTTTTGCTGAACGCGGTCGCAAGATTTCGATTGGAGATAATACTTTTATCGCAGCGGATTGTACCTTGCATGGCCCGTTAGAGATCGGCAATGAAGTCGCGATTAACCATCACAGTATTCTGGATGGGGGACGTGCAGGGATCAGATTACATGATCAGGTTAGAATCGCAGCCTATAGTCATTTATATGCCTTTGACCATGGTATGGAAATGGATCGTGCGATTTACCAACAGCCTGTTAGCTCTAAAGGAATTGAAGTTGGACGTGATGTCTGGCTCGGCGCACATGTGGGCATCAAGGACGGGATTAAAATCGGAGATCATGCGGTAGTCGGCATGAACAGTATGGTCACTAAAAATGTAGACGATTACGCAATTGTGGCAGGGAATCCAGCAAAAATAATCCGTTATCGTAATGAATAAAGGTTTATTAAAAAGCATCTGAGATTCGATACATAAATTTAACCTTCCTCACTTTTATCTATGTTAAGTTAAAAACAAGTAGAAGACCTAAGGTATGTACCTAAAGAGAGGCGAAAATGAACCGTGTAATTGCATGTATCGATTCTTCACCCTGCATTGATGCTGTGGCTGAAGCGGCCGTATGGGTAGCTAAACAGACACAAAGAGAATTGGTACTGTTGCAAATTCTGGACTATTACCCAGCGAGCTATCATTTAGGTGAAATCAGTGGGGTAATTGGTTTTGAAAGTAATGCCATGTTACTGAAAGAACTGGCTGAGCTCGAACAAAAACAAAGTGAGCTGGCCCTGGATTATAGTAATAATTTACTAAAACATATCTCGGAGCTGATCGAGAAACAGTATGGTCTGACCAGTACCAAGATTCAGGAAAAAGGTGATTTTCTTGAACAAAGTTTTAATCTGCTTGATGAAAACGATATTGTGATTATTGGTCGGGTGGGTGAGCGCGCTGCTGAGAAAAACAAACCAATTGGAAGTAATGTTGAAAACTTTATCCGTGGCGCAAACTGTACCGTTATAACAGTAGGCGAGCATTTCCAGCCACCGAAACGGTTTATCTTTGCCTATGAATATTCGCCAACCTGTCAGAAAATGCTGCAACGGATTGCAAAAAGTGATCTGTTAAAACTATTGCAATGTCATCTGCTTTACGTCGGCGATCATCCGGAGATGCTGGCAGAGCCTGAGAAGTACTTAACCGATGCCGGTTTAGAGGTGGTATCGGTGTACCGTTATGGTGATGTTGCGCAAAATATTCTTGAATATCAAAAGGAACACGATATTCAGCTGATTGTACTCGGGGCATTTAGCCATAGTAAAATTCATCAGTTCTTCCTGGGAAGTATTACCACCACGATCTTCCGGAATGCCAATGTGCCGTTACTTGTCGCTAAGTGATTCATTTCTTTCCATATAGTTATCCGCAATTCCTGTGGATAACTGTATGGAAAAGCATAAGAGATAAATATAATTGGTTGATATTACACAACTAAATTAAATAGGTTGTTTTTTAATCTCTATTTTACGATGGCAATTGCAAAGCCATCATGACCTTTTGAGCCGACCGTTTGTAATGCGGTGCAAGATAAAAGCTGAGGATGGTCTTTCAATGCCGTGAATGCCTCACGAATCCCTTCAATACTCGGTTTCTTGTTATTCGGATCAAGAATATCCCCGGCACGAATCACGTTATCCAGCACGATAATGGTGCCCGAATGGGCCAGTTTTAAACTTAAATCAAAATACTCAGGATAACTTTGCTTGTCCGCATCAATAAAAATCAAATCAAAGGGTTGGCTGCCTTCAGCAATCAACTGATTCATGATATCTGCACCACGGCCTTTTTTTAGCTCGATGGTGGTGGGCATATTGGCAAAATCAATATTTTCCTGTGCGATAACAACATGGGTATCGCGTCCTTCAACAGTGAGCAAATAACCATCTTCCGGCAATGCCTTGGCGAGCCAAATGGTACTGTAAGCCCCAAAGGTGCCTAATTCCAATACACGTTTGCATTGGTTCATCTGGATCAGCATCTGCAAAAACATGCCTTGATTAGGTGCAACAGCCAAATGATTAGAAAAACCCTGCGTATCGGTATTGTCTAATGCATGTTGAAGTCTTGGGTCTGTGGGAATTAAATGTGAATTGATATAGTCATCAATCTCGGTCCACATCTGTTGCATAATCAAATTTACCTATGAATCTGTTAGCTGCATTTTAAACGTTTATGACCAGAGTGCAATTTGATTGCTTAATTAATCTGGTGTAATGAAATAAAAAAGAGATCAATGTGATCTCTTTTTAAGTGGTTATAGGTTTGTTAGAAATTACACATCGAGCTATTACGGGTCAGGTCAGGGCCCCAGGTACGATAACCTTGCGTATCAATATGAATCTGTCCGGAACTATATAAACCAACGCCGATGTCCAGACTTTGTCCATGCTGTGCCCAGAACTGGCATAACTTGAATTTGGTCTGTTCAATAAAGGCATAGTCTTGAGGCTGCGGATATTCAGGCCCGATGCGGAAATCAATAGCCGAGTTAAACAGATGTTTGGATGAACCTGCACCGCCTGCACACTGGTTTAATGGTAAATCGCGATAAACCGAGGTGACTTCAAAATCGGTTAAGACTTTTGCTGCGACCAGATATTTAAAGACACGTAAGGTTGGCAGGGCATTTCCCCATAACTCACGGTTTGGCACCATATATTCAGAACGACCACATTTTTGCCAGTCGCGTGCCGTCCGTAACAATTCAAAACTTGGCACAATATGCGCAACATTATTACGCGCTAAAAACTGTTCATATTCGCGGACACGTGCATAATTGTCGCCTTGACCGAGCCATTGGCGATAGGAGGCAGGTTCGACTTTATTGGGAACAGGGCGGGTAAAAGTGACTTGTTCTTGAGGGATATAAATTCTTTTACCTTGGTTTTGATTGACTTTCGGGGTTGAACTTGAGCAACCCACCATCATCACAGGGATGACAAATAATGATAATAGACCCTGTAATTTATTTCGAATCATAAAAAGCGCAGTTCATAATCGATAGGCGTATTATTTTAATGCAAAATGGCGCCTGAATAATGAGGTAATTGCAAAGAAATGTGTGATTAAAGTATAAAAAAGACCAGTAAAACTGGCCTTTCTTCATTATTTTTCTAAATATTGCAGCTTGTCTGGCTTGCCATTCCACTCTTCGCGGTCAGCAGGTTGCTCACCAATTTGAGTGATGTTATTGCCTGCCCATTTTTCAGACAATTCGGCATTGAGTTCGATAAAGACTTCTTGGCCTTCTGGTAACTCATCTTCCGAGAAAATCGCATTTGCCGGACATTCAGGTTCACATAGTGCACAGTCAATACACTCATCCGGGTTGATCACCAGGAAGTTAGGACCTTCGTAGAAGCAGTCTACTGGACAAACTTCCACACAATCTTGATATTTACATTTAATACAATTTTCGGTGACAACAAAGGTCATGGCGGCAGCTACCTAAAAATATGGTTTTCATTTTGAATAGCGTATTTTAGGCAAAAAATACCGATAGAAACAATTCCTTTTATTGATATTTATTATTCGTATCAATGAAATGGACTTATTTATATGACTTTTGTTGATAATAAGTCTCAACTACAGCCGTAATTCGCTTATTTATGCTTTTTCTTGAGACCACCACCGTCTTGCTTATTCACTGTTGCCCAGGCAATCCGTTCAGCCTCTTCCTGAGAGCGGCCTTGGTCTAGCTCGCTTTCTTCAATATGTTTGGCTTGTCGTTTCTGTTTTGCGGTATATGCAGTTTTATCACCACGAGACATGACATGTTCCTCCATAGACTGATAGATCTGATCTAGAAATAACATGATCAGATCAGGCAATGGGTGAGGGATTGTTTGTTTAAACGGTATCTGTGTAAATCAGCTCTAGTATAAATTCCAGAGCTGATTTGGGCACAGTTAACTTTCAAGTGTCTGACTGGTCTTGAATAAGGCTTTGAGTTGATAAAGCTGTTCCAGTGCCTGACGTGGTGTCAGGTCATCTACATCAATATTTTGTAACAACTCTAAGGCCGGTGATTTTGCTTCAACCTCAACAATTTTCTCAATCACCTGCGTTTCGATTTCATGCTCAACAGAACTGAATAAGTCATTCTGAACGCTACTAGGCAAATGCTGATGCTGTTGCTTTTCCAGAATTTTTAAACGTTTCTGGGCTTCCTTGATTACGCTTGCAGGAATCCCGGCCAGTTTCGCAACCTGTAAACCATGACTTTGGCTGGCTGGGCCATGCTGGACTTTATGTAGCAAAATCAGATTGCCATTTAGTTCCTGTGCGGTGACATGGTAATTGTCAATGCCTGCTTCACCACCTAACTCAGTCAACTCAAAATAGTGAGTGGCAAATAGGCATAAGCATTTAACCCGTTTGGTTAAATCAACCACACAGGCCCAAGCCAGAGAAAGGCCATCATAGGTACTGGTTCCACGACCGACCTCGTCCATCAGCACTAAAGACTGGCTGGTGGCATGATGCAGGATCTGTGAGGTTTCGGTCATTTCAACCATAAAGGTCGATTTACCTGTCGATAAATCATCTGCTGAACCGATACGGGTAAAGATACGGTCAATCGAACCCAGCTTTGCAGCTTTGGCCGGAACGAAACTGCCACAGTAAGCAAGCAGGCTAATCAAGGCTGTCTGACGCATAAAGGTCGATTTACCGCCCATGTTTGGACCGGTAATGATTGCCATACGATGCTGGGGATCAAGGAAAGTATCATTCGGTGTAAACGGGGCTTTATTTAATGCTTCGACCACAGGATGGCGACCAGCCTGAATCTTGATGCAGGTTTCAGCGGTAAATTCTGGTCTTGCCCAACTGTTTAATCTGGCTTGATGGGCAAAGTTTGCCAATACATCGATATGTGCAATCGCGGCACTCATCATTTGCAAATGTGCAATATTCTGACGTAATTCATCAAGCAATGATTCAAATAAAAGCTTTTCACGGGCGAGGGCGCGCGACTCACTTGAAAGCACTTTATCTTCAAAGCCTTTCAGTTCTGGTGTGATGTAACGTTCCGCATTTTTCAGGGTTTGACGACGGATATAATCGGCAGGGGCCTGTTCAGCTTGTGCACGTGTCAATTCGATATAATAGCCGCTGACCCGGTTATAGCCGATTTTCAGGGTATTGATGCCGGTACGTTCACGTTCTTTAATTTCTAAATCAATCAGGAACTGACCTGCATGATCACGAATTTTACGGAGTTCATCCAGTTCTTCATCATAACCTTCAGCAATGACATTGCCGTCACGTAATAGCACTGGTGGATTTTCAACAATCGCAGCCATTAAGTGCTGATGTAGACTCTTAAAATCACCCAGCTCTTGGTCAAGCTGTGTAAGTAATTTAGATTGCTGGGTTTTTAATACAGGCGCCAAGGCATGACGCAAGAACGGAATCTGTGCACAGGCATGACGGAGTTGTACCAGATCACGGGGACGAGCACTGCCTAAAGCAACCCGGCTGAGCACACGTTCAATATCACCAATTTCTTTCAGCACCAGCCGAACAGGGGCTTCATGAAAGCCTTTTAATAACTGTTCAGTCGCATCAAGACGTGCATCCAATATGGCTGTGTCACGGATCGGTTGCATCAAGGTTCGGCTCAGCAAACGTCCACCCATTGCGGTTTGGCAATCATTGATGAGCTGAAACAGTGAAGTGCCATGTTCAAATAACGGTTCAATGATCTCTAAATTGCGGCGCGTAATCGGATCAAGTGCAATAAAGTCAGTACTTTGCTCAATCTGGATGGAGCGGATATGCGGTAACGCGGTTTTTTGGGTTTCTTTTGCGTAGTGAATCAGGGCTGCAGCGGCAGCTCTGGCAAGCGGGAATGGATCAAGACCAAATCCAGATAAGGTCGACACTGAAAATTGGTCACATAAAGTCTTATGCGCATTATTTAAATTGAAGTCGACATTTGGACGTTTGGCAATCGGGCAGTCCAGATTTTTCTTGATCTGTTCAATAATATTTTGGTCAATCAGATCCTCATCAATCAGGATTTCGCTCGGCATCAAACGTGCCAGTTCAATTGCCAGTTGCTCTGGCTTATAGTCCTGCTGCTGGACTTTAAAAATACCAGCACTCAGATCAAGTAAAGCCAGACCGATCTGATTTTGCTGAATACACAGCGCCACCAGATTTGAAGATTGATAACTGCCCAGCAGGGCATCATCGGTCAAGGTTCCAGGCGTCAAAATACGGACGACTTTACGTTCCACTGGACCTTTACCTGTGACCTCACCGACTTGCTCACAGATCGCAACTGTACGGCCAGCTTTGACTAAACGTGCTAGATAACCTTCCGCTGAATGATACGGAACCCCCGCCATCGGAATCGGTTGTCCGCTGGCCTTACCACGATGAGTTAAGGTAATTCCTAACAGTTTGGCGGCCAAGTGAGCATCTTCAAAGAAAAGCTCGTAGAAATCTCCCATACGATAGAACAGCAAAGCATGTTGATAGTCGGTTTTGACTTTGAGGTACTGCTGCATCATAGGTGTATGTGAAGATAAGTCAGCCATTATTTCTGTGCTATTCATGTATGTTAAATCCTTAAATTTAAACAATAAATATGTTTGTTTTGAAAGTTTGGCTGTCTAACCAATTCTAACAACATCTGTGCAAATCTGACCTAATCTAAGAAAAAAGTGTACCTTTTGGTGTACCTTTTTTTATGTCAAAATTGAGTCAACAGTGTGTGTGAGGTCTCTTGGAATTCACACGCCTGTCATCTTAACAAATCAATGCTGATTCACAAAAAGGTATACGAATATGAGTGAAGAAATAAACAACAAAAAGAAAGTTGCTCTATCCGCTCGCGCTATAGATAAAATGAAGTTTGGTGATGCAGTTAAAAGTGATATTGGTGAATACACAGGCTTAAGAGTTGTTTGTGGGAAAACTGGACTTAAAAGTTTTATATATCGTTATAGAAGTCCTATAGATAACTCCATAAAGAAAATTACTTTAGGTAATTATCCGAACATGTCTTTAGCCGAAGCCCGTATAGAGCTACAGAAACTAAAATTGTTGCGCTCCCAAGGCGTTTGTCCTATTTCAGAACGAAAGGGTGAAAAAGCTCTAAACAAACAAAAAAAAGAAGAGTCTCTGGCACCTAAAACCTTGACCTTAAAAGATGTGGTAGATCTTTACTTAACAGAAGTTATTGAAGATCGAGTTATTGTCGACCAGAGAACTGGAGTGAAAAAGATAGTAGATGGATCAAGAAGTCTAAAAGGGCAGCAAGAGGCAAGACGAACGTTATATGTAGATGCTGTTAAAGAACTTGGACATAAACAAGCTGATAATATTGTAAGAAAAGATATTGTTGAGTTAATTAAAAAAATTATAGATCGTGGTGCTCAGGTTCAAGCTGGACGCGTATTGTCTGAATTAATAGCGGCTTATGATTATGCTATTGGTCTGGATTACTTTTCGGAAAGCTTTGCAAATCCAGCGTTACTTGCAAAATCGAGTTTAAAGCAAACGAGGATAAAACTTACTTCCAATAAACGTACTCGAGTACTTTCTGATTCTGAATTAAGACACGTTCTTTCTTGGCTACCTGAATCAGGTTTTTCCACACATCATAAAAGTATCTTGATGATTTCGCTTTGGACAGGAGCACGGACAGGTGAAATTTGTTCTGCCGAATGGAAGGATATTGATTTGAATAAGGCAACTTGGCATTTAAAAGCCACTAAAAATGGTAGTGAGCGTTTTGTTCAACTCTCCAAGCAATGTTTAAACCACTTAAATGCTTTGCCAAGTTTAAATAGTCTTTATTTATTTCCTTCATTTCGTACAGGAAAGCCAATAGCCCAAAAAACATTAACGGAAGTTAAATGGCTTTTGAAAGGAGAGGGTCGGGCGAAGAACCATAATTTTCAGCCTCATCAACTTTGGCCAAAGGATATGGAAGATTGGAATCCACATGATTTGAGACGAACATTAAGAACAAATTTATCTAGATTGGGGTGCCCGGCAGATATTGCTGAAGCTGTATTAGGCCATTCAAAAAAGGGAATAGAAGGTACCTATAACTTACACACTTATGAAAGTGAATGTGCTGAATGGCTACAAAAGTGGGCAGATTATTTGGATGAAATTACAACTTAAAGTGAAAAGAACGATTTGCTGAATTGACAGAGAAACAACCTTAGTAAAATTGGACAAGAGCATATAGCTTTTGTCTTTTTTTTGTGCTTTTATATTTGTGCTTTTTGCCATTTTTATTGTGTGTTTTATTAGTATATTGACTGTTATTAATAGATTTAATTAAAGACTTATATTTGTTCTGTATGCCTTTAAAATAATAGATTATTCGGAGTAGAAGTGAATAAAAATTATATAAATTTGAATGAAAAGTTTTTGTTTATATTTAAACACAGGGTAGCTGGATCATTGAGCGGGAATTTAGCTTTTAGAAAAGTACATTTATTGTTCAAAGAACATGTCGATATTTTGCAAAAAACTGCACAGCTTATTCGGGAAGTTCGGGAAGGTATCTGGGAGGAAAATCAACTGGATGTATTATTTTCTGAACCGAGAAATTTGAATAAAATTGTTGAGGTTTGTGAGGCTCTAGACTCTTATCGCTTTTCAGAAAAACTATGTGACAATCCAATTATTTCGAGAAATATTAATTTTCAAGGACTGTTAAAAATTTATAAACATTTAGATTTGGGATTGAGTAATGAGATACGTAACAAATTTAGTAGCCAGAATTCAATTTATGGGCCATTGAATCCGAACCAAACCAAACAGATAGAAGTTAAATATAAGAGTCAGGCACTCATTTATCCTGGTTTTAAAGATGGTCATAAGGTTTGGACGATTGAAAGTTTCCCTTTAGAGCAAATTAAAAAACTTATTGCACAAGTACGCGATCAAAGTGAAAAGTGGTTTATAGAAGACAACAAAGCTTTAAATCTACAAAATCAATTAATTCATAAAGAAACCATTAGACTTAATGCATTATTAGAACAGCATTCGAGTCTTTTTGTTTTAGTTCTTGATATAAGATTAATTAATTACTTTACAACCCATCATAGAATATCAGAAGAGAACTTTTGGTGGGGCAATGGACCAATTGTAATTGCTATACGGAAGATGCTTGAAGAGTTGCCAGAATGCTTATATGGGTATACTAAGGCTGAGAGGGATCTTCGCTTAGGCATAAATTTACACTGTATTCTCTACTTTAAATACACGCCCAAATTTAATGAGCAGCAAATCATTACATTGTTAAAGGAAAAGCTTGCCGTACTTTTTCCCAACTTGAAAAACTTTGAGGTTAGAAATTGGAACAATGTACTAAATAAATTCTACTCGAAGCTTGCTGTTGGTTGTGTGAAAAAAAATAACAAGGATCAAATTAAGGCATTTCAAGATTGGGTATTGAATTATTACTTTATGAGTGATCGGTATCTTTGGCCAGAATTTCAAGTTCCATTTGAGATGGAAACCTCAAGATCATATAGACAAGGTGAAGCCATTGTAAAAGAAATAGCGGCAGCTAATAAGAAAATGAAAAGTTTTTGTCAGATGCAAAAATCCATCCATGTGGATGAGAAAAGTACTTGGATAACTAGTCATTTATCCAAAGATGCAAATGCAAGAATCCAATTGTCTCAATGTTACAATCGAGAAAAGCAAGAAGTCTTATCAAAAAGTCTAAATTATATTGAAATTTTCATAGAAACGATTTTGGCATCAACGTTCAATGCTTTCGAATTAAAACAAGATCAAGTAGGTATGTCGAAACGAGGAATCCAGATGATAGAAAAAACCATGACACGTATTGGGCGGCAATTTTTTTCACTTGCAGATCATTACTTACAATCTAATCAAAGTTGTCCATATCATCACCTTTTTAGAAAAAAAATAAATTTTGAGTTAATTCATAATTTTAAAGCACTAGCTTCTCTTGATAATTTGGTTTTAAAAAATCTAATTGATGTAAATAATCATATAGTTGAGTTAAGGAATTTCTTAAATATTCCTATAGAGCAATTGGGTAATAGGTCAATTGCTGACTATCGGATGTACCAATCACAGAAGTATAAAAAAAGGTATGAAGCAATTACACCATATGTAAAGCAGCTATTTAAGCAGGATGTGAAGATTTATCATGTTAAATTACATCTTAATTTTATGGATGCAGTTATTACGCAAGGGGAGTTTTCAAAGCTACTAACAAAGTTTTTTCATGGGGCAAAACGTGCTAAACCTCTATATTGGATGACGGGGTATATTGGTTTTTGGCGTGAAAATTCAGAGTCTGAACCTTATGCCGAATTAGTATTTTTTCTTGATAAAAGATCATTTGATCAAACTGATCAGCAGATATTTGATTGGATTTATAAAAACTGGTCCACTTGTCTTGATAAAAATTATAAATCTAAGACTCTCTGGGCAAAAACTGATAACTCTACCCTTATCTTAGAGCAGAAGAAGGCAAAGTCAGCATCAATCGAAATCTATTCACAACCATCTGTACTTTTAGAGAGTGATAATAAGCCTAGACAAAAAACATTTCTTAAGGAAATTATTCATGAGTTAATTGTTGATTGTACCTTCGAAGAAAAGCCAGAAAAGAATATTCCGAAGGCTTTGATTAAAGGTAGTTTGCCAAAGAAAAGACAAAGAGCGGTGAAGGATAAAGGTCTAAATAAAAATGATGACAAAGAGACGTAACTCTCGCTTAGCTTAATTTAAGTTATTTCTCCTTCTTATCGGAAGGTTTGCAATTGCAAGTGTCCGACTTTGTCGAGCAAATTTGATTTTGGCTTAGTGGGTTTTTAATGTAATGAATAATATACTTAATCTATATAAAACATAATCTTAATAATAGTTATGAGTATAGGTTAGTTGAAAAGAGCTGTAAGGAGAAAGAGCTATGTATGTAAAAAGATATTTATAGCTCTAGTCATATGAACTTTATATCCCAAGGATAATTTCATATGAACACTTCAACCGTTTATGTAAACGAGTCTGAAATACTTATTGGTATTGAACAATTTATACAACGTGTATTGTATACACCACAAATGAGTAATCAGGAATTCACTCAACGTTTGCTTGAATTAGTTCCTCTATTCGAAATGATATTTGATCCAGATTTAGAGTATTGCGAGAGTGTAGAAACATTTAAATTCATCGCTAATGAATTACGTGTGTTACAGAATGGTCAGTTGCCATCCTTTTTTGAGCTTTACGATTCTTGTCATATAGACGGTGGATCTTATTCTTCAGAAATTGGTTGTTATAAAGATTATATTATCGAAAATCAGAACGACATTGAGATCGATCTAAAGTTTTTCCAGCGACAAGAAAAACGTAATAGGAAAAGCTTATTTGAGTACCTGACCAAGTTGACGCGGCACTATTCTAGATTGCTATTTGTACGTGTTGATTTAGGGATACAGTATGAGCATCAGTCTACTGTTGATATTGAACTGTTCAATTTTTATTTGCATAAACTATTAAAGCGAGTGCACGATCAGAGTACTTGTTTTAAAGACTTACAAGGTTATGCATGGGCGATTGAGCAAGGTGAGAAAAAGGGATACCACTGCCATTTGTTGTTGATCTACGATGGACATAAACATCAGAATGACTTTGGTTTAGCTTCGATGGTTGGTGAATGCTGGAAAGAGATTACGGACGACCAAGGATATTTCTTTACTTCGAATACACCTGAATATAAAAATCGACTAGAGCAAAAGGGAGTATTGGGAATAGGTATGATACATCGTGATAATCCTCAACAAGTGCTAAATGCACTCAATGCTGCAATGTATCTAGTAAATCCTGAAAAGGATGGGCAGCATTTAAGGGCCCAGATAAAAGCGATGCGAACCTTTGGTAGAGGTTTGTTTGAGGTAGACTGGCGTAGAAACAGTACAGTTTCTGACATAGGCTCAGAGATGTTCCTGTAGGTTTAGGGAGAGGATGTGTAATTCAAGACAGGATTACACATCTTATGTATTACTTTACTGAATGCGATAAGCGTAAGTACCACTGGCAGTACTGATACTGACCTCACGAATATATTCAGCTTTACAGCGTGGATAGGCGAGCGCAACTGATCCATAACGCATGTTGCTATAGTCGTACATTCTGGTTATCCCACAATTACCTCGATTGACTTGAATGCCTGTGATGGTTGTAGGCGCATCATTGAGTGAGATGACATCGATCTTATCGATATAGCCAGTCATTGAGCCTTGGGATTCAGCACGATAGACCTTAATGTCAAATTCTTCCTGTACTGGTCGATTCTCTGCAATCGGTTCAAGAGCAGGATCAGCATATTCCTGATCACTGGTTTCTGCTTGAGGCACACTGACCTCTAATTCACTCAGATCAGTCTCAAGGATACGTTTGGTTTCTGGATCAATGTCGGTTTGTTCTTGTTGAGCTGATTTAGCTTGTTCCGCTTTATGCGAAGGGCTACATCCATTCAATAAGGACATCAATACAGCTGAAAGTAAAAAGGGCTTCATGTTCGGCATGACAACCTCCTAAAAAGTTTTCTGCTCTTTAATCCAAAGGAACTTTGATATTTTGCGCTGATCAAGATGCTGGATCGAAGAGCAGAAGTTTAAGCGTAATGGGATTGACCTTTATCGGGCTGACTTATTCTCGAGATAGAGTAAAACAGCCATGCCTTGTGCATAAATACGCTCATCTGCCTTAGAGCTATCACCACCTTTGAAAAAAACGGCATCACCTGCATTTGCTAAGGCAATGGCACGATTAGAATTCAGTGTGAAACCTTTCCAGAGTCCATAGCCATCGCCATCTTTGGCATAAGCTTTAACATTGATGCCATCCAGCTTGAAATTGTTAGGGATGGATTGCCAATCCTTTGCCAAGGCATAGAAGGCATTGCATTGAATATTGCCTTTACATCGCTTTACCTTTGGTGCTGATTGAGGGTTGGTGTAGATTTTGCTCATACTCCCCACATCCGCATGACTCAGTGTTGCGCCGAGTAGTCCGATGATGAGTGTCCCACCTTGTAAAAAACGGTTGATATGTTTGTTCATAAACAAAGAATCCTGATTATTGTTGTTGAATCGGTTATTGCTTTATTACGGTTAATTGAACATTGAGATCGGCCAGACAATGGCTTTACCCAGGTTATAGGCATAACTACGATCTGCTGTGGCACTGCAACCTTTTAAGTAGGCTGAGAACAGCAGGGCAATCAAGATATAAATCCCGATCAGATAATGTTTGATTTGCATGCTGTACTCCTAGCGTGACTGACAGGCTTGAGCAGCACGAAGCATTTGCTCAGTAAAGTCTCGTGGTAGATCGAGTTGGCTCACATTCTGTTGACCAAGCTTTTCCATTACTTCAGGTGAATAATGTGCTTCCAACTTGTCATAGACACAGGAACAGGTGGAACGATCTGTGCCACCAGATTGACAGCCAGCATTAAAGTCACGTTTGGATTTGCTTTCACAACCTGTCATAGCAACAGCCGTCAGCAATACAACACCCATAAAGGGCAGACGATAAAAAAGAGACATGATGATTCTCGTCATTAAAGAGGATGATCGATGCCTGACATTAAAATAGGTGTAAATACGGATTGACTGGTTTATTGCGGTGGTTGTTTATTCCAACCCGCCAATGCCATCAATATATAGAACAGGATCACTAAGGCCATAAAACCTAGAAAAGCAGGGCCAAGCCAGATCACAACACCAATAATTAAAATCAGACGTGCAAAAATCTTCACAGCCGAAGCAAAGCAATGCTGTATGACTTGAATAGACGAGATGAAATTGGAATAAAGCTAAATGCTAAAAAAGAAACAGTCATGATTGACTCCTTTGGCTATAAAGAAGTTTCACCACATCACTGCTAAATAATGGTGGCGAAACGAAAAGGGGTTAGCAGACTGATAGCCAAAGGGATCAGCACACCCGAAGGTGTCCCCCTCCCGTTCCGCCGCAGAGGGGGCACGCAGGGATACCCACCAAAAAGTTAGACTTTTTAGTGTGCTTCGGCTGATCGGTCTGCTAAAACCGACTGACCATGAGGGTCAGCAAGTCCATCATAATCATAACGATTTGATAGGTCAATTCGATTTGTCCTGATGTTTTGTACAACTCAGTAAAAAATGAACAGCTCTACGATTCCAAATTATTTCAAATACATATTACTGAAATGAAGTAACGCCAAGCAGCGTCCTAATGAGGTCTGCAACGGCGTTTTAAACAGTCATTTCAAACATTGGAGAAACACCATGTCGTATCTGGATAACGAGGAAGAAATCTATAACCCACGTTTCCGTGAAGCCCAACCTTTGCAACTGAGCCTTGCCAGTGCGCCCACAACTTTGGCAGTGCTAGGCATGAGCTTAGCTAAGTCGATGGGTTTCTCACCGCTGATTGGTGGGGTTGCAGGCGCAGCATTAGGTGGGGTGATTTTAGTGCTGGCAGATCAAACCAGATCCAATATCAGCACAGCCAAATACTGAGTAAAAATTAACAACAGCATTAAAGGACATATCTTATGGCACATATAGTTGAAACAATGGCATTTACAGGACAAACCCCTTGGCATGGCTTGGGCAATCAACTGACACCCAATCAACCCCTACACGTTTGGGCACAGCAGGCAGGGATGGATTGGCAGATTGAATCTTCTGATGTCAGTTATATGGCACAGAATCATCGAGGGCAAAGCATCATTATGCCTTTTGAAGAACAGCGCGTTTTATATCGTTCAGATACGCATGCCCCCTTATCGGTGGTCAGCCAGCGCTTTCAGGAAGTCCAGCCGATGGAGATTTTAGAATTCTATCGGGATCTGACTGAACAATCGGGCTTCGAACTGGAAACCGCAGGTGTACTGAAAGGCGGCAAGAAATTCTGGGCATTGGCTAAAACAGGGCAGACATCCGCACTCAAGGGTAAGGATGTCAGCAACGGCTACATTCTCTTGGCAACCGCGTGTGATGGAACCTTGGCAACAACAGCACAATTCACCAGTATCCGTGTGGTATGTAATAACACCTTGGCAATCGCTTTACGTGGTCAGCAAGGTAATGCAGGCGTCGTCAAAGTTCCGCACAGCACTCGATTCGATGCTGAGAAAGTCAAACAGCAACTTGGTATCTCAGTTCGTGCATGGGATGAACACATGTATGAAATGAAACAACTGAGCCAACGTAAAGTGACTCAACAAGAAGCAGCTGCTTACTTTGATGCAGTATTTAACAATACCAATCTCAGTGTGGCAGAACAGGATGAAAGCATTATTCAGTTCTACCGAAATGCAGCGATGCCCAAGCAAACTCAGACATCCAGATCAGACAATAAAACTGAACCGAATGGACGTGCCATGTCGAAAGTCATGACCATGTTTAACGGACATGGACGAGGGGCAGAACTCAGTTCAGCCAAAGATACCGCCTATGGTTTGCTTTGCTCAATCACCGAGTTCTGTGATCATGAACGCCGAGCAATGAGTACGGATCACCGACTCGATTCAGCTTGGTTTGGGGCAGGTGCAGCGATTAAACAACGAGGTCTTGAACAAGCTTTAAGAATGGTGGCTTAAACAGACCCATTATTTCTTCAGTTTTATTTAAGCTCTCTATTTTAATTTAACGATTAGATCAAACTTCAAGTAGCAAAACCCTTTTCGCCACGTCACCCCCGACGTGGCTTTTTTTATGCCCAAAATTCAGCTTTTAAGATTTTACCGATACAGGAATATTTATTATGAATAGTCATACTCATATTCAAAACACTTTAAACAACCCACCTTTACAACCTTATCCCATCAAGATTGAAACTGAGCATAAGGTTGAGGTGGGCACACGAACCAAGAAAACACCAAAGAAAACCAGTCAACTACCTTCAGCAAAACGTCTTGCCAACACCAAAAAGCTGAACTATCAACAATGGCTGGAGGTCAGAAAACAGGGCATTGGCAGCAGTGATGCAGCAACGGCATGTGGGCTTAATCCCTATATGTCGATGCTGGAACTATGGATGATCAAGACTGGGCGTATGCAGCAAAACATTGAAGACGAAAGCGCAGGCTATGCACCTTTATATTGGGGGAAACAGCTTGAACCTTTGGTGGCGCAATACTACAGCATGCATACCAATCATAAGGTTCGTCGGGTCAATGCAGTGCTACAGCATCCTGACGAAGACAAACACTTTATGTTGGCTAATTTGGACTATGCCGTGGTGGGTAATGAAGAAGTCCAGATATTGGAATGTAAAACTGTAGGTGAGTACGGTTCTAAGTTATGGCGAGATGGTGTGCCGCTTTATGTTTTATGCCAGGTTCAACATCAACTGGCAGTCACGGGCAAACATGCAGCGCATATCTGTGCATTGATCTGTGGACATGAAACCCGAATCTTTAAGGTCACACGCAGTGAAACGGTGATTAAATACATTGTGGATGCAGAGCGTTACTTCTGGGAGTGTGTAGAGAAGGATGTACCGCCTGATGTTGATGCGTCTGAATCAGCAGCCAAAGCCTTACAGCTTTTATATCCAGCGCATATCCCACTCAGTACAACGGATTTATCTGAAGATGTGGTAGCCAATCAAGACTTTGAGCAATTGCTAAAACAACGTCATTTGCTGGAGCAACACCAGAGTAGTTTTGATCAGTTGAAACATCAAATTCAAATCAAGATGCAGGATTCAGAACGAGCCATATTTAAGGCAGGTTCAGTCACTTGGAAGAAATCTAAAGATTCGGTCAGCTTAGACAGTAAAGCTTTACTGCAACAGCATCCAGAGTTTCTACAACAGTTCCCGCAAAACAAACAGGGCACACGTCGTTTCCAGATTTATACAGATGCTTATTAATCCAACCGAATTAGCCTAAGCAAATCCTTCCGAACTTCCCCAAATCCCATTTCATCAAAAAAGCGCAAAACAGCCCCCGTCGCCAGCAAGTACCGTGAAGTACTTACTGACGACTAAATGGACTGTTCTGCGCAGAATTTATGCATTTAAAAATGTTTGCTTCTTACACATATCAAAGGGGCAATCGTCAAAAATTACCGCAGAGGAAAACAACATGATTAAAGGTCTAGCAATCACGCCGCCCGTATTAGGACGTATCAGTATTGGTAAGATCGTCGAGAAAAATGGCAAGCGTGTCCCTGAAAAGGATGATCAATTTACCATTACCAGTCAGATCCAAAACAAAGATGGTTGGGTGAAACATCCATTGGATGAGCAACTACGTGCCAAGGCACAAAACCAGAAACTCAGAACCATTCCAGTCCGTATGATCTTTAATGATCCTGAACTCAACTTGCGTGCTGAATATACTTTATTTGACCGACAAACAGGTCGGCCCATCTGTACTGGTAATGGGGAAACCTGTCAGCGACTTGGACAAAACGGAGTTGAACAACATCCATGTCCATCACCTGATTTATGTCCTTTAGCTCAAGGCGGACAGTGTAAGCCTTATGGGCGGCTTTACGTCAATCTGGATGAATCTGATGAGTTGGGTACATTCATCTTTAGAACTACAGGCTTTAACAGCATCCGGACTTTGGCAGCAAGATTACGTTATTACCATGCGGCTTCAGGTGATCTACTTTCATGCTTACCTTTACAACTTACTTTACGAGGCAAGAGCACGACACAAAGCTACCGTACTCCAATCTATTACGTGGACTTAACTTTACGAGATGGAGTGAATTTACAAGAAGCGATTACTTCTGCCAAGCAGATTGAGGAACAAAGCAAGACAGCAGGTTTTTATCAGGAGGCTTTAGATCACGTGGCACGACAGGGTTATGGCAATGCTTGCTTTGAGGTGGGTGGTGAAGAGGGGCTAGATACTGTTGAAGAGTTTTATACGGATGAAGCGAATTCAGACCAGCATCACCAAGCTAATGATTTAACTCAGGTTCAGGACATTCAAAAAGGATTACAGCAGTCAGTCCAATCGGTGAATTGATCGGATGAAAGCAGAATGTTTTTTCTTACGGCGAGCTCTATTATTTGAGCGAAATTGCGCTCGCATTGCTGATAGGGAGAAAAACATCATGAATGCGTTCACGGGCCAGACTTTTCAGAAAAACCAAATTTTGAATCTTAAAGAAGTGATGCATCTAACAAGATTAGGGAGAGCAACGATTTACAATATGCTTAATCCTAAAAATAAAAGTTATGATTCCACTTTTCCTAAGCAGATTAAATTGTCCATTAATCGAGTTGGATGGTTAGCAGCAGAGATCAATGCTTGGATTGAATCTAAAATTGCTCAAAGATAAAAGAGAGTCTAGGCTCTCTTTTTTTTGGTTAAAATGTTAGTAATGGATACTTTTTTACAATTACTAGAAATTTAATTGTGCTGCTCGTTTAATTTTTAAATATGAAATAAATCATTTAATATTGTGACTTTAGTTTTTAAGTATGTCTTTAATAAAATAGATATGGGGCCAATAGTGTTAGAAATTGATAATAAACAACAACCTAATCATGAGTATTCATTAAAAGTTGAATGTGCTTCAGCTTTGAATTTTGTTTTACAGCAAAACTCAGTACCCCTTATTCGACAAGTTCTAATCTCTTCAACTGTAACAATTTCTGGTTCTCGAATTGTGATTCGCTCTAATCCGGAGTATTTCAAAGAACACACCATCAATATTGCGAGTTTGGAAGGCAATCAAGTCTTAGCTCTTGATAAACCCAAAGTGGCTTTTGATATTAAATTATTACAAGAGATACCTGAGAATATTAGAGGGAATATCGAAGTAGTCTGGTTTAGTGCAAATGAGGAACTACTAGCAGAACAACAGATAGAAATTGATGTGTTGACCATTGATACATGGGGCGGAGAACGCCAGCCAATTGAGTTGTTGGCAAGTTTTTCGCAACCTAATGCTTCAGCCCTTAGTCCAATTCTTGTTAAAGCGAGTGAGATTTTAAAAACAAAAGGATTAGGTTCACTAAATGGCTATCAGGACCGAGATCGAGATTCTGTTTTATCTCAGCTGAATGCGTTATGGGAATCTTTATTACAACAAGATATTCATTATATTGTTAATCCAGCAAGTTTTGTTAAATCGGGGCAACGAATTCGATTGGCAAAGCAGATTTTTGAAGAAAAGTTAGCATGTTGTTTAGATACGACAATTCTTTTAAGTGCTTTGGCTGAACAAATAGGCTTAGATACTTTACTTATTATTGAAGAAGGACATTCGTATCTTGGTGTTTGGTTAAATGAGACGCCAAATGTTGACTTGATCATTGATGATATTCAAGCTTTAAGAAAACGCTATGATTTAGGTGAGATAGTCTTTATCGAAACCACGTTGCTTACACAACAAGGCAAATTTACAACTGCGCTAGAAAATGCAAAACAATATATAAAGGATGAATCTCGTCAGAATAAGTTTTATCTTGCGATAGATGTTCGTCAATCCCGTTTACGTGGTATTAAGCCGATTTCTGCAAATCTGGAAAAGAAAAATCATTTGGATGATACAGAGATTGAATGGGCGACGGCATCTATTCCTGTTTACGATAATGAGCACCCTCTTGAAAACAAAGCCACACGTGTTGATCGTTGGTTACGCCGTTTATTGGATTTAAGCCTTCGTAACAAACTCTTAAATTTTAAAGATAATCGTTACAGCATTCCATTACAGTGTTCTGAGTTAACACTTAGCAAACTTGAAGATGCGCTAGCAAATCAGGAAGGTTTCTTATTTAAAAGTGTTGATAGTATTTCTCTAAAAGATGTTCAGCGCGACAACGAAAGCCAGCATATTAATCAATACGTTGATGAAAACCTTTCTAGAAAATTATTATTTAGTCCTTTAGATACACCTTTATTAGAAAAACGCTTGATTGAAGTCTATCGTGCTTCACGTACTGCTTTAGAGGAAGGTGGGGCTAATACATTATTTCTTGCGGTTGGTTTTCTTGAATGGAGAGAGTCCGAACGCTCGAAACGTATATTTAAAGCACCTTTACTCCTCATTCCTGTACAGATTACGCGTGAGACAGCTAAAACAGGTTATCGTCTATTTATGTATGATGATGAACCACGTTTTAACTCTACCTTATTACAATTATTAAGACAGGATTTTGAACTTGATATTGGGGGCTTAAATCCTTTACCAACAGATGATTCTGGTATTGATGTCAATCAAGTTTTACATATTGTACGAAAAGCGATTGTAAATATAGCAGGATGGGAGGTAAAAGCTGAAGCTGCAATTGGTCAGTTCTCATTCTCAAAATATTTAATGTGGCTTGATTTGTCTTCACGGATGGATCAATTAAAAAATCAATCTGTGGTAAATCATCTGATTGAATCCCCACGGGAACCTTTTATTAAACAAGATGAATTTCCGCAACCTGCTCAATTAGACCAACAATATAAGCCACAACAATTATTTACGCCATTATCGTCTGATTCTTCGCAGCTGGCAGCAGTCATGTCCGCAGCATTGGGGCGTACTTTTGTGTTATCAGGTCCTCCTGGTACAGGTAAGTCACAGACCATTACCAATATGATTTCTCAATGTTTGGCCGATGGTAAATCAGTATTATTCGTGTCTGAAAAGATGGCTGCATTAGAAGTTGTTTATCGCCGTCTGACACAAATTGGCTTAAGTGAATTGTGCTTGCAGTTACACTCATCAAAATCTCAAAAAATGGAAGTACTTGATCAACTGAGAGAAAGAGCGCAGAAAAATAATGATCCTTACTTCCTCAATGCTCAACCCAAAACAACAGAATGGCAGAAGCTTTCAGATAGACTGATTCAAACCCGCGATGAACTGAATCAACATGTAAAAAATCTCCATACATCACATACGATTGGCTGGAGTTTATATGCTGCAATGAGTGATGAACTCCGTTATCGGGATACACCGCATTTACGTTTCCCTGATATCAGTATTGCGACTTTGACAGCAGAAAAACGGGAGCTAATGAGTGAGACAGTGACACAAGCTGTAAGTTTACGTCAGCTTGTCAACGAAAATGCGAAAGATGTATTGAATGGTTTTGCTGAGGGTATAGCTGAGCCAATTTGGAGCTTGGCATGGCAAGAACAGTATCAAATATTACAAGATCAACTTGTAGACCAGATACAACGTTTGCAAAATTCAGTGTCTACTTGGCAAGAGGTTTTTGGATTTGATGAAAAGCAAAATTTGAGTCAGGTTAAACATGATATTTCTATTTTTAAGGCATTATCTGATCTTGTTCAACACACTGATTTAAAATTACTCAGCGCTGTTAAAGACTTAAATTTAGGAATAATCACGCAAGCGAAACAAATAGTCCAAGATTTAAGACAGCAGCGTTCTTCGTTGATTGGACAATATCAATCTCAAATTTATGAAGCAGATTTAAGTCAAATTGCTTTTAAATGGCGTGAAGCAGAGTCAAAAATTTTCCCATTCTCATGGTTTGCTAAGTTTCAGTTGAGAAATTTGCTCAAAACTTATCAAAGCTCAACTCAACGTCCTACAGCTTTGGCTGTTGCACATGACTTACCAATTCTGCAACATATCCAAAGTCAACAAAGACTGTTCACTGAATGTGAAAATCAGTTGGCGAGTAAACTTGGCCCTTACTGGCAAAGTGAAGACAGTGCGTGGGAAAGTTTTGAAACTACTCATAATCAGTGGCAAGAAATTAAGCAAATCGTTGCTTCAAAAATTACTGATCAAGCAACTTTATTAAAAGCTGTGGAATTTAGTAAAAACAATAGTTTGGATGAAATAAAACAAAACATAGCTCAAGTGGAAGATACATTCAGTCAATTGCTGAATGACCATGCACTAAAAGATGATGCTCAACTTACTCCATATCTAGAAATTAATTTTAATGAAATCCTTACAAGACAGCAGCAATTACAACAACACAGTTCATCTTGGAGACATTGGTTAAATTGGCAGGCTATAAAAAGCCAGTTAATTCAACATGGATTAAAACCCTTGGCCTTTGAACTCTTAGATACTCCATTGGAGTTGGATGCTGCTTTAAAGCGTTTGAATATTAATTTAGCGAGACACTGGATTACTCATCAATTTAGTCAACATCCAGAATTAAATCAGTTCAATAGTCAACAACATGAACAGAAAATCCAGACTTTTGCACAGCAAGACAGAGATCATCAGCTTGCTGCGAGCCATGAGATTATTCATCGTTGGAATGCTATTTTTTGTGAGCAAGATATATATAAGGCTCAGTGGACTGTTCTCAATAAAGAATTAGGTAAGAAGCGCCGTCATATTCCTGTACGCGAATTAATGCGTCAGATTCCTGATGTGTTAGTTGGGTTAAAACCATGTTTATTAATGAGTCCGTTATCAGTTGCTCAATATCTGGATACTGAAGCAAAATTTGATGTAGTGATTTTCGATGAAGCATCGCAGATTCCTGTATGGGATGCGATTGGTGCATTAGCGAGAGGGAAACAGTCAATTGTGGTGGGTGACAATAAACAAATGCCGCCAACAAGTTTCTTTGGTAAAGGAGATTCTGAAGAAGAGGTTGATGAGGAAATAACTGAAGACTTAGAAAGTATTTTAGATGAATGCCTTGCTGCTCAATTACCAGAATTGGCCTTGAACTGGCATTACCGCAGTCGTTATGAAAGTCTTATTCAGTTTAGTAATCAGAAATATTACAAAGGTGGTTTATTTACTTTCCCTGCACCTGTTGCTATGGATACCGCTGTAAAACTACATGTAGTTAATGGTGTATACGATAAAGGTGATACACGTACCAATAGTAATGAAGCAAAGGCGATAGTGGAATTTATCATTCAACATTTACAGTCACAGTTAGGGCAGGATAACCCTCTGACTCTTGGTGTTGTAACTTTCAATATGACCCAACAAAAGCTAATTGAAGATTTACTAGATAATGAACTGGTAAATCATCCTGAATTAGAGACATTGAGTAAGTCAGGCATTGAACCTTTATTCGTTAAGAATTTAGAAAATGTACAAGGGGATGAACGCGATATTATTATCTTCTCAATTACTTATGCTAGAGATCAGGACGGACGCTTATCAATGAATTTTGGTGCGTTAAACCGTCAAGGTGGTCAGCGCCGTCTAAATGTAGCAATTACTCGTGCCCGTCAAGGATTGCATGTTTTCTCTGCTTTGAGTCCTGAAGAAATTAATTTAGCACGTACGAATAGCGAAGGTGTGAGGGATCTGAAAGACTTCCTTGTTTTTACTCGCAGTGGTCAATTGCATTTAAATTATGCTGATCAAAGTAAACAGCAGGCGAAAAAAGAATTCATACAGTATCTACAAACTAAGTTGCAAGAACAAGGTTGGAGTGTGGACCTTGGGATAGGACGGGGCGATAGTTGTGTAGATATAGCTATTAAAGATGATTTGAATTCGGGTAGTTATATAGCAGGTATTATGGTGGATGGTGAAAACTACGCTAGAGCAGCTACAGCACGAGACCGAGACCAGCTGAGACCAACTGTTTTAAATGGACTAGGCTGGGAAATTCTATCAGTTTGGACTGTAGATTGGTGGTTAGATCCAGAGCAAAATTTAACAAAGTTGGTAAGTGTATTAGAAGAGATAAAAACTAATCGAAATGTTGCTTAAATTGTTTAGAAACAGATAAAAAATGATCTTATCTGTTTCTATTCTTTTAGAATTAGTGGCTAAACTAGAGGCGAGGTAAATTGCGAATAGTATTAAAGAATTTAGGTGGATGAAGATCAGAACTACATCAATTAGTATGTGATGTAACTTATGTCCAGCAAGGAGAAGCCATGAGTAGGTAATATACAGGGAGGCTTTAAGTTTTTTAATCCTATATTTTCTACGAAAATCTCACTTAAAAACAAAGGGTTTCCTTAGAAAGTCAAGCAGTCAAAAGTTAAAAATTCTAGATAGAGTTAGATACATTTCTCTATCGTAAATGTTATTTAATAAAAAATTTAATCTATCAAGAACTGTTCAAAAGGTGAGGATAATGATTGGGTAAATTTAAGTTGTATTAAAATAAAATTTAAATAAAAACATGATGTTGCTAACTGTGTTTAATTGACGCCACCTTCACCGAAAATATTATTCGGGCTTGTTCGATTTCTTTAAAAAGATGTATCGCATATTCTAAAACACAAAAGGAAGCACACGTAGCTACTTCCTTTTGTATAGAGATTGATTAAAGATGCTTCTGAAAAAAGGGAATAATTTTATCTAAAGCTTGAGCAACAGGTTCAGGTTGATCGTATAAGTCATAATGGCTTGCATCTTTGACTACAAAGAGGTTTTTATCTTTAGAAGCCGCTTTGCTATATAGCTCATAACCGTCACGATATGAACCGAAGCCACCCGGAATTTCACCAATCACAATTTGTAAGGGCTGGGTAAGTAAGTGATCTGCCAAATGAAAGGCATCGAATCCAACAGCAGCCGCTAAACCTGTAAAGCGAAGATTATTGGGTGAACCTTCTGCCTGACCACGCGGGGTTTTGTAGTAATCTACAGCTTCTTTAATATCAATATCATGAATGCCAGCTTGCTCACGCTCTTGTTGTGAGTCTGGAATGTACTGGGTAATAAACGGTTCGGCACCACGCGCTTCCGCAGTACGCCGTGCTGCAATGGCTTCTAAAGTTTTAATGGCAGCTTCAGGTGTCTGGTCGCCTTCACGCATTAAACGACCATAATTTGCCGCAACCACAGTTGCGACTGCTTTAAAACGACGTTCGGTCATAGAAGCATTAACAGCATAGCCGCCGCCGCCGCATACCCCTAAGACACCAATACGGTTTTCATCAACATAAGCAAGCGTTGTTAAATAGTCGGCTGCACAACGGAAATCTTCTACACGTGTTGCAGGGTCTTCAAGGAATCGAGGTTCACCACCGCTCGCACCTTGATAAGATGCATCGAATGCTAAAGTAATAAACCCAGCTTCAGTGAGTTTTTCAGCATAGATTGCACCGGCAGTTTGTTCTTTACAACTACTAATAGGGTGGGCGCATACAATCGCTGCATATTTTTTGTTTTCATCAAAATCTTTTGGAAAACGTATGGTTGCAGAAACATCAATTTCTTTATTTTTAAAAATTACAGTTTTCATCATCTTTCTCCAAGAGAGGAATTATGTCGATGAGATAAATATAACTTTAGTGATTCATTATGATAATCCCATATAATGAGATAGCACTTATATTGAATACTTATAAATAATGAAAGAAAATCTGAATGATTTGCATACATTTATTGTGGTTGCCCAGGAGCGAAGCTTCACCCGTGCGGCGGCAAAACTCAGCACCTCACAATCCGCTATTAGTCAAACCCTCCGTAATTTAGAGGACCGAATTGGTATAAAGCTATTATCACGAACCACCAGAAGTGTCGCACCGACAGAAGCGGGTGAATATCTGCTCAGTTTGGTTCAACCTGCCATTGCAGAAATAGAACATGGCATGAATCAGCTCAGTGCTTTAAAAAATGATCCAGCAGGAACATTACGTATTAGTGCCGATGAATATGGCATCCAGACAGTTTTATGGCCTGCCGTGGAAAAAGTCATACAAAAATTTCCAAAAATTTCAGTCGAAATTACCTCTGATTATGGTTTAGTCGATATTGTAGATGGCCGTTTTGATGCAGGACTTCGAAGAGGCGGTTTGGTTTCTAAAGATATGATTGCTTTACAAATTAGTGATCCCATACAAATGCTTACAGTGGCTACCAAAGAATATTTACAACGTTATGGCCATCCTAAGCAGCCAAAAGATTTGGTTGAACATCAATGTATCAATTTAAGGTTACCCACACATGGCGAACTCTACCGTTGGCAATTTACCAAAGGGAATAAAACTCAGAGTGTTAATGTTAACGCTAAAATTGTTTTCACAACCTTATCTCCCGTGCTTCAAGCAGTAAGAAGTGGAGTAGGAATCGCTTATCTACCTATTGATATGGTTCAGCCTTATATTGAAAGTGGTGAACTGGAAGAAACGCTTAAAGACTGGCGACATTGCTATGAACCGTATCACTTATATTATCCGCATAGGCGTGAGCAAGCGCCTTTATTAAATATCCTAATCAATGCATTAAAAGAAAATTTTAATAAGGCATAGCACTTAATCAGATTGATCTTCTTAAAGCGGCAGGTTTTTGTTTGCTTTAAAGCTTTGATTTTATAAAATAATCTAAACTGAAATAACGTCCACCGCCAAGAACCATCAGTGCAATCAGCATGATCAGATACGTCACTGCAAACTCAATGCCATTATTCAGTATGACAAATGAGCCGCTTGATGTCAGCCATTCATAATTACCATAGTTTTCTAAAATTTCTCGTGCCTTTTCTAATTTCTCAGTGGAGGCCAAGACTTGAGTATTGGCAAAGGGCGCATTCGGATCAGCTATAGCCTGCCAGCCATTTGGTAGATGAACTGTAACGATAGCCACGAACATGGTGATGATCAACGGGATACTTATTAAACGGGTAAAAAGACCGAGGGCTAAAAGAATCGCGCCTGCGAGTTCTGTCGAAGTTGCTAATGTTGCCATCAGATAGGGAAAGGGCAAAGCTAAGCCCCAATCGCTATTGCCAAACCATTCCACCGTATTTTGAAAATGCATGAACTTATTTGTGCCTGCCATCCAAAAGATCGGAACTAAGTAGCAACGTAAGGCAAGTGCTGCAATGCCATCTGCATGTTTGAGTACAGTACAAATGCTTTGATAGCGCTGAGCGAGAGAATAAACAATGTTTTTCATGGTCATTTCACACCGAATAGGACTGATTCATCTTTAGTCGGGTGAGGATTGCATTTCTTACATTAAATTTTTTTATTTGTACTGTAATAAATCCTGTTTGTTTTCGTCTAACTCTATGTACCTGTGTACAAACCGAGCATTTATCTTAAAAGGAATAGACCAATGAGCAAACTTAATTCAATGACCTCAGTTGCAGCATTATTGGCATTATCTGTTGCAGGTGTAAGCCAAGTGACTGTTGCAGCAACGACAACTGCAACAGAAGCCCATGCAAGCAAAGCTGCTGATGGAAAGTGCGGTGAAGCGAAATGTGGCGCCAATAAAGCAAAACAACAGCAAAAGTCTGCCGAAGCCAAATGTGGGGCAGCAAAAAAAACTGTGGATGCCAAGTGTGGTGCAGTCAAGAAAGCAGCTGATGCAAAATGTGGCGCGGATAAAAAAGTGGCTGATGGCAAGTGTGGTGCCAAATAAGTCATTCAATCATGAGTGATGTCGGTCTAAAGCTTAGATCGACATCATTTTAATAAAAGGAGTTTATGTATGGCTGAATTGTTAGGGGTGGGTCTTGGGTTAAGGCGTGAATTTATTGATGAATTTTTAAATGCTGAGACACATCCCGATTTTATCGAAGTGGCTCCTGAAAACTGGATGGGCTTTGGTGGTCGGCATGCCAAGCTGCTTGGACAATGTGTTGAGAAAGCCCCTTTAATCTGTCATGGACTATCTTTATCGATTGGTGGGCCGTATCCACTCAATCTTGAATTTCTCCAGCAGGTTAAAAAATTTCTACAACGCTATCAAGTACCGATTTATTCAGAACATTTAAGTTATACCCATGATGGTGGTTATTTATATGATTTATTACCAATTCCGATGACACAAGCAGCGGTTGAATATGTAGCTGAACGAATTTTACGTGTGCAAGATATTTTAGGGCAGCGGCTTGTGATCGAAAATGTCTCCACCTATTTAATGCCCAATGCAGAAATGAGTGAAGCCGAATTTGTGCGTGAAGTACTGCTAAAAGCAGACTGTGAATTACTACTGGATGTGAATAATATCTATGTGAATAGCATGAATCATGACAGTGATGCTTATGCATTTATTGACGCAATGCCGAAAGAGCGAATTCGTTACTTACATATTGCGGGACATGAACAAGTTGAACAAAACCTGTTGATCGACACCCATGGTGCTGAAATTAGTGATCCAGTTTGGCAACTCCTTCGATATACCTATCAGGTTTGTGGAGTTAAACCCACATTACTGGAACGAGACTTTAATATTCCATCATGGCAACAGTTACTAGATGAATTGACCAGTATCAAAAATATGCAGCAGGAGGGTCGTGATGAAGGCAAAGCCAATATCCTTTCATACCACGCAGCGACAGTTTTGTGACTGGATTCGTGATCCTGAATTAGAGCTACCACAAAACTTTTCAGCGCAGCGTATGCAGGTCTATCGTGATTTATTATTTAATAATATTGGTTCATTTATCAATTTAGTTTTTCCAGTTGCACGTAGCATGTTGAAGGAGCCGAAATGGCAACCGTTATTAGCAGAATTTTTTCAGAAATCACAGTGCCAATCAGCGTTATACAATGATATTTCTTTACAGTTTCGAGAATACTTAAGCACTCAGCAACATCCTGTACTGCAAGAATTTCCTTGGTTGGCAGAGTTATTACAATATGAATGGCTTGAACTCTATTTAGATACGGTAGAAATCGAAATGCCGATTCTGGCAGAAGATCAAGACTGGCAATTGACTACCCAAGTTTGGGTATTGGCCTATCAATATCCCGTTTATAACTGGACAACAACCATGAGGATTGAACAGGTGGAACAAGCGCCAAGCGCTATTCTGGTATGGCGGAATGAACTTGATCAGGTCTGTGTTGAGGTCGTGTCACCTTTATACGCTGCGATGATCGAATTGATCCAACAGAATAGGGAGATTGAACAAGCGCTACAACAATTGATTAAATCAGTACTTTCTGATTTTGATGAAGAGGAGGTGCAACTACAAATCTATGGGTTAAAAGCATTCTTAACTCGGTTAAGATTAATTCACGTTCCGCATAATAATGATGAGATATAGGGATGAATTCAGCTTCAGCACCAGATCATGATGATCTATTCCATCAATTGCACAATCCTGCTTTTTTACAAGATTTAAGACAGCAAATGATTAAATTTGCTGTCTTGCAGCTTGCTTCATTGCCGCAGGCGGAAGATGTGGTTCAGGAGGCGTTGACCAGTGCATTTCAGCATCTGGATTCATTTACAGGACGGGCGGCTTTTAAAACTTGGGTATTTGCGATTCTTAAAAATAAGATTATTGATTTGATTCGGCAGAAATCTCGTTTGGTTAGTATGAGTGAACTCTTTAAGGATGAAGAAAGTGAACTCAGTATAGAGGCGTTATTTGATGCTTCAGGGCATTGGCATAAATATGAAGCGCCACAAGCATGGCTAAGCCCGGAAGAGATGATGGAGCAACAAGATTTCTGGATAGTCTTTGATGCTTGTCTCAATCATTTACCTGCAAAATATGCGCAGGTATTTATGCTGCGTGAAATGATTGAGCTGAGTAGCACTGAAATTTGCGAGAAGCTTGAACTGACGGTTTCACATTTTAATGTGCTGATGTATCGCAGCCGAACACGACTGCGGGAATGCTTGGAAAATAAATGGTTATTGCAGGAGGATTGCTCATGTTGACATGCCGCCAAGCCACTCAATTATTATCTGAAAAACAGGATAGGCCTTTACTACTCCTTGAACAGAGTAATTTACAATTGCATTTATTCGCTTGTCGCTCTTGCCGCCGTTATGGAAAGCAGATAAGGACCTTGTCTCAACTTTCAAAAGAATTTAAGAAAGTTGATCGTTAATTATTAGGGGAGGTTTATCCCCCTAGACATGCATTTAGTTATATAAAAGAACACATTGATTGCAAAATTAACAATAAAATTTACATAATTCTCGTAATCTAATTTAAATAATTATACTCATTAAGATATAGGGGAGGATAACGTAATGCCACAGTATTTACGTATTGCTGAAAATATTTATAGGTATTTTGAAAAAAATAAAAAATTTAATACTACACTTCCAGACTGTTTAAATATGATAATTAAGCAGTTACGAGAGGAGCTAAAAGATACAGATCTTAAGCTACTTTACAATTATATAGACTTTGTAGAAGGCTTTTATAAGGAACCTCCAGATGGACGAATCAGTATTGATGTCAGTCTAGTTCCCAGCTATAAGAACAAAGATGAATTTATTCTTTGGCTGGCAAGTTTTATTGAGAAAAATACAGAGGGAGGTGTAAAAAGGTTACCTCCTATTTTTGACGAAATCCCACCTGAATTTTCTTTTGAAAAAAATATGAAAGAAATATTTAGAGAAAATGGAAAGGCATCTTTTGATGTAAATGATAAAAGTTTCTTTAATAAAAATGAAGATGAAGTTGCACAATTAATAGATTCATATTTTAAGAGTGATGAATATGAACATTTTAAGAATAGTTAGAGTCTTGATTCTAGGAAGACTTATGTTTAAATTCATAAAAGTGTATAGATAAAAACTAGATTTTTCTATTTTTTAACTAAATATAATATAGTTATAATTGATTAAAGATTGAGTCTTAAATTCAGAAAGTGTATATTGGTATTTGATTGTATAGAGTTCACAACTATTCAATCATAGAAAGCTCATCGAAAGGTGGGCTTTTAATTTATGTGTTAAGCTGTGAGTCATAATTCCAAGGATAAGTTATGATGCACATCTGTATAGGTGGTGATTTAGACGGTGAAGTTGTCATTAACCGCTTAGGGACATACTTTAAAGCAAGTGAAATAAATCCTTGCAAAAAATCTACTTACAATCGGCAAAGTTACATCGTGGGTGAAAAAACATATATTTTTTGGGTTTGTGCTGAGTTACCTTATGCAGAAACAACAAGGACGGCGAATAATTACTTAGCCCAAAAATATTCATATCTTTCGTAATTTAGTTTTTATAAAAGGATACAGCTCATCGGAAGGTGAGCTTTTTGTAGAGGGAGTGCCCGAAAGAAAAATGTTAGTTGAAGGGTAAAATGCTAAAAAAATTAAAAAAGCCCCTCAGATCTGAGAGACTAGTCATATCAATTTTAGGGAATGAATGGTTTTAATTTCTAAATAACTAAACAAATCAAATTGATAATAGTAGTTAAACGTAAAATAAATTAGTGCACTAATTTATTCTTAATAGTAGCAGCAAATTAAATAACTCTAAAGCGCTGTTAATAAGAAATTATTTGTTGTTAGGATCTGGCTGTTCATTATTTTCTGGCTGATCTTTATCAGTGCCAGGAACTTGTGAAGGTTTAGATTCAGTAGGGGAGTTTACTTCTGTATGCTCATTCGATTGAGCTTTAATCGTATTTGCATGGCTAGTTGTATTTTGTGAGAAACTTTTAAAACCTGACATTTTTATCTTCTTAACTTCACTGTGGAGAGCCCATAGTACGCTTTAAAAGCCGTTACACTACGGTAGTTTTAAGATCTATATGTGTTGATATGTGCGATAGATGGTATTTATCTCGATGAAATATTTCACAAATAAAATCAATTATATATAACTACTTGAGTCTTATCAGTTAAAGATTGAAAACATACTCTATAAATTTCAAGTAGGGTTACATAAAGCACACATATATATTTTTATTCAGGAGTTCCTTTAAAAATTCTGCAAAATAATAAAAATTGATAGTTAGAAAATTATAGTTTGTATAAATGTACTTCTCGGCATACTATGATTGATTAAACTGGAGCATATTGATGCTAAAAGACATTACAGTTGTTGACTATCAGGGTAGCGAAAGAAGAGCACAGGCATGCTATCTAGAGGAAAATACTGAAATTACACTTTCAAGAAAACGTATCCAAAGTGAAAAAATTGAATATATTTTGATTAAAGGTGAAATTATTTATCCCACTTTAGATTGGGTTTTTAATAGTTCAGATGGTAGTAGCTACTATATAAAATGAAAAGAACCGCTTCGGCGGTTTTTTTGTGAATTCTTAAATATTGTTAAAAAAACTTAATAAACTTGTATGTTTTGTAAACATGCTTTATTAGTGCCAATGTGCCAATGTGCCAATGTGCCTAAGTCTTAAGGGATTAGATAAGTGATTAAATATATTCCAGATCTTGATCAGGAAGAAGAGACTTTAATTACGGCTAAAGTTGATGCCGCCTTAGAGAGACTTAAAAAAAGGATGAAAGAAAATAGAATTGTGTACGTAGATGAGGAGTTGAAAATCTCGTTAACATTCAAAGTTGAAACTCATATTCGAAGTTAACCAATCATAATTAATCAAAGGATAAGTTTTATCAAGAATTAGTAAAACTTTTATTCGGATGGTAGTAATGCCCGTCAACAAGCTGAGCGTATTTCTTCACGAAAAATCCTGTTAATAACATGTGTTAGCAGGGCTTTTGATTTTCTGTGGTATAAGAGTGTATCCACTAATTACAAGAGGGATATATGTCTGACAACTCAACTAAATGGCTGTGTGTTGGTGGTGTTTTAAGTGGAGAATGGAGGGATCAGCAAATGGATGCCTTTGATGTTGATCCTGATGATTTAGACACTCATAGTTATGAACCAATGAGGCTTAGAAACCCTGCTACTAAACAAGAGCAGTATTTCTTTGTATACACTGAATTGAAAGAAGATGCTTATGAAAGGGCGATAAATTTTGCTCTATACAAAAATCAATAAGATGAAAGAGCACTTAGGTGCTCTTTTTATCAGCGAAGGTTATGAACACTCTATCATATTTTTAATTGACAAGAATATATCTAGCACAAAGCTAGCCGAATAGGGAATAGAGTATCTATTAAGTAATTTTGTATAGGGATGAAAATTAAATAATATACGTAAAACTCTCTGTCAAAGATTTTACTATTTATTTTAAGTAAAAAATTCTTATGCTATCAATAATATACTTATATTTTAAAAGCCTATATTAAAAATTGGTTTTAAAAAATATTTATTATAATCATGTGGTTATTGATAAATTGAATCCTTTGGAAGCTTTGGCCACTTTATTATTTTTTAGCTTCATTGAAGTAAAAGCTTAGAATGGTTCCAGATCCGCATGATCTCGAATGATCCTGAAATGAATACAGTGTGTGATCGTTTCTATAGGGGGCTGAACCCGATGCTTCCTCTTCACTTTTATTCTCTCTTTGGGAGTGACCCAAACCCTTTTGTAGAAATTAATTTGTTATGAGAATTAAGGATTTAAAAATAGAAATTGATTCCGTAAAAATAATAAAAGTAGCGCTTATAGATAATAAATGTAAGCAAAAATCTGAATCTGAAAGGTTCATTTGAATACATGCTATAGTGATTTTTTGTTAGAGAGCCACGAAGTGAATATTTTTATTTCTGGTGTTTTGGATGGCCAAATTCTACCAATAGAAGAATACAAGTCCGATACTTTCAAAATTTTTCATATGGATACTTCAGAGTGTACTGAATATATTCGTAATGAATTTGAGAAGGATCATATTACACATATTTTTTGGATACCTGAAAGTCTAGATAGAAAGTATGTATATGAACGAATTGAAAAGTATTTACATGACAAATAATCTAAATTTTTAAAGCAAACCCTAAAAACCATATGGTTTTTAGGGTTTATAAATCTAAGTCCATTATTTTTATAAGCTTATTGATGTTTAATAGAGATATTTGGGAAATAAAAAATTTATTAACACTCTAGAAAATAAGCAACTCTATAGGAGTTGTTTAGGAGTGGGCATATAGATGAAATGGGCTCAAATTTAAAAAGTTATTGCTAATTAAGAATAAACGATATCTTACAATTGCTTAATACCTATTTGGTCGAAATTTATGCATATCAAATTTGGGTGCCGCTGTGTAATCATCTGGAGAAAATTCATGTAAAAATTGAGTTGCTTCCTCATTGTCGCATGTTAGCCAGTTGCTTCGCTTGCCCTGTGGAATAACAACAACTGATCTCTTTTCATCTTCAGGGGCATGAAACTGCTGCATGAAAGGGTGTGAATCGGCGTTTATTGTAAGCATTGTCATAGAGGTGATTAGCCTACCGTTAATACTTGATTGTTCATATAGCCCAGCGATTGTAAAAGGCATGCTGTCTTGTCGATAGATACCATACCATATAGCTTTGCCATCTATATATTTTGGTTCATAGATAGTTTCAACAGGTATTAGACAGAATTGATTATTCTTCCAAGCATTCTTAAACCAGGGGTTGGTAGCAATTGTCTCAGATCGAGCATTAAATGTATTTTGGACCCTTTCTAAATCCTCAGTCCAAAAAGGTATTAGACCGAAACGGGCAGAGCGCCATTCAATATCATTATTAGCAGAAATCAAAATTGGGGCATTATAAGTGGGATAAATATTTGAATTGTAATCGAAAATAGGTTCATAAAGATTGAGAAGATACACACGATTTCTGAAAATTGGTTCGTAATTTGAACACATGTGAACCACCATTTATATATAGTGAATGAAATTTAATATAACAAGATTTTGTTGAGAGAAAAATAGTATTTATAATGTTTATTAATATTATAGGCTTATAGTGTTTTTTGGTTTTAATGTAGAGTTTAAATATATAGTATTACATTTAATTTGATCAAAATGAATACATTTCTTCGAGATAGAGTTAATGTAAGGGTAACTGTATGTTCAGTTGTCTATTATTGAGATAATTATGAAAGACGGAATTTATTTGCTTACATTCAAAAGTAGTGATAAAGATTTTGGAAATGGAATACTTGTTGTTGATGATGAGATAGCTAGTGGTGGAGATACAACCTATTCTTACAATGGATTGATTGAAGAGAATCGGCTAATCTTGAATCTCAATAAGCATAATATAAATGTACATTCTCTTTTTGGAGGTTCTGGATCACTAAAACTTAATTTAACTTTTCATGAGGATAATCAAGGCTATATATTGCATGGGAATGTTGAAAATTTACAGACTGTACCTTTGCTTGTTCAAGCAAAATTAATTGGTGATAAAAGTTAGATTTTTTCATTATTCAAAGTTACTCTTTAAATTAGAAAGCCTCTTGCAGGCTTTTTTAACAAAATATTTTTTATAATTTGTGTCAGTTTTTTACAAAGAAGAATTGATTTTAAATCTTAATAATATTTTTTTGTTATTTTTATAAAACTAAGATATTAGGATAAAAAATGGAAATCTATCTAAGCATAGCAGGAAAAATATATATAACTTTGCGGAATAAGAAAAAATATCCTTGTAATTTAAGTAAGTGCTTGAACTACTTGATTAAAGAGATAAGAAAAGAAATTGTTGGAACTGATCTGAAGCTTAAGTTGAATCATCTTAATTTCACCGATGGCTTTAAAACCGAAATTAAATTTTTAGATTTAGATATAAGTCTTATACCAAATTGTATGAATAAATATGAATTTATTCTATGGTTAGCAGGATTTATAGAAAAAATAACAGTAGGCGGAAAAGAAGTTCCTCCAGCTTTTAAAGTTTATGTTCCAGTTGAGTGTAATTATTTAAAAAATTTTTCTATGGGAAAAGTTGGCGGAAATAAGAGTGAAGTCCCTAATGAGTTCGATGAGAAGGAATTTTGGGGTGATTATAAAAAATATTATAAAGTATAGGTTTTATAAAGTTGATATTTATTAGCTGATTAAGTTGTTTGATTTTTACAAGAATTAATTTATTACAACTAAACATATGTCAGTGGTATCTATATATGAAATTAAGGCTTATTGTGAATGAGTGATAGATAGTTATCTACACATCATTATATAGGAGAGACGCTAATGTCTCAGAATCAAGATAATTCAAAACAGCAACCTAATCAAAAAAATCAATCATCTGGTCAACAACAGCAATCTGACTCTAAACAGAAACCTCCTGTTCAACCAGATTCACAGCAGCCTGTGACTAATCAGCCTAAAGAAAATAGTGAACAATCTAAATAATCATTATTGATTTAAATCTTATTAATACATAGATAATAAGTTAAGTATTAGAGAGCTAAAATAGCTCTCTAATTATATTTTTTAATTTTTAATTTGGTGAGTATTTATAGGCTATATAGAAAAGAGTAAATTGTTATGATTTGGTTTTTTGTTATTATGATAATAGTGTTGTGGATATTATATTTTTTATTTGAAAAAAATATAAGGAAAATAGGGAGGGTACAGGAACTCCCAGATAGTACATTAAATATTTTAGGGAAAATATTTAATGAAGCAGGGGAGGAATATGTACATGAAGTAATAGTTATCCTTTATCAAAATGAATTAAAAACAGTTGTAGGTATAGAAAGTGAAGAGTTTATTAAGGTTAAAAAAAATGCAATTATTGCTCAAGAAGCCACAGGGGAGATTGGGGTATATATAGATACTCTAAGAGTTGGATATCTAAACACGAATAGCGCCAGAGAATTTTGTAATTTTATAAAAATAAAAGGCTTATCTCCGCATGATGCTTTTGAGGTTGATGCAATTGTTATGGGAAATCCAAAGGGTGACGAATGGTATGTGAAACTGAATATGCCAAATGATATGCACAAATTTAGATATAAACTTTATTAACTAATGTTTAATTTTATTAGCTTTTGTTTGTACAAGAAGGTATAAAAAGAGCTGTTTTGAATTGGAATTCTGAAAAATAAAGTAAATTGGGATATTAAACACTAATAGGATAGATTTTTTACTATCTACTGGAATTAATTGGTTAAATTTGCAAATATGAATATATATTGATCTTATAGCAATGCTAATTAAGATTAAACTTGCTTAATTAGGTCAGAAGGTCTATAAAGCTATCTCATCGGTGCGGGATGGAGCAGTCTGGTAGCTCGTCGGGCTCATAACCCGAAGGTCGTTGGTTCAAATCCAGCTCCCGCTACCAATCGACTAAATTAATTTTGCTCTGTGATATATTTAAAGTTGTTATTCTGGAAAGAAAAAATAGCAATTCAACTAGCTTATATAATCCTAAATAAAGCTAAAATTATTAAATTCTAGAAATGCAGTAACCTTCTCTCATCTGTCTAGCATTGTAGTAAATCAAAATATTCACATGGGCTCATAAATGAGTGGTTTAGTGTTAAAAATTATTAATAAATGGCATGTAGCCAAAGCCAGTAATGGCAATGAAATTAGTGTGCAGATTATCCCGTTAAAACGTCAGCAAAATACGTTGCAAGGTTCTAAATGGGTAGAAGTAGGAAAAAGAGTACTTCTGAATTCTGGTCAAGAAATTGATTTTAATTTAGACGGGAAAAGCTTCTATACTGATTTTAATCAACTTTACCGATTGGCCTGAGTAGTTTACACATTTGTAGCATCTTTTTAATAAAGATTGATTGGATAAAATCATAATGAAAATTATGTGCTTATCCTTAAATAAAGAAAACATTAAAGGTTTAAAATATGTCTGATATATCTACTGGTACAGTTAAATGGTTCAACGAAACTAAAGGTTTTGGTTTCATCCAGGCTGATTCAGGAGAAGATTTATTCGCTCATTTCAGTGAAATTCAAAGTAATGGATTTAAGGTATTGAATGAGGGGCAACGTGTAAGCTTTATTCCTGGTCAAGGAAAGAAAGGTCCTCAAGCTACTTTAATTAAAGTTATCTAATATAAGAAATAAAAAAGCTCACTTTATGTGGGCTTTTTTAATTTTTGCAATAATGCAATATATAGATTTTAAATTTTAATATAGACTTTTTTCTCCATTAGGACGAGTTTTAAACCTTCGGTGAAACCACATATATTGCGTAGGATACATTTTGATTTGGTTTTCAAGTATTTGGTTAACTCTGGTAGCATCCATTACTTCATCGTTGCTTGGGAAATTATTTAATGCAGGTTCTAACAGCACATGATATTGAGGATTTTCTAAATCACCCGCCCTATAGAAAAATAGAGGGATAGCTACAGCATCTGTAATTTTCATTAAGCGTCTATGGGCCGTCAATGTAGCTGCAGAAACATTGAAGAAAGGAGCCATTACACCTTGTTTTAAACCAAAGTCTTGATCTGGGCTATACCAGATAGCATGACCTTGCTTTAATTTTTTAATAAGTTCCTTCATATCATTCTTAGGAATTTGATTTTGATAAACTCTAGAGCGGGATCTAATAATCAAGAAGTTTAGGAGAGGATTGTTTTGCGGTCTATATACCACATCTAAATTAAAGAAGCAGCTACTTACGAAACCGCCAGCATCTAAAAGTGTAGTATGACTGCCAAGCAATAAAATGCCTTTTCCTTTATAATTTTTAAGATGTTCTATCCCATGAACATGAATTCGATTAGCAAACCATTTAGGAGAATACCAAGAATTGACAGCCTCAAAATAACCTAAAATCCCATTAAAAAAAACTTGTTTTGCATCTAATTCAATTTCTTCTGAGGGTTTATGAGGGAAACAAAGGTGTAGATTTTTAAGAGTAGTTTTGCGTCTAGATGTCAGTGTTTTCCATGCAATTTTTGATAATATTTTTGCAAAACGCCATTGTAATGACCATGGTAACAATGATAAAAATATTAAAAAGCTAATTGCAAACCATATAAACCAATATTTGGGTAGCAAAAATGTCCAGTGAAACCTACCTGCAATATGCTGATATCTGAAATTCATAGCAGAGCGTTTCTTAGAGTAAACCTTCTAGATTAACATAAATAATATCTATTTCATTCATCTGATTTATGGAGCATTTAAGATTTTGATAGGCATAAGGCTTCCACCAATAGTGAGATGAATGAAAATCAGAAGAAATCTAGATATTCTTGACTTGACCCATACTTAGGATGTTAAGAATGGCAAAGGGAAAAAATTGGGTAAATTTTATTTTTATAAAAAATAAATAAAACAGAATGTTATTGATCTATTTCAACTGATGCTACCTTCTTGAAATTGATTGTATTTTAGCCATTTTTTAAGAAGTTTTTCATTCGACAGGTTTTTCACAGATCTAGTCTGTCTTTAGTTTACTCAACTTCATTGATATGCTTCCATTTTGGATAACCTCTTATCCTGTACATTTACCAAAACATTGATGGGCAGAGCAAGGCGGTAGGATTTTATCAGGAGGCTTTAGATCATGTGATAAGTCAAGGTTAGAGCAACCTCAGTTTTGAAATAGGGAGTGGAAAGAGCTTGGATATTGTTCAAGAGTTTTATGTGGATGAATTGAAGCCACAGCAGCATCAGTAAATTCAGGATCGGACTCATTTTTCAGGATATCCAAAAAGAATTATTACAGTCGGTTCAGGCTTTAAGTTGAAAGAAAATTGGTTTTTTTAATTATTTAATAATTACATTATAACCAATTACTATTACTTAGTAGTACAGAGCTTTGAGTTAAATATAAAAGCTTCAAGGTATTCAAATCAATAAATGGATTGATCAACCGATCCGACACGTCTTTAAGGATTCAGCCCAACTATGATTTTTACACCGAGTACATTCCTGATCGATTGCATTCAATATCTTAGTCTCGCCACATTTCATGCAAGAATAAAATGTATTCATTTTTAGGATTGTGACTTTACAATAATTATCTGGAAATAAGGGTAGGCCCCATTTTACCGCTTTATCTTCATAAAAAAGTAAGCTTAATGCACCATCTGTCTCGAGAAGAGCTGTCCTAACTTGGCCTAAATGTTCAACATTTTGTTGTCGCATTTCTGAAAAAAACTCATCATGAGAATAGCTTTGTTTAAGAAAATCTTTATAGACAAGAAGGCCTTCCTTAACTACACAAAGGGCTTTTCCTTCTAATAGATCCTCTATCTTTTTTTGTTTTACCATGCTCCAAGTGGTCATTCGGTAGAGAGTCAGAATAATAATAAATGCTGTTACCGCATGAATAATTGGAAGATCTTCAGTAAACATTGGATCGCCTGCTGCCGAACCTAAACATAAAATAATCGCAAGCTCGAAAATCGAAAGCTGTCGAATACCTCGTTTACCAGATAATCTTAAGAAACTAATAATGACAAAGAACATAACAACACAGCGTACGATGATTTCTAAAAGGAAGATCCAGGTAGTATCACCAATAAAAATCTTAAAAAGATCCATTTTTTTCTATTCCTATTCCAGAAAGATTTCTTATCTAATTAATAAAATAAAGGTTTTTAAGTAAAAAATAGTGGAGATGAGTAGTAATTTATTCGTCATGGTTGGAGAAGTGTTAAGTCAAGTATAAGTTATTGATTTTAATGTTAAAGTTTTGAGGGTGTGTTTAGCTGTAGCTGGAAATATTATTTTACTTTTAGAAAGTAGACCTTTATACTTGGTTTTATATATAAGAATTTAAATATTTAAAAGCAGTTGAAACATTTTATTATTCTGAAGCTTAAATTTTACTTGGTGCATCACAAAAAATAAAAATAATGTGATTTATACTCTTTTCTATTTACATTAAAAATATGGAAGAAACATATATAACCTAAAGTTTTACATTTATTAATACTTGAAAAGTCATACTTTAACTTAGATAAATTAAATAATTTAGGATAATAAAAATGCCACAATATCTTCGTTTAGCTGATAATTTATACAGTATTCTTGATGGAAAACAGTTATTTACGTATGACTCTCAAGAGTTAGTTAATTTAATTTTTAGGGAGTTGAGAAAGATTCTGAAAGATACAGATCTTAAGCTTCTAGTAAATTTTATTGATATGGAGAAAGGACTTATAAAATCTCAGGAGGGAGATTCAGGTTTTGATCTGAGTTTAATTCCTAATTATAAAAATAAAGGTGAGTTTATACTTTGGCTAGCTGGATTTATTGAGAAAATAACAGAAGGTGGAGTTAAAAAACTTCCTCCTTTATACAAGAATATACCTGAAGATTTTACGTTTACATTCAAGGAAAAACAAACTTTACGACAAGTTGAAGAGCAAGAAATTTTTCCAAATAATAATATTAGCCAAGCCCAAGAAGACATCATCGCATATTTTGACAGTGTAGAATTCAAAAAAAATAATAGAAATATGTGAAGCATAGACTAGGGGAAGAGTTAAATTTCAATATATGGTATTGCAGATATATGGAAACTCATATATAAAATACAAGAATAAGATCAAAAGTGTCTACTCTTATGGCAACATCATCAAATGTGAGAATTTATCACAACCCAGCATGTGGAACTTCTAGAAATACATTGGCTCTAATTCGCAATACAGGGATTGAGCCAATCATAATTGAATATCTTATTACACCACCTAGTCATGACGAATTAGTTAAATTGATTCAGGACGCAAAATTAACAGTAAGAGAGGCTCTTCGCCAAAATGTAGATCCCTACCGGGATTTAGACCTTGATCGTAGTGATTTGAATGGCGAGCAGTTACTCGATTTTATGCTTGATCACCCAATATTAATTAATCGACCATTTGTTGTTACTGAATTAGGTACTCGCTTAAGCCGTCCCTCAGAAGTTGTTTTAGATATTCCACCACTACCTCAGCAGGGCGCCTTTACGAAAGAGGATGGTGAAAAAGTGATTGATGAAAAAGGTCAAAGAGTGAATTAAAAAATTTAACTTTTGTATATGATTATCTGTATATCCAAATAAGTGAATAGGAATTAAGAATGGACCAAGTTAATTTTTTTAAATGCTTATCAGATGAAACTCGACTCAATATCGTGACTTTAGTCGCTGAGAATAAAGAACTCTGTGTTTGTGATTTGACTGAAAAGTTACAGCTAAGTCAGCCAAAGATTTCTAGGCATCTAGCGTTATTACGTTCTTCTGGTCTCTTGCAAGACAGAAGACAAAGCCAATGGGTGTATTACAGCATTAATCCGCAGTTACCAACTTTGTGCCATGACATTCTGAATCTTTTGGTAAGCAGTCAAACCATAGCGAATAAAGATTCCCAAACGATTCAAATAAAAAGTTATTGTGAGTAACAGAGAATGAAATTTCTTTTTTTGTGTACTGGAAATAGTTGCCGTAGCATCCTGTCAGAAGTTCTTTTTAACAGCCGTGCGCCTGAAGGATGTAAAGCATACAGTGCGGGTAGTAAGCCATCAGGACAGGTGCATCCATTAACGATTGAAACCTTACAAAATCTTGGTCTTTCAACAGTTGGCTTGTGGAGCAAAACCATTGATGACTGCGAACAATATCAACTTGACGTGGTGATTACTGTTTGTGATTCAGCAGCGCAAGAAGCGTGTCCACTTTATTTAGGTGGAGCGATTAAAGCACACTGGGGCTTGGCTGATCCATCACACCTAGACTTGCCTAAAGAAGAAAAATTACAGGCATTCCAAGTCACTGTAGACCATATCAATCGTCGCTTGGATGCTCTATTTGCACTGGATACAGCAAATATGACACGCCCTGATTTGATTGCAGCAATCAATCAAATTTCGCATATTGAATGAGAATATCATGGCTCAACCAAGATTATCCTTTCTAGATCGCAACCTCACGCTATGGATTTTTATTGCCATGGCATTGGGGATTTCGATAGGTGTGTTCTTTCCGCAAGCCTCCGTTGCTTTGGATAAAATGAGTGTGGATTCAGTCAATATTCCAATTGCGATTGGTTTGATTTTGATGATGTATCCACCGTTAGCCAAAGTGGATTATGCAGCCCTACCACAAGTATTTAAAGACAAAAAAACCTTAACTTTGTCTTTGGTACAGAACTGGGTGATAGCGCCAGTATTAATGTTTGCATTAGCCATTATTTTTTTGCATAGCTATCCAGAATATATGACAGGCTTAATCCTGATTGGGTTGGCTCGCTGTATTGCAATGGTCTTGGTGTGGAATGGTTTAGCCTGTGGTGATAACCAATATGTAGCTGCATTGGTCGCTTTTAATAGTATTTTCCAGATTTTATTTTTCAGTACTTATGCTTGGCTATTCCTGACCTTTTTACCACCGTATTTTGGTGTTGCAGGGCAAGTGATCAATGTCGATTTCTGGACCATTACCCATGCGGTATTGGTGTACTTAGGGATTCCATTCTTCCTTGGCTTTATGACGCGATTCACTCTAGTGAAAGCTAAAGGTCTGGGCTGGTATCAAAATGTCTTCTTACCTAAGATCAGTCCACTGAGTTTGTTGGCTTTATTATTCACGATTGTGGCGATGTTTAGCCTAAAAGGTAACGATGTGGTGAGCTTACCGATGGATGTCTTGCGTATAGCCATTCCATTGACGATTTACTTTATCGTGATGTTCTTCATTAGCTTCTTTATGAGCAGATGGATGGGGAATGACTATCCTAAAACCACAGCAATTTCGTTTACTGCTGCGGGGAATAATTTTGAACTGGCTTTGGCAGTCGCAATTGCAACTTTTGGTTTAGCTTCACCAGTCGCTTTTACTACGGTAATCGGACCATTGGTTGAAGTACCTGTGTTGATTGCTTTAGTTAGTGTGTCTTTGTGGCTTAGAAAAAAGTTTTTTAAGGAAGAGGTTTAATTTTTATGTCTCTCCCAAATGTAGATATGAATCTTCTTGATCAACCCACTTTAGAGAAAGCACAGGCAAAGGAGTTGGATCATCCACCTCGTATTTTGCTGCTGTATGGTTCTAATCGTGAGCGTTCATACAGCCGATTGGCAGTGATGGAAGCAGGGCGTATTTTGGAACAGTTTGGTGCTGAGGTTAAAATTTTTCATCCTAAAGGCTTGCCCTTACCAGAAGATGCGGACATGGAGCACCCAAAAGCCAAAGAGCTACATGAGCTTTTGGCATGGTCAGAGGGCATGGTGTGGTGTTCGCCTGAACGTCATGGCTCGATGAGCTCTATTTTTAAATCTCAAATTGATTGGATTCCATTGGCTGGCGGTGCGATTCGAGCAACCCAAGGAAAAACGTTGGCATTGATGCAGGTTAGTGGTGGTTCGCAATCTTTCAATAGCGTGAATCAAATGCGTATTTTAGGGCGTTGGATGCGGATGATCACCATTCCAAATCAATCTTCCATTCCTAAAGCTTTTTTAGAGTTTGAAGAAGATGGACGAATGAAACCTTCGTCGTATTACGACCGTATCGTTGATGTGATGGAAGAATTGTATAAATTCACATTACTAACGCGTGGACAGAGCAAATACCTCACTGATCGCTATTCTGAGCGAAAAGAGTCTGCTGAGGAGTTAACAAAACGTGTTAATCAGCGTAACCTGTAAAGAGATACGAAGATTTTAAAATGGTAATGAGCAACAAAATTTAGGTAAAAATAAATGCAAAATAAATCTATATTTTTATTAGACAGGAGTGGGTTATGAAATATTTTTTATTAGTTATGGCATTGTTTGGCAGCTTAAGTCTTACTGCTTGTGCTGTACATACACGTGAAGGGAGCATCGTCGTTGATCCAGAAGGTCGACTGAATGATGGTCGTTACTATGATGGTCACGGAAATGGGCGTTTTTGTCCACCAGGGCAAGCGAAAAAAGGAAATTGTTAGTGCTTTATCGAACTTGTTAGCATGTAATAACTCAAATCTGATCTGACAGTTACCCATTTTTTAATGTGCTGTCAGATTAAATTTGAGCTAAATTTATCTCACCTTTTTAAATCTATAGAAGGACAATTGGAAAAATTTGGGTGAATTAAATTTGTATTGAAATAAAACTAAAATAAAACAGGGTGTTATTGATTTGATTCAACTGACGCTATCCCACCAAAATTGATTCTGTAAATTAGCCACTTTTTAAGAAGCTTTTTATTGGAAAGGCTTTTCACAGACCTAATCTTTTTGTAGATAAGCCAAATCTATGTTTATCCACATACAACTATTGGGAATCGGACTTCATCTTCATTTACTAAACAAATCTATGAAACGTACAAAGTGGTATGTGGGATGAGGTTTTAGAGCATGTGGTATGGCTGGTAATGGCAGTTTTGAGATAGAAGCAGAGGAAGGGCTAGATATTGTGGAGGAGTTTTACTCAGATGAATCTAGATTAAAACAACATCAGTAAACTCATGATCTAGACCATGTTCAGGATATACATAAAGGCTTAAGCAGTTGGTACAGACTTTGAATTAATTATGCGGGGAGAGGTGATGAGCATTCTTATTTTTTTGGTATAAGATTAATTATTTTTATTAAGTTTAAGTATTATGAATATTGAGAGTGAATTGCTTCGCGAGCGTTATCAGCCTTTTTTCTTTGTTTTACTAATTTTTAGTGTAGCTCTCATATTTACTTTGTCAATGAACTCAGAACAAGAGATTAGTAAAGTAAAGAGTTTAGGAAGCTTGCTAGAATTTTTGTTAACTCAAAATTTTTATGGATATATTTTTGTAATTTTTATATTTCTTGTTGGGCTTCTATTCCTAAACGCAAAATTAGTTATAACAACACATCAGATTTATGTTGAAAGTTTTGGATTTAATCTTCGGCATATTGTAGACAAAGAACTATTACAACATGCAAGATTATATTCTTCATTTGCTTCTAGTATTAATGTTTTGAGGCCAATCTCAAAAAAGAAGTTAAACTATGATCAAAAATTAAAGCTTAGCAGTATTGGATTTTGTTTACAGCCAGAGTATAGAAGTGACCACCTAATGAAACAATTGGAACTTAAACAGTTTAGTTGTGGTGCGCGTCGAGAAATAGTGAGAATTTTAGACCAATACTGGGATTTAGAACCTCAGAAATTTGTTGGACGTGAAGAACTTGTTAGGTTGAAATTTAAACACAAATTGAGATAGGTCATACCGCACGGCGAAGTTATGGCAACGCTAGCTTTGAGGCGGGTAGGGAAGAGGGCTTGGACATGGTTGAGGAGTTTCACACCGATGAAACCAAACCAGAGCAGCATCAACAGACCCATATTTTTTGTTGATATTTAGGAGCTTGTTAAAAGCAAGGTATCAACCTATAGATAAAATAAAAGTGAAGAGCTATGATGACTTGGTTAGTACACATCCTAACCATATTAGTTAATAAATAGAAAATTATGGTCTTTTAGTTTGATCTATATTTACGATTATTCAGTATGTTAGTAAACATTAACACTAAGAACACAGTGACGACATATTGAAAACTGATGGCAAAAGTAGAAATATAGGGATGAGCAAAATTACGTAAGTAAGTGAGTGTATCTCCTCTACGCCATTCTTTGTATGATGGAAGTGCTTCATCATCAATTAAAAACCAAACTAGATTGATAATGCATAATATAAAGCAGAAAAATACAATGCCAAGCCAACCATTAATAGATTGTTGGTTTTTATTTAACCTTGCATAATGTTCACGTATTTGCCTCACGTATGGGGCACGTAGTGGGTATCTTAAGTAGTTCACAAAGATAAGCCCAATCACTAAAAAATTACATAGTGCAAAAAAGTCATTTAGAAACTTATGTTGACTCGACAGAGTGGATGTAATTGTATTTGGGAATATGCCATAAAAAGAAAAATCAAAACTAACAATGACTAGTGCAATTGCAACTGGTACAAGATAAAAATAATAAAAAGGTGCAGTAACGTCTAAATAGTATAAAAATACTGAATTTTTTTTCACGATGTATATCTGTTTTTTAATCTTTTTAAAATTAACATATTACTCAGTATAGGTATATCGTGAATTAATCTATTTTTGAAGCTCCATCATTAATTTGAACAATCACCATGTTCATCACCTGATTTATGCTCATTAGCTCATGGTGGGCTGTGTAAGCCTTACGGTAGACTTTATGTGAACTTAGATGAGTCAGACGAGCTAGGGACATTTTTATTTAGAACTACAGGCTTTAATAGTATCCGGACTTTAGCAGCACGACTACGCTATACCATGCAGCTTCAGGTGTCCTACTTTTATGTCTGCCATTGCAACTCACTCTGAGAGGAAAAAGCACCACACAAAGTTATCGAACACCGATCTACTATGTGGACCTGACAATACGGGATGGTATCAATTTGCAGGAGGCAATTACTTCTGCCAAACAGATTGATGAGCAGAGCAAAGCGGCAGGGTTTTATCAGAAGGCGTTGGACTATGTGGCACGACAAGGCTATGGTAATGCCAATTTTGAGGAGTTTTACTCGGATGAATCCAAACAAGAATCATCTGAGCCATGTTCAGAATATTCAGAAAGGGTTGCAGCAGTCAGTGCATGCATTACACCAAATAAAAAGGCATCCTTTGATGCCTTTTTATTTGGTGTAATTTATTTTTTCTAAAAATTAAAATTTTATTCCAATCCTTTAATAAGCGCATTTATAGTCATTTCTTTTAAGGTTGTAGGCTCTCCCCATGGATATTCTGGAACTCCAATTAAACTCAAAGAAATACCTAAAATACTACAGAGTAAAACATTTTTTATTTCGTCAGGGTCATCATTTCTTATTTCACCACGTTTTTGAGCTTCTTGGATTGCTTTAGTATATATTTCAAGTTGTGGAATTGCTTGTGAGTTATCTACAAAGTAATGTTCTTCAGTTGATTGCGGGTGGTCTTCTATTAAGAATATAGCTCTACAGTCATCTGGCCGATTTAACCAAAAATCAACTTGAGTAATGCAAAGATTTTTTAATCTTTCAGATTCAGGGCTGCTTTTAAAGCTCTCCTCTAACTTCATAATTAGATCAGTAAAGATACCTTCCCAAATATGATGCAGTAAATATCTTTTGTTAGGAAACAAAGTATAGAGGGTGGCAGGCAAACAACCTGCTTTGGCTGCAATTTTACGCATGGATACACCTTCGTAACCATGTGCTGCAAATAGATCCCGGGCTGCCTGAATAATTAAATTCCGACTAGATATGATTTGCTCCTGACTACGAGGAGGGCGTCCACGACGAGACGTAGTTGTTCGTTTATTTTCCATAGGTATTGATTTTAATTAACAAGATCAATAAAATCAAACTTTATTTTTTGAACGCGTTCTATTAAATATCTATAGTGTTTAAGAAATAAATATGTTCTTCATGTATATAAACTCAAGGAAGGAAAAATGAAAAAGTTCTTAATAAGTAGTTCACTTGCACTGTTTTCAATAGGAGTATATGCCGCAGATGAACCTGCGGATATAATCTTCACAAATGGGGAAATTTATACCCCAAATGGCTGGGTTGAGTCTCTTGCTGTTCGAGAGGGAATAATCTTAGCTATTGGTAATAATAAGGAGATTGCTTCGTATCGTGGCAATAACTCAAAAATATTAGATCTTAAAGGTGCTTCAGTATTTCCTGGCCTACATGATATGCATGTTCATCCTACATCCGCAGGGGTTGAGCAATTTACTTGTAGTTTGCCTTATAGAGCTACGCCTACAGAAATTCTTAGTCAAGTCTCAAAATGCGTGCAAAAAGCAAAACCTGGTGAATGGATTATTGGAGGAAATTGGTCATCTAGTGCATTCAAACCAGGTCAGCAAACTCGAGAATTCCTTGATAAAGTATCACCAAATAACCCAGTTTTGCTTGCAGATGAGGCGCATCATACTCAGTGGGCTAATTCTAAAGCTATTGAGGCTGTGGGCATTAATAAATATACAAAAGATCCAGTTGGCGGTGTTATTGAAAGAGATAAAAAAGGATATCCTAATGGAATATTCCGTGAAAATGCGGCTCTATATATTGATCAACGTAGACCAGTAACTTCGGATGAACTGTTACGTAAAGGTTTAGAATTATCAACCCAACAAATGCTTTCATATGGCATAACCTCTTTTACGGATGCTGAGGTTAGAATGCCAGAAATACGCACTTTATCGGCGTTATCAAAGGAAGGCCTAATTAAACAACGTGTTCGTGCTTGTATCGTCTGGTCTCCTTTAGAGGGAGAGCAATTAATTCTTAAGCGTAATAAATATGTAACGGAACGCCTAAAAACTGATTGCGTTAAAATTTTTGTGGATGGTGTACCAACTGAAGGCATGACTGCTGCTATGTTACAGCCTTATGAAGGTCATAAACATAATAAGGGTATTTTTATGATGCCTCTAGAGGTGATGGACTCAGGAGTTGCTAAATATGATCGAATGGGACTTACAATAAAATTTCATGCTATTGGCGATGCAGCAGTAAAGGCAAGTATCGATGCGGTAGAAAAAGCACGTAAAAAAAATGGGTGGATGGGAGCTTCACATCAACTCGGACATGGCTCCTTTGTTACTTTTAAAGATATACCTCGAGTACGTGATTTGCATATGACATGGGAGTTTTCTCCATATGCTTGGTACCCGAATCCAATTGTTGATATTGATGTTCGCCACAATGTAGGTGAAAAAAGAATGGAACGAGCAATCCCTATTCGAGAAGCAGTTGAAACTGGAGCAAATGTCATTGCTGGTTCAGATTGGCCAGTTATTCCGTCGGTAAATCCTTGGCCTGCCATAGAAACAATGGTTACCCGACAAGAACCCGGTGGAAGTTATAAAAAGCTTGCTCCAGCACAACAGATAACTTTAGAACAAGCGTTACGTATCTTTACAGCTAATGCTGCTGCGGCAATGGGAAACAGTGATCAAATCGGTTCGATTGAGCCCGGTAAGCGTGCGGATATTATTGTAACGGAATCAAATCCTTTTAAAGTTCCTGTTACTGAGATACATAAAACAAAGGTTATTAAGACATTTATAGATGGTGAGTTAGTCTATGATTCTGCTAATCCATCTAATTCAATTGCTGAATAAATATCAATGCGTAAGTAATTGGAACTTCGTAATATCATTAAATTTAAATACTCATATTACTTATAAGATTGTAGTTATTTAGTATTTAAATTAAAAAAACGAAATGACTGATACATACATCAGTCCTTTCGTTTAAGTAGAAAGCTCATTTTATCTATTTAACTGAAGAGTCGCCTTTTTTTAAAAAGAAACTTAAAGTCAACTTTTGTATCCAGGTACCATAGGGTGGATAGAACAGTTGGGTTGGGAAGAAGCGGTGACGGGCAAAGATTGTTTTTGCATGTGAAAGTTCTCTAAAGCCTTCTTCGCCGTGATAGGTTCCCATGCCTGAGTTGCCAATACCACCGAAAGGTGCATCATGATTGACAACATGCCAGCCCCAGTCATTGATGGTGACACCACCAGAATGAGTCTGTTTTAAGATGTACTCTTGCTCGCTCGCATCATGGCTAAAACAATATAAAGCCAGTGGTCGTTCACCTTCTCGAATATATCGAATGGCTTCATCTAAATTATCGTAAGGGACAACAGGCAGTACAGGCCCGAATAATTCTTCTTTTAAAATACGCATATCTGGTGTGCAATTCAGTACCAGATGTACAGGCATACGGCGCGCATCTTTATCACTATCATATTCGCCGCAAGCAATAATTTGAGCACCTTTGGCTTTGGCATCATCTAGTATTTCTAATAAACGCTTGAGATGGCGATCATTCACAATCGATGTGTAGTTGGAATTGTTACTGATGTTCGTTCCATACATGCTGGTGAAACTGGTTTGGCATTCAGTGACGAATGTATCAACTTGTTCTTTTGGCACTAAAGCATAATCTGGTGCTACACAAGCTTGACCACAGTTGGTGGCTTTACCATGTAAAACCCGTTTTGCAGCATCGGCTAAAGGATAGTGCCGACTAATCAGGGCAGGTGATTTACCACCCAATTCAAGGGTTACAGGGGTCAAATTATCTGCCGCAGCACGCATCACTACTCGCCCAATCGCAGGTGAGCCTGTAAACACGATATGGTTGAAAGGCAAAGACGTAAATTGTGCAGGATCGACAATTTCTTCACCAAAAACAGCAACTTCATCTTCAGTAAAAATCTCAGCCAGCATACGTTTAACCATTGCATTGGTTGCTGGGGTGACTTCAGGCAGCTTGATCATCACGCGATTGCCCGCAGCAATGGCTGCAATCAAAGGACCTAAGGCAAGGTAAACAGGGAAGTTCCAAGGCACAATAACCCCGACCACACCTTTAGGCTGGTATTGCACGCGAAGACGGTTAGATAAAAATAATAACTCGGTGCTACGTTTGCTCGGTCGCATCCAGCGTCTTAAATGACGAATTGCATGTTCTGCTTCTAGAACTGAGCCAAGTAAATCCAGCAGTTTGGATTCATCAACAGATCTGGAACTGAAATCTGTATTAATTGCTGTCGCAATCACATCTTGATAACGAATAATTTGTTTTTTTATTTGAAATATTTTGGTACGACGGTGTTCAAAATCTGGATAAGGATTTGCGTCGAAAGCAGTACGTTGTTGATTAAAAACCGAATGCATATATTTACTCGATGAATCAAGAAATTGATTTGAAGTTAAAAAGCTCATCTTTATCTCCTAGATATTAAGATCTTTGTCCGTTTTGGAATTCCATTAGCTCTTGGGTTTTATTGGAACTTATTCTGATTACGTAATCCAAGTTATTGATCATAAGGTTTTTATGAAAAATAATTGGATTAATATTGATTTTAAAGAACGCGTTCTATAAAATCAATATTAATTTAAAGAACGCGTTCTTTAAATAAGTCGAATGTCCGTTTAAAGATGGGAGCAAAGGAAATGTCAAATCAGGTCTTGGATGTAATCATTATCGGTGCTGGCCTAGCAGGTTTAAAAGCAGCCACAGAACTCAAAAAGGCTGGGAAAAAAATTTTATTATTGGAAGCGAGAGATAGAGTTGGAGGGAGGTCTAAAGCAGGAGAGATATGTGGTAATACGATAGATCTTGGTGGGCAATGGGTTGGGCCTCAGCAGAAGCTGTTATTAGCAGAAGCAAAACAAATGGGCGTTTCGACTTGTGAACAATATAATAAAGGTACTCATATATTGAGTAGAAATGGGAAAATAAAATACTATAAATCTGATCTTCCAAAATTATCTTTAATTTCTTTGTTGGAATTAGGATTAATTCAGCGCCGTTGGGGTAAGGAAATGAATACTTTGCCCTTAGGTCAACCGTGGTTAGCACCAAAAGCTAAAGAATGGGACAGTGAAACTTTAGAGAGCTGGATAAATAAAAACGTAAATTCTGAAGGTGCAAAAGACTTCATACGTATCATTTCTAGTGCAATTTTTTGTTGTAATTCATCTCAGTTATCATATTTATTTTTTCTTGAATATCTTCGTCAAGGCCATGGAATAGAGGTTCTCCTAGGTACAAAGGGGGGAGCACAACAAGATAAATTTCTTGGCAGTGCGTGGCAGATTCCAAAAAAAATGGCAGATACTCTTAAGGATAACTTAATTCTGAACTCTCCAGTATTCAAGCTTGAGCAAATTCAAGGTCAAGTCAAAGTTTATACACGAGATAATGTATATCAGACTAGAAATGTCATTGTTGCAATACCGCCAGTGTTAGCTACAAAAATTGAATATGTACCTCCATTACCAACTAAGCGACTAAAAATGCTCCAAAGTATGCTGATGGGGGCGGTTATAAAGGTTCACCTTGCTTATAGCAAACCTTTTTGGCGCCACCAGAATTTTAGTGGTGCAGCTGTAGGTTTAGATGTGCCTGTCAGCGTTGTATTTGATCAATCACCTCAGGACGAAAGTAAAGGTATTCTTGTTGGATTAATTGAAGCCGATCATGCTGTTACTTTAAGTGCAATGGATGAAAACACACGTAAACAAAAAGTGATAGATAACTTTGTTTATTACTTTGGTAAACAAGCAGCCCAACCTATTGAATATGTAGAACAAGATTGGTTGAAAGAAGAGTGGTCTGAAGGTGGGTATGTAGCGCATATGCCGCCAGGTACTTTAACTACATATGGTGATTGTATTCGTGAGCCATTTGGCTTAATTCATTGGGCGGGAACGGAAACAGCAACTGAATGGATGGGTTATCTAGATGGTGCATTACAATCAGGAATTAGGGCTGCTGGAGAGTTAATCAGTAAATAAATATTTAAAAAAAGTATAAATAGGATAGTGCTAAAGCAAGGAATGCTTTAAACCAAAGTAAAAATTGCTTGGCATATATAGTCTTTATTAACTATAGAATACCAGGAATATTTAAAATGAAATTTAATAGTTTTCTCTTTTACATAATAAGTAGCGTGTTTACAACTAGTGGTTATGCGTCTGCTCTAGATGTATCAGGTCAATCAATTTTACCTTTTCTGGAGAAGGGGAATTATACTGAAGCAAGTGTTATTGCAGTAAAACCTAAAGTTTCGGGTAAAATACGAAACAATCCACAACTTTTGGGAGGTTCAAGTGACTTTAATACTGGTGATATGGCAAAATCATTTAGTTATTATAATGCTGCATTAAAAATCCAACTAAATGAACTCTTATCATTTGGTTTGATCTATGATCAACCTTTTGGAGCTAATGTTTTATATCCCATAAAACAAAATAATACATACTCTATTAATTCTCCCTTAACACAAGGTACTTCTGTTGACGTTGAATCACAAAATATTAGTATGATCTTTGGAATCGAACCGTATAAAAATTTTCAATTTTATTTCGGGCCCACCTATCAATCGATTAAAGGTGATGTTTCATTAAGAGGCAATGCTTATACAACCTTTTTTAATGGGTATAATGCAGATTTTAAAGAAGACTCAGCTATAGGATGGCTTGCTGGTGTTAGATATAAAATTCCAGAGATTGAACTTAAACTGGCTGCAACCTATAGGTCAAAAATCAAACATGAAATGATTGTAAATGAAGCTTTACATAGTCAACCTCTCAATGAGGTTTCATTTGAGAAAACAAATATTGTAACTCCACAATCTATTAATATTGATTTTCAAACTGGAATTAACCAAACTACTTTGGCTTTTGTAAATTTACGTTGGGTAAATTGGAGAGATTTTAATATTCGCCCAAGACAATTTGGTGCTATTTCAGAGACTATTACTGCTGGACTATCAAATGGGGCGTATAAAGAAGGTTTTGATCTAGATAGCCATCAAAAAAATCAGCTGTATGCTGCTATTGGCCTAGGACATCAACTGACTGAAAAAACTAGCGTAGGTACAGAAGTTAGTTGGGATTCAGGAACTGGAAATCCTACTTCTTCATTAAATCCCACAAAGGGAGCTTGGGGATTTGGCTTAGGGCTACAATTTAATCCTACATTAAATTATTTTATTTCTACAGGAGTGAAATATTATTGGTTAGGTGATGCTGTGGCAGAGGATGGAACATTTTATCTTCCTATTGATGGAATTAAACAAAATGCTGAACAGGCAGATTTTAGAAATAATTCAACTATTGCTTACTCATTTAAAATAGGATACCACTTCTAATTTTTACATATTCTTTAAGAGTAAATATTGTTTAAAATATCTACTCTTAAAAGTAATTAATACAATAGTTAGGTGCTTGGATTGTTGTCCTTATAAATATTTATTAAACCAATTTTAATTTATGAATTCGATGGTTTATGAGACTTTTTTATTAATTAATAAATTTATGTGTCTAGTATTTATTGCAACAGTGGTTAACCTAATTTTTTAACCGCTATTTGTGATGGTTGCTATAGTTGGGTAAAAGTTAGTAATTTTGGAGGTTGTTCTCTTTGTAATAATTATGAATTTATCTTTGTTACTTGGGTGGCAGTGTTTGATGTGGGTTTAAATGCGGTAAATATGTAGATATTTATACGAAAATATTAAGTAGAAAAATTGATTAAAAGTGCCTGGAATAGTGTTAATCGGTAATGCAGTTGGATATACAAATCCAGAAATTCTAAAAATAACTTTATTCGTAGAGGATCGTGATTCTACTTTGGTACTAAAAGATAAAGGTCTTTATATTCTTGTATTATTAGTGCCATTATTTTAACTCATACTGGTTGAATTAAGTGTGAGAGTCGAAATTGAAGTAATGTACTTTCTATTAGAATTAAAATACAGTAACCCATTTAATATATTGAATATGCAATCCAATTAGTTCCTGTGTTGGATTGCACTAAATATTTTAACTTGAAGTTATTTGGAAGCTTTTGGAATAAATACTTTTTTTAAGAAGGTAATTTGATCCATCAGCAATTTTTCTTGCCAAGGTCCACCATAAACATCGAAATGATCAATCGGGTATTCAAGTAATTCTGTTTGTCCATTGGCTAGGCTAGCAGTTTTTCTTGCTGCATCCGGAGGTGCCACTTGATCCTTAGAACCCACTTGAACTAATAACGGACAAATTATATTACTTGCAAAGGTAATAGGTCGATTTTGTGCTACTTCTAATGCGGTTCTCGCGCATACTTCATTACGCCAGGTGGGACCAGCCATCGCTTTATATCCATCTTCAGCACCAGGGGTACTAATCATCGCAGCAGAGCCAGGTTGTCCAACGATAGGGATAAGATGAGGTTCTCGACGTGTGATTACACGTACCAGATCGCGTAAACCATGACCAACTGCTGTCGCTAGCTGACTTATGCCACCATAGCGACGTATTTGTACTAATGCCGCTAATCCATCTGTCGCTGGTGTCATTGATACCACAGCAGCAATTTTGGTATCTTGCGCTGCTATAACGATTACATGTCCTCCTGAATAGGAGGTACCCCAGATCGCTATACGATTTTTATCAATTTGGGGGAGTTTACGCGCGGCTGCTATAGCTGAATGGTAATCTTCTCGCTGGTTTCTATAAGAAACATTTTGTCTTGGGAATCCTCCAGAGTCACCAAAACCCCGGTAGTCAAACACAAAAGCATCAATACCAGCTTCGCTAAATGGTTTTGCAAACTCTAACAAGCCTGTATCTCTTGTTCCACCAAAACCATGAGCCATAACGATGCAAGGGCGTCCATTACCATTGTTTAATACATCAGATGTTGCAGGTATATGCCACGCACAACATGTAACTCCTTTGCTGGTAAATTTTATATTTTCCATAATATCTTTAACTCAATTTAAGGATAGTCTCCATTCAATAATCCAAAAGACTCGAATGGAGACTATGTATTAATTTTAGGCCTGAGCTTTTGCTCTTGCATGGTTTGAAGGAGAATCTTTAACTACACTGAGTTTCGTCTTAGTAGGAAAGGCTATAAACTGTAGTTCTCTATCGATTACAGAGCCATTACGAAGTCGCTCAAGATCATGTTCGTATGCATGTTGTAGTACCCATGGTCCTTCGGTTCCTGCCATTGGGAATTGTGCTAAACCTCGTTGTACATACCCTGGGCTTAAATCTATAAATGGAACACGTTTCATATTAGAGTTATGGATAAATGGTTTAAAAATCCCGTATCCATTTTTATCCATATAGTCGAGAATACGACAGAAATGTTCCCAAACTAGATCAACTTTTAATGTCCAGGCAATATTGGTATATCCAAATGCAAATGCTAAATTTGGTACATCAGAAAGCATCATAGATTTAAAAATTGTTGTATCTGGATATTGGATTTTTTTGCCATCAACTGTTAGTTGAATTCGACTAAAAGCTAACATATTTAGACCGGTTGCTGTCACAATAATATCGGCTTCTAGTGTTTTACCAGATTCCAATAAAATCCCATCTTCTGTGAATTTCTTAATACGGTCCGTAACAACGGATGCTTTACCTGAAGAAATAGATTTAAATAGATCTCCATCAGGTACTAGACATAGACGTTCATCCCATGGGTTGTAGCGTGGAGTGAAATGAGTTTCCACGTCATAACCTTTAGGAAGTCGACGGCGAACATCCGCTATTAATAGCTTTTTCATAACTTGCGGATAATTGCGGCAAGCTTTATACAATGTTCGATTTAGTGAAATATTTTTTTTGCGAATAATCGGATAGGCTCTTTCATAGCCTAAAACCTTATTCAATAAACCTGCAATTGGATCAACAGCAGGGAAAGAAACCATATAAGTTGGTGATCGCTGGAGCATAGTGACATGCTCTGCTTTATCTGCCATTGATGGGAGTAGGGTAACAGCTGTAGCTCCACTACCAATAACAACTACACGTTTTCCTGTGTAATCAAAATTTTCTGGCCAGTGTTGAGGATGGATAATTTTACCTTTAAAAGATTCGATATTATCAAACTCAGGAGTAAAACCTTTCTGGTAATCATAATACCCTGTATTTAAAAGTAAAAACCGAGATTTAAAGATTACTGGAGATTTTGCAGCAAGATTTTCTGCTGTAATGGTCCATTTGCCTTCCTCTGTTGAAAATTCAGCCTTGCTTACGTGATAACCAAAATTAATGTGTTTATCTATACTGTTTTCTTTAATGGTTTCTTCTAAATAATTGCAAATTACATCTGCTCCAGCAATCGCTTTTTTATGTGTCCAAGGTTTAAAACCAAAACCAAAAGAAGGCATATCTGAGTCAGAGCGGATACCTGGATATTTAAATTGGCTCCATGTTCCACCAAATGTATCTCTGGCCTCAAGAATAGTAAATGTGGTATCTGGTCTGGATTTTTTTAAATGATAAGCTGCACTGATACCAGCTATACCAGCACCGATAATTAGCACATCAACATTGTTTGGCTCAGTTATTTTTTTCATATTATGCTGCTCCTTGTTTTTGCTGAGTAGAAATTTGATTTATGATTTTTCGAGCAGTCGAAGTACCACTTTCGACAGCACCTTCGATTCCACCTATTGCCATAGCTGCAATATCTCCACCAGCAAAATAGATACGACCATGAGGCTCTCTTAATAAAGTGGCAGCTCCTGTTAAGTTACCTGGCCGGTGGTGCATCCAAGTGCCTTGAGCGTAAGGATCATTTACCCAATCATGATGAGAAACATCAAGTACCTCTATATCTGGCACAAAAAGTCTTAAAGCTTTTTGTACCGCATCTTTATCATTGGCATCAATTGATGCTGCATCAGAAATAAAACAAACCAAAATAGTGTCACCTTCGTGATGATATTCCATTCGAACGGTATTGATTGGTGTTTGTTTTACTGGAGCAAAGGCAGCAAAACATTCAAGTTCACCTCGCACACGTACCATTAATTTAGTAGTCAGCATTGGGTGTTTTTGATTAACGATAGTTTGAATAGGTGTTGCTAACGGAGGGGAAATCTGCAAATCAGAAAGAGTATTAAATGGTACTGCTAATACTGCTGATTGTGCAGTAATTTTTTCTCCCGCTTGGGTGGTTAAAATCACATTTGAGCCATTGTCATATATTGATGCAACTGGTGTAGAAAGTTGGAAATCTGCTTTAGTATCAGCTTTTATTGCTTGTAATAGGCATTGAGTTCCACCTTCTAATTGCCATGAACCTGCGGTTTCAAAAAATGCCCCCCAATGTCCAAAATAGGTTGCTGTCCAGAGTAGAAGTTGTGCCATACCCTGTTTATCCCATGAATGAACTAAGGTCGATAAAGCACCATCAATAATGTCTTTTTCATATTGTGAAAGACTTAATGCATTGAGACGATCTGCAAGAGTTTGTTGTTCAATCTCTTGAGTATCTACAGCTGAAAGCATAAATGGCATTGGAAACCAGGCACGGGCATCCCCTAAATACTGAGTGAGCAGAGGCTCAGCAATTGCTCCAAACTCCTCTAATGACCCTTGATGTAGAGCACCATCTGCATACCACAACATTTTTGTTGTTTCTACGGGAGGGTTTAAAGCTAAACCATAACGCTGTAGTTCATTCCAGATGTAGGGTTGTGTCCAGTGAGAATAGGTCCCACCAAATTCAATAGGGTGACCAAAGGCTTCACTTGAATACGTTCGCCCACCAATTCGATCTCGTGCTTCCAGTACAATAACTGAATAACCAGCTTTGCTCAGATCACGAGCAGTGACCATACCTGCAAAACCAGCACCTACGACAGCGATATCATAATTTTTTGACATGTTAAACACTCTCCACGATTTCTGAGGAAGGGGTTCCAACACGTTCTAAAGCAGCATAAAATTCATTTGGAATTGCCCAATCTTCAGGTGCAAAAGCACCAGCCCGTTGTCCCTTTTGATCCAAAGCGAGCACCATGAACGCCGCACATGCTGTACCTGTAATCGATGCCATATCACGCATTAAATATGTGCCTTCTCCAGCCTTTACAGTACGGCGAGTTGCTATGGCAGGTTGTCCATTTTTAGTTCCATATACACGTGCGAGTAAGCCTCCCTTATAGTCATATGTTTGTCCAATAGCAGATTTTGCTAAAAACTCAGCAACTTCAAGAGCAGAAGCTTCTTTACGTTTAATTTGCCCTGCAAGACCTTTTATTGCAGCTTTCCAGCCTTTGACAGAACCAAGTTTGTTGTTAAGCAAATTTTCTAGGAAATCAATACCTTCCTTGGTGGTCATCTCGCCATTTTGAACGGCAAGTCCGACACCACGACCTATACCATTAAACGGAGGAGGATTTAAACCACCTAAACATCGAATTCGCTTGGCATTTGGGTATTTACGGGGCAAGGTGACAGGTTCAGGATGGGCCGTTTCGTACATTAATATTTCACCAAGCCCACCTCCCATAGGTGCAGAACCAGTCTCAACAAATGTTTCATGGTTAACTCTTGTACCATTTTCCCAAGTAAGGCAATCACCAGCAGTAATATGTAGAAAGTGTTCAAGAACCGCACGACCAATTCCAGGACGTTCATCGCCAACAATCCAACAACAGTCAATATTTTCAACTGTATCTAGTTCATTCGCAGCATCAACGACCATAACATTCGCCATACCAGGGGAGGCTCCACATCCTACATAAATTGGAATGCCTGCTGCATTTGCTTTTTCATGTAGAGAGAGGGCATGCTCTGTACTTTCTACATCATCATCGAAATCTAAATACGGAACTTTTGCTTCAATACATGCTTCAATCACTGGGGCAGAAGTTCGAATGTAGGGGCCAGCGCCGAGTACAACTAGATCAGCCCCTTTAACTACGGCCTGCAAGTTTTCTTTATCGTACAAGTCTAAGCGTTTTGTAGTAGCCAGGCCTTTAGGAAGTGTAGTGACAAGATTAGTAAGCAATTCGGGCCTAATGTCACATAAAACTAATTCCCAATCACCTTTGGCTTTTGCAAAACGCTCAATAGCTAGCTTACACATTTCGCCAGCTGCACCAATAAATACAATACGACGACTCATATGAATTTTCCTGAGAAACGGCATACCATGCCGATTAAAATTTTACTTATATCCATAATTCCGATTTCCTTGGAACGAATGTAAGTCCTGTCTCTAAATTGCCGAATTCATGTTGCAGACATTGCTTTGAACAAGAATTTGATAATCGTGTTGGTTATTATTAATTCATTAATTACTGTGTGTCAATGATTCTGTGTAATTAATATTATGCTAATAATAATCAATCACTTATTTCTTTTTTTTGATCTTTATTTAAAAAAGTTATATTAGATTTCTTCTATTATTTTTTTTAAATCAGGAACTTACTTTTTTATGAGTTAGAAATGGATTAGCAGAAAATTTTATTTGAGATAAATAAGCTTAAATGAACATTTATAATAGTATTACTTGTTTTATGAAGTTAAATTACTATAAAATTACACAATGTCAATAAGGTGGTTGGAATAGATGACAACATTCAAAAGACGTCCGAAGCATGATCCAAAAGAGTCTGAACGAGAAATTTTAAATGCTGCTGAAAAGTTTCTAAGTCAACGTCCTTTTCGTGAACTAAATGTTGACGAAGTCATGCGATTAACTGGACTTAAACGTCCTGCTTTTTATGTCCATTTTCGTGATAAACATGATTTAGCATTACGTGTTGTGCAGGACATAGGAAAGGAGTTATTTACTTTAGCGAATCGTTGGCTAAAAGGTAATAACTTTCCAGATGATTCACTTCAAGCCTTGGAAGGGATTGTAAAGGTATATCAAAAGCATGGGATAGTTTTAAGAGCTTTATCGGATGCGGCTGTGAACGATGAAAGAGTTGAGCAGATTTATCGCGCTTTAATTCAGGATTTTATTACAGCTACGGCACGACACATCCGCGAAGAGCAAGAAATTGGACGTATTAGCTTAGATATTGATGTTGATGAAACTGCAAGAGCATTAGTTTGGCTTGAGGAGAGATATCTATCTGAAGCACTTGGACGTTCGCCACAAGCTGATCCCAAAACTGTAGTTAAGGTTCTTTATAATATTTGGTTATCAACGCTTTATAGCAATATTGCGTAAATAGTTTTTTTAATTTTTATAATAAATTATATAGTCAGGATGAGCAGTAATGGATTAAATACTGCCTCATTATTGTCATTTTTTGCCACTAATTTCTAATTTCTAATTTTTTTATTTTATTTAAGTAGTTGATACCTAATAGTTTAATAGAACTACTATTTTTCTACATTAATTACATAATGTCATTGATGTAGTGTAATTGTTGGAATAGCATGTATTTTGATCAATTGTGATCGGTTAATGAGTCTTATATAAAACGTAGTCCTATATAAGACTATTAAGAAAAAAATAGCTTAAAACAGAATTTTTTAGGAATTAAAAATGGAAAAAGTTATATACAAGGACGTGGACTTATCAAAATTCTATTCAACTATTAATGCAATACGAACTCAAAAGTTGAATATTGCGATTTTAAATTTTGACTCAACTAAGCAGTATTTAAAACTGTTTATTTTGCTTGCGTCTTGTTTTAGTAGTGATAGTTATGCTTCAGCCTTAGAGCAATCAGGACAATCAATACTTCCTTTTTTAGAAAATGGAAATTACGCAGAAATGAATATATTTGCTGTAGATTCATCTGTTGCTGGCATTGTAAGGGATCGTGCTGACTTAGTTCGTAATAATCAAAAAAGGAATACTGGAAATATTGCTGAAAATACTCAATTTTATACGGCAGCAATAAAGTTTCAGCTCACAGATAAACTGAGTTTTGGAATGCTATATGATCAGCCTTTTTCAGCAAAAATTACTTATCCTTTACGTTCTAATAATAGCTACTCAGATAATGACTCTAGTAAGCAAGGTACTTCTGTAAAAGTGGATACACAGAACCTAAGTTTAGTATTGGGATACTCACCGATTAAAAATTTTCAAATTTATGGAGGCCCTGTTTATCAAGAAGTCAAAGGCAAGGTGAGTTTAAGAGGTAATGCTTATACGGAAGTTTTTAATGGTTACGAGGCTGATTTTAAAAAAAAAGCGGAGGTTGGTTGGATCACTGGATTAAATTACCAAATTCCAGAAATTGCTTTAAGGGCAGCTATTACTTACCGTTCAAAAATCACATACGATTTACGCGTTGATGAAAATATTTCCGGCCAACCTCTAGAACTCGTAACATCTGCAAAAACTAGGTTAGAGACACCCCAATCAATTAATATTGATTTTCAAACAGGTGTTGCTGAAAAGACAATTGCATATACAAATTTAAGATGGGTTAACTGGAAAAATTTTGAATCAAGGCCTACGCAATTTGGTGCACTTTCCGAGATTTTATTGAAGGAGGCAACAGCTGGAGAATATACAAAAGGTTTTAAGCTCGACTCTTATCAAAAAGACCAATATAGTGCCACTATAGGGATAGGTCACCAATTTACAGATTGTTGGAGTGCATCAACGGAGATTGGTTGGGACTCTGGTACAGGAAATCCGACTTCAACTTTAGGGCCTATAAAGGGATCTTGGTCTTTGGGATTGGGAGCTCAGTTTAATCCTGAAAAAAACTATTTCATTGCGGGTGGAGTTAAATATTATTGGCTTGGCGATGCTCGTACAGAAGATGGAACCTATTACTTGCCTATTGATGGTATTAAGCAATTTGCAGAGCAAGCTGATTTTAAAAATAATCATGCGATTGCTTATGGTTTGAAAATTGGTTATCGATTTTAATTAATTTGGGCTATTCCATACTTTTTGAGTTATGGCTTATATCTCTTCAGGGACGTACTCAAACTTGGATAAAAAGTAAAGATGAATTAAGCATAGAAACTATTAGTTCTACTACAAAGACTTAGTAAAGTGTAAATAAAAGGTAAGGAATGAATTAGTGGCCGTTAGAATTAGGGGAATTAAGAGACCTAAATTACCTGGTACTTTTGTCAATCTCTTAGTGGATGTACTACACAAAAGAGGTATTTCTTCTGAGCAGCTATTTGCTGGAATTGGTATTTCCATTCAAAATTTAGAATTACCATTTTGGTATATCGATCTCCATCTCTTCAATGTTTTATTAGAGAAGGCGGTCTCACTGTCAAGAGATCCGGCTATTAGTCTGATTTTAGCTAAAGAAGTTAAAGTATCTTGCTATGGTCATATTGGTGTTGCTGCTAAAGCATCTGAAAATTTAGGTGAGGCTATATGTGTTCTAGAGCAGTACATAAGTCTGTATTGTACGGTGTTTAACCCTCAACTAATAATTGATAAAGAAAAAGCATATTTATACATCAAACAACCATCACAAGACTTAGATTTTAATCATCATTTGAATATGTTTTTAGTTTTTGGTTTTGCATACATTTTAGAAAGTCTTGTGCAACGAAGATTAAATATTAAATTGGAATTTAAAGAACCATATCCTTCATTTCATGAAAACCTTAAAGTTAAAACTCATATGACTTATGAATTCAACAGAAAAGTAAACGGACTTTCTTTTAAAACTGAATTTTTGAAGTTGCCTCTTAATTCAGCTGATAAAACAATTGCTCGTTTAGCTCGTTCCCTTTGCGAAAGTCATATAAAAAATAATACTTTTTACAGGAAAGGAGGGGATGAAATTACAAATGCTGTAAAAGAATCACTTTATGATGAGATGGATGGGTTCTTATCATTCAAAGAGGTTGCCAAAAAGATTCATATTTCAGAAAGAACATTACAGCGGCAACTTTCAGCTGAGAACACCACATTTAATAAACTACTTGCAGAAGTAAAACAGACAAAAGCTGAGTATTGGCTGAAGCAAAAAAATATTGCGATCAATGAAGTTGCATACAGATTAGGTTATGCAGATCTGTCCCATTTTTCTAGAGCATTTAAGAAATGGACTAATGTAACACCAAAATTTTATAGAGTTCAGCAAGCATGTTAATTGTTAATAGGCATTAGATCATGTTGCACGACAGAGTTGTGGTAATAAGCTTTGGGGTGAAGTACTAAGGGGGTTTATAAAAGTTATAAAATACTGTTTCCGAATCAAACAAATATTCTTCTACAGACTTTTTATAAAACTGGTATATAGGCTTAATATTTAAAAAATTTGATAAAGATGACCCACCAAATTATGGTGGGTGGGAAATACTTACTCACTTGGACTCATATTAAATACGTCTATCGTTTTCGATAGGAGTATCAAAAGGGCTTTCAATATTTTTACGTTCTTCGACATCCTCTGTGAAATCTAAAGGAATTTGAATTGGAGCTTCAGTTGGGTTGATATTATTCCAATGCTCAGCATCCAAATCTAATTGGAGCGTATCACCTATGATTTGATTACGTCGCGTAATGAGGGATTTATGCATTTGACTTCTAGACGCTTGATCAATATCTACCCATAATGTTTGCTGAGAACCCATAGATACAGCATGATTGACTCGATAAGGCCTATTAGTAGTTTTATCTTTTTTAGTTTCTTCACGTGCAGCTATTGCGAATTTTTTTGCTAATAAATCTAAAGGGTCTTGTGGAGTAGGTAACTCCATTTTTAACTCTTTAGCAGCAAATTCCGCTACCTCACGCATTGATATCTCATTTTTTCCCGTCCTATGTCGGTAAAGTGAAATGATTTTTTGTAGATCTCTGGTTCTAGCCATATATTATCCTCTGGTAGTGAAATTTATTGATTAATCTAAAGGGTAAACATCCCCCCAGCCATCGACGGCAGCATTAGGTATGATGATTTCTCTTATTGGCAATAAATGTTTTCTGAATAGATTGTATTTCTTTGTGTGGTGTTGTAATTGACCTGCGATTAAACCAGGATGAACTTTTAGTGTGTTTGCAAAGCCCCGAATGTCTAAGTCTGAGAAAAAGGGAGCTTTTCTGGCAATAAAGCTATCCATTTTTTTTCTAGGAATACTAAAATTTAAAGATGCGTTGTTAGCAATACTTTCTTCTTCATCTACGCTTTCTAGGTCAATATCAATATCAATTTTAGGTACTAATTTGCCATGGCCTTGTATTACGTGTTCAAGTTCATGTCGTAGAACAAACCAAAAATTGTCAATTCGATCGAATCTTAAAGACATTCCTATAACAGGGGAGTTCTCGTTTAACCATAAACAAACACCATCCATTTTACTTGATTTCAAAGCTTCTACAATTACAAAGCGGATACCTGCTTCAGCAAGAATCCGTGGAACTTTTCTAATCTCATCTACTGAAAATAATAACAACTTTAATTGCTCTTCAGCATTTTTTGCTTTTTGTATAGAAAATTGTGGAACTAACAATTCAGAAGCTATTGATTTAACTCTATTTACCCAAGCTAATTGTGTTTCAGATGCTATCTCAGAAGCATTTGATTTTTTTGCTGAATGGGCTACGTAGGTAATTTCATCTAAATTTTCAACATTAAAAAATTTTAATAATTCACTTTCAATTTTGGGAAAGTCTTTTTTATTCTCGACATTTAGCCAGCCTCTATTAATCATTTCGGCGATTGGTAGATTACCAAATAACTTAGCTCTTGCTTCTCTGCTGGGATCAGGTAAAGCTCTGATTCGTGCTTTTGCTAGATCAAAGTCAATCTGAAGTTTTAGGAAGTCTTCAGCAGGGACTGAGAAAATATCCTCAAGAACTAAAGCTAATTCAGCATTAACTGGTTTTTTATCTTGTATAAGACGATTAACGCCAGATTCATCTATTTGCAGAATTCCAGACAAAACTCGGCCATTCCAGCCTCTTTCATTAATTAGAGCTGAAATTAATTGTCCTGGGGTCCGATAATTTTCTAGATTAAGTTTCATACAATTCAGGATATTTGAGTTTGCGCAATTTCGCAAGTTTATATTGGTTCTTTTGCGAAGGGTAGTAAAAATTAAATTTTCTCTAAGAAACCACTGGGGATTAGTATTCTTTCTAACTCCCAGTCATTTTTAATTCTTATAATGCTTATTTCATTAATATAACATCAGCTAATTGATGGGCTATTTCTTCAATACTGTTCACAGAAGTATTTAGTGCTACTTTATCGGCCAGATTAGGGCTGTACTCTAAAACATCATTTTTAGTAACTTTATGCCAGATTGGCAAAATCATTTTATGCCCATTCATTTCACGAGCTACCAATGCATCAAGTTCATAGTTTGTCCAGTCTTTCTTTATAAAGTCTGTTGAAAGGACTACGGTACCGTATTTGGAGTTTCGAAGACCACTATCAATTTTTCTACGTAGGCTGTCTCCAACTTTTAAAGTGAACTCGTCATACCAAACTTTTATTCCTAGATGTTGTAATGTCTCAGCTAGGGGCCTGACGAAATCTTCTTTATCTTCTGAAGCGTGTGAAATAAACAAATCATATTCTGGCTCAACCTCAGATGCTTTATCAATTGATGACACAGAAACATTGGTAATAAATTGAGTTGAAGCTTTAAGACCATCAATTTCGCGTTTTAATTTCTTTTGATGTTCAATTTCAACTTTTTGCTGCTTTTTAGATAAAGCATCTAATTTTTTTCTTTCAAGAACTTCAGCTTTTATAAGATTCTGTTTCTCTTTCAAAAGTTTGTTATCAATATCAGTTTTCTTTTTTTGTAATTCTGAAAGTTTCGATTGTATACGAGCATTTTCTTGTTCTTTTCTATTAATTTCAGATAGCTTTGATTTGAGGGTGCTAGGACTAGTAGTTTTACCTATAGAATTTTGAATTTGTAAAATTTTGGAAGTGCCATCAGCTGCCTTCTTCTGTTCTAAGCTCATTCGATGAGTAATATCAGCTAACTCTTTGTTTAGTCTAGTTATGGTGCTGCTAATAGTTTGTATTGACATGTTCTCTCTACTATAAATATTTTAAAAGATAAGATTATTATTTGAGCTTATTAAATACAAGTCTTACGTAGTGCATCATTTTCAAGGTAAACAACAATATCCAGCCCAATCAGCCATTAGCCTTTTACGTTTTTCAAGATATGCTCCACGTAAGTATGCTGCTTCTACTTCATCGGGGACCTTATGAGCAAGTACATGTTTGCATATTTCACGAGGGTAATCTGTTTTATGGGCTGACTAATCACGGAATATAGAACGAAAACCATGTGTAGTAAACACTCGATTCTGTTTCGGTTCAATTTAGCCTAAGTAGTTCTATTAGAAATATTTTACGGCAAGTGATGATTGTTGGAATGCAATCAACAAGTAGATGAATTAAATAATTTTTCATAACTGAGCACAAAAATTATTGGTTGATTTTTTTATAGTAAAAATAGCAGTAAAAAATTAAATTTAAATATTTTTACTATTATTAATCAATTATTTGAGTTTTTAATTTTACTGTCACCGCTCATTCGAACTGAAAATTTAAATACACAAATTGTAAATTTTTCTTAAGTGTACCTTTGTGTATACCTTTTTCAATAAATTATAAAAAAGTTATTTAATATCAAATATGAAATACTGATGCATCATAGGTGTATGAGAATCTAGGTCAGCCATGATTTCAGCGCTGTTCATTCGTTTTAAATCCTTGAAACTTAAAAATTAGTTAAATCTGTTCTGGATGGTGAGCGTGATCATTCATCCTCATTATTCTGTGCAAATCTGACCGAATTGCTTAAAAAAGTATAGCTTTTTTATGTCACATGACGTTAAACGCAATGAGGTGAGATTGAATGTGCACACAGCTCATCTTAACAAATCCATCGAAATTCACAAAAAGGATTGCCAAGCGGAATGCAGAAATAAGCAGCAAAAGAAAATTACTTTACTCACTATTTCTGAAGATATTTTTCCTGGACGATTGTCATCAGTTTATTCATGTCTTTCGTAGCCTTTTTACCTTCCACGAATTTTCCAGCGATAAATAATTTTTTTATTTCGTTTATTTCCGTGAGTAATTTACCCATGACATCCTGATATTCAATAACCTTTGGATCATTTTCCTGTAATTGATTTAAAGGAGCTGGCAAAAACTCCATCAGATCAAGTATGGCATTGTTCATCTTAAATAAAGAGTCTAATGCCTGATATTTGTCTTTAGATGCTTGGAAGTCTTTATAGTGAACTTCTAAATTTTGCACGGTATAGATTCTGTCGGAAGTTTCTGCAAGACAAGACGTACTCAGTATTATTGATAAAATGAATCCAATAAGAATTTTCATTTAATTTGCTCTTTATAAAACAACATGTCCAATAGAGGAGGCTCCTCCACATGGAAATTGAAGTATCTCAAAAATAATAACATCAACTTGCTGGACGCGATTAGTTTCGCCAAGCAGATTGTAGAGGGGGATTTTTATTTACGCAAAATTTACGAGTTCGGCTTTATTCAATATAGAGAATTTACGCCTTCAATTTCCATACTAAAGCTGACCTATTATTAAATGGCATCTGCTATGTGGGAATTTATCTCTGTATTTGTCCTTTCATTACTGCTGGCTTATCCGCTCGGGACTTATCTTGCCGATGTGATGCAGGCCAAGCCAATGAAAAGTGATGCGCTGTTTAACTGGATTGAACAGCCGATTTATGCTGTGCTCGGTGTCAAGCGTAACGGCATGAACTGGCAGCAATATCTGGGTGCTTTTGTGCTCAGCAATGCTTTACTGCTAGGAGCCAGTCTCGCCATCTTGATGACTCAAGCATGGTTACCGCTAAATCCGGATCATATTCCGAATATGAATTGGGATCTGGCGTTACATACCACCATTTCATTCCTGACCAATACCAACCAGCAACATTATTCAGGGCAGGCGCAACTGTCTTACCTATCGCAAATGACCGTGATTGTGGGATTGCAGTATTTATCGCCCATAATTGGACTGGCCTTACTGGTCGCCATGTTGAGGGCTTTGTTCCTGCAACCAGAGCTTAAGGATGGAGCAAATAAAAAAGACTGGCAGACGATCAATCTAGGAAATTACTGGATGGATCTCATCCGCCCGTTGTTTCGGTTCTTTATTCCACTCGGCTTGATTTTTTCTTTGTTGCTGACATTTCAGGGCGTTCCAGCAACTTTATCTGCTGGTCCAACCGCACAGGTTCTGGAACAAACGGCAGACGTTAAAACCCAGCATCTTCCACTGGGACCCGTTGCTCCGATGGTGGCAATTAAACAATTAGGTAGCAATGGTGGAGGCTGGTATGGACCGAACAGCAGTGTGCCCTTAGAAAATCCAACGCCGTTGTCCAATGTAATCGAGATGATTGCGATTTTACTGATTCCATTGTCCGTGGTGTTTATGGTGGGGCGTTTTATCCAACGTAAGAAATTGATGTGGATGATTTTTGGCAGCATGTTACTGATGTCGCTGGCCTCAACCTTGTTGACGCTGTGGACTGAAAAATCTTCCTTAATTCCAGATACTGCCTTAATGGAAGGCAAGGAAGTCCGTTTCGGGGCCGAAGCATCGGCATTATGGGGAAGTTTGACCACGCAAGTGAATAATGGCTCAGTCAATATGATGCATGACTCGGCTTCACCACTGACCGGACTGGTAGAACTGTGCAATATGCTGATCAATGCCATTTGGGGCGGGATCGGCTGTGGTCTATTACAGTTCTTTATTTATCTGTTCCTTGCAGTATTTATCGCAGGCTTGATGACAGGGCGTACCCCTGAATTATTTGGTCGCAAGATTGAAGTCACGGAAATCAAACTTTTGGCATTGGTAATTCTATTACAACCTGTGGTGATCTTGGGCTTGACCGCAATCGCGATTGCCTTTCCATCCCTTACAGGTCATTCAAATCCAGCTTTCCATGGCATTAGCCAAGTGTTCTATGAATATGTCTCGGCCTATGCCAATAACGGCTCAGGTTTTGAAGGCCTGGGCGATAACACGCTGTGGTGGAATCTGAGTGCCAGTGTGGCGTTATTGGCGGGACGTTATAGCGTACTGATTATTCCTGTACTGATAGCAGTCAGTTTGGCAACTAAAGCGCAAGCTACTGAAAGTAAAGGTTCTTTACAGATCGAATCCCCAACCTTTGCTTTAACTTTAATCGGGATTGTACTGATTCTGACTGTGTTGCAATTCATGCCTGTGTTGGTGATTGGGCCAATTGCAGATTATTTATCTCTAAAAGTTTAAGAGTGGAGCAAGCACAATGAAACATTCTAATGCGACACAACAGATGGATATTTTGAATAAAGAAATTATTCAACAGACCTTTCATAAGTTGTTGCCACAATATGCTTTTAAAAACCCGGTAATGGCCTGTGTCTGGGTAGGAACAATTTTAACGATTGTTGCGACTTTGCTGGGTCATGCCGGTCTTGGTTTTGGCTTGATCCTCAGCTTGATTTTACTGGTCACGGTGTTATTTGCCAATTATGCAGAAGCCGTTGCCGAGGCCAAAGGGCGTGGACAAGCTGCATCTTTACGTCAGGCGCGTGAAAATTTAACTGCAAATCGTATCCTCGATTTAAATGCGGTACCGAATACGATTTCAGCCAATTTACTCAAAAAAGATGATTTAGTCATTATTAAAGCTGGTGAAATTATTCCTGCGGATGGTGAGATTATTCAGGGTTTTGCCACCATCAATGAATCGGCTGTTACCGGTGAGTCTGCGCCGGTATTGCGTGAAGCCCATACCGATCGTTCAGGGGTAATTGGCGGCACCAAGGTTCTGTCCGATGAGATTATTATTCGTGTCAGCAATGAAGCTGGTCATAGCTTTCTGGATCGTATGATTGCCTTGGTTGAAGGGGCCAATCGCCAGAAAACACCGAATGAGATTGCACTGAGTATCTTGCTCAACATCATGACCATCACCTTTATTGTGGTGGTCATCACCTTACCATTTATTGGTTCTATGGTCGGGATTAAAATCAGCATAGTATTGCTGATCGCATTACTGGTATGTCTGATTCCAACCACGATTGGGGGCTTATTGCCTGCAATCGGGATTGCAGGAATGAACCGCGCTTTAAAAGCCAATGTCTTGGTCAAGTCAGGGAAAGCCGTTGAAGTTGCGGGTGATATTGATGTGCTGTTGCTGGATAAAACGGGAACGATTACTTATGGAGACCGTCAGGCTACCGCCTTTTATCCATTGGCGGGCGTGACAGCCACCGAGTTGCGTCAAGCAGCCATGCTAACCTCTTTTGCGGATCCCACCCCTGAAGGCAAATCGGTGATCAGCCTAGGGAAAGAACTGGGTGAAAGCATCCAAGAGCCAAAAGATGCAGAATTTATCCAGTTTAGTGCCTCGACACGGTTATCTGGGGTGGACTTGGTCAATGGGCAAAAGATTCGAAAAGGTGCTGTCGATGCCATTCTGAACTTTACCCATCAACAGATCAAAGACAACATCGAGCTTAAAACCCGGGTCGAACAAGTGGCTTCTAAAGGGGCAACACCGCTTGTGGTGGCTTCAAATCATAGCATTCTAGGCGTGATTGAGCTTTCGGATGTGATTAAATCAGGGATTAAACAACGCTTCGCACTGTTACGTGAGATGGGCATCAAAACCATCATGGTGACGGGTGATAATCCGTTGACTGCCGCCGCGATTGCAGCAGAAGCGGGCGTGGATGACTATATTGCAGAGGCCAAACCTGAAGATAAACTGGCATGTATCCGTCAACAACAGGCAGCGGGTAAACTGGTGGCGATGGTGGGTGATGGGACCAATGACGCACCTGCCTTGGCGCAGGCGGATATTGGTCTTGCCATGAACTCGGGCACGCAGGCCGCGAAAGAGGCGGGCAATATGGTGGATCTGGATTCCGATCCAACCAAACTGCTCGATGTGGTGGAAATTGGCAAGCAGCAATTGATTACCCGGGGTGCCTTAACCACCTTTTCTTTGGCCAATGATGTTTCCAAGTACTTTGTGATCCTGCCTGCCTTGTTTGCGGTAGCCATTCCACAACTTGAGGTGCTGAATATTCTGCAACTTGGCAGTCCGAGCAGTGCGGTGATTTCAGCCTTGATTTTTAATGCCTTGATTATTCCGATGTTAATTCCTTTGGCATTAAGAGGGGTACAGTTTAAACCTGCCAGTGCCTTGCAACTGTTGCGCCGTAATATGCTGATTTATGGTGTAGGCGGCGTGATCTTTCCGTTTATTGCGATCAAGTTGATTGACCTTGTTGTGTCATTGTGGATTTAGGAGATGAAAATGAACACATTAGAAAATCTGCCCTTATCAACCGAAGCTCAATCAATGCTACGTCCGGGTATGGGGCTGGTTTTGGTGGGCTTTTTAATGGCTGGACTTTTGTACACTACGGCCAGTGTTTCTATCGCGCAACTGATTTTTCCTACGCAGGCCAATGGTAGTTTGATTGAGTTAAATGGAACAATTGTAGGTTCGCGTTTAGTTGGACAACTTTTTAGCAGTGAACAATATTTTCATGGCCGGCCCAGTGCGGTAAGTTACAATGTCGATGCAATGGCAGGCAGTAATTTGGCAATTTCCAATCCAGAGTTACAAAAACAGATTAAGGAAAGAACCGTGCACTTTGCTCATCGTCATCATATTTCAGAGCAACAGGTGCCGAATGAGATGATCACTGCATCAGGCAGCGGGATTGATCCGGACATTTCACCTGAAAGTGCCTTGTTACAGGTGAAACGCGTAGCAGGGCAATGCCATTTGGCAGAACAACAATTGCGGGATTTGGTGCAACAACAGATTCAGCCGGCCCAGTTCGGTGTCTATGGGCAAGCGCGGGTCAATGTGCTACAGCTCAATCTGGCCTTAGATCAATTGTCATCTACATCTCGTTGATAGAGTCACTTTTATGCAGATTGACCGCAATAACAAAGCAGATGCATGGTTGGCGCATAGTCAACGTGAACAGTCTGGACGTTTGACCATTTTCCTAGGAGCTGCACCAGGTGTAGGTAAAACCTATGCCATGCTGACCCGGGCCCATGAACTGATGCAACAAGGGCAGCAGGTGGTGGTGGGCGTGGTTGAAACCCACGGTCGGTCTGATACCGAGCGCCTGATTCAAGGTCTCAATGTAATTCCAAGAAAGGCGGTAGAATATCAAGGCCGCCGATTGGAAGAGATGGATCTTGACCAGATCCTCAAAATAAAGCCTGAAATCGTGCTGGTGGATGAGCTCGCACATCGCAATGTACCGAACAGCCGGCATGAATTTCGGTGGCAAGATGTTAATGAATTGCTGGATGCAGGAATTGATGTTTATAGCACTTTAAACATACAGCATCTGGAAAGCCTGAATGATGTGGTCTATCAGATTACGGGCATTCGGGTGGCTGAGACCGTTCCCGACGCATTATTCAAGCGATTGAAAGACATTCGTCTGGTCGATTTGCCGGTACCTGAGCTATTAGAGCGGATGAACCATGGCAAGATTTATTTAGCCGATGTTGCCCCCCATGCATTACAGGGGTTTTTTAAGCCTGCCCATTTAACCGCATTACGTGATTTGGCGATTCAGACTGTTGCAGGGCAGGTTGAGATTGATTATCGGGAAAAGTTTGTTGCGCAGGGACAGATTATCCCGATTCAAAATCATGTCATGTTGGCGATTGACGGTTCAGCATTTTCTGAAGATTTGGTACGGCGCGCGCATCGTATTGCAGAACGACGCAATGCAAGCTGGAGCGTAATCTCGATCCAAAAGAGCCAAAACGCCAATACCCAAGCCTTTGCCGTGACTAAAGCCTTTAATTTAGCCAGGAAACTGGGGGCCGATACCTATTTGCTGTATAGCAATCATATTGCATCGACCATTTTACAGGCAGCCTATGATTATGGTGCATCCAATATTTTATTGGGGAAAAGTCCAAGCAAGTCGCTCTGGCAACGTCTGTTTTCCGACCATATTGCCGATCAGCTGTTAGAAAAGCAGCATCCCTTTGAGATTACCTTTGTTCAACCGTTAAAAACTCAAGATCATCAGGCCAGGTCACAGGGCGATCATGTCCGCTCATCCTGGTTTGAACAGGGGCTAGCTTTCAATCCGCGCGAGATGATCGAAAGTATTTTGATTGTTTTACTTGGCTTGATTGCGGCAACCGTGAGTGATCATTTTATCGGTTATAGCGAGCTGGCTTTAATCTTTGTGGTCACTGTGCTGATCGTGGCGATGCGCGCCAGAATGTTCATCACCATTCTGAGTGTACTGATTTGCTTCTTGTTATATAACTATTTATTTATTGAACCACGGTTTACGCTTCGAATTAGTGCCGAGCGTGGGGTCATGACCATCATTATCTTTATTATTTCGGCCTTGCTGGTTGGGCGTTTAGCCAATCAATTACGTGCGCAGGTGCTGAGTTTACGTGCAGCCAATTCGGTTTCCTTACAAATGCAGGAATTGGAACGGAAACTGTCTAGCTGTGTTGATATTGAGCAAGTGATGAATGTTGCCAAGCAACATTTAGAGAGCTGTTTAAAAGCGACGGTCTGGCTCAGAATCGGAGAGCAGGAATTAGGCGATAGCAGTGTATTAAATGAAAAAGACCAGATTGCAGCAAACTGGACCCAGAAAAATGCCAAAGCCTGTGGACGCTTTACCAATACCTTAACCCAATCGGACTGGTGGTTTAATCCGCTGAATCTGGTCGGCGGTTATGGTGTGATTGCACTGCGGTTTAGTCAAAACACAGACACCATCAGTTTTGAGCAGCAGCGGCTGGCTGAACTGATGATTGATGATATTGCCCAAACCACGTCGCGGGTGCAGTTGTCTTTGCAGTTGGAAAACTCCCGCATTGTCGCCGAAACTGAAAAATTGCGTTCGGCATTATTGTCGTCGGTCTCGCATGACCTGCGTTCGCCTTTGGCAGCGATGATCGGTTCGGCGGATAGCCTGAAATACTATGCCGGGCAGATGTCCGCAGAAGATCGTGAAAGTTTACTGGACACCATTCATGTCGAAGGGGAACGACTGGACCGCTATATTCAGAACTTGCTGGATATGACCCGGCTCGGTCATCAGGGATTAAGCTTGAGTCGCGACTGGATTGCGGTGGAAGAACTGATTGGTTCAGCGACCCAGCGACTGAAACGCTATCAACCTCAGGTCAGTATTGAGGTTCAGATTCCGGAAGACTTGCCGCAACTTTATGTACATCCTGCCTTGATTGAACAGGCGATTTTTAATGTGCTGGAAAATGCATTCAAGTTTTCACCAGATCATGTGCCAGTGGAAATACGGATTCGGCAGGAGGAAAACGCGCTTCAGATTGATATTATGGATCAAGGGATGGGCATTCCTGAAGAAGAGCGTGAACAAATCTTTGATATGTTCTATACCATGCAACGTGGAGATCGTGGTAAAACAGGAACAGGTTTAGGGCTTGCCATTGTAAAAGCGATTATCGGGGCGCATATGGGCAGTATAGAAGCTTTAGCGGGAGTTCATGCTCAAGGGACTTTAATTAGAGTACGCCTACCACTTCATCAGGATTAAAATCATTCTTTATGCCACACACATTCAATCAGCATGTCTCTATTCTCATTATTGATGATGAGCCGCAAATTCGAAAATTTCTGGATATTGCCTTACGCGCGCAAGGCTATTCGGTCCATGTCGCTGAGAATGGGGTCAAAGGACTGGAAAGTCTAGCGAGCCGTGGTGCAGATCTGCTGATTCTTGATCTGGGTTTGCCCGATATGGAAGGACAAGAGGTGTTGACAGAATTACGGCAATGGTCGGATATTCCCGTGATTGTCTTATCTGCGCGGCCGGATGAAAATCAAAAAATCAGGTTACTGGATGCCGGTGCCAATGATTATGTGACCAAACCTTTTAGTATTCAGGAACTGTGTGCCCGTATCCGGGTGATGTTCCGCAATAAACCGCAGCACTTAGAACAAAATATTGTCTTTAATGATGGCCAGCTTTGGGTCGATGTCGCCGAGCATACGGCGCAGTTGGCAGGTCAGGAAATTACCTTGACCAAAAAAGAATTTCAGCTCTTGGCGCTGTTGATTCGTCACCAAGGCAAGATTGTGACGCAAAAACAGATCATGACCGAGTTATGGGGTATTACTCATGAAGAAGACACTCATTATCTGAGGATCCTGGTGAAAAAACTCAGAACAAAAATTGGCGATTCAGCCCTCAGTCCCAAATATATTTATACCATTGCAGGGGTTGGCTTACGTTTTCTGGGCTGATTGATTTTAACGCATGCTTTAAATGAATTTGGCTCTGCTAAATTGACGAGTCTCGAACAAGCGTTAAATTTAAGTCGGTCAATGAAAATCTAGAGTCGTCTGGCTACAATAATAAATAGATGCTGCTGATTTAAGAATAGGGTCAATAGAATAAAAAATTTACGCAAATTTTACGCCGCCGAGTTTTGAAGATTACTAAAATATCATTTTGAAGATCGTTCCTATAGGTAGGTTAATGGGTTTATTTAATACCGACAGTCAAAGTAATCACCTGCATAACATGCTTCTTAATCAAAAAAGTGTCTTTACAGGTTATACAACCGAGGCTTTGGTTGAAAAGTATCCTGAGGAACCAGTTGAAATACAACGAATGATGGTTCAGATTCTAAAAGAAAGAGGCTATAGCTCGATCGAAATCCAGCAGATGCTTAAGCAATAAAATAGTTGAGCACTGGCAAAATCCATATAAACCGAGCTCAGTTACAACACGCGTCATTAAAAATATTGCCTGCCATAACCTGATATAGAACATTGATTATGCAAAGTACTGTAAAAAAGACAGCATTGCCTGCCACGGCATTAGCTGCATTAGGCGTGGTTTTCGGGGATATTGGGACCAGTCCTTTATATGCCTTAAAAGAGTCTTTTCATGCCGCGCATGGACTGGCGATTCAGCCCGGCAATGTCTTGGGGATTCTTTCAATTATCTTCTGGTGCTTGATGCTGATTATCAGCATTAAATATATTGCCATCGTGATGCGTGCCGACAACAATGGCGAGGGCGGCATTATGGCTTTACTGGCCTTGAACCTTCGCAAGGCCAGAATCTCCGATCATAAAAAGATTTATCTGATTGCAATTGGTTTTATCGGCGCCTCTTTATTTTTTGGCGACGGGATCATTACTCCGGCCATCTCCGTACTTTCGGCCGTTGAAGGCTTATCTATTGCCACAAATGTACTGGATCCTTTTATTGTACCGATCGCGCTGGTCATCGTGCTGACATTATTTTTAATGCAGAAACAGGGCACCGCTTTTGTGGGCAAGTTCTTTGGCCCGATTACACTGCTATGGTTCCTGTCACTGGGTGTTCTCGGGATCGTCAGCGTGATACAGACGCCCTTGGTGCTTGGGATGATTAGTCCGCACTGGGCGATACAGTTTATCTTTACCCATCCGGTACAGTCATTTTTTATTATGGGCGCCGTAGTCTTAACCGTGACAGGGGGCGAGGCGCTGTATGCAGATATGGGACACTTCGGTGCTCAACCCATCCGATTTGGATGGTTTAGTGTGGTTCTTCCATGTCTGGTTTTAAACTATGCAGGACAAGGCGCCTTGCTGTTGCGTAATCCTGCTGCAATCGAAAATCCTTTTTATCTGCTGGTTCCGGGCTGGGCCTTGTATCCCATGATCATACTTGCGACCATGGCGGCTGTGATTGCGTCGCAGGCGGTTATTTCCGGCGTCTTTTCTCTAGCACGTCAGGCAATCCAGTTGGGTTATTTACCTCGGCTAAGTATCAAGCACACCTCTGATCAGGAGGCGGGCCAGATCTATGTACCTTTTCTAAACTGGTTACTGCTGGTTGCCATCGTGGTGCTGATTTTGATTTTTAAAACCAGTTCAAATCTGGCTAGCGCCTATGGGCTTGCGGTTACCCTGACCATGCTGTGTGACACCATTTTGGTGGCAGTCTTTATTTACTATGGATGGAAATGGAGCTTACCTAAAGTATTTCTGCTGATCATTCCATTTTTCATTCTTGAATCGGTTCTGGTTGCTGCGGCCTCTTTAAAAATATTCTCAGGTGGTTGGGTGCCGTTATTAATTGGTGCTGTCGCAATGATCATTCTCATGACATGGAAGCGAGGTCGGGAGCTTACTTTTGCCAAGCTTGAGCACGATACCTTATCACTGGAATTATTTGTGAAAAGTATCGGGAATAGCGTCCCTCGTGTACCGGGTGATGCCGTGTTTCTGACCGGAACGCCTAATGTGGTTCCGCATTCAATGCTGCATAATCTTAAACATAATAAAGTGTTGCATGAACGCAACATTCTGGTAACGGTCGTGGTTGAAGATGTACCTTTCGTTGCACAACAGCAAAGGATTAGCGTTGAAACCCTGGATGAGCATTTTTATCGCATCAAGATTTTCTATGGTTTTAAAGATGAGCCGGATGTACCGCAAGCCTTGGTTCAGGCCTATGAACAATTAGAGTTTGAATATGATGTGATGCAAATCAGCTTCTTTATTTCACGTGACCGTATTGTGCATAGCGTGGGGGAAGGCATGTCCCCTTGGCGTGAGCGTTTATTTATTTCCATGCAACGTAATACCAGTGCTGTCAGTGACTTTTATCATATTCCAACCAACCGTGTGGTCGAGTTGGGAAGCCAGATTGAAATTTAACGCTAGATGTAAATCATTCGCTTAGCTGCAGCATGCGTGCTGCCGCTGAGTTCCGGTCTAGAGCGGATCAAGCCGTTATTCAACAATCAGGAATATGGCAATGCACGATGATAATCTACTTTTTTACAGCTTAAGTTAGCCTTATATCTCAGGGAGATGACATACATACTGGATGATCTCGCATCCATGCTTAGCATCTCGTCATTATGCCCTTTTAAATCAATAGCAGTATCCTGTACAGGCACGTGAGTGACAGATCATACAAGAAATATTGATAACAAAATCTGGATTGAAAAATGGACAAAATAATTTTATTTTTTTATTAAAAAGGAGTGGATTATGAAATATTTTTTATTAGTCGTGACCTTGTTGGGCAGTGTGGGACTAACTGCCTGTGCTGTGCATACCCGTGAAGGAAGTATTGTGGTGGATCCGGAAGGACGACTCAATGATGGCCGTTATTATGACGGGCATGGCAATGGTCGTTTCTGTCCTCCGGGACAAGCTAAAAAGGGCAACTGTTAGTTTATTTTATCTGATGAATAAGCTCATCTCATGATGGGCTTGTTTATTTTTAAGCTTGATCTTGATTGGAGCGACTCAGGCATAATCAATTCAGTGACGTAAATTGTCACAAATAGACAGAACCGTATAGACAGAGCAACGCGATACTTTGTAAAATGCACTAAATTTAAGCGTAAGCCTATAACAAGATGTTGAACAATATATTTCAAGCCTTAGACAGCTTAGGGCTTACTGCACAAAAACGTGCCTTACATATTTTATTTTCAAATCAAGATTTAAATACGCAAATCTTTTTGCAGCGTATCGATGGGCAACACCAAATCAATGCCGGGGTTGAAGCTGAACTCATCTGTCTGTCGACCAATGCGACCATTCCACTCAAACAATTTATTGGCAGTCAGGTTGCCGTTGATCAGGTCACAGATACAGGACAGCTATTCCGTACCACCGGCATTATTACTCAAGCATTGCAAGGACAATCGGATGGTAGCCTGACGGTCTATAAGCTGACTTTGCAAGATCCGACGGCACTGTGGCATAAACGCCGCAACTCCCGTGTATTCATGAATAAAAGTGTGCGGGACGTTGTTGAACTGGTGTTTAAGGAGTGGCAACAGAAAAGCCCGCTCTTTGCCGCCAGTCTGACACTAGATTTAAGCGGGCTAAGTCAAGACTACGATATTCGCCCATTTATCATGTCACAGAATGAAAGTGATTATGATTTTCTGACTCGCCTGATGCGTAGCGAAGGGATCAACTGGCTGATTGATGAAGCGCAATTGACAGTACCGAATTCAAATAGCGCCATTCAGCCGCAGCGATTAAGACTGATTGATGACAATGCCCAGTATCAGGCGCTGGATCGACGTAAAGTACAGTACCATCGTAGCAGTGCAACGGAACAATTTGACTCGATTACCAGTTTTATCGGCAACCGTTCCTTACAACCGACTTCGGTGTATGTGAACCGTTGGCAGCCTGATGCCTTAGACATGGATGAAGGCACCGGTTCGGTCCTTACCACCCAGCAACATTCAGAACAGCATGATGCAACCCGCTTGGCGCTGGAAGATGCATGGCACTTTACGCCTGCATGGATGCAAGACCTGAATAACGAAGATGGCGCAACGCCTTCAGGCAATCAACAGGTTGAACGTTTCAATCAAAATCTCAGTCATTACCATAATGCACAGGCCAAGCAATTCATTGCCCAGTCGACTCTACGTGATGCACAGGTGGGCTACTGGTTTGAGTTGCATGACCATCCTGAAATTGATCAACATGCTGGGGCAGACAAGGAATTCCTGATTACAGGCAAGCATTTCTATAATCAAAACAACTTGCCAAAAGATCTGCATCAGCAAATTGACCAGCTCTTGGCACAGAGTCAGTGGCAACCTAAACAGTTCAATACAGATAACACAGAAGAACGCCAAGCCAATCAGCTCACACTACAACGCCGTCAGATCAAGATTGTTCCGGCATACAATCCTCAGCAGCATCGTCCCGAAGCGTATCCGCAACGGGCCAAAGTGGTCGGGCCTAGTGGTGAAGAAATCCATGTCGATGAATGGGGACGCATTAAAGTCAGATTCCTGTTTACCCGTACAGAAGACCATAGCCACGATGGGGGTGCAGGTGCCAACGACAACGATACTGACTCTGCATGGATCGATGTGTTGACGCCGTGGGCAGGTGAAGGCTACGGCGCACGTTTCTTGCCAAGAATTGGTGAGATTGTGGTGATTGATTTCTTTGACGGTAATATTGACCGTCCCTATGTGGTGGGGCGAATTCATGAAGCACAACGGAGTCCGACCAAGTTTGACAATGCCGGCAAGCTGCCGGATACCAAGAAACTGGCTGGGATTAAATCCAAAGAAGTCCAAGGCGAAGGCTTTAACCAACTGCGTTTTGATGACACCACGGGACAAATCAGTGCACAACTACAAAGCAGTCATGCTGCCACTCAACTGAATCTCGGTAAACTCAGCCATCCCAAAGACAAGGCTGAAAGTGAAGACCGAGGTGAGGGTTTTGAGCTGCGGACCGATCAGTGGGGGGCAGTACGTGCAGGTCAGGGTTTACTGCTGAGTACACAGAAACAGGATCAGGCCCAAGGCGAACATCTCGATGCGCAGCCAGCCAAGCAACAGATCGAAGGCAATCAAAGCAATGCCAAAGCCTTAAGCGAAGTTGCCAAGAACCAGCAAACCGATGAAATTGAATCCTTAGAACAGTTAAAAGACTTTGCTGATCAGATTCAGGACAAGATCGCAAAATTTGAAAAAGCGTTATTGCTGTTGAATTCACCTGCGGGGATTGGTCTGAGTACCAGTGAAGATATTCATCTTTCTGCGGATGGACAGATCAATCAGATTGCGGGTGATAGTATTAATCTGAGTACCCAAAAGAATTTCGTTGCACATGTTCAGAACAGGATTAGCCTGTTTGCGGCACAGAATGGCATCAAGCAGGTCGCTGCCAAAGGTAAGTTTGAAGTTCATGCCCAGTCGGATGGGATGGACTTACTTGCCAAGCAAGGGATTCAGATTATTTCCACCGAAGACCGCATTGAAATTACCAGCCCTAAAGAAATTGTATTTACTGCGCAAGGTTCGCAACTCAAGCTGAATGGTTCAGGGATTTTTCCGACTACAGGTGGTAAGTTTGAGGTGAAAGCGGGGCAGCATTTGTTTATGGGTGGGGCGAGTGTTAGTGCCCAATCCAGTTTGCCACCACCACCAAAACGTGGACACGGGATATTGGAGTTGCTGCACGATTATAAACATGGCGAGTTTGTGAAACAGGGTGGCTATCAGGTTATTGATTCACTGGGTCAGCAGTTTTCCGGACAGTTGGATGATAAAGGTTTTGTAAGGATTTCTGGACTGGCAACGGGTGCAGCAAAAGTTGTATTTGAAGATGATAAACGTGATCCGTGGGCGGAATCCAGTGACTTTAAACGCCCGCCAATGTGGCCAAATGAAAATGACCCTGATGCGCAGACCTTATTAGGCAAAGCAGAAACAGGTCTAAAAAATGCTGTTAGCAGTGCCAAGAATGCTTTAGGTCAATCCTTTACCAATCCTTCTTCTGTGCTAAAAACGCTTGAGACTGCAAAGCAGTTGAAAGAGAGGGGAGCAAAGGCTTTATTGCCAATGCTACAGCAGGGAGTTCAGTCGAACCTGACAGAACAAGCAAATAAACTATTGGCTGATCAGGTCAAAGACAATCCATTGGCGCAAAAAGTGATGAAAAATATGAGTAGTCCTTTAGACAGTCTATCCCAGTTAAAAAATCCATTGCGTACGCAACAGAACCTAATTGCAAGCGATAAAAAGACTAAAGATCCGTTCGATGCAACGCGTTTTGATTTTAAAAATTAAGCTTTGAGAATGATGAAAGATGGCAACACCACCTAAGAAGACCAACAACCAGCAAAATAAACAGAGTGTAAGAACCAATACTGGACAAGTTGCGGTTGTGCCTTTAAACAAAATGTATGCTGCTGATGTCAAAGCAGGTATGAATAAAATCAATTCATGGTTGAAAAAAAATACAAATGACTATGTCGATTTAAATACCATTAAAAGTGTAGCAGGCTCACTTCCAGTGATTGGTAATGCAATTGCTTTGGTCGATGCGGTTTATGATGTTGTCGATATCAGTAAAAAACCAAACCCTGGTTTTGGAGATTGGCTGAATCTTGGTTTAGATGTGATTGGTATTATTCCTGTACCGCCAACCATGGCAACAATGCGCATGAGCTTGAGACCGACTTTGAATCTGGTTCGTCAAAAAGCAGGCGGGGTAATTTCCGATACTATCTTGGTGATTTTAAGTGATCACTTAAATGAACGTATTGCAGGTGAACTCGATCAGTTTGCGGCAAAAGCTCAACCGCTTGTCAAAGATATGATGCAGCACTGTGGAACAAAAATCACCAGCATCAGTAATGATTTTGCCAACGGTATACAAAAAATATTAAATGGTCACGTCTTTAGTTCAGCAGGTAATGTTAAGCAAGCACAGAAACAACTTAATAAAGTCAGTTTAGATAATTTACAGCGTAATCCTAAAGCTACTTTCAATAATGCTGTAGATGGTTTGACGAATTTATGGAAAGCGAGTGTTAAGGAAAATATTAACACGGTTGCCAAAGGTGTTTCATCGGTTGTGCCAGCCAGTGCGAAACAGCCAATTCAGCTGGTCATTACAGGGATTCGTGGTTTTGGTAAAAAAGCGCCGCAGTTCTTGATGACTTTAGCCGATCCAGGCAAAGCAATGAGTATTGCCTGGTTACTTAATGTCTTATTAAAAGCGGTGCAAAAATTCAAATTAAAGAAAAAAGCCACAGCCAATATTACTCAGAAACAGGTTGCTAAAAAAGAAAAGAGTCGACCGAGTGGGGAACTGGAAAAAACCAATCACCAAGCCAAAGCTAAAAACAATCCAAATGAAGTGACATGTGCACTGAATTTAGGTGGTGGAAAGACCAAAACAGGTACTAAAAAACATATTACTTATGCATTGGGAACTGAGTTTTTAACTCATCAGGATGCATATGTGTCTGCGATTGAAAGTTTTATTTTAAATCGAACCTATGCATCGAATTTGTATCAATTAGATCAAGGCGAGTTCGGGGCAAGATGGTTGACCTCTTTTACCACCCGAATTGTGCCGCAAAGTGAATATATTGAGGAAACGGAACAACAGACCGCATATATCAAACCGTTGGCAGGGCTGGAATATATTGGTCCAGACGCACGCCCTGTCAAATTACCTCAATTAAAAGTGGGCGAAAGCTTTCACAATCAAACAGAAGATTTTTACTATAGTGTGATCTCTGAACATATTCAGATGATTTCGTATCAAAAAGAAGAAAAGCATATTTTTGAAAAGTATCAAGATTATTATCGCTTATCTGCGATTGAATATAAAAATGGGGTGACTTTAGCGGTTCGTTATGACCATCAATCAGGTGATCATTCATTTATTTCGGATGTATTGATTAAAGAGAAGCAAAAACTATTGGCGCATGTCGCTTTCCAAGTCGATGCACAAGGCCGTATTGAAGATGCATGGTTGGTGGAAAATGGGCAATTGCTTCGTCCGCTTGCGAGCTATAACTATAATTATAAAGGCGATTTAATCGAGGCCATTACTGAAAATGGCGCAAGCTATCATTATCAATATGAGCATCACTTATTAAGTCGTTATACCGATCTAACGGGTCGTGGTATTAATCTGGAATATGACGGGATTGAACCCACATCGAAGGCCTTTCACGAATGGGCTGATGATGGCAGCTCTGAGAGCAGACTGGCATGGGATGAAAATATCCGTTTAACCTATGTAACGGATGCCTATGGGGCAGAAACTTGGTATTACTATGATATTGATGGCTATACCTATCGCATCATTTATCCTGATGGATTGGAAGAATGGTTCTTCCGTGATGATTTTGCCCGTGTCACCAAGCATGTTGATCGTGACGCCGCGGTAACCATTTATGAATATGATGAAAGTGGCAATATTGTCAGTGTAACCCAACCTGACGGTTCAAATTTATATTATGCTTATGATGACAAACGTCAATTAACAGGTATGGTCGATGCTGAGCAAGGGCGATGGTTTAAGGAATATGATGCTCAGGGCAATATCAGCAAGGAAATCGATCCGCTAAAACGTGTAACAGAATACAGTTACAATTCTTTGGGTTTACTCACTTCGATAAAAGATGCCAAAGGGGGCTCCAAGCAGTTAAAGTATGATGATCAAGGCAATCTGATCAGTTATACCGACTGTTCGGGCAAAACCACAACATGGCAGTATGATGAACGTGGGCGAGTAAAATCAGTTGAAAATGCCTTACAGCAGAAAGTTGAATATTTTTATAGTGATTTAAGCACAGAATCACGTGAACCGATTATTAAAGGTTTGCCACTGAATGCTTTTGGTCAGCTTGAAAAAATCAAACATGCCGATGCCACGGAAGAACATTTTGTGCATGATGCCGAAGGGCGTTTATTGGCGCATGTCGATGCCAAAGGACAACTCACGCAATATCAATATGACGCGGCAGGACTGATTTCATCTCGTACGGATGCCTTGAAGCATACGTTGAAATATCAATGGGACAAGCTAAATCGTCTAAAACGTTTGACCAATGAAAATGGGGCAAGCTACGAATTTTTCTATGATGTTGCCAGTCGCCTGATTAAAGAAATTGATTTTGATGGTAAAGAAACCCTGTACAAATATGATGAAACAGATGGTAATTTATCCAGCAGTATTGAGGTGGCCTCTGCATTTGGGCAGGACTTAAAAGATCGGACTGCACCGAAAGATCGTATTCAACAATTCCTATTTGACAGCATGGGACGACTGGAACGGCGTCAGGCAGGCTATGGCTATACCGAGCAGGAATTAGAACAAAAACAGGTTGAAGAATTTGCCTATAACAATAATGGTCAATTGATTCAGGCTAAAAATAATGAGAGCAATCTCCAAGCGTATTACGATGTCGTCGGTAATCTGGTGAGAGAGCATCATCAAGATTATCAAACGCATAAAACTGCGGTGTGGAAACACAGTTATGATGAAATTAATGATCGGATTAAAACCATACGCCCAGATGGACAACAGGTTGACTGGTTAACTTATGGCAGTGGACATGTTTATGGTTTGGTCCTGAATGGTGAAGATACTGTCAGTTTTGAACGAGACGATTTGCATCGTGAAACTGTTCGCCATTATGCCAACGGGATTAGCCAAGAGCAGCATTATGATGAACTGGGGCGTCTGACTCAGCAGCGCGTGCTGAATGGGCATGAATTTGCATATACATCGCCGCAGCAGGCAATACAGAACAATGCCATTCAAGAAACTGAACAGTTGATTCAGCGTTTATATCAGTACGATAAAACGGGGCAATTGCTCAATATTGCAGATACTCGCCGGGGCAATATCCAGTATAAATACGATCCTGTCGGTCGTTTACTTGAAGCCAATAGTAAGCTGGGCAAAGAAACCTTTAGTTTTGACCCTGCGAGTAACATTATTGACCGAAATCATCATCAAGAACCGAATGCAGCCGCAACAGCAAGTCTTGCTTATGGTTATAACCGTTTGGTGAATAATGTTGTTAAAGCATATCTAGATCAGCAATATCAGTACGATGCTTATGGTCAATTGGTGCGTCAAAAGTCATCTAAAGGGGACTTGTACCTTGAGTGGGATGCTTGTGGGCGGTTGATCAAGAGTCGTAATACAGAATACACTGCGGAGTATCGTTATGATGCTTTAGGACGACGTATTCAGAAACGCAGTAAGCAGCATCATACTGGGCATGAGCAAACGGTGATCTATGGGTGGGATGGCAATACTTTGGCCTTTGAATCCAATGAACAGATCACCAAGCATTATGTGTATGAGAAAGATAGTTTTGTCCCTCTATTGCAAGCAATCTATCGTGAACCGATTGAGCTTGTACAGACACCTGATTGGACAGATCAGCCTTATCATATTGCCAAAGATCCTTTATGGCGTAAGACCGCCCCAGCAAAATCTTTAAATGATATTTGTTTCTATCATTGTGATCATTTGGGTACACCTCAGGAGATGAGCGATGCTCAAGGTCAAATGGTCTGGAAAGCTGAATATAAGGCATGGGGCGAGCTCGTGTCAGCAAAGTCAGCATCTAACTTTTTTGAAAATTCAGAAATCGTCACCAATAATATCCGCTTCCAAGGGCAGTATTTTGATGAAGAAACAGGTTTACATTACAACCGTTATCGATATTATTCGCCCTATGTAGGACGTTTTATCTCTAAAGATCCGATTGGATTGTTGGGCGGGAATAACGTTTATGCTTATGCGCCGAATCCTGTAAGTTGGATTGATCCTTTAGGTTTAGCTAAGAAGAAGAAGCAAAACAATGTATCAGAAACAAATAATTGTAAGGATGATTGTGGGGGGATATTACTATTAGACCCTAAAGATATTAATTTTGCTCAAAGATCAGTGAACCCAAAATTTGATACACCAGATGGAAAAGTTTCAATTCAAAGCTCAATTAATAACGGTGCAGCTCAAGTTGCTAATTTTCCACCTATTAGTGTAATTAATGTAAAAGGTCAATGGGTTGCAAGAGATGGTAATAGTCGTTTATTGATTGCAAAGTCTACCAAGGCTACATCTATAAGTGCTATAGATGACTCAGGATGTTTAGATAAAAGAAAAGATCTAAATTCGAGATTGAGAAATAATGGGTTACCGAGCCAAGGTACATCAAACTTACCAAAATACTAGTTTTAAAGAAGAGTTGTTATGATTGTTGAAATAGAAATTCCCTTTTGGCAAGATCCCCAATGTCATGTTTTTACTCAACATTATCGGGATGATTTAATTACCTATTTTACATGCTGGGATGATAATGCTGAGCTGATAAAAAATAAACTCGGAGAGATTTTTTTTAATGATGTTTTAAGTGTCAAAATTGAAAGTAAAATTAGAAGTTACCTAGTAGATGAGCCCGAGTATAGATCATCTATATATGAGGTTTTAGATTCTAAAGTGATAAGGAAATACTTAAAGAAAAGAGAGAAATGGGAATATTCTAAAGTTAATATTAAAGATTATAGGTGCTTTGTTGTTAACAGTCATGATTATCAAATTGTAATTATAGCAAAAAAATATACATTTAAATTAATTTCAGTTGATCCACATACAGATGTGATATATAAAAAAATTTTAGAGCTAAATTGAAAGTGAACTACTGGAATAAAAACAATTATACTGCAAGTTAATTGTTTTTTATTTTTAAAGTTAAGTATTTTATTCAGTTTTTTTTCTGAAAAATTATACTTTTTATGAAACATAAAGAAGGTCTTTTTAAGAGGGTTATAGCTTTAAACTCTAATTTTGATTAGGTAGGTGTAAATATTTGTTGGGTTTTTATTGTGTGCTTGGAAGTGTTTATAAATGGGTCGTAGTTTAAACGTATTAAATATTTATGCAGGAAAAACTAGCTCTGGTAATACTAAAGCAGAGGAAGTCCTTGTAGAAGATATAGATGTAAACATTTATAAGCTACTATCTGCCCCAGGCTTGGCTCTAAATTTAGCAAAAGGCGATATTTTTAAATTTTTTAATAGCGGAGAACCCGTAAAGGTTATACATCGAGGTGGGAATTTTAATATACATATTTATGAGGCGAATTTAACTCTTGAGGATTATGAAGACTTTAAGAATGAACTTTTAGACTATTTAGAAGGAACTATAGATGGTTTGAGTGGGAATAATATGGCTATTACTGTTCCATCAACTCAAGGTATCCAAAGAGTAAATAGTTTTTTTATAAACTTTAGTGAAATATCAGGTAATAGCTGGGCTTTTACTAATATTTATAAAAATTATGAAGATTTTGATGATGAAACATTACTGGGTTGGTGGGATAAAAAGTGTTAGTTGATTGTTTGACAATGGCGTTTCACTATCAAGCACTTGAACAAGCACTAGATAAAAATGAAAATTTAAGCAAAGATGAACAAGAAAAATTTAAACAAACAATGAGTACGATATCTAAAGATTTATATGCTTTGTATCCATTCAAATATTTCTAAAAAATCATTTTGTTGAGTAGATGCGGGTTGAGGAATGTTGAGATAAAATTTAACTTGCCCAATATAACCGAGAAAATCTACATCCATGTATATTTTCCCAATTTAAGCCTTATTGCCTTACCAACTCCACTTGTCCTGTATGCCAACCCCCACCTAAAGCACGGATGAGGTCTACACTGGCAATCATGCGACTACCATGAAGCTGTGCAGCGAGTTGCTCTTGCTGCAAGATACTTCGGTCAGAATCGATCACATCCAGATAACTAATGCTGCCTTCACGATAACGCAAATGTGAAAGCTGATTGGCATGTCGGGATGAAGCCAGTGCTTGGCTCTGAGCCTGTATTTGCTGATCCAGAATACGCTGATCAGATAAGCCATTTTCAACTTCACGAAAAGCATTCAGCACCGTCTGCCGATAATTCGCTACACTTTGCTCATAACCTGCACGCGCTTGAGCGATACCCGCCTTACGTTGCCCACCATCAAATAACGGTAAAGATAAAATTGTGCCCGCAACAGGGCCAAGTAAAAAAGTCCGACTCGACCATTTACCTAAATCTCCTAAACTCGCAGATTCATAACCCAGCGCACCAGTGAGATCAAGTTTGGGAAAGAAGGCAGCACGGGCAATACCGAAGCGTGCATTATCGGCGGCCATTGCGCGTTCTGCGGCAGCGATATCAGGACGACGTTCAAGCAAGGTCGAAGGTAAACCTGCAGGGAGGCGAATCGCTGTAGCGGACAATGGTTGAATCACCAAGCTAAAATCAGCAGGCGGTTTGCCGAGTAATACCGCCAGTGCATGTTCGGTACTGGCACGATTCCGCGCAATGCTGAGCGCAGTGCTTTGGGCGGTCGAGAGTTCAGTTTGTGCGCGAGAAACGTCCAGATCACTGACCAAGCCATTGCGATAACGTGCTTGGATCAAATTTTGATTCTCAGTCAGTAATTTGATGTTTTGCGCATAAATGGCCTGTTCAGCATCGAATTGACGAATCAGAAAATAAGCTTGGGCAACATCGGCTTGCAGTGCTAACAATGCTGAATGATACAAAGCTTCTTGTTGCTGCACATCAGCCGTTGCGGCATTGACACTACTAGCAATCCGTCCAAATAGGTCCAGTTCATAGGAGACATTGGCTTGTGCTCGCCACAGTGTCCGTGCCGATGTCGATGCATCTGTATCGAGTCCTAAAGAAGCGGGTGAGGGCTTTTGACGGGTCGGGCCAAAACCTGCGCCGATGCTAGGTAAACGTTCAGCTTGTGCAGCAGACCTCAAGGCGCGTGATGCCCGAATATTGGCTGCTGCCGCTTTTAGATTCTGGTTGCCTGCGATAGCCTGTTGTTCTAGCTCATTCAGTTGTGGATCATTAAAAATCTTCCACCACTCACCGCGAGATTGTGCATCGGCAGGTTGCGCGATGCTCCAGTTCGGATCGTTCAACTTAGCATCAGCTTCCTTAAATTGCAGTGGAATCACCACCTTGGCAGGCTGATATTCAGGTGCCAATGAGCAGCCTGCAAGCAGCAGGCTTCCCATGAGTGAGGAGAGTATCCAGTGTGGTTTTAATCCTGTCATGGCCTGCTCCTTAATGATCGTGTGAACTGTGCAGTGGTGCTTCATGCACAGCTGCCGAGAGCAGTTTATGTTTGCTGTTCAGGGTACGAATCAACACATAGAAGGCAGGGGTCAGGAACAAACCAAAGAAGGTCACCCCGATCATACCAAAGAATACCGCAACACCCATGGCATGACGCATTTCAGCACCTGCACCTGTTGATGTGACTAGTGGAACCACACCCATAATGAAGGCGATTGAAGTCATCAAGATCGGACGCAAACGTAAACGGCTGGCTTCAACCGCAGCATTGAATGCGGTCGCGCCTTGCATTTCCAGTTCTCGGGCAAATTCCACGATCAAGATGGCATTCTTACAAGCCAGCCCGACCAGTACCATCAAGCCGATTTGGGTAAAGATGTTGTTATCACCGCCTGTGAGCCAAACCCCTGTTAGTGCCGCCAAGATACCCATTGGCACAATCAGAATCACGGCTAATGGCAAGGTCAGGCTTTCATATTGCGCCGCCAAGACCAAGAACACTAACAGTACACTGATCGGGAACACCCACAATCCGGCATTACCTGCCAAGATCTTTTGATAGGTCAGATCGGTCCATTCAAATTTTACCCCACGTGGCAAGGTTTCAGCGGCAATGCGCTCAACCGCAGCTTCGGCTTGGCTGGATGAATAACCTGGTGAAGGACCGCCGTTAATATCCGCTGCGGTGTAGCCGTTATAACGCACCACCATTTCTGGGCCATAGGTTTGAGTGACATTGACCAGAGAAGACAGCGGCACCATTTGTCCTGCATTGTTACGGGTTTTAAGCTGTAAAATATCTTCAGGATTGGCACGGAACGGCGCGTCGGCTTGGGCACGTACCTGATAGACACGACCAAAACTGTTAAAGTCATTCACGTATTGTGAACCGAGATAAATCTGCATGGTATTAAATACATCAGTCACGGCAACACCTTGTTGCTTGGCTTTAACTCGATCCAGATCAACATTCAATTGCGGTACATTGATTTGATAACTAGAGAACATTGGCCCCAATTCAGGTGCAGATTGTGCCGCCTTCATAAAGGATTGCGCTGCGTTATTCAATTCGGCATAACCTAAAGCACCACGATCTTCGAGCTGGAGTTTAAAGCCGCCCATTGTGCCGAGACCCATCACTGGTGGTGGAGGGAATACTGCAATATAAGCATCTTGAATCGCGGCGTATTTCTGATTTAAAGCACCTGCAATCGCATTGGCAGAAAGATCGGCTGCTTTACGTTCAGCGAAAGGTTTTAAGGTGACAAATACAATCCCTGCGCTGGAGCTGTTGGTAAAACCATTAATGGATAAACCAGGGAAGGCCACCGCACTTTCTACACCAGGTTGTTTCAGCGCGGCATCGCTCATTTTACGAATCACGGTTTCGGTTCGATCCAGTGAGGCACCATTCGGTAATTGGGCAAAGCTGATCAGGTATTGCTTATCTTGTGCGGGCACAAAGCCACCCGGAACGATATAATAAATTCCGATGGTCAGACCAAGTAAAGCTGCATACACACCCATCGCTGAGGCTTTATGGGAAATCACCCGACTGACACCACGACCATACTGATCCGATGCGCGTGAGAATACGCGGTTAAACAGGGCAAAGAAGCGTCCAAAGACACGGTTCATTACACGGGTCAGGACGTCTGGTTTGGCATCATGACCTTTCAGCAACATGGCGGCCAATGCAGGAGACAGAGTGAGTGAGTTGAAAGCCGAAATCACAGTGGAGATGGCAATGGTCATGGCAAATTGCTTATAGAATTGGCCCGTTAATCCAGTCATAAAGGCCAGCGGGACAAACACGGCAACCAGTGTCAATGCAATCGCGATAATGGGGCCACTGACTTCACGCATGGCACGGTAAGTCGCATCTCTTGGACTGAGTCCTGCTTCAATATTCCTTTCAACATTCTCCACCACCACGATGGCATCATCGACCACGATTCCGATGGCGAGTACCATACCGAATAGTGACAGGGCATTGATCGAATAACCAAAGGCTAGCATCAAGGCGAAGGTACCAATGATTGAAACAGGCACTGCCAGTAAAGGAATAATTGAAGCACGCCATGTTTGTAAGAACAGGATCACCACCACAACCACCAGTGCAATCGCTTCAAGCAGGGTATGAATCACTGCTTTGATACTTGAACGCACGAATTGGGTAGGGTCGTAAACGATATCGTATTTAATTGAGGCTGGAAAATCTTTGGACAGTTCCGCCATGGTGCTACGCACTTGGTCAGAGACCTGTAAGGCATTGGCACCCGGTGCCTGGAAAATTGGAATCGCCACGGCCTGTTTATTGTCCAGTAATGAACGTAAACCATATTGCGAAGCGGCCAGTTCAACCCGGGCAACATCACCCAAACGCGTTACTGCACCATCCGCAGCCGTTTTTAAAATAATATCCGCAAATTCCTGTTCGGTACTTAAACGACCTTGTGCATTCACCGATAGCTGTAATGGTGAATTGTTTGGCGCTGCACCAATGGTTCCTGCGGCAACCTGAATATTCTGTTCACGAATGGCATTGACGATTTCAGTCGCGGTGAGATTACGTTGAGCCACCTTTTGTGGATCTAACCACACGCGCATGGCGTAATCACCCGAACCAAACAGGCCGACTTCACCTACACCTTGTAGGCGTGCTAAACGGTCTTTGACATTGAGCACGGCATAGTTACGCAAATAGGTCATGTCATAGCGATTATCCAGTGAGGTGAGATGCACCACCATGGTCAAGGTTGGTGAACTTTTTAACGTGGTCACACCGAGACGTTGTACATCTTCAGGCAAACGAGGCAGGGCTTGAGACACCCGATTCTGCACCAGTTGTTGTGCCTTATCTGGGTCAATCCCGAGCTTGAAATTGACGGTAATGGTCAGGTTGCCATCGCTGTTGGCCTGAGACTGCATATATAGCATGTTCTCTACGCCGTTGATGGATTCCTCCAAAGGAGAAGCAACCGTTTCAGCAATCACTTTAGGGTTGGCACCCGGATATTGGGCACGCACCACCACAGAGGGTGGCACCACTTCTGGGTATTCAGAAATGGGCAGTTGGAAAAGGGAGAGTAAGCCCGCCAGTAGAATCAGGACGGACAGCACCCCGGCAAAGATCGGGCGATCAATAAAAAACTTGGAAATATTCATGAGGATTAACCTTTTGCCGAAGTTGGGGTTTTTTCTGAAGGCTGAGGTTGTTGTGCTGTGTTATCGGCAATGATTTGAGGATTCGGCATAGCAATGAGGTGAGGTTTGACAGGATCACCCGGACGGATGCGTTGTAAACCATTTACGACAATGCGATCACCAACTTGCAGACCGCTATTGATGATTTGTAGGCCATCTTGTTGCGCGCCGAGTTTTACTTCACGGTACGCAGTTTGATTTTTGGCATCCACTACAACCACAAAACGTTTGTCCTGATCGACACCAATCGCAGTTGGACTAATCAGAATGGCTGCGCGGGGTTGTCCACCGCCCAGACGAATGCGGGCATACAGTCCGGGAAGCATTACGCCTTTAGGATTATCGAAGGTAGCGCGGACACGGATAGTGCCTGAGGTGGTATTTAAATTATTGTCGATCGAACTGATATAACCTTCACGGCTAAAACCAGATTCATTGGCAAGACCAAGATAAACAGGGACTTGGGCTGAACTGCGTTGATTGCTGATGTATTTTAAATAAGTCTGTTCATCGACATCGAAAGAAGCATACAGACGTGATACCGAAACCAAACTAGTCAGTATCTGTGCGCCATTACCTGCTGAAACCACGTTACCTACTGTGACTTCGGCACGGGAAATACGCCCACTGACAGGGGCAGTAATACGGGTATATTCCAGATTTAAACGGGCGGTTTCCACTGCGGCTTTGGCTGCCTGTAAATTGGCATTGGCTGAGCGTGCTTCATTTTGCGCTTGATCAAGTTCTTGACGGGCAATCGCATTACTTTGAATTAAACGCTGGTTCCGGTCTAGATTTGCTGAGGTGTAGGTGACTTGTGCTTCAGCAGAAGCCATTTGCGCTTTGGCGCGATTCAGTTCTGCTTCAAAAGGGCGAGGATCAATGGTAAACAGCAGGTCGCCTTTATTTACTAAACTGCCATCTTTAAAATGCACGGCAATCAGTTTGCCTGAAACTTGTGGACGGACATCGACTTGATCGATGGCTTCGAGACGTCCCGAATATTCTTGCCAGTCGGTAATGGTCTGACTGACGACATTGGCTATATCAACGGTTGCTGCAGGTGGTGCGCTTGTTGTTGAAGTCGCTTTGGCATCTGCATTTTCTTGGAAGAGAATAAAACTGCCACCTGTTGCAAAAACGGCAATAATGACAGCAGACAGCGTCAGCTGTTTGCGGGAAAGTGACATGGGATGCTCCTGGTTATTTGAATCCCTGTTTTCAGACTTTTTGTTGTGGTCTGTATGGGAGAAACAGGTTTATGGAATGGAAGGAGCATAAAAGTTTGTCAATTACGAATAAATATACTAAATTTGATAACACTATTCGTATTTTTATAATAATTGATGCATAAAATCCAAAAAATGCATCAATGGGAGTGGCCCATGGATCTATTTCATGCAATGAAAGTCTTTAATAAAGTGGTTGAAACCAACAGCTTTAGTCTGGCTGCGGATAGTCTGGGGCTGCCACGTGCATCGGTGACCACGACGATTCAGGCTTTAGAAAAACATTTACAGGTTCGCCTGCTGAATCGAACCACGCGTAAACTGAGCCTAACCCCTGATGGTGCAGTCTATTATGACCGTAGCTTGAGAATTTTGGCGGACGTGGAAGATATTGAAGCATCTTTCCATGATGAGGAACGAGGGCCGCGAGGACGATTACGGATTGATGTTCCCGTTTCGATTGGTCGTTTGATTCTGATTCCAAGGTTGAGAGATTTTCATCAACGTTATCCCGATATTGATCTGGTCATTGGTATGAATGATCGCCCTGTAGATTTAGTGGGTGAGGCGGTAGATTGTGCAATACGGGTGGGGGAATTGCAGGATTCCAGTCTCATTGCACGCCGTATTGGTACGTTTCAGTGTGCCACGGCAGCATCGGCCTGCTATTTAGAAAAATATGGTGAACCAAAAACACTTGAGGATTTGCAAAAGAATCATCAAGCCATTCATTTCTTTTCCAGTCGTACAGGGCGTAATTTTGACTGGGATTTTGTGGTCGATGACCTGATCCAGAGTGTCAGTGTCAATGGGCAGGTGTCTGTCAATGATGGCGATGCCTATATCGATTTGGCGCTGCAAGGCTTTGGCCTGATTCAAGGACCACGTTATATGCTGACCAATCACTTTGAAGCAGGGACTTTAAAGGAAGTATTACCCCAATGGACACCTGCACCGATGCCGATTTCAGTGGTGTATTTGCAGAGTCGGCATTTATCGCACAAGGTCCGGGTTTTTGTTGACTGGGTGGCGGAGCTGTTTGCAGGATGTCCATTATTAGGCGGGAGTGCTTTGCCGCTGGATCAGAAATGTGAATTTGCCTGTGATCAGAAAAGTAGTCATGAATATACCATTCGTACTTTGGTGGAACAGCATAATATTGCTGAAGCAAGGGCATTGAAGACTTGAGCTAAGCAGGCCTAGCGAGATGGAAAGGATCATAAAGAGCTGCTTATATCACTCATAAATAATAGAAATCAGTTAAATTTGTTTGTTTTTGTTGGTCAAATGATAATAATAATGATTCTTGTTTATTTGTTAAAATATTATGGACAGCCAGATCAGAAAAACTGCTTTAAATATTGCGATAAAGTCAATCTTAATGTGGGGCGTTTTATCAAACAGTGCGCTTGCAGAAGAACAGCCTTTGGCCAAGGAGTCATCTTCAATCTTACCTACGATAAAAGTTACTGCGGAAGAAGATGAAAAAACTGAAGGGAATAAAAGTTTTAAAGCGAACTCATCTCGAAGTTCATCCAAGCTTAAACTTTCTTTAAAAGAAACACCTCAATCAGTCAGTGTGATTACACGAGAACAAATAGAACAGCGAAATCTAAATATTATCGATGATGTCCTTGCTGCTACACCTGGGGTAACGGTCACTAAAAGTGATAGCGAGCGTTCAAATTATTTTGCGAGAGGTTATGCAATTACAAATCGACAAATTGATGGAATGCCAATAGGTGAAAACAGTCCACGTGTAGATAGTTTTTTCTTTGATCGTATTGAGGTTGTGAAGGGTGCGACGGGTTTAACAGGGAGTACGGGAAATCCTTCTGCAACCATTAATATGATTCGTAAACGACCAACTAAAGAACTGTCGGGTAATGTAGCAACTTCATTTAGCCGTTGGAATAAAATTCGTAATGAAGTTGACGTTTCGATTCCATTATCTACAGACGGGAGTGTAAGAAGCCGAGTGATGGCAGCCCGAACTGAGGGTGATTCATATATGGATTACTACTCTCTAGAAACTTTGGCTGCAATGGCAATGGTAGAAGCCGATATTACAGAAAAATTAACGGGTAGTGTTGGCTTCCAGTATCAAGACAATCAGCCTCGTGGTTCGACATGGGGAACAGTACCTTACTGGAATCAAGATGGTTCGCTTGCCAATTTACCAAGAAATTTTAGCTTGGCAAATAGCTGGAACACCATTAGTCAACGAGATAAAACAGCATTTGCCGATTTGACCTATAAATTTGATAATAATTGGATGATCAAGGCTGCTGCCGCGTATTCACTATCCAAAAGTTTTTGGTTGATGTCCTATGGCGGTTCTGGTTTCCCGAATCAAAATGATGGGACTGGAGTAGGAGTATGGTCAACAGTCTATCCAACATCAGAATCTAAAAAAACCAGTTTAGAGCTGTATGCGAGCGGTCCTTTTCAGTTATTTAATCGCGAACATGAACTTATTATTGGTGCTAATGGCTTTGACCGTTCTACAGATAGTCCTTCAGGTCAGCTCAATGGTTTGGCGAGTGGCCAATTGACCTGTACTAAAAAAGTGAATGATGTCACTTTACCTTCTAATAATATTGGTGATACATGCGTGATTAATGATTGGCGTACATGGGATGGCAATGCAACCATTAAACCAGATTATACCGTTACGCCAGCAACCAAAGATGCCAAACAACGTAATTATGGGGTATATAGCACTTTAAAACTCAATGTTACCGATGAATTAAAATTAATTGTAGGTGGACGCTATAGTGATTATTCAGCGACGAATGGAACGAAAAGTGATGTAAAAGCTGATGCATTTACGCCTTACTTTGGAGTGACGTATGATCTTAATGATTTTATAACGGCCTATACCAGTTATACCGATATGTTTAATCCAAGTAGTCAAAAAGACCGTAATAATAGTTTCTTGGAGCCAGAAGTTGGTAAAAGTTATGAAGCAGGTTTGAAAGCAAGTTTGCTAGATAATCAATTACTGGCAACAGCTGCTGCTTTTTGGTCTAAAAAATCGAATGTTGCCATACTTGATAGTGAAGCAGTCGCTGCGGGTATTAAAACAGATGATGGTGCTGACCCAATGAAAGCATCAGGTGAGGGGTTAAAAATTGAAGGTTTTGAACTCGAAGCTATTGGGCAGATCACACCTAATTGGAATATTACAGCGGGTTATACCTATGTAAACAGCATAAGTTCAGAACAAGTAAGCGCTTCTACCTCTATTCCCCAAAACTTAGCGAAGGTTTATACCAACTTTAAATTACCAGAAGATTTATGGGATGGTGCAAATAAGGTAAACGTAGGCTTTGGGGTAAATTGGCAAAGTGAAGTAAAGCGCAAATGGGGTGGAGCACCATCGAATACAGATGGTTTTATTCGACAAGAAGCATATTTTCTGGCAAACGCCAATATTGGCTATGAATTAAGTAAAGATCTGAGTGCTAATATTCAAGTTACTAATTTATTTGATAAAAAGTACTATCAGGAAATAGGGTTTTATAATGGTGTGTATTGGGGAGAACCACGTAATGTAACCTTGTCTTTGCGAGCAAAATTCTAAATCATATATAAGAAAGATGTAGGCGAGCCACCAACTAAACAGTTCAGGTTTTAAAAATAAAAAGCACTCGGTACTAAAACCAAGTGCTTTTTATTTTAAAAATTTTATTTGCTAGGAACCGTTTCAATGACTTCATCTAGGACATAACGGATACTTGAGCCATCAGCGGGTGGATTCGGGATGTCATATTCTTTAACACGAATGAGGACTTGTTCATTGCTCTTATGCGTAAAACCTTCGATTCCTGCATAGAGATTTTCCCAATCTTTGCTCTTATATGTTTTTTGCCCATCTTTATAATCAAGTTGTTTAACTTGTAAGCAATCCATTTGTCCTGCTCCAGCATCACATTTTTGAGTTTTTGGAGAAATCTCAAGATATGAAACTCGGCTAGGCATTTGCTCTGCTCCCGTTTGTGCTGTGACAGATTTATCTTCAGGTGTGGGTTTGGTCTCAGTCTGTTTATTCGCGTCTTTTGAACAAGCTGTTAGCGCAATTGTTGTTAATGCTATAAATAAGATTTTTTTCATTTGTTTTCTCAATTATTGAAAAGTCTCATCATAAAAGAAATCATAAGAACTGATGTTAATGAAGTGTCAACTAATTATCATTTTTATTGAGCAATCTAGTATCTTTTTTTAAGATATTGGGTGATATTCCTAACCAATTGAACGTGTTTTATTCCATTGCCACTGGTCATTGTAGAGAATAAATATATAGCGTGAGTAGAAGTATCAATTTCCATACTATCTTCATCCTATCAATTAAATATAAAGCTCAAAGAGCCAAGCGATACACGCTGACTCTCTGAGCAAAATTACGAATAGGGAATTAACTGTATTATTTGGCTGCTTGATTAAATTCTTTAAAATCAGCTTTACGTATTTTGGCGTGAATCCCTTTGGTTTTATCCACTACCTGTGAAACCTCAAAATCTGTGGCTGCACTTAGATAAGCATAAGCAAGCGCTTCATCAATGCCATATTCCTGATTTAAAAAACGGATTGCTTCACGAGTCGACTTTTTCATAGCTTCATCTAATTCCTCATCCAGTCCTGGCGTAATCCAGAATTCTGCATTCTCTGCCAAAGGCTGCACAATTTCCTTACCCGGAATTTTGTCTTTGCCTGCTTTTAATAAGGTAAATTTAAGGGTTGCACGAGCGGATGCTTCTAGTGCTGTCAGTGCAACTTCACCATCACCCTGTGAAAAATGGCTATCGCCTGTATAGAACAGCGCACCGGGAACTTGTACTGGGTAGTAAATGGTTGATCCTGCACCTAACTCATTGATATCAATATTACCGCCATACATTGCAGGCGGGACAGAATGGACAGGCTCAGATGTATTGGCTGCTACGCCCATAATGCCCATAAATGGATAAAGCGGGAAACGAATCGCTTTTCCTGATTCTGTTTTGAGTACGCCTTCGTATTCACCTTTGGCGTTCTTTTCTATCGGGGTAAATACTGAAACATTCCCATAACGTTCTGGGTGAGTAGCAGATGCATTTTCTTGTTTAGGTTTTTTAGGAAATTCACCCACCAGTGCTCCTTTACCATGACGATTGGAAATCACGCCGTAAGGAACACGAGGTTCAACTTTAATGACTTCGACTTTTAAAATATCACCGGGTTGTGCACCTTGAATTTCAACAGGTCCAGTGACGATATGCGGGCCATCCTGATGAAAATCATGTTTTAAATTAGACTTCGTAATTGTTTTTGCTTCATCGAGAATATTTTCAGCTTTTACACCTTTCGATTTAAAATATTTTTCTGCATCACGCCCTTGATCCTCCAATAAGCCTTCATGTGAGACCGTATCAAAGGTCACCACACTTCCTGATGGAACGGCAATAACAGGCTTGGCATCTTTATTGGGTAAATAGCCCCAAGTGATGGTCTCTAAAGTCGAAGGAACATAATAATTGCCTTTATAGTTACCATCTTTTAGCTGGACAGGTTTATTTGAGATCTGTTTAAGAATATTAAAACTTTCTGCGTAAACCGTTGACGTCGCAAAACTGCTGAGAATGACAAAAGAAAGGAGCGAGCGCTTAAACATAAAACATATCCTAATGAATTTAAAAAAATAACGGATAGGTTTAGAGCAAATTTTATGCCACGCTAAACTTCGATTTTATTGGATAATTTAAATGAAAAATGCACTATATTCTTACACAATAGCTGTCTAATCTAGTGCATCAGCCTCCTAACAAATCAACAGCAACCGATATTCGCCTTTTTTTTCAATTGGCGCTCGATGAACACAAGGCAAGACCTGTTGGGTGGGGTGATCTACAGCCAAGCGCCAAAGATGTCCGATCCCTAAATTGACTGGTTGAGCATCAGGTTGGGCTTGATAATGCAAATCAAAAAAGTATTCTTGCAAGAAGTGTTCAAATTCAGCTTCCGGCCCGTCATGTAATTTTCTGAGCTGTTCTCTGATTTCCGGGATTAAAATTTTTTGCTCAACCTGATCATTAGGCAAGATTTCGCTAGCCGCCCCATGATAGGTGCATAAAAATGTATCCGTTGCGATGGGCGACCGATCGACGTGATAGGAATAGACATCTGTTGAAATGAAATCCAGTTCGTCATCGCGCTGGTAACTTTCAATTAAATTAAGAGTAGGTAAGGCTCCAAGATCAGTCAATAACTGTATATCCTGCAAAATCATTGTTCTAGCTAGATTCCCTTGTTCTGAAAGGTGCAGTGCTAAAAGGTCTTCTGCCGAAATTTCGGTAACATTTTCTTTTAACTGAAGCTGAGTCACGATTTCTTTAAAATCTCCAAGCGGATTTCTATGCCAGCAAAGCGCATTCATTTCTCCTTGGAAATGCGTGTTAATCAGTTCAGAGAAAGTAGACACCACACCGACTTGCTTGTGATCAGAAAATGTATTGTTCATATCAGCAGTAAAAAAAGAAACCATCCGCAGTAATATACACTGAGTTCTTGAAGATTTTTAATTTGATTTATTCGAGGAGATTAACTTTAAGCAACTGGATGAATTGGTGGTAGGCAGTTGCCTTAGTTAAGTAAAAATATAGATGTGCTGGGGCATTAAGGTGAGCGGAAAGAGCAGTTTTGAAAGATAGTATTTTATAAATTGAATAATTCACCAAATATTTTCTTCAGCAAATTTTAGTTATCACTAAAAAATTACATCAAACTATGAGGAATAATAACTGAAGTTTATGGGTATACAGATCTGTATAGACAGCAGGTTCCTATAATTTGTAAAATGGATTAAATTTAAGGGAATAGCTGATAACGGAAGCTTGAACATTCCTCGGGCCCTAAAGAACTTAGGGGGTAATCTAGACAGGTGTTTTCATTTTCATTGTTAAGTATTCCTGCCATTTGTTGATACGCAAATCAATGTACGGGAGAACAGAAAACTTAATTAAAAGTGCTAAATATCTATTTAGATTAGTATTTTTAAATACTAATCCTTTTGAAGGATGTGAATATAATTTTTTTGAGAATTTTTATGGATAATAAAAAGAGCAATTGCAATTTTACAGAAGTGAGCCAAATTCTTTCATTTTGGCGAGATTTAGAAATTTTTACGATACCATCTGCTCCAACCGCGAAAGATAGTAATGAATTTACAAAGATCACCACCTTAAGGTTTGGTGAAGAATTACCTTGGAATAAGTCAGAGTATCAACCAACACAAAAAAATATATACACACATACAGTCTATATTGGTGTGACAGAGCAAGAATATCTCACCCGACTTATTTTGCAAAAGGTTGTAAGAAAAGAGTTGAGTGATAAAGAGCGTGAACGCATTTCTGGTACTGGTTGGTTAGCTTCTTTTTCGGTAAATGAAAATGGGCGTTTGATTGAAGATAGTTATACACCAGCCAGTTATGTATATGGTACTCAAGCTTTAAGTGTAGGAGAGTCTCTTACAAATCTGAATGTTAGACTTACACGAGCAAAAGAAGAGTTTGCTCAGCGCTGTCACTGTTTATCTCAATCAAAACTGGACTATCGCTGTTCATGGAAGGATTTACAAAGTGAGACGGAATTAGTTCGTTCTATTTTTGAACAGGATGATCAGGCTGGGCTAGATTGGCGGTTTATCGTTGTTACTAAACGCTCTCCCAAAAAACCATCTGATTTAGAGAAAGTTGAGCAAGAAGTTAACTTTCTTAATTCATTTTATTTAGATGATCTTGACCAAATGCTGAAACAGAGTATGTCGAAGCAGCCATTTGGACAAGCATTATCAGCATATCTTGGCTCCTCGATTATTCATGATGATCGAATAGATATTTTAAAAAATCATGAGGCTATGGCGGAGCTTGTTTGTGCTTCACACTTGCCGATTAGTCGCTGGCCTACATCACCCGATAAACCATTGGTATTAGCACAACAAGCTGTTGTTGCACATATTCAAAACTTTTTAAGCAAGCAAGATGGAGTTATTGGGGTAAATGGTCCGCCTGGTACAGGAAAAACGACTTTATTATGCGATGTCATCGCAACAGTCATTACTGAGCGTGCCAAGCGAATCTCTGCGCTATCTACGCCTGAAGCTATATTTAAAGAACCTATTCGACTCATGGGGAGAATGTTCTCACCGATTTTAGAAGAGTTGGTACGGGATACGTCAATTGTTATCAGTAGTAACAATAATAATGCTGTGAAAAATATCTCACAGGAATTACCTGCACTTAGTAAACTAGAAAAGCAGTACGCATCAACCTCCTTGTATTTTCCAGAAGTCATAAAGGGGGTATTTGATAGTCAAAAAGTTCTAGATGGAAATCAAAAAACGATTCCGACTTGGGGAATCATTGCGGCTGCATTAGGTAATAGTACGAATCGTAAATCTTTTGCGCGGGCTTTTTTTAAGGAAGATCATGTTACTGATAACGAGGAGGTGAGTAATAAAGATTCATTTGTATCAATGAAGCAAATACTTGAGGATGCTATTCCCCATGTGAATAGTTATCGCCAAGAATGGAATCAAACAAAGCGCGAACTTCTCGAATTAATTGAGCAACTAGAACAAATCCGTTCTATTTTGACGAAAGCAGAGCATGCTTCAGTGTCTATTTCTGCAATTAGGGAGAACAGAGAAAAGTTATCACAAACGGTTATACTAAAAAATAAAGTATTAAATGAGCATCAACAGATATTTGATCAGTTACAGCATGAATTACAAGATCAATCTATCTTAATACAGTCTAAACAGCAGATATTAAAGCAAATCCAGATCTCAGATGGACCTCGACTCTGGGATCGTCTATGCGCATTATTTGGTTTTCGGACACAGCGTCTGGAAATCTATAATAAGCGGATTAATGAGGTAACCTTATCATTGCAAAAAAATACGTCTCACTATGAAAACTTAATTGATGATAGGACAACACGAAATAAAGCGATAAAAATCTGTCAGCAAGAGTTATTAGAGCTTAATAATGAATCTCTCAAGTTAAAACAAGAATATGAAAGGTTAAGCCATGATTTATTGGAGATAAAGAATTTAGGCGTAAAAAATATTGTTGGTCCTGATTTATGGAAGTTATCATTTGAAGAACTCCATCGAACTTCAGTAAATACGTCAGAAGTCATAGATGATCTGAGGGCCCGTATTTTTATTAAATCAATGCAACTGCATAAGCTAACGATTTTATCTAATGCCAAGAGGTTCTTAAGCAATTTGAGAATGGTTGGACAAATGCTGGCAGGTAATGCAAAGGGATTAGAGTATGAAGGTCGCCCATTAATTTGGGATAGCTTATTTTTTGTTGTCCCTGTTGTATCGACAACTTTAGCTTCATTTAGTCGGCTTTTTGCAGGCTTGGGACAAGATAGTTTAGGCTGGTTACTTATTGATGAAGCTGGTCAAGCTACTCCTCAGTCCGCAGCAGGAGCAATTTGGCGGAGTAAAAAAGCGATTTTAATTGGTGATCCATTACAGGTAAAACCCGTATTTACATTACCTGATAGTATTGTTGAAGTCCTGTGCAAACAAAATAATGTAGATATCTCTTGGTCCCCGGTATTTGAGTCGGTACAAACGATTGCTGATCGAATAACACAATTTGGTTCATGGATTGGTGATGGTAATGTAAATGAACTATCAAGAATCTGGACGGGTATGCCCTTAAGGACACATCGTCGATGTGACGATCCGATGTTCTCAATCGCAAATAATATTGCTTATGCAGGGCAAATGGTGCAAGGTCGTGTCGATAACCTTGGAAACCCTAAAGTGACAGAGATTGCTTATGACATTGGTGCTAGTTCATGGCTCAATGTGGATTCAGTAGATTCTATTCATCCTGTTAATTATGAAGAACTTAATGTATTGATCTATTCATTAAGAAAGCTTGAAGCAAATCAAAAAAAATCAGCTGATCAGTCAAGAATCAAAGTATATGTCATTTCTCCTTTTAGAAAAGTTATCCAAGCTTGTAAAAAGCGTATTAGAGAAGAAAGACTAACAGGTATTGAATGTGGCACTGTGCATACCTTTCAAGGGAAAGAAGCTGAGATTGTGTTTCTTGTATTAGGAACGTGTAAGGATCAAGGCGAGGGGGCCAGAGCTTGGGCTTCCTCAAGCCCTAATCTGTTAAATGTTGCTGTAACTAGAGCTAAGAGTCGTTTATATGTCATCGGTAATATTCATACTTGGTCTAAAATGAATTACTTTTCGACTTTGTTTGATGCTATGCCAGTAAAAACAGTCAATATCACTAATAGATCAATTGAGTTGGAATAACTTATAGTCATTAAGAACCGTCATTCTTAAAGCTAAAAAAGAGCTTAAATAAGCTCTCTTTTAGTTCCAATGGACTTATTTACAACTAAAGTTTTCAGCTTTTTCGCTATCACCTTGACCATTGTAACGGGCAATCAGTGGGTAAGGACAAAGTGGACGGGTACGATCTGGTGCCCAATCTTGAGGAAGCTCAGTATTCACTTGACCACTCGGATTACCTGCACCGCGTGCAGTGGCAATGATTTTTTCAGGTGCTTGGCCATATTCGACCCAATTAACTAAAGCAGTCAATGCATCAAATTGGTCAGTCGCAATGCCATCACGGGTATGGTTCATACCCGGAACTCTAAAGAAACGTGCAAATTCAGGTGCTGTACCTTTTGCATCATTTTTATAGTGTTGTAGCAGTTGATCATACCAATTTTGAGTGTCATCTACAGAGAAAACGCCATCTGCTGTGCCTTGTACCACAATCATTTTTCCACCGTGATTACGCAGTTTATCTAGATTAAGTTCATCGGGCGGCATCATGAATGACATGGAACTTTCGGTGTATACATCATTGGTTGCCGAGAGTTTTGGATAGTCGGTATCGAAGTCAAAATTAAAGGCAAATTGTCTAGAATTTTGAGTCACAGTTGGGTCTGGTGGAACCTGAAAAAGAATGCCGACTGCAACTGGGTCACGTGCTGTTCCCACCGAAGATTCGAATTTCCAGCTTGCCCAGTTACTGCCGACTAAACCGGGGTCGAAAGGCTGGGTTGCATAGAGCGCTTGTCCAGCCGAATTTACAGGGCCGCGGTAAATGTTGGCTAATACATCAATTTGTTCGGTGCTTAAACAAGTACCATCTCTTGTGCTTGAGCAAACGGGTACATCTTTGTGAATATCAAAAGCTGTACGGCAAGCCTCGACATCTTGAACCAAGCCATCTGCAACACCGTCTAGAGCATCGCATCGATCTAAAATCGCTTTTGCTAATACTTTGCGCTCTGAAAGGGTAAGAGCGGTACTTAAATCATTTTCATCTGTTGCGACACGACGAAGCTGTTGTGCTGTGTAGAGTTGAGCTGCGGCTGCACGAGGTAAATGAAAACCCGGTGTGCTTGCTAAAATTCCATCATATTGGTCGCCCAAACGAGTTGCAGCAATCATGGCATGACGCCCGCCGTTCGATGTGCCGCCTGCATAGGAGCGATCTGGCAATTTACCATATGCTGTTTTAATTAGATTTTTTGCCATAGGCGTGAGTTTGGTAATCGCACCGTAGCCGTAGTTAATTCTAGCTTGAGGGTCTAAACCAAACATTGGATTTTGTGAAGCGTTATGTCCTGCATCGGAAGAAATGACAGCAAAACCATCATGTAGGGCATTGGTGAGTGGACCACCGCTGCCGACCTGACCCGTTGCAGGTACTAAGTTACCATCGGTTCCACCATTGCCTTGATAGAGGAAACGGCCATTCCAGTCTATTGGTAGGCGCATTTCAAAACCAATTTGATAGGTTTGTCCATCCACAGGGCTTACACGTTGGTCCATATAACCTTTGATCAAACAATGAGCGCCAATCGGTTTGTTGGCGACAGTCAATGTGCCTGCTTCTTGAAGGGTAGCTGAGCTAATGACCGTATTGTTGTACTGAAATCCGAGTAAGTCTGAACAGCTTCCTGTCATTTTTACGCCAACAGCAGGAGACAACTGCGGTGGTTTGGTTGTTGAGGGAACCGTTGTCTCATCATTATCACTTCCACAGCCCGTCAAAGCACTAAGAATGGCAAGCACCAAAGCGGAGCGGGTCAAAATTCGTTTATTGTCGGTGTAATTCATTTATTCATATCCTTATTGAATGAATGTTTGCAATTAATCTAAAACCAGAAAATTCGCTGTGCTTCGTGCAATCATTTTGTTGTTTTGCCAAGCTTCACTTTCAAGATTCAGTACAGTTTTGCCTTGTTTAATGAATCGACATTTTGTAATGACTTCGCCCACAGCGCAGGGTCTTAAAAAATCCATCGTTAAGTTAATGGTGGTGGCGGGTTTACTGTCATTTGCAAGAAATGCAAAAAGCCCCATCACGTCGTCAAGCATGGCGCAGATCATGCCACCTTCAACGGTGCCGCGTGGATTGGTAAAGCTTTCTAGCGCCGTGTAGTGGATGGTGAGTTCAGTGTTTTTTTCATTCCAATGGATATTGTGTCCACCCAAATGGTGATGGATGGACGGTAAGTGTTCTAAAGTTTTTTGATCCATAGTGAAGGTTCCATCCTTTTTGTTGGTGTTATAAAAATTATTATTTCAGGGTATAGGCATCATAAATAACCGCTTTGCCCAAACGCATTGCACTACCTACCGCAACGGTCTGGTTAAGCCATGAGTATTTTGGTGAGCTGGTTTCAAACTGCATGGTAATTTTGAAATAGTAATTTTTCGGGTCGACATCTTGGCCTTGAGCAAGCTGTTTTAGTATTTCTGCCGAGCCATGTCGGTAACCTTTGGTTTGAAGATAAATAAGTGCACCGTCATCGGTTTCTAACAAATATCGCGTATCAATAATTGCCAATCCTTTACTGTCGACAATTTGCCAATCTGCGCCGTTATTTAAAATGCGGCCTTTAAGTGATTTCCCTTCAAATGTCCCACCTGTAATAGGAATAATTCGGCGCTTACCAGCATCACTGGTGGTGCCTAATTCCCAAACAGGCGCATTTAAATCAACACTAAATTTTGCTAAAGGCTCAAGCTGAATAGGTGGCGGGCTATATTGTGTTTCGGCATGAGTCAGGGCAATCAGACTCATGCCGCAGAGTAGTGCTACAACGTTCTTCATGATGAACTTCCCGAAATAAAAAGAGGTTCTATATGTGACAGAACCTCTCGTTTTGAATTATTTAAATTTCCATGTGTAGTCGATGTTGATGCGGGTTTCGTTGACAGGTTTGATATTGGCTGTAGAGAGCATGTTGTTGTCATAAATGGCGTAGCGCGCACGTAGCCCTAGATTTTTTAACCAGCCACTTTGAATGGTGTAGCCTAAATCAAAGTCTGTTTCGCGTTCTTTTAGATTGGTTCCGCCTAAGTTGGGTGCATAAATATTGTGACCTGTGGTGTAACGGGTCATAAAACGCAAACCCGGTACATAATCTTTAAAATCATATTCATAGCGGAAGCTATAGGCTTTCTCTTTTGGGTTTAAAAACTCGCCTGGCCATGTATCAATCAGTAAGCCAGTTTCACCTCCCGTCAAATATGGAAAGGCGGTGTCGCCGTGATGTTGGAAGGTTCCAAAAATAAATTTATGGTTTTGATGTTTAAGTTCGAAATGCGCATGATACAGGTCATTATCGACCAAGCCGGCTTTTGCTTGTCCGTCATCTCGGCTGCGGTAGTAACGTAATTGTGAACTCAGATTGGTGCTGTCATTAATTTTATATTGATGTAATACACCGACCAGCGTTTGATTATACAGATCATCAACATCCATATAAAAAGCGGTAAGTTTGAGTGCAGGATTAAACTGATAGTTTCCACCTAAATAATAGAGCCCATCAGTTTCGGCACTTTTAAATCGTCCATTTACACCTGAAATTTTAATTTTTTCATAATCGGTCGAATCACGATGATTCACTTTATCGAGATAGGCCGCTTGTAAGTCGAAGTCTTTAATATCTTTACTGGTTAGTGAAATACCTCGATAGGTCTGAGGAAGCAAACGAGCAGGTGAAGCCACTAAAACAGGGTTCATCGGCATGAGCGTACCGATGCGTAGCTCGGTCTGGCTCATTTTCGCTTTTGCCGTGACGCCAATTTCGCCATAAGAGTCAGCAGGTTCATTGGTGACCGTATTTCTGATTAAATTGCCTGTACCTGCATGTTGGGCATCGGCATCCAGCTTAAAGCCGGCCGTTGCCAGTATATCCAGCCCAAAACCGACAGTCCCTTCGGTATAACCTGAATTGGCTTTAAGAATAAACCCTTGTGTCCAGTCCTTGGCAGCAGGGTAAGCGGATTGCTCTTGATAGTCACGGTCAAAATAGAAATTTCGCGTGGTGAGTTCTACTGAACTGTTGTCAATAAAATTGCCAGCCCACACTGAACCAGAGAGCATAAGGGTAGAGTACATCCATAATTTCGACATCGCATTTCTTCCTGAAATAACATTTTTTTGTTTTAAACAAGGCATGATTGTTGTGTCTGCCTGATTTGGTTTTTAAATCGAATTATTTCCCGAGCAGTTCTCGGGCCACGATTTCCTTCATAATTTCATTGGTTCCCCCATAAATTTTCTGTACCCGTGCATCCACAAAAAAGCGTGAAATTGGGTATTCCCGCATGTAACCGTAGCCGCCAAAGAGCTGAAGTAACTGATCAATCACTTCACATTGAGTGTCGGTGATAAAGCATTTCAGTGCGGCAACTTGAGTGACACTTAACTGCTGTTGTTGATACAGCGCTGCACATTGATCTACAAAGGCTTGTGCGGCTTTTGCTTTGATTTGCGCGTTTGCGAGCACAAAGCGTGTGTTTTGCATTTGACTTAACGGTTGTCCGAAAGCTTTGCGTTCCAGCACATAGTCTTTAGTAATTTCAATGGCGCCTAAAATTGACCCCAACGCCATCATGGAAATGCTTAAACGTTCACGAGGTAACTCTTGCATTAAATAAGCAAAGCCTTGTCCTTCTTCACCCAAACGCTGAGTTGCAGGCACACAAACATCATCAAAAAATAGTTCGGCTGTATCTTGGGCATGCAGCCCGATTTTTTGTAATGAACGGCCTTTTTTAACGCCGTCTAAAGCAGCATCAACTAAAAAAATCGAAATGCCTTTTGCTTTAGCTTGCGGATCGGTTTTCGCCACCAGAACAATCAGATCGGCATGTAAACCATTTGAAATAAATGTTTTTGAACCATTAATACGGCAGTGGCCATTTTCTAAAATGGCCTGAGTGCGTATGGCTTGTAAGTCTGAACCAGCATTGGCCTCTGTCATAGCAATTGCAGTGACGACTTCACCTGTCACCATTTTGGGTAGCCAATAACGTTTTTGCGCTTCAGTTCCAATATTTTGCAGATAAGGTGAGACCAACTCATTTTGTCCGCCAATGGCAACCGCCAAAGATGCAAAGCCAGCTTGAGCCGTTTCTTGAACCAGCATGAGGGAGTAATGCACAGGAGCGCCGTAACCACCGTATTCTTCGGGTACATCGATGCACAAAAAGCCATTTTCCCCAAGACGAAGCCATAGATCACGTGGAATCAGGCCATCTTGTTCCCATTGTTCGTAGTAAGGAGCAACCTGTTCTTTTAAGAACCTGCGATAGCTGTCCCGAAATAGTTCAAATTCTGTATCGTGTGGCATGTTGAACCTTTTTTTAGGCAAAAGTGAGGCTAAGGCCCAAACCGAAGTTTGAGCTTGCTTTTCTATTTCAATTGCTTATTGCTTTAAGGTAGGCACCCGAATAATCAGTGGGTTTTCGGCCTGCTTTTGATAAAGTTCATCAATTAAAGCGGCTCGACGTTTCGTAATACTGCTTTGATTGAGATTGCCTTTATCGGTCACTTCGCCTGCATCGAGTTGAGGCGGCTCGGTCATTAAATAAAGCATTGAGACTGTATTTGAACTGCCCGTCGCATCTTTATTAAAGGTCGTTAAAAATTGGCGGAACCATTGCTGGACTTTAGGATGTTGTAGTATCTCTGCTGGAGAATGTTCGCCCAGCTTAATGCCAGCTTGTTGAGCACAAGCATCTAGTTTTGGAAAAATCAAAAAACCAACCGCATTCAGGTTTGAACCTGTAATACAAACATCTTGAATCAGTAAATTACCTTGAATGAGTACTTTGTTGCGTAGTGTGCCCACATTCACAAAAGTACCTGTATTGAGTTTAAAATCTTCGGCAATTCGTCCGTCGTACATCAGACCTTTAGTTGGATCATTCACATCGACCAAACGAACAGCATCGCCAGTATGGAAAAAGCCTTCATCGTCAAACACAGTGCTTTGCTGGTCTGCCTTTAAACGCCAATAACCTTTCATGACATGTTTGCCACGAACACAAAACTCAAGTTTGTCACCACATGGAACCAACTTGATTTCGCATCCCGGAGCCGGGTAACCAATAAAGCCAGCCATCACACGTGGGCCAGTGGTAAAAGCGCAAGAGGGAGCAGTTTCAGTCATGCCCAATCCGCTCATAATGCGAATTTTTTCTCCGCAATGTTGCTGAGCAATTTTATCGAGTCTGTTCCAGCCCGCTTCTGAAAGCGCTGCACCTGCAAAGAATAAAATTTTAACTTTGGCAAAAAAGCGGTCTCTTAATTCTTCATCTTTTTCTAAAGCTTCGGTGAGTTCTTCCCAACCTTTTGGCACATTTAAATAAACGGTTGGAGAAATTTCTTTCAGATTACGAATGGTTTCGTCAAATTTTCCTGCAACGGGTTTGCCGTCATCAATGTAAATGGTGCCACCGTTATAGAGCGCAATGCCGACATTGTGACTACCACCAAATGTATGGTGCCAAGATAGCCAGTCGAGTAGGACAGGTGGTATTTCTTCAAACTCAGGGAAAGTCTGTAATAACATTTGCTGATTCACACACAACATTAAATGCGTGGTTGGTACAGCTTTAGGCAATTTGGTTGAACCTGACGTAAATAAGAATTTAGCAATTTGGTTTTCATCAAGGGTTTGATAAAACTCTTGAACATTTGAAACAGGCGTATCTAATAGCGATTGAAAAGACGTGCAGATCTGATCACCCACAATCCCTTTATTGGTCACCACTTCAATATCAGGCGTAATACATGCCTGAATGGCTTTGGCGAAGGTTTGTCCATCGTTGGCATAGACCATACCCGGTGTCAGCACTTCAAACACATGTTTAAGTTTGCCAAAGTCTTGAGAAATCAGAGAGTAGGCGGGTGAAATCGCCGAGAAAGGCACGCCTGCCAGCATGGCAGCCATAGACAGTGTTAAATGTTCGAGATCATTACCACTTAAAATGACCAGAGGTCTTTCTTGGCTTAAGTTCCGTTCATGTAATGCCTGAGCAATGTGCCATGCACGTTGTAAAACTTCTGCATAACTCAGTTTGACCCATTCACCTTGAGCATTGCGTTTTGCTGCAAAAATATGGTCTGGTTTGGTTTGTGCAAAATGAATTAATCGATCTGTCAGTTTTTGTGGATACGGTTTTAATTGCTCTTTTGGGCTGATATAGAGCGTGTCATCTTTATGGTGATAATGAATATCATGTTGCCCTAATTTTACCAATCGTTCGCGGTCTTGTGATTGAGTGGCATTCATTTGCATTTCTTTCACTCCATGGAAAGCGCATCACTGCGCTTTATTTTTTTGCATCATGCAATTTTTATTTAATATATTGTTGTCCGCATTAGCCTGACTAAATCGGGTAATGACGTGATTGGGTTTGAATGGTAATCCAGCGTAGTTCGGTAAATTCGGCAACAGAGACTTTACTACCAAAACGTCCGTAACCACTCGATTTTGTTCCGCCAAATGGCATTTGAGCTTCGTCATGTACGGTTGCGCCGTTAATATGACAAATACCCGAATCAATCTGTTGAGCGACTTCTAATGCTTGTGAAATATTTTGGCTAAACACTGCCGAAGAAAGACCGAACTCGCTGTCATTTGCTAGTGCTATGCCTTCTTCAATGCTTGAAAAACGTTGAACTGTGCATACAGGTCCAAATGATTCTTCGCGGTAAAGCAGCATGTCAGGTTTAATATTGAGCACCAACGTCGGTTGCATGGTGGTGTCTTCAATATGGATGCCTAAAGGTAAGTCAGCACCTTTGTTTTGAGCATCTTCCAGCAAATGCTGAATACGGTTTGCAGCGCGTCGACTTTCTAAAACACCGAGTATATTATCTTTTGAAGTTGGATTACCTGCCCGAATAAAGCGAGTTTTTTCAAGCAGCTTTTCAATAAACTGGTCGGCAATTTTGTCTTGAACCAAAACACGTTCGGTCGACATACAGATTTGACCCTGATTAAAGAATGCTCCAAAAGCAATTGCATTTACGGCTTCATGAATATCAGCTTCATTTAAAACCACGACAGGGGCTTTACCACCGAGTTCGAGTAAAACAGGTTTTAAATATTTAGCAGCAGTCTCGGCAATAATTTTTCCGACTTTGGTTGAACCGGTAAAATTAATACGCTTCACGGCTGGGTGAGAGACTAAACGCTCCACGATTTGTGGTGCATCTTCAGCGGCATGCGTAATCACATTGACCACACCTTCGCCAAGACCTGCTTCATGTAACACTTCACCAATGAGACGATGTGTTGCTGGACAGGCTTCAGATGCTTTTAATACCACTGTGTTTCCGCAAGCCAAAGGCATAGCAAGCGCACGTGTTGCCAAAATGACAGGGGCGTTCCAAGGCGCAATGCCAACAATGACACCGCAAGGAACTCGCACACCCATCGCGAGATTGCCCGGAACATCTGACGGAATGAGGCTTCCGTCAATTTGTGTGGTCATGGCTGCGGCTTCACGTAACATGTTGGCAGCAAGGTGAACGTTAAACCCATACCATGTTGCAGTTGAACCTGTTTCTTGCATTCCAGTTTCAATGAATTGCTCGGTCTTTTGGTCCATTAAATCGGCTGCTTTTAACAAACGTAAGCGACGTTCGGTAGGCGAGAGTTTCGACCATACTTTAAAAGCTTGTTGTGCCGAATCGATTGCACGATCAACATCGTCCAAAGTTGCAGCAGCAGCTTTTGTTGCCACTGATCCATCAATAGGACTAATACGCTCAAACGTTGCCTGATTTGATGCATCAACAGCTTGACCGTGAATAAGTAACTGTACATTTTGCATGGGTTGTGTCCTTACATTGCCATTAGAGAATCAAAAGTTAACCAGTACGTTTATAGCTCTGTAAACCCGGTTTAATTGATTTTTCATCTAAAAATTGTTTCAAACCTTCTTGGCGACCATTTTCTGTATCGCGGTGGATACATTGATCAAGTTTGGCATATAAGTAGTCTTCATTTTGGTCCCAAGTCAGTTCACGGCAACGCTTAAAGCCATTTTTAGCGGTACGAAGAACCACAGGGTTTTTCTCAAGTAGACAGTTTGCAAGCTCAGTCACTTCAGCTTTTAGCTGTTCAAGCGGTACGCTTTTATTCACCAAGCCCATCGTTTCAGCTTCTTTACCACTAAAGGTTTTACCCGTCATGATGTAGTACAAAGAGGCACGGTGACCAACAGTATCTGCCATTGCTTTGCTTACAAGGTTGCCCGGTGGGATACCCCAGTTAATTTCAGATAAACCGAAAGTTGCTTCATCTGCTGCAATTGCGAGGTCACACGCCACTAAAGGTGAGAAACCGCCTCCAAAGCACCAGCCGTTGACCATAGCAATCGTTGGTTTTGAATACATACGAAGAAGTTGCCACTGCCAACGGCATGAGTCACGGCGAATACGTTCTTGATAAATTTCTGGTTGAGTATCGACTTCACGGAAATATTCCTTTAAGTCCATGCCTGCTGTCCAAGAATCGCCTGCACCTGTCAACACAAGCACACGTGCATTTTGATCAAGTTCTATCGCTTCAAGCACATCAATCATTTCACGGTTGAGTGTCGGGCTCATGGCATTTTTCTTTTCTGGGCGGTTTAGTGTTACCCATGCAATTCCATCTTCAACTTTAACATCTACTGTTTCCCAGCGGTTTTCATAACTCATCTTCATACTCCTTGAATGATTTTTAGCTGTTCTGGGATTTAATTTAATATCAGTTAAACTTACATTCAAGTCTTTTTTATAAAATTTCATAAATATTTTATAATCAATTGTATTTTAAATATTAATTAATTTTTTTGATGATTTTATATAAAAATATGTTGATTTTTTAGTAAGTTTAACTGATATTTTTGCTGTGTTTAAACAATAATACACAAAGGGCTAAATGGAACGACTAGTCAATAAGGGATAACACAATGGAAAAGATATTAGGACAGTCTGCAAGGGCAAAAATCACGTTGCTATTATGTTTTGCAATCGCAATTTTTGAAGGTTTTGATCTTCAGTCAATGGGGGTGGCCGCCCCACGAATGCGGGCTGAGTTCATGTTGGACAATGGCCAGATGGCGTGGGCATTTAGTGCTGCAATTTTAGGGACACTACCAGGCGCCATATTGGGCGGTAGGTTTGCTGATATTGTCGGGCGTAAGAAAATTCTGATTTTTAGTATTTTACTTTTTGGAATTATGTCTTTGCTAACGGCTTATGCTGCTAACTTTAGTTTGCTGTTACTCATTCGTTTTTGTACTGGTTTAGGAATGGGTGGGGCACTTCCGATGATGATTACACTGGCATCTGAAGCTGTACCCGATAAATATAAAGGTACCGCGGTAAGTATTATGTATAGCGGCATTCCTTTTGGTGGATTACTTACTTCTGTAGTTGCTATGTCGTTGGCTGGCGATGCGGAGTGGCGTCATATTTTCTATATTGGTGGGATTGCGCCTATTTTACTCATTCCGCTGATTATGCGCTTTTTACCTGAGTCAAATGATTACCTGCAACGTAAAGGTCAAGCGCAAAAAACCACGCCTTTCTTGGAAGTTTTATTTGCCAAAGAACGCCGTATGTCAACCATTCAGCTTTGGGTCAGTTTTTTCTGTACGCTCGTTGTACTGTATTTCTTGTTGAACTGGTTGCCGTTGCTGATGGGCGCGCAAGGCTTATCGAAACTTCAGGCAAACTATGTACAGATGGGTTACAACGTGGGTGGAATTTTAGGTTCAATCCTCATGGGTGTCTTACTTGATAAATTACGCATGAGCTTTGTGATTAAGCTGATTTATCTCGGCATTTTATTTTCGCTTTGTTGTTTAGCAATTTCTCCGACCGTGGCTTTACTTGCACTTTCGGCAGTGGGCTGTGGTTTATTCATTGTGGGCGGACAATCGGCGTTGTATGGTCTGGCTGCCATGTATTATCCAACCGAAATGCGTGGGACCGGAGTGGGGACAGCGGTTGCAATCGGACGTATAGGTTCTTTTGCAGGGCCTTTAATGGCAGGGTTTTTACTCTCACTCGGACAAAGTTCGACCATTGTAATTGGTTCAAGCATTCCAGTGATTTTAATTGCAGCGATCTCTGCATTACTTCTTGTCAAAAAACCTAAACAGCCTGTACATTTAGTACAAAGCTCAGGTGCTGGCTAAGTTTTAACGAAAGTATGGGGTTGGTGCCTCATACTTTCATTACAGATTTTCTTATGATGAATGAAAGGTTATGGTACGTTCAAATTTAGTTCAAAAAAAAGCAGAAGATGAGCCGAAATTAAGTTACATGATCGCTCGTGTTGACCGGATCATTAGTAAACATTTAACCGAACATTTAAAAGAACTTGAAATTACCTTGCCGCAATTTACTGCACTTTCGGTTTTAGCTTCAAAAAGTAATTTATCTAATGCCAAGCTTGCTGAACGTTCTTTCATAAAGCCGCAATCTGCCAATAAAATTTTGCAAGATTTACTGGTGAATGGCTGGATTGAGAAAAAACCGGACCCAACACATGGCCGCCGTATTTTAATTACGCTGACAGACAGTGGTATTGATAAGCTAAATAAATGTAATGAAGTGGTTTTAAAAGTTGAAGAAAAAATGCTTGAAGGCATTGATATTAACTTGGCTTATTTAATCCGTAATAATCTCGATATTATGGTCAATAATCTTAAAAATCTTTAATTGAATGTGGTTTTTAAATTAATTTATTAAAATCTACAGAAATGCTTAAGCACTGTTTCACACAGAAAATTTATTTCATTTTACAAATGAACTTGCTAGCATCGAAGTGACGTTTTTGGTGATGTGTGGCAGCGAATGTCTTCAGGACAACAAGTTTTACTTAAACTAAGAAAAATGATTATTTCAGGGGAGCTTGAAGGCGGTGCCAGAATTGCCGAAATTCCGACTGCCGAGTTACTTGGCGTTTCAAGACAGCCTGTCCGTATTGCCTTTCGCTTGCTTGAGCAAGAAGGTCTCCTCATTAAAAACCCAACTCGTGGTTACACGGTTCGTGAAATTTCAGAGCAACTGATTCATGATGCGCTTGAAGTGCGCGGTGTGCTGGAAGGGTTAGCTGCAAAAACTCTGGCAGAACAAGGCTTAAGCGAAGAGCAGAAAAAGACGCTGCAACATTGCATTAAGGAAACTGAAAAACTATTTAATGAAACAGACGGGTTTGGTGATGCTGAACTGGAACGTTATCATCATTTCAACGTCATTTTTCATGACACCATTATTGAAGGCGCGCAAAACGTTGCGCTCATCCAAGCCTTAGCAAAAAACAATCAATTGCCAATGGCTTCTGCCCAAGCCATTACCTATGACCAGAACCAAGCTTTGTCAGAATATCGTCGTTTGCACTATGCGCATTTACAGCATTGTTCGATTTTCGATGCATTGGTACATCGTCAGGGAGGGCGTGCTGAAACGTTAATGCGCGAACACAGTAGTGTGGTGATTTTGGGTGAAACCCTAACAAATGTTCTCAGCGCTTAAAGTGAAAAGTTCCTTTATTTTTGAATAAAGGAACTCCAGAATTAAAGCTCAATCACAAGATTTTTAGTTTTTGCACGAGAACAACAAGGCGTAAATTGGTCATTTCGTGCATGTTCCTCATCGGTCATAAATAGATCCCGATGCTCTGGCGTGCCTTCTACAACGCGTGTAATACAGGTCCCGCAAATGCCTTGTTCACATGAAACCGGGATATCAAAACCATTTGCAATTAATGCCTCAGTAGCAGTTTGCTCTGGTAGTACTTCAATTCGACGGCCCGTACCTTTCACTTCAATCGTGAAAGCTTCATCGTTAGAGGTATCTACTTTTTGAGCGACAAAATGCTCTTGATGTAACTGATCGCTATGCCAATCTGCTTGTTCGGCTGAGCTCATGACAAACTGCATAAACCCTGTTGGTCCACATACATATAAGTGTCTGTTTGGTGAAACTTGGCCTAAAACCTCTGCCATATTACATTCGGTGTCCGGTTGATCTTGAATATGAAAATGGACTTGGTTACCAAAGTGCTCGGTTAAGTTGCCATAGAAGGCGATCATTTCATGACTACGAACAAAGTAGTGCAATTCAAAAGGTATATTGGCCGACTTAAGCCGATACGCCATCGACAAAATAGGGGTAATACCAATACCACCCGCAAATAAAACTGCCTGCTTTGTTTGAGGGTGAATTTCAAATAAATTGCGTGGTTCACCAATCTTTAAATGGTCGCCTTCACGATATTCGGTGTGGATGCAACGTGAGCCACCGCGTGAATTGGCATCATGTAAAACACCAATGACATAACGATGTTTTTCATTGCAGCAGTTTGAAAGTGAATATTGACGGGTGAGGCCGTTTTTCAGGTGCACATCAATATGCGCACCTGCCTCAAAATTCGGTAGCGCTGTGCCATTTGCCGAGACCAACTCAAAAGCACGTATGGTCGGGGTGAGCTGGTGAATTTTCTGAATAATAACGTCCATGTTCATACTCCTTTAAATAATCCGAATGTTTGGAAACTTCTGTGCGGATGTTTCAGGAGGTGTTTTATTTTCTTCGGCAAGGAGTCGCTCAATCACCTTACGAGACTGTACACCACCTGCATCGATGTTGAGCATCAGTAATTTGCGATGTGGATTGTTTAAAATATTTTGCTGCTGTTGCTCCAGCATTTCTAAATCTTCAGTAAAGATTTTGCCTTGACCTTCACGGATTTGATCGGTGAGTTCGGCGTTATCCGGCTGGAAGTTACGTGCCATTCCCCAGAAATACCAGTGTGAGGTTTCGGTTTCCGGTGTAATAAAATCGACCACAATTGAGGAAACTTTTTTGTCATTTGGTGCATGGTAACCACCGTGTCCGGCATGCGCTACACCCACTTCAATGTGGACATTACTTGGCGCAAAGAAGTGGCAACGTTGCCAACGGTCAACGGGTACATCATCTGCTAAGTGGTTACCACGCAGCGCCATTTGCCAAAATGGAGGTGCGATCACATTTTCCATATAGCGTTCGGTAATGACATGGTCGCCGTCAACTTTAGTGACTGGTAATGATTCATCAATTTCTTTTTGTCCGATGCTGCTGGAGTGAACATAGGTCTCGTGAGTTAAATCCATCAGGTTATCGACCATCAAGCGATAGTCACACTGAATGTGAAACAGGCCACCGCCATAGCTCCATTCTGGATGCTCTGCCCATTCTAAAGTTGGCAGTTTTGCTTCATTTGCTAAAGCTTTCTCGCCTGGCCATATCCAGATAAAACCGAACTTTTCGACAACTGCATATGCTTTGTTGCAAGGGAAACCATTGACACGTTGAGCTGGCATTGAAACGGTCTTTCCGTCACAACCCATGACTAAGCCATGATATCCACATACGAGGTTGCCATCTTCTACATAGCCAAGTGAAAGTGGGGCACCGCGATGGGGGCAAAAATCTTCAACGGCTGCAACTTGGTTTTCTTTGCCACGGTAAAAAACAATTTTTTCACCACAGATGGTGCGACCTAGTGGTTTGTCTTGGATTTCTTCTGGGCGGCAGGCAACATACCAAGCATTTTTAATAAACATTGTGACGACTCCTTATCACTTATTGGATCCAATTTATAATAAATAAAAATATTGGTCAATTGATAAGCAGTATATTTTGAAAAAATATTGATCTTTAGGTTTGGCTTTTATGTATATTCTCTGATGTTATTGAAGGCTTTTTGTATTTATTTTGAGTTTTTGGGAGAAAATTTTATTGGTTTTTATTTGGATCCATTTTGTATGCTTGAAAGCTGAATTGGATCTCATATTTGGAATTGTGGTAAGTAAAATGGGTAATGTTTTATGGATCCATATTTTTTGTTTTTATTGTTATAAATAAATTATACTTATGTTTTTCAGTTGTTTAATTTTGGTTTAATTAAATTTAAAAAATATTGTTGATTTTTTGGATCCAAATATTCAGTATAGAAAAAGAGCAGGATGCTCAAAAACAAATATTCCTCTAGGTCTATGGATACGGATATGCATAAGCACACAATTACTCATATTGGCGATGTCGTATGTGTCTCTTATCCGCATTAGGAGATACACAAATGGAAAGAGACGTTCTCAATGAGATCAATCAAAACAGCATGAGCCGCTACCAATGGTTCGTCATTTTGATTTGTATTTGTCTCAATATTATTGATGGCTTTGACGTGATGGTAATGGCATTTACCGCTCCATCCGTGTCAGCAGAATGGTCACTTTCAGGTGCACAAATTGGTTTGTTACTCAGTTCCGGCCTGTTTGGAATGGCTGCTGGTTCCATTTTTCTCGCACCGTTAGCCGATAAAATCGGTCGCCGTTTACTTATCTTGGTTTGTCTTGTGATTGCAGGTCTTAGCATGTTGGGCTGTGCTTTTGTACAAAGTCACGTCATGTTGGCAGCACTTCGCTTTATTACTGGAATCGGGGTGGGTGGCATTCTTGCAAGTAGTAATGTATTGGCAAGTGAATATGCCAATGCTCGCTGGCGCAGTCTTGCAGTGAGTTTAATGTCTACAGGTTATGGCATTGGCGCGACACTTGGCGGAGTACTATCACTGGCATTGATTGAGCATTTGGGTTGGCGTTCAATCTTCTTGGCAGGTGGGGTTACCACTATTGCAATGCTGTTGATCAGTGCCTGGTTATTACCAGAATCTTTAGATTATTTACTCGCGAAAAGACCAAAACAGGCACTAGAACGTATTAATGCAACTGTAAATCGTATGGGGATAAATGAATTACCGGTTATGCCGCGTTATGAAAAAATCAGTACGCAAAATGGCAGTGAGCTGAGCAAATTATTTGCAGGACAGCTTGGATTTCAAACACTTTGTCTTTGGTTTGCATTCTTTTTAGTGATGTTTGGCTTTTACTTCGTGATGAGCTGGACACCAAAAATTCTTATTTCAATGGGGATGTCACCTGAACAAGGTGTAAGTACCGGTATTTTAATTAGTATTGGTGGGATTTTCGGGGCAGCCATTATTGGTTTATTGGCATCACGTATGAAAATTTTCTATGCCTTAAGTCTGTTTTTAGGACTAACTTCGGCATGTGTTTTTCTTTTTGTTGCAGTCTCATCTCAAGTCAGCATTGCACTCATGGTGGGATTATTACTTGGCACACTGATTAATGGCTGTGTGGCAGGTTTATATTCGATCTCTCCAACAATTTATGATGCTGAAATCCGTAGTCGTGGCGTGGGCTATGCCATTGGTTTTGGACGAATTGGGGCTATTTTATCGCCAACGGTTGCAGGCATTTTTTTAGATCAAGGGATTGCACCCGCAACGCTGTACGCCTATTACGGTGTGGTGTTTATTTTAGCCATTTTCCTGATTTTAAGTTTGAGTAATGCTTTTTACCGAAGTCAGAAAGAGCAAAGCTACTCGCTTAAAACAGCACCTTAAATCATTAAAAATTAAATAGTTGAGATAAAAAATGAAAAAGACACCATTATGGGTGGGGGTATGCTTGTGCCCGTTATTGAGTCAAGTTGTGCATGCCGAGTTTATTGCAGACCGTAAAGCTGAGCTGACACTACGTAATTTTTACTTTGACCGAGACTATAAAAAAGACCCATATCCCTATACTGCAGCCAGAGATTGGGCGCAGGGTCTAATTTTTAAAGGACAGTCTGGTTATACCGAAGGGACAGTTGGGTTTGGTATCGATGTAGTGGCAATGGCAGGTTTTAATCTAATGGGAAGCCGTGCTAATGACTATGCACGTAGTGGCTTATTGCAAGTTAATCCTGACAACTCGCGTGATGATTATTATGGAAAAATAGGTATTACAGGGAAGGCGAAATTCAGAAAAAATGAGCTATTTTTAGGAGATATGGTTCCACAATTGCCGACCCTATTTTCATCGCCAGCGCGTTTGTTCCCACAGACTTATCGCGGTATTCGCTTTGTTTCTAATGAAATTCCAAATCTTCAACTCGAAGGCTTTTATGTCGACGAAGTACGTCAACGCGACTCGATTCGTTTTACCGATGTTGGCACGGATAATATCAATCATCGTTTTGACAAGGCGGCAACTACTGATTCTTTTTATACCTTGGGAGGAAGCTATCAGTTAAAGGATTATCACCTACGAGCTTATCATGCCGAACTCAAAGACATTTACCAACAACAGTTTTTGGGTTTTAACGGCAAACAACCCTTAAATGATCAACTTAACTTTTTAAGTGACGTTCGGTTTTTTAACAGTGAGGAAACTGGAAGTAAAAAAATAGGAGAGGTCGATAACCGCCATATCAGTGGTTTATTTGGTTTGAACTATCAAAATCATACGCTTTCTTTGGGCTACATGCAGTCGTTTGGTTCAACTGGTCTGCCGTTTTTGTCGGGAACTGAAAGTCCAGTTGTGCTTGATTTTATGAGTTCGGACTATTCAAATAAAGACGAAAAAGTCTATTCAGTTCGTTATGAATATGATTTTAAAAATGCGCAGGTAGGTGATGTTTCATTAAACGGACTGCGTTTTATGACTCGCTATGCAAAAGGTGAAGACATTGATTTACTGCAATATGGCGATCAGCGTTTTAATGAAGAGTCGATGGAATTTGATTTGGGCTATAAAATTCCTGAAGGCAAGTTAAAAGGTTTGGGAATGCGGGCTCGATTTTCCCACTATCGCAACGATATGCCAACCAATATGACTTTTCATGCTGCGAATGAAACACGCTTGAATATTGACTATAGCTTTAAGTTTTAAACAGTAAATATGTTCAAACGGTTTCTAAAAATCGGGAAACCGTTTGAAAATTCTTTAAAAATTAATAAAAAATAGATATCGGGTGAAAAGGTGTCATCATTTTAACGTTGAATGTCATATTCTTTTCTAAACACCAGCAACAAGCCTAATAAAATTGCGAGCATCCCAATAAGACCTGCTATTGGCAGTTTATTGCCTAAAATTAAAAAGTCGAGTAATGCAGTCACCACAGGAACTAAGTAGAACAAGCTCGTCACATTTACAATATTTCCCTGACTTAGTAGCTTATACAATAAAAGTTGGGCAACAACAGAAATCAAAACTCCAAGAAAAAGAACAGAGATAATAAGTTGTGAGTTCCAGTGGATTTCAAAATGTTCAAATGGAATAAAGATCAAGCATACGACAAGACTGATTGCATATTGTAAGGGTAATACTTCTGTAGGTGCTTGTTGAATCTTCTTCTTCATGATGGCACCAAAAGTCATGCAGAGTAGCGCGGCCAGTGCAAACAAAATACCAATAGGTGCAATCAAAGTCATAGACAAGCTTTTCCAGACCAGAAGAGTCAGGCCTGCTAAAGAGATACATAAACCTAGCAAGCGTGTTTTTTGTATATTTTTCTCCATGATGCATAGCGTTAGAATTGGCTGTATTCCCAAAATAGTCGCAATTAAACCTGGTGTAACGCCATGTGCCATTGCTTGAAAATAACAGATCGAATAACCCGCAATAATGAGAAGTCCAGTGAGTAACACTTGTTTGCGACTCCCATGTTTAGGCAATAATTTTTTTCTATACAGAGCAAGTAAGAGGAGGACTATTAAAGCAGTTGAAAATCGTAAAATTAATAAAGCGATTGGTGATGCGTTATCGAGCCCCCAACGAGTAAAGATCGCAGCGCAGCCCCATAATAGAACAAATCCTGAAGTGGCACTTTGTGCAGCAAGTGTACTTTTATTGAGACGCATGGAATCACTCCTAGTCATTTAATTCCTAAGAAATTATTAAATTTTAAAATAAAAAATGATGATAAAAAGTTATCGAAAAAAGCCTTCAAATCAATGTGACGGCCTGCTGAATAGGGTAAGTATTGTCCTATTATGAAATAATGAAAAGCGCATAATTCTTGAATATACTATTCGAAAATCAAATAGAAAGATTTGTCATGAATCTAAAGAACTTACAAATAGACTGGTTAAAGTGTTTTGTTACGGTGGTTGATACTGGTTCACTCTCAAATGCGGCTCCTGAGCTGTATCGATCACAATCTGCGGTCAGCATGCAATTGAAAAAATTAGAAGAAGCTGTGCAATGTCAGTTATTGATCAGAACCCATAGACAGATAGAACTTACCCCTCAGGGGCAGGTGCTATTAGGATACGCGCGGCGAATATTAGATTTGCATAATGAAGCTGTGATGGCATTTCATGGGGAAGAGTTAAGTGGAAAAATACGTTTAGGAGTTCCTGATGATTATGCTGTGAAATATCTGACCCCTGTATTGAAACGATTTGCACCTCGTTATAGTGGGGTTGAAATTGAACTCATTTGTGAACAATCCACCTCCTTAATTCCTCGTATAGAAAGTGGTGATATTGATCTGGCTTTAATTTCCAGAGATGGCAAGCGTCAAGGTAATTTATTATTTCATGAGCCAATGGTTTGGGTGGGATCTCCACAGTTTGAGCTTTGGCGTGAAGATCCTGTGCCTATTGCAGTGTATGAAAGTACCAGTTCAGCTAAAAAGAGTGCAATTAACTCTCTTGCCTTGCAAGGGCGCCGTTATCGTGTGGTTTACAGCAGTTCAAGTTTGGTTGGACAAATTGCTGCTGTTGAAAGTGGATTGGCTATTGCTGTGTTTACTCTATGTAGTGCGCCACAGCATTTAGAAATTCTTGGAGCAGAACATGGGCTAGGTCCTTTAGAGCCAATGGAGGTCGCGGTTTACCGAAGCCAGGCTTCTCGTGACTCAAAAGCTGTAGATCACTTAAACGATCTTTTAGTTAAAACGCTTAGACACGCTGTATCGATTTAGAACTCGGATATAGGGTTTAAATAGACCTATTTTTTTTAGTAATTTAATCTGTGAAAAGGCTATTACTTGCTCTAAATAAATGCTTTTCCTTCACCCATCCCAATAAAAATTTCACATTGTGGCGTTATAACCGCTATGATTTCTAATAAATGAAAATCTCATAATAACAAGTTCCGTGAGCGCAGTTAAAAATGAAAAAAATGACAGTGGTTTGGGTCTGTTTAGCTTCATTATCGACCTTTAGTCTAGCCAATGATTCTACGGGCTATGTTGGCACAGGTGGTATTCAGTATCTTAAAAACGCGCAGATAGCGATGCAAAGTGAAGATTTGTTTATTAGCAAAAAGCTGATCAAGGTTAATTATGTTTATAAAAATTTAAGTAAGCACGATATTACTGAAACCGTGTTATTTCCCTTACCACGTATCGATAATTCCTTTGAAGCGGATTTTGCCCATACCGAAGCACTGTTAAAAAGTTTTAAGGTTATTGTTGATGGTCAAAATATAAAACCTGAAATGCATGTGCGTACCTTTATTCAAAGAGATGATAAGTCGCCGCTGATAGATAGCACAGAGGCATTTCAACAATGTGGCTTTAGCCAAACTGAGATGCTTAATCCTTGGCTGCGTAACAATGATGACTATCGCTATTTTGTCGATAAATTAAAGCAATGTAAGCAGCCACAAGTACAGAAAATATTGGCGAACTTTAAAAAAGATGATGAAATTCCATGGTCATCTCAAGTGATTTATAGTTGGAAACAGACCTTTAAAGCCAATGCTTTGACCAAAATTCAGCATCAATATCAACCTTTGGTGGGTGGTTCTGTTGCGCTATATCCTGATGAATATAATCAGAACTTTTGTATGGATGCGCAATTTAAACAAGGCTTAAAAAAAGCCAAAGCAGAAAATTCACCGTTTAACGCTTTAAGCTATATTCTGATCACAGGGGCAAATTGGGCTAAACCGATTGAAAATTTTAAATTAACGATTGAGCGTGATAAGAATGAATTGGTTTCATTTTGCTGGAATGGCAAAGTCGAAAAAATTAACCCAACTCAATTTCAGATGAGCAAGCGTAACTTCGTTCCCAAACAGGATTTGGATATTATTTTTGTAAGAGTGAAATGAGTCAATTTGCAAATGACTGCAACAAAAATTAATAAATAGGTAGCTTAATCAGGCTTTTCACTCTCATACTATATAGCAAGAAAGGGATAGCGAGCTTTGGTTTAAAGTGAATTTAAAGAATCTGGAAGTATTTTACTGGGTGGTGACGCTGAATAGTTTTAATAAGGCAGCGACAAAATTACAGACTACTCAGCCTGCGGTATCACAGAAAATCACTGCAATTGAAAATGACTTAGGATTTAAAGTTTTAGATCGAAGCTTTCGCCAACTGAAACCAACGCATAAAGGGATGACCTTATTTAAATATGCTGAAAAGTTGATGCGTTTAGAAACTGAACTCATCGCAGAATTAACTGAAAATCAGCATTTGACAGGTACAATTCGTTTGGGCGTTTCGGAAACCATTGTCTACACTTGGTTGGTGGAATATATCGAGAAAGTTCAGCAGGAATTCCCTAAAGTTTCTGTAGAAATCGTAGTTGATCTGACCCCGAATTTACAAGAAGGCGTACGCACAGGTGATCTGGATATGGCTTTTTTACTCGGTCCGACGCTGGCTTTTGAATGTATTGAACAGGCACTTTGTGATTTTGAACTCAGCTTCTTGGCTTCACCTTCATTTAAAGGAGGGATTGCTCAAATGTCCTTTAAGACCTTAATGTCACATACCATTTTAACCTATCCAAAAATTACCTATCCCTATAAAGAGCTCAAAGCCAAAATGAAGGAACAGGGGCTGGATGAACCACTTTCAATTACCAGTTACTCCTTGGCAACACTGCTACGTCTTGCTGAGCAAGGTTTGGGGATCGCTGTGGTGCCGACCTTAACTGCCTTGAAGGAGATCACTGACGGTCGGCTGGAAATCTTAAATACGCCGATTCGCCTAAAGACCTTCCACTTTACCTCGGTGTATATTCATGGCAACGATGTGGCCTTGAAAGAAAAATTAACTGACGTTGCGGTGATGGTGTCGGATAGTGCCATGAAAAGACTGAATGCGCAGATTAATACCTAAATGATTGGCGGCATTTTCCAGTTCTTTTTCTCATTCTTATAAGCATTGCTTATTTGCCAAGTGATAAACACAGCTTATAGAACGTGATAAGTAAAATTTATCATTAAAGATATTGAAAATAAAAATATTTAAAATTCAAAATCTTGAGTTTAACGATTGTTGTAAAAAGTCGTATTGTTCAGCTGGCTTTGCTGTGTTTTTATCTTAAATACAAGATTTGATGAACTCATGTGGTCATTCAGGAACAGAGAATCTTGGTTATTGAAAAGGATTGAAGAAGATCATTGGTCAAAAATGATATTTCTGAATCAAATTAAAAATAGCGTTATGAAGCTCAAATGGATGAGGAACGCACTCAATATGTCTTTACTGAAATCTTCTTTTTTATCAGATCGCCAATGGGCCATTGTCGCCTCGATCTTTATGATGGCGACCTCAGCAATGGGGCCAGGATTTTTAACCCAGACCGCTGTATTTACAGTCAAGTTAGGCGCAGCATTCGGCTTCGCCATTTTAGTTTCCATTCTGATTGATTATGTAGTTCAACAAAATATTTGGCGTGTAGTCACACTGACGCAAATGCGTGCATCAGATATTGCCAATAAGGCTTTACCCGGCAGTGGCTATCTACTTGCATTTCTAGTGATTTTAGGCGGTTTCTTCTTTAGCATCGGAAATATTGCAGGGGCGGCATTAGGTCTAAATGCGCTATTTGGTCTAGACACCAAATGGGGCGGTATCCTCAGTGGTGCATTGGCGATTTTGATTTTTGCATCAAGAAAAGCCACGCTCGCCATGGATAAAAGCATGATTGTATTGGGATTGCTGAAAATCATCCTGATCATCATTGTGGCTGTGATTGTGATGCCTCCTGTTGGACAAGCGGTACAGCAAACCTTTGCGCCCGATCAGATCGACTTTGCCATTATTACCACCATTGTCGGTGGTACGGTGGGTGGCTATATCTGCTATGCGGGTGCACACCGTTTACTTGATAAAGGCGCGGTTGGCCCTGAAAATATTGATGAAGTTGCTAGAGCTGCGACTAAGGGCATTGTTGTGGTTGGTATCATGCGCTACGTATTATTCTTAGCGTTTTTAGGTGTGGTGGTCAGCGGTGCCACGATTGATCTCGCTAGTCATAATGCCAATCCGGCAGCTCAAGCATTCCAATATGCAGCGGGTACATTCGGTTTTAAATTATTTGGTTTAATTTTCTGGGCAGCGGGTATTAGTAGTACCATCGGTGCAGCATATACTTCAGTGTCATTCTTTACTGCCTTTAAAAAGAACTTAACACCAAAACAAAGCAACTATACGACCATTACCTTTATCGCATTGGCTTTATTACTCTATGTGTTATTGGGTGCAACTCCAGCGGGTCTACTCATTTTTGTAGGTGGTTTTAACGGTTTGGTGTTGCCAATTGGTCTTACAATTTTTGTGTATGTTGCTGCATGCCGTAAAGATTTAATGGGTAATTATACCTATCCAAAATGGTTACTTATTTTGGGTGGGTTAACATGTCTGTTGACGTGGTGGATGGGTTATATGTCATTTACGACAGTGTTTAACTATTTGACCAAGCTTTAAGCCAGACGATGTGAAGAGATAAAGGAATAATGCCATGTTTGTAGATTTAAATAGCGATTTGGGTGAAAGCTTTGGCTCATGGAAAATGGGTAATGATGACCAGATATTACCTGTGGTGACCAGTGCCAATATTGCGTGTGGCTTCCATGCTGGCGACCCACTCGGTATTTTAAAAACGGTTCGTAAAGCCGTTGAATTGGGTGTCACAATTGGGGCGCATGTGTCTTATCCAGATCTGGTTGGTTTTGGTCGCCGGAATATGGATTTGTCACGTGACGAACTGATTGCCGATGTGCTTTATCAAATTTCTGCACTCGATGGTTTGGCGAAAGTGGCAGGCTCAAAAGTGCAATACGTTAAACCGCATGGCGCGCTCTATAACACTATTGCACATGACCAAGCTCAGGCAGCCGCAGTGATTGATGCGATTAAAATATATAACCCTGAGCTGGTTTTGGTGGCTTTGGCGGGGTCGAACTTAGTCGAGCAGGCACGTGCGGCTGGCTTAAAAGTTGTGTCAGAAGCATTTGCAGATCGTGCATATAACAGCGATGGCTCATTGGTGTCCCGCCGTTTAGAAGGTGCGGTTTTACATGACTCGGCATTTGTTGCGAGCCGTGTGGTGTCTATGCTTAAAAATGGTGGGGTCGAGTCAATTGACGGTGTCTTTACCTCAATTCAGGCCGATACTATTTGCCTACATGGCGACACCGACGGTGCGCTAGAGATGTCGGCAGCCATTAAAGCCGAACTTTTAAAAAACAATATTGAAATTCGCCCATTTGTAAACAAAGCATAAGGATGAGCACCATGTATAAGGATATTAAAGTCGACCCAGCTCAGCTTGAAGCCGCTTTAGATGCGCGTTTAAAAATTCGTGCAGGTTTTGATAAACCGACAGCAGGCATGGCGGCAGGTATGACGCAGGTCAACATGATTTCGGTGCCAAAAGAGTGGGCATATGACTTTTTACTCTATGCGCATCGTAATCCGCAAAGCTGCCCAGTACTTGATGTGCTCGAAGAAGGTATCTATGCAACTCAGCTGGCGGTAGATTCAGACATCCGAACTGACTTCCCACGCTATCGCATTTGGAAAGATGGCGAAATGGTCGATGAAGTGACCGATGCGAGCGAGATTTACAACGCCCATCCTGATTTGGTGACTTTCTTAATTGGCTGTAGTTTTTCGTTTGAAACAGCTTTGCAAGAAGCGGGGATTGAAGTTCGCCATATTCATGACGATACCAATGTGCCGATGTATTTGAGCAATATTCAGTGTCAACCAGCAGGACGTATTTCAGGAAATATGGTGGTTTCCATGCGACCCATTCCATCGCATCAAATTAGTGAAGCGGTAAAAATTACTTCACGTATGCCAAGCGTGCATGGTGCACCTGTACATATTGGTCACCCTGAAAGCTTAGGCATTAAGGATGTAAATAAACCAGATTTTGGTGATGCTTCCCGTATTGAAGCGGGTGAAATTCCAGTGTTTTGGGCGTGTGGAGTAACACCGCAAGCAGCAGTCATGAACTCGAAAATTCCTTTTGCGATTAGTCATGCTCCGGGGTACATGTTTATTACCGACATTCCTGACCGTGCTTGGATGGGCTAATTGGGCTAAAGAAGAATTAAAAGGATAAGCAAATGCGTTTTTTATCGGTAAACGCCGATTGTTTCCTGATTGAGCTTGCGAGCCTAGAGGAAACTTTGGCGTTGTACAATAAATTGCAAAATACGCAATTGAATGGAATTAAAGACTTCGTCCCCGCTGCAAAAACAATTTTGGTTTTTTTCAACGAGATCGGAACCAACTTTAAAACGCTGGTTGCTTCAATTCAGAGCCTCAAATTTGATGCTGGATTTGAGCGTAGCAGCCAAGCAATGATTGTACCTATTCGTTACGATGGTGAAGACCTTGCGCAGGTTGCCGAGTTACAAGGGTTATCGATCTCGGATGTGATTAGAATGCATCACCAAAGCATGTGGAATGTGGCTTTTATTGGTTTTGCGCCAGGCTTTGCTTATATGAGCAGTCCCGACCGACCATTTACTGATATTCCGCGCTTAACGGTTCCGCGAAAAAAAATACCGTCAGGCTCTTTGGGCTTGGCTGGAAAATACTCTGGTATTTACCCAAAAGACAGTCCGGGTGGCTGGCAGCTAATTGGTACTACATCGGAAAAAATGTGGGATTTAGCGCGTAAAAATCCTGCTTTGTTGTTACCGGGCATGACTGTACATTTTGAAGATGTCACGCATCGCCCAACGACTGTAGCTGTACCGCAGCAAATTACGCGTACAGTTGAGCCGAAACAATCTGTACCACTGTTTACGATTACTGCGCCAAGTTTACAGATGCTCATTCAAGACGAAGGACGCTTAAACCAAACCAATATTGGCGTTGGCGTGGCAGGTGCAATGGACTTGTCTGCCATGCATCGTGCTAACCGTATTGTGGGGAACCCAACCGACACACCCGTTATTGAAGTTTTAAATGGTGGCTTAAAAGCCAAGATGCAACATGCAGGTGTTATTGCGGTGGCAGGTGCCATCTCAAACATTCGTGTGAAATTTGCCGACGGTCAAACCGTAGACTTTGCAAGCGATCAGCCGATTAATTTGGATGAAGGAGATGAATTTCAAATTCAGCCACCAACAGCAGGCTTAAGAAACTATCTGGCAATTCGCGGTGGTATAGACGTTGAACCTGTACTGAATAGTGCCTCGTTTGACAGCTTGGCAATGTTAGGGCCAGAGCCTTTAAAGCTCGGAGATACCATTTACCAAGGACAGGTGAAGGCGACCAACATTAGTGTAAATGAAGTGGGTAAAAGTGATTTACCACAAGCTGGCGAAGTGGTTGAGCTCGATATTGTAATGGGGCCACGCACTGACTGGTTTGAACGAGACAGTATTGAACTGCTCTGTCAGCAAGAATGGCTAGTGACCAATGAAAGCAACCGCGTCGGACTCAGACTTTCAGGTGAGCAGCTTTTAACTCGCAAAATCACCCATGAACTGGAAAGTGAAGGTACATGCATTGGTGCTTTGCAGATTCCACCGAGCGGGCAGCCCGTTTTGTTTATGAATGATCATCCTTTAACGGGCGGCTATCCAGTCATTGGCTCTGTTGCTAAACACCATTGGGACTTGGTTGCACAGATTCCAGCAGGTTGCCGCATCAAATTTAAAAAAATTGCCGAATTTACAGATTTTGAGAATGAATGATGAATACAGAAAAATTATTGATTGCGAATCGTGGTGAAATTGCCGTTCGTATTATCCATGCTTGCCGTGACATGGGAATTGCTTCGGTCGCGTTATATGCAGATGATGACATGGGCAGCTTGCATGTTGAACTTGCAGACGAAGCATGGGGCTTGGCTGGTGCAACCGCCAGTGAAACTTATTTAAATATTACTGCCATTATCGAGATTGCAAAAAAATCCAAAGCGACGATGGTGCACCCAGGTTACGGCTTTTTATCCGAACGTGCTGAATTTGCCCAAGCCGTAATTGATGCAGGCTTAAAATGGGTCGGGCCATCACCAAGTGCCATTGAAAAATTAGGCGATAAAATCGAAGCACGTAAAATTGCTGCTTCGGTGGGTGCACCCTTGGTTCAGGGTACGCAAGATCCACTCAACAATGCAGAGGAAGCTTTAGATTTTGCCAAACAGTTTGGTTTACCCATTGCCATTAAAGCTGCATTTGGTGGCGGTGGCCGAGGTTTAAAAGTCGCTTGGAAACTCGAAGAAGTCAAAGAGCTTTATGCGTCGGCAGTTCGAGAAGCAAAAGCTGCCTTTGGTCGTGGTGAATGTTTTGTCGAGCAATATCTCGATAAACCGCGTCATGTCGAAGCGCAAGTGATTGCCGACCAACATGGCAATATTGTGGTATTGGGTACACGTGATTGCTCGTTGCAACGCCGTAACCAAAAGTTAGTCGAAGAAGCGCCAGCACCATTTATTAGCGATGAGATTTATCAGCAAATCTTAAGCTCGGCAAAAAACATTTGTCAGGCTGCAAACTATGTGGGTGCAGGAACAGTTGAATACTTACTGAGTCGTGACGGCAAGCTTTCATTTTTAGAAGTAAACACCCGTTTGCAAGTCGAGCACCCGGTGACTGAAGAAACCTCAAAAGTCGATTTGGTGGTTGAGCAAATTCGTGTGGCACAAGGTGAAGTGCTCTCTATTAAAGAAACACCAAAAGCCCAAGGCCACGCCATTGAGTTTCGTATTAATGCCGAAGACCCAGCTCGCGGGTTCATTCCGGCCTTTGGTGTGTTGAGTTTATTCGAAGCGCCGTTTGGTCAAGGTGTACGAGTCGACACAGGAATTCGCACTGGCTCTTTAGTGTCTAGTCACTTCGACTCACTCATGGCAAAACTGATTGTGACTGGCCCAACCCGTGAAATTGCAATTGCTCGCGCCAAACGTGCTTTGAAGCAATTTAAAATTGAAGGTGTGGCTTCTGTTTTAGATTTCCACCGTGCGGTACTTAATGAACCTGACTTTACAGATGAGTTTAATGTACACACGCGTTGGATCGAAAATGACTTTAAACAAGAGTTGAAACCGACTAAACGCGGCATTCCAAATCATCAACAACCGATGTTGCTCAGCTACATTGAAATTGATGGCAAGTTACACCGTTTAGGTTTACCTGCGGGCATGTTTGCACAAGGCCCAGCAACCGCAGCCCAAGCACAAACAGTCGAGCTTGAAGTGAGTGCAGAGCATTTACTGGCACCGATTAATGGTGTGATGAGTGCTTGGAAAGTTGAAAATGGTGAGCAAGTTAGCGAAGGTCAAGTGGTTGCGATTATGGAAGCCATGAAAATGGAAGTGCAGGTACTGGCACATCGCAGCGGCGTTATTCAGATTAGTGCAGAGAAGGGTGCGACTTGTCAGGCAGATAGCATCATTGGCCTAATTTATTAAGTCCATTTTCCCGACGTCAAAGTTCTAGCCTGATAAAGCAACGCTGCTTGATTAGGCTGAGCTCAATGCACATTTTCGGAACAGATGGATGTCTGAAAGGCTCTAGGAATTAATGGAGGAAATTTTGCTTAATAATCAAAATACTATGGGGAATATAACTAAACTCTAGGGAGAAGATAATTTATAACTGTGATGTTTATCACATATTTTTTCGGTTGCATAAAGTTTTAATTTATTATTTTTATTTTCTAATCTATTGTTTTTTAATATTTTAAAATATATCTACATTTTTAGTTACAACCCTTTGATCGACAAACTTTATGTTTATTTGCGATATTCGCTTGCAAACTTAGCAAAGGAATTTGCTTATGGCGTCATTTTATTTACGGAGTTGAGTGCAAGGATTCTGTTTACACCCATTCCAAGGACTAGATAAACTATTATTGGGATTGGTCATTTTGCGTATAGTACCGTTGATCCTGAATCATTATTTTAATTACAGAGGAATATTTTTGATAGGGATTAGTGCAATGCATTTTTATGGATTGCTTTTGAACCTATACTGATTTCTAATAAAATCGTTTGGTTAAATTAACAAAAATTGCAACGAATAGCTGCTTTTATTTTAACCTCTTTTGCAATGCTTTTAGCTTATTCGGCAATGATATTTTCTAATTTATTTAGCTGTTTTCCAATTTTAAAATGGAGTTATTTGATGAACAATATAAAAATCAAAGTAAAGGATCAGTTTGAGGCTGAAAATATAGCTCTTGCCTTAATTCGGAAGGCAAATGAGCAGGAAATTCCTTTATTCAAAAGAATAGAGCATATTGAAATTGAAGGAGAGATCCTGCTACCTAATATGGAACTTCTGTATGAGAATCCAAAAGATGGACGTATCTATAGATTTATAGAGGAGTTATAATTGAGTCGTTGAGATGCTAAGCTTCTCTACTGTATAACGGAGCCCATGGTCAAAAGATCATGGGTTTTTTATGCTTATCACTCTATTTTATAGAGGGCAAAGATTATTGATTCATTGAGTCATAAATAAAAAAATAGCTAAAATGATTTTTATAATAAAAAATTAAATTTTTTATGTGGAAATATATTGATTGAGGAAAAATTGTTGTTGAACATAACAAATTACATTAAATGTTAAATTAAAATGATCTTAATGATAATTTTTTATTATATATTTTTATATAATAATTGCTCTTGTTTTATAAGGTGTCTTGAATGATAGATTGGATTTGTAAAATATGTAAAAAGTATAAAAGGTTTAATCCAAATACTTTGAAGTTAGGGCAAATCATTTGCTTTTATCAATATGAAGTGATTGCAGGAAAGCTGAAGAGCTTAATGAAAAAAGGAGTGATAATCAAAATAAAGAATAAAATCTTAACGGTGCTGGATAATGGCTTAATTCTTTACTTTAAAGATACTCAGGTTTACCCATTAGATGCACCAGCTCAGCTTGTTTATAAAATATTTGGTGAATGTCGATGTAGCAGAAATTGAGGTCTCAATATTATATAAACTAAACAGTTAAAGGGCTTAGATTGGAAAGATAGGTGGAATTCTTGTTGTATTAAAAGAATATTAAATAACAAGGGTTTAATGTGTACGCTAAGATGAATAAAATCTTTTAGCTATAGGCAATACTTAGATAAGAACAAAAAAGTAGAAAGTTTAAGTTTTTCAGTCAACTGAATAATCGTTTTAGAAATATGCTGAACCAGTTCGAATTAAAAAGCAGATAAAAGACAAGTAACCAGAATGTTAACAATGATGTCTATGTTGCACAAAAATTACACTAATTACATGTAAGGTATCAATCCTTACAAAGTAAAAATAGTTTTTATTTCAAAATAAGAATAGTAGGTTGCATCTTAAAGGAAATAGAAATGCCTCAATATTTACGAATATCTGAAAATATATATAGAAAATTTAAGGAAAATGATCGGTTTACGGATAATAAACAAGATTGTTTGAATCTGATTATCAAACAAATCCGTAAGGAACTTGTCGATACAGATCTTAAGTTAATCTATAACTATATTGATTTTGTTGAAGGATTTGAAGAACCTGTAAAAGATAGACGCATGACTCTGGATATCAGTCTGATCCCGAGCTATAAGCATAAGGATGAATTTGTGTTATGGCTGGCAGGATTTATCGAAAGAATTACTGAAGGCGGAGTGAAACGCTTAGCGCCATTGCATGCCGATATCCCGCCCGAATTTACCTTTCAGAGTGATCCAAATGTGGTGCTAGATATACGTAACCAGCATAGCGGTGAAAGAATCATTTCATATTTTAGAAGTGATGATTTTGCAGACGAAATCAAAAATATTTGATTTTATTGGATAACGTGTAGATCTGTTTAAGTAGAGTGCTCCACCTATCGGGTTTCCTAGAAAATCCTATCCACATAATAGGGTTAAGTAAAAATCTAAAATAACAAAAACGAGTTGGAAAATTTTTGGATTGTTCTTGGTTATCATTCAGCTAAAGTATGGCTTTGCTAATGAGGGGTAAAAGGCAACACCAGAGTGTGAAAAGCACAATGTGCAGGCTTTCGGTGGCGTAAAATATTCGGCTAAATTTTATGCCATTCAATGCTACATAACATGATAATATTCATCACTAAAATTAAAAATCGATGGGGCTTGAGAATGAAAAAGACGCTATGTTTGGGGATTGTTTTTATGGCATCAACTTTGACTTGTGCTGCTGATGCGCAATTACCGAGTTCAGAACCTGTTGCGAGTGCTACAGCATCGAGTGATAAAGGCAAAGAATCGCTGATTAAGCAGTCGGTAAAAAAAGCTGACATTAACGAGGAAGTAGGTACCCAAGCTTTAAAGCTAGGTGGAATTCATCGTAGAGAGGATGCACGTGAATATCTTGAGTTAAAAAAAGATGCACAACAAAGTCAGCAACAATTACCAGTAGAAAAAGCCAAAGTTAAAAATGTAACCGAGGTTGTAGCAAGTAAATAGTTGTTTGCTATTCTAGGAAAGGGAGACTACACAGTTTGTGCGTCACAGTGAAGGGAAGCAGGCTATTCAAGGCAATCTTTACAAATTTAAATGCCCGACATGCGTGGAATTATTTTGAAACGTTTGTGCTGTGCATTGTAACTCGATAGTTAACTCAAGATTAACGGAAAAGCTGATTTTGGTGTTAATTTCAATAAGTTAGCAGTTTAAAAAATAAAACTATAATACTTATAACTCTTGTTACAACCATTTTATCGACAATTTATAGAAAATTTCCCATAGTCCTATGAACAAGATTATTGGGAGAACTGTTATGGATAAGATTGATAAAATTACAGTCATTGTAAAAGATCAAGAAGAAAATGAGTCTATTGTCGTGGCCCAGTTAAATGATCTCGAAGATCAGGATATACCTTTTTTTAAACGGGTAGAACATATTGAGGTCGAAGGACATATTATTCATCCAAATATTGATTGGCTATTTGAAAATGAAGCAGATGGAAAAATTTATAAACTGGTTGCACCCGTGGATGATCAACGATTTGTTTAAATAACATTCATATCATCTCATCTAAAAAACCCACTTATCATCTTGAAATAAGTGGGTTGTGTTGTTGTTCATCATAAAAATTTATTGTTTTTCATGGCTATTTTTATCGTATCAATATTTGCTTCTAGGGTTGGGAGGCAATTTAAATAGCCGACTAACTAGGGTGAGAAGTCTAGGCTTTGTCTAACATAAAACATTATCTTCTGGTTTGGATTGTTCAGGTAATCGGATTAAGACCTTTTACGATATCTTTAAATTCTGAGCCATTTAACCAAAAGGATTTCTTCAGGAAAAGTGTGGTCATAATATGCTCTGCATTTTCACTGTCAGGACTTTCGCAAAAAAGTCCATAGCTATTGCCAAGCACGGTATTGTTCTCAATTAGACGAATAAAGTAAGCATGTTGTTCGTCTGCATAACCTAAAATAGCATCACGTTGATTGTTCATTTTTCATGTCTCCACATCAAAAATAATTGAATAAAATCTAACTGCCGAGTAATCAGATATATTCATGAATCAGATCAATAACTTAATTACTTTAAAAGAATTTTAAAGCTTTAATCTATTGATTTAAAATATGAATCTGGTTTGTTCTACATCCGTGTCTTAGTTAAACAAGCCAAAATCTGATCTATGGGATTTATTGTTATGCAAAATTAATGAGGCGTCAACTTGAATTTGTAACTTTTTCAAGTTAAATTATTTAAAAGCATTTTAGACTTGGCTAAGGGGGGAGATATGTCCAAAAAAACGGAATTTGAGCATGGTGGGGCTAGAACCAATGCTGGACGTAAGTCACAGTTCAGTGAGCCGACCAAGGTAATCCGTGTACCGGAGTCTCAGGTTGATTTCATCAAAAACTGGTTACTGAATAATGTCAAAACCGGAACACGGTCCGATTTGACGCCCTCGCTGAAAATACAAAATGTACAGGCCAATAATGATCGAATTTACCATATTCCACTGGCCACGGAACGCGTCGCCGCCGGATTTCCATCGCCTGCCCAAGACCATATTGAACAAGCCCTGGATTTAAATCAGTTTTTAATTCGTAATGAAAACTCGACCTTTATCGTTAAGGCAAACTCTCTGTCAATGCTGGATGCAGGCATTGATATTGATGATCCGCTGGTGGTCGATCGTAGTTTGTCTGCCAAATCGGGTGATATTGTGATTGCCTTGATCGACAATGATTTTACCGTGAAGCGTTTAATGGTTGACCATCACTTTAGCCCGCCAAAAGTCTGGCTAAAGGCTGAGAATCCTGATTATCAGGATATTTATATTACAGAAGGACAAGAGCTGCTGATCTGGGGTGTAGTGACTTATAACCTGAAACCGATGAGATAAGCGGATGAGTCCTCCACAACGTATTTTTGCCTTGATTGATGTGAATAACTGTTATGTCAGTTGTGAGCGGGTATTCAATCCAAAACTGGAAAATCGTCCTGTTGTGGTGCTGTCCAATAACGATGGTTGTGTGGTTTCGCGTTCTTATGAGGCCAAAAAACTCGGCATCAAGATGGCTGCGCCAGTGTTTCAGATTGAGGAGATTATTCGCCGACATCAGGTTGAAGTCTTTTCAAGTAATTACGCCTTGTATGCGGAAATGTCGCGCCGTTTTATGAATATATTGGGTAACTTTGTAGATCCATGCGAGCAGGAAATTTATTCGATTGATGAATGCTTTCTAGAATTGACAGCTTATCAGCACAGTTATGATTTAAATGAATATGCTCAACAGATTCTACGGACCGTAAAACAATGGTTGGGAATGCCGTGTTGTATTGGGATTGGTTATTCCAAAACTCAGGCCAAGCTTGCCAATAACCTGGCCAAAACCCATGCCTGTTTTAATAGTGTCTGTAATATCGTTGCAGAAGACCCATGCGTAATTGAAGATCTGCTGCAACATATGCCGGTAGGAGAGGTATGGGGTGTCGGTCGAAAGATCCGGCAACGTCTGGAAAAAATGGGAGTCTACTCGGTACTGGACTTGCTACAGGCTGACCCAAAGATGATGGGAAAATATTTTTCCGTACTGATGGAAAATACCGTAAAGGAGTTGCAGGGTCTGGCCTGTCTGCAGATTGAAGACGTGATAGCCGACCGTCAGCAAGTATTGAGTAGCCGTTCTTTTGGACAGCCGATTGAAGATAAAAATAGCCTAAGTGGAGCATTAACTGAATTTACCTTGCGTGCGGTGGAGCGTTTACGTCAACAAAACTTACTCTGTAAAGCGGTCGGGGTCGGGATTCGTACCAATCGTTTTAATCAAGAAACTTATTACCGTCCTTTTACCGTGGTATATCTGGCAGATTATAGCGATGACCGTCTGGAGATTATGAAAGCAGTCCAGCAAGGTCTGGATCGGATTTATCAGGTAGGACATCGCTATAAAAAAGCCGAAGTCATCTTGCTGGATATTATTCCGCAACATAGTCATGCCGTCGATCTGTTTCATGACACGGATGAACTGGTTGCCCGCCGTCATCTCTCACAGGCCTTTGATGAAATCAATCAGAAATTTGGTCGGGACGCCATGACTTTAGGACGTTTGATTACGCCGCATGGACGAACATGGCGTATGACTCAGAACCATAAATCTCCGAGTTATTTAACCCGCTGGGATGAGCTTCTGAAAGTCATGTGAATCGACCTTGCGATATCGATCACCCTCATTGGCCGGTTACATAGGTAAAACGGCTTTTGAATGGGCATAGGTTTTAAGCTTTCAGTTGTTGAGGCAAGGCTGCCACCACATGATCAATCGTCAAACGCGTCTTAAGCGGCATATAGGCTAAAGCAGGCCAGACCACGTGAATCGGAAAATGGACACTGGTAAATTCTGCCAATATCTGAACTAAACGACCCTCCTGCAGTTCTTTATGGATGAGCCAGTCCGGTAACCATGCGATACCATAATGCGATAACACCGTATCCTTGATTGCTTGCATGTCATTCAACATAAATTTAGCTTTCGGTTTGACCGTATATTGCTGTTGCTGTTCATCCTGTAATTGCCATTTTTGCAGATGTCCTGAGGAGGCGTAGGCAATAGTTGTGTGGAGCTGTAAATCTTCCAGAGCGTTGACAGGCCCTGATTGTTGAAGATATTCAGGTGTGCTGCACAGTAACATCCGATGCATGCCTAGTTTTCTGGCCACCAGTTGATGACTGTCAGGCAGATTTCCAATTCGGATTGCCAGATCAAAACCCTCTTCAATCAGGTCAACCGTCCGGTCATTAACCGACAGTTCAATCTGTAAATCGACATGCTGTTGTGCAAAACCTGCCATGAGTGGGGCAACATAAAGCTGTCCAAACAGCACTGGAGCTGAGATTCTTAATAAGCCCGTTGCCGTGATTTTACCTTGGTCTAGCAAACTTTCCGCGCTATGAATTTCAGCAATAGCACGCTGACTATGTTCATAAAACAGCGTACCTTCAGCCGTTAAGCTCAGGGTTCGGGTTGTACGTTTAAATAGCGAGACACTTAAACGCTCTTCTAAGCGGGCAATACTTTTGCTAACCGCTGAACGGGTTAGATGCAGCTGTTCAGCGGCGCTACTAAAGCTTCCTGCCTCGACCACCGTTACAAAGATGGAAATCGTACTCAGTTCAGTTTGCATAATTGTAGAATTTTTGGAACCAATTAACTGAAATATTATCACTACTGGTGATTGTAATCTAATAGTAAGATAACTCCATCAAAGATATGGAGAACAAACATGGCAAAAGTGTTGGTGTTGAAGTCAAGCATTATGGGCGATCATTCACAAACTAGCCGTTTGATCGATGCATTTCTAAAACAGCGTGTAGAAAACGGTGTACAAGATGAAGTCATCATTCGTGATCTGACCACACTGAATTTACCTGTACTGGATGCCGAGATTTTCCATGCTTTACGTGGTGCCGAAAATGTGAATGCTACGGTCCAGCAGATTGTGCAACTATCAGATGAGCTGATTGCAGAGCTTAAAGCGGCAGACTTATTGTTGATTGGTGCACCGATGTACAACCTGAATGTGCCAACCCAATTGAAAAACTGGTTTGATCTGGTAGCACGTGCTCGCCATACCTTCCGTTATACCGAAACCTATCCACAAGGTTTGGTTGAAAACGTTAAAGCGATTGTGATGAGCAGCCGTGGTGGTATTCATCTTGGGCAAATGACCGATGCAGTGACACCTTATCTTCGTTCAGTATTGGGCTTGATGGGTATCCATGAGGTTGATTTTGTTTATGCTGAAGGTCTTGATATTTCTGCACTAAAGGCCGATGCCTTGAAAGATGCGCATCTGAAAGCACAACAGATGGCAGTGTAATACCTCTCATCCCCCTTACTGCCGTATTGGCAGAATCGGACAATGTTCCAACTATTGTCCGATTTTTTTTATCTGAAAAAAACATGACAAGCACGCTAAACAAATTTTAACTTTTAGAGGTGAAACAAAATACCCTATTGAAATAGAGCATGATGACTTGATGAAATTAACGGATATTTTTCCACCAGGCTTGAAAGACTTGCTGTTGGTTATCAAGTTCAACCAGTTCACCAATTATTGGTGTGGCAAGGCGATAATTGCGAGTTTTTGAATATTCAGAAATACGGATAATCGGTTCATTCCATGCATGTTTGGCTAAGCTAAATTTGGAGTGATGAACTGGAAGCATATTGCGTGCATTCAGCTCTTCAGTAGCTTGAGCGACTTCATCTGGATGACAATGTACAGAACGCCAGGCTGCATCATATTGCCCATTTTCCATCAAGGCCCAATCAAAGGGACCATATTTTTTGCCGATCGCTGCAAAATGCTGACCATAACCGCCATCTCCGGTATAGAAAATCTTGTTATTCGGTGACTGGATCACAAATGACACCCATAGATTTTTACCGCCCTCAAAGGCCCGCCTTGAGTCGTGATGCGTAGTTTCAGTGATAATACAAATACCCTCATCAAATTCGATCCGGTCACCCCAATCTCTCTCGATCAGCTTTTCTTTGGGATAGCCCCAATACTCAAAATGTTCTCCAACCCCTAAACCGGTAATCACGTATTTGACCTTATCTTTGAGTTTGATAATGGTGTCGTAGTCCAGATGATCATAGTGATCATGTGAGATCAGTAAATAATCAATATCGGGTAAATCTTCAACCTGATAAATATCGGTTCCTTTATAGGCGCGTGTGCCCCAAGGGAAGGGAGAAGCTTTGCCGCTCATGACCGGATCAATCAGGAATTTTTTACCCTGCAGCTGCATAAATACCGAGGAATGTCCAAACCAGACCATGACATCTTGTTGTGGATTCAGTGTTTTTAGATTGGTCTTAATCGAAGGAATCGGATCAAGTGGATTGCGATGGGGAATGGTCTGAATAAACGTTTTGTAGAGTTCAATAACCATGCTGCAACCTTCACTCATACCTGACTTTTCAATCAGATTACGGAATTGACCTTGCCGATAATTGGGAGAGCTTTTGATTAATTGTAAACGTTCGCCAGAGGGACTTTTACCAAATAAGGGGTGTTGCGTATAAATAAAACTGCTCACAATAAGCAGCATCACAGCGATCGCAAAAACAATAAGCATAAATGCAGTCAACCATTTCATTTGAGCATTCGATACGACAGTAATAAAAAGTCAAAGCGACAAAATGATGAAATAGACTTGAAAACCGATGAATGAAAGATGGCCTATTCTGATTGAAGCCTTGCTTCAAAGCATCAAACCGGTTCTTTTTATCTCGCGGTCTATGGCATGAGAAGAAATGTGATTGAGCAAAAGGAAGCCATTTAGACAGGGTAGGTTTGTGTTAGACTAGCGCACATTACAGGATCGAAAATGACTGTAAGTAGAGACGACGAGTAGGTAGCATGATCGGGCAGCAGAGAAACATATTGGCAAGTTTAGGAATAGATGTCTGGATTCCTAGGGAAGCCGTATGTCAAAAAAATACTGCGTCCAGCCTGTGGCGGGATCAGGTGCTTGAAGAGCTTAAACAAGCCCCTGCACCGGTATTTGAGCCTGCGCCAGTGGTTCAAGATGTTGAGGTCAAAGCTGTCCAGACAGCGCTGGTTACTGAAATTGAACGTCCTCAACAGGCGGAAGTCGTTGCAGAACCTGTGGTTAAAGAAGCGGTCGTTGAAAAAGAACAGATCGTTGTTAGCACCCAGATCCAGGCATTTGAATTGCAAATGTATGTTCTGGAAAACTGCGCCATTTTATTGGAAAGCAGTCAGCTCAACGATGCACAGCGCCAGTTATGGCAAAACATACAAAAGGCCAGACTGGGACAATATGCTGAGTTAAAATGGCCATTTCCTTTGGCGGCTTTTCAGGAAAGTCGAGGACTGTCTTCATATATTCAAGGCTTTCTGGATGCAACCGCCACTGGTAAAAAAATATTATGCTTAGGTCAACTGGACTTTATCCAGCATTCTAATATATTACATTTAGCGAGTTTGGAAGAAATGCTGACTCAACCTTTACTCAAAAGACGGTTGTGGCAGCTCATGCAATAAAGAGCGGAATTTAATAATGAAGAAAGTCGTTGTATTTAGCCAGATCGACCAGGATGTTATTGCCCAGTTACAGCAAGATTATCAGGTGGTGGTACTGAATCCCAAGCTTGGTGATATCAATGAACAAATCCGAACAGAAGTGGCTGATGCCGATGCCATGATTGGCGCAGGGCGCTTACTTAATGAAAGTAATCTTGCACCCGCACAAAAACTCAAAGTGATTTCTACCGTTTCGGTGGGCTACGACAACTATGATGTCGATTATCTGAATCAGAAAAAAATCTGGCTAGCGAATACACCGCACGTATTGACTGAAACCACAGCAGACCTTGCTTTTACTTTATTGCTCAGTGCGGCACGTCAAATTCCCTATCTGGATGCATGGACCAAACAGGGCCAATGGAAACGGACCGTATCGACTGAACAGTTTGGTGTCGATGTTTTTGGTAAAACCCTGGGTATTATTGGTCTGGGAAATATCGGGGCTGCCATTGCCCGTCGCGGTTTTTATGGTTTCAATATGAATATTCTGTACCATAATCGCCGTGAAAAAATTGAAGTTGCACAAGCTTTCAATGCGCAATATCGTGAGCTCGATCAACTGTTACAACAGTCGGATTTTATTGTGGTTGCGGTTGATTTGAATACCGAATCTAAAACCCTGATTGGTGCGGAACAGTTCGATTTAATGCAGAAACATGCGGTATTCGTCAATATTGCCCGTGGTTCAGTGGTCGATGAAAATGCATTGATCGAGGCCTTGCAGCAAAACAAAATCTTTGCAGCAGGTCTGGATGTTTATACCAAAGAACCTTTGCAAACTTCTCCTTTATTCGACTTACCTAATGCCGTGACTGTCCCGCATCTGGGTTCGGCAACCGCAGAGACACGCAAGAAGATGGTGAATCTTGCTTATCAAAACCTGATTGAGGCTTTAGAAGGCCGTACGCCACGTTATCTGGTCAATCCGAAATTCGAATAATTGCTTACAATGCTGAGCATTTAATCGCTGGATTATTGTACTGGACGATCTTTCTAAATTGATGGATATTGCTACACTTGCGCCCTTTGTGACTTCATCTTGGGGTGTCTGGTGTTTGAGAAATTAGCTGAACAAAGTTTAGGGTTAATGGGCTGGGAAATTGACAATCATTGGGATCTGAATATTGATCAATGTGTCATGATTGCAGCCCCGCACACCAGCAACTGGGATGCGCTTTATGCACGTCTGGCCCTAAAAGCCTTAGGGGTTAATGTACGTATCACCATTAAAGACAGTTATATGAAATTACCCTTTGGTCCTTTTGTACGTGCGATGGGCGGAATCGGGATTGACCGTCGTGTCAAGCAGCAAGGCCAGGAGCGTCCAAGTATGGTTCAGCTCATGAGTAATCTGTTTAAGACACATCCTAAATTGGTGATGCTGGTGACCCCTGAAGGAACGCGAGCAAAACAGGAACAATGGAAGACGGGCTTCTATTATGTTGCGACCACTGCGGGTGTGCCGATTGCTTTGGCTTATATGGATTATGCCAAGAAAAAGACCGGTGTAGGAAAAATTGTTTATCCAACAGGGGATTATGAAAAAGACATGGCGGAAATCATGGCTTTTTATGCGGGAATTCAAGGTAAATTTCCGGAAAAATTCAGTGTAGACCAGCGTTATATGACAGCGGAATAAATAAGCTGCTTGCAAAAATCATAAAATAAGGCAGGATTTTTCTGCCTTTTATAACACATTGTTGCAAATTTCTCCTTTTTTCAGTGCTATATTAAATTTCTTTATTAAAATCATAGAGAAACCCCTTGAGATCGTTGCTGCTTGCATGTGGCTTACTGGCCACAACTCAATTGAGTCATACAGAGGTGTTTTTGCCGACAGTGACGGCTGGGCAAACAGAAGTACCTGAAATTGGCAGCGGTATCGGTTTACTCGACCAGCAAAAAGAAAAATTTATTGGCGAAAAGGTGTATCGTGAAGTCCATCGTCAAATGCCAACCGTGCAGGATGCATGGCTGGAAGATCAGTTTTTACAAGTTTTCTCAGGTATTTTAAGCCAGACCCAACTGGGCCAGCCGATTGGGCTGGTGATTGTAAAAGATCCTCAAATTAACGCTTTTGCGGTACCGGGTGGCTTATTTGCCTTAAACACCGGTCTGATTACCTCGGCAAAAAATCTGGATGAAATTGCGGGCGTTATGGCGCATGAGATCGCGCATGTGGCACAGCGACACTACAGTCGTTCACAAGAAGCATTTAAAGGGCAGGGCTTACTGGCATTGGCGGGGATTCTTGTCGGTGCCGCCATTGCCTCTCAGGCAGATAGCAATGCGGGTTCGGCGGTCATGCTGGGAACTCAAGCCGCATTAATGGACAAGCAGCTGAGTTATAGTCGTAATCAGGAACGTGAAGCAGATCGTATCGGTATGCAGTTTATGTATGCTGCTGGCTATAATCCGCAAAGTATGGCGGACTATTTTGAAACCATGCATCGTGCAACCAGTCGGGTTAGCTTTTTACCAGACTTTTGGTTTACCCATCCTTTAACCACTGAGCGTATGAGCGAAGCACGATTGCGGGCGAATCAACTGCCGAAAGTTAAATCAAAAATTTACGATCTCGATTTTGAAATTCTAAAACTCTATACCTTGGTTGTGTCTAATCAGGCGACAGAAATCCAGTTACAGGCACTGGCCAACCAGAACAATACTGCAGCACAACTTGCACTCAGCAAATTCTATTTAGAGCGCGGTGACTATACGCAGGCTCAGGAAAATCTGGATCTGGTTAAAACAAGATTAAAAAATCATGTGCTGATTCCTTTGATCCAGACAGATATTTATTTGGGGCAAAATAAAATAGAGCAGGCCAGTAATAGTATTGTTTCAGTACAAAGAACCATGCCTGAAAACCGGGCATTGTCTTATAAACTGGCAGAGGTGTTGATTCGTCAAGGACAGGTCGCGCAGGCACAAGCTTTGGTACAACGTTTTATTCATAAGAACCAAAGAGATATTGAAGGCTGGCAATTATTGCAGCGTGCCACTAATCTGGATAAGAGTTCTTCGCTGCAGGCGATTAATGTGCTGTGCTATCGTGCAGAAGCCGAGTATTGGTCGGGATATGAGGAAAATGCGATTAAATCGATGCTGCATGCCCAGCGCTTGGCAAAAGGAAATCTGGCTATGTCAGCCAAAATTGACTCGCGCCTAAAACAAATGCAAGATGAACGGCGTATGAAAATCTAAAACCAGCTAAGACCCCAAGGAAAATAAAATGATCAAAGGGCAATGTTTGTGTGGTGCGGTGCAGTATCAATATCATGGGGAAATTGAAAACAGCATCTTATGTTATTGCATGCATTGCCAGCAGGCTCAAGGTGCAATTGCAGGCTGGAACAGCCCGCTTGAGCAAAGTAAATTTGAGCTAATTTGCGGGCGTGAGCAACTGAAAGAATATTTTCATACGCCGAACAAGGCACGTGTATTTTGTCAAAACTGTGCCAGTCCGCTTTATTCTTATCGTATTGATTTGCCGAATGTCATCCGTTTACGTCTGGGTACAGTGACGGAAGGTGATATCCCTGCACCGAAAGAAGAATTTTTTCTTGAGCATAAACCAAATTTTATTGAATTAAGATAAGATGGCCTGCGTAAGCAATGGCTGAGCATTTAGAACATTTATGAAAAAGATTTTAGTTTTAATTTGTGCATTAAGTGCAGTGGGGATGAGTTCAGCAGCTTCTGTTGAGCAATATGTAAATGCAGTCGATAAAATTCGTAGTAGCTATGCACAGGATATCCGTAGTTTTTTACGCAGCTTGAATCCCCAAACCTCACAATTTACGCCTGAGCAGCAGGCCAAATATTGCCAGATAAATCAGCGTTATATTCAGGATATGTCGGATGCGATCGAACAAAATCGCTCATCATTACCGGCACAATATGCCAGTATGACCAGACAGGATCTCATCAAGCAGGTTGCAGAATCGAAAGAGATGCAAATGCTCGCGAAATATCATGTTCAGTGTGATTTTAAATAAAACAGCGGCTTTGGGTTCATTGTTGCAATGAATCCAATTTTTGAATTAAATAAATTATATAAAGGGGGGATTAAGCAGATTAGCTTAATTTTGCTTTAATTTTAGCAGATACTTGTGCAGGATCGGCACGCCCGGCTATGATCGGACGTAGAGAATTCATCACCTTACCCATATCTTTCATGCTAGTAGCTTCTTGAGCAGCAATCGTTTGCTCAATGATAGAATCAAGCTCTTCCTCAGTCATAGCTTCTGGTAGAAATTGAGAAATAACCTCAACTTCGGCTTGTTCTTTACTAGCTAAATCATCACGACCAGCGCCTTGAAAGGCTTTGATCGATTCTTTACGTTGTTTAATTTGCTTTTCAATGACCGCAAGAACCTGAGCATCGTCAAGCTCTATGCGCTCATCGACTTCGATTTGCTTAATTGCTGCCTGTACACCACGAATCACCGTTACTGTTGCCATATCTTTGGCACGCATTGAGTTTTTTAACACGTCAGTAATCTGGTTTTTTAAAGTATTCATAGTCTTCAGCAGTCAATCACAAATTAATTAGTAAAGGCGAGTAGTACGTACAGATTCGCGAGTCAATTTCTTTTGATAACGCTTAACTGCAGCAGCTTTTTTACGCTTACGTTCTTGAGTTGGTTTCTCATAGAATTCGCGCTTACGAACGTCAGCTAAAACACCCGCTTTTTCGCATGAACGTTTGAAACGACGGATAGCTACGTCTACTGGTTCGCCTTCTTTCAACTTAACTTGTGGCATGTAAAATCCTCTAAGATAATGGATAAGATCTAACGCACTATGCACTAGATCGCAAGTGAAGGTCAGTATTTTACTCATTTACAACTCAGATCACAAGTCTATAATAGCTCGGATATTATTTTTGATCGTTGTAAAGGCAGTTTAATGATTGTTTTGGGCTTGGAAACTTCGTGTGATGAAACTGGGTTAGCACTCTATGATAGCGAGCTCGGCTTACGTGGACAGGTTCTCTATAGCCAGATCAAACTGCATGCTGAATATGGCGGTGTGGTGCCTGAACTGGCTTCACGTGATCATGTTCGTAAAATGATTCCCTTGATGAATCAACTGCTTGAGCAAAGTGGTGTCACCAAGCAAGAGATTGACGCAGTGGCTTATACCCGTGGCCCAGGTCTCATGGGCGCGCTTATGACGGGTGCGTTATTTGGTCGTACCTTAGCCTTTGCGCTGAATAAGCCTGCGATTGGTGTACACCATATGGAAGGTCATATGCTGGCACCATTACTTTCGGAAACTCCACCGGAATTTCCGTTTGTGGCTTTACTGGTTTCTGGCGGGCATACCCAATTAATGGCGGCTTATGGCATTGGTCAGTATGAATTACTCGGTGAATCAATTGACGATGCTGCGGGTGAGGCCTTTGATAAAGTCGCGAAAATGATGAAGCTACCTTATCCGGGTGGACCGAATATTGCGAAGCTGGCGTTACAGGGCGATGCACAAGCTTTTGAATTCCCGCGCCCAATCTTGCATCAAGGTCTGGATTTTTCTTTTAGTGGTCTTAAAACAGCAGTTTCGGTACAACTGAAAAAGCTGGGTGAAGAAAATCGGGATGCGGATGTGGCTGCCTCTTTCCAAGAGGCAGTTGTCGATACGCTGGCAAAAAAATCTGTGAAAGCTTTAAAGCAAACGGGTTTAAAACGTTTGGTGATTGCGGGTGGAGTCAGTGCCAATCTGCGTTTGCGTGAGCAATTAGAGACCTCACTGAAGAAGATAAAGGCTAAAGTCTATTATGCCGAGCCTGCGTTGTGTACCGATAACGGCGCCATGATTGCCTTTGCCGGATACCAGCGATTAAAAGCAGGACAGCAGGATGGTTTGGCGGTGACCACCACACCACGCTGGCCGATGACCGAGTTAAAACCGACTTAAATTAAACGCTTCCTTTTAATTGGTTGTGGAGCGATGAGTAAATCCGGAGATCTCTGGATTTACTGGACTATTCTTATATTTACAAATCAGATTCTTGATTGATATACATGGCACAGGTTTGAGGCCCGCGCTATGTTATAAAGTATTGGATATATTATTTATTTTTGATGAGCTAAAACTCATTGTGGAGTACAAAAGTTGAAAATTTCTTATATTTTTACATGTGGCCGATTAGAATCTTTATTCAAGATTCTATGCCTCACTCAAAAAGGTGAGGACAAGGTTGCATCAAAAGAAAAAATCGTTGAACAATATCGGAAAGATATCGCTTTAGGTCGACCATTTGAAGAAACTGAACTTTATCAATTAATTGAACAAAGTGAAGAAAAAATTATCATTAATCGCTTAAGTAATATTCTGCGCGAGAAACCGACTCAGCAGAAAAGCAACTTTGATGCGGATGAATATAAGACAGGTGCATGGTCTGAGTTTAATGATTATAAGCTGGCAGTTCGTTTTTCTAATGCGAAAACTGAGTTAAGTGAAAAGCACTTTGCGAAAACTGGTGAATACATGACCAGTCGTGGTATCGCAAAATTGACGGGTTTTAATCCAAGTAACATTAAGAATATGTTGCATCATAAAAGAAGTGTGGTCAGAAAAATGCTAACCACTTTAGAAAAGTTAGCAAGAGAGTATTAATCTTTAAGCTCTATTTTCGATGCAGAGACAATGTCTTGCTCTGCATCGATAGTACTCAATTTTTTTAATAATCAAATAATTTCAGTGTTTTTTAATAATGTATAAATAAAAAGGAACCAATAATGTGGGTGATTAAAGCAGCCAATGGTTGTGCATGGTTAAGTATAATTATAGTTGTCGCAGCAGCAATTTTTTCAATTTATGTTCTCAGTATTCCATGTACAACTGATCGAATCTGTGAAATGCCACCCATTCATTTATTCTTTTTGCTGGCATGGATTATTTCAATTATCTGTAATTTTATTGGCATCATTTTTTCGATCATTGGATTGAAAAAAGATGAACCCATTAAAAAACTAGCCAAAGTAGCATTGTTCTTTAATGGGAAAATCATTGCTTTTAGCTTTGTGTGCGCTTTATTACTATTTATTGATTTTAATGGCTTAGCAATTTTTCTAAGTGATTAACCGTTAACGATCAGCTTTAGACAACAATGCCAGACACACAAAAATCAACACCATACCCAGCCAGCCAATAGGTGCCAGTTGTTCGCCAACCAGCAAGACGGCAAATAGTGCTGCAACCAGTGGTTCAAATAGGGTTAGTGTGGTGGCGGTGCTGGCTGAAATGGTTTTTAGCGCATAACCAAATAATAGGTAGCCGAGAAACATCGGAATCAGCATCATATAACCCACCACATAAAGATTTACCGGTTCATCAAACAGGTTGGTCCCGGTAAAAAATAGGGTCGGTAATAGAATTAAGGCCCCAAAACCGAAGATCAGACCCATAGAGGCTTTGGAATCAACGCCACGATCAATCATCTTTTTTGCAGCCCAGGAATATAAAGAATAGGTCAGGGCAGCGATCAATCCGAGAATAATGCCAAGGCTTTTCTGGTCTGTCGCAATAGTATGTGTTGATCCCTGAGAATGAGATTCGCCAATGGATAACAGTAAAACGCCGGCGACACCAAAAACGAAACTGATAAACCATTTGCCAGAAAGTGCCTTTTTATCAAAAAACTTTTCTAGTAATGCGGTAAATAAAGGGGCTGAACCGATTGAAACCACGGTGCCAATGGTAATCCCCGCCATACGCATCGATGAATAGAACGCCAATGGGTAAATCGCGACCGAGACCATACCGATCAATAATAATGGATAGTAAGCGCGAATGTGCGGTAAATGGTTGCGAATATCTTTATGGGCAAGCAAGGCTTGTAACAACCCACCACCACCCATGGCAATTGCGCCGATGGCCAAAGGACTTAAATTCGGTGCATAGGACGCAGCCGTCCCTGTAGTTCCCCATAAAATAGAGGCCACTAACACTGCAATAAAGCCATAATGAGCTTTTATATTGATTGAGCTATTCAATTTGTGATCTCTTGTTCTAATAAACGCTGAGCCATGTGTTTGGCTGCAAATACCTTGTCGCTGGAACTTTCCAAACCTGCGCGGGCAATCGATCCTTCAAGAAGAAAAGAAAGTAGTAATGCCAGTTCTTTGACTCGCTCAGCATCGTGGATTAATTGATTTAAATGGCCGGCTAAAATTGCTTCAATTTCGTCTTTATGGTTTTTTACAACTAATCGCTCAGGGCTATAAGCAGGAAATTCTGCTGCCGCATTCAATAAGCCACAGCCACGAAAACCGTTTTCATAGGCAAATTCGGCATGATCCTGATAGGCATCAAACACGGCCAGAATTCCATCTAGAGGGGTTTTAATCTGGACTTTTCGTTTTTCGTATAAGTCGAGCCATTCCTGATGACGTGCTTCGATATAGCAGGTGATCAGATCTGACTTGGTAGCAAAGTTATTATACAAAGACATTTTCGCCACGTTGGCTTTCTCTGTAATGCTGTTGATGCCTGTATTACTGATGCCATCGTTATAGAACAGGGTGGATGCTGCATCCAGAATTTTTTGTTTTGCTGATTTCGAACTCATCGTAAAATTACTTATGTATACCGATCTACCTAATATTAGGTAAAAATTATTTTATTCGCAAGTATGAATCCTTAAACAGACAGCAATTTTTTAGCGATGAAGCGGCGAGAGAAATGAGAGAGTAGATAAGCCTTCTAATATTTTCAAAGGCTTATTGCTATATTAACTTCTAAATAGAATGTTTATTGAAATGCTTTTTGGTCTTCGACATCTACATATTCAATATAACCACGTCCTTGAACAGGCTCATTTAAATATTCACCTGTAAAGGTATAAGCACTGGCGTAACCCACACCATGACCATAACGGAACGGACTATCAATTTTTGCTGTAATTTCCAGTACCTTTTGATTGGCCTTATTTTTAACAGACCATGAAAACACTTGCGGTAAGCGCATTTTCTTACCGCTTGGTGAAACATAGTCCTCGATTTGATGAGAAATCACGTTAAATTCAACTTCAGTATAAATTTCAGCTGGTTTATCAGTATGACGTATATGCAAGCTATATGCAGCAGGTTTCCCCAGAATGTCAGCCTTGGTTAATAAGAGTTGCGTTGTTTCGCTAAGATTAATAATCTGATACGTGAAGAAATCCAGCGGTAGTTTATAAGCTTCAGGTATGAGTTTTTTAGCGACCATATGAGCACCAGTTGCGCGCGCATATTCATAGGTACATAAACCTTCAGCAGGTGTTTTTTTGCCCTTATACTCAAGTTGACCTTTGAAGCTGGCTAATAGACTGAAATGATCATAAATCGGGGTTTTGATAAACCATGAAATTTGATCGCTGACATCCAGTTCAAATTCAAAGCTGAGGCCATGATAAGCACCTTTGAGGTGAATATGTGGTAATGTGCCTTGAATTGAAACCTCTTCGCCCAATTCGATTAACGTGCCATCTTCCTGAATATTCGCATTTTCAGGCATGATATAGGCTTTTAACAGATGTTCATCTACAGCAGCCGTGCTTGAAAAGAAGGTTGCGCTTTCTCGTGGATTGCCCAAGGTAATATCATCATGGTCAAAAGCCAGTGCACCAGGCGTACCAAGCAAGATCATAATATTTAAATAACGGTGCGGTTCAGGCAACAATGGAAAGAAAATTCCATAATGCGTCCAGGTATAAAACTTTTCTTCTGTTCTTGGACGGATGATTTCAGGGGCGGAAAAAGGGATTGTTGAATACTTGACCGCTTTATCTAATGTGCCCTGAGCAAGCAATAGACTTTTACCTAATATTTTGCTGGTCAGGGAGGCTGGTGGCAATTGTTTTTTCATCTCATTTTCCTAAACTCTATTTACGCAGGGAAGTAGGTTAGGGAAAACAATTGCCATTGCTAAGCGGAAATGAGGACAAAACCACAGCTTTAGAGGACAACTCAATATTTAACTTTTTAGGTAATTTTTTCTAAATTTTGTGAACCAATCCAATGTTTTGAGAACTGGTAGGCGGCACGTCCGGAACGTTGTCCACGGGCCTGAGACCATTTTAAACTTTCACCACGTACCAGCTCGTTATACTCCAAATCGGCTTTCACGATATAGTGTTCAACGATTTCTAAATAAAGCTGCTGATCCATAGGATAGAAGGATAGCCACAAGCCAAACCGATCCGAAAGTGAAATTTTTTCTTCAATGGCTTCCTGTGGATGCAGTTCCGTATATTGCGGCACATCGACTTTCCGTACCGGGGTATTCTCATGCATAAATTCAGGCAATAAATGACGGCGGTTACTGGTGGCGTAAATAATAAAATTGCTTGAGCCAGATTGCAGGGAACCATCCAGAACGCTTTTTAGACTGCGATAGTTTTCATCTTCGGCGTTAAAAGCCAGATCATCACAATAGACAATAAATTTCTCAGGGCGCCCTTCAATTAGCTTTTGAATTTTAGGCAAGTCTGACAGATCATCGCGTTCAATTTCGATCAAACGTAAACCTTGCGCTGCATATTCGGTAAGCAGGGCACGTACAATCGACGATTTCCCTGTGCCTCGAGAGCCAGTGAGCAATACATCATTGGCCGGCAAGCCATTCAGGAATTGTAAGGTATTCTGGATAATCTTCTCTTTCTGGCGTTCAATCCCTTTTAAATCTTCCAGATACATTTGCTTGGGTTGTTGTATTGCGACCAGTTGTTGATTTTCCCATCGAAATGCAATCGCAGAAAAATCAGTCGGCTGTTTTGGTGCAGGAAGAACTTGCTGCAGTTGTGTTAGGACATTCGATAAAGACTGGAGAATAGATTCGGGTAAATCAAGGATCGCCATAAATACAAACCAAACTTAATGATGAATAGTGATACTAACATTGCTATTTCTGAAAGAAAGAAGATCTCATCAGAAATATCGAAATAAATCGATTTTACCCTTGATTGTTACAGCAGCTTTTTGCATTGTATAGGTGCAAGAATTCAAAAAATATGCTGAAAAACAGGATCGCGAATGTTCAATAGAGTTCAGGAAAAAAAGAATACATATCAGTCGCATAGGGTTGATGTATTGCAAGAACACTTACGGCACGCAAACTCTTATGATGAATGGAAGGAAATTGCACTAAAACTGGACGAAGAATCGGGTCATGAAGTATGGAAATATGACAATGACTCGCCTTATTTTGATGCCGAAATTTTATCCAAGCGTTATAACCTATTAAAAAAGTATCGCACTCAGCATCGGACACTTGATCTGATTTATGTATTAAGAGAAGGCTTGTCTTATGACTTTGCCAATATTGGTCATCCAATGTTATTTGCGCAAACCTATATCGGAACAAAAAAGATTATTGAAAATTATGTCGAGGAAATGAGTGACTGTTTTCGTTATCTTGCCTCTAGTGAATGTATTACCTTTCAGTTAAAGGAAAAAATCCAGTTTTTTGAAGAATGCCAGAAAGCCTATGGACAGCCAGCCTTGATGTTTTCTGGTGGCGCTACCTTGGGACTGTTTCATACCGGCGTATGTAAGGCCTTGCTCGAGCAGGATTTAATGCCACGGGTATTGTCCGGCTCCAGTGCGGGGGCCATCATGACCGGCATGCTGGGCGTCTCCACCTCGGATCAGGTGCCCGACTTGCTCAAAGGAGAGCATTTTTTTAGTGATGCATTCAAGTTCAGGAAAATAAGTGAACTGGTCAAGGGACGTGGCGGTTTCGCCGATGTCATGTATTTAAAACAGTTCCTGATGCAAAACTTGGGCGACGTCACCTTTGCTGAAGCTTATCAGCAGTCCAACCGTCATATTAATATTGTGATTGCACCCTATAACACGGCGCAAAGTCCGCGGATCATGAATGCATTAACTGCACCGAATGTGTTGGTATGGAGTGCAGTACTGGCTTCTTGTGCGGTCCCGGTGCTATTTCCACCTGTGCATTTGACCAGTAAGCGTTATGACGGGCAGCATACTCCATATCTGGCCAACACTAAATGGGTGGATGGCAGTATGCGTAGTGATTTCCCGCAGGAAAAAATGGCACGGCTGTATAATATTAATTACACCATCGCCAGTCAGGTCAATCCGCACATTGTGCCGTTTATGCAAAGTGATTCTGAACGCTTTCGTAGAGATGTCTTGAGCTGGCCTGAGCGGATTGTGCGCCGTCAAGGCAAAGCGATTGCATTGGAAGTGATGGATCTGACACGTAATTATGTGGGAAGCTTTTTCCCGATCCGCCGTGCGCTGGATCATGGCTACGGTATTCTGGGACAACGTTATTATGGTGATGTGAATATCATTGCCAAATACGGTTTACGGCACTATAGCTATATGCTGAAAAATCCACGGCCAAAACTGTTCAAAATCTTGCAGCGAGAAGGTGAGCGGGCTACCTGGCCCAAAGTTTCTGCCATTGAAACTCATGCACGGATTGGTAAAACCATTGAGCATTGTTTAACATCATTGCGAAAGCAGGAAGAAAAGCAGCAGAATGAGTTTTACTACGTGGATCTGTGATCCCAAGAGTCAACTTGAAAACTTAACTTTAGTGACCAAAGCACAAAGCTATGCCTTTGGGCGTCGTTTATATACTTTTGAAATTAACCAGCAGCAATACTGGCTGAAATTCCATCGTTCAAATACCCATACCGGTTTAAAACAGGCTTTATTAAGCGAGCTGGAGTTTTACCAGCAGCAAGCTGGGCAACACTTTTTGTTACCGCATCAGATCGTTCAGCTTAACCCGTTCACACCCCTATTGGATTGTGAGGGTGATGAAATAGGCTTGATCACGCTTGCTGCGCAAGATTTTTTTACACCTATGCAGGATTTGAGCAATATTGAAGAACTACGGCAAAAGCTGCTGAAGGCCTTAGATGCATTAAATGAGTTGCATCAATCGGGCTGGATTCATGGTGATTTAAAGGCAGAACATTTTCGCTTATATGATAACGGTTGCAGGCTGATCGACTTTGAACAGACCGTTAAGATAGGGCAGTCCATCACGACCTTGAATGCAACACCGCATTATATGGCCCCAGAACTGTTTCAGGGTGCAGGCAAGAGCGTGCAAAGCGATTTATATGCCTTCGGTATTATTGTTTATGAATGGTTGACACAAAGCAGATTACACGCCAAAAGCTATCATGATTGGGCGATATTGCATTGTCAGCAACTCCAGATCCAGCTTCCCGAGCAATTACAGTGTTTTTCCCCCGTGTTAAAAGGGTTGCTGGAAAAACATGTTCAACATCGATTTGATTGTGTTGACGCGATAAAAACACGCCTCAATACGCTAATTTTGCTTTAAAAGTAAACATAACACCTTGATTTGAATATTATATGTTCATTTGAGTGGTTTTTTTAAAAGAAAGACTTGTCATGAAGAACGTTTCTCTCTAATATGCATACCCATCGGGGGCGTGGCGAAATTGGTAGACGCACTGGATTTAGGTTCCAGCGCCGCAAGGTGTAAGAGTTCGAGTCTCTTCGCCCCCACCAAATTTAAAAAGCAAGGTTACCTTGCTTTTTTTATGGTTAAGTCTTTTAGGCTTTAATCATGCGGTTATAGAGGATTGGTGTAATGGTAGCATGACGGTCTCCAAAACCGTTCGTCAAGGTTCGAGTCCTTGATCCTCTGCCAAATCTGAAAAGGACTTTTTATAAAGTCCTTTTTTTATGTCTGTTATTTTCTCAGTTGTATATTAAAAAAGCATTAGGTTTCATAGACATGTTTTTTTTATAAAAAGGGCTTGTCATGAGCAAAGTTTCTCTCTAATATACACACCCATCGGGGGCGTGGCGAAATTGGTAGACGCACTGGATTTAGGTTCCAGCGCCGCAAGGTGTAAGAGTTCGAGTCTCTTCGCCCCCACCAAATTTAAAAGAGCAAGGCCATCTTGCTTTTTTTATGGTTAAGCCTGTTAGGCAATAACCATGCTGTTATAGAGGATTGGTGTAATGGTAGCATGACGGTCTCCAAAACCGTTCGTCAAGGTTCGAGTCCTTGATCCTCTGCCAAATAAATAAAAAAGCCCTTGTGAAAACAAGGGCTTTTTTATTTGTCTGTGATATGTCCTTATCTCATCTCTCTTTTAAAAAGCGTATTATCTTTTATAAATCTTGCATTCAAATTGAAATGCAGGTGATTCAATCAGTACTGGCAGCAGATTCTGTGGATTTGAAAAATTTAAAATGACGGTTTTACAATCAACTAGTATGAATGGATAAAAAGACTTTATTTTTATTACTATTGTAATTATTTATTCACTATAGTAAATTAAATTCATGGTGAATGATTCATTCTAGAGGAATTCTTTGCCTAAATTTTAAGTTTATGTGAAGAGATATAAAATGTTAGATATTCGTATGTCGCGTCCGGATGAGGGTGCTGAGGTGATTGCAATCTGGAAAAGTTCTGTTGATGCAACTCACCAGTTTCTTAAGCCTGAAGATCGTCTTGAAATTGAGAAAGAGGTGGTTGGCTTTTTTTCAGAGACGCCTGTATGGGTTGCTGTAAATCCGGAAGATCAACCGCTGGGCTTTATGTTCTTGCATGAAGGGCATATGGAAGCATTATTCATTGCTGCCACAGCCCGTGGACAAGGCGTTGGAAAGTTTTTGGTATCTCATGCTTTAACGCTATATCCTAATCTTACCATTGATGTGAATGAGCAAAACCAGCAGGCGGTTGGATTTTATCAACATCTCGGTTTTCAGGTAACAGGACGCTCAGAACTTGATAGTCAAGGCCGAGCCTATCCATTATTACATCTTGCGATTAACTCCAAGGCTTAATACTATTTTTATTAAATCATAGCTACTGGGTTAGCTGATTAGGGGTGAAATCTGGTTTTGACCCTTCATTGCTAACTCTGTTTCTGGCCAAAACTCACCATATAAACACAAGGTTGTTGATTATCAGGATTGGTTAATTGGCAATCTGCAGGTTGAGTGAGTGCGATGCAATCTCCAGTTTCCAGATGAAAGCGTTGTGTATCAACTTGAATATCAAGTTGTCCGCTTAATATCCAAATGGTTTGTCCATTAAGATGCTGGTATGCGCTTGAAGGAATGCTGAATTGTCCTGCCGGTGGAACTTCGACTTTAATCATTTCCGGATTTGCGCCTGCGGGCGAGATTGACCAGCGGGTAAGTCCCAATTGTGTGTCTGTCCAATAGTGTTGTTGCGATTTTTTAGAGACCAATACATGTGTGTTTTGGCTGAGTTCAGCTTCTGCAAATAATTTGGATAGGGTAATGCCCAAGGCACTGGCCAAGCGGCTGAGAATGGCTGCACTTGGACTGGAAGCCCCGCGCTCAACCTTGCTGATCATGGCTTGGCTGACGCCTGAATATTGTGCTAATTCGGCAACAGTCCATCCCTTACTTTTTCTTTGCTTAAGTAGTAAACGAGCAATTTCATTATCAAGCATCTGACTGTCAGCTTTTTCAACCATGAGATGAACCTGCAATTTCGGACAGGCATATTATGCGACAGAAATGAGATGAATGTTGCATAAAATTGGTATAGAAACAAACGAGTACAATGAGTATTTTTTGTTTCTACAAAATCTGTTTTGATGCTGAACATAGGGCATTATGAGTTGGTATTGATATAGGGGATTTACCTTGTTATTGAGCCTTTTGTCTTGTCCACAGCCCTTAGATATTGAGTTATTGTAGGATAAAAAGTATGGTTTTCTCCTGAAAAAATCAGTAATAGATTCAGCATAACGATCTAGACTTATACTGTACTTGTTTTGATAAACAGTGAATGATGTGATGATGTTTTAATCCTATATTTATTCTAGCTTTTCAATTCTTTTAAGGCATATAACACCAGAGTTTATTATTTTCCTAGCTAAAGACTTTTTCATTTTTACAGAAATAAAATCTTATAATTAAATCAAATGAGGGTTTCTATAGCGGAGAGAGTGATATAAAAAATTCAGGTACTCTCCAAGTAAAAAGTTAAGAAACAAACGGCATTAATGGTATGCCGTTTAAAATGAAAAAGGATCAACAGCTTTGTCGGTCACTTTGAAATATTTTCAAAGTCAGGATTACATATGCGCACCACCATCAATGCGTAGTTCTGTACCTGTAATAAATTCACCATCATCTGAGGCTAACATGGCAATTGCACCCGCTACAGAATCAGGTGAACCATAACCACCTGGAATTGCTGGGGTATGTTTAGCGTATAAACTCAAATCGGCGCCTTCTGGTAGAGGAGATGTGTTGGTCATACCTGAAGCGATACCTCCGGGGACTACAGCTACAGCGCGTAAGCCCTGGCTTGCATATTCTGATGCAATAGCATGAGTAAAAGACTGAATTCCTCCCTTAGTCGCTGCATAAGCGGCAAAATAAGGATGGGCAAAACTTGCCGACGTGGAGCTAAAATTAACGACAACGCCTTTTCCTGATTTAAGAAGAGCGGGGAGCGCCTGTCGTGTAACCAGAAATGTGCTGGTGAGGTTAACTTTAATTAACGTGTTCCAAAGTTCTAAGCTGGTTTCTAAAAAGTGTGCACCCCTGAGTATTCCAGCGGCATTAACAAGGACTTCTAAACCACCAACTTGAGCTATGATATTGCCGACTTTCTCCTGAACCTGTTGTTCCTCTGCTAAATCAATGGTGAGAGTTAACAAACGTTCTGCATTACCATTATTTTCTGCCTGTTCGGTGGTTTTCTTTAGACCAGCCTCTGAAATATCCGCTGCAATGACGGTGCCACCCTCAGCAAGCAATCTTGCTACAGTGGCCTGACCAATCCCGGATCCTGCACCTGTAACCAAGATACGGCGCCCTTTAAATCTTTCCATAGTTCTATCTCTAGATTTATTTAAAAAAAGTAGTTTTATTAAAAAAACTACAGTTGGCATATAGAGTTTAATCACAAAGTGATGAATAAAAGTTTTTAGATTTTTACCTTAAAAATTCATTTTAAAATTTACTTTTATTTTGTAAGTTACCTTAAAGATAAAATTTTTTATGGTCAATATGATAACAACGAAATGTATTATAGGAATTATTATTAATAAATTTTATCGTGAATTTTTAAATACTATGTATTTGATTTTACTTGTGTATCTTAAATTTCAATATGATTTATTAAAATATAAGGATGCAAATAAAAACAATATTTATCTTTTTGGGATTTAATTTTTGATAATTTGGGTTTTATTTTTAATTTTATAGATATGTTTTTTAAATTTTTTATTGAAATAAATATTGAGGTCATAGATTGAGAATTTTTATTTAATTTTTTGTAGGTTTGTGCAGAGTAATTTTCAAAAAGTAACAAGAAAGTGGCCTTGTTACTTTTCAAATCATGAATTTGATTGGGGGCTAAAGCGTATTGGATTTAAGCTGGTGCTGTTTGATACCGGAAAAGATCTTTTGACAAGCGAAATAGAGCAATGCGGTAAAAAATAGCCCCATGATCCATGACAGATCTACACCACCTAATAACTCTGCAATTTTTCCTTGATAAATTTTGGTATGAATAAACGGAAGCTGAAACAGAATACCTGCAACATAGCAACCGATGCCGATCATATTCCAGCGACCATAGATACCATTGGGATCAAACAGGGCTGAAATTTCACATTTTTCTTTAGAAATGAAGTAGTAATCCACTAAGTTAATGGCGCTCCATGGAATAAAAAATGTGAGTAAGAAAAGAATAAAGGATTTAAAGGTATTGAGAAAAGATTGCTCACCTAAGATAGCAATAACGGTTGAAATCGCGACAATGCCTAGCACTGAAATCAAACGCTGTTTTTTAGTGATATTTATAGAACCTTTAAAACCGCTATAGATCGTGGCAATACACATGAAACAGCCGTATGAATTGAGTGTTGAGATCGTCAGTTTTCCGAAAGCAATACTGAAATAAAGTAAGGTAGCGATGGCACCAGCACTTCCTAGACCGATGACATAAGCGACTTCATTTCCAACAAAGTTCCCTTGAGCAATCTGGGCGATGAATACACCTAAGGTCATCGAAATTTGGGAACCGATAAACGAACCTAACGCCACCGCCCAGAATACTTTGGATGATGAGGTCTGTTTAGGTAAATAACGAGAATAATCTGCAACATAAGGTCCAAAGGCGATTTGCCATGAGGCTGAAAGAGAAACAGCAAGCAAAAATGTTGACCAGTTGAAATGTTTAACGGACATTAAGCTGCCAAGATCAACAATCAGCATCATTTTGACTAAGATAATCGAAAAAGTAACCATTCCTAAAATACTGGCAACTTTTCCAATCCAGTGAATGGCTTTATACCCCACTGTTGCCAGAACAATAATAATCGAGGCAAAAATAACAATTCCTGAAATATTGCTTATATTGAATAGTTTGGCGATGGCTTGTCCTGATAAAACTGTCCCGGTGGCGGTGAAGCCAATATACATGAGACTGACCAGAAAAATTGGAATACAGGCACCATATACCCCAAACTGAACCCGGCTTGAGATCATTTGTGGGAGACCAAGTTTTGGACCTTGCGCAGCATGTAAGGCCATGATCGAAGCACCGAATGCCTGTCCAATCATAAGACCAATAATTGACCAGGAAACGTCTCCACCTAGTACAACAGCCAAGGCGCCCGTAACGATTGCAGTGATTTGTAGATTCGCTCCAAACCACAGGGTAAATTGGCTGAATACACTGCCATGTCTTTCGTTTTCAGGAATAAAGTCTATAGAGCGATTTTCTATAAAACTATTTTGCTGTTGTTGATCAATATCATTGCTTTGTTGCATCGAAAGTTCCTTTTATTATTCAATATTTCCTATCAATCCTGGCATTGATCAGCGGCCAAACTGAGCATAGTGAAGCCACTTATACTCAATATGCCTCTTGCTGCTTTATTGTCTTATGTGTAAACATGAATACTCATGTATATACAACTTGGCTTTTTAAAATAACCTGATCACTAAAAAAAAAGCAATAGATTTAAAAGGGGAAAGCGATAATAATCTTTTAATGCACTGAATATAAAAGTATTTTATTAATTTGAAGGAGATAATAGAAATAAAAAACGATAAATCTGATGTATTTCAATATTGGTTTATGAATTGGATAAAATTTTATCCAATTCAATATTATATCTGAACAAAATAGGCCATGATTAGAAAATATTTATAACATGCTCCGTATTTCACTCGCTGTATTTTTTAATAAAGGTAGAATTTGTTTAGTAAGATAATCCTGTGTTACCTTGTTTTTTTGAGAAATACAGTTTAAGGCAGCAACATGTTTACCTGTGGAGTCGATGATAGGGACCGCAAGTGCAATAATTCCAAGTTCATGTTCATCGATTGATAAACAATAATCTTGCATAGAAATTTGCTTTAAAATATTTAAAAAAATAATTTCATCTGTATGGGTAAATGGAGTAAGACGTTTTAATCCATATTTTTTAAGCCATGTAAACTGTTGCTGTTTACTAAGAGCAGCCAATAATACTTTTCCTGTCGAGGTAGCATGAGCGGGTAGTCGATTACCCAGATGTACTCCGTAAGGACTGATTCTGAGATTCTCTTGCTGGGGTAAATAACTACGGGCAATCGGTACGATTTCATTATCATCCAGTACAACCACGGAAAATGTTAAAGTCGTTTGAGCAGACAGTAAATTGAGAATCGGTTGCGAAATTTTTGAAAGATGAGACGAATGAAGATAAGTGCTAGAAAAACGTAATACTTTGTGTGTTAACCAGTAAAAGTACTCATCTGTATCTAGATAGCCTAGAAATTTTAATGTTTTCAAATGTCTACGTGCTGCAGTTCTACTAATCTGGGTCTTTTCTGCAATTTGAGTAACATTTAATTTTTGCCGTTCAGTACTAAATGCTTCTAGCAGACTTAACCCTTTTGCTAAGGCATTAATATAGTCTTCTTCCTTTATAAACTCATGTGTATAAGTGTTCTCAATTAACTTGTCTTTCATTATAAAATTCCTTTTAAATATTTTGTCCGCCAGGCGGATGAAAGTATCATACAACGGTTTTTTTCTTATTCATGTTATAGCACCAACTAAATTTAAAAATTAGTTTATCCAGAAAGAAGTGGAGGCTAATTTATGGAAGGCTTAAATAAAAAAATGCAATTGTTGATTCAGCATCAGAAACTTTATCAATTAAAAAATTATTGTCAAAGGTTAGGAAAGAAGAAGTACTCTCCTGAGTTTTTTGTTTTTAGTCGCAGTTAAATTTATTGAAATAAATTTATCCGTCTAAAATATTATATTAAATCGCGTATTGATTGAAGAATAGAATCATTATTTTTAATAAAACTTAATTGTTTAAGTTGAAACATGGATGTATGTAAGATGTATTTAAAATATATAAAGATGGTTTTTATACTGATATTTTATAGTATTTCTGCGAAAGGGTTTGCAAAGGAGGATGCAGAGAGTCGATTAAGTTTTTCTGGCAATATTTCAGTTGCTTCGGCTTATATCAATCGAGGCATGACCAACTTTCCAGAAAATGAAGATGTCGCAATACAAAGCTTTCTTAAGTTGAACTATCAGAATTTTTATATTTCTTTTTTTAATAGCAAGCTTGGATATTCATTTAGTGAAATTCAGAAAGATGAGTATTTGTATCGACAGGCTGAAACCCAGATTAATCCAGCTCTTCCTGCTGAAGAATATGAACAGGCTTTATACCAAGCGTATAGGCACCTGTCGCAGAATGCAAAGAAAGTATCGAATTTTAGCTACTATGAAAATGATTTTTTCATAGGCTACGAAAATAGTTATGCAAAGTTAGATTATGACGTAAATCTAAAATATTTATATTATCCAGAATCTGATCATACGGGTGGTTTAGAGGCAGGCCTTTTTCTAAAGTATCCTATTCGGAAGGATAAAGATCGTGTTGGAATCAGCTTTGAGACCTATTTGAATGATGTTTATTTTATGAATAAAGGTGACACCTATATTGAGTTGAATTACGCCACTCTAATATATCCTGGCTACTATTTTAATCTTTATGCTGGTTTTTCATACTTTGAAAAAAACGGTACCTATGTAAAAAATTCGACAGAAGATTTTGTTTTTAGACATACCACATTTGAATTTTCGCATGCCTTTGATCAGAAAGAGCAGGCCATAGGATGGATGCAATATATTGTGGGTGGAAAAGACCGCTTTAGTGAACGTCAGAAAAATCTGCTGGTTGCAGGCTTAAGTTATAACTTTTAATTAAATTTTAAATAGTAAGATCGTTTTTGGAGTAAAACATGAAATTTAAAAATGGATTTTTGGCATTGAGTCTGAGCTTGATCATACCCAATATGGCATGGGCAAATCATCAGGTGGGAAGTATTTATATAAATGGAAAAATTTATACAGCACAAGATAATAAACCTTTACAACAGGCCATAGCAATAGCCACAGATGGTACCATCGTCCGCGTAGGGAGTAATGCCGAGATTAAAAAAATTGCGGATAAAAATACTCAAGTTTATGATTTAAAAAATAAAGTAATGATGCCTGGGCTAGTGGATAGTCATATTCATGCTCTAGCTTCTGGTGTGGAAATGGTTTTAGCGACCATGGATGAAGCACAGGTTGATATTGCGAAGGTCGAAAACAAGCTCAGACAGTCTAAACTGGATGGTACTGGGGTTGCAGGAGATGTGCTGTTTTTAAATGGATTATCATCCGAATATTGGGAATTGAGCCAACAGTTATCCGACGTATTTAACCAGAATGAATGGAAAACCCAGCCGCTGGTATTGATTGGAAGCGATCATCATACTGCCTGGGCAAATCAGGCAATGTTGAAAAGAGCAAATATTGATACCAATTATATTAAAAAGCTTAGCCCTGAAAATCAGCAAACCATTGCTCATGATGAAAAATTTCAGCCGACGGGCTTTTTAGTGGATTTTGGTTGGGACGCGGTTAGTGAGAAAATTCCTTCTGTATCACATGACTTGCTTTATAAAGGTTCTAAAGAAGCAGTGAAATACTATAATAGTTTAGGTATTACGGCATGGATGGATATTGCGGCCAATGCAGAGCCGAATAAAGGTATTTCTAATATACAAAATACCCCAACTACACTGGGCATGATTCCCATGTATAAAGAATTATCGCAGAGAGGACAATTAACCGCACGTGTGTCGGGACTACATGTCGTTAATCCAAAGAGTACAGTACAGGTATTTGATGTAATTGAATCTATTAACAACCAGTATCAAAACATTGAAAACTTTAATCTGGTCGGTATCAAGATATTCGCTGATGGTGTACTAGAATATCCAGCACAATCTGCTGCTTTACTGGGACAATACACAAACAGCAAAAAGAGTGGACAATTACTGTTTGATCCGGTTGCTTTTAAAACCATTATTGATGAGGCAGACAAGCGGGACATGCTAGTTCATATTCATGCAGTGGGCGACAAAGCTGTACATGAATCATTAAATGCGTTTGAATATACCCGTTCCAAAAGACATAGTCAGGTTCCTCATAGTATTACCCATCTGCAACTGGTGGACACTCAAGACTATAAGCGTTTCAAACAAAATAATGTAATTGCCTCCATGCAACTGGCATGGGCCTATGAAGATAGCTTTAATAAAGAATTGGTCAAACCCTATATCAGTGCTGTCTCTTATCGAGGTATGTATCCTGCTCATTCTTTGCTGAAGCATGGGGCAATTATTGCTGGCGCCAGCGATGCTCCAGTTTCAACCCCAAATCCTTTTATTGCCATGGCCACAGCAATTACCCGAAAAGGATTAGATGGAGATCGTCTCAATCCTGCAGAGGCAATTGATCGTGATTCTGTCTTTAAAGCTTATACCATTCATTCGGCTAAAGCTTTATATCTGGATAAAAGCATAGGATCACTTGAGCCTGGTAAAAAGGCAGATATGATCGTGCTGGATCGAGATATTTTTAAAGTTTCACCTGAACAACTGGCTGAAACCAAAGTGCTGTGGACTATTTTTGATGGAATACGGGTCTATCAGCGGTAAGAGGTAGACAGATTTTACTTAAGATGGGCTGAGAAGATCATCAGCTCATTTTACCAATCTGAGCAAAGGGTTAGCACAATTTTCCAACCTTATCTTAATATTATCCCTTAAAAATGCAGAACTGTACTTTTTCACTCACTGATCAGGCTTAATTTTATATCTTTAAAATGTTATTGCCTTATTTTAGCTAAATGCTTTTACGCTGACCACTCTAATTTAGCAACGTCTTAAAAACCTTGTTATTGAGACTGAATGTGGTTGCTGCTTTGTCGGTGGTATTGATCAGACTCAAAATTTCTATTTAATCATCCAGCAGGATAGCACTTATTCCACGCTTGACGCTACCAGATAGATTGGTAAAGCTGAACAGGATGCTCATATGTTGATGATTAATTTTTCTGAATGCTCATCAGATGATGATTCTCCAGCAATTGTGATGAAGAGAAGCTATTGTTCTAGGGGAGGCGATCATTTCAATACCTGTGTTAGAGACAATAATAACAAAAAAAGATTCAATCAGGGGAATGCTCCAACGCTTTACATCTTTATCCATAAACCAGCTACAGAGTTTTCACATTGTCACTGTCAATGAATAAATTGCTAAAAAACAGCTCATTTTTTGCTTAATTTTAAATTTTGTATGGCAATTAGTTTTTGAATAATAGAGTTATTAATCTGAATATGCATCTGGTGATGCTATTTAACTTTGGTTTCAGGTTGATGAAAGTGGTCAAAAAAAGACTTGCATAATGAAAGTCAGCTCAGCCGAAAATTGGTCTGGCTAGGGAAAATTTAATAATTAAGGAATAAGAAATGTTGCTATTGTGCATGGTTCAGCAAGGACAGCGTCATTGGGATGAGGTGATTCGAGGAAATTATCAAGATCGTTCTCAAAATAAGGACCCAATCGCATGATGATTATCCGTTATATTGAGCAGAAAGATATTCATGATCTTTACCGCTTAGCACAAAAAGCAGGTTTTGGTTTAACTTCCTTACAGCCTGATATGGAAATGCTGGCTGCCCGTATTGATCGGGCGGTTAAAACGGTACAGGGCAAATTAGATAAATCGGAGCAGGGCTATTTATTTGTACTGGAAGATACCGAACTGGATAAAGTGGTCGGTGTTTGTGGTATTGAGGTGGCACTTGGTTTAAAAGAACCTTGGTATAATTTCCATGTCGGGACACAAGTTCATTCCTCCGAGCCTTTGAATGTGTATAAAGCGCTGCCGACCTTGTATCTCAGTAATAACCATACCAACTGTAGTGAGCTGTGTACTTTATTCCTCGATCCTGATTATCGCTTAAATAAAAATGGCAAATTTCTGTCCAAAGTCCGTTTTTTATTTCTATCCGCCTTTAGACAATATTTTGAAGAAACCATTGTTGCCGAAATGCGTGGTTTTTCGGATGAAAATGGGCGTTCACCCTTTTGGGATGCAGTCGGTCATAGATTCTTTGATATGGACTTTACCAAAGCGGACTATCTCAGTGGGACTGGCAAAAAAGCATTTATTGCAGAATTGATGCCGCGTCATCCACTTTATGTCGATATGCTGCCTGATGAAGCCAAAGCCGTGATTGGTGCCGTGCATCCGAATACTGTCCCTGCGTATAACCTCCTAATTGAAGAAGGGCTGCGTTATAAGGGTTATGTCGATATCTTTGATGGGGGCGCAACCTTACAGGCTGATATCGAAAATTTAAGGGCGATTAAGGACAGTCATGTGGTGCAGGTACAGGTTGAGCCATCTGATGCGGTTTCGGGAGATGATGAGCCGTATATCGTTGCCAATGATGATTATGACAATTATCGCGCAATCCTGATTTATAACCCTCCACATCATGGTCTGGTGAAATTGACCGAAGAGCAGGCCCGTCAGCTGCATGTCAAAAATAGTGACTCGGTTCGGGTATTAAATATCAATGTTCATCATAAACATTAAAGAATGACTTTTCGCATATTGCAGCATCTTTAAGCGTGAATTTTATTTGATTTGTATTGTATTTTTTATGAGCTTAATCTGCAGATGTGAAATTTTAAGTTCTGGACAGTAAAGGGTTATAACGATTTTTTACATAAAAAATCTCCTTATAATTAAATATATTTCACGTTTAATTGCTTGTAAATTGAGCAGGAAGATGTGCGTTCACCTTCAAGTGACAAGGGAATAGGATATGATGCTTGCGCCTAAAGGACTTTTGGCGAATAACGATAGATTTTAGTGCACTGATAACACATACATGGAAAAGGATGATTGGTGAGGTGAGTACGACTTAATACATTCATTTTAAAATAATTTTATTGAACGAAATGGAATTTTTATATTAAAGCAGTTTAAAAATATTATATTTTTATCAAGTGCTTATAACGGTTGTTGTAAGTTGGAGTAAGGATTACATGAGTCAAAATAAAGAAAAGCAACTTCAGGATGAAGACCTGCCAGGGAACCCGCAGGATGAGGAAAAGTTACAGCGTTCTTTGACCAATCGTCATATTCAAATGATTGCGATTGGTGGTGCAATTGGTACTGGTTTATTTATGGGTTCTGGCAAAACCTTAAGTGTTTCGGGTACTTCCATTGTTTTAACTTATTTAATTATCGGCTTTTTCTTTTTCTTTGTAATGCGGGCAATGGGTGAACTATTGCTGGCCAATACCAATTTTAAAACCTTTGCCGACTTTGCAACCGCTTATATCGGTCCTTGGGCTGGCTTTTTCCTGGGCTGGTCGTATTGGGGCAACTGGATTATTACCGCCATTGCAGATGTGATCGTGATTGGGGGGTATATGCAGTTCTGGTACCCCGATGTGCCGGTCTGGATTCCTGCATTTACCTCACTGGCGATTTTGACGATTTTGAACTTTGTCGCGGTTCGAATGTTTGGTGAGCTGGAGTTCTGGTTCTCTCTCATTAAGGTTTCTGCCATTATCCTGTTTATCCTTGCAGGGATATATCTGATTAGTACAGGCTTTACTTCTCCAAGTGGTGTTAAAGCATCGATGAGTCATGTATTTGAAACTGAATCGATGTTTCCGTATGGCCTCACTGGCTTTTTGGCTGGCTTCCAGATCGCAATCTTCGCCTTTGTTGGGATTGAGCTGGTCGGCACTACAGCCGCTGAAACCAAAGATCCGCATAAATCACTGCCTAAAGCCATTAACTCTATTCCGTTTCGTATCCTGTTGTTTTATGTCGGCGCATTGGTCTGTATTATTGCGGTCACTTCTTGGGCAAAAATTTCACCAGAAAAAAGTCCATTTGTTGAGATGTTCTCTTTGATTGGCTTACCGATTGCGGCGGGTCTGGTCAATTTTGTGGTGGCAACTTCGGCACTTTCTTCTGCCAATAGCGGTATTTTTGCGACCAGTCGTATGCTCTATGGTTTGTCTTTGGACAATGATGCACCTAAAAGCTTTAGTAAGTTATCGAAAAGAAAAGTGCCGATTCGCGGTTTGGTTTTCTCTATGGCTTGCGTCACCATTGGTACTTCAATTTTATTTATTGTACCGAATGTCATGACAGCGTTTACCATCATTTCAGCGCTGACTTCGATCTTATGTGTCTTTACCTTTATACTGATTATTCTTTCTTATATTTGCTATCGTAAGAAGTTTCCTGAGTTGCATCAGCAATCTAAGTTTAAAATGCCGGGTGGCCTGTTTATGGCTTGGTTTACCATGTCATTTTTAGTGTTTACCATCGTTATTCTGGCCTTGGATCATGATACCTTGATCGCCTTGGCAGTTTCACCCATCTGGTTTTTGGGTCTGTTTATTGCCTATCGTCGTAAAAAGAAAAAGATGTTGGAGCTGGATCTGCTAAAAGCCAGACCTATGGACTATGTTTGAGCAGGGTTGCGCAGTTGCGATAAAATCTGACCCCGTTTAAAAACAAAAAAGCAGAGCCGAGGCTCTGCTTTTTATGACATCCATTTTTTAGATTTTGCTGATCAAATCGTTGATCTGTTTTGCTTGTTCAGCTGCATTACCTGTGTAGGTTGCAGGCGTAAGCTCAGCAAGGCGAGTACGTTCATCTTCTGGAACTTGAGCAAGTTCATCACCTTTCACGAAGTTGACCATCATGTCACGTGTCATGGCTTGACCACGAGTCAGGGCTTTTAATTTCTCGTATGGCTTTTCAACGTTATAACGGCGCATCACGGTTTGAATCGGTTCTGCAAGAACTTCTTGTGCCTGGTCTAAATCTTCATTTAAACGTGCAGCATTGAGTTCAAGTTTACCTACACCTTTTAAGCAAGCATCAAAAGCAATCAAGCTTTGTGCAAAACCAACACCCATATTACGTAATACAGTTGAGTCGGTTAAGTCGCGCTGCCAGCGAGAAACAGGAAGCTTTTCACCAAGATGACCTAATACTGCATTGGCAATACCCAAGTTACCTTCAGAGTTTTCAAAGTCAATTGGGTTGACTTTATGTGGCATGGTTGAAGAACCTACTTCGCCATCTTTTAGCTTTTGTTTGAAGTAACCGAGAGAGATATAACCCCAAACGTCACGGTTAAAGTCGATCAGAATCGTATTAAAGCGACGTAATGCATCAAACAATTCAGCCATGTAGTCATGTGGCTCGATTTGCGTGGTGTATGGGTTAAATGCCAAGCCTAAAGACTCAACAAATGCTTGTGCATGCGCAGCCCAGTCAATTTCAGGGTAAGCAGAGAGGTGAGCGTTATAGTTGCCGACTGCACCATTGATTTTGCCAAGTAACTCAACATTTTCAAATTGCTTGATTTGACGTGCTAAACGGTAAGCAACGTTTGCCATTTCTTTACCCAAGGTGGTTGGGCTTGCTGTTTGACCGTGTGTACGAGACAACATTGGTTGTTCAGCATGGGTGGTTGCCAAAGCCGAGATTGAAGTAAGAAGCTGCTTCATGCTTGCCACGAGAACTTCACGGCCATTTTTCAACATTAATGCATGAGACAGGTTATTGATGTCTTCTGATGTGCAAGCAAAGTGAATAAACTCGCCTGCATTTTTTAGTTCATCAATGTTGGCAATTTTTTCTTTAAGGAAATATTCAACTGCTTTTACATCATGGTTGGTAGTGCGTTCGATTTCTTTAATGCGGTTTGCATCTTCTTCAGAGAAGTTGCTAACAATCGCATCGAGTGCGGCATTGGTTTCATTTGAAAATGGCGCAACTTCGATGATTTCTGCACGATTCGCAAGTGCTTGTAACCAACGCACTTCAACCGTGACACGAGCGTGGATTAAACCAAACTCAGACAAAAAAGGGCGTAGGGCATCGCATTTGCTAGCGTAACGTCCATCAAGTGGCGAGAGTGCGGTTAAAGCATTCATACAGATTCCTTAATTTTGGAATAAACATAAAAATAAAATCGTTGGCATATCGGCTATACCACCTGATACTGCAAACGAGCGAGAGCTTGAATATCTTGCAATAACTTGCGTTTACTAAAGATCATACTCCACGAGCTGCCGCCGGACTGTTTCCATAAATGGGCCAGCTGCAAGCCTGTAAACAGGCAAGCTCGAATACGGTTAGTATGATTAATATCTTTAAAGGCTTCCGCATTACCACGGACTAAAATGCGCGGATTAATTTGGCCCGCAGTTTCAACATAGGTTTGTGCGAGATTAGCAATAATGCTGGGATGCAAATAATTATTATCAAAAAAGGAGAGTTGTTTTAGGATTTTCTGTTGGGCTGTTTCAATGATTTTAACGTATTCAGGATTACCGTAGACTTTCTTTTCCAGCTGCAATAAGGCCATTGCATAGGACATTGGAAGTTTAGCGGTCGACATTTTGGGAACACGGGATTTGGGTGCCGTATTAAAGGGCTGGGTAATGCAGCCTTCCAGTGTTTTTAAGCCAAGAGAAATATCGGCCAGCTGATTAAAGAAATCGAGGGTTTGCGTGGCATTATTGGCCGTCGGGCGAATATTCAAACTGGCCTTGATGAGCAGTTCGAAATAAAAGTTACCACTATCGCCAATACTTTGCTGTCCAGCCATCGCCGTCATATGCGTCAGCTGGGTTGCCTGAAAGACTGCTGCCAATGCCAAAGCACGGTTTTGTCTGACATTCAACGCTTGCGTGTGCTGAAAGGGTAACTCGACCATGCTTCGCTTCCAATTTCCTTAAATAAAATCCGGTTCAGGTGCATTGGTATGGTGAATCACACCACCGCCTAAGCAAGCCTCTCCTGAGTAGAACACCACACTTTGCCCTGGTGTTACAGCGCGTTGCGGTTCATCAAATTCAACACGCACACCATTTTCAGTGTGTTCATCGCGGTAAATTGTACATGCCTGATCAGGTTGACGATAACGGGTTTTTGCTGTGCAACGGAAACCGGTACTCGGGATGTCCTGTTCGCCAGCCACCCAGTCAATCGTTTCGCTCCAAAGCTGTGTGCTTTGCATCAACGGATGTTCATGTCCTTGTCCAATCACCAGTCGGTTATTGGCAATATCTTTATGGAGTACGAACCATGCACCTTCTTGTACACCTTTCATCCCACCGATACCGATACCACCACGTTGACCCAGCGTATAGTACATCAAGCCGTGATGTTCACCAACTTCTTTACCTGATTCCAAAACAATTTTTCCGGCTTGCGCAGGTAAATACTGTTTTAAGAAATCGGTAAAACGACGTTCGCCAATAAAACAGATACCTGTTGAGTCTTTTTTCTTCGCAGTCGCGAGATTCAGTTGTTCTGCGATACGACGAACTTCCGGTTTTTCGATTTCACCGACAGGGAATAGCGTCTTGTTAATTTCACGACCATGCACCGCATGTAAGAAATAGGTCTGGTCTTTATTGTTATCGACACCACGAAGTAAGGGGGCGTAAGTTTCGCCACGAGAGTTTTGCATGCTTGCGCCACGGCGTGCATAGTGACCTGTTGCAATGAAATCTGCACCTAGGGTCATGGCATGGTCGAGGAACGCACGGAATTTAATTTCTTTATTACACAGAATATCCGGATTAGGGGTACGACCTGCAGCATATTCAGCCAGAAAATGCTCAAAGACACGATCCCAATATTCCATGGCAAAGTTGGCCGTATGTAGTTTGATGCCGATTTTATCTGCAACGGCCTGAGCATCTGCCAGATCTTCAAGTGCTGTGCAGTATTCCGTACCATCATCTTCTTCCCAGTTTTTCATGAAAAGACCTTCAACCTGATATCCTTGTTGAAGTAACAGTGCGGCAGAAACAGAGGAGTCTACACCACCAGACATACCGACGATGACACGTTGTTGCATCTAATTAAGCGTCCAAATGAGAAGTTAATGAGGGAGAGAAAGGGTGCTCATAAATAAGCGATAAAGGATATTTCTTGCCAGCAAGGGCATCTTCAACAGCTTTTAAAACCAGTGGACTGCGCGCACGTGCTGATTCTTGTAGCTCATCCAGATTCATCCAGACTGCAGCAACAATACCTGTATCCAGTTGTGCATTTTCTTCAACTGACGTCACATGCGCCAGGAAACAAAAACGGTAGTAGGTACGATCTGGAAACATCGGCGGGGTATAAGTATAGATCCCAAGCAGATGATCGATTTCAACGTGATGGCCTGTTTCTTCCAGTGTCTCACGGATCGCTGCCTGCACAATGGTTTCACCACATTCAACATGACCTGCAGGTTGATTAAACACGGTATGTACAAAGCCTTCACTGTGCTCTTCAACAAACAGAAAACGTCCGTCTTTTTCGACTACAGTGGCGACTGTGACATGAGGTGTCCAAGCGGTCATAGAAAGCACCATGGTTTTAAAAAATGTATTCTACAAAATTTGAGACGCGGTGGCTATCCTATTATGTCTTGTCACGATCTTTAATATGTTGCTTGGTGTCTTCAGGAATTATACTGGAATATAGAAACTCTAATTCTTTCGGTTTGGTAATCGTTTCATTTGCAATAAAATTAAGGATATGAAAAAGCTTTATGGCTATTTCATTATCGTCATTCAGATCAATCTGACCTGGATGAACCGCATTATTTCCAACCACTCTTAGTAAATCTAATGCTTGTTGGATTTTTGGACTTAAACCTTCAGCAACTAACTCTTTTATATCATTATTAATATTTTTTCCTGATTTTCCTAATTGTTTTAATAAAAGTTGTAGTGCTAATCTTAAAAGCGCTGTTGCACCTTTAGGTGATTCCATAATAATTGATGAAGCCTCATTATATAGATTTTGAATTTCTTCACTCATATCTTGATTAGGCGGTTCGATGACGATTTGCTTGGGGTAAACTAGCTTTTCTTCTACCCAAATAGAGATATCGGAACATGTCAAACAGGTAGATAGTGAAAATTTAGATGGGATGAAATTAGGTAATTTTTTCTCATTCTCTTTATAAAAACGATTTAGAAAATTGACAATAGCATCTTGATAATAATCTTTAATACCAGATCTATAGTCTAGAAAAGTATTATTTAATATCTCTTCTACAGCAGTGGTTGCATTTTGCTTATCAAACCAATTCTGTTGAGAAACTACTTTACAATGTGGGCATTGAAAATTGCTTTTACCAAGTCTTGGTGTATGATCCACAAGTATCTCCAATTTTTATAATATGATGATTTCTAATTATGACGTTGCTGAGTTTAAATAATTATCCTTCACTTTCACATAGTGACGTGCCGAGTAAGGTAAAAACTCCATTTCTTTTTCAGTCAGTGCACGCACTTGTTGGACAGGACTGCCGACATAGAGATAACCGCTTTTTAATACTTTACGTGGCGGAACAAGACTACCGGCACCGATCATTACATCATCTTCAATGATGACGTCATCTAACACGACGGTATTAATCCCGATCAAGACGCGATTACCAATGGTGCAGCCATGTAAAGTTACATGATGCCCAACCGTTACATCTTCTCCAATGACCAGTGGAGAACCATTCGGTTTAGATTGATTCTTATGGCTGACATGCAACATACAATGATCCTGTACGTTACTGTTTTTGCCAATCTGAATTGAATTTACATCACCGCGAATCACGGCAAAAGGCCAGACTGACACATTTTCAGCGAGTTTAACATCACCTACAACAACCGACATGTCATCGATATAACAACTTGAATCAACATCTGGTTTCTGGTCGAGATAGGGACGAATGTTCTTTTGCATAGCAGCGTTCGCTTGAAAATTTAGGAGAATTATAAAATAAAAAAGCATTCATACCCAAGAGCATGAATGCTTAATTTAACGATTCTAAAATTTAGAACAAGTTACTGAAGAACATTTTGATATGGTCAATCATACGTGCAAAGAAGCCAGCTTCTTCAACTGGTTTCAATGCGACCAATGGTTTTTCTGCAATCACTTTACCATCCAGACTTGCAACCAGTTTACCTACCACTTGACCTTTAGCTAAAGGTGCATTGAGTTTAGGCTGAACCACAAGCTGAGTTTTGATTTTGTCTGCCTGGCCTTTAGGCATGGTCACATTGAAGTTTTCTGCTAAGCCAATTTGAACATCATCTTGTTTACCGAACCAAACTTTAGCCTTGGCAAGAACCTGGTTGGCTGGTTGAACATTGGCAGTTTCAAAGTTTGAAAAGCCCCAAGCTAAAAGCGTACGTGTCTGATCGGCACGTTCATTCATGCTTGGTGTTCCGAAAATCACTGAAATTAAACGCATTGGGCCGCGTTTACTTGACGTGGTTAAGCAGAAACCCGCTTCATTGGTATGACCTGTTTTTAAACCATCTACACTTGGATCGGTATAAAGCAGGGCATTACGGTTGCCTTGTTTGATGCCATTAAAAGCAAATTCTTTTTCTGAATAAATCGGATAGTATTTAGAACTGTCTTTAATGATGTGCTGTGCAAGGATGGCCATATCTTTGGCAGTTGAATAATGACCTTCAGCTGGCATACCGGTTGAGTTGATAAAGTGAGTGTTCACCATACCAACACGTTTTGCTTCCTGGTTCATCATATGGGCAAAGGTCCCTTCATTGCCCGCGATATGTTCAGCCATTGCTTTAGAAGCATCGTTTCCTGACTGGATAATAATACCACGCAACATTTCTAAAACTGTTGCAGTACCATTCAGTGGAACATACATACATGATTCAGAGCTGCTACCACGACACCACGCAGATTCATTCATGCGTACCTGTTCGTTTTCAGTCAATTCACCCTTTAAAAGTTTCTGCTCAATGATGTAGCTTGTCATCATTTTTGTCATTGAAGCAGGTGCCAGTTTTTCATTTTCGTTTTTGGCAGCGAGAATCTGTCCGGTCTCATAATCCATTAATACATAGGATTTATTATTTAATTCTGGTGGAGCGGATAGGACAGTTGCTGCATATGAAAAGCTTGGCAAAAGTAATAATGCAGCAAGAGCGCTTTTGTGAGTCATTCTAGGTGGTTCCAATATCTTGTATGAAGCAGACGAGCCTAGCATTTTAGGATAAAGCAAAGCCGACTTCTACGGGGGAAATCGGCTTTTTCATACAGTATTGTAACCTGAACCTTAATTGTTCATCTTATTTGGAATAATAATTACGAACGTCATCGCAAATTTGACGGTTATCACTGTCAGAAGCTGCTTTTGCATCATTACGTGCTTCTTTTAAAGCTTCTTTAAAATCCTTACCTTTTACGCGTTTATTCAAGCTTTCAACCGCGTTGGCATCGTTATTCAAATAGGCTTTAACCAGGTTGTCATAAGCTTTATTAAATTTTAGGTCTTTGCCAATCAGGCTTGGACAAATTTCAGAAAGCACATAGATCGCGGCAAGCTCTTGCTTGGTAACGCTATCTGAAGTCGGAGTCACTTCAATCTTTTCTGCTTCTGTAGATTTTTTATCTGCCGCAAAGGCCGTAGGAGCTAGAGCGCTAGAAGCGATGAGAAATGATAAACCTAGTGTTTTAAAAACATTTTTCTTCATAATAAATCAAACTCAGAACAAGACTTAAAGAATTTGAATAACTTATAGCATAGAAGCCGGTAAAAAAATGTATGTTTGCTGTAGGAAACGTGGAGAAACTGTGGGTTTAAATTTTCAGAATCTTAAATTTCTTACAACTTCTAAGGCGTTTTCTATCGTGGATAGGGCGGTTTAGCTATTGGTAGAGGAGCGTAACTTAACTTGACATCCGAGATTAAGATCAACAAGATTAAAAAATAGCCAGCAATGCGTGGGATTGAAAATCAGGATAATTAAAAAAGAACTGGTAAGGAAAAAAAGGAGTAAGGGCATGAATCGATTCAAGGGTGGCGTTGATATCGCACTCAAACTTCCACCTCATCAATATGAAGCAACCATTGCATTTTATCGTGATGTGATTGGTCTTAAACAAATTACAGAAAAAGAACCTGATGTCGGTTTTGAATTGGGCCCAATCAAGCTCTGGATCGCAGCCGTGCCAGAGATGAGTCAGGCAGAACTTTGGCTTGAGCTCTTTACCGATGATTTTACTGAGGCAGCTCACTATCTAAATAAAGCAGGCGTGGTGCGTTGTGATGCAATTGAGCCTTTGCCCGAAGGTTTTAAAGGAGGATGGATTACTAGCCCTGCAAATATTATCCATATGGTGCGTGAACCAGATGCATGGTAATAGTGTTGATCAGATAAGAACCGCTTGTATGGATGATGAGATGGAAGAGGTGTGGTTTTATCCATCTTAATTTAAAACCACACCGATATTTTAAAGCCAGATTAGCCTTCGAAATTCAAGACTTCTTCACATACCGCTTTCTGCTCTGCCTTGTCGACTTCAGCCGCTGCTTCATGAGCATCTTTTAACAGGCTTTTAAATTCAGCATCTTTTTGCAGACTTTCAAGCGAAGCTGATTTGTCAGAATAATTGCTTAAATAGGTGCCGACCATTTTTTTGATGTTCTGATCAAATTTGGCATTTTTCCCAATCAGAGCTGGACACATCTCAATCAGTACCTGTGCATTGGCAATGTCATCTTTAATGAGGGCATCTGCTTCTTTCACTGAAACCGTTTCATCTGCAAAGACAACAGGTGCTGTAAAAAGCGTGAAACTCACCCCAAAAACCTTAATAAAATTAGATAAATGTCTCATGGCTACGTAAATTTTTAATACTAAGAAGCCATAAATATATATAATTCAAGGAATAATTCAATTGAAAAAACTGCTTAGTAACATTGAAGAGAATTGATTTTAGTGAATATTTTAATAGCAAACGATGACGGTGTGTTCGCACCCGGTCTACAAGCTTTGGCTCAAGCCTTAAAACCTTTAGGTCGTGTGGTTGTAGTTGCGCCTGAAAGTGAACGTAGTGGTTATTCAAGTGCATTAACGCTGGACCGTCCTTTACGTCCTGTACAGATCGCTGAAGATGTCTGGGCGGTCAATGGTACGCCAGCAGATTGTGTCTATTTATCCATGAATGGCTTATTTGATTTTGAATTTGATCTGGTGGTCAGCGGAATCAATAGTGGCGCGAATCTGGGTGATGATGTTTTATATTCTGGTACGGTTGGTGCTGCTTTTGAAGGGCGGTTAATGAAGCATCCTGCGATTGCCGTTTCACTGGCGGGCGCCAATGTACGAGCCTATGAGCATCCTGAACATTATGCCAAAGCAGCGCAATGGGTCCATGACTTCATTGCCAAAGGCTTGCCGGTTTTACCGCCGCGACATATCTTTAATATTAATATTCCGGATGTTGAGCAAATTCAAGGGGCTCAAGTGACCTACCAAGGCCGTCGGGCACAATCCAAACCAATCAGCAGTCATGTTGATCCACGTGGACGTCAGGTGTACTGGATTGGATTGGCGGGTGAAGCCGTTACCGATCCGCAACCTGTCTCGGATTATGTCCAGTCAGATTTTTTTGCAGTCTCAAATGGTTATGTCAGTATTACCCCGATCCAGATGGATGCGACCAACTATACCGTATTGGAAAATTTACATGCGCATGTAAATGGTTAAGGGTATGAATGTTATAACTTTGTGAATAAAGAAAGTGAGAACTCGTTTTTTCTCACTTTTTTGATACTCTTAGCGCAAATAAATTGAGGTTTTTTCGATGAGGGCGAAGATGCACTTAAACCATGTCTCGGTTTTTCTATCACAGAAAATGATTAAAACAATCGTTTTGTCTATGGCGGTTGCGACAGTGGCAGTTATGACAGGGTGTGCATCAAAACCGCAAGTCAATGGTGGAGCACGTCATACGCTGCCAGCACCAAACTATTACACGGTGCGTTCAGGCGATACCCTAAGCGGGATCTCAAATCGTTATGGTTTGAACTATCTGAATGTAGCTGCACTGAATGATATCGCACCGCCTTATCGTATTTATGTCAATCAGTCATTGCGTTTAAAAGGCTCGGCTGCCCAGCGTACAACATCGACGCAAGCCATGGCACAAACCGCACCAATCCAGCGCCAAAGTATTAATTTACCAAGCCAGCAACCAGTCGCACCAAAACCACAACCAGTGGTACCACGTCCGGTAGTGCCGACCGTACCGGTTAATCCGTCATCTTCCACTGTGGCCTCAAGCCTGCGTTGGGTGAAGCCATCAAATGGTGCCGTCATTCAAACCTTTAATCTGGCGAGTAATGTCAAAGGTACACGCTATGGTGGAAATGTGGGCGATCCGATTTTTGCAGCTGCAAACGGGCAGGTGGTTTATGCGGCGGATGGCTTGAAAGAATATGGCAACCTGGTGTTGGTTAAACATATTGATGGCTACATCACAGCCTATGCCCATAACAGCAAGATGCTGGTGAAAAGCGGTGATAATGTGACAGCAGGACAGAAAATTGCAGAAATGGGTTCTTCTGGTGCATCGCAAGTCATGCTGGAATTCCAGGTTCGTTTAGATGGAAAACCTGTGAACCCGAGCACAGTTTTACCAAATTAACTAAAGATTATTAATAAACTTTCAATAATTTATTAATAATTCCCCTAGTCTATAAATAGACTTCCTTGTATACTTAATTTGATTGCTTTCATTAGAACAATAAGCATATTAATAAATTAAGTTGAGAGGGAAGTCTATGCTAGATCAATTGCGTGCAATGGGGGTCTTTGCTTGTGTCGTCGAAAAAAGTTCTTTCAGTGGTGCAGCAAGAGAACTTGGAATTACCACCAGTGCGGTCAGTCAACAAATCCGTTCTTTAGAACAAGAAATGGATGTCACCTTACTTCATCGTTCTACCCGAAAACTCAGTCTCACTGAAGCTGGACAGGCATTTTTCCTCAGTTGTCAGGAAATGTTGGCCGCAGCTGAGCGAGGCAAAATCCGCATTAATGAATTACGTGATGATCTGGTAGGCGATTTGCGTATTGCTACCACTCCTGAACTCGGTGCCTTGCATGTTATTCCTGCATTGTCGCACTGGATGTCGGCGCATAAAGGGCTGGCGATTCATTTTGAAGCAGACCATCGTTATATTGACCTGATCGAAGAACGTATTGATATTGCGATACGCATGAGCTTGAAGATGGAAGATCAGCAATTATCTGCTGTGCCTTTAGCGCGGGTAGATCAGGTTCTGGTTGCATCGCCAAGTTATCTGAATCAGGCGCAACCAATCACCCGTCCTGAAGACTTGCGTAACCATGAATTACTGCCGATAACTCTGATGCAAAATTATCAACATTTTACCTTCCGTCACGGCATCAGTGGCGATGTGGTGAATGTGGATATGAAAACACGCTTAGGCACCAATAATGTTTTTGTAGCCAAGGCCTTATGTCAACAAGGACATGGCATAGCACGTATCCTGTATATGGATATTCAAAAAGAACTGATCAATGGATCGTTGGTTGAGGTTCTGCCAGATTGGCAACTACCATCTTATACCTTGCATGCCTTAACCTCTAAACGCGAACAATATCCAATGAAGGTGCATCGCTGTATTGATGCCTTGAAGCAATATTTTGCCCAGTTACCTGGCGGACGCTCGTTACAGGGTGTTGCCTAAGTCAAAAGGCCATGTTCCTCGGAACATGGCCTTTTTGTTTATCTGTTTTTCTTTTTACGCATCGATTTTAGCGTTTTTGCCTCAGCAGTGTTTTCTTCACTTGCTTTGGCTTTTGCTTCTACCTCATCTTTCTTGGTTTTTTTACGCTTTTTCTTTTTCTTTGGCTCGTCCTCTTCCACCGCTTCACCGTCTTCGATGGCTTGCCAGTATTCAAGTTGTTCCATGACTGCAGCATAAATCGAGTTTTTGCTATAGCGACCTTTTTTATCCAGTGTACCCACTGGGCGTGCCATTAGAATTTCCAAGGCCTGGTCAATGGTGTCAATCGCGTGCACATGGAAGAGTCCCGCTTTGACCGCTTCACTCACGTCCTGACGTAACATCAGATGCTGCATGTTTTGACGCGGGATAATCACACCTTGTTTGCCAGTCAAGCCTTGCAATTTGCAGGCATCATAGAAGCCTTCAATTTTGGCATTGACACCGCCAATCGGCTGCACCTGGCCCAACTGGTTCATCGAACCGGTAATTGCCCATGATTGGTCAATCGGGATCTGGCAGATTGCAGAGATCAAGGCAGACAGTTCCGCAACGGTTGCACTATCACCATCGACCTGACCATAGCTTTGTTCAAAAGCCAGTGCAGCAGAGAAGTGCAGGATCTGTTCACGACCAAAGTGTGCTTTTAGGAAGCTCGACATCAACAACACACCTTTGGCATGCAGAGAACCGCCCAGTTCGACGCTGCGCTCAATGTCCAGAATATCGCCGCCACCTTGATACACAGATGCCGTCAGGCGAGAAGGTAGGCCAAACTCGACATCAGCATAATGAATCACGGAGAGGGCATTGATTTGACCTAGACGGTGGCCTGAGGTTTCAATCAATTGGGTGCCACGTGACAGATCCTGCCAGTACAGTTCACGTAAATAGCCTAAGCGGTATTGACGATGATGCAGGGCCTGATTGACATGCTCGTCGGTCACGATCTTGTCGCCTGCCTTAAAGGCATGGTGATGCGCTTCACGAATTAAATCGCCTAAGGTAGATGCATGGAGCGATAATGAGCTTTGATCTTCAGCCTGACGACTTGAATCCGTCAGCAAGGCTGCAAGTGCAGAGCGATCAAAAGGCAATAGTTTGTCAGCTTGTACATAATCCGCGATCAGCTGCATATAGGCCTGCTCATTACTGTCATTACGTTGTAATGTATCTGTAAAGTCGGCACGGATTTTAAAGACACTGCCGAGTTCAGGCTCAACCTCTAAAATTTCATAATAAATTTCAGGTTCTGCTAATAAAACTACTTTTATTTCAAGCGGAACGGAAGCCGGCTCTATAGAAATGCTACCTGTGAGGGTCAACATATGCTCTAGCGAAGACAGTTTAAGCTGACCCGATTTTAAGGCACGTTTCAATCCCTGCCATGCATAAGGTTGCTCAAGCAGTTGCTCTGCTTCCAGCATCAAAAATCCACCATTGGCCTGATGTAATGAACCTGGACGAATCAAGGTAAAATCAGTAGTAATGGTACCGTTATGGGTCAGTTGCTCAACATGGCCTAACAGGTTGTAGTGCGTCGGGAAGTCTTCGAAAATGACGGGCGCACCGCTATTCGGTTTGTTCGACACAATGACATTGGCTTGGTAGCGTGATGGAACACGATTGAATAAAGCAGGGGTAAAGTCATCCTCTTCTTGTTCAAGAATCAGCTCAACATTATCAATAATGTCTTCCGCATAATGTTTTAAATATAGATCCAGACCTTTGACGTCTTTATTTTTATTTAAAATCGATTCTACCCGTGGGGTAACCACTTGCGTTGCGATATCGCGATTTAGACTTGAAACCTGATCACGGGCATCATCTTCCAGATCACCGAGATGTAATCCGAGGCGTTCGAGTTTCTTCTCCATATAGCGAATATTGGAGGTAATTTCTGCACGCTCTTTGCTATTCAGAGTATTCAGGTCAGTCTGCGTCAACTCATGATATTCATTGTCCTTGAGTTGCATGGGGACAAAGACGTGTTTGTCATTGCGTGAAATCAGTTTTAAATCGAGTTCTTCCCCTTCTTTGGTCAGTTCAACCAGTGCCTGCTGTTGAACATCACCGGTATCCTGACGAATACGCTCGATGCGGTTGTGATAGCTTTCAGCACTAAAACGGCGTTCTAACTGTTTAAGAATAATCTGCCATGTTTGCTGTAAGGCATTCTGGAACTTAACCCCTTGTCCTGCCGGGAAGCGTAAAGCAATCGGTTGACGCGGATTTTTAAAATTATTGAGATAGACCCAGTCATCCGGAGTCGGCATGGTCTTGGCATGTTGTTGCAGTAAACGCTTGATCATGGTGCGTTTACCCAGGCCTGCTGTCCCCACAGCAAAAATATTGTAGCCCGAATAAGGCAGTGCGATACCCGCCTCAACGGAAGCGCGTGCGCGGTCTTGTCCTAAGAAGTTATTGAGCGGCTTGATTCGTTTGGTTGAACTTGGTATTTCCGCTAAATCTGGAATATGGGTAAGTTGGTCTGCACGTAGTGCTGTTTTAAGCAGTGTTGGTTGTATGTCCGTCTGTTCAAAAGCGCTTGGAAATGAATTGATCTTCGCTGTAATCGTGTTTGTTGGTGTTAAAGATAAAGTTGTTGCAGTCATTTGATCAAGTTTTTGGGTCACTGTTGCTATCCAACAAATAAACGTAAGTTGAGTAATTAAAGGTATACAGTTTTAGACCTAAAGATCAAGCGAACTTGTGTTTTTTATCGACAAAACAAAAGAATGATTGCATAAAGCAACTTGCAAGCAGGAGCAAGAAACGATTGAATAAGCACATTTATAGATTATTGGAAAATAATAACCAATGACAACGCAAGCCACCGGGTGGGCTTCGGCATTTAAAGCATTTTTAGATCGCCGTGCCCTGATTATGTTATTTCTTGGTTTCTCTGCGGGGATACCGATTTTACTGATTTTTTCTAGCTTGTCTTTATGGCTAGGTGAGGCGGGCATTGAGAAGAGTGCAGTCACTTTTTTCAGTTGGGCTGCATTGGGATATTCTTTTAAATTTGTCTGGGCGCCGCTGATTGATGAATTACCCGTACCATTTTTAACCAAACGTTTAGGTCGACGCCGCGCCTGGCTGCTGATTGCCCAAAGTTTAATTATCTGTGCAATTTGTATCATGGCATTTTCTGATCCGGCGCTTGGGCAGAGTTATTTGATCCAGATGGCTGTAGGGGCAGTGTTGCTGGGTTTCTCGGCGGCAACGCAAGATATTGTGATTGATGCCTATCGTATTGAGCTGGCTGAAACCGAAATGCAGACTGTATTGGCATCCACCTACAATGCGGGTTACCGTATCGGGATGATTGTTGCGGGCGCTGGAGCTTTGTTCTTAGCTGCTTATCTGGGCACTGCGAAAGGAAACTATATTTACGAGGCTTGGAAATATACCTATTTAACCATGGCCGCCGTCATGCTGGTGGGAATCGTTACCACCCTTTGTGTGCGTGAACCACAGGTTAATCGCGTCAATAAACATTACAAAACCACGGATTATTATCGACTGGTCTTTGTATTCTTTATTGCAGTCGCGACATTCGTGGTGAGTTATATTTATTCGGGTAATGTCACTGAAGCAATTTCGAAATCTGCAGATATTAAAGATACAGCCGCATTGTTTGGTCTAGAAGCACTACGCTTTTTGACGGCAACCGCCTCAGCACTCTTGATTGGTTTTGGACTGGTCAAAGTCGGGGTAGTGAATCAGCAAATGGCGAAAGAAACCTGGGTTGCGCCGATTCTGGACTTCTTTAAACGTTATGGTGTAAAGCTTGCGCTGGTCTTGTTATTGCTGATTGGCTTTTTCCGTATCTCGGACATTATTGCAGGCGTCATTTCCAATGTCTTTTACCAGGATCTGAACTTTAGTAAAGAGCAGATTGCGGAAGCCGTGAAGATCTATGGCGTTTTATTTAGCCTGATTGGCGGTTTCCTTGGTGGTTTGCTGGCGCAACGTATGAACATTATGAAACTGATGTTTGTGGGTGCGGTGCTGGCCAGTTCAACCAATTTGATTTTCATTGGTCTGGTGAAGTCAGGTCAAGCACTGGATCAGGTGCAAGTTCAGGTAGGTGAACAGCATTATCAGGTAGATACTGATGAGGTGGGTTACTGGAAGTTGCAAGTACCGAATGAGGTTTTGGCGAAAGCCAATGCAGTTCAGGTCAGTGCCCAGTATCAGAATCAAGCTGATTCAAACATTCAACTTGCAGTGCCTTATTTAATTACTTCACAACAGCCACAAATCCAGTTGTTGCCGATTAGCAACGATGATCAGTTAACGCCAAAAGAGTTAAAACAAAGTCTGGTGGTTAAAGGGCAGTTGGCAGGGATCAAGGCTGAAGATTTAAATGCTGAACGTCCGGTTGTTTTAAAGCTGGATGGTCAGGAATTTGTCGCGAAAGTTGATTCCAATGGTTTATTTACGGGTGCGGTAGACGGCAAGCTTTTGCAAGCATCTAGCAGCAAAACCATTACCGCTTTGGCGAATCTGAAAAATAACACTGGCCATGAATTACTGGCAACCCGACAATATCGTATCGATACCACTGCACCTACAGAAGCGCTAGATATTGATATTCAGCCTGTGGCGGTGATTGATCCAGGGCAGGCTGGCACTGTTGAACTCTCTGGGAAGGTCATTAAGAGCTATAGTTCTTTATGGTTGTATTTGGCGATTATTATCGATAATTTAGCTTCTGGTTTGGCCGGTGCGGCATTTATCGCCTTCCTATCCAGCTTAACCAGCGTATCATTTACAGCTGTTCAATATGCGATTTTCAGTTCTCTCATGACACTCACGCCTAAATTGTTGGGTGGCTATTCGGGAACAATTGTCAGCAATATCGGCTATCCGAATTTCTTTTTAATGACGACTTTAATTGGTATCCCAATTTTAGTTCTTGTGGTTTGGGTTGCGAAACTGTTACGTGATCATGAAAACCAGACAACACAGCAGAAAGGTGAATAACTATGCGCATGTTACATACGATGCTACGAGTAGGTAATTTAGAACAGTCTTTAAAGTTCTACACTGAGGTGCTTGGTATGAAATTGCTACGCCAACGTGACTATGAAGAAGGACGTTTTACGTTAGCATTTGTCGGTTACGGTGATGAAAAAGACAATACCGTACTTGAGCTCACACATAACTGGGATACCTCTAGTTATGACTTGGGTAATGCTTATGGTCACATTGCCATTGGCGTAGATGATGCTTATAAAGCCTGTGAAGAAATCAAGGCGCGTGGCGGTAAAGTGGTGCGTGAAGCGGGTCCGATGAAAGGTGGTGTTACCGTGATTGCCTTTGTTGAAGATCCAGATGGTTATAAAGTTGAATTGATTCAGCAAGATCAGGATGCCTATAACAACTGATTCTGGCCTGATTGGTTGAAGATTTTTGAGCTAAAACGCTAGCTTTATTGAAATAGCCCAGTATGATGAGTAATTTGATCGAATGGTTGAATTATTCGCCATATTGGGCTTTTTCATTATTAGTGTGGATAGGGATAGTTATGTTGAAATTATTGGCATTGGACCGCTTTACAATTTTATTGGTTGTGATGGTGATACTGGCAACGTTTTTTCCAGTTTCAGGTCAGGTTGCACATTATTTTAATATTCTGACGACTGTTGCAATTGCCGTACTTTTTTTCTTGCATGGGGCAAAACTTTCACGTGAAGCTGTGGTTGAAGGCATGTTGCACTGGAAAATGCATGCTTTAGTGTTTGCTTTTACTTTCTTGGTCTTTCCAGCGATCGGCTTGTTGGCAAAGCCGGTGTTAGAGCCCTTACTCGGTCAGCAACTGTATTGGGGCTTCCTGTTCATGTGTTTCTTGCCATCCACGGTGCAATCCTCTATTGCATTTACCTCGATGGCTAAAGGCAATGTGGCAGGGGCAGTGTGCAGCGCGTCTTTCTCTAATATTGTCGGCATGATGATTACCCCGATTTTAGTCAGCTATTTTATTTTAGGCCAAAGTCAGCATGATTTTGATCCAACCGAATCGATTCTGCAAATTACTTTATTGCTACTAGTGCCGTTTGTGTTGGGTCAGTTGTTACGCCCTTATATTTTTCCTTATATGGTTAAAATGCCAAGTCTGGTCAAGGCTTTCGATCAGGGATCGATTCTGATGGTGGTGTATGGCGCGTTTAGTAGCGCGGTAATTGCTGGTTTATGGCAGCAGGTGAATGGCCTGACACTGTTTTATTTAATCTTAGCATGTTCGGTGCTGTTAACCATCGTGATGTTGCTGGCGTTATACGTGCCAAAATGGCTGGGCTTTAGCCGAGCAGATCAGGTGACAATTTTCTTTTGTGGCTCCAAGAAAACGCTGGCAAGTGGCGTACCGATGGCCCAGATTCTGTTTATCGGACAGCCTTTGGGGATGATTGTGCTGCCGATTATGATTTTTCATCAAATCCAGCTCATGGTCTGTGGCATTATTGCGAATCACTGGTCAAAATCGAATCAAGAATAGTTCGCAAAATTTAATTTATTGGCGTATAATGCTCGCCACTTGTTGGCTTTGCTCTGACCTTTAGAGTCTCGGTGAGTCAAAAGAAATGGTCTGTTGTGGTGTTGATCTGCACGTGTGCGAACACGTTGCTTTCCTCATGTTGAGAGTGATCAATTGCGATAACAGCTTAAGCCTTTCTTACTTAATAGGAGCATCGACCATGCGCGCCGATATTCACCCTAAATACGAAAAATTAGTTGCTACTTGTTCATGTGGTAACGTTATCGAAACTAAATCTGCGCTTGGTAAAGAAACAATTTACCTTGACGTATGTTCAGCTTGCCACCCATTCTACACTGGTAAACAAAAGAATGTGGATACAGGCGGCCGTATCGACAAATTCAAACAACGTTTCTCTGGTATGTCACGTTCTATCAAACGTTAATATCAAGAAAGAAAAAACGGGCAATATGCCCGTTTTTTTATGCCTGTAGATTATTCGATTGAGGAACTTATGGCAGTTCCCCAATCCTGAGAAAGGGTTATTGATCCTGTACGTCAGTAAGACGGTCCAGTTTTTTCTGGAAATAATTGCCTTGCAAGAACCGTGCTTCGACATTCCATGCATTGGCAAACAGGTTCATGTCGTTGAGTTCGGTTAAGAAAATCTCGACAGGTTTTTGCCCGATAAAGTGCAAGATTTTCTCTTGTAGAGCGGCCATTTCTTTTTCAGCACTCAGCATTTGAGTAAGTTTGCTGTGCAAGCTCAGATATTGAACATCGATTTGCTGCAACATCGAATCGCTATAGAGCGAATCACCAAAACCACGGATGGAAATCTCGGCACCGTGCTGACGCAATAGCGCGATTTGTGGCTGCGCTTGTGACAGGTTTTGTTGTAGCGCTTGTTCAGAGAACTGCAAAATTAAAGGATGAGCTTGCTTGCTGCCAATAATGGTTAATAGTTTCGCCACCAGTTCTGGCAGCTTTTTATCATTCAGCAAGACCTGATGATTGAGGTTTACAATCAATTTCGCCTTTGGATATTGGGTAATAAAGTTGTGCAACTGCTTACAGGCTTCAACAAGAATCCAGCGATCCAGTTGAATCGATAGCTCAGGATCATCTTTCAGGTCGGCAAGATCACTTAAATCCTGCCACTGGTTATTATAGATAAACCCGCCAGATACTTCATAAGTATGGGTGTGTTGATCCTGTTTGTCATAGAGCTGCTGATATTTTAAATGGATATCGCCTGCATCCAGTTTCTTTTTCAGCTCTTGTAACAGGGTTAACTGCACAGCAACAGGAATATGTTCTGTGGTCAGGCCAATATCTGCATCAATCTTCGGACTGTTAAATACAGGTAGAGGAACTAGGAAAGCCTTGGTTAACACCTGTTCAAAACGAACTTCATCTGCGATAGGCTGGGTAATTTCGCAATAGCCTAATTTTAAATGCAGTGGGAAGGTGTAGTGATCGGTCACTACCAATTGCGGTTTTTGTAAGCCATTCAAACCCATCAGCAGGGAATTGAGCACGCTCTTTGATTCGGCCTGAAATAACGAGACATATAAACCATGTTCTACCTGACAGACCGGCACATTTACCTGTTCTTTAATGAAGTGAGGAATATTGGCAAAATATGCACGAGTGCCACGCCAATCGGTTTGGAAAACCTCACTTGGACAATTGCTTAAGCTGAATAAAACCAGCGCATTGGCATTGGCCGGGTGATTGCTAAGCTGGCGGTTAATATGTTGTAAAGCGCTGCTTAGACTGGATGCTTTCTCGGCAGGCGCGGCTGTTGAAGATGTGGCTGCCGCTTGAGATGAAGTGCCACATTCAATATTGAGCTGGATTTCATCTTCATTGCCTGAAGGTAAGAATTCCAGTTGAAGGGGATTCTGCTTCACTGTCGCGTTTTGGGTGCGAAGTTCAAAGCGGCCTTGTTCAAACTGTCCTTGAGAAATCTTTTTAAAGCGCAGTTTAAACTGGCTTAAATCCTCTGGCTGCAACACATCCAGAATCGGCAAGCCAATTAATTCTTCTGGATTGGCAAAACCAAATAGATTGGCGTATTCGGCATTCACATGCATGTGAATGCCTTCCTGCAAAATAGCAACCGCTTTATGGCTTTCTGCAACCAGTGATTGTGCTTGCGTTTGTGCGGCTTCCAGTTCATTCAGTAAACGATGTTCTGCTTGCACTAAACGACTATAAGAAAGCGCACGAATGATACTGATATAGAATTTTTCTGGTGATTTCAGATTCAGGATGTCATAAATGCCTTTATGAATGTAGCTCTGATATTGATCGGCTTTATAATCCTCAGGTTCAAGCAGGAGAACAGGCAAATTGGGTTGTGCTGAGGCTTGAATCAGGGAGAGGGTCTGTTCGATTTTTAAGTCGTAGGCCCGACCAAAAATCACAATATCCCATGGTAAATTCAGCTGTTTCTCGAAGGTTTTTAGATCATCGAGTAAAGTGGCTTTAATTTGATGGTCTTGAGCTGTAAATAAAGCTGAAATCTGATTATAACGAAGCTGGTTGTCATCAATAATCAATAAACGTGTTTCAGTGCGTTTTAATTTTTTAGAGAGTAAAGAATTTCTCACTTTAAAGCTTCCCATAAATCTTGATCAATGGTGTCCATATTCTTTTGAGCCATATATCGCTGAAGGATCGGTTGTTCCTCATCATTCAGCAGTTCAAAATCAAATTGAACAAAACTCTGGGTTATTAATTGTGCGTTTAATAAATACACTTTTACTTCCTCTTTCCCCAATCTTAAATAAACAGCTTGGTGTTCTCGAAAAATTTGTGAACCTGGTAAAATTAAAGTTGTTTTGGTTTCATCCAAATTCTGGTTTTTTAATAAAAGTGTCGGATGATAATTGCTGATATGGCGATCTGCCTGAACCCGTACCGCACAAGGGAAGATTTCCTGTGCCAGTACTTCCAAACCGAGTTCCAGACTTTTCTCGGTCGATTGTTTGAGCCAACGAATCACACCGCCACGCCAATGCCCATGCGATGTTTCTTTAACTAGAATGTATTCTCCTGTTCTTAAGTTTTTTGGTGCCTCCCCAGACCATTTAATACGATAACCGTTCACACTAATATCTAGGATATCGGCTTGGTAAACGGCTTTACTTTCACGGCTTAAACGTTGAATTGCCGATTCTTGATTGTCGGTTGAACTTTTTTTGTCCCAGGACGACATAAACTTTGATTCATTTTGTAGACCGTAACTATGGTCTAATAAGAGTGTTTCTGAAAAATTCTTGGCTTTGGACAGATAGAAGTGGGCCGTAAGTAAACCAAAGCAGATATGTAATTGAGCGGAATATTCATAACGCTCATGTCGACGCTCTGCCGTGGTACCAAGAATGGTTTGCACATGGAATTTCAATGCAGGGGTTAAATAGATCTTCTCATTCTTGGATACATACTCTGCATTTTTGTGTAAGGTCGCGGTGACATGGTCCAGCAGACTATGCGTGCTGATAAAAATATTGGGATTAAAGCCAGAGCTTTGTTTTTTATTATAAATTGGTGGGTGATCTTTAGTCGTATCGACCACATATTTGGTCAGGTCTGTTTCTTTGGTCAGGATCTGGACCATTTTTGCCCAGTCAAAACTACACTGGAATAAAGCCTGAATCTCGGATTGACGGATTTGATTGGTATTAAAAATATCCATCAAAATCAATTGTGCATAGGCTTGCGAGATATTGCTTAAGGCATTGGGTTTACCTTGTATCTGATCCAGATTGGTATGCTGATATTTATGAGTCACGGCGGCATCATAAAGCTGATGGGCAATGAGCCATTGTCCTGCTACAGGTTCGCTATACAACATATGTTGTTGATAGAGCAGTTGGGTTAGTTGTTGCAAGGACTGAAAAGTGGCTAGCGTTCGTGCGGTTTGCAGATTTTTCTTTTGGTTAAGCGCGAAGATGGAGAACTTCTGCTGATCGAGCTGATCGTTACTACGACGCACAATATTGATATAGATTGCTGCAAAATAACAGCGCAAGAGCATGGCCAGTTCAATAATGTGTTCATTACGGTCTGAACTGATTATGCCCTGATTGAAAAAGTTCTTTTCCAGACTTCCTAACACATTTTCAATAGTGGGGTGTAACACCTGCACCAGATCGAAACGTAAGGTTTCAGGGCACTCAAGTTCACTCAGTTCAAGTAAGGCGGCGAATAATGCTTTAGAGGTATCGCCCAACTGCATGATGGACAAGTTGGAAATCCATTCATTTAGACTTTTCGAATTGGTATCGCAAAAGCTGAGTTTGTCTCGTCTCAAGACAGTTGGAATTTGAAAAATATCCGAAAAAGCATTATTCATCATTGTGTTATCAATCTCAGAACGTTTGAACCCCAAAAAGCGGTGTTTTATTTTTTTCGCCCGCAATTTCCCTGACAAGTTTTGGTACCAGATAGCCTGGCAAACTTGCTAATACATCAGTATATATTTGATCTATCTCTGAAGATCTTAAATCAAAATGCTGAGCCCCTTTGACTTTATCTAAAACATGAAGGTAATAGGGCATTACTCGTGCTTCAAATAAACGGCTACTCAATGCATTTAAAGTTTCTGCAGCATCATTCACACCTTTAAGTAAAACCGCCTGATTAAGCACAGTAATATGGTGGAGTGATAACTGTAATAACTTCGAGCAGGTGAAATCATCCAGCTCAGCTGCGTGATTTGAGTGTACCACTACTACAATGCGTAGCCTACTGTTTTTTAATATAGAAATCAGCTCATCATCAATACGGTTCGGGATCACAATTGGAACGCGTGAATGAATTCTCAATATCTTGAGCTGAGGGAGAGATGCTAGACGTTCTAGCCACAACGCAATTTTTCGGTTACTTAGTGTCAGTGGATCGCCACCACTTAAAATCACTTCATTGATCTGTGGATTTTGTTCAATATAGGCTTTGATATTGATCCAGTCGTCATTTTTAGGCAGGTTTTCCTGATAAGGAAAATGGCGACGAAAACAATAGCGACAGTGGATGGCACAGGCACCCGTCAGCGTGAGTAAAAAACGCGACTGATATTTATGCAGAACCCCAGCCATTTGATTGGCGGCTTCCTCACCAAGCGGATCGGTCACGAACTCAGGATGTTCTTCCAGTTCCAGATGATGTGGCAAGACTTGTAGCAACAGAGGGTCTAGAGGATCGCCAATGTTCATTTTTCCGACGAATGCACGCGGGACGCGCAATTTAAACTGTTCAGAGGCCAAGATTGCCCCTGATAATAGTTGGTCGGTAGATAACTCAAGCAGATTTAACAGCTCTAAAGGATCAGTAATTAGGTCACTGAGTTGCGATTGCCAGTTTTGCTCTTGATGTAAATAGTTTATCATGCCATACGTTAAAAATAGTGTTAGTGTTACACCAGTGCGTGTAGTCTAACATTAATAGATTTGAGTTTTAAGTTTGGAGTGCGCCTTTCATGGCCTATTATTCTACAAATGATTTTAAAGCAGGCCTTAAGGTTATGCTTGATGGTAACCCATGTTCAATCATGGAAAATGAATATGTAAAACCAGGTAAAGGTCAAGCATTTAACCGTGTGAAATTACGTAACCTTCGCTCTGGTAAAGTATTAGAAAAAACATTCAAATCAGGTGATTCTTTAGAAGCAGCTGATATTGTAGAAGTTGAAATGGACTACCTCTACAACGATGGTGAAATGTGGAACTTCATGGATCCTGTATCTTTTGAGCAAATCGCTGCTGATAAAACCGCAATGGGTGATGCTGCGAAATGGTTAAAAGACGATTCAAATGAAAAATGTACCATCATGTTGTTCAATGGCGTACCTTTGACGGTAAGCCCACCGAACTTCGTTGTACTCAAAATCGTTGAAACTGATCCAGGTGTACGTGGTGATACTTCTGGCGGTGGCGGTAAGCCTGCGAAACTTGAAACAGGTGCTGTGGTACGTGTTCCATTATTCGTACAGCAAGAAGAAAGCGTTCGTGTAGATACCCGTACTGGTGACTACCTAGAGCGTGCATAATTGTGCCTGTGTAGCTGAGCTACGCAAGATATACAATTATCGAAGGGGATGATCAACAATCATCCCTTTTTTTATGCCAAAGTATTAGATAAATAATTGTAGTTAGAAGGTAAACTTACAAAGATATTTCTTCTACAGAAAATATAGAAAGGGAAAGCTAAGAGGGTTTGCTGACATTTTTTACTGCCATTGCATTATCTTGTACAGCTGTAATCGCTGGTCATTATTTAGAATAGCTAAATTGCATAAGACATGCTTTGTGTCCTCTAAAAATGTCCTTTGTCGCACGCATCTGTGAAATGTCAACAGACCCTAACCACGCGTTATGTAATTGAGAGGTTTTGAATGGAGACAACACAAGCAAAGTCAACACTTTCCTCAAAGCTCCTATGGAGTTTGGTTGCCATTGTTGGGGCAATTTCATTTGGGATATTGGCGGTTAGTCGTGGTGAGCATGTCAATGCGGTCTGGTTGGTTCTTGCTGCGGTCTGTGTATATAGCATTGCATATCGGTTCTATAGTTTATTTATTGCAAACAAAGTTTTTGAATTAAATCCGAGACGGTTAACTCCAGCGCATCGCCTTGCCGATGGTCTGGATTATGTTCCAACCAATAAATTTGTTTTATTTGGACATCACTTCGCAGCCATCGCAGGAGCAGGACCTTTAGTTGGTCCAATTCTCGCAGCGCAAATGGGTTATTTACCGGGGACCATCTGGCTTTTGGTCGGGGTGGTGATTGCAGGCGCGGTACAAGATTTCCTTGTTCTATTTATCTCAACACGACGTGATGGTCGTTCTTTGGGAGAAATGGCGAAGCAGGAACTGGGTACCTTTGCAGGCGTGATTGTGATGCTGGGTACGCTGGGCGTGATGATCATTATTCTGGCCGTACTGGCACTGGTGGTGGTTAAAGCACTGGCGCATAGCCCGTGGGGGGTGTTCAGTATCGCTGCGACGATTCCGATTGCATTATTCATGGGTATCTACATGCGGTATATACGCCCAGGGAAAATTGCCGAAGTATCGATTATCGGTTTTGTGCTGATGATGGCGGCGATTGTCTACGGGGGTGATGTGGCCAAAGATCCCTATTGGGGACAGTTATTTACCCTCAGTGGCACCCAATTGACATGGGCACTGATTATTTATGGTTTTATCGCTTCGGTATTACCGGTCTGGTTGTTGTTAGCCCCACGTGATTATCTATCAACTTTCTTGAAAATTGGTGTAATTGCAGGTTTGGCGGTCGGGATTATCTTTGCGATGCCGGACCTGAAAATGCCAGCAGTCACACACTTTGTCGATGGTACAGGGCCTGTATTTGCGGGTAGTTTATTTCCTTTCCTGTTTATCACCATTGCCTGTGGTGCGATTTCGGGTTTCCATGCCCTGGTAGCATCAGGTACAACGCCTAAACTGGTTGATAATGAAGTCAACATTCGTATGATCGGTTATGGTGGTATGTTGATGGAATCATTCGTCGGCATCATGGCCATGATCTGTGCGACAGTACTTGATCCGGGTATTTATTTTGCCATTAACGCGCCAGCAGCAGTTTTAGGAACTTCAGTAGAGACTGCAGCGGAAGCGGTGCGTAATCTGGGCTTTGTGGTTAGTCCAGAAATGTTGACCTTACTGGCGCAGGAAGTGGGTGAGAGTTCAATCTTGTCTCGTACCGGTGGCGCACCGACATTTGCAATTGGTATGGCGCATATCATTTCAGAGATTTTCAATAACCGCTCAATGATGGCATTCTGGTATCACTTTGCGATTCTGTTTGAAGCCTTATTCATTCTGACTGCGGTAGATGCAGGAACACGTGCATGTCGTTTCATGGTGCAGGATACCGTGGGGATTGTGGTTCCGGCAATCAAGCAATCAAGTTCATTCTTCGGCAATATGGTCGGGACCTTTGTCGCGGTCGCAGGTTGGGGTTTCTTCGTTTACCAAGGGGTGGTTGATCCACTCGGCGGGATTAACTCGTTGTGGCCACTGTTTGGTATTGGTAACCAGATTCTTGCCTCGATGGCACTGATTTTAGGTACCGTCATTTTATTCAAAATGAAGAAAGAGAAATATGTTTGGGTGACGATTTTCCCAACGATTTTCTTGTTCATTACCTCGATGACCGCAGGCTGGCAAAAGATCTTCCATGAAAATCCGAAGATTGGTTTCCTTGCACAGGCCAATCGTTTCTCAGATGCGATTGCGCGTGGTGAAGTACTTGCACCAGCCAAAACCGTTGCTGAAATGCAGACCATTGTGATGTCAAACCAGATCAATGCGGCACTTTGTGGCTTCTTTATGATTGTTGCGGTTGTGATGGTGATTGCGTCAATTGGCATTGTACGCCGTGCTTTGGCAAGTCCAACACCAACCGTGAATGAGGCACCAGCCGTTTATTCAGACACACCGATGACTGCGAATAGCATCAAAGGAGAGTAACGATGGATTTTAAAATTGCCCGGCAAGGCAGTGCAGTGATCGTGAAGATTATTAAATTCACCATCATGTCGCAAAAGCACTTACTGTTATCACCGAAGAATTGGTCACGTATCGCTGTTTTATGGCAACGTTTGCAGCAGAGTTTCCGGTTGATGGTCGGTGTGCCTGATTATGAAACTTATATAGCGCATATGAAAGCACATCATCCAGATTTAACCCCGATGGATGCCAAGACTTTTTATCGTCATTGTATCGATGCACGTTATCCTTCGGCGGGTGGCAATATGAAGAAGTGTCCTTGCTAGAAATTATTTGATTTCTTTGAAAAAAAACCAAAACAGTGTATGTTGAACATACACTGTTTTATTTTGGGGGATAGAATAATGTGGGGCATGGAAAAGTCATCAGCTCAAGAGAAAACCAAGCAGAATCAGGCATTAGAACAAGATATTCAAAGCTTTGCCCAGAAGATTGAGCAATTCTTATTTGAAGTAAACCAACTGATTTTAGATAAACCGCAACAAACCAGATTGGCGCTGACCTGCTTGCTGGCGGGTGGTCATGTGTTATTCGAAGATTTACCTGGGCTAGGGAAAACCACATTGGCCAGTGCTTTGGCGCGTCTGGCAGGATTACATTTTCAGCGCATTCAGTTCACCAACGATATGCTGGCCAGTGATGTGATTGGCATCAATATCTTTAACCAGAAAGAACATCTGTTTGAATTTAAGCAGGGTCCAGTTTTTACCCAGATTTTGTTGGCCGATGAAATTAATCGCTGTAGTCCCAAAACTCAAAGTGCACTACTGGAAGCAATGGAAGAAGGGGCGGTCACCGTCGATGGTGTGCATTATGAATTGCCGCAACCGTTCTGGGTCCTCGCCACACAAAATCCGTTATTTCAAAGTGGCACCTATGCATTACCTGAATCACAACTCGACCGTTTCTTGATGCGTTTATCACTGGGATATCCTTCCCGACAAGCGGAAAAATTGTTATTACAACAGCGTTCACGACAGGTATTGATCCATCAACTGGATGCCGTGTTTAATCAAGCTGATATTTTACATTTACGGGAGCTGGCAAAGCAGGTTTTCCTCAGCGAGGCGGTACTGAATTATATTTTGGATCTGGCTGCTGAAACACGGAAGTTACGTCATGGGCTGTCCACACGTGGGGTATTGGCGTTGAAGGCTGCGGCACAAGCCTATGCCTTGGTTGAGGGGCGTGGTTTTGTAATGACAGACGATGTACAAGCTGTTTTTGTTGCGGTGGTCGCACATCGCTTAAGTCTGAGTGAGCTTGAAGTTGGACAGATTTTGCAATCAGTTGATGTCTTATAGTTGAGATTGAACTATGCAAAATGGACTCAAGCGGCAGCTACAACAATGGATTGCAAAGCGCTTTCAGGTCGAAGGCAGCAAAATCTTATTGCAGAAAGATGTACTGGTGTTTATTTACAAGCAAGGTTTTTTATATCTGGTGCTGATTGTCATTACATTTATTGCTGGCATTAACTATGCCAATAACCTGATTCTCGGTTTTTGCTTTTTAATCAGTGCCATTCTTTGTATCAGCTTTTATCTGACCTTTAAGCAATTGCATGGCTTGCAGATTGAAGTGGTCGCTGCGGAGGTAGGGCAAGTAGACCAGCCGCTGATCTTGAAAATTTTATTAAAACAATCCACCCAAACAGTTCGATATTTGCGTCTAAATTGGCAAGAACAAGAACATTTCCTGTATCTGGACCAGACTCAGCAAAGTCTGGAACTCGCCGTTTTACCGGAACAACGTGGTAGATATGAACTGGATGCCTTGAAAATTTATGCGACCTATCCTTTAGGATTGGTGCGTGCGTGGACCTATCTATATCCACAACAAGAGGTCTGGATCGCACCAAAGGCCACTGACTGGCAAAAAGAACATAAACTTCAGCTGACCTCGGCGCAAGACAGTCTAGATGAATTTAAAGAGCTCAGAACTTTCCAGCATGGAGATTCTTATCAGAATGTAGCATGGAAGCAGGTTGCACGTGGGCAGGGTTTTTTAATCAAGATGTTTGAAGCGCAGACCACTCATCAACACCTAGACATTGATTATCAGCTCATTCCAGCGCTGGGCCATGAACAGAAGCTAAGTTTGATGATGGGGTTGATTGAACAATGTGAACAATCTGGGAATGACTATGCTGTGATTTTGCCGCACGCCAGACTGGAACGTGGACAAGGCCAAAGCCAATTAAGCAAAGCCAGACTTTTACTTGCGCAGGCTTAAACATGACCAAAGCCATCTATTTTTGTATTTTAGCTGCCTTAGGATTGATCCTGATCGGTCAAGTGAGCTTTATTCCAGTCACACTCAGCGGGTTGTGGGGCATTGTCTGGCTAACTTTAGTATGGCGCTATCGCAAACAAAAAATTACGCCAATGCCTAAACTGCTTTTGGTGGCATTTACCTTAGTGTCGGTTGCGTTGATTTATATTCAGTACCAAAGCTTAATCGGCGTAGAGGCGGGGGTTGCATTTCTAACCACCTGTTTATTTGCCAAGAGTCTGGAGTCTAAAAATACCCGCGATTTACTGATTGTCTTTAACTTTGCCCTATTTGTCAGTGCCAGCTTATTGTTATATAGCCAGGCATTCTGGATGGCCCTGATCGTGTTTGGGACATTGCTGATGTGCCTCATGGGCCTCTATCGGCTTCAAACTGATTTATTTAAACAGAAGAATCAGACCAGAAATCAGTTAAAACAAGATATAAGGCAAATCCTGAAGTTTGTGGGGATTGCCACACCATTCTTTATTCTGCTGTTTATATTCTTTCCGCGGTTACCACCGTTGTGGGCGATTCCGATTCAACAGAACCACGCGACCACAGGCATCAGTGACCGGATGTCACCGGGAGATATTGCGCAACTATCTCAATCTTCCGCCTTGGCTTTCCGTGTCATCGCACCGATGTATGATTTGCCCGGTCGGCCAGAGCTATACTGGCGAGCACTGGTTCTGGACCAGTATGATGGCAGCATATGGAGCAGTAGTTTTGATAATCAGCAGCTCAAGCGCATTCCTGTCTCCACACGCCGTGTGAGCTATCAATATTTACCTGCCGATGAGCAGGCCAACTGGATCATGGGACTGGAATATTCGATTCCCCAAGAGCGTTATTTACAGCTGTATCAAGATGATAGTATTCGTCCTTCCAAACTGGTTAAACGCAATCAACCGATACACCTGCTTTGGTTAGGACAAACAGCAACGGAGTCAGTCTACTTATCACCGCGTCAACTGGAATTGAATACTCGATTTGAGCAGGGGCGAGATAGAAAAGCACAACAACTGGCACAGGCGTTATTTGAGCAGAACCAGAAGCGGCCTGAAAAATACCTACAATCGGTGCTGTCTTGGTACAGAAAAAATGGCTTTAGCTATACATTAACGCCGGGCACTTTGAGCGGAGACCGGATTGATCAATTCCTGTTTTCTAGTCGCAAAGGTTTTTGTGAACATTATGCCTCGAGCTTTGTGATGATGATGCGTTATGTGGGAATTCCCGCACGCGTAGTAACAGGCTATCAAGGCGGACAATGGGCACCAGATGGACAGAGTTGGGAAGTCCGCCAGCTGGATGCACATGCATGGAGTGAAGTTTATCTGGATGGGAAATGGCAAAGAGTTGATCCTACCGCCATGATTGCACCACAACGAATTGATACCGGTATGCAAGATTATCTGGCGCAAGACCAAAATGTCTGGGGCGAAGGACAAACGCAGGCTTGGCGTTTGCAGCAGTTTAAATTCCTTAAAAATGTTCGCATCTGGAGTGAATATCTCAGCTATCAATGGCAAAGCAAAGTGGTCGGTTATGATGCCGAAAAGCAGAAAAACTGGTTATCCCGATTAGGTCTGGATTCAAGCTATGGCTATGTGATTATTTTAGTCGTTGGTATTGGCAGTATTTTGTTGCTCTACGGTGGCTGGTACTGGTGGGGACAACGAGGCAAGCAAGAACAATATCAACGCTTGATTATTCAATTTGAGAAACAGTTGCCCCGGCATTTGCATAAATATCCAGCGGAAACCTTTCATAGCTGGATACAACGTATCGCTGTGTTGGTTGAGGACCAGACGCCATTCGAACAAGTGACTGTGTTATATCAAAAAATCGTATTTTTAGAACAAAACGACCAGCTCAATATCCAAGAATTCAAGCGGTTGCTTAAAGACTGTGCGATTGTCATCAAACAGTCGCAAAAAAACTTGTGAAGCGACAAAAAAATGAATATCATGCTTCTCATTCTAGGTGTATAGCTCAGTTGGTTAGAGCGCTACGTTGACATCGTAGAGGTCTCCAGTTCGAGTCTGGATATACCTACCAAGATATTAAAGTCATATAACTTTTTATAAAGTTACATGAACTCCAAAGCCCTGAATTATATAGATTCAGGGCTTTTTTTAGCTTTTTTTAGCTTTTTTTAGCTTTTTATAGCGGTATATTGGGTGGATGTTACCGAAGGTGGTAGTAGTGAAGATGTTGTTAATTTCATTTGTTCTTAAAATACTTAATATTTCAAGGAATTGATAAAATATATAACTTATCAAGGCTTGTTATCTCAAGATAAATAAAATTATCTTGAGATTTCTTTTAATCTTCTCCATGAAGAGTTATTTTTAATAGTGGGTTCAACTAAGATTAGTCTATCTAATATATCTTTTAGATAAAAATCATAATGTTCAATTCTTGAACCTATTACTTGATCTAGTAACATGAGGATTTCTTCAGGGTGCTGTTCTAAAAGAAAAACTTTATCGTCTTTAACTAATCTAAATAGGAATAAAGAGCCCGATTCTATTTTTCCTAAATAAGGCATTATATGCTTGGTAGCATCTATAAAGTCATTAGATGTTTCTAAAATTAAATTTAGCCATCTTTCTGAAAGTCTCGAATTTTGGAAAGCAAGCTCTTTAGGCCAAATGTTTTTTACAAAGTGTTGACCAAAACTCAACCAGTTTTTTTCTTTAATGATTATTTGATTCAACATCCATAATGAATGAGAAAGCATATCAATATCACATTTACGCAATAAATTTCTTAATTCAATATCTGAATAGTGTTTAGGGTAAGAATGTGACCAAAAGCTCAATGCAACAATATATACTGCTAAATTATTTTTTAGTTTTTCATTAGTAAACCATTCTGGTTTACTTTTTATTAATGATTCAAGATAAGGCTTTATTTTTAAAGATGATTCTTTGTATGGCATATTAAGTGTTATCCCATTCCAAACAGGCTCACTTAATGGATTTTCAATATCTAAAAGTGGGATTAAATGAGATTCAGTCCATTTTTTATAATTGTAATAGATGAAATTAAAACGATAAGCTATCATTACTGCCGCATGATCAGCTCCTTCACCCACACTATTTAGTGCTAATTCAAATCTCGGAAGGTAGTCTTTTTTGCAAATCATTGGATCTAATTCCCAAGCATTAAAGGTTGAAAATACTGCATCAACTAACTGACCTATAGGTGAGTTCAGGGCATAATCTAATGTTTTTCGAGATCTTTTGATAATTTTTCCTCCTCTTCTAATATCCCCAAATGAGCTTTTAGTTGCATCTACTCCCATAGTATTTAAGGCAATAAATACATAATCCCAAACTTGCCAAAACAGGGGCTGATTTGACCTACATGTATTTACAAGTTTTCCGTTAATCCATTGCGGTAAACAAAATCGACAACTTGAAATTAATTCTGATGGCAAAATTAATATCGTATTGGCAATTAATAATTTTTCTTCTAGAGTCGCATTATCAGGAATGTTATAAAATAACTGCTGCCAAAAGCTTTCTCGTAAATTATTCAAATTAAGCTCATTTGAAAGCAACTTCAGAACATATGGTATATCTTTCTGTATTAGGCCAATAAATAGTCTGTTCTGCTCAAAAACTATATTTCTGTCCTTCTCAACTTCTTCTATCCTATCAAGTAGTTTTGTTGAGTCAGTTAATAGAGTTAAATCTAGCATTTCCATAGATGTATTGGTTTTTACGGAACCTGAAATAACATTGGGAGTGAATGGATCATTATCTAAAAAACTTTCTCTCCATTTATCTGATGATTTAATTTTTATCAAATAACCTCTAGAAGATTCAGATAGTCCTATTTTTGTGCTTTCAATTTTACTCAAAAATCTACCAATATGATAAATTTTACTTTGTTCAAATCTTTTCTTATCAAAATATTCAGTATTTGGATAATATTTTATTATTCTTTTCTCAATTATTGTGCGATCTTCTTCTTGAATATTATTCCATTGGTTGGATATAAGTTTAAATAAATCAGCTTCTAAAACTGAACTCCAAAAAAGTTCATCAGAGAAGTTTTTTATATGTTTTCCGATATGATGTTTTTGAATATCTTGAGAATAAGTCCAAATAAATAGATTCAAGCGATTGAAAATGAAGGAATCATTTTTTGGCCATTTTTCAGAAAGCTTGTGAATTTCATTTTCATCTATTTTGATTTGTCTGTTAATTAAGTGACTTATCCAAACAATTATTTTACCAATATTATCATATGTTTCATACATATCTTCATTGAAATCATTGAGTTTTATTGTTGGATAATCTAAGTGTAAAAAAGAACTAATACTCGCTGAAGTAATTTTAAGTAAATTTAAATACTTAGTTAATGACCTTGCAAGAATGTCTATAACATCTATGAGAGAGTTCTCATGGACATCTATTGCATCATGATTAAAACCAATGAATTTAGGTTTAAAAACAATTTTTTGATTATTTTCATCTTCAGTTGCTAAGTATGATGTATGAGAGAAGGTGTGGTTTATTTTTAGAGTTGGTTCTAGTAAAGACTCTAGATCATGTAAATTTGAGTTGGTAAATAAATTATTATTTTTTTCTACTAAAAATTTTAGTTCATACCAAGTTATTGTTGGTTGTCGTTCTAATAGTTTATGGCTTAATATTAATTTTTCAAAAAAATCTATTTTATATTTAGATAGGGAGTGAGTTGTTTTACTAAATTCTTTTTCAATTTCACTAATTATTAAAGGATGTAAGTGGTTTTGGTTGGCTATCCACCATATGCTCTCGGGTTGTTCAATAACTTTTATAAACCACCTAATTAAGCTAGTAACCCTTGAGTTAACGCTGAACAGTTTTCTGTATTCTAGATTTGATATTCTTTCCCTTAAATTGCTTGAATGATCAATAGTTAAATTATCAATGAAATCTTCTCCTATATCATGTTTTAAATGACTAGGCGCTAACTCTATCTCTGTCCGATTGGGATCAGTATCAATGCCATATAGATCAATTGGATCAAGTAGATATTCATTGCCAGCTTCATCTTTTAAGTTTTTTGGTTCTCCCAGTCTTACGTATTTATCAAACACATAAATCCATTCTGCACGAGCAGGGGGATCATATAATTGAAATTTATTTGCACCTTTGAGAGTGGAAATAAAATTAGTAACTTGTCCTCTTTCAAATGCTTCTAGATCTTTAGGACTTTTTTGACTCAGTTCAAAAATATGCTTATTCCAGTGATCTTCATCATGTGAATATTTTGACCATTCTGTAATGGTATTCCATAGATCATCATGATTGGGATATGAAATACCTATTGCACCAAGTTGTGCCCATTTTTTATCAATCTGACTTTGCTCACCTCTTTCAAATGCATATATTTGATTTTTATTCTCCGAATTTTCTGAGTTTAGTCCCTCAAGCAAATATCGAACTAGAGTATCATCACCTGAATACCCAATTAATACGACTGTACGGCGTGTCAATAGATTTGATAAAAAACGTGTAGCCCAACCATGAGATAAATAGGCACTACCAAAATCTTGAGATGAGATAATAAGATTGTTAGGTTCATTTTTCTTTGGGTCTATCCATTTGCCATGTAAGTAAACAATGCCTGATAAAGCATCTTTAGATTGCAGGTCGGGTAGATATGGTGGAACAAATGATTTTATTTTCCTATCTACTTTTTCAAAAAGTAGATCAAAGTTTGTTGTTATTAGAAAAGGTTTCTTTTCTTCATTTATCGAAAGTTTTAACAGATTCTCATGATTCGTTAGTAAAGGGGTTTTTGTAACTTTTAGTGTATTTAATAAAATAGTATCAACAATCTTATCACCATATGTTCTTTTTAATGCTGTAAATGTTCTATCAAATTGATTATTAAAGAGTAATTGTGAAACTTCATTATTATCATCATCCAATGCATGTAATCTTTCAGCTACTTGTTTAGTTAGGCTATAAAAAGTAGGTAACCCAGCTGGAACTGATACTCCTGCCCCACAGAAAAATAAAAGTTCGCCTTTTTTTTGTGCTTCAATTAATTCATTAGGAATATTTGGACCACTTTTAGTAAAACGCATCTTATTTCCAACTTACGATTAGTAGTTTTTTTATTTATAAACTTATGTTTTATAACATATAAAAATCTATATATGAAGCGCTAAAATTTTCCTGAATCGAATAAAATTATCATTGGTAAATATATCAAAAGGGGTGTGAGCAAAGATCTAATATAGGAAAATTTGAAATATTTTTTAAAAATTCATTGTTAATAAAGCCCATTTATTGTAAATAATGAACACCTATCTAAGTACCTTATTTAATTCTTTTTATATAAAAATGTTAAAAAACAATGTTAAATGTTAATATTTTGAGTCCGACCCTCGGAACAAAAGTTTATGGCACTAGATAATTATATGTATCACAATGTGTATCATTGATTTTGTTTTTTTTAAATAAATCAATAAAAACAATTGATTGTAATTAAGTTCGGTATTGGATATACCTACCAAGATATTAAAGTCATATAACTTTTTATGAAGTTACATGAACTCGAAAGCCCTGATTCGAAACGATCCAGGGCTTTTTTTTATAGCTTTAAAAAGGCGGCTGAGACTAACTGATAAAACAAGACGTAACGACATGAATCTTAATAATAGATCTATTAAGCTGTAGTATTTTTGTTTTTAATTGTTGATTTTAATCGATAATTTATAAGACCTACTTTTTGTAGGGCATTTCTCGAGTAAACTATGCCCATCGTAGTCTGATATCGACTGTTTTAAGGACATAAACAGTGTTTTACGATGAGGTTTTGGAATGGTATTACTTATAAATTCTCGGGCGCGATAAAGGCGCTAAGAGCTTAGTGAAGTTAATGAAAAAATTTATTTTAACGGGCCTTACTGCAATGGTTGCAGTACTTTCTACCCAGACAATGGCAGCAGATTTTGTTGCAGGAAAAGATTATACGGTTGTACAAAATCCAGAAAAAACGTCTGTTCCAGATAAAATCGAGGTACGGGAATTTTTTTGGTATGGCTGTACCTATTGCTTTAAATTAGAACCGCATATGCAAAGCTGGTTGAAGAAGATTCCAAAAGATGTGTATTTTCTTCGTACGCCGGCAGCAATGACACCCATGTGGGAGCAGGGTGCGCGTGCCTATTATGTCAGTGAAGCATTAGGCGTTCGTAAGCGGACACATTTACCATTATTCCATGCCAATTTTTCTGGCAATCAAAGAGTTTTGCAAAAGGAAGCTTTTGCTAAATTTTTTACCCAATACGGCGTACCTGAGCAAAAGTTTAATAGCATGTTTGATTCTTTTGCAATCACGGCAAAAATTGCCGAATCCAATCAATTGGCGCGTAAATACCAACTCACTGGCGTTCCTGCGGTCGTGGTAAATGGTAAATATATTGTTCAGGGCGGTGATGAAAAGGTTGTGCAAGTGGTGGATTATCTGGTGAATAAAGAACGTAAAAACAAATAATGTTTAGTTTTTCATGATTACATTATTTTGAGTTCAACACATTGTTTGGATAGTTTGCTTCGGCACGGCTATGCTGTATTGGGTTTAGCTTTTTAGCATTAAAAGGGTGCTTGACCCCATTCATAATTGGTGCTAATTTAAACAATAAGGAAGTCATATACTATTTGGGATTTAAGAGAAATCTTGCCTAAATGCAAAAAGATATGATGACCTGAATACACAGCTAACAACGAACGAAACAATCTAGATTGTTTTTAAAAATGTTCAAGGTTGTAGAAAAGCCCGTTAATCGGGCTTTTTTAATGTCTATCTTTTTAAAAGTCTAGACTCAGGATATAGTCATTTCTAAAGATTGGCACGGCACTCAAGATTTCTAATGCTGTTATTTATTATTGTACTGGTTGTGATTGGCTTGGTTTTATTCATTCTCTGGGTAAAGAGAACCAGCGCTAGACAAGTTTCATCTGACTCTAATGATTCGTATTCGCCAATACCTTATATAAATGACTCATCTCAACATCATGATTCCAGACCTACCGATCACTGTAGCATAAGCGACAGTCCTAGCTCGGATTCGGGGAGTTGTGATGGTGGCGGAAGTAGCGATTAAAAAGCTCGTACCCCCGAGGGAGGAGTACGAGTTAAACCAGGACTTAAGGTAGGTCAAACCAGATCATCTGACTGTCTTGTAGTGCAGTAATGGTGGCTGTTTCATCAAATAGCAAGGCATCACCAGCTTTGACTAAATGATCTGCAATCATCACTTCACCTGAAATTACATGCACGTAGTTCACTTTTTTCCGTGCTGTAATGTCTAGATGTTGATCTTTTTCAATGACCGCAGTTTTCACTTCAGCATTTTGACGGATCAGCATCGGTGCAGATTCATCACCTGCGATCAAGTGCCATTGGTTTGGATGATCTTTCGGATTGAGCTGAATTTGCTGATAGGTGGGTTCTGCATCTTGTACATTCGGTTGAATCCAGATCTGTAACAGATGCACCGCTTTATCATGCTTGTTCATTTCACTGTGAGTGACGCCTGTACCCGCACTCATCAATTGCCATTCACCTGCATTGATCTGGCCTTCATTGCCCATGCTGTCTTTATGGGAAATGGTGCCATCCAGTACACAGGTCAGGATTTCCATATTGTCATGCGGGTGAGTACCAAAACCATTGTGTGCAGCCACGGTATCGTCATTAATGACGCGCAGGGCACTGACACCCATGTATTTCGGGTTATACCAGCTACCAAATGAAAAACTATGGTAGGTGTCTAACCAGCCTGCTTTAACATGACCACGATTTTCACTACGATGTAGATAAGCATTCATCTTTCATCTCCCAAATTATTATGTTCTGCTTGATGCTTATATTATCGATTCATTATAGGGATAAATAGTCTTTTATTGCGACGTGTTGTTCTATAATTGAGATGATGGGGCTGCTTATTGTTTAAGGGTATAAAAAAGGCCGAATACAAGATTCAGCCTTTTAAGGTTTGATACCAATGTATCAAATGCTTATTTTGATTTGTTTTCCAATTGTGGAATTGCAGAGCCTTGACCTACAGAAAGCAGACCAGTTTCTGTGTAGATACCCAGTTTTGCACGTGTATCTGTGATATCAAGGTTACGCATGGTTAACTGACCGATACGATCCATCGGTGTAAACATCGAATCACCTTTCTCCATCGTTAAACGCTCAGCTTCATAAGTGAGGTTTGGAGATTCAGTATTCATGATGGTGTAATCATTACCACGACGTAATTCGAGTGTTACAGTACCAGTAATTGCTTTCGCAACCCAACGTTGTGAAGTTTCACGAAGCATTAACGCTTGTGAATCGAACCAGCGACCTTGGTAAAGTAAACGACCTAAACGTAAACCGTTGATACGGTATTGTTCAATGGTATCTTCGTTATGAATACCAGTGACTAGACGCTCATAAGCAATGTGTAACAATGCCATACCCGGTGCTTCATAAATACCGCGAGATTTTGCTTCGATAATACGGTTTTCGATCTGGTCAGACATACCTAAACCATGACGGCCACCGATACGGTTTGCTTCTAAAATAAATTCAACCGGATCTTCGATGCGTTGGCCATTGAGCGCAACCGGCATACCTTCTTCAAAAGTAATGCTCACTTGTTCTGGTTGGATTTCAACTTCTTCTTTCCAGAATGCAACACCCATGATCGGGTCGACGATTTTAATACCAGCATTTAAGTATTCTAAATCTTTGGCTTCATGTGTTGCGCCCAACATATTCGAGTCAGTTGAATAGGCTTTTTCTTTTGACATTTTATAGTCAAAGCCGTTGTCGATTAAGAATTGCGACATTTCGGCACGGCCACCCAACTCATCAATAAACTGTTGGTCTAACCATGGTTTATAGATTTTAAGAGCAGGGTTGGTCAATAAACCATAACGATAGAAACGTTCAATATCGTTACCTTTATAGGTTGAGCCATCACCCCAGATATTAACGTCATCTTCTTTCATTGCGGTGACCAGCATGGTACCTGTCACTGCACGACCTAAAGGTGTGGTATTGAAATAAGGAACACCACCTGTGCTGATATGGAATGCACCACATTGAATCGCTGCAATACCTTCAAGCGCAAGTTGTAAACGACAATCGATTAATCGAGCTTTGACTGCGCCGTACTGTTCAGCTTTCTTTGGAATAGCATCATAGTCATCTTCATCAGGTTGACCCAGATTTGCAGTGTATGCATAAGGCTCTGCGCCTTTCTGTTTCATCCATAATAAAGCTGCTGAAGTGTCTAAACCACCAGAGAAGGCAATCCCTACTTTTTTACCTACTGGTACATGCTGCAAGATCGTTGCATTATCAGTCATTGCTAGTCCTAACTATTTCGAAATAGGCACCCTAATACTTCGGTGACCAAAGAGAATTTATACGTTCCGTACTATATCACTTTTCAAATCGATTTTTTTTCTGTTAGGAAAGGAATTCTTTTTTTTTCATTTGAAAAATAGATTAACATCGGAAAAATATAAAGTTTTACGATAAACATAAAGTTTTTATTAAGATTCTAAACAGGGTGAAAGAATAAAATGCTAGAAACGAACAATCAGATTCTCTCTACATTACATCGCATTGTCGCGTTTATCTTGATATCAGATCTTGTCTATGCGATTTATAACTTGATTATGCATATGCCTAAATATTTTATTGGTGGTCTGTTGGGGCGTATAGCCTTGATTGTTGTTCATTTTCTATGTGCAAAAAGTGTTAGGACGGGAAGTACAAGTAGTCGTATTGGTTCAATCTTAATGACGGTCTTTATGCTCAATATGTTTCCTTTAGGAACGGTTATGGCTGTTGTCATGCTGTTTTTCTCTCTATTCAAATGGGAAAAAGATTCAACTTTTAAACTGCCAACTGAACTGCAAAAAAGTTAACGATGTCCTTGAAAATGAGCTCAAAGTGCATCATTTAGGCCAATAAATTGCTTCTCGATCGGTGTAAAGACATGGTCATTGCGTGCAATCAAATATAGTCCAATGTCCCGATATTGTTCAGGCGTTTCCCGATAGTATTGAATCTTGTATTTCTCAATCAATGACTTGGCAATCATGGAAATGCCCATACCCAGCTGGGTAAAGTGAATTAAAGCTTCATGATCATAAATATGGGTGAGTTCACCCTTTTTAAGATTATAGTCGCTATAGATGCTATCCAGAGTTGTGGCATAGCAGCATTGTTCAGAGGCCAACAAGATATTTTGATGATTCAGACACTCTTCAAGACTGTCGTGGTTAATCATATTTTTGCCAATAATCACCAGTTGATCATCCGCCTTTTGAATATATTGCAGGTTCTTTTGTTTTGGATGACCTAGTGCATAGGCCATATCCAGATTGCCGGCGAGAATTTCATCTTCAATATAGCCCGTAGAACCCGTTTTCATGGTAATCGAGAGGTCGGGATAAGCCTCATATAATTTGCTAAAAGATGGGTAAAAACGCATGCCACCAAGACTGGTATTGGTCCCGAAACGCAGTACGCTTTCTTGTTGATAGATTTTATTTTCGGTTTCCTCCCAGGTGAACATCATTTTTTTATATTGGGCATATAAATTCATACCTGATTCAGTCAGCTCAACGCCTTTGGGTCTACGGATAAATAACTGGCGTTTGTAATGATTTTCAATCTTCTTGATTTTTGCAGTCATATTGGATTGTAAATAATTGAGCTTATGTGCCGCCGCCGTAATACTTTTCAACTCGGCTACAGTGACAAAAGAACGGATATCATTAATATCAATATTCACGGCAATTCCTCAATCGTGCCAGCTCATCCATTCCGAAAGGATAAAATTCAAAAAGGAGAGTGTGCTAAATAGGCATCAAAAAAAATGATGGATCTATTAAAACATAGCATTATTCATGATGTCATTTATTTTATACACTAACATGACTTTCCAAGGGTTGAGTACAACACGTGAATATTCGAGTCGTAAGCGCAATCGCGTTGTTATGTCTGGTCTGGGGTTCTTTATGGGGCTTGGTTAAACACAGTTTGCAAGTCTTTCCACCATTCCTGTTTATTTCTACACGTTTGATTCTGGCAGCACTGACTTTAATGATCATACAGCGAATGTTGAAGAAACCGATTTTGCCAAAACCGTCAGAGTGGAAGCCCTTGATGATTTTAAGCTTGCTGATTTGTCTAGGTTTCTATGCAACGCAAACTTTTGCGATGCAATTTGTGGCTTCGGGTTTATCGGCAGTGCTGGTCTTTACCATGCCAATTTTTATTGGGGTGCTGGCACATTATTTCTTAAATGAACGTTTGAATAGCCAAAAGGGTTTGGGGTTGGTTTTAGGTACATTGGGGCTGATCGCCATTCTTTGGCCACAACTGCAGCATATCCATATGAATACCTCATTGCTTGGACAAATCTTGTTAATTGGTTCTGGTTTCTTTTGGGCCTTATCAACGGTGTTTATTAAAAAGAATTTTGCGACGTATGACAAAATCAAGCTGACCATTTGGCAACTGTTATTAGGTGGAGCTATTATTTTTGCTGGTGCTTTAGCTTTTGAGCCTGTAGATGTCCAAGTTTGGCTCAACCCTTTAAATGAATCTGCCTTATTTTATATTGCAGTGGTTGGAACAGGATTTGCATTTGCATTATGGAACTGGATCGTGAGTCAGGTGGATACTTTTGTTGCTTCGATCTCAATCATGTGTATTCCAATTCTAAGTTTATTTTTTGGTTCGCTGATCTGGCATGAACCTTTAACCCTGAATATCTTAATCGGTGCGGTCTTTATTTGTCTGGGGATTGTGATGAGTTCGCTCAAAGTGAAAAAAAACAAAAGTCGTTTGGCTTATTCATGCAATCAACAGCCTTAAGCGATGTACCATTATTAAATGTTGACGTAAAAAAGCAGTCAGTGAAATGACTGCTTTTTTATAGGTTGATAATGAAGATTAGTTTCCAGTCATCACGTTAAATTGACACTTTCAACCATTAAAATTCGCGCTATAGTCATCCCAAATCAATAAAAAAGTATTAAAGTACTATGCAACAAGTTGCAAAGCCAAAATTAAACAAGGAATATCATGACTAGCTATGCAAATATCTTAAAACCATTACATTTGGGTTTTACTACCATTAAAAACCGTGTCGTAATGGGCTCAATGCATTCAGGTTTAGAAGATCGTTTTTTTAATTATCCTAAACTTGCAGCTTATTTCGGTGAGCGGGCAAAGGGTGGTGTTGGCTTAATTATCACGGGGGGGATTTCTCCAAACCGTCAAGGCTGGTTATTACCAGCGGGCGGAACCATGAATAGTCTGGCAGATATTCCGCATCATCGTCTGGTCACGCATGCGGTACATAAACATGGTGCAAAAATTCTGATGCAGATTTTGCATTCCGGGCGTTATGGTTATCATCCTTTTTCAGTTTCTTCTTCTCCCATTCAGGCGCCCATTAATCCGTTTAAGCCGCGTCAGATGTCTGATTCACAGATTTTGGCCACCATTGATGATTATGCCCGTTGTGCCAGTCTGGCTAAAAAAGCCGGCTATGATGGGGTAGAAATCATGGGTTCAGAAGGTTATTTAATTAACCAGTTCCTGAGCAGTCACGTGAATAAACGTACCGATCGCTGGGGCGGCGATATTGAAAACCGTATGCGTTTCCCGGTCGAAATCGTCAAGGCCATTCGTGCCAAAGTCGGTGAAAAATTTATTATTGCTTTCCGTCTGTCTTTGCTGGATCTGGTGCATGATGGCAATACCATGCAAGAAGTGATTGTGGTCGCCAAAGCATTGGAAAAAGTAGGCATTACTTTGCTCAATACCGGGATTGGCTGGCATGAAGCCCGTGTGCCGACCATTGTAACCTCTGTACCACGTGCAGCATTTGTGGACTATACCGCAGCCGTGAAGCAGCATGTTTCTGTTCCGGTGATTGCATCGAATCGTATCAATATGCCGGATGTTGCTGAAGAAATCATTGCTTCAGGTAAGGCGGATATGGTGCAGATGGCACGTCCATTTTTGGCAGATCCGTATTGGGTCAATAAAACAGCCACCAATCGTGTTGATGAAATTAATACCTGTATTGCCTGTAACCAAGCCTGTTTAGACCATGCTTTTAAAAATCAACGGGTCACTTGTCTGGTCAATCCGCAAGCCTGTTTTGAAACTGAACTGGTCTATATCAAAACCAAAAAACCAAAACGTATCGCCGTTGTCGGTGGTGGTGTTGCAGGAATGTCTGCCGCAACAGTAGCTGCAAGTCGTGGCCACGCCGTGACCTTATTTGAAGCCAATGACGATGTTGGCGGGCAGTTTAATCTGGCCAAAGTAGTGCCTGGTAAAGAAGAGTTCCATGAAACCATTCGTTATTTTAAAGTGCAATTGAAGCAAACTGGTGTCGATGTGCGTTTAAATACGCGGATCAGTCGCGAACAATTAGAGCGAGAAGGCTTTGATGAGGTGGTGGTAGCAACAGGCGTGGTGCCACGTGCGTTAAAAATACAAGGCAGCACCGCACCGCAGGTCTTGTCTTATGCTGAGGTTTTGCGTGGTGCTGAGGTCGGACATAAAGTTGCGGTAATCGGTGCAGGCGGGATTGGCTTTGATGTATCAGAGTTTCTATTAAAGCCGCCTCATCAGCCTCAGCCGCAACCTTTGGCAGAGTGGCAACGTGAATGGGGGGTTGACCCAAACCCGGATTATATTTCTGAAGGGGGCATGCAGCGTCCAGAAGTGGAAGTTCCTGTGCGCCAGATTTATTTATTGCAACGTAAAACGACACCACTCGGAATTGGTCTGGGTAAAACTTCGGGTTGGGTGCATCGTGCGCAATTGAAAAAACATGCTGTGCGTATGTTACGTGGTGTGCAGTATAAGGCAGTGACTGATGAGGGCTTATGGGTTGAACATAATGGACACGATCAATTGTTGCGCGTAGATACCATTGTGGTCTGTGCCGGACAAGAATCGGTCAAGGATTTAATGCCTAAAGAAGGTGAAAGTACTTTGGCAAATTATCATATTATTGGTGGAGCTAAGCTTGCTGCAGAGCTTGATGCAAAGCGAGCGATCCGAGATGGTGCTGAATTAGCCGCTAAACTGTAAAATTGATGAAACAATATGCATTTGAATACATTGCAGTTAAATTTCTCTTGTATAAACAGGGCAAGCTTTGTATTCTTACGCACATGGAAGCGTGGCAGAGCGGTTTAATGCACCGGTCTTGAAAACCGACGAGGGTGTGAGTCCTCCGTGAGTTCGAATCTCACCGCTTCCGCCAAATATCTAAAAAGGGAATCAGACATATAGTTTGATTCCCTTTTTCTTTGTCATAACTTTGGCACGCTTTGAAATTTTAGTAATTTCTTCTTTGTTCTTATCTGAATTAATTTACTTCACATAACGCTGCATGAGCATTACCAAACTATGACCCAGCTGTGAAGCCACACAAACTGGATTGAGTCCATTTTTTAAGCATACAGTCGTATAAGTATGACGAGTGTTATAGGCAGGGCGATAGCGTATGCCATTCGCTTTCAAAACAGCCATAACTTCTAACTTAATGATTTTGACGCTGTAAATTTTTCACCGGTCTCATCATATATGTTTAAAAATTAAAATTAATCGAATAAGACCTTCATTGTTGTGAAACTGCTTGTCCACAGAACCTATATCCCAAACACCAATTTACAATTAGATCATCTGAAATATACTTCTCTCTTAGTCATTTTAGTATTCTTTCGCATTCAATTTCATAGAACAAATCTAGTTCATCTATCAGTATTTTCTAATTTTTTATTCAATCAAATGGCTTTTTATCAAGAACTTTATCAGCTTGAATTAACTTGTATGCATTTCGCAATAAAGTCAATATGTCATTACAGTTTTTGAGTGGCGATGCACAATTTGGTAAAACCGTACCTTTATAGTTTTTTATAGTGGAAGAGATATTACTGTAATTTTAGAGATAGTTCTCAACGAAGGGTGTAATTAGTGGTGAAGCTCATACACTTAGGGGGGATGATATAAAATTTATTTGATTAGCTGAAATTTTACAATTTTATGTTTCGGTTAAGTCTTTCATTAAATAAACGAATATATAAAATAAAAAACTAAATGATTAAAAATGTGAGTTTATGTCAGATAAAATTTCTTCAAATCTTTAGCACAGCTATTTCATGACATGGGGTTATAAAATTTTATTATGATTGTCTTTTATTTATTAAAAATAATTATAAAAAACATAAAAATAATTTATAAAATAAATTTATATCTATATAGTGTAATTTCTTTACTTTAATGATTGTTAAAGGTTTTATTGAAGTTAAAAATTTTATTTGGCACTTTCTGTAAAAAAATCTACGATAATAATTATTTTTAAAATTTAATATAAGTGTTTTCATACATTTATATTTAACTATATTTTTTTAATTTAAGTTTTTTGTTTTTTTAAGTACATGTTTTTTATAGTAATTTTAAATTTTAATTTTTAACAAAATGGGACATTTTATATATTTTTTTTATTACATATTTTAACTTTATTTTACAATGCAAATTTAATGCTAAAATCTTAAATTTTCTACATCTATATTTTTGTTAACTATTTAATTTGAAAAAAAATATCAATTTACCTAATTAAATATTATTAAATTTGATAATAAAAATTAACCAGCAATAAAATTAAGAATGAAGATTTTCGAAATTGACAACTTAAATGAGAGTGATTAGCATTCGCAAAATATTTTTATCCTTAAATGCGTAAATTAAGTCTCATAAATAATCAGTTCATGGAGAATAGGCAGCCGTATTGAAAAATCTGCTGATTATAAATTCATTGGCTTAAATTTAGAGCACTTGTAATCGTTTTAATTTTTTGGTGGTTATTATTGTGGAAAAACGCTTTTTTCGATCTTTAACTCTTCCGTTAAGCAAAAAACACTCTTTACTTTTACTGACACCTCTAATTTTTAGCCATTATGCCTATGCTGAAAATCATGAAGAATTGGAAAAAGACTCAGTTCAAACCTTAAAACCTATTGTTATTTCGGCTTCTCGCTCCGAAGTAGAGCAAAAAAAAGCATCTGAAACCATTGTTGTTCTAAAGAAAGAAGATATACAAAAACAGTTGGCAATTTCTTCTAACTCATCAGATGTCTTGAGTAATTTATTACCATCATATACACCGAGTCGCGGCAAAATGAACGGTAGTGGTGAGACACTGCGAGGAAGAACTCCATTGATTATGATTGATGGTGTACCGCAATCAAATCCATTGCGTCCAACGGGCAGAGAAGTACATACGCTTGATTTTTCCATGGTAGATCGAATTGAAGTGATTCAAGGAGCCAATGCAACCAATGGTATCGGTGCAACAGGCGGGGTAATTAATATTATTACCAAACGCCCAGAAGATGGCGAGATTAATCAATCACTGAATGTTCAGACAACAATGCCAACAGATCAGTTCAGCTCTGACACACTCAATTATAAAACTGATTATAGCGTGAATGGGCGCGATAACAATTTCGACTATTTACTGTCCATGAGTTACGAAGATCAAGGTTTATATATTGATGGAAAGGGACGTCCTATCGGTGTGGATAATACCCAAGGCGACTTAATGGATTCGCGCATGTATAACATACTTGCTAAATTGGGCTATCAAATAGATGACGACCAACATGTGCAAGCGAGTGTAAATCGTTATCAAATCAAGGGGAAAAATAACTATACCGCGGTTTCAGGAGATCGCAATGCTGGGATACCAACAACCTCTATAGAGCAGACACCTCCTGGAACTGCTCCTCATAATGATGTCTGGACCTCAAGTATTAGTTATGAGCATAATAATTTGGCTGGAATGAAGCTCAATGTTATGGCTTTTAATCAAGAGTTTGAAGGTTTATTTGGAGCCGATAACTCTCCTACATTTCAAGACCCAGGTATTGCGCCCAATGGCACCTTATATGATCAGTCTCGTTCCGTTGGATCAAAGTTTGGGAGCAAACTCAGTCTCATAAAAGACAATTTATTCCAAGACCATCTCAAATTGACGCTTGGCCTCGATACACTTTACGATAAAGGTAAGCAGGATCTCTATAGCACCAATAGAACCTATGTTCCTGTGTCTCGATATAAAAGCTATTCACCATTTTTACAAGCAGAAGTAAAAGTATTAGATAACTTATCACTGCATGCAGGTGCACGTCGTGAAATTTCAACATTAGAAACCGATAGTTATACGACACTTGCGCGCTATAACAATACCTTTGTTCAAGGTGGTAAACTGGATTTCGACAAGAATTTGTTCAATGCTGGAATCGTGTATTCGCCACTTGATGAATTGACTTTCTTCGCAAATTATAGTGAAGGATTTGGAATGCCAGATGTTGGTCGAGCATTGCGTGCCATTAATACACCTGGGCTAAGTATTCAAAATTTAAGCAATCTTGAGCCCATACTTACAGAAAATATTGAGACAGGAACTCGGGTCAAGTTTGGAGATACCAACTTTGATTTAAGCCTGTTTCAATCCAGTTCAGATTTTGGTGACCGTTCAAAATATGATCCTGAAACACGCACATTCATGATGGCCCGTGAAAAAACACGAATTAGAGGGGTCGATACCAGTGTGAGTCATCAACTCAAAAATCATAATTTGAAATTATCTTACTCATATACCCAAGGTAAATACGACAGTGATGAAAATGGTTCATTAGATAGTCGTATGGATGGTTTAAGCATTGCACCGAATCGACTGGTTGCAACCTGGGGGGCCGACTGGACAGATAAATTAAGTTCATATCTTCAGATTAATCATGCTTTCGAAAGAAATTTTGATGACCCAAACCTTAACTTTGGTGGCTATACCTTGGTTGATGGTGTGGTTGCATATCAATTACCGAAAGGTACTGCCAGTGTTTCGGTCTCAAACTTATTGGATAAAGACTACATTACTTATTATTCCCAAAGCGCACTAAATGAGCCTAAACGGTATTTTGCAGGTCGGGGTAGAAGCCTCACCTTAGGTTATTCCATTAAATTTTAATAAATAATTCACTATATAAAAGCCTTAAGAATAAGGAGTTAGTATGAAACAGTTAAGTAGTCCCTCTAGATCAAATTTGATTGGTGACTTAGCCGCATCACACGCTTTATTAAACTGTCTGATTAAAGAGTTTGCACTTCCAATGTCGCTAGTAAAGTACGAGTGGCCACAAGACATGCGTGGAATCCCAATTGGTGTTTTCTTTAATGGTGAAATCGTCAAGGGAACTCCACTTTATATTAAGATGCCAAATTTACAGGAATTCTTTATTCTTGTTGATCGACAAGATTGTTTAGGAAGTCACTATTATTTATCAGATATTTATGGGAAGCAGAATCAAGATATTTGGCAATATTTAGATTTCGGACAATTTGTTATTGCCTTGGTCGACAGTTGTAGTGATGCTACTGGACAAAAAAATAATGAGTTAATTGAGCAGATTTTTGAGAGCAGGGCACTCAAAGAGAAAATTTATAATTATGCAAGCAAAGAAAAGTATAATTGCTTAGAAAATTATAGACGAAGTGAACAAGCATTATGGTTTGGACATCCAACACATCCTGCACCTAAAGCCCGGCTTTGGTCATTAGTTACAGATCAATTGCAATATTCACCTGAATTTGGTAGTTGTTCAGCACTTCATCAATTTGAAGTGAATAAGTCTGACTTGTGGATTAAAGCAAATGGGTTGGATGACAACCAAGTACTTGCGGGAGTCGCAGATCAAATCAATACAAGAGAGGAAAGAGCAGTTATTTCTCTTCATCCTGTACAAGCAAAATTATTTATTGCAGACCCTCGTACTCAGCATTTACTCAAACTTGGTGTAATTAAAGATCTGGGTTGTAACGGTCATCCCTTTTATCCAACGGCATCCATACGAACATGGTTTTCTCCACAGCATGATTATTTCATCAAAGGTTCATTGCATGTGCGTATCACAAACTGTGTAAGAAAAAATGCTTGGTATGAATTAGAAAGTACAATTTTAATTGATGCAATTTTTAAAGAATTAATGTCCAACCAAATGGACTCATTAGGTGGCTTTGAACCCGTAGAAGAACCTGCTGTTTTATGTTGGTGTCCCTCAGACGCCCAAGCAGAAGATAAAAACTGGTTTAAAGAACAAACTGGAATCATTCTGCGCCATAACTTTTGTAAAGAAGAAGGTGAACAAAGTTGTTTGCTTGCAGGAACCGTTTTTGGGCGCTCTACCAATTTAACCCCCAATATTCTAGGGTTCCTGGAAGAAGCTTCCCCTAAGAATTTACAAGAACAGGACTTACTCAATTGGTTTAAACAATATCAAGCCTTACTTTTGCGTCCAGTTTTATTTTTGTTCTATAACCATGGCATTGTTATGGAGCCTCATTTACAAAATACGATTTTAGTACATCAACAAGGCCAACCTAAAAAAATATTATTAAGAGATTTCGAAGGTGTCAAATTAACTTCAGATGTGGGTATGAATCTAATTGCAAATAAGCAGATTCATCCTCGTGTTCAACAGTCAATGGAGTACTCTAGACATAATGGATGGCAACGTGTTTGCTACTGTTTATTCGTGAATAACATATCCGAGGCTATTCTTGCGCTTACATGGAAACGTCCGACTTTAGCAACAAAGATGTGGGATATCGTGCACGATGAGCTCAAGACGATTCGGACTGAACTACGAAGACCCACACCTGAACTTGATGCCTTATTGAACGGTGGGCCAATTCATTGTAAGACGAATTTTAAGGTACGTCTCGCGGCCGAGGCTGATCGTAAAGCGGGCTATGTAGAATTACAATCACCTTGGGAAAAGTCTTATGTTTGATATTTCCCAACGTATTGTTGATAAGGCTTTAGTAGCGCAAGCAAGTCATGATGATCCTATTGCATTATTTGCTTATGATTTGGATGCCTTAAAACAGCATGCCCAGACACTGGTCACGGCTTTACCTAAAAATGTCTCGCTTTATTATGCGATTAAAGCCAATAGTGAAAAACAAATTCTGGATATCTTGGCGCCTGTTATTGACGGGTTTGAAATTTCCTCTGGGGGAGAGATATCAAAAGTTCAGCAATGTGAATCAAATAAGCCCTTTATTTTTTCTGGACCAGGCAAATTAGATTCAGATTTACGCTTGGCAATACAACATGGCGTGGAGTTTATTCATGTGGAAAGCCTGCATGAAATCCAGCGACTTAACCAGATTGCGGCAGAATCAGGGATTGTTCAAAACATATTGATTCGCATCAATCCGTCATTGCCAGACAACTTATCAACCAAACTGTCGATGGCTGGTACCGCAACGCCTTTTGGAATTGAAGAGGCTAATTTGGTTGAAGCGATTCAACTGACAGAAACAAGCCAGCATTTGCGTCTATGTGGTTTCCATATACATGCGATGTCCCATCAAACCGATGTGTCTAAACATTTACAATTGATGGAGTGGTATCTACATCAATGGGAGATTTGGAAAAAAATATCCACCAACCCTCAAACAATACAACATCTCAATGTTGGAGGAGGAATTGGGGTTAATTATCTGAGCAACCAACAATTTAATTGGCCTTTATTTTGTGGAGAGTTACAGCAGTTACTTGCTCGTCATAAGGACGTTCCCTTTATCCGTTTTGAAATGGGCCGCTTTATTTCAGCATTTTGTGGTTATTACATTATTCAGGTCTTAGATATAAAAAGCAGCCATGGGCAAAATTTTCTTGTATGCCGAGGTGGGACTCACCAATTTCGTTTACCTGTAGCCCAAGGACACGACCATCCAGTTTCTCATATTACCCTGAATGCTGCTGTCAACAACCACTCCACCAAGCTCTATCATATCGTTGGTCAATTATGTACTCCAAAGGACATTCTGAGCCGAAACCAAGCACTCAGTGATGTGCAGATTGGTGATTTATTGGTTCTCCCTTTAGCGGGGGCATATGGCTATAACATTTCGCACGCTGACTTTTTGTGTCACCCAAGGCCTCAACAAATCTTTATTGGAGGTTAATGGTGCGTGTATTTCCACAACAAGGTATTCCTCGCTGGCTGGTCGTATTAAGTGTTTTATTAGGTACAACAACCGTAAGTTTAAATAATAGTGCGTTAAATCCAGCTGTTCCTGAATTTATGCATGTATTTGGTGTTGGACCCATTTCTGCGAGTTGGATTGTTGCTGCTTTCATGATCAGTATGGGTATGACCATGCCACTTACGGGTTATCTCAGCCGGAAATTTGGCAATAGATTCATGTATTTATTGGGCTTGATGGTCTTTATTGTGGGGTCTCTGCTGGGTGCCTGTGCAAATAGCATGTGGTGGGTCATTTTTGCCAGATGTGTACAAGGCATTTCGAGTGGCTTAATGATTCCCTTATCACTTGCACTGATTTTCTCAGTTTATCCCAAAAATGAACGTGGTCGTGTCACAGGCTTATGGGGAGCAGCCGTTATGCTTGCGCCTGCAGTTGGGCCTTTAATTGGTGGAATTCTCTTAGAGCTTAGTTCATGGCGAATGTTATTCGTCATGAATATTCCCATCGGAATCATTGGCTTTGTTTTAGCTTTAAAGTCTTTGCCAAAAGAACAACAGGGTCAAGATATAAGCTTTGATTGGTTAGGGTTTATCTGCATTACTTTAGGCTTAGGCCTGTTGATGTTTAGCTTAAGTCAGATTCGCACATTGGATGCTTTGATCGATCCATTGCATGCATTATTTTTGATGATTTCAGCTTTATTTTTATTGCTGTTTATTATCGTCGAGTTAAGCAAACAGCAGCCTTTGCTTAACTTAAGAGTCTTCAAAATCAAAAGTTATTCTTTCAGCGTTGTGATTGCAGTAGCGCAAGCTGTTGGTATGTTCGAATGTTTAGTTCTATTACCTTTATTTGTACAAATGGTGTTGGGCTATAGTCCGATTTGGACGGGTTTAGCCTTGTTATGCACTGCTGTTTCAGCAAGCTGGTTTGTTAATTGGGGGGGGAAAACCCTGGATCGCTATGGGCCAAGAGGCATTGTTACGATCGGTGTCTTTATCTCAGGCATCGCTACACTCAGTTTGGGCAGCTTAAATAATCATGTATCGATTTGGCTCATCATGGCTTTAATGATCGCGCGTGGGGTTGGTATTGGGCTGTCATATATGCCTGTCACAACAGCGGGGTTAAATGCAATACCAGAGCAATTCATTGCTCAAGGTGCTGCAATGAATAATATTTTACGGCGAGTTTTTTCGTCAGTGGCAATCATTATCGCTGCTGTTTATCTAGAGGTTCGTAGTCATCAAATCACAACCCTAGGTACATCTCATAGTTTCGCAATGCATACCGCAATCAGTGAAGCTTTTTTGGCTACAGGCCTATTTATTCTTTTGACATTACCTTTTGCCTTTTTCTTTCCTCTAAACAGCAAAGAAGAGGGTTTTCCTTCAATGTCATCAGAACAAACAAATTAATTCAGGTTTGATTAAGGATAAAATTATGAGTTCTTTAAATGAAATTAAAATATTAGACCAAATCACTCAAGGTCAAATGGCGCAAAGCTGGCTAAATCAACCTCAACAAGAGATCTTTAAACAAGTAGAGCATCGCGTCATTCGACAGTTAATTCAAGCAATGCTGTATGAAAAAATATTGTCTTATAGATCTGAAAAACAATCTAATGGCACCTTTGTTTTTTCTATCTCAGGAATCAGTACCAATAACGAAAAAATTGAATATCAATGTACGGGCAATATCTATCAAAGTTTCTCCTTAATTCGTTTAAGTAAAGAAATACCTGTTTTACGTGTATCAGCACAAGATAAGCGTGAAGCAACATTACAAGATATCATTAGCGAAATCCTTTTGCACTTGCCAGATACCGTCAATTTAGCCAGTTTTATACATGAACTCGAACAAACCTTAATCAAGGATACTCAAGCACGTAGTTTATGCATGCAAGGTATTTTATCGAAGCAGGAACGTGAATTTGATGAATTGGAAAGTAACCTTTTAGATGCCCATACTTACCACCCATGCTATAAGTCACGCATTGGTTTTACGCTAACAGACAATTATAACTATGGTGCTGAATTCAAACAGCCGATTCATTTGATCTGGGTTGCTGTACATAAAAATCATGCTTCAATTAATATGTCATGCCGTCTTGATCAAGAGCTTTTTATTGATCAACAGCTAGATCAGGAAAATCAACAAAAATTTAAAGATATTTTAATCACTAAGGGCTTAAATCCACGCGACTATGTATTTATGCCTGTCCATCCTTGGCAGTGGGAAAATACATTAATTACCGCTTTTTATTTTGAAATAAAAGAACAAAAGATTGTTTTACTTGGCCAAACACAAGACAGCTACCGCGCACAGCAATCTTTACGCTCATTAACCAATTTTAGTGATCTGAAAAAGCCCTATATCAAACTTTCCATGAATATGACCAATACCTCCAGTACCCGTATTCTTGCACGTCATACGGTTATGAATGGTCCCATCATCACAGACTGGTTACAACAACTGATTCAATCTGACGAAACAGCTAAAAAATTAGATTTTGTAGTATTAGGTGAGTTTTTAGGCGTGAGTTTCAATCATGAAACATTGGTTGAAGAGCGAATGCCTAAAGCCTATGGAACAATGGGTGCAATCTGGAGGGAAAGTATCCACCAGTATTTAAAAGAAGGGGAAGAAGCTATTCCATTCAATGGCTTAAGCTATATTCAATCCAATAAACAGCCTCTAATTGATACTTGGATTCAACGCTATGGTGCAGCTGCTTGGACTCAGCAATTACTTAAGGTTGCCGTTCTGCCGATCATTCATATGTTGTATGCAGAAGGAATTGGAATGGAATCTCACGGACAGAATATTGTTCTTATTCATAGGGATGGATGGCCGACTCGTATTGCACTTAAGGATTTCCACGATGGTGTCCGTTATTCTCCTGCTCATCTGGCGCGACAAAATCTAGCACCCAATTTGGTTCCTTTACCTGCGAGCCATGCAAAAATTAATAGAAACTCGTTTATTTTGACTGAAGATCTCGACGCTGTACGTGATTTTTCTTGTGATTGTTTCTTCTTTATTTGTTTAACAGATATCGCCATTTTCCTGCAAGAAAATTATCAGTTTGACGAAAATCTCTTTTGGAAGCTCACCGCGGATTTAATACATCAATATCAGGTTGAGCATCCTCAACATCAACAACGTTTTGGTTTATTCAATTTATTTTCTGAACAATACCAAGTTGAGGAATTGACAAAACGACGCTTGTTAGGTGATTCCCAGCCACGCTTCAAAACCGTACCGAATCCATTGCATCAATTTTCTAGAGTCTAAGGAATCAACATGCTTGGAGAAAATCAGCTGAGGAAAAAAATGCTAAGCGGGGAAAAGGTATTTGGTGTGTTTAGCTCAATTCCTTCGCCTACAGCAGTTGAATTAATCGGTGAATCTGGCTTTGATTTTGTCATTATTGATACAGAGCACGTTCTAACAAATCCTGAAACCTTAGAGAATATGATTCGGGCTGCCGAGTGTGTTCATTTAACCCCCTTGGTTCGGGTTGAAGATACCCATCCTAAGCGGATTTTAAAAATATTGGATGCTGGTGCTCAGGGCATAGTATTACCCATGATTGAACATGCAGAAGAAGTCCGACAAGTGATCCAAGCCTGTAAATATCATCCGTTGGGAAAACGCAGTTTGAATGCTGGTAGACCAGGTGCTTTCGGAAGGAATAAAGCATTTGGCAGCAACGGCCTTGTGGATTATATGGCCTTTGCTAACCAGCAGATCATGATTATTCCGATGATTGAAAGCATATCTGGCGTTAAAAATGCCAAGGAAATTGCAGCGGTTGAGGGCGTCAGTTTTGTACTCGAAGGTGCCGCAGACCTATCCCAATCATTGGGTCACCCTTGGGAAATAAGCCACCCTGAAGTACAGCATGCATTAAAAGAAGTCTTGGATGTATGTAAAGAAATAGGTACGCCATATTGTGCGATTCCTCGCCAAGACAATCAACTTCAACAGTGGTTTGATCTGGGAGTAAAAGCTTTTGTTTTAGGTGATGAGCGCGGGATTGCCTTTAGAGCACTCTGTTCTCGCTTAGAGCAGGCAAAACTAGAAATCAAATAGAATTTTGTGGAAATTAAAATGAATGCGAATAATCGTTTTTTTAAACAAGCAACAAAAATAGTGATGCAGGATCTTGTTGACTGTTTATTGGTAGAAAATTTTTTTGATGATTTATCTCCTCAATGCTTTAGCTTAAAGCAGTGGAATGAACAAACATCTCGGATTTCAAGCTTGAGTAGTTCAACATTATTTCCAGTGCCATTACCAGAAAATACATCAATTTGGAAGATACAATTACCATCGGCAAATACCGACATCATTATTGCTTTACAACCTGCGATCACACAAACATGGCAAAAAATAGTAAACACCGCTGTGTATGCCATTCGTCTTGAAGCAAATAGCCAAGAGCCTTTACACATTGTTGTTCTAGATCCCATTACATTGATGGAATATATTTTTCAAATAATTGCTCATAAGTATTCAGATAAAGACGAAGGTATTCAACGTTTTATGAATACCTTAAAACAAAATATATTGCAAATGGAATGGTCTCTTGATCATTGTATCGAACATCAGGACTTGTTTAATAAATCGCCAGCCACTTTTTTCCAGACTATGGAGCAATGGGGATCTCTGCGTGACCGTCCATATCATCCATTAGCCAAGGCAAAAATGGGGCTGAATGAAACAGACTATAAGCAATATTTAGCTGAATTTTCTCACGGCATCCCTTTGTCTTGGGTCGCCATTGATAATGAAAAATTAATGTTGGGTGAGGGCGTCACTGAATCTAAAAAACAGCAACCGATGCATTATTTTTTATCTGCAACTGAACAACATCATTTGGTGCAGGAATTGGAGAGTTTAAATATTCTCGGTACACATACTGCGATTCCAGTTCATCCTTGGCAAGTTAAAAACATTCTAAAAGATATGTTGCTAGAAGCTTTCTCTTGTGATGACTGTCATTTATTACAGTTCAAATCTGAACCCTATTTTGCCACTTCATCACTGCGCTCAATGGCACCTGCATCCGAAAGCCCGTATTATTTAAAGCTCCCAATGTCGGTGTATTCACTGGCATCTTCACGTTATTTGCCAGCGATTAAAATGATCAATGGTCAGAAAAGTGAACGCTTATTCCGTGAAGGAATACAGTTAGATCCTGTGCTATTGGAAAAAGTTTATATTTGTGATGAAACAAAATGGTGGGCTTATTTACCAGAACAAATCGCCGATTACACACCAGACAATCAAATCCTGTTTTCTCAACCACCACGGCATTTATCGGCCATGTTGAGACATTACCCAGATGAATTATTGAGTGATCAATATCGTCTGATTCCAATGGCGGCTTTAGGAACCAAACTGCCGGATAGCCAGCATCATTTCTTTGATGATTGGATCACATACCGTCAATTAGAACGCTCAGAAAATTCAGTCAAAATACTGTTCAAAGAACTCTGTCATACCTTTTTCGAGGTTAATCTTCGCATGTTCAAAATTGGTATGCTTGGTGAGGTGCACGGGCAAAATGCTGTTTTTGTATGGAAAGCAGGTCAGGCACAAGGCATCTTATTCCGTGATCATGACTCATTAAGAATTCATGTGCCATGGTTAGAAAAAAATAGTTTATATGATCCAAGTTACAGTATTAAAAAGGGTCATCCAAATACCTTGTATCACCAACGACCTGAAGATTTATTCTTTTATTTTCAAACCTTGGCCATACAAGTCAACATTCGGGCCATTATTGATGTATTGGCAGAAATTTACACAATTCCTGCGCCAGCTCTGTGGAAAACACTTGAAGCTGTTTTGAAAGATCTTATCCATCAAATCGGTTTTGATAAAGACACCCAGAACCTGCTTCATCAACTGTTGTTTGTAGAACCAACATGGCCCTTTAAAATGTTACTCAAGCCGATGATTGATCGTGGTAATGATCCAGGTAGTATGCCATTTGGAGTAGGGGGAATTCCCAATCCTTTCCAGCAGATAACAACGGTCTGAGTTTGTAATTTGCCAATGAACTTTTCCTCTGATTTTTTAAAAAACATACAGAAAGATAGACAAGTAAGCCCGTATGCTTACTTGTTCTCTATCTGTTTACTGCTGGTATTGCTGGTATCCATGCCAGCAGTAGCTTCTCCCTCTCAAACGATCAAACATGCTTTGGGCGAAACGGTGATCAAAGGTCAACCTGTACGTGTCATTAGTTTGTTTCAAGGTGCTACGGATACTTTAGTGGCATTAGGCATTAAACCGATTGGAGTCGTTGAATCTTGGTCTGAAAAGCCGATGTATAAATATTTAAGACCAGCACTGACCGGAGTACATTATCTTGGTTTAGAAACTCAACCGAGCTTAGAAGATATCGCATTGCTTAAACCGGATCTAATTATTGCATCAAGATTCCGTAATGAGAAAACCTATACGTTACTCTCCCAAATTGCTCCGACCATTGCGTTAGAGGAAGTGTATGAGTTTCGCCAGACACTTAAGATTGTTGGTCAAGCAGTAGGACGACAACAGAAGGCCGATCTGTTATTAAAACAATGGGACAATCGAATTATTGCTACACGTACAAAATTAAAGCAGCAGTTTGGTGATAAATGGCCTGAGAGTGTTTCATTATTAGAGTTCAGAGAAGACCATGTCCGAGCATATTCACCATATAGCTTCTCAGGCTCAATTTTGTCTGAATTAGGCTTCAAATGGTCCAAAGGAACAGCAAATCAGCAATGGGCTTTACAAAAACTTGTGAACAAAGAAAGTATTCCGATTATTAATGCTGACAATTTCTTTATTTTTATGCGAGACAAGCCCGCAGTTCAAAAGAATTATCAGCAATGGACCTCACATCCGCTTTGGAAGCAAATGCGTGCCGCCCAAATGAAACAGGTCTACCAAGTCGATAGTGTCAGTTGGAATTTATCAGGTGGGATTCTAGGCGCCAATAAGGTTTTAGATGAAGTTAACCATACCGTTACACATGCTGATTAGGTCCATCTCTTATGAATAAAAATCAGAGTGTTACTCTTCCTACAAACCCATTTATTCTGCAACCCATACACAAACTATCCGTAGCTCTCATTCTTTTAATCATATGTGCGCTGTTTAGTCTTGCGATTGGGCATGAATATATTCGTCTCAATGTTGTCTTACAAGCGATGTTGCAATATGACCCATTGAATATTGAACATGTCTTAGTCCAAACCACTCGCTTGTCAAGAACAATCATTGCAATGGTCGTTGGAGCTTGTCTTGCAGTTGCTGGAACGCTGATGCAAGCACTGACCCGAAACCCGTTGGCTTCGCCAGGTATTTTTGGAATCAATGCTGGGGCAATGTTTAGTGTTGTTTTATTTTCTGGACTCTTTGCACTTGATTCGCTTGGACACTCTCTATGGCTGGCATTTTTCGGTGCCGCAATCGCAGGTATTTTGGTTTATTTTTTAGGAATGGTCGGGCAAAGGCAACTCAATACGCTCAGAATTGTATTGGCAGGAGCTGCTGTTACTGCATTATTTAGCTCCTTTACCCAAGCAATGCTGGTGATTGATCAGGAAGGATTAGATAGCATTTTATTCTGGCTGGCAGGTTCAGTTGCAAATCGGCAATTAAACTTCGTTTGGCCAGTTTTGCCTTATATGATGAGTTGTCTGTTTCTCATCTATCTGTTGGCAAAGCCAATTAATATCTTAATGGCAGGTGAGGAGATTGCAAAGGGTTTAGGACAGCGAACCATTCTGATTCAAGTCATGATGGGTATCGCCATTATTATTTTAGCGGGTGGCGCTGTTGCCATCGCTGGAAATATTGCCTTTATCGGTTTAATCGTACCGCATATTGTACGTCGACTTATCTCATCAGATCATCAATGGTTAATTCCAGGCTGCGCAATTTTGGGTGCATTATTGTTGTTACTTGCAGATATTCTTGCACGCTTGGTTATTTTTCCTCAGGAAATCCCAATTGGGGTTATGACTGCTTTATTAGGCGCACCTTTTTTCATTTATTTAGTCCGTAAAGGTATGCGCCATGGATAAAACTTTTAGCTTACGTTTCGGTCCATTTTCGAGAATCATCCATCTTCGTACAGTGTTGGTGGTGAGCTGTCTCATTTTCTTGACTTTGTTTCAGATTATTCTCTCGTTATCTGTTGGTAAAATCCCCATTTCTGTCACTGAAGTTCTGAATGAATTCTTTTTTCGAGGAAATGGTGATTATCACTTTATTTTAGAGACTCTGCGGTTACCAAGAATCTTAATGGCCCTGATGATTGGAGCAGCACTGGCTTTATCTGGGCTTATTTTGCAAAGCATCATTCGCAATCCTCTGGCTTCGCCAGATATCTTGGGGATTACAGCTGGAGCTTCTGCCTCAGCCGTATTCTTCATGTCCTTTTTGTCCACCAGTTTAACAATTCAGTGGTTACCTGTTTTTGCTACTTTTGGAGCGTGGTTAACCGCATTGCTCATTTATATATTGGCATGGCGTAATGGTGTAACGCCCATACGTCTGGTACTGATCGGGATTGGACTTTCTTCAATCATGGGGGCGATCACCACGTTAGTTTTAGTATTGAGTCCTTTGACAACGACCTTATCTGCCTATGTTTGGTTAACTGGCAGTATCTACGGAGCTTTGTGGCAGGAGGTAACTCAGCTTGCGATGTGGTTAGCTGTTTTATTATTTTTGATGTTCTGGATTGCCCGTCATGTTAATCCACACGAATTAGGTGATGACATCTTGGTGGGTTTAGGCATCAGACCTGAGCGACATCGCATGTGGTTATTATTTCTTGCAGTAGCATTAGCAGCGATATCTGTAGCTTATGCTGGCGCTATTGCTTTTGTGGGTTTAATTGCCCCTCATATTGCCAGATATTTAGTCCCTCGTTCTTTTCCTGATTTAGCCATCACCGCATGTTTAGTTGGCGCTAATTTATTAATGCTTGCTGATTTAGTCGGACGAACTCTGTTTTTGCCCAAAGACTTGCCTGCAGGTATCTTTGTTTCTTTATTGGGAACTCCATTCTTTCTTTATTTGTTGTTCAGACAACGCCGTTCTTTTTAGGGAGGAGCGTAGATGATATATCCGATCCAAAGTAAATCATTAACATTGGCTTATGAACAGCAAATTATAATTGATCAACTCGATCTAAATATCCCAAGCGCTAAGATTACTGTTCTGGTTGGCAGCAATGGGTGTGGAAAAAGTACGTTACTTAAATCGTTTGCCCGGCTGATTCGACCTAAACATGGTGTCATTCTGTTGAATGGTGCAGATATTCATCATCAAATGACTGCAAAAGTTGCTCAAAACTTATCGATTCTTCCTCAATCACCTCAGGTGCCAGATGGTCTGACTGTTTATCAACTTGTTCGAATGGGTCGATACCCTCATCAAAACTGGTTAAAACAATGGGCGGCTGAAGATGAAGATAAAGTGAATCAGGCTTTATATCAGACTCATTTATTCGAGCTTAGCAATCGTTTGGTCGATTCACTCTCTGGAGGGCAGAGACAGCGTGCGTGGATTGCAATGACTTTAGCTCAAGACACTGATATTTTACTGTTAGATGAACCAACAACCTATTTGGATCTCGCGCACCAAATTGAAATTTTGGATTTACTTTATGATTTAAACCAGCAGCATAAAAAAACCATTGTCATGGTGCTGCATGATCTCAATCTGGCCTGTCGCTATGCCCACCATATGATTGCTGTGGCAAACAAAAATGTTTATGCACAAGGTATTCCTTCTGAAATACTAACAGCAGATACCGTAAAAAATGTTTTTGGTCTGGACAGCATCATTGTTGCCGATCCTCTTTTTGGAACACCTTTATGTATCCCTTATGGGAAAGGGCAACACCGGGAACATAGAGATGAAACAAAAGAAAAACATATTTCCTCTGGGTCTGATCAATGTTGATATCGACCGATCTTTTTTTAGCAGAAGAATGGAAAATACTATCAGAATCTCTAGCACTGATTAACGCACAAGAACGGCGTATTGAAAACTGTATAGAAGTTTCCATGCTGCTGGATCATGAACGTTGTGAAAAACTGCTTTTTGAACTGACGCCAGTCATTCATTCGCCGTCTATAAAAATTACGGCGTCCTTATTAAGTAAACGTTATGCATTTCTAGCAACTGCTTCCAGCTTATACGCGATGACTGTATTTAATAAAGGGATCGATTTTTCAGCACATAATTGCTTCTTAGACTTTAGCTTTGAACAACGGCTTTGGCGCTCAAAGATGCCTGTAAAAGATCTCGCTTATTCTCTGCCTCTTGGTCATAGGGCACAGTGGCGTGAAGACATAGTGAAAAAAATATTTGCAGAGAATCTGGCACAAGTTTGGCAAGTTTTTGTCGATGTATCCAAAGTAAACCCAAGAATTCTTTGGGAAAATACTGCGGTCAGAGTATTTTCACTTTATGAAAAACGAATACAGAAAATCAATAATTGTGCGGTGCAGAGAAATCTGCAGGAAGATTTCCATTATTTACTTGAACAAGCACCACCCGAAGTATTCGGACTGAGTGACAATCCATTAAAGCGCTTCGATTTCAAGAAAATAACAGTGGTAGAAACTGGCGAAGAAGTTCGTTATCGGAAAAGTTGCTGCTTTTATTATAAAGCCTCAGACCCCGTTGAATATTGTTCAACATGTCCTTTAGTTCATCCAGATATAAAAAAGCGAAAGGTGAAAAATGTTTAAAATTAACCCTCGGGTAGAAGGGAGTAATCATGCGTTAAGACAGCTTTATCAAGAAATTGATACTTCTGTAATTGGTCATTTTACTGATTTTGGACATGTCAGAAATGTTCATTACATGGGTAATCAAACGCCCCGTATTGTTGGTAATGCGATTACAGTACGAATCCCGCATTGTGATGGAAGTATTCTTCGTGAGGCATTAATCTTAAGCCAACCTGACGATATACTGGTGATTGATACCTCGGGAGATTATCAACGTGCATGCTGGGGAGAGCTTAGAACGCTGGCCGCAATGATTAAAAATCTTGCAGGTGTTATTATTGATGGTGCTGTGACAGATATCGATTCAATTAAAACATTAGGCTTCCCGGTCTTTGCCCGAACCATTAGTCCACTTACAACACGATCTTTAAAATTGGAAGGCGAAATCAATTCTGTCATTAGTGTAGGTGGTGTTTGTGTACAAGCAGGAGATTTAGTTATTGCTGACAGTAATGGGGTTTTTATTTTAGAACCCACAAGAGCCAATGAGCTAGCTGCAATATTTATAGAAAAAAAAGAACGAGATAGGATTCGATTTAATGAGCTCTTGTCAAAGTATCAAATGATGAGATGACACTATGTTTTCCACCAAGATAGATTCAACTAAAAATATCGCAGATATGCTGTAAAAATACTTGTTTAATCTGAGTGGTATAAGTGACTTGGGCAAAGCGATTGGATACACGGCATCACACCTGACCCATGCGATAATGAATCGTAAATACACAGATGTATTTAGGGGAACAAGCGCAATCAAACCAGATTGCGCTTGTTCCATGATGTCTACGACAAATTAAAAATGGTATTGGAACATGACATTCACGAGTTTATTCCATTTACCGTCATCTCCCTGTGCGAGTGAACTGCTGTTTCCGCCGACAAAGGGATCATTTTTACTCATCACATATTCTGTATTTAAAGACATATTCTTGTATCCCCAAGTGACACCTAGAATATTTCTTTGAGAGTCATTAAAGTTTTGTTCCTGTTTATGAAAACCACTGAATACCAGATAAGGAGTTACATTGAGCGACTCCATCACGTCTTTAAATACATAGCTGCTATCTAGCGTATAGAAATAACCTGTGTTGGCAATGTCATATTCGCTATCAAATGAGCCAAAAGTTGACTGATCAGGGCTTAAGGCATCCTTATTGCGAATCGACTGTTTGCCGCCCGTTAGCACAACATTCAGGTTTTTATAATGAATGCGATTAAACAATGCCCAGGTATTTCTCGAACCGTCAGCCCCATTCTTGTTATTTTCAATGTCTGAGTACCAATAACTTCCACCTACCGATACATTGAGATCATCACGGCTTAAAAGCGCCTGATCCACTCGCGCCATCCACATATTTTTTTCGTTTAAATTGGTTTTTAATGGATCGGAAGAGTGAACCATATTGGCTGTGTAGCGGGCTGAATCCTGACTTGCGCCATGATAGTTGCCTCCATCGCTGGCAAAATAGGCCAGATCGATTTTGGTTAAGGAAGGCAGTTCAGTGTGATAATTTATCCCTAAGTTGGTCACATCCTGCAGCCCCATGGTATTGTTGAGCCCTGCATAAAAACTACTATCCCAAAATCTTCCCGGACCAAAAGGAATTGGTTGCAGGCCCAATGTAATATTATCCGTGGCATTTAAACGATAGCCCGCATAACCATACACCAAAGTTGAAAAGTCACATAAACGGTCATATTGATAACAACGATATTCCAGCTTTCCAAACCAGTCCGAGCGCTCATAATCTAAACGTAAAATGGCAGCATCGAACTTAATTTTTTGATCGGAAGCTGGTTCGCCATAGTGCTTATCTTGGTAGTTGGCGCGTAAGGTTCCTGAAACGGTTAAGGCACCCAATTGATTTTGCGCATCACCTAATGTAATGCCAGCAGTGGCTGGTAAAGAAATTGCGAAGAGTAAAAAGCTTAAAGCAGATTGTGTGTAGATTTTTTCCAAAATATTATCCGTATTTATTCAATAAGTTAATTAATTTTCTATAAAAGAAAATACATGTTGAAAGGTCTCAAGGCGTTTTATGGTAATTGTTCATAACCGAATGGTCTAGTTTTTGTAGGGAATTCGTGGCTGCAGAAAGGCGTTTTTAAGCCTAAAAAACATCGGGGTTCGATTAAAATTTAGTCAGTTGGCCCATGTGGAATTTTAATCTTTTAAGCCTAATTTTATATGGTCGGATACAGGTTGTAGCTTTGTGAATGTGTTGATGAAGAACTGACCTATATAAGCCTGAACTGGCATTTGTGAGGGCAGTGGATTGAGCGCCTTTCTTTTTCATTCTATGAAGCTTGAGTGAAACTTTATGATTCAAGTGCTCGACTCTTTGTCACAAACTGGAAGCCAGATCAAGACTGGTCTAAAAAATATTCTGTGAGTGATTTTATTTTTCATAAGATTTGTGACTGTTAAAACGAGAACTCAACACCTTATTGTAGAATGGAGTCAAATTGGATGAACTTTTTTTATATTTCCTTCATTCATACTTAACGAACAATAACGGTTTCAACTTTTTTGAAGGACACTTTATGTTTGTACTTGAGCCAAAGCATGTACATATGAATCTACGTGCCAAGGATAAGGCAACAGCACTGCAATGTTTGGTTAATATTCTGGTAGAAGATCAGTTAACGACAGCAGAGTATTTGACGGGTTTACAGGATCGTGAAGCGCAGGGTGCCACTTATCTGGGACAGGGCATCGCCATTCCGCATGGTACACCTCAGTCGCGTGAATTTATCAAACAGACCGGGATCCGGCTTGCGCATTTCCCGGAAGGTGTGGGGTGGGACGGGGAGCATAAAATTTATCTGGCTGTGGTCATCGCTGCCAAATCAGATGAGCATTTACAGGTTCTGCAAATCCTGACCCGCGCTTTAAATCACGATGTCAGTGTTCAGGTACAAACGGCAACCACGGCTGAGCAAATTATCGATATTTTGCAGGTACGCCCGGATACGTTGGTTATCCATGAAAATTTAATCCAGACCCAGACCCATGTTGAAGATATTGATGATTTTTTCTGGGCTGCAGCAAAATTATTAAAACAGCAAAAACTGGTGGAAGCGGGTTTTCTGAGCCAGTTAGATCCTAAAAACCTGATTCAGATCCAAGATGCTATCTGGACCATTTCAGGAAAAAATTACGTTGCAGAAGCCGCCGTCAGTATTGTTCAAGCAGAGCAGGTTCTGAATTTCGCGCAAGGACAAATCCAGACCTTAATCTGCATTGCCCAGCATGAGCAACTTGATATGGTACAGTTGAATCATTTAATTGATCTTCTATTTCAGTCAAATATTCAACAGCAACTTCAATCCGAGCAAAGTCGCCATGAAATCGCCAAGTTGATTGGTGCAGAAATTATTCCGGACTGGCCGTATCAGCCGGTAGTACTTGCCAATAAGCATGGCTTGCATGCCCGTCCTGCTACGCAACTGGTCAATATCAGTAAAACATTTAAAGGCGACATTCAGGTTGCGGTGGATGGCGGCCCCTATGTTTCTGCGAAAAGTCTGACCAAATTACTGGCTTTGGGTTGTCAATATGGGCAGACCCTGACCTTTATTGCTGAACCCAATACCGATGCCGTAGAAGGTCTCACGGCAATTGTTCAGGCGGTTAAAAATGGTTTGGGTGAAGAGGTTGAACCACTTGACCAATCTGAAACAGCTTCAATTGTTCAAGCAGAAACTGCGTGGGAAGAAATTATTGATACTGATTTACCTGCTCAGGGAACAGCTGCATCTTCAGGGCTTGCTTTTGGCCCAGCTCATGTGATCAAACCGAAAAAATTTCAATATGAACGTTTTGGGCGCAACCTTAAAGCAGAAAAAGAAAAGCTGGAAATCGCACTGTATAGCGTAAAAAATACGATTCACCAGCTCATCCTGAAAACCGAGATTGACGAGATTAAACAAATCTTTCAGGCTCATCTGGAAATGCTGGACGACCCCGACCTGATTCAGCAGGTGCATCAGGGTTTAAATCAGAATTTAACAGCAGCTGCAGCATGGCATGACTATATTGAACAGGCAGCACAAACGCAGGCAGCATTGAATGATCCACTGCTGGCAGAGCGCGCAGCGGATTTACGCGATATTGGCGATAAGGTTTTAAGTGTGCTGTGTGATGAGGTGATGCCGCTTGAACCCGAACAAGCTTATATTCTGGTCATGCATGATCTTGGGCCTGGGGATGTGGCGCGTTTAGACAAAGACCGCGTAGCAGGAATTTTAACAGCGGTTGGTGGTGCATCGGCACATAGTGCGATTGTGGCACGTGCATTGGGGATTCCCGCCGTGGTCGGTGCGGGTGAGCAGATTCTAAAGATTGAGACACAAACCACCGTGCTGATTAACGGGGATACGGGCGCAATTGATATTGATCCAGCAGCTGAGCAGATTGAGCAGGCGATTCGTGAGCGTGAGCAGCAAAAACAGCGACGTCAGCAAGCGGAACGCCATTGTCAGGAAGCAGCCATGACAGTGGATCAGCATCAGGTTGAGATTGCAGCCAATATTGGCAAGATTCTGGATACCGCAAAGGCAGTTGATCATGGTGCGGAGGCGATTGGTTTATTGCGGACCGAGCTGGTGTTTATGGCACATCGTCAGGCGCCCAATGAAATCACGCAGGAAAAAGAATATCGTCATGTGCTGGATACCCTTGCAGGACGTCCACTGGTGGTACGGACACTGGATGTCGGTGGTGATAAGCCGTTACCTTATTTGCCGATTGCTACCGAAGAAAATCCGTTTCTCGGTTTACGCGGAATCCGCCTGACCTTGAGAAAGCCGCAACTCTTACGACAGCAGCTCATAGCCTTGGTCAAAGCAGCAGATGGACGTCCTTTACGGATTATGTTCCCGATGGTGGGGCGAATCGAAGAATGGCGTGCAGCCCGACATATTCTGGATGAGGTGCTGGCAGAATATCCATGTGAAAACCTGCAAGTGGGAATCATGATTGAAGTCCCTTCAGCTGCCTTGCTCGCACCATTACTGGCCAAAGAAGTGGATTTCTTTAGTATCGGTACCAATGATTTAACCCAATATACCTTGGCGATTGACCGTGGACATCCGGTATTGTCTGCCGAAGCCGATGGATTACACCCAAGTATTTTATTATTGATTGATCAAGCTGTCCGGGCAGCACATGCCCACCAGAAGTGGGTCGGAGTGTGTGGTGAACTGGCAGCCGATCCGAAGGCTGTCCCGGTTTTATTGGGCTTGGGAGTGGATGAACTGAGTATGTCTTCATCCAGCATTCCTTTGGTCAAAGCACAAATTCGGACCTTGAATTATGCAGATTGCCAGCAGCTTGCTCAACGCGCTTTACAGTGTGAAAGTGCCACAGCAGTCCGTGATTTGGTGGAGTTGACGCATGGCTAAAATATTAACCATTACTTTAAATCCTGCGATTGATGTCACACTTGAACTGGATGAATTGCGAGTGGGTGAGGTCAATCGCCAGCAACAGGTACAATCCCATGCTGCAGGTAAGGGACTCAATGTTGCACAGGTATTGCATGATCTTGGACATGAGCTGATTGTGTCGGGCTTTTTGGGGAAACAAAATCGGGCTTTGTTTGACCAGCATTTTCAGGCGATGCAGTTTGATAACCAATTCATCTATGTAGATGGTGAAACCCGCCAGAATATCAAGATTGCTGAACAGTCTGGACGAATGACCGATATTAATGCCAAGGGTTTTCGGGTGTCTGAGCATGATAAACAGGCCTTATTTGCGCGTATTCAGGACTGTTCGCAACACGTCGATTATGTGGTGATTGCTGGCAGTCTGGCTCAGGGTTTTAGCATAGATGATTTCAAGTACCTGATCTCGATCTTACATAAACAGCACAAGCATGTTGCGATTGATAGCAGCGGGCAGGCCTTGGTGGCTGCGATTGAAATGAATCCGTGGATGATCAAACCCAATACCGATGAATTACAGGAAAGTTTTGGTGAGGTGGTTGAAAATTTTTCCCAACAGCTTGCCTTGTTCCAGCGCTTAAATTGTCAGATTGAACATATTGTCATTTCGATGGGAGAAGCCGGTGTCAACTGGATCAATCCGGCACTGGCCTTGCATGCCAGTCCGCCTCAAGTCACTGTAAAAAGTACCGTCGGTGCAGGTGATTCATTACTGGCAGGCATGGTGCATGGCTTGGTAAGTAACATGACAGCTGAGCAAACCCTCAAAACGGCTACCGCCATTGCCAGTCATGCAGTGACGCAAGTCGGCTTTCGTGTGCCTGAAGCTCAGCGACTGGAAGCGCTAAAACAACAAACCATAATCAACACTTTGGATAAGTCTGATGCAAACAATTAAATCTGTTTTATTTGTGATCAATTCGCAACAGTATGTCAATGCGTTGATTCTGGCAAAAAAACTGTCTCAGCTTGCGCAGCAGCAAGGCTATGACAGCGCGATCATTGCTGTGCAGGATCAACTTCCTGAACAAGATTTTGATACGGCTGTTTTTATTGGCCAAGCACCCTCACAACTTGAGGCTTTTAATGATTATGCGGTTGCCACCATTTCATTGCAGCAAGCGATGGATAATGCCGAGCAGTCTTTGCAGGATGCTTTAAGCAAGACCACGACAGTTGCGCAATTGGCAACACAGCCAAATGCTCAGCCTCAGGCACAGAATTTTGTTGCAGTGACGGCTTGTCCAACAGGTGTGGCACATACCTTTATGGCGGCAGAAGCATTACAACAGGGTGCAGCTAAATTGGGTTATCGCATTCAGGTCGAAACACAAGGTTCGGTTGGTGCTAAAAATATCCTAACGGATGAAGCCATTGCTGCTGCGGATATTGTGATTCTTGCTACCGATATTGAAGTCAATACCGACCGCTTTGTCGGCAAACGTGTGTATCGTTGTGGTACAGGCTTTGCATTGAAGCAAACCGATAAGGCATTTGCGGAAGCAATCACGGAAGCCAAGCTTTTAGAATCCTCTAAACAAAACAGCCAAAAGACCAGTCAGGAGGCCAATAAGGAAAAAACAGGTGTCTATAAACACCTGTTAACTGGCGTATCCTTTATGTTGCCGATGGTGGTAGCGGGCGGTTTGCTTATCGCGCTATCCCTCTGTTTTGGACTGAATGCCGCAGAGCAGGCGGGAAGTCTGGCTGCTGTATTAAAGCAGATTGGTGCGGCTGCTTTTAGCCTGATGGTGCCGATGCTTGCCGGATATATTGCTTATTCGATTGCAGATCGTCCGGGTCTGGCGCCAGGTCTGGTCGGTGGCCTCATCGCAACGCAATTAAATGCGGGCTTTTTAGGGGGGATCGTCGCTGGCTTTTTGGCAGGCTATATTGCCTTATTTCTGGCCAAAAAAATCAAGCTTCCAACCAGTCTGGAAGCCTTAAAGCCGATTTTAATTGTGCCCTTATTGGGAACATTATCGGTCGGTCTGATCATGTTTTATGTGGTGGGGCATCCGGTTGCGCAAATTTTTGAGATGATGAAGGACTTTCTCAACAATATGGGCACCACCAACGCCGTGCTGATGGGGATTGTGCTGGCTTCGATGATGTGTATTGATTTAGGCGGGCCGATTAATAAAGCCGCCTATGCCTTTACCGTGGGTTTGTTGACCACCAATACCTATATGCCAATGGCTGCGACCATGGCCGGAGGAATGGTGCCTGCGATTGGGATGGCGATTGCAACCCTGTTGGCAAAGCAAAAGTTTAATCAGAGTGAGCGAGATGCGGGTAAGGCTGCATTTGTGTTGGGCCTGTGCTTTATTTCCGAAGGGGCGATTCCCTTTGCAGCCAAAGATCCGATTCGGGTCATTCCAGCCTGTATTGCAGGTGGAGCAGTCACAGGTGCCTTGGTGGCATTATTCCATTGTGAATTGGTGACACCACATGGCGGCATTTTTGTATTACTGATTCCGAATGCGATTAGTCATGCCTGGCTCTATCTGGCAGCCATTGCAATTGGCAGCGGTATTACCGGTGTAATTTATGCGCTATTAAAACGCCGTGAAGTGGTTGAGGTGCAGGCTGCCTAGGCTTTGCTTCCTATCCATTAAAATATATAAGGTAGATTATTGGGCACAATGATCTACCTTTTTTATGTGTCATTACCTCTAGATTACATTAATCAATGCATCGAAAATCACAGCGAGTTGTTGTGTTAATTCAATGAATTTTATCTTTCATTTGCCAGCCGTTATTTCATTCAATCATCAATTATTGTTATGATATAACATAACTTTAATTTATTTATGATTTTATGTCTGATTTATCTCAACGTTTACAAGCAATTGATGCACTAAGAGGGTTAGTGATTCTAATCATGATGGTTGATCATGTACGGGAAACCTTTTACCTGCATCATCAAGTCCCAGATCCGATGGTGATTTCTGAAACAGAAGGATCACTGTTTTTTAGCCGAGTTTTAGCCCATCTTTGTGCACCCGTTTTTGTAGTGTTGACCGGTTTATCTGCTTATCTCTATCAGGCCAAGAACAATAGTATTGCGATGACGCGCGAATTTTTGTTGAAACGCGGTTTATTTTTAATTGGACTTGAACTACTAATTGTCAATTTCGCGTGGACAGGTAAATTCCCGCCCGATGTGATTTATTTACAAGTCATTTGGGCGATTGGTTTTAGTATGATTGCCTTGGCATTACTCATTGGCTTGCCACAAAAACTGCTGTGGGGCATCAGTTTGCTGATCATTTTTGGGCATAATTTAATGGACCATATTTCATTCGCACAGAGTTCAGTGATGAATGCGATATGGTTGGTCTTACATGAACGGGGCTGGATCAACTTTGGAGAGGTACTACGGGTCAGAACATCGTATCCCGTGTTGCCCTGGATTGGCGTGATTACTTTAGGTTATTGTCTTGGCCATGTTGTTTTTGGCAAACCGAAGACGACTCAGCAAAAGAATCGTATGCTCTTCACTTTTGGGTTGATGGGCATTGCTTTATTTTTCGTGTTAAGGGGGCTTAACATTTATGGTGACCAAGCTTGGGAAATGATGCCAACGTGGAGTGAAACATTGATGAGTTTCCTGAACCTGACCAAATATCCACCTTCATTATTTTTCATTTTATGGAATGTGGGTATCGGGCTTATTATTCTGGTCTTATTACAGAAGATTGAAACCAAAAACTGGGTCAAGCCTTTAATCATCTTTGGCTCTGTACCAATGTTTTTCTACATCGTGCATTTATTTGTGCTTAAAGCCTTATATGTCATTGCTGTAGGTATTTGGGGACATAATTATGGCGATTATTATGGCGTAGATCACATGGCGACAGTGTGGGGGATTGCTGTGATTTTAAGCATTGTTTTATATCCGGCGATGCTGAAATTCTCTTCCTTTAAACATCGTAATAAGCATATTCCGTTGCTTAAATATTTTTAGTTTATTGAAAATAGAGTTGTTTTTTCATATTCAGTTTGAATGAGATCGACTATTTAAAGATTCAGAAAAACCTCTTGTCTAAGCCAAGAGGTTTTTTTACTTTCATTGCAACTTATCTTGGGTTTTGGTCTCAAAGTCACTGGCATCATGCCGCTCATGCAGTTGACTGGCTAAATCGCCAAAAGTACGATTCACCATACGACCACGTTGTACCGCAGGACGCGCGAGAATGGCGTCGGCCCAACGTTGCACATGTTTATACTGATCGACGCTTAAAAACTCATCCGCATTATAAACCCAACCTTTGATAACGCTGCCATACCACGGAAAAGCTGCAATATCGGCAATGCTATATTCCTGACCTGCGAGGTATTCGTGCTTTGCTAAATGTTGGTCTAATACATCCAGTAAACGTTTAGTCTCCATCGCAAAACGGTTAATCGCATATTCAATTTTTACGGGCGCATAGGCATAAAAATGTCCTAAACCACCACCAATATACGGTGCGCTGCCCATTTGCCAGAATAACCAGTTTAAACATTCGGTGCGTGCAGCAATGTCAGTGGGAATAAAGGCTTTAAATTTTTCCGCCAGATAGAGCAGGATTGAACCTGATTCAAATACCCTCAGTGGTGGATTTTGACTATGATCCACCAAGGCGGGAATCTTAGAGTTCGGGTTAATTTCAACGAAGCCGCTACCGAATTGCTGACCTTCACCAATTTTGATTAACCATGCGTCGTATTCAGCCCCGACATGTCCAAGCGCGAGTAATTCTTCCAATAGAATCGTGACTTTTTGTCCGTTCGGAGTGGCAAGTGAATATAACTGTAATGGGTGCTTTCCGACCGGAAGCTTGTGCTCATAGCGACTCCCTGAGGTGGGCTGGTTTAGATCGGTCTTTTCTCCAGTCCATTGCCAGACTTGCGGCGGAATGTAATCTGAATCCTTCATTTTTATTGGCCATATGCTGAATTGATGAATTCAGTGTAGGTGAGCCAGCGCAGGATTGAGTGGTTTTTTTGTGGCAAAACTTTAACCGTTTTTGAATAAACAAGACTGAAGCCTGATTAATCAGATTTTGATGGCATGATCTGAAAGTGTTGATCAATCACATGCAGCCAGGCCTGTACTGCCGGAGAGACAGGCAGATTCTTTTTCCATGCCATAGCCAGATGCCACTGAATATTTGGCTTTTCAAGTGGAATGGCGGCAAACAAATCGGGATCGAGCATGTCGGTATAATATTGCGGTAACAGGGCAATGCCCATACGTTGCAGCACCATATCTGCCAGCAGGTTCCATTGACTGGTTCGGCAGGCAATGCTTGGGTAGAAACCATGCTGTTCACAGGCATCCAGAATAATACGATTCAGCGAGAAGTTTTCAGGAAACATCAAAAAGGACTGATGTTGTAATTCTTCCAAGTGTATTTTCTTGCGTGTTGCCCAGGTCGCATCACGCCGTAATAACACCATCAAAGGATAGTTACATAATTCAATGCTATTAAAAATCTGCTGGTCAAAAGGGTGCAGCAACACGCCTACGTCCAGTTCATTATTTAATAACGCCTGTTCAATTCCTTTGGAACCGACCTCAAGAAAGGCAAGCTCGATCTCTGGCCATTGTTGATGATAATCAAACAGGGCGGTAGTCAGCAGTTGCGAGCCTAAAGGGGGTACACCCAACTTTAAAGTGCCTGTTTTTAGTTGCTGATAATTTTCGATTTCCAGAAAAATATTTTGTTCTGCTTGAAGAAGTTCGAGTGCATGCTGATAGATGCGCTGGCCAATTTCCGTCAGTTCAACCTGTCTTTTTCTGCCATGTTCAGGTTTGACCAAAAGCTGTACCTGCAGTTGTTCTTCCAACTGCTGCAAGATTTTACTGATGGTCGGTTGGGTCAGATAAAGCTGTTCAGCGGTACGGGTAAAACTTTTGGTTTTGACCAGCGTGACAAAGCATTGTAGTGATTTGAAGGAAAGCATAATGAATGTAATATTATTCCATTTAGGCATAATATTAACATGAATAATTCATATTTTCCGAGTAGTACTGGGCTAGCATAATGAGGTAATTCACCAATTTATTTGCTTGTCATGAGTACTGAATCCACTTCTGCAACGTTCTCTCCCAAAAGCTTGTTCGCATTGCTCAAACAGATTTTAATTCTGGCGGCTTTTTGGGGCGCAGGCTATATTCTGCATCAACAAATCGGTGTCCCGATCTCCGCAGGGATTTTAGGCATGTTGTTATTGCTGATCTGTCTGTTTCTAAAACTGATTAAAATCGAGCAGGTGGTCATGGGGGCTACGGTGGTTTTAGGCGAGTTATTGCTGTTTTTTGTGCCTGTGGTTGTTGCCGTAGTCCAGTACAAAACCTTATTTATGACTGAAGGCTGGCAGATTGTCCTGAGTATTGCCTTAGGCACAATTCTGGTGATGTTGAGCACCTGTCTCACCATTCATTATTACAATCGCCTCAAAAGCTATCTGCAAACACGTAAACCTTTCCAGCATAAGCATATCTAAAGGCATTTCACATGAATATCTGGTCAATCCTCTGTCTGATCTGGACCTTGGTCGCCTATGTGGTTGCAAAACGTCTCTATCAGAAACATCCTAAATTGTGGTTTTCTCCCGCGATTAGTGTGCCGGTGCTCACGATTGTATTGATGGCGATTTTTGGTATTTCCTATCAGACTTATGCCCAAGATACGCAATGGATCGTGAATTTGCTTGGACCCGCAACAGTTGCCTTTGCTGTGCCTATTTACCGTTATCGCGATACTATCCGTAAAAACCTGGGGGTGTTATCCATCGCGATCATTGTCGGCATGAGTGTTGGGGTAATGTCGGCTTATGAGATGGCGCAACTGTTTCATTTCAGTCCCGAAGTCACCAACAGTTTGATGGCCCGTTCAATTTCAACACCTTTTGCGATGATTCTCGCTGAAGATATTCATGGTTCGGCTGCACTGGTGTCGCTATTTACCGTAATTACCGGCTTGGTCGGGATGATTTGTGGTGATGCCATTTTAGCATTCACCAAAATCCGTTCAGCGGTAGCCAATGGTGCCGCATTCGGTAATGCAGCTCATGGTTTTGGTACAGCTCGGGCGCAGCAACGTAATAGTGAGGAAGGGGTGATTGCCAGTTTAACCATGGTGATTGCGGGTATCCTGATGGTATTGGTCGGGCCATTTGCCATTCACCTATGGTTATTAATTTAAGTCTTGAATTGACTGTTACATAAGAAAATAGGGCATGAGTCAAAGCTGATTATTAATCACAGCAAGTGGCTTTTGGGTTCTCTATGACTCACTGTCCTTAAAGGTTTCATTCAAGGCCTGTTGCACTGCATCAACTCTGGATTTACAGGCTTTATAAGCCGTCATTGATTCTTCGACGATTTTCATTAAATTATCAATATCCGGTTGTTCCTGCGCTTCCAGTAGTTCGGCATTGTTTTTTAATAATGCATAACCGTCTTTAAAGCTTAGTTCTTTCTTCGTCATGATCAATCACCTCGGTAAGCTGGGCATGGATATAGCCATCCTGCATTTCAATTGATAGGGATGAACTCGCTTGATGGATAGAGCGAATCGCCTTGTTTTCACTACGGACAATGCCATAACCCTTGGCGAGTACGTTTCTCGGGTTTTGCAATAAAGTTTCCCGCATCAAGGTTTCGATTTGAGTCGAGGCTGTTTTGAGTTGCTGCTTGGCAAAATATTGTAGCGTTGATCTGGCAACCTGAAGCTGCATATGGCTGGTGCTGATCTGGTTCTCAGCCTGTGACCTGATACGATGAATCAACTGCTCATTCTGGCTTTGATAAGCCGTAATTTGATGTTGGGTAAGCAATTTGATGCTTTGAAAATTTTCCATCACCTCTACAGAACGTTCCGAGATCAAATTGCGGATCCCGGCAATCACCTTACTTGGCGTATCGAAGGAACGATGCGCAATTTCATCTAAAATGGTTCGATCTTTTTCATGTCCAATCCCGACCCAAATCGGTACTTTGCGTTTACATAGCAGGGCGGCCAGATCATAGTCATTTAAATAGGCCAGATCGTTAACTGCACCGCCACCTCGAATGATCACGATCAGGTCGGGCGGAATGGTGTAATCTGCTGCCCATTGACGGAGTCCTGTGCCTAGGGATTCCATAATGCTATTGGCTGCTGTATTTCCCTGAAAAGTCGCGGTGTGATAGACAAAAGTGCAGACACCTGCTTGCTGTAATGCGTCGGCATCTTTCTTGAAGTCACCTAAGCCGGCTGCATTTTCAGGTGCAATCACCAATACATGCTCAATATCAAACGGTGTAGGAAGCGCTTTATTCAGAGCAAGTAAACCTTCACTGCTGAGTCTGGCCAGGATTTGCTGATAACGTTTGGCAATATCACCGAGGGTAAAACTTGAGTCGATATCTTCAATATTGACAGAGAAGCCGTATTGCGGATCGAAGCGAGCTTTAATTTTAATCAGTACATTCAAATCTCTGGATAGCTCAATACCACTTTCACGCTCGAACTTCAGCACGATTTTTACGGCAGTAAATTTCCAGATCGTGGCTTTACAGCTGGCAATAACTTTGTCGGTGTCCTGTTCTTTTTCAGCCAGTTCAAGGTAATAATGTCCACCTTTGATACTGAGATTGCGAATCTCGGCTTTCACCCAGACTGGCTCGTCAAAGGTCAGGCGAATGATTTCCTGTACGGTTGCTAGATAATCGCTTAGAGAAAGTTGCGGTTCAGACATTAGGTCGGACAATGAATAGGATAGGGCTATAGTAGCAAATGGATTAACCTGATAACAAATCAGACCCATCTTGTTTTTATATATTTTTGATAAGACATAACGCATCTACAGTCTATTTTTAAAGATTACCGTAGATGCGTATTGTGAGGTAGATATTAGAGTGATTTATTCCATTTCAAGAATTTAAATAATCCAAACATAAACATGATCCAGACCGGAATTAAAATCACCGATTCCTTAAAGCCTTGCGTCCACATGATGTATAAGATCATCACGATAAATGCCAAAATCAGATAATTACTCAGGGGTGAGAATAGGGCCGGGAATTTGACGGTTTTGCCTTGTTCCTGAATGGCACGTTTAAATTTTAAATGGGTAAAGCTAATAATGGCCCAGTTTAGGACCAGCGCCGCAACCGCCATATACATTAAGTGGCTTAAGGCTTGTTCTGGCACAAAATAATTCAGTAATACACAGCCAAAAATCAGCACAGAAGAAAAGATCACCGCAGGCATCGGCACACCTTGTGGGCTGACTTTTGCAAACACTTTGGGAGCATTACCTTGAACAGCCAAGCCATATAACATACGGCTATTGGCATACATGCCACTGTTATAGACTGAAAGCGCGGCGGTTAAAATAATAAAATTAAGTAAATGCGCTGCCCAATTAATCCCGAGCTGGCTGAAAATCATCACGAAAGGACTTTTATCCAGACCACCCAAATCCAGTTGATTCCATGGAATGAGGGACATGATGATGGCAAGTGAAGCGACATAGAAAAGCAAAATCCGGAAGATCACCTGATTGATGGCTTGCGGAATACTTTTTTCAGGATTTTCTGCTTCAGCTGCGGTCATACCGATCAGTTCAATGCCACCAAACGCAAACATTAAAAAGGCCAGCATATAAAACAAACCGGAGAAACCATGCGGGAAAAATCCGCCGTGTTGCCATAAGTTGGTGAAACTGGCCGTCGAATCAGCACCTGCAGTTAGCAATAAGTACAAACCGAACACAATCATGGAAATGACAGCAACGACTTTGATAATCGCTAACCAGAATTCAGATTCGCCGTAAAACTTCACATTGCCAAGGTTTAAGCAGGTCACCACAATGAAGAAAAATAAGGTCGAGATCCAGGCTGGAATATGTGGCCACCAATAATGGACATATTTGGCAATGGCTGTCAGCTCAGTCATTGCCACCAGAATATAGACGACCCAATAATTCCAGCCCGATAAGAAACCAGCAAATCTTCCCCAATATTTTTGTGAAAAATAACTAAAAGAGCCTGCGACAGGTTCTTCTACAATCATTTCACCCATTTGACGCATGATCAGAAATGCGATCAGGCCAACGATGGCATAGCCCAAAATAATCGAAGGGCCAGCAGACTGGATCACTTGAGCAGAACCTAAAAACAGACCTGTACCCACCGCACCGCCCATAGCGATCAGGTGGATATGACGGTTTTTTAGTCCACGTTTTAATTGGGGGGAAGAGTTACTCAAAATAAGATGCGCTGAACAAAAAAGAAGTGATTGTAATAGATCGTGACAGGATCGACTAGTTTGAAAACAAGAATATAGGCCTAATTCTTCTCATTTCTTTAGATGGAGGTAATTTAACTGAAAGCCTTTAGGAGGGAACGAGTTCGAAAAGATTTAACCAGTCAAAACCTAATTTTCTCATAATTTTTTTACTAAATAATTTAGAGACTTATTTAACAATTGATAAAAAAAACTTAAAGCAGTTATTATTTTTGTTGAAAATAATATTGTTTTTTATACAATACAGCCTTGTCTGTACTATTGTATAACTACTGTAAAAAATGTATAAAAATTATTTATTGATTCCTCTGATTTTATCTTCAGGCTTTAGCCATGCCGAAGATCAGGTGAGTAAACAGCAGACCCGAGATTATCTTGCGCAGAAACAACAGATTGATCAGTTAACGCAATCTGTTACACCTTTTATTCAGTTACAACAAACCAGTCTTCAATCGACATATCCCTGGTTGCAGAAAGAGCCGATTTGTTTTGGCATCACGACTTTAGAAGTTGATGCCCCAACTACACACCCCAGTATAAAAACATCGGATTTTAATCACATCTTTAAAGAGCTCAAGTATTCAGATAATAAAGTTTTAGGGCGCTGTATTGGTGAAAAGGGCTTGGCTGGAGTCGTTAATTATATTAATGAGCAACTGGTACAGTTGGGCTATGTATCGACTCAAGTCATTGTACCTGAGCAAGATCTGGCGACAGGGCATTTACGATTAACCTTGATTCCAGGGTTAATCGGGGAAATCCAGCTTAAAAACAGTCAAAATAAATCGTTAAATTATTCTTTGCCAATGAAAGCTGGCGATATTCTCAATATTCGTAAACTCGAACAAATCCTAGAAACCTTTGCTCGTTTACAAGGTATGCAGGCCAATTTTAATCTTCTACCGAGTCAAAAAAGTAGTGAAGACGCGGGTTATAGCGATGTCGAAATTATATGGGAGATTCACGAAAAGAATTTTTTTACTCTAGGGTTGAATGATGCGGGCAGTAAAAGCTCTGGAAAATATCAAGGCTATACCAGCTATGCTTTAGAGAATCCATTCAATGCTGCAGATAGTCTGTTTGTCTACTATACCAAGTCAATCAATGACTGGAATGTCGACCATACCGATTTTAATAATGTCTTTGTTTCCTACGAAGTCCCATATCAGAACTGGCTGTTTAATATCAATGCCAGTCAATATACCAATACCCAAGAACTGGAAGGCTTCGATCAGTGGTTTGATTATAAAACAATTAACAAAGATTTTAACCTTCAAGCACAGCGCGAACTTAGTCGCAGTAAATCTTACCGTCTTTCAGGTTATGCCCAACTGTACCGAAAATCGGCATCTAGTTTTATTGAAGATGTAGAAATTGAAGTACAACGCAAACGCACTGCAGGCTGGGAACTTGGCAGTAAATACCAGCTACGCCTTGGGCAGCAAACCATTAATGCTCAATTCAGCTATCGAAAAGGTACAAGTATCTTAGGTGCCAGCCAAACGGCTGAAGATATTACCGGTGAAGGTGATTCTCGCGCTGGGATCTGGAATGCTGCTGTTCAATATGCAATGCCATGGCAGACCGCTAAAAATAACTTTATGTATCAGTTGAACTGGCAAGGACAGTGGAGTCCGCAGAAAGTGGTCAGTCAGGAAACTTTTAATATTGGTGGACGCTACAGCATTCGCGGTTATCGACCAGAGCAAAGCATCGTGGGCAGTAATGGACATTATGTACAACAGACCGTGCATTGGCTCAATCCTATTCCGAATTTCTCATTCTACGCAGGGCTGGATCAAGGACTTGTGACAGGAGAAGGCACTCAATATTACTCCGACCGTTACCTGTTAGGCAGCGTGGTGGGGCTAAGAACTCAATTCAAACATATCAATGGTGAGTTTTTCGTAGGTCGTGGACTGGTGGCACCACGACATATCCAGAAAGACGTCATCACAGGTTTTAATCTCTCATTTAACTATTAAGCAAATCTATTCATAGAAATATAGGCATAAAGATGAATAAGCAATTTTATCGCACAAAATTTAACGCTAAACTTGGGACTTATGTCGCAGTATCTGAATTGGCAAAATCGCATCAGGGGGATATCTCTCCACGCATAAAAGCTTCAATCGATACCGAGACAACAAACTCAAGCATTGCTACAACTGGACAACGAACATTAAAACAATTGGTGTTGGCGCTTTCTGGTTTGATGGCGTTTAGTCCGATTTATGCCAATGTAGTGGTGAATAATAATGCTGCAGCAGCACATAAAGCGACTGTACTCAAGGAAGGTAATGCAGCCAATGTCTGGATTACGGCGCCGTCTGCATCAGGTGTGTCACGTAATAGTTATACTCAGTTTGATGTCAATCAAAATGGGGTAATTCTGAACAACTCACGTGGCGCAGCTACCAGTCAAATTACCAAAACCTCCATTGCAGCGAACCCGAATTTAGCAAAAGGGGCAGCTACGACGATTGTCAATGAGGTGGTTTCAACCAACCCGAGTTTATTACAGGGTAATCTTGAAGTCTTAGGGTCAAGAGCAAATGTGGTGATTGCCAACCCAACAGGAATTACTGTCAATGGTGGTGGATTTATCAATGCCAATCAAGTCACGCTCTCTACAGGGGTACTGGGCTATAACAGCGATGGTTCAATCAAGCAGCATACGGTAAAGCAAGGTGCGATCACAATTAATCCTGATGCTAATAACCGAGGCTTAGGAGGCAATGCGAATAATCCTGTTGCATTAGAGCTCTTGGGGCGTTCTATTGCGATTAATGCACCAGTCAATGCTACGACTATTACCGCCGTAACTGGTGCTAATATTGTTGCAGCAGATACGGGTGAATTTACTGCTACCACTGGGGCGGGGACGAAACCGACGGTTGCAATTGATATTGCACAATTGGGGGGGCTTTATGCCAATAGTATTTATCTCTATGCCAATGAGGCTGGTGTGGGCGTAAATAATGCTGGGGTGATCCAAGCTCAAAACAATGTGGTACTCAACAGCAATGGTAAAATTGAGCATAAAGGCACGATCAGTTCGACCAGTAAAACCCAAAGCCTAGTAAGTATCAGTACCAGAGGTACGGGTACGGCAGGTGATATTAATTCCTCTGGTAGTATCAACGGTTATGGGTTTTTAAATATCGATGCTGGCAATAATATCAATGTTAATGCCAAAGATATCACTTTGAACTATGAGGGTATTGCGTCCTCACCTTTAATTCTGAGTGCTAAAGGCAATCTCAATTTAGCAGCTGGAACAAAAGTTGCTAATTTAGGAACTTTGGGTGATTTGTATATCGATGCTGAAAATATCAATTTAGGCGCAGATACGGAGCTTCGAAGCAACCGAGGTTCCGCGGTGATTCAAGCCAATAATAGCCTTGTTTCAAATAAAGCTGGTTTTGTTGCTGCAAAAGATTTAACGCTTAGTGGAAACGCAAACTTAAAACTTACGGATACCCGACTACATGCTTCCACGGGTGATATCTATTTACAATCGACCTCAAAAGATAAAGTTGGCAATGATATTAATGTCCAAGGCGGTTCTGTTTATGCCGCTAAGGGACTAACCATCTATTCGGATAAAGACGCGACCATAAATAATCTTAACTTTCTTAAGAAAGCAAATAGTACACAAGCACAAGTGAACAGTATTAATGCCTATGCAGGTAACAATCTGAACTTTAGTACGACGAATCAAGAATTCCCTTATACCAGTGGCAAGATCCAGTTAGGTGCTGGCAATCAGTTGACGTTAGAAGGTAAAGACCAAAACTCTAAGTTGTCTGGCGGTGGTGGACTCAAACTTTCCGGAAAGAACATCACCACCAAGAATATTTATATGACGGGTTCTGGGGCGTATGGTGTTGATATTGTCAGTGATGGAGGAGATATCCTCTTAGATCAAGGAAGCCGAATTTGGGGCAATACTGGGGATATTAATATTAATGCCTTAAATGGAAATATTACTGCGAATAGCCTCAAAGCCACAACGGGTGGAAAGATTGCAATACTTGCAAATAACAATGTTGAGCTTAACTCTTTACAAAAAACTGCGACACCTGTAGCTGGAAAAGATACTTTAACCACAGATAAAAGCGTAATTGGTGGTCAGAAAGGTGTTACCATCGGTTCAATTGGTGAGGGTAACGTTAAGATAAATGCCACTAACTTAACTGCTCAACAAGGTGAGATTCAGCTTACCAGCCAAAATGGTATTACTCTCGACAAGAATGTAGATGTCACTCTAAAAAATGATACTTTAAGCAATGGCGTCGTAAGCAGTGTTTTAAATGGACAAGCCATTTCAATAGATAATAATAAATCCAATATCCAAATTGCAGATACACAATTAAATGCTACAACTGGCAAGCTTTTGGTCAGTAGTAAAGCTGGTATGACCACAATAAAAGATAGTGTCTTGACTTCCAAAGGTAATACAGAGCTTCATGCAAAAGACTTACTTACCTTGCAAGGTGTAACAGCTACTTCAGATCAACACTTAGCAGTGAACTCTGGGCGTACAGTTTACATTAATGCAGAGTACACGCCCGCAACCGTTTGGATTCCAAATAAAGTCACTAACTTGACTTCTAAGGGGGTAACTTCTGTAACAGCGATAGGTAATCAAGTTCTACAAAATGCCAATATTACAGGTGGTGCTGTATTAATGGAAGCTGGTGGTTTTATTCTTGGTCAAACAGGAATGAACTATAACGCCACAGGCAGTGACTTAATAAAAAATGATACAAAACTGAATAGCCTAAATGGTGACTTGAGTATCCAAACGGGCCGTGATCTCACGATTGATCCAACAAAACACAAATTATCAGCTGTTGGAGATATTGATTTAGTTTCTAAAAGTGGGGCCTTAATTTTAAATGGATATGGTGGCACTGCTGGCAATGGTTCTGAAAAAGTTGTCTCTTTAAATACAGCAAATGGTGGAATCAATTTACAAGGAAATAAGGTTGAGTTACGAGGTTCGCAATTAAACGCGGCTAAAGATATTTCGGTTGTATCGACAGGTGGTGATTTAATTGTTGATGGAGTTCGGAATACCATTATTAATCAGCATACTGATGTATACAAAGAAAAAATAAAAAATTTAAGTAATGAAGAAAAAGTATTACAAGAATCAGATGAGTATAAGAATGCTATGGCATTTGTAACACAGGAATTTACTACTTTAAGTAAAAGAATTGAATCTGGAGAATTAGTGGCCGGAGGTGATGCTGTTTGGAATGAAATACAAAAAATTATAAATGTATCTACTAAAAAATTTCCGAATTATGTTTCAAAAGCTAATCAAATCAAAGAAGAACAAGATTATTATTCGGAAATGTTAAAGTTATTTAACGTAGGTTATGTTAATGGTGAAGTGCATACTGGTGCAAAAGTTATCAGCGACAAAGGCAATATTCAGTTTGTATCAAATAAAGGTTTGAGTATAAGTGGTTCATCAATTGATGCAAAATCTGGAAAGGTTAATCTGGAAGCAGCAGGAACTTTAGATGGAGAGGGATATAATATTCAAGGAAACTATAATAATTCTATTGAAAATAGTGTTAAAAAAGGAATTATAAAAGGCAGTATAATTATTGATGCGAATCAGGATTCATACGAACAAGGCAGTCCTTCAGGGAATGATTACCGTTGGTTCAGTCCTGTAAGTGCGACAAGTATTAATGGAGCTAAAGGAGTTTCTATAAAGGCTACAGGTAAGCAGGCGACAGATAATTTAATTTTGCAAGGTGTATCAATTACATCAGATGGTGATGTTAATATCGAAGCTTATAAAAACATAATTTTTGATGTTGCTATTAACAATAGTTTTAATAAATCTCAGAAATCTGAAACTAAAAGAAAATGGTACGGTAAAAAGAAAACCATTACTACGATACAAACTTCAGAGCAAAGTGGGGGGCTATCCGTCGATATTGATGCCAATAATATCAATATCAAAAGTCAGGAAAAAAATACAGCCGCGATGACGGGTCAGAATCGTACCAGTATCGATATGTATTCAAGCCAACTGACCGCGATTGATGGAAAAATCAATATACAAGCAGGGGGGGATTTGAATTTCTTAACTGCTAATGATGAAACACTGAACACCACAGACATTAGTAAAAAAAGTTCATTTCTTGGTGTCAAACTAAATAAGTCACATACCACGAATACGCGGAATGTGAAATCAGAACTGCCCGCCGTATTAAATGCCAATTATATCGGAACAAAATCCGGATTTGATACTCGTTTAAAAGGTACTGTATTCAATTACTTAGAGGGTGCAAATATTCAAGCGGGTGGAACCATTACTTTGGAAGGAGCTTCAACTACAGTCACGGAAACCCTAAAAAAAGAAAGTAATAGTGTTGTTTGGCAGTCAATGCAAGATAAAGGCTCTATTACGGAGACCGCAGAACTTCCAAGTTTTAAAGGACCTGTTGCGCCAACGTTTATTGCGAAAGGTGGACTGACTGTACAAGTACCCGTCGTTTCTGGCAAAAATAATGATGTGCGTGCAGAAGTGATTAAGCTTTCTAATCAACCTGGCAATGAATATCTGAAAGCTTTAATTGCTCGTAAAGATGTGAATTGGGAAGCGGTAAAACTCGCTCAAGAGAATTGGGATTATAAGTCACAAGGACTAACAGGAGCTGGGGCTGCACTTATCGTTATTATTGTAACGGTGTTGACGTCAGGCGCTGGTTCTGCCGCTGCCACTTCTGTTACATCCGCAACAGGAGTTGCATCATTAGGAGCAAGTGCACAGGCTGCTGTTGCTACGTTAGCTACTCAAGCAAGCGTTAGTTTGATTAATAATGGTGGAGATCTTGGAAAAACACTAAAAGATTTAGGAAGTAAAGAATCAGTTAGGGGATTAGTGACTAGTGTTGTCACTGCTGGGCTGTTGAATCAAGTAGGTACAGCTTTAAACCTTAAACCAGATAGTACGTTATTGTCTGATCGTTTAATGAATAATTTTACTAATGCTGTTGGATCGACTTTAGTTCAGACGGCAATTAATGGTGGAAATTTACAGGATAATCTTGAAAAAGCCTTATTGGCAGGATTATCTGGAGCATTGCAAGGGGAATTAGCGAGTCAAATTGGTACAGGTTTTGGAAAAGTTGATCCAGGTACACTTGAATATGTACTTCATAAAATTGCTCATGCGGCAGCAGGATGTGCAACTGCGGCAGTAACGGATTCAAGTTGTGGGGCGGGTGCGATTGGAGCAGGTGTTGGTGAAATTGTAGCAGAACTCATGATTCCTGAAGGAAAAACTGCATTAGATTTAACTGAAGCTGAAAGAAAAAGTATTAAAGATACTAGTAAAATTGTAGCAGGTTCGGTAGCTGCTTTTGCTGGATATGATGTTGTTACCGCTGCGAATAAGGCAGAGACAACTGTTGAAAATAATGCCTTGGCTAAAGTTCTCACAACAGCTGGTAAGGCAGCATATAAAGTTGCTAAAGTGATTTCGGAAATGCCAGCAGCAGCACGAGCTAAGTTGAAGCCTTCTGAAATTACCGAAATGTTAAGGAAAGAAGGGGTCCAAGGTGTCATTGATATTGGTGATAATCTCATTACATTAGTTAGTCCTTCATCAACTATGGGGGATAGAGCATTTGCTTTAATTGATTTAGCAATTGGAGTTGATTTAAAAGCAGGTAAAAATGTTGATGTTCTTAAAGTTGATCAAAAAGTTCTTGTTAAGAATCTTGGGACGTCTACTACAAAAAATGCAATTATTGCAGCTGCAAAAGAATCAAACCTGAAAAATTTAGATCTACCTATAAATGGTAAAGTTTTTAAACCTGATGCAAATTTATCTTCAGGAGCAGCTGTTTATAAAGGAGCTTCAAATGAAGATATTTATACAGCGTTTAAAGATATAGCAGGAATAAGAACGTTGCCAAGCACAGGTAACCCAATGTATCAACCGATTAAAGGAAAAACTTCATTAAGTGGTCAGCCTGGATACATTATTCGTGTACCTCAAGCAGATGGCAGCACCGTGGTATTAAGAAATTTTTCTTTATCTCAGACTGAATCGCAGGCACGTTTTACGATTGATATTCAGAAACCTGCTGGAATGAAAGTAAATAAATTGGAGTTGAAATTTCAATGAATCAAATAAGTGCAATTTTAAAGATATTTCAGGAATGGCATGAAAATATGGGATTAGAGTATCTTTGGTACGCTAGTGATGATGAGTTAACTAGATTTTATCCAGAATTAGAAATAGAATATGATCCAGATACTGCCTTCTTTAAAGCATTAGAAGCCTTATTGAAAAGTGGAGATAAATGTTTGTTTTATAATTTAAATAGTGAAGAACCATCAAGAGATGGCGAGCATTTAGCAGGCACACCAGAAGAACAGCTTGCTTTACTTAAAGAGGTTTGGATTGGTAAAGCAGAAATGGATAAGATGGATGAGGAAAATGGCTATTTAGGGTGGTACTTTTTAATGTTTTGCCCTTATTCATTAGCTCATAAAATATATGATGAAAGCGGAAATTTTGTAAAATGGTGGCATGCCGAATGAGTTTTATAGTTTAACTGCATTTTCTTGTTGAAATATGATTTTTTATTTAAGAATGGCGGTATTTAATCTGAAATATCGCCACTTTTTTATTTTTTACTTAGCTAAAAACCCATCATTCCAATTTCAGCAAAGCTTAGCAAATAATAATATTTTATGTGAATTTTCAACCAGATTAGACTCATCCAAAGATAAATAACAACAATGTATTTATCAAAAGAATCAATTTTTTATTCGGATGTTTTCTTTGGATTGGCAGTATATACAGAGTGTGTTGCCGCAGTTCTATGCGGCCACCCTCATGACCTTAAAAATCTCCTTTATCGGTATCGTACTCTCTATTCTGCTTGGGCTGATCTGTAGCATCATCAGCACATATCAGGTCCGGATACTCAATAAAATTGTCAAAGTCTATATCGAGGTTTCCCGCAATACACCTTTGCTCATTCAGCTATTTTTTCTCTACTACGGCTTGCCCAAGATCGGGATCAAACTAGATGGATTTACCTGCGGTGTGATTGGTCTGACTTTTCTTGGCGGCAGCTACATGGCAGAAGCTTTCCGTGCGGGTTTACAGTCCGTTGCGCAAGGGCAAATTGATTCGGCCCGAAGTGTAGGATTAAACGCCGTGCAAGTCTTTCAATATGTGGTATTTCCCCAAGCGTTATCGCTGTCCATTCCTGCCATTGGCGCAAACTGTTTGTTCCTGATTAAAGAAAGCTCGGTCTTGAGTGCCATAGCAGTGGTAGAACTTCTGTTTGTGACCAAAGACCTGATCGGGATGGATTATAAAACCACCGAAGCTTTATTTCTGTTAATCGTGGCTTATCTGATGATTTTGCTACCCGTTTCAGCGCTGACCAGTTATCTGGAATATCGCAGTCGTAAGGTGAGCCATGGGACTTGAGTATTTATTTCAACCGAGCCATGTCGAGCGTTTACTGTATGGCTTGTTGCAAACCATTGAAATTGCCTTCTTATCGGTATTTTTATCTGCCATTTTCGGCACCATTTTTGGCGTGATCATGACCTCCAGAAATTTGCTGGTCAAGATCCTGTGCCGTTTCTATCTGGAAACCATTCGGATTGTGCCGATTCTGGTGCTGTTATTTGTGTTCTATTTTGGTCTGGCGACATGGTTTAACTGGCAGTTGTCATCATTTTGGGTCTGTATTTTTGTCTTTACCTTATGGGGAACCGCGGAAATGGGGGATCTGGTTCGTGCTTCTATCACTTCGATCGATCATCATCAACGTGATACAGCTTATGCCGTAGGTCTAAATCATGTACAAATTCTGGTTTATGTGATTTTCCCGCAAAGCTTAAAACGAGTCACCCCGGGCGCACTGAATCTGTTTACTCGCATGATCAAAACCAGCTCTCTGGCAGTATTGATCGGTATGGTGGAAGTGCTGAAGGTAGGGCAGCAAATTATTGAAAATTCATTATTAACGGTTCCTAGTGCATCGTTATGGATCTACGGTTTTATCTTTATTCTTTATTTCCTGATTTGTTATCCATTATCGCTTTTAGCAGCGCATTTAGAAAAAGTGTGGGAAAACGCATGACTTTGTTATCGATACGGCATTTACATAAATTTTATAAGCAAAGTCAGGTATTGCATGGCATTGATCTGAATGTGCAACAAGGTGAAGTGGTGGTGATTTTGGGGCCATCCGGTTGTGGAAAGAGCACCTTGTTGCGCTGTATCAATGGGCTGGAACCGATTCAGCAGGGAGAAATTCAGCTCAAAGATGTGGGCGTGCTTGGGCAGGACTTGCCTTGGGATAGCGTACGTCAGCAGATTGGCATGGTGTTTCAGAACTATGAATTATTCAAGCATATGAATGTGATTGATAACATTCTGCTGGGTCCGCTAAAAGCACAAAAACGCCAACGCGCAGAAGTGGAACAACTGGCAGATCAGTTATTGCAGCGCGTGGGCTTACTGGATCGTAAATATGATTATCCATCTAATCTATCAGGTGGGCAGAAACAGCGGATTGCCATTGTCCGTGCCTTGGTGATGCAGCCCAAAGTCATTCTACTGGATGAAATTACTGCAGCTTTAGACCCGGAAATGGTACGCGAAGTGCTGGATGTGGTACTAAAACTGGCACAAGAGGGCATGACCATGCTGATTGTTACGCATGAAATGGGCTTTGCCCGCAAAGTGGCAGATCGCATTATTTTTATGGACAAGGGCCAGATTATTGAGCAAAGCACCCCTGAGGATTTTTTTCAGCATCCGCAGACGGAACGGGCCAAAACTTTTTTAAATATTTTGAATTATTAAAAGCAATCAGAGGACGTGATGAGATTACATTTAGTGGCCGGACGATCTGGCAATACATCGAAAATAAAAACGGTCAGTCTTGGCATGAGCTGTGTGCTGGTGGCAGGCATATTAACAGGGTGTAATCAACCGGCTTCATCCGAAACCAAAAGTAGTACAGCAGACAGCTCCTTGGAGCAGATCAAGAAAAATGATGTGCTACGGGTTGGAGTGTTCGCGGATAACCCGCCGTTTGGTTATGTGGACAGTGCAGGCAAAAATCAGGGCTTCGATGTCGCCTTGGCGAAGCGTGTGACCAAAGATTTGCTCGGAGATGAAAATAAAATCCAGTTTGTCGTCACAGAGGCAGCCAACCGGGTTGAATTTTTAAAGTCAGACAAAGTCGATGTGGTCTTTGCCAGCTTCTCTGTGACACCCGAACGTCAACAGGTGGTGGATTTTTCCCAACCTTATTTAAAGGCATCACTAGGTATTGTTTCACCTAAAGCCAAAGCCATTACCGATGTAAAAAGTCTGGAAGGTAAAACTTTAATTGTGAATAAAGGTTCAAGCTCGGACAGCTATTTCACTAAAAACTATCCGAAAGTGAATTTGTTGAAGTTTGAACAAAATACCGATGCGTTTAATGCACTCACCGATGGTCGGGGGGATGCGATTTCCCAAGACAGTACCTATGCCTTGGCATGGGCTGCCAAGAATCCGGATTATGTGGTCGGTATTCCACAGATTGGCAATGAAGATTTTATCGCCGCAGGCGTGAAAAAAGGCAATACCGAATTGCTGCACTGGCTCAATGATGAAATCAAACAGCTACGAAGCACGGGCGAAGTTCAAAAGATTTATGACCAAACCTTAAAGCCGATATACGGTGAAAAAGTGAATCCTAATATCTTTTTAGATGTCGATTTAGCGAAGCAATAACATAAATGAAAAGGTCAAAAATAGAGGTAACGATATGCAGACAATAACATTCTCAAATATTCAAAAACTGTTGCTGGCTTCTGTATTCAGTCTGGGTCTCACCGCATGTAACAAGACCCCACAGTCGGCAGAAAAATCAGCGGATAGTTCAGCTCAGGTTTCCAGTATTGAACAGATCAAGAAAAATGGTGTGGTTCGTATTGGCGTATTTAGCGACAAGCCGCCGTTTGGTTATCTGGATGCGCAAGGTAAAAATCAGGGCTTTGATGTTGAAATTGCCAAGCATGTGGCCAAAGACTTATTGGGTGATGAAAATAAAGTGCAGTTTGTTCTGACTGAAGCGGCCAATCGTGTCGAATATCTAAAAGCCAATAAAGTCGATATTATTTTTGCCAATTTCACCGTGACCCCTGAACGTAAGCAAGTGGTGGATTTTGCCAAGCCTTATTTAAAAGTTGCCTTAGGTGTGGTGTCTCCAAAAAATAAACCGATAACGGATATTGCTCAATTAAAGGATCAGACTCTATTAGTGAATAAGGGCACCACAGCGGACTCTTTTTTCAGCAAACAACATCCTGAAATTAAGCTGCAAAAATATGAGCAAAATACCGAAACCTTTGATGCGCTAAAAGATGGCCGTGGTGCTGCTTTGGCCCATGACAATCTATTGGTACTGGCCTGGGCGAAAGAAAATCCAAATTACACCGTCGGCATTACCAATCTGGGTGAGCAAGATTTAATTGCACCTGCTGTACAAAAAGGCAATAAAGAATTGCTAGATTGGTTAAACCAGGATTTAGAAAAGTTGGCTAAAGAGGGGGTTATTCAACAAGCTTATGAAAAAACTTTAAAACCTGTTTATGGTGAGGGTATCCCAGCCAAAGATTTGATTATTGAATGATTTAAATTAACTTCAAGATTATAAAAGTATAGGTTTTAACTGCTTATATATTAAGCGTCATTTTTTTTGTAAATCATTTAAAATGCCCTGGCTTTTTTTGCTGGGGCTTTTTCTTTAATATCTTTATTCTTCAGTATGAAGGGATAATCATATTTTAAAAAGCTGTCATATTTTTATCATTATAAATAATAGAGTCGTACTCACTTTATCAGTACGCTGCGGAATAATATAGATGTTCAATCGATTGCCTGTACCTGAAAACCTTCCCTGTAGATTAACGGATGCCTTTTACCGCATTCATCAATATTTGCCAAAAGGAAATGTAAAACAGCGGGTTAAGCTGGATGATGCACTCAATCAGATCAATACCGATGATCTTTATGCATTACAGGATTTCCCCCTGCATAATTTTTCTGCCTATGAAGGCTGGGGCATTGATTCGAATATCACTCAGCAGGTTAGTTCAAAAAATCTGGTGATAGAAAGAGATTTGTATTTCTGGACACAGCAGTTATATCACTCTATTAATCCTTATAAACTCGATCTGGACAGATATATAATCAAGATACCTAAATTTACCAGACTTCCTGAAGGGGTAGATACTATTATTTTAGAACAGGATAAGCGCTTAGATTTCTCTGGTAAGAGCAGCGGTGTAAAAATAAAAAAAACCATTGCGCCGATGCAAGGTGTTATTCAACAAGGCAGTGTGTTTAAACAAGGCGATTTAATCATTGCAAAAAATCAGAAAATTACACCTGAACGCTTAGTCGCACTCAGACGTGCGGGTATTACAGAGCTTTCTATTTATCGACACCCTAAAATACTGATTGTTAATATGTTTCCTTTCGATCAAGCGGGGGAAATCAGTGAAGAATGCTTATACCTCAAAGATCTGTTAAAAACATGGGGGTATGGCGAGGTTGAAATTAAACCGCATAAACCGGCACGTTATGACGGGGCATTTAATTACCATCAAGAAGCTGGACATCCCGCATTAGATGGAAGCTTGACTTCCGCTTGGGACGAATATCATCAGTTTTTTGACGAGCAAATCCCTGAGTTTGACATTATTTTATGCTGGTCACCTTTAAATCATTATGGTTCTGGATTGGGGCTTTCAAAGCTGGCTAACTTTTATCAAGGCAATGGTGATGGTCCCGTTACGACCTGTTGTATGCCAGCCAGTGAATTCCGGATTTTTCAGAGTAATGACCGAAGCCCTAGACTCACTCAGGTCGTAAACCGTTATGGTGAACGTGGGCAGTTAAGGGAAATACGTACAGAGATCACTGAAGATCGAACGACAATTATCAGCCTACCTGGCAATATGCATGACGTTGCGTTGTTGATGCACGTATTTGTGAAATATATTTTAAATAAGCATGATCCTGATTTTTTTGAGAATCTGTATTTGCAAGGCAGGATCGACCAGCAGCTTGAGCCTGATCCAAAGTATAGAACATTATTATGGGGACGCTACCAGTTTGAAGCAGATGGTCAATATTCGCTACAGATCATTCCACAACAAGCTTTTCAGATCGATGGTTTTGCTGCTGCCAATTGCATTATCATTGTTCCATTTGCAGAGCCGCCGATTCAGTCTAGTGAATCCGTGTATTTTATTAAAATAGATCAGGTCTGAATCACTTTAATGTTTTACAGGTCAGACAACAGCCGAGAGTGGCTGTTGTCTGATAGGGAAGATAAAAATTACTTTTTAGTGTTGGGTAATAACGCAGTCATAAAGCCTAACAAAGGTAGGAAAGAACAAAGTTTATAGACCCAGACAATGCCATGTGTATCCGCCAAATGACCTAAACCTGCTGCACCAATTCCACCAATACCGAACATCAAGCCAAACATTAAGCCTGCGACCATGCCCACCCGGCCGGGTACCGCTTCCTGAGCATAGACCACCAACGCAGAGAAAGCAGAAGACATCACTAGACCAATGATAATCACCAGAATGGCAGTTCCCGTTAGGCCGACATAAGGCAGCATCAGGGCAAATGGCGCAATCCCCAGGAAAGACACCCAAACCACGGCTTTACGTCCGATACGGTCACCGACTGGACCACCTGCAAAAGTACCGAGTGCAACAGCGCCTAAAAATATAAATAGGTAGAGCTGAGAGGTTTGAATTGAAACATTAAATCTTTCAATGAGGTAAAAGGTAAAATAGTTGGTAATGGCTGCGATATAAATAAACTTGGCAAATAGTAAAATACAGATCACGGTCATGGCCTGAATCACCTGTTGACGCGTCAAGGTCGACATAGCACGTTGACTGGCGAGGCGTTGTACTGGTGCTTGTTTAACCAGCCATTTGGTTACGCGTAACAACACGAAAATAGCTAAAGCAGCGACTAAAACAAATAAGCCAATTGCACCTTGTCCGTGAGGAATAATCACGGCAGCAGCGACTAAGGGGCCAAGGGCTGAACCGGTATTTCCGCCAACCTGAAACATGGATTGCGCCGTACCAAAACGGCCACCCGAAGCCGTGCGCGCAATACGGGAAGCTTCAGGGTGAAAGGTGGATGAACCCACCCCAATCAGTGCCGCAGCAAAAAGTAGGCTGTGATAACTGCCTGCTGTTGCCATCAGTCCAATGCCAATGAGCGTGGCAAACATCCCGGCTGGAAGTAAATACGGTTTAGGATGTTTATCGGTATACAGGCCGATCCAGGGTTGTAATAATGAGGCCGTGATTTGATAAACCAAAGCAATCCAGCCAATCTGGGCAAAACTCAATGAAAACTCTGCTTTGAGCAGAGGATAACTTGCAGTGACCACCGCCTGAATCGAGTCATTTAAGAGATGGGCAAATGCGACTGCACCGACAATACCTAACACGAATTTTTGTGGTTGATCCTGTGGTGGACATTGCGCTTGTGGACCTGTGTTCTCAAGCGTCCCTGTATGATTTGCCATGCGTGCTCCAACATGCTGTTTTAGCTTAAATCGTGCTATTGAAGAAGGTTTGTTTTTCAGCATTTATATCCTAAACTGAACTGAAAGCGGCCCACAATCATATTTGGGACATATAGTATCGAGTTCAGGCCATTTTGAAGGACCAAGGCAATGCGTAATATTCAGGTCAACGATTTTGAAGATGTCGCCCGTAATGTGATGGCGACGGGCAATGATTATGTGGATGGCCAGATTCTGGCAAGCCATCGTCATGCCCGGGGACAATGCCTATATGCGATCACAGGGGTATTAACCGTCACGACCAGTAAAGGCAGCTGGGTGGTGCCGCCAAAACGGGCACTCTGGATTCCCGCTGGAATTGACCATGAGGTACACATGGGGGGACTCACCAAAACACGAAGCGCTTATATACTTCCAGACATTGCAAGCAAGGCAGGCTTGCCTGGTGATTGTGCGGTGATCAATGTATCGCCGTTATTACATGAACTGTTATCTAGCGCAGTAGATTTGCCTGCTGAATATGAACTGGGCGGGCGGGATGACTATTTGATGCAACTGATTATTGCAGAAATTGCCTTGATGCCTGAATTGCCGTTGAATGCACCTTTGCCACAAGAGCCACGTCTGGCAGCATTATGTCTGCAACTATTAAAAGCACCGAGCTTAGATCATGATCTGGATGAGATAGCCGAACGGGTCGGGATGAGCCGTCGTAATTTCACCCGAATTTTTCGGCAACAGACGGGGATGAGTTTTAGCCATTGGCGGCAACAGGCTTGTTTACTCAATGCCTTGACGCGTATGGAGCTGGGACAGTCGATTACCGAGGTGGCAATTGCGCTTGGTTATAGCAGTAGCAGTGCATTCACAGCAGCATTTAAACGTTCTTTAGGACAGGCACCACGCTTTTATATACAGGCCAAATGATCAGGCCGGATGTGTTAATGTATAGGGGCTGGGTTGACTCAATGCATGAGCCTTCCACTGGATTCACGAAAACAATATAAATGATAAAACTATGCTTTCATTATTAAAAGCTTTGGCCTTGTCTCATCAAGGTCTGCACAAAAATGACATATTCGGTGAGGGATTATCCGGAACCCTGAACGCGATTGAACATCTGGGCTATGTGCAAATTGATACCATTTCAGTGGTTGAGCGTGCCCATCACCATGTCTTGTGGAATCGGGTGCCTGATTATCAGCTGGATTATTTAAATCAGCTGGTGCAACAGCAACAGATTTTTGAACACTGGGCGCATGCAGCTTCTTATCTGCCGATGCGGGATTATCGTTATGCCATACCATTGATGAATGCAATCCGAAAGGGTGAAAGCCGCTATTACAGGGCTGATCAGCGTTTGATGACTGAAATTCTGGCACGGGTCAGGGCAGAAGGTAAAATTCAGCTTCGACAGATGGAAAAGCAAACGCGGAAAGGTTCCGCTGGTTGGTGGAATGCCGGACCAAACCGAAAAGCGCTTGAACAGTTATTTATGCAAGGTGACCTGATGATCTGTGAGCGTAACGGGATGGAGAAAGTCTATGACCTGACGGAGCGCAGTATACCTCAGGGCATCGATCTCAGCACACCGACCTTGCATGAATATGCTGATTATTTGTTAAAAATGAATATACGGGCCCATGGCGTATTTACATGGAAACAGTTATTACATTTAAAGGGAAAAGAGCTACGTCATGTAATGCGTACTGTTCTGGATGACTATATTGATGCGGGTTTGGTGAAGGTTTTGCAACTCGAAAATGGACAGACGGTTTATGCTGCCAGCGCAATATTGGAACATCAGCCCATCATTCAGCCGGAACTAAAAATATTGTCTCCTTTTGATAATCTGGTGATTCATCGGGAGCGCTTGGATTGCTTATTTGACTTTAATTATCGCATCGAATGCTATGTCCCCGCCGCCAAAAGACAATACGGTTATTTTTGTTTACCGCTGTTGTATGCAGATCGCTTTGTGGGTCGTATCGATTGTAAAGTGCATCGACGTGAAAAGCGACTAGAAGTCATTGCTCTGCATTTGGAAGATCCGAATATGCAGGATTGGGAGGCTTTTATCAACGCTTTAGAGCTGGAGTTACAGCGTTTCGCTGAATTTAATCAGTGTACGGTGATTGATGTAGAAAAGATCAGCCATTTAATGCGTTAACGCTTGCCATTGATAGGTTTGCTTTTTTTAAACCTAGCCCTCGAGAGGACTAGGTTTACCTAAAAAGTTCAATCTTAGAGTGATCAATACCCTAAGCTTTTGGGTAAGAAGAAGATGAATTCTCCTGCATGAATACATTGAACAGATCAGTATATTCAAGCCATCATCGCGTAACGCTACCCCATGATGTTCAGTAATATCCTTTTAAGAGTTCTGTGGATCATATTGTTTTTCCTTGATAAACAGTGCCGGAATCACACCACAGATCAGGTAGGCTGCACCCATGACCACAAAACCCAAACCGATCGAACCGCCAGAGGCTAAAAAGCCGATGGTGGCTGGCGCAATTGCGGCACCTAAACGACCGACATTGTACGCACCGCCAATCGCGGTACCACGGATAGCAGTCGCGAAACTCTCAGTCATATAGGTTGCATTTACGCCGTATGGGATGCCATATAAGAAGCCGAATGTGACCAGTAAAAACAGAATATTGTCTGGAGAGTTATAAAACACAATCAGCGGGAGAAAAATCGCAGTGCCAATTGCCCCAAAGGCATAGGTAAAACGGCGACCCAGTTTATCTGCCATCATACCTGCCAGTACTTTACCCAGAATCATGGCAGTATAAGTGCCGACCATATACGTGGTCATTTCCTTAAACTTCATGCCCAGTTCACTTTCCAGATAGGACGGCATCCAGTTATTTACGCCGTAATAACCGAACTGTAGGAAACCTGCGGTTAAAGCCCACAAAATAAACATGTTCCGATTGCGTTTATCTTGAAAGATCAGTTTGAAGGCAGAAGTTTTTTCGGTATTTGCTGGGGCATTTGACTGTTTTAAACGGGACTGCTGCCATGCTTCAGGTTCTGGAACAAGCAGATGCATCAATACGGCAATCATGACCGGAACAATCGCGACATAAAACAGCATACGCCAGCCATGATCAGGAATAATCCAGCCAGCCAGAAGCGTTGCTACAATATATCCCACAGTCCAGCCAGCCTGTAAGGTGCCGAGTACAGTGGTGCGATAGCGGGTAGGAACATATTCTGCCATGAGGGTATTACAGGCAATATAAAGTGAACCCAGACCAAGTGAAGCAAAGAATCTTAATATTCCGAATTGCATAAAGCTTTGGGTAAAACCCAAGCCACACGTTAATAGCGAAAAGGTGAGAATAGAAATCACAACGATGCGGACGCGTCCGAATTTATCGCATGCCCAGCCGCCAAAAATCCCGCCAATTGCCATACCTGCCAAGGTAAAACTACCCAGCATTCCAGCCTGAACCGAACTTAAGCCAAACTCTGCCTTGATACTGTTTAAGCTATAAGACAGCAGCATCAAATCGGCACCATCGACCAGTAGAGCCAGAAAGGCAAAAATAAAAGCAATTTTCCAGGTGCGGGCCTGTACAGCGGAAACGGGTGAGTTGTCGTGTGTAGCCATAATCCATTACCTACATTTGATTTTTAAAGCACCTTAAGTCGTTTAAAGTGCTGGGGAATTGATTAAGAGGCCGCCCGGATCATGTTTCGGGCAATAATCATTTGTTGAATTTGCGTGGTACCTTCATATAAACGGAACAGGCGGACATCACGGTAAAAGCGTTCGATGGCATACTCACTGATGTAGCCGGCGCCGCCATGAATCTGTACACAACGATCCGCCACGCGACCGCACATTTCAGTGGCAAACATTTTGGCGCAAGAGGCTTCTGTACTGACGTTTTGTCCGTGATCGCGTAAGCGTGCTGCATCCAGCACCATACATCGAGCTGCATAGATTTCGGCTTTAGAGTCAGCCAGCATGGCTTGAATCAGTTGAAATTCGGCAATCGGCTGACCAAACTGTTTACGCTCAATCGCGTAATTCAATGCATCATCCAGCATTCGTGTTGCTGCCCCGACACTGAGCGCTGCAATATGCAGTCGGCCTTTATCCAGAACTTTCATCGCCGTTTTAAAACCGATCCCTTCGATCCCACCAATCAATGCCGAAGCGGGTACGCGACAATTTTCAAAAATCACATCACAGGTATGCGCACCTTTTTGTCCCATCTTTTTATCGCGTTTACCAAGAGAAATCCCCAGGGTGCTGCTGTCCACGATAAAGGCCGAAATACCACCTGCACCTTTAATATCCGGACTGGTTCGCGCCATCACTGTAAATACACCTGCATGCGGCGCATTGGTAATAAAGCGTTTGGTTCCATTTAAGACATAGCAATCGCCGTCTTTAACTGCAGTTGTTTTTAGGGCGGCAGCATCCGAGCCGGCCTCCGGTTCAGTCAAGCAAAAAGAGCCGATCACTTCACCGCGTGCTAAACGGGGTAAGAAAGAAGATTTTTGTGCTTCAGTCCCATCAATAATGAGTCCACTAGAACCAATGCCATTATTCGTTCCAATAAAAGAACGAAAGGCAGGAGAGGTACGACCAAGTTCGAAGGCGATATAGACTTCTTCTTCCATGGTCAGCCCAAGTCCGTCGTATTCTTCTGGAATGGTTAAACCGAATAATCCGAGAGCTTTCATTTGCTCAACGATATCTTCAGGAATTTCATCCGTTTCAGCGACTTCATTCTCATGAGGAATCAAAACACCTTCAACAAATTGCCGAATCATATCGACCAGCTGGTTCAGCGTTTCCTGATCACGAATCATAGTCATATCCTTTGTACATACAGCTAAAAACAGCCATACGGTGTTCGTAAAATCATCAATATTGATGCGATAGTAATCAAAGAAAAGCCGCAAAACAATATATTTTGAAAATAAATTTCGCAATGCGATATATTATTTATATTTTGTTTTTTCTAATCTGTTGATTTAATTCATCTATATTTATTGGAAATTAATCATATTTTTTAATGAAAAATTAGGGTTTGATTTTTATAAATCTTGTTTGTATATTAAAAATATATATCGCTATGCGAAACTTTGTTAAATAAGTTTTCATCTGGGAAATAAGCTGTAAATTGAAGGGATAAACATGGGTGCTTTAAATGGAATTCGTGTACTTGATTTGAGTCGGGTGCTGGCTGGACCGTGGTGTGGCCAGATACTTGCTGATCTGGGTGCAGAAGTGATCAAGGTAGAACGGCCAAGGCTTGGAGATGATACCCGGTCTTGGGGACCACCCTGGATGAAGGATAATTCAGGACAAGACACGCAAGAGGCAGCTTATTATCAGTCGACCAACCGGAACAAGCTCTCGGTGGCGATTGATATTGCCAGCCCTGAAGGACAGGAGCTGATCAAGGCTTTAATTCAGGATAGCGATGTTGTCATTGAAAACTATAAGGCGGGTTCACTAAAAAAATATGGTTTGGACTATGAGTCTTTAGCTGCTATTAACCCTGAACTGGTGTATTGCTCGATTACTGGTTTTGGACAAACTGGCCCGCGAGCAGAAGAGCCTGGTTATGATTTTATTATCCAGGGCATGGGCGGGTTAATGTCCATCACTGGTGAAAAGGATGATTTGCCGGGTGGCGGTCCGCAAAAAGTCGGGGTGGCATTTTCGGATCTGGCGACCGGGCTTTATTCAACCATTGCCATTCAGGCTGCGTTGCTTAACCGCCATCAGACTGGTTTGGGGCAGTATATTGATATGGCGCTGCTTGACGTGCAAATTGCCACCATGGCCAATCAGGGCATGAATTATCTTTCATCCGGAAATATCCCCAAGCGTTATGGTAATGCACACGCCAATATCGTGCCTTATCAAGTGTTTAAAGCTGCTGATCGGGAGTTTATTATTGCCTGTGGCAATGATACCCAGTTTATTCAGTTATGTAGCAGTATCGGTTTAGCTGATTTACCGAATGATCCCCGGTTTCGACGCAATGCCGATCGTATCCGCTATCGTGAGGAAATCATCGGAATTTTATCCAAGCATTTTTTAAGCAAGAGCGCCGATGATTGGGTTGCTGCCATTCATGCCGCCAAAGTTCCGGTGGGTGTGATCAATAATCTGGAGCAGGCCTTTCAGGAGCCACAGGTGCAGGCAAGGGAAATGCTGGTTGAAATGCAGCATCCGCAACGCGAAAAGCTGACCGTGATTGGATCGCCGATTAAACTTTCAAGAACGCCAGTCGAGTATAAAACTGCACCGCCTTTATTGGGGCAACATACCGATACGATTCTCAGCCGGATACTTTCACCGGAAAAACTGCAGCAACTCAAGCTGAAAGGGATTGTTGGATAAAGCATGCACCTATGTCAAAATGCATCTGTATTTTGGCATGGGCTGTAGATGACCATTATTTTAATTGCCCGGATAAAGCAGAAAATGCTTTTCACTGTTTATTATAGAAAAAATAGATTATAATTTTCGCAGTGCGAAATAAAGAAGTAGATTGGTAGAATCATGAATGATGCCGTAGATGCAGAACAAACAGAAAAATTATTAGCGCCTTTAAGGCATGAACTATTGCATCCGATTGAAGACATGCAGGATGAAAATGACCGTCAATTTATCACGGCTTTAGCCCGCGGTTTAGAACTGCTACGTTGCTTTACCCCCAAGCATCAACATCTGGGCAATCAGGAACTGGCGCAGATGACGGGTTTACCCAAGCCAACCATTACCCGTTTAACCCATACCTTATCGCGTTTGGGCTATATCAAGCAGGTGCCAAATTCAAGTAAATTCCAGCTCTCGGTGGGGGTATTGGCTTTTGGTTATTCCATGTTGTCCAATGTGTCGATCCGCTCAATTGCACATCCCTATATGAAAAATCTGGCGGACTATGCCGGTGCTGCAGTTGCCATGGCTACACGTGATCGCCTGAATATGATCTATCTGGATGTGGTACAGGGCAAAGGCAATATGACCATGCGCCGTCAGGTGGGGACTTACTTACCTATTCATCTGAGTTCAATGGGACGTGCCTGTCTGGCCGCCATGCCAGAAGATGAACGGGAGTTTTTGCTGGATGCGATTCGTAGCAAGCATAAAGAGGACTGGATCAAGATTAACCGCGATCTGGATAAGGCCTTTAAGGATTATCAGGACTTTGGCTATTGTTTTTCCGTAGGTGAATGGCATAAGGATGTCAACTCGGTCGCTGTGCCCTTGGTTCATGAACAGCATGGTTTGCTGGTGTTTAACTGTGGCGGGCCAAGCTTTATCATGAACCGTGAAAAACTTGAGGAAGATATTGCACCGCGTTTATTACATATGGTGAATAATATCCGTACCGAGATTAGTTAAGTCTTATTGTTTTAAAAAGCCAGCATCAATCACTATGCTGGCTTTTGGCATCCCGAATACAGAAAAATAAACATAAAACCGCAAAAACAAGTCCCAGAATACAAACGCCTGTCCAGCCAAAATGTTTCCAGGCATAACTTCCAGCCGTAGTACCGAGCGCTCCACCTGCAAAATACCCCGTCATATACAGCGCATTAAAGCGTGAACGTAATTCCTGATTCAGCTTGAATACAATGCTCTGGTTGGTGACATGAACAGCCGATAGTGCTGCGTAGAGCAGAAGTAAGCCAAGGACATAAAAGAGAAAATGATAGGGAAGCAGGAGAAAGAACAGCCAGCTTAAAATCAGGCCAAGACCACAATAAACCGAAATTTTATGGACATAGCCCTGATCAATAAACTTGCCTGAAAAATTGGCAATAAAGGTTCCCAGAATACCGACAAACCCAAATAAACCAATACTAAAATCACTAAAAAAATAGGGTGCAGGCGCCAACAGCAGCGACATGGTGGTAAAAATCAGGCTGACACAGGCAAAAGTACACCCCCCGATATAGGTGCGTGTTCTAAGGCGAGGACTATTGAGAAAAATCTGTGGCAGTGAACGTATGCTGGAAAGATAGTTCTCGGATTTGGTTGGGGGAAACAATCCGATATTACGGTACAGGATAATCGCAATGGCCAGTAACAGAAATCCACTCAGCAGGTAAATTACATGCCAGTCAAACAGGGTAGACATCAGCCCGGAAAGGGAACGCGCCAGTAAAACCCCCATCATCAGGCCACTGAGCAGGAAGCCCACTACACGTCCGCTCTGCTGGATCGGAACCAGACTGGCGGCAAGAGGTAATAACAGCTGTGCCGAGCTGGAGAACAGGCCGGTAATGATGGTTCCCAAGATTAAAAGATAAATATTAGTGGCAAAACCACTGAGAATCAGTCCAAATGCTGCCAGTAACATAAAGCTAAACAGCAGTTTACGTTTTTCCAGAATATCGCCTAAAGGCATCAGGAACAGCAAACCACAGGCATAGGTAATCTGCGCCAGCGTGGGCACCCAGGCCGTGGTGGTTTCATCCAGACTCATGCTCAGGCCAATCGAATGAATTAAGGGCTGGCTAAAATAATTGCCGCCGGTACAGATACCTGCTGCAATTGCCATCAGGATGATGGTCGGGGTATAGAGTGCATTTTTCATCATGTCTATTGTCACAATGAAATTGGCATTTTAATCCTCAACCATGATCAGGCATCGCTCAATCTGGCTGTATTAATGTGTTTCACTCAAGGCATCTTGAATGTTATGTACCATATGGATTAAACGTGGTCCAATTTCACCTTCGAGTTTTTCCGGATTTAAATGGAAACTTGGTGCGCCGCAGTTAAACACATAAAGACCGTGTTTCGAGCTGACCAGAGGCACAGCGACCGAGTTCACTTCTTTATGCCATTCGCCTAGAGACAGGCAGTAGCCATAATCCTGATAATCACGGAATGCCCGTTCCAGAGAACGTTTGATTGCAGGCCAGTTTTCAGGATTTTTCTGTTTAAGCGCATCAAGTAAAAAATTACGTTCACGTTCAGGAGTTGCGGCTAAACAAGCCCGTCCCATCGAACTACTGTGCAGGGGTAAGGTTGATCCGATCGGGCGACGCATATTTAATGCAGTTTCGGTCTGGACCACATCGATATACACCATATTCAGGCGGTCACGTGTGGCCATGGCCACAGGCGCCTGAACGTACTGGCTCATCTCTTCCATATATTGATGCGCAATATTACGGATAGAGATATTGGACAGGGCGGCATAACCGAGAGATAAAACCCCAATATCCAGTGTATATTTGGTTGAGCCAGGCAATTGTTTCAAATAACCCAATGACACCAAAGTATTGGTAATACGGGCAATGGTGGGTTTGGGTAAACCGGTCATCTTGGCCAGTTCCTGATTTCCCAGCACTTGATTGTTGACCGAAAAACAGCGTAACAGTTCTAAACCACGTGCCAGAGAAGCGATAAATTGCGGATTATTTTCCCGATGAATATGTGAAATCGGATCTAGGCGTATCTCATCAAAGTTTATGGGTTGTTCAGTTTCAGGATTCTGAGACATTCGATACTCAAATATAATAAAGCAATAGCTTGTCATTATATTTCGCTCTGCAAAATAAATCCATTCATCACTGTGTCGTTGTGATGAATGGAGTGTCAATGACATGATTATGAAACGTTTTCAATCACCATCGCTAGACCTTGTCCGACACCTATACATAGGCTGACCACAGCATATTTCTTGTTACGGCGTATCAGTTCACGTGAAACTGTTAGGGCAAGACGGGCACCAGAAGCGCCGAGTGGATGACCAACAGCAATCGCACCTCCGTTCGGATTGACACGTGGATCATTAAAATCAACATTCAAGCCTTTTAAACAAGATAAAACTTGAGAGGCAAAAGCTTCATTGATTTCAATAATATCCATGTCATCTAAAGTAAGCCCTGCACGCGCAACTGCTTTTTTAATCGCTTCGATCGGACCTGCACCCATAATGCGTGGCTCAATCCCGGCCGCTGCTGCTGACAAGATTTTTGCCATTGGTTTTAGGCCATATTTTTGACCTGCTGCTTCTGAACCAATCAACAGAGCTGCTGCACCATCATTAATCCCTGATGCATTACCCGCAGTCACTACGCCACCTTCAAACAGCGGTTTTAGTTTGGTGAGGGCTTCAACCGTAGAGCTTGGGCGAGGATGTTCATCTTCTGAAACCAGTTTAGGCGGTAATTTTTTACCCTGAAATACCTCAATCGGCGTAATTTCATCGGCAAAGAAACCTTCTTGTTTGGCTTTTTGATATTTGGCTTGAGATTGGGCCGCAAACAGATCGGCCTGTTCACGGCTAATACCAAACTCGACCGCGACATTATCACCGGTTTCCGGCATTGAATGGCCGCCGTACTGGGCCGTAATCTTTTTATTGGGAAAACGAGAGCCAATGGTGGTGTCATAAAGTTTAGCATCACGGCTATAAGCACTTTCCGCTTTGCCCATGACAAAAGGTGCACGTGACATACTTTCTACACCACCTGCGATATACAGATCGCCTTCACCACAAGTAATGGCACGTGCCGAGTCAATTACGGCACCTAAACCACTGGCACATAAGCGGTTGACTGTCTGGCCCGGCACAGTGACAGGTAGGCCTGCCAGTAATAGCGCATTTCGTGCAACGTTACGGCTATCTTCACCCGCCTGATTGGTATCACCTAAAATCACATCTTCAATATCAGCACCCGGAACACCAGTTTTTTCTAGCAACTTTTGAATGACTGTTGCGGCTAAATCATCAGGACGAATGGAGGCAAGTTCACCGGCATGACGGCCAAAGGGACTACGTAAACCCTCATAGATATAGGCATTTAACATGGAGAAATTCCTTTTCAAGACTCATAAGTAAAAGTAAGAGGTAAATGAAGTGCGACACGACGCTGTAACCACGGACTAGGGCGGTAACGCGGGTCATGCGTAAGTGCTGTTATACGGTTCAAAATAAGTAAGATTTTTTGGCTGCCGACTTGATCACCCCATTCAATTGGGCCAAATGGATAGCCTAAGCCAAGACGTACCGCGGCATTAATGTCATCTACCGTTGCAATATTTTGCTGGGCAATATCGCAGCCTAAATTAATGACCATTGCTAAAACACGTTGTGCAACAAAGCCAATACTTTCATTAATCATGCTGACCATCCCGCCATCCAGATTGAAAATTGAATGAGCAGCCTGACGATATTCGGTTTTTGTGACCAGTGACGGCATTAAAGTACGGTGCTTTGCAATACCATAAAGCATGTCTATCGCAATCGCCTGTTCAGGGTTAACCCTTAAGCGTATAGCTGCTTGGGTGGTATCTTCACCGTAACAAGCGAGCAAACATAAGCTATCTGTTTGAGGTTCGGGATTGGTGTCTATGTCGATATTTTGCTGAGTTAAATAATCTTCGAGCTGTTTTTTATCGTCTAAGAAATCGGCAGCTACCCAAACTCTTGGATATTGCGCTAAACGCTCTACAAACTTGGCAGGTTGTTCACCTGTTTTTTCACCCGTTGCATAATTATAAAAACCTTGTTTGACCTTACGTCCAAGCTGTTTTGCTTCCAGCATTTGTTTGGTCAGTGGATTGGGTTTGTAGCGGGCTTCTTCATAATATTGATGATAAATCGACTCCATGACCGGATGGGAAACATCCAGTCCTGTGAGATCCATCAGTTCGAATGGTCCCATTCTAAAACCGACTCCATCACGTAAAATACGGTCAATTTCACTGATGTCACAAACATTTTCATTTAAAATTTTGAGTGCTTCCGTGCCATAAGCGCGACCAGCATGGTTAATAATAAATCCAGGCGTATCCTTGGCCACGACAGGACGATGACCAAATGCCCGAGACAGTTCAATTAATGCTTTAATAATCGCCGGATCGGTTTTCAAGCCTTGAATGACTTCAACCACTTTCATGAGCGGAACGGGGTTAAAGAAATGAAAACCGGCCACACGTTCAGGTCTATTACAGTTCGCGGCTATTGCAGTAATCGAAAGAGAGGAAGTGTTGGATGCTAAAATGGTGTGTTCAGAAACCACTGCTTCAAGCTGCTGCATCAAACTTTGTTTGATATCCAGACGTTCAATAATCGCTTCTACAATCAGGTCACAGTCTTTTAAATCTTCCAGTTGATGCGCAACAACTAAGTTCTTGTTTGCTGCTGCCGCCTGTTCAGTTGTAATTTTATTCTTATCCACCAGCTTCTGGAAAGTTGCTGCCAGTTTATCTTTTGCCTGTTCAGCTGCACCTGCTTTGGTGTCATATAAATAAGTGGTATGACCTGACTGTGCAGCAATTTGGGCAATTCCGCTGCCCATAATCCCGACACCAATCACAGCCATGCTTTTAATATCATAAGTCATGTCGATCATCCTGATGATTAATCTATATTTGAAATTAAACGGAAAAATAAAGTTGGGTGATTTAGCTTAGGCATTGCTTGTCACCATCAATCGGTAAAATCTGGCCTGAAATTGAACGTCCGCTATCTGAGGCCAGAAACAGGCATAAATCTGCAATATGTTTTGGATCGACAAAGTATTTGAGTGACTGATTTTTCAATGCGTTTTGAGTCACTTCTTCAAGTGAGGTATGGGCTATATCGGCACGGGCCTGTAATACACGCTGAACCCGATCACCATCGACCGCACCCGGAAGAATAGCGTTAACGCGAATATTGTCAGGACCAAGTTCCATGGATAGGGTTTTGGTAAAACCGATCAGGCCCCATTTTGAAGTGGAATAGGCTAAACGGTATGGATAGCCTAAGCGACCAGCAATAGACGACATATTAATAATTACGCCTGCCTGTGCTTGCTTTAAATAAGGAATGGCTAACTGGGTAATTAAAAAAGTGCTATTCAGGTTTAAATTAATCACCGTGTTCCAGTCTTCAAAACTTAGCTCATCTGCTGCAACAGTCGGACCTGAGATGCCCGTGTTATTCACTAAAATATCAATTCCGCCAAGTTTTTGAACTGCTTCGCCAAGCATCAGTTTAATTTGTTTTTGATCAGCCAAATCACAGCTATGTATGTGTAGTTTTGGATAGTCTTGTTGAAACTGTTCTAGGCTTTTAGTACTAATATCACAAACAAAAACTTCATCATGATTATTTAAAAATGCTTCGGCAATGTATCGTCCAATCCCGGAACCACCTGCACTAATCAATACTTTTCTGCTCATTTTCATTCCTTTGTGATTATCGTTTTAAATTATTTACCTTGATAAGAAGGTTTACGTTTTTCAATAAAAGCTTGAATACCTTCGTTTTTATCTTCAGTTGAAAACAATAGCTGGAATGATTTACGTTCGAGTGCCAGTCCGGCATTCAGCGGAATATCTTCACTCATCAAGGCGACTTCCTTGATTTGTTGTAAGGCAATTGGGGGCATTTTTGCCAGACTTTGTGCCATCTGGATCGCTGTTGCAATGGTCTGGTCATCTTCAGTGACCTGAGAAACCAGACCAATGATATAAGCTTCTTCTGCCTTGACCATTGCACCTGTCATAATCATGCGCATGGCATGAAATTTCCCTACAGCACGAAACAAACGTTGGGTACCACCTGCACCTGGCATTAAGCCCACTTTAATTTCGGGTTGACCAAAGGTTGCGTTTTTACCCGCGATAATAATATCGGCGTGCATCGCCAGTTCACAGCCACCACCAAGCGCATAACCATTTACCGCAGCAATCACAGGTTTCGGACATTGGGCAATTGCATTCCAGTAGCGCTCGGTATGGCGAAGTAACATTTCAGTTGATGTGGCTGTTGCCATTTCTTTGAGATCTGCGCCCGCAGCAAACACTTCTTCACCCCCTGTCAGCACAATGGCATGAATATCATCATTGAAACTTAACTCGGTGAACGCCTGAGCCAGTTGCTTGCGGACTTCTGTATTCAGTGCATTTTTGGCATCGGGACGATTAATTTTGACAATCGCCACTTGCGGAGTGGAATAATCAAGCTCAATGAAATTATTCCCTGTTATTTTGCTCATTTTTGAATTCCTTGTTTCGCAGATCAAAACTATATTGTTTTAATCATGCTTATTTTGAAATTTATTTCAAGCATTTTTTATTTGTCTCCGCTGTGTTTTAGGGTTTTATTCACATAAGTATTTGATATTTAGTACTGGCTGATTTTTAAATTTCGTTTAACGAAATTAATTTCCAAAAAAACTTGAAATTTAGGTTTTTATTCTCGTACTATGAAACACATCCACAGTAAACAAGATTTAAAACATCGTCTCTGCAATCAGCTGGGAAGTAGCTGAGGAATACGATGCAAGTACATAAAAAGGGAGATCACAGATGATCCGTGATGAAGGGATGTTGCAGCAGTTGCTTACAACAATTCGCGACTTTGTAAAAAATGAATTGATTCCGCGTGAGCATGAAGTTGCTGAGCAGGACAAGATTCCTGATGACATTGTCCAGCAAATGCGTGAGTTGGGTTTATTCGGACTCACGATTCCGGAGGAATATGGCGGCTTAGGAATCACCATGGAAGAGGAGGTCAATGTTGCATTTGAACTCGGACAAACCTCACCTGCATTTCGGTCCTTGATTGGGACCAATAATGGCATTGGTTCCAGCGCGATTCTGATTGATGGTACAGAAGAACAGAAGCAAAAGTATCTGCCACGCTATGCCAGCGGTGAAATTATTGGTTCATTTTGTCTGACTGAACCTGAAGCCGGTTCAGATGCTGCTTCTTTAAAAACCAGTGCAGTCAAAGACGGTGACTTTTATATTCTAAATGGCACCAAACGTTTTATTACCAATGCACCCCATGCGGCGACGTTTACCGTTATGGCCCGCACCAATACTGACATTAAAGGTGCCAGTGGTATTTCTGCTTTTTTGGTTGAAGCAAATACACCAGGCATTAGTCTGGGCAAAATCGATCAGAAAATGGGGCAAAAAGGTTCTCATACCTGTGATGTGATTTTTGAAAATTGTCGTGTACCAGCCACTGCACTGATTGGTGGCGTCGAAGGCGTTGGTTTTAAGACCGCCATGAAAGTTCTGGACAAAGGTCGACTACATATTGGCGCGTACAGTGTGGGTGTGGCAGAACGTATGCTAGACGATGCACTACGATATGCCATCGAACGTAAGCAGTTCGGTCAACCTATTGCAAACTTCCAGTTAATCCAAGCCATGTTGGCCGACTCAAAAGCCGAGATTTATGCAGCCAAATGTATGGTGCTGGATGCAGCTCGCCGCCGAGATAATGGCGAAAACATTAGTACAGAAGCATCTTGCGCAAAAATGTTCGCCACTGAAATGTGTGGGCGCGTGGCTGATCGCTGTGTACAGATTCATGGAGGTGCGGGTTATATCAGTGAATATGCAATTGAGCGTTTTTACCGCGATGTACGCCTGTTCCGTTTATATGAAGGAACGACGCAGGTTCAACAATTAATTATTGCAAAAAACATGATTCGGGAAGCGACGACCTAATAAAAAATCAAGTGCCATGAGGCAGGGGATGCCTCATATTCTTGCTGAGGATATGGACATGACAACAGATACAGCTACACAAAAAATTGATCGCGGGGAAGCGATTCAAACACCTAAAAAGATTTGGATTACCGCATTTATATTCGCTTTTTTAACATTGTTATGTGACGGGGCAGATTTGGGTTTTTTGGCATTGAGCCTGACCAGTCTTAAAACAGAATTTCATTTAACGGGTGTACAAGCTGGAACATTAGGCAGTTTAACACTTTTAGGTTCAGCAATTGGTGGCCTGATTGGTGGTTGGGCCTGTGACCGCTTTGGTCGGGTCCGCATCATTGTATTCTTTATTGCTTATTCTTCAGTTTTAACTAGTGCGCTGGGTTTTACTGATTCTTATCTGCAATTTGCAGTTTTAAGAACTTTTGGGGCGATGGGCTTAGGTGCGCTCTATATTGCCTGTAATATTTTAATGTCAGAAATGGTGCCAACCAAACATCGCTCGACTGTTTTGGCTACTCTCATGACGGGCTATACCTTAGGTTCTTTGTTAGCGACTTTATTAGCGGGTCATATTATTCCTGAACATGGCTGGCGCTTCCTTTATTGGATTGCAATTACGCCTGTGGTGTTATCAATTTTAATGCACTTTTGTGTACCTGAACCTGAGTCTTGGAAAAAAGCACGTCAATTAAAAGCGCTAGAAGTCGCTCAAAGTAACCAACCTAAAAAACGTCAAAACCCATATCTTGAAATTTTAAGAGATAAGAAACACGGCACCATGTTTGTACTTTGGATTATTAGTACAGGTGCATTGCAGTTCGGTTATTACGGGGTAAGTAATTGGTTACCGGCTTATTTAGAGTCTGATCTTGGCATCAAGTTTAAAGAAATGGCCATGTATATGGTCGGTACTTTCCTGATTATGATGTTTGCCAAAGTGATTGCAGGAATTATTGCCGATAAATTAGGACGTCGTGCTGTATTTGCTTTTGGAACCATTGGCACAGCCTTATTTATTCCAGTCATTGTCTACTTAAATACACCAACGAATATTTTATGGATGATGCTGTTCTTCGGTTTCCTTTACGGTATTCCTTACGCAATTAATGCCACCTATATGACAGAAAGTTTCCCGACCTCTATTCGGGGCTCGGCAGTGGGTGGCGCTTATAACATTGGTAAAGTACTTTCTATTTTCTCTCCATTAACAATTGGTTTTCTATCTCAAAATGGCTCGATTGGTTTAGGTCTATTAGTGATGGCGGGTGCTTACTTTATCTGCGGCGTAATTCCATTGTTATTTATTAAAGACCGACTATTTAACCCGCAAAAAGCAGAGTAATGGCTTGCGCTGTTACTTCAATTGAAGGATGAAAAGGGATTAATGAAATGATAAATAAAATCACAGCGAATATCGAACCGATTTTAAAAGCAATTCCAGATGGTGCAACCATCATGACCAGTGGCTTTGGGGTTACTGGTCAACCTGCAGAGCTTATCGAAGCCTTAATTGATCTGGGAAAAAAAGAGCTGACCATTGTCAATAACAATGCGGCTTCCGGTGATCGGGGCTTAACGAAATTGATCATCGCCGGATGTGTAAAGAAGATGATCAGCTCATTTCCAAAGTCAGCAGGGTCAACAGTATTCCAGGACTTATATCGCGCAGGAAAAATCGAGTTGGAACTGGTACCCCAAGGCAATCTGGCATGTCGTATTCAGGCTGCAGGTGCTGGTTTGGGGGCGGTTTTTACCCCGACAGGTTATGGAACCAAAATTGCTGAAGGCAAAGAAACCCGCAGCATTAACGGTAAAAACTATGTACTTGAATATCCGATTGATGCTGATTTTGCCCTGATTTATGCTGATAAAGCCGATCGCTGGGGCAATTTAACCTACCGCAAGGCGGCACGAAACTTTGGGCCGATTATGGCCAAGGCTGCAAAAACCACCATTGTTCAGGTTAACGATACGGTTGAGATAGGAACACTCGATCCAGAGTGCATTATTACCCCGGGAATCTTTGTACAACATGTTGTGAAAGTAGGAGATATCTAATGTCAGTTCAAAAACGCTCTCGTGAAGAGATTGCCATGTTGATTGCGCAGGATATTCCTGAAGGTGCATATGTCAATCTGGGCATTGGCCTTCCCACCAATGTCGCCAAGTATCTGCCTAAGGATAAGGAGATATTCCTGCATTCTGAAAATGGTGTTCTGGCTTTTGGGCCACCTCCACAACCCGGGGAAGAAGATGAGGATCTGGTCAATGCTGGCAAGGAGTTGGTGACCTTGCTGGATGGAGGCTGTTTTATGCATCATGGTGATTCGTTCGACATCATGCGTGGCGGGCATCTGGATATTTGTGTCATTGGTGCCTTTCAGGTTGCGGTCAATGGGGATTTAGCCAACTGGCACACCGGCAAAGCTGATGATGTACCTGCTGTAGGTGGGGCAATGGATTTAGCGGTGGGCGCTAAAAGTATTTATGTGTATATGGAACATGTGACTAAAAAAGGTGAGGCAAAAATTGTTGAAGCACTCACATATCCCATCACTGGCGAGCAATGTGTCGACCGTATTTACACCGATTTATGCATTATTGAGCTCAAAGATCAGCAAGCCTATGTCAAGGAAATGGTATCAGGTTTAAGTTTTGAACAATTACAGGCGCTGACAGCCTGTCCATTGATTGATGCGCGAGTGGCTTAACTGAAGCACACGGAAACAACTATCTTAAAGGATTAAAAGATGAAAAAACTCATTTTAGCGACAGCATGTGCTGTGGCTTCAGGGACTATTTTTGCCAATACGGCAACCACGACAGAACAAAGGATCAATCTGTTAGAAACCGAATTGCAAAAATTAAAGGCAGAGCTGCAAGCACAAAAGCAGACGCAAAATAATTTGCAGGTTAAACAGGCAAAAATTGAAGAAAATGTAGAAAAAAATATCACTGCCGAGACGGTAAAGCCGATTGCGCCGTCATGGGTGACCTGGACCGATAATGTAAAGGTGTATGGAATCGCCCGGCTGGATGCTGCAGTTGATTTTAAATCCTCACCCGATTCAGGCGGAAGAACCACCAGCAGTATTTATCGGACTCCATTTGAAAATGATAAACGCGCGAATCATTCCCGTTCCGATGCAAGTATTAATGCCAGCCGACTGGGAGTGTATTTCAATAGTCCGGACAAGACGGTCACAGGTAATGTCGAAGCTGATTTCTTTGACAGTTCCAATATGGGAACGGGAGATGGCAAGTTCCGTATTCGCCATGCCTATTTTACCTATAAAGACTGGACCTTTGGTCAAACCTGGTCATTGATGTCCAATATGGAAACCCGAACCGAATCCGTGGATTATACTCAGTTTATGGGGACGTCTTATACCCGTACGCCACAAGTGCGTTATGACTGGAAAATTGATCAGAATCACGACCTGAAAGTTGCTTTGGAACATACCGGGTCACGGGTTTCCGCTTTTCCTTCATTGACGGGGCGATATACCTTTAAGCAAGGCCCTCTGACTGCATTGGCGCAAGGTTTCTTGAACGAAAAATCAGTCGATGTAGCCAAAGATACGGTCAAGAAAGTCAGTTGGGGCGCTGGAACAGGATTAAAATACCAATTTGATCCGCAACAATCTGTTCAGGCGAATTATCAATATATTGTAGGGGATCAGAAGTTCATGCCTTATACCACGCAAAGTGGTTTGGCAAATGCAACTGCATTGAATGCGGCAGGTGATTTCTCTTTAGATCAGGATAAAACCGATTTGCTGATGAATAAACTGCATAGCTTTAATATTGGTTATTCGTATAAATTCAATGATCAGTGGCGTAGCAATCTATCTGCTTCTTTATTTGAATATGATGACAATACTGAATATGCCAAGCTGAATCAGGATGCGAATAAACGTTTAACCGATTATGCTGCCAATATCTTTTATTCACCAGCTGAGCAAATTGATATCGGGCTCGAATATCATCAGGGCAAACGTGAAGTATTTGATGGCAGAACAGCGGATGTATCTCGTCTTAACTTTGTATCGATGTACAAGTTTTAAAAATAGGACAGGCTAAATGGAAAAAATGATTCGGCCCGACACAGACACGCTATTGTCAAAAAGTTTTATTTTCATCATGGCAGTGACATGTGGCCTTTGTGCAGGGTCGAACTATTATAACCAGCCTCTGATTTATTCAATTGCTCAAGCCTTGCAGGTGAATGCAGAGCAGGTGGCTTTTACCATCGTCATTGGCCAACTGTCTTATGCAGTTGGTCTTTTTATTTTGGTTCCGCTTGGGGATTTTTTTGAAAAGCGGCGCTATATCTGTGTGTTGATGTGCTGCACCGGATTTGCCCAAGTAGGCTTGTCGTTTAGCCAGTCCTTGCCGGTACTGTATGGGTTCACCTTTTTAGCGACTTTCTTTTCGATCGCAACACAGGTGTTGGTCCCATTTGCCTCAGGATTGGCGAGACCTGAAAAAAGCCCGCAAATTGTAGGGACCTTAATGAGCGGTTTATTTCTTGGAATTTTACTGGCCAGATCAGTTGCAGGGTTATTATCTACAATCTGGTCGTGGCATGCTGTCTATTTATTAAGTGGTTTGTTGATTTTAGCGTTTGCAGCAGTGATGTGGTTAAAGTTACCCGATGCCCGAAAATCTCATCAATTAACGGTTCTACAAATTTATCGTTCTTTATTTTCTTTGGCGACACATCAACCCCATTTACTCCGTCGTGGTCTGGCGGGCGGAATTGGCTTCGGTATTTTGGCACTTATTTTTACCACCATGACCTTTATTCTCGCCAATGCGCCATACCACTTTAATGACTTCCAGATTGGTCTATTTGGTATCGTTGGACTGGCAGGGGTTTTTGCAACGCCGTGGGCGGGAAAGCAGATTGCAGCAGGTGGGGAAAATCGGGTTGCGCTGATCTGTATGTGGTTACTGATAATCGCCTGGATACCGCTGTATTTTGCTCAGCAGTCATTATTTGCCTATGCCATCGGGGTTATTCTGGCTTACTTTGGTTTGTCTGCCTTTCATGTTTTAAATCAAAATCTGGTGTACCGGATTTCCGCAGAAGCACGTTCCCGTATTAACTCGATTTATATGACCCTGTATTTTGGTGGCGCAGCATTAGGTTCCTTCATTGCTGTGTATGCATGGAAACATTGGGGATGGCCGGCCTGTGTAGCTTTGGGGCTTAGCATGGCTGTGATCAGTTTTATGATTGATCGTCTGGATTTTCGTGCAGTAAAGAATGCTGAGCTGGAGAAGCAAGCCTCATAAAGAGGCGCTTTCTTTCTAGGCCTTGCGAATAATCATTAAAGTCGCAGCAGCAAATGCATACACTTTTCCATTCTCATCGACAATTCTACCTTCAGTCGTAATGATATTTCGTCCGGCATTAATCAATTCGGCCTGCGCGTAATAAATACTATCAACTTGCATAGGACGAATCATTTTTACATTTAAATCAATGGTTCCATAGCCAACGCCATGTTCAAGTAAGGTATGTGCTGCACTCCCGGTGACAGTATCCAGCGCTGTTGCACAAAAGCCGCCATGCACACCACCCTGTATATTTCGATGTTGTTGTCCAGGGGTCACTTTATAAGTCGCTTTTCCTTTTGAGACTTCGACCAGTTCCATGGGAATGGTGTGAGCCATGGGAGAAGCAGAGACCTCACCATTTTTTAAAGCAGTTAAGAATTCAAGACCAGTATATTTCGGGTTATCCATAAATCATCCTTGCAAGTCTAAGCAATCTCATCAACATACTATAATTTAATTTTTTACGGAATATAATTTCGTAAAACAAAATTTTATTTTTCGCTTTATTTTTTATGGAAATGCATTTTAGATTTATATTTTTATATGTATACAGTGTCTTACGGTTTTTTTAATGTGAATCTGGAAGTGGTTTTACAAAATTAAAGCTATTAAAATGAAAATAAATTTTGCAATAAGAAATTTATTTGATATTTTTAAAGTCAGGAATAAGAAAAGTTCATTCAGGATTATCGCTTGATTGCATCTTGGTGAAAGATAGATAAGGAAAAAACCATGCCTTTATACAAAGCTCCTCAACGCGATATGCAATTTGTGCTGCATGAATTGCTTCAAACCGAACAAAACTACCAAAAATTATCTAAATATCAGGATGTCGTCAGTCGTGAACTGGTGGATCAATATTTAGAGGCTGCAGCAGATTTTTGTGAAAATGAGTTGGCACCGATGAATCAAAATGGCGATCAGGAAGGTTGTCATTTAAACCAAGGGGTAGTCACCACCCCGAAAGGCTTTAAAGAAGCTTATGATAAATATGTGGAACTCGGTTTTACTTCACTCACAGCCGATCCTGAATATGGCGGTCAAGGTTTACCGACACTGCTGCGTATCGCGATTTCAGAAATGTTGTGTGGCTCGAACTGGGCGTGGGCGATGTATCCGGGTTTATCCCATGGCGCGATGCGCACCATTGAGCATCACGGCACTGAACAGCAGAAACAGCTATTTTTAACCAAGTTAATCACAGGTGTCTGGACCGGCACCATGTGTTTGACAGAGTCGCATGCAGGGTCTGACCTGGGGCTAATTCGGACCAAAGCGCTACCCAATCCAGATGGAAGTTATGCCATCACGGGGGAAAAGATTTTTATTTCTGCAGGGGAACATGATCTTTCTGAAAATATTATCCATATTGTGTTGGCACGTTTACCCGATGCTCCTGCGGGTACCAAAGGAATTTCGCTGTTTATTGTGCCTAAAATGAATGTTGATGATCAGGGAAATCTACAAGGCCGAAACAATGTGATATGTAGCGCGATTGAACATAAGATGGGAATTCATGGCAATGCCACCTGCGTTTTAAATTTTGATGCTGCAAAAGGTTATCTGATTGGCCCTGAAAACCGTGGGCTAAACTGTATGTTTACCTTTATGAATACCGCCCGCATTGGCACGGCTGTGCAAGGACTGGCTGCATCCGAGATTTCTTTCCAGGGTGCTTTAGCCTACGCCAAAGATCGTTTGGCCATGCGTTCTTTAGCGGGTGCAAAATGCCCGGATCAAAATGCAGATCCAATTATTGTCCATCCTGCTGTTCGCAGCATGTTAATGACCCAAAAAGCTTTCTCTGAAGGAGGGAGGGCGTTGGCTTATTTTCTGGCGCAGCATGTCGATATTGTGGAAAGTTCCAATGACCCGGAACAGTGTGAAAAATCAGATCATTTACTGGCCTTGCTAACGCCTATTGCCAAGGCTTTCCTGACTGAATCGGGAAATGAGTCTGCCAAGCATGGCATGCAGATCTTTGGCGGGCATGGATTTATTGTTGAGCATGGCATGGAGCAGATTGTGCGTGATGCAAGGATATCTACCTTGTATGAAGGCACTACTGAAATCCAGTCTTTAGATTTACTGGCACGGAAAGTATTGAAGTCCGAAGGCAAACTGTTAAAAAACATGACCGATTTAATTGAGCAGTGGATTATTGAGCATCAGTCCAATACAACCCTGTCAGTTTACGGGGAAAAACTCACTGAACTGAAGCAGCAATGGTTATCGCTGACCCGCGATATTGCACAAAAAGCCAAGCAAAACCCAGAAGAAATTGGTGCGGCTTCGGTCGATTATCTCTATTTTTCCAGCTATGTGGTCTTTGCCTATCTTTGGGCACGGATGGCTCAGGTTGCTCAAGAACAGTTGCTTACAGGAACGACAGAAGAAAAGTTCTATCAGGCCAAACTCACGACAGCCAAGTTCTTCTTTCAGAAATTATTACATCGTACCCAAGCACATGCCGCTGCTATTGCATCTGGAGCTGAGGCTGTGATGGAACTGGATGCAGCGGCTTTTGCATTCTAAGTCTGTGTGGAACGGTCTGGATTTATTTAGGAGTCTAAACAGAAATGGAATTTGAACATATTTTGCTTCGTCAACACAATCGTATCGGTTATTTGACGCTGAATCGTCCAGAAGTGCTGAATAGTTTCAATGAACACATGCATCGTGAAATTGCAGCAGCCTTAGATCTGTGGGCAGTTTCCAAGGAAATCAAAGTGGTAGTCATCTCTGGCGCAGGCAAAGGTTTTTGTGCTGGACAGGATCTAAGATCACGGGGGATGGATGTTATTGCTGCGCCGGATTATGATGCAGGCGCAGCTTTAGAAAAACTCTATAATCCGCTGGTACTTAAAATTACAGACATGACTAAACCCGTCATCGCTGCGGTAAATGGCGTCGCTGCCGGCGCAGGTGCCAATCTGGCATTGGCCTGTGATTTGGTGGTGGCTAAACAGTCTGCTGTCTTTATACAGTCTTTTTGCAAGGTTGGCCTGATCCCTGATGCGGGGGGAACATGGAATTTACCGCAACTGGTCGGTTTGGCTCGTGCCAAAGGGCTGACCATGCTGGGAGAAAAGCTTTCTGCCAAGCAAGCCCTGGATTGGGGGTTAATCTGGGAGGTCTATGAAGATGAGCTGTTCGAAGCAAATGTCACCGCATTGGCTGAACAGTTGGCCGAACGTCCCGGTAGTTCAATTGCATTGATAAAAAAAGCGTTAAATCATGCTGCAGACAACACGCTTGCTGAGCAGTTGCAACTGGAGCGCGAATTTCAGCGTATCGCAGGACAATCAGACAATTATAAAGAAGGTGTGGCCGCATTTATGCAAAAGAGGAAACCTGACTTTAACTAGATGCATTGACTATGCATGGCCTTTACATCTAAAAATGAAAAAGACTATTTGCTATCGGAAGCACTTAAATAGGGAGATAACATGAGTTTAAAAGACATGGTTTCGACAACCGAATGGGACGCGCGTTGTCAGTTAGCGGCTTTATATCGATTGATTGCCTATTATCGGATGACGGATCTGATCGATACCCATATTAGTCTGCGTGTACCTGATGAGAAGGGGCATTTTCTGATTAATCACTATGGCATTCCATTTGAAAAAATGAAAGCCTCGGATCTGGTGAAAATTGATGGTGCAGGCAATATCGTAGAAGATTATGATCAAGGTAAAACAGTCAATGTCGCCGGTTTTGTCATCCATTCCGCATTGCATGCTGCGCGTGAAGATATTCACTGTGTCATTCATACCCACACTGCCGATGGAATTGCAGTTTCAGCACAGCAGCAGGGTTTGTTGCCCATCTCACAACACGCACTGAAATTTTATAAAAAAGTCAGTTATCACCAGTATGAAGGTGTCGCACTATCGACTGAGGAAAGAGTACGGCTGGTTCAGGATCTGGGCAATCATCGTGTCATGATTTTAAGAAATCATGGCTTGCTGGCAACAGGGGATAGTGTGCAGCGTGCTTTTCATGAAATTTATTTTTTAGAGCGAGCATGTCAGGCCCAGATCAAGGCGCTTGCGGGTGGGGCGGAATTACATTTTCCTTCCGAAGCGGTGTGTGAACATACAACCCAGCAGTTCGAATCTAACGGTGTTGAAAAAATTATTCTAAATGCCTGGAACGCCGCCTTGTCATTGATTGAACAGCAGCGTGAGGAATACTGTACATGATTGTAATTGCAACCACGGTGCCCAAGGTTCAAAAATGGCTTGAAGATGCATTTTTACAATATGCTCCACCAGGTTCGTACTGTTTGGCAGACAGTGAGCAGGCTCAATTTGCCACCACGGCAGTTTCATGGTTTCCCGATCTGGATCATCTGGAGAAGTTACCTGAATTAAAACTGATTCATTCAATGGCTGCTGGCGTTGAGCACCTGAATCTACAAAGAATTGGGTCACAATATAAAGTATGTCGGGTGGTCGATCAGCTCCATCAACATGGGATGTTCGATTATCTGCAATGGGGTGTTTTATATTATCAACGGTTTTTTGATCAGGCCTTTGCACAAAAGCAGCAACAACGCTGGCGACAATACCCGCAACGCGCGCATGCTGAAGTAAAAATCGGAATTATGGGGCTCGGCCAAATGGGTGCCTATATGGCGAAACAGTTTGCCGCACTGGGTTATCAGGTTGCTGGCTGGTCTCGTAGTCCTAAACAGATTGCACAGGTCACATGCTATGCCGGCGCTGAAGATTTTCATCAGTTTTTAGCACAGGCTGAAATTCTGATTAACTTATTGCCACTTACGGAAAGTAAACAGGGGATTTTATCAAAATCTTTATTTGACCAGCTTCCTGAGCAGGCCTGTATCATTAATTGTGGTCGTGGTCAGCATCTGGTTGAGCAGGATTTATTAATTTATCTGGATTCTGGACGTTTACGTGGCGCGATTCTGGATGTTTTTAGCAAAGAGCCCTTGGCTGAACATCATCCACTTTGGCAACATGAAAAAGTGGTGATCACGCCGCATGTTGCTTCACATGCACCCTGGTCAATTGTAGTGAATCAGATTTTGGAAAATGATCAACGGGTGATGCAGGGCCAAGCTTTGTTGAATCAGGTGGATACCTTCAAAGGCTATTAAATCGGGGAAACGGCTATTTGTGTGGATGATCATTTATTGCAATTGATTTTGAATCGGCTAGCTGAGCCACTCCCTTTTGATGGGACTGACTCAGCCAGTGATTTAATTGTTTTTAAGTGTTGTTATTCAGCTGAGTTGATAGCTCATCCCAGCGTTGATTTGCAGATTGCATCGCCTGCATTTTAACATGGCCAAAGCCACGTACTTCTGCTGGAAGCTCGGCAATCTGTGCAGCCACCGTCAAATCATACTGTTGTGGTGCTGCAACCAGTGCTTTTACAAAGTCAATGTAGCGATCACGCCATGCATGCTCATGTTGGCGTTCTTCCTGACGTGCAAATGGGTCAAGGAAGGTTTCACGCAGCCATTGTAAGCGGGCGAGTAACATCATCGGGAAGCGCATCCAGTAACCAAAAATGTGTTTGCGGACGTTGGTGCCCAGTGTCGGTGGGGCAAGGTGATAGGATAAACGTACCCCACGTCCGAATTGTGATTCGATTGATTTTTTAAAGCTGGCTCCTGTGAGCAGGCGCGCTACTTCATATTCATCTTTATAGGCCATGACCCGATAAAGCTGTGTGGCAATCGTGCTGGCCAGTTCTTCCGGTAACACCTTCGCGGCCTGTTCTGCAATATTTCGGTATGTATTGGCGTACGCATCATTCCAGTAGTCTTGCAAACGGACCGAACGATCATCAATCAGTTCTGGCAGTGTTTGTGGCACATGCTGTTTAGGTAAGCTATCCAGTAATCGCTTGGCCAGATCTGGATCGCTGGCGAGATGGCAACCAACGCGGAATGCTTCCAGATTCTTCTCGACTGCCGTACCGTTCAGTTGAATGGCTTTTTCAATGCTCTCACGCAGTAATGGAATCTGCCCCGATTGCCATGCCATTCCCAGCAAGAGCTGGTTGGCAAAGATGGCATCGCCCAAGACCTGTGTCGCAATACGTGCAGCTGGTAAAGACACCAGTTTGCCCTGATCAACACGACCACGCAGACGATTGATCAAATCCGTAATCGGCGCAAACCAGTCACGTTTATTGATAAAGTCAGAGGTTGGGGAACCATCTTCATTGACGATCACCATCGCATCCGGTTTTAAACGTGACAGGGCGGCATTACTGCCTGCCACTACCGCATCGGCACCAATCAGAAGATCACATTGACCGGCGGGAATTTTGGTTGCAGAAATTTGTTCATCATCTGAGGCTAGCTGTACGTAGGAATACACCGTACCGCCTTTTTGTGCCAGTCCAGCCATGTCCATGACACGTGCTGCTTTACCTTCCAGATGCGCGGCCATTCCCAATAATGCGCCGACGGTGACTACACCGGTACCACCTACGCCACCGACCATGATCCGGCTTGGTGTACGATCGAGTTGAGGAAGAATTGGTCGTTCAGGCCAGCCTGGGGCAAAACCTTCAAACTTGTCGGGACGTTTCATATCACGGGTATGTACAGTCACAAAACTTGGACAGAAGCCTTCGACACAAGTGAAATCCTTATTACAACTGCTCTGGTTAATTTGACGTTTGGTGCCCAGCGCGGTTTCGACCGGTTCAATCGACAGGCAATTTGATTTTTTCGAGCAATCACCGCAGCCTTCGCAGATATCGCTATTGATATAGAGACGCTCAGCGGGGTCCGGATACATATCACGTTTACGGCGACGACGTTTTTCACTGGCACAGGTTTGCACATAGACCAAAGCGGTGACACCTGAAATATCACGCAATTCACGTTGCACCGCGTCCAGATCATTGCGGTGGCGGATTTCTACATTTGGCGCAAGGTGTTCTTCTGCATGAATCAACGCTGGCTCATCCGTTACGATGACCTGTTTTTTAATGCCTTCGGCATCCAGCTGACGGGTGAGTTGGGCGACACTCAAATGTCCATCGACATGCTGACCACCGGTCATCGCAACCGCATCGTTATAGAGGATTTTATAGGTGATATTGATATTGGCTGCAATGGCTTGTCGAATCGCCAGATAGCCTGAATGGAAATAGGTGCCGTCACCGAGATTGGCAAAAATATGCTTTTCATTGGTGAAATGTGAGGCACCGGCCCAACTGACGCCTTCACCGCCCATTTGCGAGAAAGTTTCCGTTCCGCGATCCAGTGACACCGCAATATAATGACAACCGATACCGCCTAAGGCGCGACTGCCTTCTGGAACCACCGTGGACGTATTATGCGGACAACCGCTACAGAAATACGGTTTGCGGTCTGCCAGATCCAGTACACGGCGGGACTCTTGTTCTGCTTTTTGCAATAAATCGATGCGATTCTGAATTTGTTGTCTTAAATTCTGCGGTAAATCAAGTTGCAGAAAACGTGCCGCCAGCATTTTGGCAATCGGTTCAGGTTGGAACTCATAATGACCAATCAGCGGTGCTTCTTCAATGGAGGTACTCCATTCACCTTTACCATGAGTTGCTTTTCCGAAGACGTGTGGGCGTTGCTGATCAGGCAGGGAATACAGTTCATCCTTGATTTGTGATTCAAGAATAGGACGTTTTTCTTCCACCACAATCAGCTCTTGCAAGCCCTTGGCAAATTCACGAATCCCTTGCGGCTCTAGTGGCCAGATCAATCCAACCTGATAGACCCGTAGCCCAAGCTGTTGTGCTGTTTCGTTCTCAATCCCTAGAATGCGTAAGGCTTCAATGGTGTCGAGATAGCCCTTACCGCTGGCCACAATCCCGATACGGGCATTTTCGCACGGCCAGGTGGTCTGATTCAGCTGATTGGCGCGGGCATAGGCCAGCACAGCGGGTAAGCGATGTTGATACAGACGCTGTTCTTGCTGGATGCCATGATCAGGCCAGCGAATATTGACACCATCAGCAGGGAAGTCCACATCTTCTGGAATCACGGGAATGACCCGATCTAAATCCACATTGACGGAAGCCGAAGTTTCTACAATTTCACTGACCAGTTTCATTGAAGTCCATAGGCCAGCAAAACGTGACATTGCGACAGCATGTACACCCAGATCAAGAATATGTTGCACAGAGGTTGGATAGAAAATTGGAATGCCACAACCGATCATGACATGTTCAGATTGATGGGGAACGGTAGATGATTTACAGGAATGGTCATCACCAAATAAAGCCACTACACCACCATGTTCAGCCGTTCCAGCCAGATTGGCATGACGTAATACATCGCCGGAACGGTCTACACCAGGGCCTTTGCCATACCACCAGGAGGTAACGCCATCATATTTTCCCTGACCTGCAAGATTGGCTTGCTGGGTGCCCCAGATTGCGGTTGCTGCTAAATCTTCATTGATACCGGGTTGAAAGACGACATGATGATCTTTAAGTATGCCTCCAATTTGCCAAAGGAAATTGTCATAGTTACCGACCGGGGATCCGCGATAACCTGAAATAAAGCCGGCAGTGTGCAATCCGTTCAATTCATCACGGCGAGTCTGTGCTAGAGGTAACCGAACGAGTGCCTGAATGCCTGTCATATAGGCTGAACCGTGATCACTGATATATTTATCGTCCAGTGATACATCTTTAGTAGCGATCATTTTTGGAGTAACTTTTGTCGCTATATTCATTTATATCTCCTTAGAATTCTTCGTAGTTTTGACTACTTGTTTTTTCAACATCCGGTTGAATATTTGGAGTAAGTACATCATAAGAAAAAAGATTGAACAGTTCGGGTTGGAAAAAGAGCTGATCAATGTATGTACATTAATGTCATTGTGGTTGATCCAAACTGGTGCAACAATGCGTAATTTAGAAAAAGATATTTACGTTATGCGCAAAAATCTTGATGGTGGACTCTTGCATGCCATGAATGCCTTCCTGAAAGTGATTGATAGCGGGAGTTTCACGGCTGCCGCTGAACAGATGGAACTGACAACTGCGCAAGTTTCGCGATTAATTAGCGAATTAGAAGGACGTTTAGGTACAAAACTACTACAACGATCCACCCGCCAGCACGCCTTGACCGAGATTGGTGAAAGCTATGCCGAGCAGTGCCGTCAGGTGCTTGCCATGGTGGAGGAGGCTGAAGCACAGGCAATGGGTATGGCCACCAAGCCGCAAGGGCGGTTACGGGTGCTGAGCATGGCGAGTTTCGGTCATCATTATCTGGCACCGATGATGGCGGAGTTCTGTCAAACCTATCCCGACCTGACAGTTGAATATCGAACCTCACAAAATGTACCCGATCTATTGGGTAAGGGCATTGATGTCAGTCTCTACTTGACTGAATCTCTGGCGGATTCGAGATTTGTGGCGCGTCGCATTGGTACGATTTTTTCGGTGTTATGTGCTTCGCCTGCCTATCTGGAAAAGCATGGCGAACCTCAATCACTGGATGATTTGCAGCAACATGCCTGCTTACGTCTGGTCAATCCTTCGATTACACCGCAGTGGCATCTGACCAGTGAAAATAGCTGTTCGTATCAGATTGATATCAATGGGCCACTCATTGCCGATACCCCTGAATTGCTACTGGATGTGGTGCAGCAGGATATGGGTATTGCCTTATTGCCTACCTTTTCTTCCATCGATGCAATTCGCACAGGTCGATTACGCCGTATTTTACCAGCGTGGCGTTCTCCCGATATTGGGGTGTATACCTTGCTGCCGTCACGGGATTTTGTCGATGTCAAAACGCGGACTTGGCTGGAGTGGGTTAAGCAACATGTTTCTCCAAAAATACAGCAGGATACGGATTATTTTTTATAAATTATTTGAGGTGTGGTAGTAAAGAAACCCAAAATAATAAGGATTAAAATTAAAAGTAGAAAATGCTTCTTTAGAAAGAGGCATTTCATACAGAGATAAACCATAAATTTTAAAAAAATTGTATGAGGGATTTAATCCCAATTCCTGAATGAAATGAGATAAAGATGAGAGAGGATGATCTGGTACTTTGCTTAATATTAAGCCTTATACCAGATGCTGAGCTATTTTAATTTATTATTAGGCACACTTGGTTTGCCAATACGCATTGGCATAATTCGACAAGCTTTTTCGGTTGAGTACCTTGCTAATATTCTGGCTGGCCTGCATCAGTTTTTCCAGATCAATGCCTGTTTCGAAGCCCATATGAGAGAGTAGATAAAACAGATCTTCGGTCGCCACATTACCCGAAGCACCTTTGGCATAAGGGCAGCCACCTAGTCCTGCAAGGGATGAATCAAACACACGAATGCTTTGCTGTAAAGACTGATAAATATTGGCAATCGCCATGCCGTAGGTATTGTGGAAATGCCCAGCTAAAACGGAGCTATCGAGTTCAGCCAGACAGGCTTGCCAGACTTTTTGAACGCGATCTGGTGTTGCGGTGCCAATGGTTTCACCTAAAGACACTTCATAGCAGCCCATGTCATACAGCCGTTTCACAACTTTTACCACTTGCTCCGGGGCAATTGCGCCTTCATAGGGACAATCGACAATACAGGAGACATAACCACGCACACGGATGTTATGTGCTTTTGCTGCGCTCAGGACATCGCTAAATTTTTCAAAGCTCTCGTCAATAGAGCAGTTAATATTTTTACGGGTAAAGCTTTCCGAAGCGGCGGTAAACACCGCCACCTCTTTACATCCGACCGCTTGAGCAGTTTCAAAACCTTTGATATTGGGCGTGAGTAGGCTAAATTGCACATCGCTAGTTTGGGGGAGTAGCTTAAACAGCTCGTCACTCTGCGCCATTTGTGGCACCCATTTTGCCGACACACATGAACCGATTTCAATCGATTTCAGACCTGCATGAATCAGGTCATGAATGAAGTTTAAGCGTTGCTCAACAGTTAAAGCCTGCTTTTCATTTTGCAGGCCGTCTCTGGGACCGACCTCCACGATTTTGACAAACTCACTCATGCAACTTCCTCCTGTACAGGCTGAAATTCCACAAGCTCGTCGCCAGCTTTGACCTGATCACCCACCTGGAAATAGGAGTCTACAATCACGCCGTCTTTAGGCGCACGGATAGTATATTCCATTTTCATGGCTTCAAGCGTCATCAGAATATCGTCTTTCTTCACGCTATGATTGGCGCTCACCAGTACTTGCGTGACCACACCCGGCATTGGTGCTTTTAGGTGACCTTCATCGGCTTGGTGATCTGTTTGATTAAAGTCGTGACGGATATAGGCAAACTTATAGCTTTGTCCATTTTGGAATAAGGTAATGCCTTGCTGACTTTGGTTAAAAGACAGCTTTTGCTGAGACCCGCCAATTTGAATAGAGGCGGTGTGTGCATCGATCAATTGACCTGAAATCGGGTAGCTTTGACCGTTATATTCTGCGATGAAGCCATCTTTATTTGAGGCAAATTTAATTTTAATGGGCTGATCTAAATAGTTCAGTTTAATACTGTGCTGATAAGCAATATTTAAACGCCAGAGTGGTTGAGCTTGCCAAAGCTGTTTCTGACTTGAGCAATTGCTATCAAGTTTGCTAAGAAACTCAATAAATGCTGCTGCCACGATAAGCTCAGGTTTTGTCTGTTGCGTGTTAAATAGAAAATCATGTTCACGTTGAATCAGGTTGGTATCAAGCTTGGCTTGTTTAAACGATTCGCTACGAACAATCTTTTCAAGAAAGGCAATATTGTTGCCTAAGCCATCCACATGGAATTGGCTTAAAGCGTGTTGCATTTGAATGAGCGCCGCTTCACGGTTTTTACCCCATACAATCAGTTTGGCAATCATTGGGTCGTAATAGGTGGTGATTTCATCGCCTTCTACAATACCGCTGTCGACACGTACATATGGGTTTTGCGTTGGGTAGTGCAAATAGTCAATTTTACCAATGGCAGGTAAAAAGCCTTTTTCAGGTTCTTCGGCATAGATCCGTGCTTCGAGCGCATGACCGTGAATTTGCAATTGGTTTTGTAGTTTAGGCAAAGCTTCGCCATAAGCCACACGAAGTTGCCATTCAACCAAGTCTTCACCAGTAATCATTTCAGTAACAGGGTGTTCGACTTGTAGGCGGGTATTCATTTCCATGAAATACGCCGTACCGTCTTGTTCCACAATAAACTCAACCGTACCTGCGCCAACGTAATTTACCGCACGTGCAGCATCAATGGCCGCTTGACGCATTGCATCAAGCTTTTCGCTTGGCATTTGTGGTGCAGGCGCTTCTTCGAGTACTTTTTGATGGCGGCGTTGTACAGAACAATCACGTTCAAACAAATGTACATAGTTGCCATGTGTGTCGCCAAACACTTGCACTTCAATATGTCTTGGCTGAATCACATAACGCTCAATCAAGACGTCATCATTACCAAAGCTCGATTTGGCTTCACGTTTACACGAGGCTAAGGCATGCAGAAAGTCTTCACTGCGCTCAACCAGACTCATGCCTTTACCGCCGCCGCCAGCACTGGCTTTGATTAAAACTGGATAGCCAATTCGGTCTGCCTGTTGTTTTAAAAAGTCGGCATCCTGGTTGGTTCCGTGATAACCCGGTGTTAAAGGGACACCAGCTTTTTCCATTAAAGCTTTCGAGGTCGCTTTTAAGCCCATCGCTAAAATGGCATCCACTGGCGGGCCAATAAAGCAGATGTTGTGTTGTTGGCAAGCAAGCGCGAACTGGTCATTTTCAGAAAGGAAGCCGTAGCCCGGGTGAACCGCTTGGCTACCGGTATCAATCGCTGCTTGAATAATACGATCCACCTGTAAATAACTTTGCGTTGCAGGGGACTGACCAATATAAACCGCTTCATCTGCAAGTTTGACATGTTGTGCATTTGCGTCTGCATCTGAGTAAACGGCAACCGTTGCAATACCTAATTTTTTAGCTGTGCGAATCACACGGCAGGCAATCTCGCCACGGTTCGCAATTAAAATCTTTTCAAACATGATGATCATCCTTAATTATTGTTATTCGAATTAGAAACCCAAGCAGGCTGCTGTTTATTTAAAAAGGCACTCAGCCCTTCTTTTGCCTCACTGCCTTGACGAACTTGAGCAATATGATGGGCTGTCTGTTGCAGCAAATCATTGCTCATGGTCTGGTTGCTCACCATTTGAATGAGTTGTTTTGATGCCGCTTGGGCATGTGGGCCACCGAGTAATAAAGCATCAATAATTTCTTGAACTTTTTTATCCAAGTCTTCAGCATCTGCTACTTCATGGGCTAAACCAATCTGTTTGGCTTCACGTGCCGAAATTCGCTCGGCTGTTAAGAAGTACCGAGAGGCTTGTCTTGCACCAATTGCCCGAATCACATAGGGACTAATGGTAGATGGAGCAAGCCCTAAACGCACCTCAGAAGTTGCAAACTTGGCATCGGTGCTGGCAATGCAAATATCACATGCTGATGCCAAGCCCATACCACCACCAAAGGCAATACCATGTACACGGGCTATAGTCGGTTGTTTAAGGGTTGCGAGTGCTTCCAGCATTTGCGCCAGTTTTAATGCATCGGCTTCATTCTCTGCTGAAGATGCCTGACCTGCCTGTTTCATCCAGTTGAGGTCGGCACCTGCCGAAAAGCTTTTGCCGCGACCTGCTAAAACCACAACACGAATATCATCACGTGTATTAATTTGCTTAAAGCAGGCATGCAGCTCTTCAATGACTGCCGTATTAAAAGCATTGTGCAATTCAGGGCGGTTCAGCCAAACATAGGCAACCTGACCTTGTTGTTCGAGTTGTAAAAATTGATAGCTCATAGACACCTCTTACATGCGGAACACGCCAAATTTGGTTGGCTGGATCGGCGCATTCATCGCAGCAGCAAGACTTAAACCGAGTACTTGGCGAGTTTGAGCAGGGTCAATGACACCGTCATCCCAAAGGCGGGCAGAAGCATAGTATGGATGGCCTTGGCGTTCATATTGTTCACGAATCGGTTGTTTAAATTCGTCTTCTTGTTGCGTTGACCACTCGGCACCTTTTTGCTCAATCTGATCACGCTTTAAGGTCGAGAGTACGCTTGCTGCTTGTTCGCCGCCCATCACTGAAATGCGAGAGTTCGGCCAAGTCCATAAAAAGCGGGGGGAATAAGCACGGCCACACATACCGTAGTTACCTGCACCAAATGAACCACCAATAATCAAGGTGAGTTTGGGTACATTGGCGGTGGCAACTGCCATCACCAGTTTGGCGCCGTTTTTGGCAATCCCTTCATTTTCATACTGGCGACCCACCATAAAACCGGTAATGTTTTGCAGGAATAACAATGGAATATTGCGCTGTGTACATAGCTCAATGAAGTGCGCGCCTTTTTGTGCAGACTCGGAAAATAAAATCCCGTTATTGGCGATGATGCCGACTGGCATACCATAGAGTGAAGCAAAACCAGTAATCAGTGTTGAACCAAAACGTGCTTTGAACTCATCAAAACGAGAGCCGTCTACAATACGTGCAATGACTTCACGTACATCGAAAGGTTTACGCGCATCACTTGGCACCACGCCATAAAGTTCCGATGCATCAAACAACGGTTCATCAACTTGTTTATTTAGGTCATTTGGCTTTTTATTCAGGTTCGCAACGATGTTCCGTGCAATCGCAAGCGCATGTTCATCGTTTTCAGCTAAATGATCCGCCACACCTGAGAGACGAGTGTGTACATCACCACCGCCTAAATCTTCGCTACTGACTACTTCGCCAGTCGCAGCTTTGACCAGAGGAGGACCGCCTAAGAAAATGGTGCCTTGATTGCGGACAATAATGGTTTCATCTGACATAGCAGGGACATAGGCGCCACCTGCGGTACAACTGCCCATTACTACAGCAATCTGGGCAATCCCCAGACTCGACATACGGGCCTGATTATAGAAGATCCGTCCGAAGTGATCGCGGTCAGGGAAGACCTCATCCTGCATCGGTAAGAACGCACCACCTGAATCGACCAGATAAATACAAGGCAAATGATTTTGTTCGGCAATTTCCTGCGCACGTAAATGCTTTTTCACGGTTAACGGATAATAGGTGCCACCTTTAACCGTTGCATCATTGGCGACGATCATGCAGGTCACACCGTTGACTTGCCCAATTCCGGCAATCACGCCCGCAGCAGGAATGTCATCTTCATAAACTTTGTAAGCAGCCAACTGACCAATTTCTAAAAACGCGGTACCTACATCAATCAGTTGATCAATACGATCGCGTGGTAAAAGTTTGCCTCTGGAAAGATGCTTTTGACGGGCATTTTCACCGCCACCAAGCGCCACTTTTTGAGCAACCTGTTGAAGGTCTGCAACCAAGGTCTGCATGGCATGCTGGTTGGTTTTGAAGTCTTCACTTCGAACATTGATCTTGCTGTGTAATTGGTTCATACGCTGCGTCCTTATTGTTTATTATTATTTGGTTTCATTGAACAGTTCGCGGCCAATCAGCATCCGGCGAATTTCAGAAGTGCCTGCACCAATTTCATAAAGTTTGGCATCACGCCATAAACGGCCAGCAGCGTATTCATTGATATAACCATTGCCGCCTAAAGTCTGAATGGTTTCACCTGCCATCCATGTGGCTTTTTCAGCTGCATATAAAATCGCACTTGCTGCATCTTTACGTAAGCTACGGTCATGATCAGCTTTGTCACAGGCTGCACCCACGGCATAGACCAGTGCTTTACATGCCAGCCAGGTGGAATACATGTCGGCCAGTTTGCCTTGCATAAGCTGGAATTCACCTAAAGCCTGACCAAACTGTTCACGTTCATGTAAATAAGGAATCACCACATCCAGACAGGCATCCATAATGCCAAGCGGGCCAGCACTTAATACAGCACGTTCATAGTCCAGACCACTCATCAGTACTTTGGCACCGTTACCGACACCGCCCAATACGTTTTCGGCAGGTACTTCAACATTGTCAAAAAATAGCGGGTAAGTGTTAGAGCCACGCATACCCAGTTTGTCTAAATGGCTGCCATGACTAAAACCTTTCATGTCTTTTTCAATCAGGAAGGCGGTCATGCCTTTGGCACCTGCGTGTGGATCAGTTTTGGCATAAACCACCAGCACATCGGCATCACCGCCGTTGGTGATCCACATTTTCGAACCATTGAGAACAAAATAATCACCTTTTTGCTCGGCACGCAGTTTCATGCTGACCACATCGGAGCCTGCATTCGGTTCTGACATTGCCAAAGCACCGACAAAGTCACCTGAAATCAGTTTTGGTAAATATTTCTGCTTCTGTTGTTCGCTACCGTTCCGGTTAATCTGGTTAATACACAAGTTGGAATGCGCGCCATAAGAAAGCCCGATGGAGGCAGATGCGCGTGAAATTTCCTGTAGCACAATGATGTGTGCCAGATAGCCTAAATTGGTGCCACCGTATTCTTCAGAAACGGTAAGACCGAGCAGGCCCATATCACCAAATTTTTTCCAGAGCTGGGCCGGGAATAGATTGTCCTGATCAACTTGCTGGGCAATGGGTGCAATTTCCTTTGCACAAAATGCGGCTACTGAATCTTGTAGCGCAATTAACGTTTCATCCAGACCAAAATTCAAGCTACGTAAGTTCATTGTATCGTCATCCCATTGGTTATATTTGTTGTTCCAAAAAGCGTTGTTGTATGTGCTTAAGAAGTACCATACAATGATTTTTTGAAAAAGTGAATAGTGATTCATAAAATGATTTACAATTCATTTTATTTGGTAGAGAATAAAATTCATGAGCTATAAACGATCATCTTTGATGCAGGAGCGGATGGAACAAAATCGCAAAGCGATTTTGAGTTCAGCCAGAAAATTGATTTCGGAGGGAGGGTTTAAGGACGCACAAATACAAACCATTGCTGAGCAAGCAGGTGTTTCAAGTGGACTGGTGTATCGCTACTTTGATAATAAAAGTCAGGTGCTGATTGAAGTTTTATCCGAGGCGATTAATACCGAGCTATTGGTGATTGATTCGATTACCGAAAGTAATTTAAGCGCACAGCAGAAATTACATAAGGCCGTCACCAGCTTTGTAAAACGGGCACTGAATAGTCCTCAGCTGGCCTATTCACTCATGTTTGAACCTGTTGATTCTACAGTTGAACATGAGCGTTTCCGTGTGAAACAGCTGATTAAACAGAGTATTAAAAAAATCCTTGCAGATGGAAATGCAAGTGGTGAGTTTGTGCTGGAGGATCTTAATACCGCAGCGCTGTGTGTGGTGGGTGCAATGACCTATGTGGTGGTTGAACCTTTAGATCCAGCGCAAAATATCAAGTTTGATCAGCAGTATAAAAACTATTTTTCCAAGCAGATTGCTGACTTTTGTGTGGATGCGGTGCAGAAAAAGTAAGGCCAACAGCATCATTAGAATGACACAACAGGATGTTGGAAAAGTAGCTGTACTCAAAATAATTAGATGACTGAAAACAGAATTACAAAGAATCAAGGAGAGTGATTCAATGCAACAACAACGGTTAAGCTATGTTTCTGGAACCAGTTCTCAGCCCCTGTTGGGGATGACGATTGGAGAAAAATTTGATCAGGCCTGTGCGCAATATGCGGAGCAGGAGGCCATTGTCAGTGCTCATCAGAACAGACGATTGAGCTATAAGGCATTGCAGGATGAGGTCAATGCCTTTGCCTGTAGCCTGTTAAAACTGGGATTAAAAAAGGGCGATCGTTTAGCGATTTGGTCTCCGAACTGTGTGGAATGGACCGTGACGCAGTTTGCAGCTGCAAAAGCCGGCATCATTCTGGTTAATCTGAATACGGCTTATAAAAGCCATGAACTGGAATATGTGCTGAACAAGGTGGCCTGTAAAGGGCTGGTCATTGCAGCGCAATTCAAGACCACAGATTATCAGGAATTACTAAGTAAGATTGCACCTGAACTGGCATTGAGTACAGATAAGGTACTTCATTCAGCACGTTTACCGCATTTAAAATATGTGATCAAAATTGATGAACAGCAGCATAGCGGTATTCACCGTTTTAGCGATCTGGTCGGACAGCCGACACCCCAGCAACTCGAGCAGCTACATGCTTTAGCCCAGCATTTGCAGTTTGATGAAACCATTAATATCCAATTTACTTCCGGCACCACAGGGAATCCGAAAGGAACCATGCTGACCCATCACAATATTCTCAATAATGGTTATTTTGTCGGTGAAGGCATTGGTTTAACCCCTCAGGATCGGGTCTGTATTTCGGTGCCTTTATTCCATTGTTTTGGCATGGTCATGGGGAATCTGGCTTGTATTACCCACGGTTCAACCATGGTGTATCCAGCTGCCGTTTTTAATCCACTAGAGTCTTTAAAAACCATCCACCAGGAAAAATGCACCGCAGCTTACGGGGTGCCGACCATGTTTATTGCCATGTTAGAGCATGAGCAATTTACCGAATTCGATTTATCCAGTTTGCGTACCGGTATCATGGCAGGTAGTCCATGTCCACGAGAAATCATGCAGCGGGTCATAGACCGCATGCACATGTCTGACATTACCATTTGTTATGGCATGACCGAGACGTCACCGGTCAGTGTACAAAGTTATATTGATGATTCCATTGATAAACGGGTCAGTACAGTTGGACATGTACATCCGCATCTGGAAGTCAAAATTGTCGATCTGGAAGGCGAGATTGTTCCGCAAGGTGTGCTGGGTGAGCTTTGTGTCCGTGGCTATTCAGTCATGGCAGGTTATTGGGATGAGCCTGAAAAAACCAAAGAGGTCATTGATGCGGCAGGCTGGATGCATACCGGTGATATCGCAGAAATGGATCAAGACGGTTTTATCAAAATCAAAGGCCGCATCAAGGATGTGGTGATCCGTGGCGGGGAAAACCTGTTTCCTAAGGAAATCGAAGATTTCTTATATACTCATCCCGATATTTCGGATGTTCAGGTGATTGGTCTGCCAGACAGCCGTTATGGCGAGGAACTCTGCGCCTGCATTATTTTGCATGAACATCATCAATGTGATGAAGACAGCATTAGACACTTCTGCAAAGAACATATTTCACATAATAAAGTGCCACGCTATGTCAAATTCTTTGCTGAATTCCCCATGACAGCCTCAGGCAAAGCACAGAAATTTAAATTGCAGGAAATCATGCGTGCCGAGTTAAACCTGACAGCAGAAGTCTTTGATTAAAATTAAGCACGCTGGGATCACTCAGGATTTTAGCGATTGCTGAGTGCCATGTGACTAAAAAAACAGGGGATGAAATGGCCAAAGATTTTAACAGCCACAAAGTGGTGGAGCATTATGACCAGCATATTCGTTGTCTGATTCCGGGCTACGAGCTGATGCATCAGCAAGTCGATGCCATTTTACAGGCCAGTTTGAGACGGGATGCGCATATTCTGGTGGTGGGTTGCGGCACAGGTTATGAGCTGGAATATCTACTGAACAAGCATGCGAGCTGGTCTTTTACCGCTATTGATCCTTCTCTCGCCATGCTGCAAAAGGCTCAAGCGCAAATTCAGGCAATCGGGCAGCAAGCTCGCGTTAACTTTGTACATGGAGAGACAACTTGTTTATCCGAACTGCAAAGGTTTGATGCCGTACTTTGTATTCTCGTTGCTCATTTTATTGCGCATGAGAACAAGCCCGCTTTCTTTTTTGAGATGGCAAAACGCTTAAAAAGCAGTGGCATTTTATTGACCTACGATCTGATGCATTGTGAAGATACACTGCAAATGAAAGCCTTACCGTTGTTATGCCAGGCCAATGGACTGAGTGCAGCGCAGAGTCAGGCGATGATGGAACGTTTAGGACAGGATTTTTACACGCTGTCTTTCACGAATTATCAGCACCTGCTTAGTCATGCCGGTTTTAGCAATGTCCATGTTTTTAGCCAGACCTTGGCCTATCAGGGGCTGATTGCACAGAAAAATTAAGCTGATCAATGGCGATTGTCATGTTTGGACAATTCGGCTTTGGCTTGCTGTTGCCATTTAAGAATAGAAAGACCTCGCAAGGATTAAAACAGAGGAGGTGAAACCAAATAAATCAAATGGTGTTGATTTTTAAAATAAAAAATGTGCTGTGAAATTGCCTTTCAGGCAAAGGAAAAACACAAATAAACAATGATCTTAAAAGGTCGGGAAGATCTGCGAACAAGGAAATTGATTTAAATGGATAAGTTTATTTTAACGGTACAAAAAAGCCTGTTGGCACTGTCGGTTATAACGGTGATGTCACCTGTTTATGCAGCAACGGATCAGGCTGAAATTGCGCAACTCCGACAGGAAGTACAAGAATTAAGAGCGATGCTGCAGCAATATGTGCAGCAAAAAGCACCCGTACAACCTGCCACTCCAGTGGCTGTGACGGCTTCACCCCAAGTAACCGAGACAACAGCACCTAAGCTGAACCTGAGTAAAGGCGGTGCAGAGGTCAATTTATATGGTTATATCCGTGCCGATGCCTCTTATCAGGCCAAAGGTGCATCGACCATGTATAACAATATCAGTGGTGTGCCACTGGAGCACACGGCAGAGGAAGCGCAGCAAAAAGACCGTTTACACTCAACCGTCAATGTCACGCGTCTGGGGCTAAACTTTAAAACACCGAGTGTCGCTGGCGAAGTGGGCGGTAAGCTGGAAATGGATTTTTTTGGGGGTGCAACGCGGGATCAATTCCGTATCCGTCATGCGTATATCACCCTTGATCAATGGCTGATTGGTCAAACTTGGTCGACATTTATTGCACCTGAATACTATCCGGAAACGGTGGATGCCGGAACTTTTGTGGGAGGGGCCTTGCAACGTTCACCGATGCTGCGCTATAGCGATGAGCTCTCGGCAAACACCAGTTTTGCGGTCGCGATTGAAGATCCAAAATATATTGCAACTTCAGATCCGGACAATGAAATGCGTATGCCTGCCTTGGTGGGACGCCTCAATCATAAATTTGACAATGGCTCGTTATTGTCAGGCCGAACGTTTATGGCTGAGAAAAAAACCAGTACCGACAAGGAGTGGGCATGGGGTGTCGGGCTAGGGGGCAAATATCAATTGAGTCCGCAAACTTTCTTAAAGGCTGATTATTACCATGTCAAAGGGGATGGTCGCTTTCTGCTTTGGGCCAATAATAGTTATGTGATTGATGATCAAAATAATATTCAGAGCAACGAGTTCGATACGATTTCTGCGGGCATCACCCATCAGTTTAATTCCCAGCTGCGCTCCACTTTAGGTTATGGCTATATGAAGGCCAAGGATGACAATCGCTTTGCTGAAATCCAGAAAAGCAATCTCACCCAGAATAAAGAATTATGGCAGGGCTGGATTAATGCGATGTACAACCCGTACAAGCCAATCACCTTGGGCGTGGAATATGTCTATGGCGAGCGTGAAACCTTCGATGGCCGTAACGGGATTGATAATCGTGTCAACATGATGGCGAGTTACGACTTTTAATTAAGGATTTGAATAATATTGTTTTTCTTTAGGATGCACTATGTTTTTTTAAAAAATAAACAGGGATTTATCTCATTGAGGAGATGTATAAATGACGGATTCGAGGCTGAATGTCAATGCAATCATTGACCAGGCAAAATTTACCCCTTTTCACTGGAGTATTTTGCTCTGGTGTTTACTGATTATTATTTTTGACGGTTATGACTTGGTAATTTATGGTGTAGTTTTGCCTGTGCTGATGCAAGAGTGGTCACTCACAGCGGTACAGGCAGGTATGCTGGCCAGTACTGCGATATGTGGAATGATGATTGGTGGCATATTTTTTGGTGCTTTGGCTGATAAAATTGGTCGAAAAAATGTCATCTTGATTTGTGTGGCTTTTTTTAGTGGTTTTACCTTTTTAGGTGCTTTTGCATCAAGTCCCTTTGAGTTTGGTGCCTTGAGATTTTTGGCTGGTTTGGGTATTGGGGGGGTAATGCCGAATCTGGTGGCATTAACCTCTGAATATGCACCAAAGCGCATACGCAGTACCTTGGTGGGGAGCATGTTTAGTGGCTATGCGATTGGTGGAATGATTTCTGCATTGCTCGGCAGTTATCTGGTAGAAAGCCAAGGCTGGCAAATCATGTTCCTGATTGCAGGCATTCCCTTACTATTATTACCGATTCTATGGAAGTTCTTACCCGAGTCCTTAACCTTCTTGGTTAAAACTGGCAAGCCTGAGCAGGCTTATACCATTATCCAAAAAATCGCACCCGAACAAGCATTAAGCCGCAATACACGATTATATTTAAATGAAGATAATCTGGTGACAGGGAGCTCTGCTAAAGCACTATTCCAGCAAGGTCGTGCGCTAAGTACATTCATGTTCTGGGTATTATTCTTTATGTGCCTGCTGATGGTTTATACCCTAAATAGCTGGTTACCGAAACTGATGCTGGCAGCAGGTTATTCATTAGGCAAAAGTATTTTATTCCTGCTGGCGTTGAATGTCGGTGCCATGATTGGTGCGATCGCAGGAGGAATCCTTGCAGATAAATTCCATTTGAAGCCGGTGATTTTAACCATGTTTGTTGCTGGCGTTTTTGCGTTGCTAGGATTGGGCTATAACTCGCCAGTATATGTTTTATATGGTTTGGTGACAGTTGCGGGGGCAGCAACAATTGGAACATCAATCCTGCTTTATAGTTATGTCGCTCAATACTATCCTTTAAGTATTCGTTCCACGGGTATTGGCTGTGCTTCTTCAGTAGGGCGACTGGGTGCAGTTGTTGGACCAATTTTGACTGGAATATTACTGAGTTTAGGACTGCCACATAAACTCAATTTTGTGATGATTGCCATTCCAGCCATCATTGCGATCTTTGCTATATCAATGCTAAAACGGCACGAGTCGGATCATGGCAGTAAAATGACAGACAACTCCAAGATAAAGGTTGCAGAAACAGGCGAAGCTTAACCTGCATTATTAATCTCTGGAACAGGAAAGTCGATGGTCTTTGCAATTGGCTTTTTGCTTTGTCTAAAAATGCACTAACTTAGCGGTATAATTCTGGTTTTAAGAATATCCATAAATGCTTTTAACACCATATTGTAATTTTTGCCTTTATGGGTAATCAGGCAAATCGGGGTGCTATGATGGATGACCTGTTGCAGAACCGGTTGCATAAAACCATCATCGACCCATTTCTTGGCATAGTGATCGGGCAGGAAGCCAAGAAATTTCCCGGTCAGGATCATAAAAGCAATGCCTTCACGGTCACTGGCGGTGGCTGAACAGTCCAGAAGTTGATGTAGTTTCGATGCTTCTGCGGTTATCGCATAATTCGGCAGCACCGCTTGCCAGTTATTCAGATCCTTCGATTTGATTTCATCCAGATGATTAAACAAAGGATGATTTTTGCCGCAATACAGAAATGACTTTTCTTCATATAAATGCAAATAATCCAGTCCAGACAAGGGCGTCACCAGAGGAATCACGCCCGCGTGTAAACGGTTGTCCAGTACCCGGCATTCGATATCGGAAAGGGTGCTCATACTGATATTAATCACCACTTCTGCATTTTCTTCCGCAAGTTGGGCCAGCGTATTGGTGATATACAGACTGGGCATGGTCACCAGATTATTAATAATCCCGATATTAAATTCTCCCTTGAGCTGGTTGTGCATCTGGTTGATTTTGGCACGGAAGTCTTCAATCGAAGCCGTTAGAACTTCGATATATTCCAAAATTTCCCGTCCTTCGTCGGTGAGGGCAAAGCCAGCCCGTCCGCGTTGACACAGCCGAATACCCAAGCGATTTTCCAGATCACTCATGTGCAGACTGATGGCTGAGCGACTAATCCCAAGAATACTTTCAGCGGAACTAAAACTATGGCAGTCACAAACCGTTTTAAATATCTTAAGAAGTTTTATATCAAAATCAGTCACTTGATTTAATTTTTTCGGTTTCATTTAGTTTTGCTTTTTTATATCTAAACTCAAGACAATTTGAATTTATCAAAACTATTTGGCTCTGTACACTCCAGAGATAACCACAAAACAAGAAGAGTGATTATGTTTGATATCGATACCGCAAATGACCGTGATGAAGCATTGGAAGCAACATCGCCAAGCGCCCAGATGAACCTCAATTATCAAGCACACTGGATGCCATTTTCTGCCAACCGTAACTTCCATAAAGACCCCCGTATCATTGTGGGAGCAAAAGGTGCCTATTTAGTGGATAGCACAGGCCGTGAAGTCTATGATTCCTTGTCTGGATTATGGACTTGTGGTGCAGGGCATACTTTGCCGGAAATCCAGCAGGCGGTGAGCCAGCAGTTATCAAAACTGGATTATTCTCCTGGCTTCCAGTTTGGGCATCCCTTGTCGTTTCAACTGGCAGAAAAAATTATTCAGCACATGCCTGAAAAATTACAACATGTATTTTTTACGGATTCAGGCTCTGAGTCAGCTGATACTGCAATCAAGATGGCGCGTGCCTATTGGCGGATTAAGGGGAAACCCAGCAAGACTAAACTGATTGGTCGTGCTCGCGGTTACCACGGCGTCAATGTCGCAGGAACCAGCCTTGGCGGAATCGGAGGCAACCGTAAAATGTTTGGTCAGTTGATGGATGTGGATCATTTGCCTCATACCTTGCAACCCGACTTGAGTTTTACCAAAGGCTGTGCAGAAACAGGCGGGATTGAGCTGGCAGATGAAATGCTCAAGCTGATCGAGTTACATGATGCGTCCAATATTGCGGCTGTGATTATTGAACCTGTATCAGGCTCTGCAGGCTGTATTGTGCCACCCACAGGTTATTTAAAACGACTTCGGGAAATCTGTGACCAGCACGATATCTTGTTGATTTTTGATGAGGTCATTACCGGCTTTGGTCGTTTGGGGAAATGGACCGCAGCCGAGTACTTTGGTGTTGCACCTGATATTCTGAATTTTGCCAAACAGATTACCAATGGTGCAATTCCACTCGGTGGGGTTGTGGCAAGTCATGACATCTATGACGCGTTCATGCAGCAAGATTTACCTGAGCATGCGGTTGAGTTCACCCATGGTTATACCTATTCCGCACATCCGGTCGCCTGTGCAGCAGCTTTAGCCACACTGGATGTATTGGAAAAACAGAATTTATTGGCGCAATCTGCGGCATTGGCACCAAGCTTTGAAACGCTACTACACGAATTAAAAGGTGCACCACATATTCTGGATATCCGTAATTGTGGACTGATTGGTGCTGTACAACTGGCGCCACGCGATGGTGATGCCACGATCCGAGGTTTTGAACTTGGAATGAAACTTTGGAAAGCCGGTTTCTTTGTCCGTTTTGGCGGAGATACCTTGCAGTTTGGCCCAATGTTTAATAGCACCGAGGCGCAATTGTCAAGATTGATGAATGCGGTTGGCGATGCACTTTATCAGGTGAAATAAATTCAATTTTTAACTCAAAAGCACATCAATCGGAAGACATGATCCCATACAAGGAATAAGAGATGAATAACTTAGAACATTTTTCAAGTGAAACGACGCATAGCCATGACGGTCAAGCAGCACAGGAAACACAGGTGGTAGGACATTTTATTAATGGAAAGGTGGTGTCCAAGTCTGCCAAAAGACAGCCTGTTTATAATCCGGCAACGGGTGAAATCAGTAAAGTGGTTGAAATTGCAGATTCTCAAACGGTCAATGACGTAGTTCACGTGGCAGAGCAGGCTTTTCCGGCATGGCGTGATACACCAGTAATCAAGCGTGCGCGCGTGATGTTTAAGTTCAAACAGTTACTGGAAGAAAATGCTGAAAAAATCTGTGAATTGATTGGACAGGAGCATGGCAAGATTTCCCATGACGCGAAAGGGGAACTGCAACGCGGCATTGAAAATGTAGAATATGCCTGTGGCGCACCAGAGTTACTCAAAGGTGAATATTCAAAAAATGTCGGGCCAGATATCGACTCGTGGAGTGAATTTCAGCCTTTAGGTGTAGTTGCAGGCATTACCCCGTTTAATTTCCCCGCAATGGTGGCGTTGTGGATGTTCCCGATGGCACTGGTCTGTGGTAACTGTTTTGTATTAAAGCCTTCAGAAAAAGCACCGTCAGTCGTCTTATTCCTGGCTGAATTACTAAAACAGGCGGGCTTACCCGATGGGGTATTTAATGTGGTGAACGGCGACAAAGAAGCGGTTGATACCTTATTGAACCATCCAAAAATTCAGGCGGTCAGTTTTGTCGGTTCAACCCCTATTGCTGAATATATCTATCGTACAGCTACCGCAGCAGGTAAGCGTTGTCAGGCATTGGGTGGTGCAAAAAACCATGCCATTATTATGCCAGATGCAGATATTGATAATGTGGTGACTTCATTATTAGGTGCTGCTTTCGGTTCTTCCGGCGAGCGTTGTATGGCGCTTTCAGTCGCCGTGGCGATTGGTGATGAAGTTGCAGATATTGTGATTGAGAAGCTGACCCAAGAAATGCAGAAATTGAAATTTGGGCATTATGCCGATAGCAATAATGATTTTGGCCCCTTGATCACGCAAGCCCATAAAGATAAGGTGCAAGCCTATATTCAGAGTGCAGAACAGCAAGGTGCAAAAATTGTGGTCGATGGCCGTGATGCCAAACCTGCTGGTTATGAAAATGGTTTCTTTGTTGGGCCGACCTTGATTGATCAGGTCACACCGAAGATGACCAGCTATCAACAGGAAATTTTTGGGCCAGTATTGCAAGTGATGCGAGTGGATACCATGCAGCAAGCCATGCAACTGATCAATGAGCATGAATATGGTAACGGGACCTGCATCTATACCCGTGATGGTGAAGCCGCCCGTTATTTTAGCAGTCATATCCAGGTCGGTATGGTCGGGATCAATGTGCCTTTACCCGTTCCGGTGGCCTATCATAGCTTTGGTGGCTGGAAGCGTTCATTATTTGGTGATCTGCATGCTTATGGCCCGGATGGCGTGCGTTTCTATACCCGTCGTAAAACCATTACCCAACGCTGGCCTTCTGCGCAAGTCCGTGAAGCCAAACAGTTCGCGATGCCAACTTTAAATTAATTTTTGCATCAAGGGAAAACCTGAGTTTTCCCTTTTTCTTTGGATAGGAATTGAAACATGTCGTGAACCAACCCAAATTATTTTAAGGAATAAAATATGGATAGCGTTAAAACAAAAAAATTAGGCGAAGGACTTTCAAATCGCCACATTACAATGATTAGTATCGGCGGTGTGATTGGTGCAGGTTTATTTGTCGGTTCATCGGCGGCGATTGCCAAGGCAGGCCCTGCAGTGATTCTAGCCTACCTGACCACCAGTATCATGGTGTTTCTGGTGATGCGTATGCTCGGAGAAATGGCGGTATTGGAACCCGATACCGGATCATTCTCAACTTATGCACGGAAGGCGATAGGTCCCTGGGCAGGATTTACGATTGGCTGGTTATATTGGTGGTTCTGGGTATTGGCGATTCCTGTCGAAGCGATTGCGGGTGCGCAAATTTTATATTCATGGTTTCCTTATTTTTCGGTTTCCACTTATGCCTTCTGTTTTATCGTTTTTTTAAGTCTGGCCAACTTTTTCAGTACCAAAAGTTTTGGTGAATTTGAGTTCTGGTTCTCTTTAATCAAAGTGGTTGCGATTATTGGATTTATTATCATTGGTATATTAGCGATTTCCGGGTTCTGGCCTTTAGCGCAAAATGTCAGCGGTGTTGCCAATTTATACAACAATTCGGGATTCATGCCACATGGTGTTGGCGGCATTTTAGCCGCAATCCTGATTACGGCATTTTCATTTTTCGGTGTGGAGATTGTGTCGATTGCAGCAGCAGAATCGTCTAATCCGCAACAGAAAATAAGACGGGCCACCAATCTGGTGCTGTACCGTATTATCCTATTCTTTGTGGTCTCGATGTTTATCGCGGTCGCCTTGGTCGACTGGCGCTCACCCGACTTGCAAAAGTATGGCACTTTCCAGTATGTCCTGATGAGCCTGAATGTTCCCGGAACTAAACTTATTATTGATGCGGTCGTATTTATTGCAGTCGCAAGCTGTATGAATGCGGCGATCTATACCTCCTCGCGTATGTTATTCCGTTTAGGCACCCGTCATGAAGCACCGAGCAAAGTTACCCATATCAATTACGCAGGTGTGCCTGCAGTTGCGGTGTTCTCCTCAACATTTATTGGCCTCATTTGTTGTGTCATCAATTATGCATTTCCAGGCAAGGTGTTCGGGTTGTTACTCTCCAGTACCGGTTCAATTGCCTTACTGGTCTATCTGGTGATTGCTTTTTCACAACTACGCCTAAGAACAAAACTGGAGCAAGCTGGCTTGGAAGTGCCATTTAAAATGTGGTTATTTCCGTGGCTAACCTGGTTCGTGATCCTCATTATCCTGAGTGTATTGGCTTATATGTTCTTTTCACCGCAGTATAGTTATGAAACCACCTTATCCTTAAGTGTCACCATAGGCGTGGTGATTTGTGGACTGATTGTGACCCGAAAGAAGAAAACCACTAGAACTGTGGTGATGCATCTGGATTGATATCAAGAGAAGCAAAATAGAACCTTGTCTTGATCGGCTAAGGTTCTATTTTTATATAAAAAGGAATGATCTGGTGGGCTCGTTATAATAATACTAAGTGACTGAATAATTAAAAATATTGTCTTGCAAACATCCGGCACTCGGCGATCAGAGCCAGCAGATTTGGATCGCGCTCTTTACTTTTAAGAAATACCAGACCAATTTCCTGTTTGATCTGATAAGGGGCCTGTAGTGGAATAAGTTTGACCGAGCTTTCATAAATTGTTGAGATGCGACCCGGCAACAGGGCCAAGCCTACACCCGTGCTGACCATACTGATCAAGGTAAAAATATCACTGACTTGTAAAAACACTTTGGGATCGATGCCAGCCTTTTCAAACAAAATGTCCGAATCATTGCGCGTTGCAAAGCCTTGTGAAAGGGTTAAAAATTTTTCGTCTTTTAAGCTGCTCAGGTCGATATTGTCCAAGGTCGCCAATGCAGAGTTTTTATTGACAGCCAAATAAATATTGTCCTGAAACATCGGCAGTTTTTCAAAATCAGCATCGCAGGTGGTGTCATTTAGCGCCACAATGATGGCATCCAGTTCTGTCGATTTCAGTTTCTTGACCAGATCCAGATTTGAGCTGAGCAGCAACTGGATGTCCAGTTCGCCTCTTCTTAATTTCAACCCGCTAATGACATTGGGAATGGTATTGACCGTTAAGGAATAGAGTGAACCCAGTTTTAAAATTTTTGCAGCAAAGCCTGCTGCTTCACGGGTTTTATTGACAGCATTGAGCAGGTCCTGGACCAGTTGTTGCGAATGCTCCTGTAACACATAGGCACTTTTCAGGGGGATCAGGTTTCGTCCTTCATTTTTAAATAAAGGACAACCCAGAGAACTTTCCAGTGAATGCAGGGCCTTATGCACACTGACATTACTGATTTGCATTTCATCAGCAGTTTTTGACAAGTTGCCATGGCGCATAAACGCTAAAAAAATCTGGATTTTTTTCAGAGTCAGTTCTTCTTCTATTTTCATGCGCACATCTAGATTAAAATAATGAAAACAATTGTATAGACTTAATCACAGGCTTGGGTAGCAGGATTGTTTCTTATTGAAAAGCTGATAGATCCTACGCACAAAACCTGTTTTAGAAATATAACCCGATCACTCAACTGAATTTTAAGGGCCTATGCTTTAAAGCAGGAACAATACTGACTTGATGTGCCAGTATTGTCCTGAGATTCTACTGATTCAGATAATTCGTTACGGCATTAAAGAACAGGGCATTTTCATTTTCAATTTCAGCCGATGGACGTGCGGAATCCCAGGCACTCCATTGCACCATCACAATATTATTTTTAGGATTAATCGCCATGCGTTGCCCGAATATACCGCGTCCCCAGAAGGTCGCATCCATATTTTTCGAGCTTAAGGGGGTGCCTGAGGTTGGATGATAATTCCACCATTGATAGCCGTATTGACCTTTAGGATATTCTGGCGTGACCGAATTACGGGCTTGAGTCCAGTTACTTGAATCTGCTAACCAGTGATCCGGAAGCAGTTTTTGGCCATTAGACAGTTTTCCTTCTCTAGAAACGAAAAGTGCAAATCTTGCATAATCTCTTAATGTGGCATTAAAACCGTGGCCACCCATATCAGTCACATCACGTTGATAGGAATGCCATACACCTTCACGTTCCATGCCTGCTTTTTTCCATAGATTGTCCTGTAAATAGGCAGCAATATTTTGTCCTGTCGCAGCTTCCAGTACTTTACCGACCAACCATGCACCGCCAGTATTATAAGACCACACTTCGCCAGGCTTGTTTTTTGCTTTTACATTTTTAACCAGCTGATATACACATTCATCCGGATTGATTTTGGCTTCACAGTAAGTCATGTGGGCAAAATCAGAGACTGGGTCGGTATAGTCTTCATTCCATTCTACTCCAGAGGTATGTTGCAAGATTTGCTTTAAGGTCACGTGTTGCCAGGCAGTACCTTGCAAGTCTGGAAGATATTTAATTATTGGATCATCAACAGAATCGATCTTTTCTTGTTGAATGGCAATACCTACTAAGGTCGATACTACAGATTTGCCAATTGAGCGAGAAGTCCAGAGCGTAGTTGGTGTATTACCGTGCCCATAATATTCAAGTGCAATCTTGCCATCTTTCAAAATTATTAATCCGGTCACATTCTGATTTTTTAAATATTGATTTAGATCATATTTTTTATTATTTATGCTATAGCTTATGGTGTTATTGTTTAAGTTAGACTTACTTTTTGGAAGTGTAAGGGTATTTTTTCGGTCGGGTCTGAAAACGCTACCATCATACAGTCGGTACGTGTTTCTAAAGCCAATGATCCTGTCATTTTGCGACCAGGACAGCATGTCATGGGCAGTAGGTAAATTTTTATCAAGGGGGGAAGGACAATCCTTTAGACCTAAACTATTACAATCATATTGAGCAAAAGTAGTCGTTGTCATCATAACTGTTCCAAAAATAAAACCTAACTTGATTGCTGACATTTTGTTTTGATTCCTTAAAAATATATTTTTCATTTTCATAATCCTTTTAATTTTCCCTTAAAAATAAATTATGAAATTTTTAACCTATAGTTTAATTAATAAAATATAAGGTTATCGGATCAACGTGGTGGAACTCCTTTTTTTCTGAGCTTTGAAATTATGGTTATTTATTCTTGCAATCAATAAACCGATTTAAATGATTATTAACTTCAAGCTAATATTTTACAGATAAAAGTGTGGTCACTAAGTCCTTATTTAATGACCATGTTGAAATGATTTTATTTAAAAATATTGTTTCTATGGATAAGCATTACTGCAATCGCTGTGGCTAAAATAAATGAGATCATGAAAGGGAAATATTGTATTCCTAAGGTTTCTAATAAAATCCCACCGATGATGCCACTACAGGCAAAGGAAAGATTAAAAACCGTAACTAACAGCGATTGTGCGACATCTGCATAATGTTGTGCAGCATTGGCAAGGACAGTTTGTAGTAAAGTGGGGGCACCACTAAAACTTAGACCCCAAATTACAGTAAAAAGGGCAAAAAATTTTAAATCTAGGAGATGAAAATAAATACTGAATAAAACTGAGATAAGCAGAAAAGCCCCAAGGCTGATGAATATGAGTTTTTTTAAATATTGATCGACCAGCATTCCAACGAGCCAAATCCCGATTAGAGCAGCCAGACCAAAAATAAGCAGAACAAAGTCAAGTTGATAGGTTAAACCTATAGCTGCCAGTAATGGAGCAATATAGGTATACAACAAGTAATGTGAAAGGATCCATGCCATGACCAGAAACAGGATTGGACCTAAGCCAGGTATTTGCAGCACGGTTTTTAATGGAACATGCTGTTGACGAGAGGGTTGATGATAAGAGGGTACCCGGAAAAAGATCCAAAGAGCCAAGAGGATTGCGATAAGAGATAAAATTATAAAAATATTACGCCAGCCAATGAAGTTGCTTAGCCAGGCACTCATGGGGACTCCCAAGGCTAAAGCCAATGGAATGCCGAGCATGGCGAGGGCTAAGGCTCGCCCTTGTAATTGCTTTGGGGCCATGCTGCGTGCATAAGTTGCCAAGATACTCCAGGCTAGTCCTGTGGCTAAACCAATCAGAAAACGGAGTAATAGGACAAAAATGAAATTGTGAGATAAAGCGGTTAAAAAATTACATACGGCAAAGGTGATTAAACTGACCAGTAACAGATGACGTTGCTGAAATTTTTGAGTGAGTAAGGTTAAAGGAATCGCCGAGATTCCAGCACCTAATGCACACAAGGTAACGGTTTGGCCAGCCCATGCCTCATTGGTCATGAAACCCGAGGCAATCTGGGTAAGCAAGCCTGCAGGAATGGTTTCGTTGGCTGTGGCTAAGAAACTTGCAAGCATCAGGGCTAGCAATGGAGCGATTGGCAGTTGTGCCAAATCATTAATCGTTGTCGATTCAGTATGAGAAGGGTGCAGCTGTTGTTTCATAGATAATATACAAGATAGCATTGCAGATAGTTTGATCGATTCGCTGCAATTTGATAATGTCTCTAATAATGAACTAACTTTCTAATCTAGATTTAAAATGGCGACTGATCGTTTAGGTGATATGCGCCTCTTTGTCGAGGCAACAGAATTAAAAAGCCTGTCCGCTGCTGGGCGTAAAATGGGCATTTCTCCTGCTGCCGCCAGTGCCCGACTGATCAAGCTGGAGTCATCACTTGAAGCCAAGTTATTTGATCGGACAACGCGTAGTTTAAGGTTGACCGATGAAGGGCAGGTTTTTTTAAGATATTGTCGAATTGCCTTACAAGCTATAGATGATGCAGAAGTTGCCTTGCAAGATAAACAATCTACAGTTAAAGGGAAGATCAGGATTTCTGCAGCTGTAGATTTAGGGCGTAACTTGCTCAGTCAATGGATTGAGGAGTTTAGTTTCATTTATCAAGACTTGAGTATTTCTCTGACCTTGACGGACTCAAATTCCAATCTGATCCATGATGATATCGACATTGCCATCAGATTTGGCCTACCAGATAATGATTTGCTAGTGGCTCGTTATCTGGCACCCAACTGGCGAGTACTTTGCGCGTCACCTGCCTATCTGGAAAAATATGGAATCCCTGAACGTCCTTCGGATCTGGCCAAACATAAATTCATTGTGCTGACGACAGAAAATGGCCCCTTGAATGAATATTATTTTAATTTTGATCAGCAAAACTTAAAATATACTGTACATATGGAGACTGCCTGGGAAACTAATGACAGTGTTCAGGCCCGTATGTGGGCACTTGCAGGCCATGGCATCACCAGAAAAATTATCTGGGATGTCGCTTCGGACTTAAAAAAAGGAAATCTACAGGCGATTTTAACGGAAGGCATCGTCAGGGAAGCTGGTATCTATGCGGTTATGCATAAGAATAAATATATTGCGCCGAGAATCCGTTTTTTTCTAGATTTCTTAATTAAGAAATTTGAAGTTTTGGCACCTCATATTTTAAACCAGCTTCCCCAGCCTAAAAGTTGATACTTTTAATGTAATTGAGCGACGTATCCTGAGCTGCTTTTTTGATCGCGGATATAGTCTCTAGGATTTTTACCCGTCCAGCCTCTAAATGCTCGAGAAAAAGCATTGATATGGCTATATCCCAGAATGTCCGAGATTTCCTGAATACTTTTATTGGAAGAGATTAATTGTTTGGTCAGCGCAAATTTTTTGGTCTGAATCAACGATGAAAATGTGGTATTGGCGAGCATCAGTTCTCTTTTGAGTACCCTTTCAGAGACGCGTAGTTTTCTAGCTGTATCTGTGAGTGTCGGAAAGCCTTCGTTGGGGATAAGCCTGATATTTCTATTCACTAAAGAAACAATTTTATTATCTGGCTCTTGAGAAATTAAATATTCTTCTTGTACATGCTGAATCGCAAAATGATAAGCTGATTTGGAACTGAATTTGAGAGGGAGATCAAGACATTTAAGATCGAAAATGATTTGGTTCTTGTCTTGATTGAATTTAAATTCTGGAAGGCGCTTTTCAAATAGAGAATGATAATAATTTTTCCCCCACTTGACCCGTACCTGCATACCAGTAATTTCATACTCTGTAATTTCTTTAAGATTTGTGATGATATTCACAATCGCTGCTTCTGTTAAGAACTGACTAATGGCCTCCTGTTTTTCGACTCTTATGTGCTTCTCTAATTGATAAAGTGGATGTATGGTCATGATTAATTTATCATTCTTGTTATAAATATTCAGTTCCATCTTATGAAGACGGATATTAAAATATTTTTGTAGATCAAGAATTACGTTGCCAAGAGTATCATTTGAAAGCATGGCAAAACCTAATGTTTCATGTGATGTCACACGACAGTTAAGGCCAAACCTATATCCAATACCTTTGTCAGGTACAAGTTCGAGGAGATAAGAAATAATACAAACCCAGTCACTAAATTTTATTTTCTCAGGAAGATGTTCTTGATCAAATAAAGACAAGGGAAGTTGGCTTCTCTTTATGAGTTCCTGTTTTGAAATACGAAACTCCGCAGCAGTATCAAGCAGAATGTTAAGATAATTACTGTGAATCATGCAGGTATGTTCTTTCATAAGGGATCATATCAGCCAAGAAGGGCAAATAAACTAAAAATAATTTTTATATTAGTCGTTCTGTTTTGAATCGATAATACTGCCTAAAATTGAATCACTTTCAAATTTGAATTGTATAATCCATCATTTCTCCCTGATGTTTTACGGCCTGTGTTTGAGCTGTAAAGTTTTAATGAATTTTTCATACTGCCTTTTTTTAGTCGCTATGATGCATTTTCCAAACGACCTCATAGGGTCTAAAATTAAAGGAAGTTGTCATGAATAAATTGATCAAAAGCGCTATCGTAACAACCAGCATGCTTGTTTCTGCCTCGGCTTTTGCTCAGACTGTTGGTGCGCATGTAAATGGCTCGGCTCAGGCAAATGTTGGGACTGGCTATTTAGTAAATGGTGTGACAGGCGCAGTAAAAAGTACCAGCCAGAATACGATGAATGCTGCTGTAGGGGGAGCACAAAAAACACTAGGTACCGCGAGAGATATTGGAACTGGAATTGCGCACCAGACGGTAGAAACCGTAAAAAATGCGCAGGATGCAGCCAATGGTTCAGCTCAGGTGCAAGTCAAGGCAAATGGTTCTGCTAACGGTGCAGTCAATGCAGCTTATACTGCGAAAAATACCCTGCAAGCAGGGACGCAACACGCTCAAGCGACGATGAGCACAGCAACTCAAGTGGGCTCAAATGCTGTTACTAAAACTGAAAATGCGATGAGCAAAACAACAGCGTATGGCGCTGGTTCAGCCAAGGCTGCCGGAAAAGTAACTTCAGATACAAAAGCACGTTTGAAGAAGAATGCAGAATATCAACAAAAAAAGTCAAAAAAACTTAAATCAAATGCTCAAGCACGTTTAAAATCTAATCTGAACAGCCAGTTGAAGAGCTCAGCGCAAAGCCAGCATAACTCGAGTGCAAATACAAAATCAGGCGTAAATGCTAATCTAAAAACTAAAATAACAGCAAACGTTGATTAATTTCATTCAAACAAGAAGCCTTGAATAAGGTTTCTTGAATTTTATGAAAAATGATAAATGTTTTGGATAGGATTTGATGAATTTTTAATCTTAAAAATTATTAAAAATCAATTAATTATTTTATTAGGTGTCAATATTTTTAAGGCCAGATTGTATGCAGAATTTGAATCTGAATAGAAAATTTTAACTTTCAGATTATAGTTTTTAAATAGGCTAAATAACTGTTGTTATTTACTTTGTTTTTTAGTTATCAAAAAATTATATTCTATTTTATAGCGGGTTTATTACTTATATTATTAAAGTTTTTAAGAAAAAATGAACTGTCCTTTTGGGTTTGTTTTTTATGTTTTAATTGTACTTTATCGTAGGTTGTTGAATAGAAAAAGACCATGATGTTAATTTTTAATGTTTATGCTGTTAAGTATTGCTTGACTATTTTTATTATCATATTTTTATTTTGAGTTTGATAATGAAGAAATGGGTTTGTAAAAAGTGTGGTTTATATAAAAAAATTAATCCTGGTGAAATCAAGTCGGGGCAGAAAGTTTTTTTTATAAAGCGTGATCAGCATCTCAATAAATTAAATGAGAAAATAGCGAAGGGAGCAGTTTTAAGTCGGAATGATAACTCATTAATTATATTGAGTAATAATGTTTTATTTGTAGTGAAGGATAGTGATGCCTATCCAGAAGATGCACCCGTATATTTTATCTATAATATGTTTGGTGTGTGCGAGTGTTAATATTTGAGATATAACTGGCTGACATGTCTCTAGATGGAATGGCACAAAAAGTCAAATTGATAGATAAACGTCAAGATACATTTTATCGGATCTATATAATTGAGAGTTCAGTTTTTCAAAGTTGCTTACTAAGCGTATTCAACTGTAGGAATTTAATGCATTAAAACTAAATTAGCTCAGAATTTTAGTGCTCACATTCCTGTTAGAAGAGAATGAGATAATTTTATACTTGCCAGGGCAGAAAAGGTAGAATAGATATGATCAAATATATAGTGATGAAACAACAGTTTAATGCCTCTTTAGATTTGGTTTTTCCTATTTTTTGCAAACATAGAACATTTAATATTATCTTGTGGCCATTGCATTCTGTCCTGTTTAAAAGTGCTCAGGATCCACAAAATAGTGATGGTATTGGTTCGATCAGAAAAATGGGAATTGGACCTTTTAAGTTTATTCAGGAAGAAATTACCAAAATGATCCCCAATCAGATGATTGAATATCAAATGTTAAGGAACTGTATGTTTTCTTTTCATTTAGGCCGTCTGGAATTTGAAGAAAAAGAGGGGATTACCTACGTAAGCTATACCATCTGGTTGCAAAGTAAAATCCCTTTACTTGCAACATTGGTCTTGGCTCAACTCAAATGGTCAGCTACCCGAGGATTAAAAAAAGTCGCAGCACAAATCGAGCAATATAAGCCTCAATGATCATGGTAGGAGTACATGATGATTTGGTATGCCTGAAAATGGCAACTCTACGACAAAAGTCTATTAAACTCGATAGATTAAAATATTAAGCCCATCATCAGGCTTTCAATATCCAGCAAGAGGGAAAACGATGGATCTCAGCAATAAGACGATTATTATTACTGGTGCTTCCAGTGGAATTGGTGAAGAAGCGGCGATTCAACTTGCACAAGCAGGTGCGAAAGTTTGTCTTATTGCACGCCGCACTGAAGAACTGCAACGCATACATTCAGTTATTCAAGCACAGGCAGGGCAAGTATTTATCTACCCAGCAGATATTACGGATTCGGCGCAGTTAAAAACCTGCATCGCCTTGATTTTAGCCGAGCATCAAAAGGTTGATGTGCTGGTGAATAATGCAGCTCGATCAATTCGACGTCCTATACTTGAGTCACTTGATCGTTTACATGACTACGAGCGCACCATGCAGATTAATTATTTTGCTGCGGTGAATATGACCCTGCATATATTGCCGCATTTTCTGGAACATGGTGCAGGGCATATTGTTAATATTTCGACCATGTCAACGCAAGTTCCCATTCCTTTGTTTTCGGCCTATCTGGCCAGTAAATCCGCGCTTGAATCTTTTTCCCGCTCTTTGTCAATGGAGCTTAAGGACAAGGGAATTGATGTCAGCATTGTGTATTTTCCGATGGTTAGAACACCAATGTCTTCTAAAACAGCAATTTATAAACATATGAAAATGCTGGATACAGCAGCAGCAGCCGGATGGATTGTGAAAGCGATTACTGAAAAATCCTATCGTGTTAGCAGCAAGTCCGGGTTGGTGGCCAATGCACTGTTAAATACCGTACCGACCTGGATGATGAATCTGTCCAGACCACTGTTTCAGCGCATGGATAAACGTTTAAAAAATAAATTGGAAGCAGATATTTAAGCCAAAACCAGAACTTGGCAATTCCGAGTTAAAAGAAAAGCAGCGAAAGCTGCTTTTTTATATTAATAGATAAATTTAGAAATCTTGTCTGCAGTTTGAATGACCGCTTCGGCAACTTCATTTCTAAAATACTGTTCATCATAACTGCCAAGCGGACAACTCACGGATAAAACAGCGGCCATTTTACTGGTGGATTGTTTATAAATCGGCGCAGCGCAAGCAGCCATATCATGGTTATAGTGGCCCCAACTCACCATAGAACGTTGTGTCTTTACAAAATGGAGACGCTGTAACAGCTCTTTGAGATTTTTCGGGGTAAGTTCAGAAAAAGTGTCCCATTGATTAAAACCTTTATAACGCTCTTTAATTTCGGCTTCAGTTAAATCTGCCAATAGCATTTGCCCAATCACGGTTGCATGTGCAGGCCAGCGTGTGCCTAGGCCAATATTACTGGTGAATGTGCCATTGGACTGAATATTGTTAATAAAGACAATATGCGTGCCTTCCAAGATAGAAAGATGGACTGCGAGCTGGGTTTGATCGCGTAACTCTTTCATTAATGGTGTGGCTAAATCCAGTAAGGACTGTCTGGCTAAGCTGTTAAAGCCAAGCTCCATGACCTTTGAGTCCAAAGCATAGGTTTTCTGTGAGGCTTTGCGTAAAAAGCCACAAGACTCCAGCGTATAGATCAGGCGAAAAGCGCTGGAACGGTTAACATCCAGAATTTCGGCAATTTCGGTAATCGTCATTTCTTGGGTTTGCTGGTTAAACGCCTGCAAGATTGCCAAACCACGCACTAAGCCAGGGACTAAATAGCGCTCTTCATTTTTTATTGCATCAGATTCTTGGGAGTCTGTTTCAATGCTTGAATTCATCTGTTCAATTTTCCTATCAAAAAAGCACACTGCTGTACATTTCGTTTTCTTCGATTTGTATTGTAACTGCAATTAGATTTATAAAATATTTTTTTATATATAAAACAAAATTTTTTTAGTAAAACGTAAAAGAATGTGTTTTAAAATTCAAGATATTGAATTTTATAAATATATTTAATTTGACAGAAAAAACATCATGGGAGTATTCTTATCTAAAGTTTGTTATATCAAATAATGTTTTATATATAAAACAAATGAGGATGCAAGGATGAGTTGGATCTCAGTTTGTCAGCAAGACGACATCACCGAAGACGAGCCGAAAGCCATTGAAGTCGACGGTAAGAAAATTGGCGTATTTTTCATCGATGATAATTACTTTGCCATCGAGAATGTTTGTCCACATGCCTTTGCCTTGTTAACAGAAGGCTTTATCGAAGATCAAACAGTGGAATGCCCATTGCATGAGGCGATCTTTGATATCCAGACAGGTGAGTTGAAGAGTGGACCAGGATGCCGTGATTTGTGCACCTATCCAGTACGTGTTGAAGGGCAGGACGTTCAAATTCAACTATAAGTTTTATTTTAAAGGATGGAATCTCATGAAAACTTTTAATGAGAAGCTAGCGAACTGGATTCATGCCACGCCAGCGACCGAAGCAGGGATTAACAATATTCAGATACCGGGACAGGCAGAGCTACTGGTTTGGCAAACACGTTATAAAGAGCCAACGGTTTATGAACAGGATTTTGTTCAACATCTCATCAAAGCCTTTTCTACAGGCGTCACTGAACTCACAGATTTAGTCCAGTCTTTAAACCAGCAAGGTTTTCGCTGTGAATCTGGTGAGCTTTGGACTTCTGAAAAGTTCTCAGAAGAAATGCAACGTTTAGGTTATTAATTCAAGGAAGAATAGTGATGAACGCAGCAGTATCAGTGACTCCAAGTGTAGAAGAGTATTTAGATTTAGGTTTACGTGATCAGTGGCATCCTGTGTTAGCAAGCTGGGAAGTGGCTGCAAATCCAGTCGGTATTACCTGTTTAGGTGAAAATATCGTGGTTTGGCGTGACGCAGAAGGTCAGGTGCATGCCTTGGAGGATCGTTGCCCGCATCGTGGCGCACGTCTTTCTTTGGGCTGGAATCTGGGCAATCGTGTGGCTTGCTGGTATCACGGTGTTGAAGTTCGCCATGATGGCGTTGTAGAAGATGTGCCTGCGGTACATGATTGTCCAATGAAAGGTACTTCATGTGTCAAAAGCTATCCTGTGATTGAACAGCATGGTGCAATTTTCATGTGGTTCGGTATCGATGCCAATGAAGAACCTAAGCCGCTAGATTTTCCTGAACAACTGGCAAGTGAAGAATGGAGTTCATTCTTATGTCAGGCGGACTGGAAAGTGAATCATCAGTATGCGATTGATAATGTCATGGACCCGATGCACGGCAGTTATTTGCATTGCACCTCACACTCAATGGCAGAGGGTGACCGTACGGCGGAAATGAAACATCGTTCAACGCCAAATGGCTTTATTTTTGAAAAAGAAGGCCAGGTTGGTGTGAATTTTGACTGGGTTGAATATGCCAATACCGGTGCAAGCTGGTTACGCCTTTCAATCCCGTATCGTAAAGACTTTGGTCCAGGCGGCGAGTTCTGGATTGTGGGTTATGCCACACCGATAGATGCCAACAATACCCGTGTGTTCTTCTGGCGTTGCCGTAAAGTCAGTGGCTGGCAACGTAATGTCTGGCGCTTCCTTTACCGCAATCACTTAGAAAAATTGCACTGGGATGTATTGGAACAGGATCGCATTATTTTAGAAAATCTTGCACCGAATGCCCGTCAACACGAATTCCTGTATCAACATGATGTTGGTCTGTCCCGTTTACGCCGCTTAATGAAAAAAGAAGCGGAAAAACAGTTAAAGAAAATTGCAGCATTGAATACGTCGAACCGTATTGAAATGCAGGAAGAAGTTCATGGTTAATGTCGCGTTGTTGCAGGACAAAAAAGTCCTTGTCACAGGCGCGGCAAGAGGCTTGGGGCGAGACTTTGCACAAGCCATCGCGGAAGCCGGTGCGCAAGTGGTCATGGCGGATATCTTGACTGATCTGGTGCAACAAGAAGCTGCTGCTTTGCAAGCACAAGGCTTTAAGGTTGATGCGGTCAGTATTGATCTGGCCAATGCCGACTCGATCCAGCAAGCAGTTCAGCAAGCGGCTGAACGCATGGGCGGAATAGATGGTCTGGTGAATTGTGCCGCACTGGCAACCAATGTCGGTGGTAAAAGCATGATGGATTATGACCCTGATCTCTGGGATCGTGTCATGAACATCAATGTCAAAGGTACCTGGTTGGTGACCCAGGCTGCGGTGCCTTATCTCCAGCAATCTAGTGCAGGCAAAATTATTAATGTGGCTTCGGATACCGCTTTATGGGGCGCACCGAATCTGATGGCCTATGTGGCGAGCAAAGGTGCATTAACCGCCATGACCCGTTCCATGGCGAGAGAACTTGGACCGTTCAATATCTGTATCAATACGCTTTCACCAGGACTGACTCTGGTCGAAGCTACAGCCTATGTGCCGCAAGAACGCCATGATCTCTATGTGAATGGTCGTGCGATTCAACGTCAGCAGTTACCACAGGATTTGAACGGAACAGCCCTTTATTTACTGTCAGATTTGTCCTCGTTTGTGACAGGACAGAATATTCCGGTAAATGGCGGTTTTGTCTTTAATTAAGGAGTCATCTCATGATTACAGGGATTGAGATTTTAAAGTTTGGTGTTGAAGACAGAGCTGCTTCGAATAAATTTTTGGCAGATTTCGGCCTCAAGCAAAGCCAGTCGGATATTGAAGGGACTGATCTTTACCAGACTCAAAATGGCAGCAAGATTTACTTATTTGATTGTGATGACCAGCGTTTACCAAAAGCCATTGAGTCAGGTTCAACGTTACGTGAAGTGACTTGGGGGCTAGATGATGCGAATCAGGATTTGGCAAATTTAGCAACCGCTTTAAAGGATGTAGAGGGTTATCAGGCCACTGCGGACATGGTGCAGTGTCTGGACCCGAATGGCATGACCATTCGCTTTCAGAAAAGCTTTACCCAAGATCTACCTGCCTTAAAAACAGAAGGCATTAACCAGTACGGCAACGTGCAGCGTGTCAATGCAGCCAGCCCTGTTTATGACAAGGGGCAACCGGTCGCAATTGGTCATGTGGTGTTTTTTACCCCTGATTTAGCAAAGACGGAACAGTTCTATATCGAAAAACTTGGTTTCTTCTTATCAGATGCTTATCGCAATCGTGGTGCATTCTTACGCTGTCGCGGTAAAGGTTTCCACCATGACCTGTTCTTGCTTTCGGTACCAAATAAACCAGCTGGACTCAATCACGTGGCATTTGTGGTGCGTGATATTCATGAAGTCATTGGTGGTGGATTGCACATGAACCGTTCTGACTGGTCAACCTTTATTGGCCCGGGACGTCATCCGATTTCTTCAGCTTACTTCTGGTATGTCAATTCACCGCTGGGTGGCGCATTTGAGTATTACACCAATGATGACTATCTGACTGAAGAGTGGCAGCCACGTGTTGAAGAACATCGTCTGGAACTCTTTACAGAATGGGCGATTGAAGGCGGTCTGGATGATCAGACCCGCCGTCAGATCAAACCTGTCTAAGTCCGGTTGAGCAGGGAGTGCAAGCGATGGAAAGAATTGTAATTGTGGGTGCAGGACAAGCCGCAGGTTGGGCCGTCAGTACCTTGCGCCAGAATGGTTATGCAGGTGAAATTCATGTGGTCTCTAATGAAGACCGTGTGTTCTATGAACGCCCGCCATTGTCAAAACAGGTACTTTCAAAAGAAGCCACTTATGAAAGCTTGCATCTGTTTTCTCCAGAGCAGGTGCAGGATTTTAATATTCAGTGGCACAAGCCAGCACTTGCCACACAGGTCGATCGTCAGCTGAAGCAGGTGGTGCTGGAAAATGGTCAGGTTTTACCCTATGACAAATTATTGATCGCCACAGGCAGTCGTGCGCGTGTACCCGTGAATACGTGGCAGTTTATTCCCAATGTGGTGACGTTACGTAATGTTCAGGATTGTGAGCGCCTAGCCGAAATCTTGCAGCATTCACAAAAGCTGGCCGTGATTGGTGGCGGCTGGATTGGACTGGAAATTGCAGCGACCGCACGTAAACAAGGCAAAGAGGTTCATATTTTTGAATATGGCAATCGCCTGTGTGCACGTAGTGTCAGTCCGGATGTCTCTGAGTTTCTGAAAAACATGCATGAGCAACAGGGTACTCAGATTCATTTAGACAGTAAAAACCTGCATTTGATTGAAGCCGGTCAGCAAAAAGTTGAAGTGGTGAATCATCCGAATGCAAGTGAACTGTTTGATTGTGTGGTAGTCGGTGCCGGGGCGGATATTGCCAAAGAGCTGGGTGTCAATGCAGGTCTGGACGTGAAAGATGGCATTGTGGTGAATGGTTTTGGGCAGACGTCTGATCAGGATATTTATGCCGCAGGTGATGTAGCGATTCATCCGGGCCTTGGCTATTGCATCCAGTCTTGGGCCAATGCACAGAATCAGGCGATTGCCGCAGCAAAATCAATGCTGGGTATTGAAACCGAATATAGCGATATTCCGTGGTTATGGTCAGATCAGTATCACTTCAATATTCAGATTTTAGGTACTTATCAACCTGAAAAAACAGGGCAGATTGTGGTTCGAAAAAGCGCAGATGATCAATGCAGTTATTTGTATTTAGATGATCAAAATCGTTTGTTGAACATGATCGCCATCAATGATTCAAAACTGGTCAAACTGGCAAAGCGCTGGATGCAGTCGAATACCGAGTTAGACCCAAAATTATTAGCAGACCCTGAATTTAATGTCATGAAATTAAAACCATAAACATTAGATCCGGTTCATGACTCAATCGAAGGAATGAAGTATGAGTAATGAAGAGAAAAGTGGATTAAAGCATTGGGTTCCTGCTTTCGTCCTAATGGTATGTGTCGTTCTGGCATTCTTCGACAAAATTAGTATCGCGGTCTTGTTTGCTGACCCGCACTTCCAAGGTGCGATGGGAATTGCAGAAGACAAGGCAAAACTCGGATGGCTGATGACCAGCTTCTTGTTGGCTTATGGCTTCTCTTCGGTATTTTTGAGTTTCCTTGGCGATATTTTTAACCCGAAGAAAATGCTGTTCTGGAGCGTCGCATCATGGGGCATCCTGATGTTCTGTATGGGTTTTACCACCAACTATACCGGCATGTTGATCCTGCGCGTTTTGCTTGGTCTAGCTGAAGGACCATTGTTTGCACTGGCGTATGCCATCGTTAAACAGACTTATACTGACCGCCAGCAGGCACGTGCTTCGACCATGTTCCTGTTAGGAACACCGATTGGTGCATTTCTGGGTTTTCCCATTACCGCAGCGGTGCTTGCGAAGCATGACTGGCACACCACCTTCTTTGTAATGGCAGGTTTAACGGTGATTGCACTGCTGGCGATTGCATTTGGTTTGCGTAATTTACAACTCAAGAAAACCATTGAACTGGAATCGAGCAGCAAACGTTTGAATTTCAAAGGTCATATTCACAATACCAAGCTGTTATTGCAAAACCGTGCCTTCTGGCTGGTATGTATTTTCAATATTGCCTTGATGACTTATCTGTGGGGCTTAAACAGCTGGGTGCCTTCTTATCTGATTCAGGACAAAGGCTTTAACCTCAAAGAGTTTGGTATTTACTCAAGCTTGCCATTTATTGCCATGCTGATTGGTGAAGTGATAGGTGCTTTCCTTTCTGACAAGTTAGGCCGCCGTGCTGTTCAGGTCTTCAGTGGACTGTTGGTGGCAGGCATCTTTATGTATGTCATGGTCATTATGACTGACCCGATTCTCGTTATCGCGGCCATGTCTTTAAGTGCAATGGCGTGGGGCTTTGGTGTCGCAGCTGTATTCGCCTTACTTGCCCGTGTCACCACTGCCGATGTGGGGGCAACTGCGGGTGGAATTTTCAACGGAATGGGGAATTTTGCCAGTGCAATTGCACCTGTTCTGATCGGTTACATCGTGATGCAAACCCACAGTTTTAATTTAGGAATTACCTTCCTGGCAGCCGTCGCCGTGATCGGATCGTTTTTCTTGGTTCCTTTATTGAAACGTTATTAATCAAACTATTGAACAAAAACCTAGGAGTTCAAACATGACTACTCAACAATTTGAATCATGGACACAACCTGAAGGTACAAGCTTACAAGACTGGTTAAATACCCGTATCGCACGCTTTGAAACACGTAAATATGATTTTGATGCCTTGAAATTTCAGGCAGATTACGACCCCAAATATCGCCGTGCACAAATGCGTTATATGGGCACGGGTGCAACCGGTGTGGTCAATGATGGCAATACGGTTCCAGCTGAAAACTTTACCTTTTCAACTATGGTGCTTCCAGCACAGTGCGAAGGGCCTTTGCACATTCATCACGATGTGGAAGAAGTGTTTTTCATGTTACGTGGCGAAATTGACCTGTTCATTGAACATAACGGCGAAAAATTCGAAACCCGACTGAAAGAGCGTGACCTGATTTCAATTCCACCGGGTATTTATCGCGGCCTGTTCAATCCGGGTCAGGAAGATGCCTTGATGTGTGTGATGTTGGGTGCGGGTAAACCGTCTATTCCGAACTATCCACCTGAGCATCCATTGTCTCAAATCAAACGTTAATCCGATTGATTTCATAACTGTAGAAGGAATGACATGATGACCCTGACTGAGCGTTTAATTCACTATCCCGTTAAAACCGTTGTCGTCAATGGCGCTGTGCAGGCTTATCGCGAAGCAGGTCAAGGCCAGCCGCTGATTTTGCTACACGGGATTAGCTCGGGTTCAGCATCCTGGATTAACCAGCTAGAGACACTCAGTCAGCATTTTCATGTCATTGCCTGGGATGCACCGGGTTATGGCTTATCCGATGGCTTAAGCACAGATCAACCGGATGCAAGTGATTATGCAGAACGTGTATTGGGGTTGATGGATGCGCTGAACATTGCAAAAGCCATGCTGATTGGTCATTCATTGGGTGCATTGCAAGCCAGTGCATTTGCCCATCTTTATCCTGAACGGGTACAGACTTTAGTGCTTGCCAATGCGGCACAAGGCTATCAACGTTCCGATGAAGACACCAAAGCACAGGTCTATCAAAAACGACCAAATATGTTGAAAAGCTTGGGCAATGCAGGCATGGCAGCCAGTCGTGGTCCGCATTTGATTTATAAACAGGACCCTCAGGCACTGGCATTGGTCAGTGAAGTGATGGGGCAACTGACCTTAGACGGTTTTACCCGAGCATCTTATTTGCTGGCGTATGACGAAATTCGAAATTATTTAACAGAACTGACAGTTCCTTGTGTGGTCATTGCGGGTGACAAGGATGGAATTACACCTGCGCAAGCGATCAAGGAACTGGCTGTAGAAATGCAATTGAGCCGATGTCATCTCATTACCGATGCAGGTCATCTGAGTTATGTCGATCAACCTGAACAGTTTAACGACATTGTTTTATCGGCGCATTAAGACTTAAACGAGAGATATGGATATGAGCTTCCAAGTTGAAGGAAAAGTAGCAGTTGTCACAGGTGGCTCGTCAGGCATTGGTTTGGCTGCAGTCGAAATTTTAGTTGCAGAAGGTGCCAAGGTGGCGTGGTGTGGCCGTGATGAGCAGCGTTTGGCAGCATCAAAACGATATATTTTAGAACAATATCCGCATGCCAATATCTTCACTAGCGCATGCAATGTCTTGGATAAACAAGATGTGAAACGCTTTGCCCAACAGGTCCATCAGCATCTGGGCAATGTCGACATGCTGATCAATAATGCAGGTCAGGGCCGTGTGTCTAATTTTGAAGATACTCAGGATGAAGACTGGATGAAGGAAATTGAACTGAAGTATTTCAGTGTGTTGCATCCTGTGCGGGCATTTCTGGAAGATTTAAAACAGTCGGCTTGCGGGTCGATTACCAATGTGAATTCTTTGCTGGCCCTGCAACCTGAACCGCACATGATTGCGACTTCATCTGCACGTGCGGCATTGCTGAACCTGACCCATTCACTGGCGCATGAATTTACCCAGTACGGCATCCGGGTCAACTCAATCCTGTTGGGCATGGTGGAGTCGGCCCAGTGGAAACGCCGTTTTGAAACCCGTTCAGACCTCAATGCAACATGGGAGCAGTGGACTGGCAATATCGCCAAAAACCGTGGTATTCCAATGCAACGTCTAGGCAAGCCGGAAGAACCGGCACGTGCCTTGGTGTTCCTTGCATCACCTTTAGCATCCTATACCACAGGTTCGACACTCGATGTCTCTGGTGGATTTAATAAACATTTATAAGGTGTTCCCATGAAACAGTTGATGATGATCGGTTTTGGCGCCATGGCAGCAGAAGTGTATGCGCATATGCCTCAAGACCTGCAACTTAAATGGATTGTGGTCCCTGCACGCAGTGTCGAAAAAGTACGGGCGCAGGTTGCGGCTGATGTACAGGTCATTTCTTCAATTGATCAATGTCAGGGTACACCGGACTACGTGATTGAAGTGGCTGGTCAGGCAGCGGTGAAAGAACATGCGCAAAAAGTGCTGGAAAAAGGCTGGACCATTGGCCTGATTTCCGTGGGCACTCTGGCGGATAACGAATTTTTAATTCAACTGAAAAACACGGCAGAACAACATGATGCGCATCTGCATTTATTAGCGGGTGCAATTGCCGGGATTGATGGCATCTCTGCGGCCAAAGAAGGCGGTCTGGAAAAGGTCACCTATAAGGGCTGTAAGAGTCCGAAAAGCTGGCGTGGCAGCTATGCAGAACAACTGGTCGATCTTGATCAGGTCTGTGAAGCAACGGTTTTTTTCCGTGGTACAGCCAGAGAAGCTGCCTTGAAGTTTCCAGCCAATGCAAATGTGGCCGCCACGATTGCACTGGCTGGACTGGGTATGGATGAGACTCTGGTGGAGCTGACGGTTGATCCAAATATCAATAAGAACAAACACACCATCGTGGCGGAAGGCGTGTTTGGTGAAATGACCATTGAACTGGTGGGGGTGCCATTGGCGAGTAATCCCAAAACCTCAACCTTGGCTGCATTAAGTGTGATTCGCGCTTGTCGCAATAGCGTTGAAGCAATTCAGATTTAAAAGGATTTGATCATGGTAAAGGAAATTTATATCGCAGGTGAATGGCGATTAGGTAAAGGCGCTACGATTCAAAGTTTATTTCCAGCAGATCAATCGGTGAATGCTGAAATCTCAACGGCGAATCTGGAAGATGTCAATGAAGCCATCGAAAAGGCAGATGCGGCTTGGCGTAAAGCCGAGTGGCGCAACAGCATGCCGCATGAACGTGCCCGTATTTTATATAAAGTGGCCGACATTATTGAAGCGCGTGTGGATGAACTTTCAAAGCTACAAACCCGCGATAATGGCAAGCCACTGGCTGAAACCCGTGCCTTGACCCTAAGTGCGGCAGCAACAGCGCGTTATGTAGCAGCAGCCTGCGAAACCTTAAATGATGAGCTGACCACGCAACGTGCCGCAGATTTCATGACCATGAGCGTGCATGAACCTGTGGGCGTGGTGGCTGCAATTACCCCGTGGAACTCGCCGATCGCCAGTGAAGTACAGAAACTGGCACCTGCGCTTGCGGGAGGTAATGCCGTGATTCTAAAACCTGCAGAAGTGACTTCTTTGATTGCATTGGAACTCGCCAAAATCTTTGAAGAAGCAGGACTACCAAAAGGTTTACTCAGTGTACTGGTCGGACGTGGTTCGGTGATTGGTGATGCGATCGTGAAGCATCCTCTGGTACGTAAAATTTCATTTACCGGCGGAACGACTACGGGGCGTCATCTGGCACATTTGGCAGCGGATAAACTGATTACCACCTCTTTGGAATTGGGTGGAAAGTCTCCAACGATTGTATTGCCAGATGCAGATATTGAACTGGCAGCCAAAGGCGTGGCTTATGGCATCTTTAGTTCGGCAGGACAAGCCTGTATTGCAGGTTCACGTTTATTTGTACACAGCAGCATCTATGATCAATTCCTTAGTCGTCTGGTTGAGATCACCAAAGGCTTACGGGTTGGACATCCTGAAACTGCAGGCGTACACCTTGGCTCTTTGATCAATCCGAAACATTTGGCTTCTGTCGATGCCTATGTCCAGCTGGCCAAGCAGGAAGGCGGTCAAGTGCTGGTCGGTGGTCATGCCTTGACTGAAGGTGAGTTTGCCAAAGGTAGCTATTACTTGCCCACCATTATCACTGGCTTAAGCAACTCAGCACAGACCTGTCAGGAAGAGATTTTTGGCCCTGTGCTGGTGGTGATGAAATATGACGATGAACAAGATTTGCTGGCACAAGCCAATGACAGCTGTTTTGGACTTGCTGCAGGTATCTGGACAGAAAACTATCGTAAGGCATGGCAAATTGCCCGTGCCTTAGAAGTTGGTACGGTCTGGATCAATACCTATAAGAAATTCTCGATTTCTGCGCCATTTGGCGGCTTTAAAGAAAGTGGCATTGGTCGTGAAAAAGGTCGTTTAGGCATTTTGTCTTACATGCAACAAAAAAGTATCTATATGGGATTAAGCGAGCAGCCAAATCCTTGGGCGAATTAATACATTCATGGAATGAACCGTTTTTGAGGAATATACAAATGACAGAACGTGTAAATGTCGGCGAAGCCATCGCCCGTGTTTTAGAAGCACACCAAGTAGACAGTATTTACGGGGTAATCTCGATCCATAACTTACCGATTGCCGATGCAGTGGGTCGTCGTGAAAAAATCCGTTTTGTGGCGGCACGCGGTGAAGCGGGTGCAGTTACGATGGCCGATGGTCATTCACGTTTTAAAGGACTCGGTGTAGCGCTCACCAGTACTGGTGCCGGTGCAGGTAATGCAGTCGGTTCATTGATTGAAGCGATGAATGCAGGCAGTCCAGTGTTGCATTTAACCGGACAGGTAGAGCGTGAATATCTGGATCGTGATGCCAGTTTTATTCATGAAACCAAAGATCAACTGACCTTCTTACGTGCATCCAGCAAAGCGGCATTTCGTATCACCAGTCCTGACAATGCAGTAGGCGTGATTCGTGAAGCAATTCGTGTCGCCACGACAGTGCCGATGGGGCCAGTCAGTGTCGAGTTGCCGATTGATGTACAGGCAGCCGAAATCGATTTGCCGCTAAACTTGGGGCCAGTAAAAGCCCTTGAATTGCCACAGGCTGAACAGATCGAAGTCGACTTAATCGTTGAAGAACTGAAAAAAGCCAAACGCCCTGTGTTCTGGATCGGTGGTGGTACGTTGAATAGCATTGCGGAAGTCAAGGCGATTGCTGATCTTGGTATTCCTGTGGTGTCATCAACCCATGCGCGTGGCGTATTGGCCGATGATCATCCGCGTAGCCTAGGTGCATTCCATAACTCGGCTGGGGTTGAGCAGCTGCTTAAAGATGCTGATCTATTAGTAGTGGTGGGTTCTCGTTTACGTAGTAATGAAACCAAGACCTATTCCGTGCAGTTCCCTGACAATATTATCCAGATTGATGCCAATCCTGTAGCACAGCAGCGTAATTACAAAGTTCGTAATTTTATTTGTGGTGATGCCAAAGATGTGTTGCAACGTGTATTGACGGGCTTGCAAGGTATCTCAAAAGTTGACGCAGATTATGATGCAGCTGTGGTGCAGGCAAAACAGGCTGCGATTGATGCTTTACGCAAGCAGCTTGATCAATATGCCTTGATCTGTGATCACTTACGCGCCGCATTACCGCAAGACGGTATTTTTGTACGTGACATTACCATGTCAGGCAGTACCTGGGGCAGTCGTTTATTCCCGGTACAGGCACCAAACCAGAATATTCATTCTCTAGCAGGTGCCATTGGTCTAGGTCTGGCAACTGCGATTGGTGCTTCGATTGCCAAACCTGACAAGAAAGTCATTGGCTTGGTCGGTGATGGTGGTTTGATGTTAGGTATCGGCGAAATCGCAACCATGGCGCAAGAAAATACCAATATGGTGCTGATGATCATGAATGATGGTGGTTATGGCGTAATGCGCGGCATTCAAAATAACTACTTCGGTGGTCGCCAGTATTTCAATGAATTGCATACCCCAGACTATAAAGTCTTAGGCGAAGCCATGGGCGTGAAGAGCTGGAAAGTAGGCAGTGCGGATGAATTCAAGACCGTGATTCAGCAAGCCGTTGCATTCCAAGGGCCAAGTGTGATTGAACTGGATATGCATTCAATTGGGCCATTGAACTTCGCAGGTCCGCCACAGAAAAAACTGTACTAATCCCACTGAGCATTGGCAGTCCGTGCTGATGTGAAGACCGCGTTATGGGCAAAATTTTTTGCCCATAAGGCAATAAAAACTATGTTTTATAGGTAAAACAACAACAAGACCAACAGGATCGTTGGGACGAAAGCGAAGGAACAACCGATGAAAAAGACAGTGATGGTCGCGATGCTTGCTGCATGTTATTTGGGTACACCATCCCAGGTGTTTGCACAAAGCTCAGCCCTAGAATGGAAAAGTGAAGACGGTACGGATTCAGTACAAGTCGGCGGTGTGGTACGACTCAATCAGCGTTATGAAAATTGGGAAGGACCGAATGGTGGATTTGGTAAGCTGTATTTCGATATTTTTCGGGTGGACTTAAAAGGTAAATTTGATGATGCCTATTTTAATGCCAGTTACCTGTTTCAAGATCAGGAAAAGCGTTCGGTCGAGAAAGCCTATGTGGGCTATAACCTTGATCAAAATAATAGTATCGAAGCAGGTTTTGTCTATAAACCTTTTGCGATCTATCCCTATCCGCAGAATGGCTGGACATACCATATTCCATTCTTCCTCGGCTACGGCAATAACGTTGCGCCAGGTTTGAACTGGAATTTTCATAACAAGGACTGGGATGTAAAACTCGGCTATTATCCGCAAATGCTGGAGACCAGTCTGCGTTATTCGCCTGAAAGTGCAACCTATGATGATCTTTCAGAAAATGCTTTCCCGAATCAGAAAGCCTATCAAAACGAAAAGCGTCACCAATTTAACACGCGTATTGTACGCAAGCTTGAAACCGAATTCGGTAAGCAAGAGTTTGGCGTTTCAGGGGCGATTGCGCAATTGCATAATAAAACGACTGATAAAAATGGTCAATATTATGCAGTCGGCCTACATACCGATAATAATTACAAACGCTTTAATTTACAAAGTTCTGTGATTCATTATCAATATGATGCCAAAAACCCTGATGGGGTCAGTAATGATGTGACCTTGATGGGCAATAATGGATTTACACCTGCCTATTTCATTGCTTCGGAAGCCACTGTTGCCAGTTTAAACCTTGCTTATACCTTGCCTGTGCAGGATATGGGTAAACTCAAGGCCATCCGTTTCTATAATGACTATAGCTATATGGACAAGAAACGTGATGATTGGTCGGCTTCACAAATGAATACCACAGGGATGATGTTTATTGCTTCGCCGTTTATGGTATGGGCTGATTATACCTGGGGTAAAAACTCCAATATTATTGGTGGGGCTTCCAATGCCACAGGTTATACCTCAACGGTTTCGCCCTATAGTGACCAATGGCTATACCGCATCAATTTAAATATTGGATTTAGTTTCTAAATTTCCAATTGGTACTTTTCTAGAAGGAGTGAATCATGCCCATGATTCACTCTTTTTGCTTTTAGGAGGTTTTTTAGCTGAGATGGCTTTTTCGATATTCAGATGGTGTCAGGTGTTCCCATTGTTTAAAGGCACGGCTAAAAGCACTTTGTTCGGCATAACCGAGTAGCAGTGCAATTTCAGTGAGAGACAGCTCTGATTTGACCAAATAGCTTTTTGCCAGTTCTAAACGTATACTTTTGACCAGATCACTGTACTGTAAATTATAGCTGCCCAATTTACGATAAAAACTTCTTAAGGATAGTTTCATCTGTCTGGCAATATGCTCTGCAGAGGGTTCTCCACTCTTGAGCATATTGACGATGAGCAACTGTAGATCTTTCAAAAAGGTATCCGGGTTTGGGATACTTTTAAGTAAGGCTTCAGCCTGTTGATCCAATAGTTTTTTGAGATGAGGATCGCTGCTCGGAATCGGTAGATGCAGGATTTCGAGTGGCAGCCATAAGCGTAGTACTTCAGAATCAAAGCTGACAGGGCAGCCATAGACCTGTTGATAAGGCGTACAGTCTGCTGGCGCCACAGCTGAAAACTCTATTTTTAAAGGCTGGATATCGGGACGATGTAAAATTTTTCGAATTGTACTGACTACACCAGAAATTAGCACCTCATTGGAAAGTTGGGAGTTTTTATGCACGACTGGGGTCCAGCACATACAAAAGCTGTCTTCTTTTTGCAGGATTGAAAAGGCCGCTGAATTTTGTAAAATTGGCTGAAAATTCTTGAAGCAGTTTAAAAAACTGTTCAGATTAGGATTGGAAAGTGCCAAATAGCCTAAAATATGAATATGGTGTGGTTCAGCCAATTCGCCAATATAGTGCCCCAAAACTGGTGTCGGATGTTGCTGGTAGATTTCTTCTAATAATTCCCACCATTTACTTAGCGGCATTCGTTGTTGATGAGCATATTGTTGACTCAATTCATCGAGTTGGGAATTGGACATATTTCTTTGTTGTAAATACTTTGCAATCAGTTCTAATAGAACCGAGGGAATACTTGGTGTTTCGGTCATAAATGCTCTGCTGATATCAAAGTCAAATCCTTTAACTTCATGTGAATAAAATATAGGATTGATCAGATTTTTTTATTTACTTGGTTATTTTAACGTATTTACTCACATTCAGCTTTATCATCAAAGGACAGAATACTTTTATTTAGAGTTGGAGAAATATTCTATTAAAAATCAAAATATTATTAGATGGTTGAATAAGTAAATTGTGTTGATTTGACTTATCTTTCTTCTCCGTGGCATTTACTGTCAAGTTTTTAGTACTAAATTTAATTATTTTCCAAGGATATGTCTTTTAAGCCTACTTGAAATGTATTGAAAGGCTTAGCGAGTAAAACTTTATCTCTTGGAGTGGAAAATGTCAGATTTAGGTCAAAATGGGAATACTAAAGCTTATTCATTTGATGTGGTGATTATAGGTGCCGGTTTCTCAGGGATTGCAGCAGGAATAAAACTCCAGAAGGAAAACATTCATAATTTTATTATTTTGGAAAAATCCAATGAGGTTGGGGGCGTTTGGCGTGAAAATACTTATCCAGGTTGTGAATGTGATGTACCGTCATCCATCTACTCTTATTCATTTGCCCCTAATCCCAATTGGAGCCATATTTTTTCGAAACAGAAAGAGATACAGCAATATATTAAAGATGTCTCCAACCGCTTTAAAATGGATCAACATATTTTATTCAATACCGAGCTATCTACTGCGGCTTGGTCAAATGAGCAACAAGTCTGGTTGATTGACACCAATCAGGGACGCTACACCGCCAAGTTCGTATTTTTTGCGACAGGGCCTCTAAGTGAACCCGCAACTCCAGCTGTTAAGGGCTTGGAAAGCTTCAAGGGAAAGGTATTTCATTCTGCACAATGGGATCACTCGGTTGATTTAAGCAACAAGCGGGTTGCCGTCATTGGGACAGGTGCATCCGCGATTCAGATTATTCCTGCAATTCAGCCCATCGTTGAGCGACTGTATGTATTTCAAAGAACAGCACCGTGGGTGATTCCAAAACCGAATCTGGTATTGAATGAAAGTTCTAAAAATTTACAGCAAAAAGTCCCTTTTACCATGCAATCGCTGCGTAAAGTCACCAGCATTTCCATGGATATGTTCAGTTCAAGTGTCAATCAACCCAAAACCTTGAATGTATTGGGCAAAGGATTGATTAACTGGATGCATTATCAGGTTCAGGATCCAGTACTGCGTACAAAGCTAACTCCTAAATTTACTTTGGGCTGTAAACGGATTTTGTTTTCCAATACTTATTATCCGGCCTTGGCTGCAAAAAATGTAAATCTGATCAATCAAGGAGTGAAGGAGATTACCCCTAAGGGGATTTTGGTCGATGGGCAAGAAATCCAACTGGATATTATTGTCTGGAGTACCGGTTTCGAGGTCGCAAAACCGCCGATTGCGAAACGGATTATCACTAAGAATGGAACTTTGCTGGATGACATTTGGTCAAAACAAACCGTTCAAGCCTATAAAGGCTGTGTGATCAAGGATTTGCCAAATGCATTTATGTTGCTTGGACCGAATAGTATTAGCTATAACTCTTTAATTACGGCAGCTGAAAATCAGGTGAACTATGCGGTTCAGGCAATTCGTTTTGTACTGGATAATCAATTGGCCAGCTTTGAAATCAATCATTTCGCGGATGATCAATTTAACCGTACATTGCAGAATAAGCTACATGGCACGGTATTTAATCAAGGTGGTTGCGCAAGTTATTATCTGGATGAAAATAAAACCAATGTGGTTAATTATCCTTGGACCATGCAATATATGAGAAATGATCTGGAGCACTTTGATAGCAAGAATTATAGATTCCTTTAAGGTTAACGATAAAAAAAAGCCTTATGTCATTGCATAAGGCTTTTTTATTTAATCTAGAATTAAAAAAACAGGCACTTGATGTGCCTGAGAAAAGTGACCAACTTTGCTTTAACAGACGCGGAGCCTGGTTAGGGCTTTTACTGCAGCAGAGTTATTAATCACTTCTAAGGCCTTAAGTGTATCTCCCTCATCGTAGGGATGATAACTGGGTTTCACCCAATGCCTTAAACTAAAGATCATGGAGAAGAAACTTGGGACCTGTTTGCTACGGGCATTTTCAATTGCGGTTTGACCCAAAGAACGCAGTAAACCGTACTGGCTATAGCGCTGGGCCTGTGTATCTTGCTGTGCTAATTTCTTAAAGCATTGATAAATCGCGAGGGTAAAGCCTGGCGCAACACCCATCATGATCATCTGGCGCTGTAAATAGGCAAAAGTTTTATTGTCTTCACCACATAAATGCATATACAGATCAAAAGCGACACTACGGTGCTCAACCTCTTCCGCCAGATGCCAGGTCATCAGATCAGACATCATTTCATCGGCAGTTTTGTTTTGCCAAGGTTGGTCATCCAGACACCAGGTGCCCAACATGGTGGTGAAATGCTCGACTGCTGCGGCAATGCCGACACGGACGGTTAACCAGCGATAAGCCAGATTTTGCGGTAATGCCAAGCCCAAAGGTGCTGTATTGAGTTGCTTCGATATTGTATCTAGGGCAGCAATAAAGTCATCAATTTTATAGCCATAATGTCTTAAATAGTCTTGCGCGACTTTGTGGGCAGAGGCATGATGTGCTTCTTGATGTACAAATCCTTTTACATCAGCACGAAGCTTTTCATCTTTTACATAGGGTAGCGCTTCATTAAAGGCACGACACATCCACAGTTCACCCACTGGTAAAATTAAATGCACGGCATTAATTAAATGTGTGGCAAAAGGATTGTTATAAATCCAGTGTTCAGGGGTTTGGCTAAAATCAAATTGGACACGGCGCTGTTCCAAATAATGGTTTTCCAGTCGTTGTTTAGGGTGCATTACAGTTCTCCTTAATTGACTGCTTTTAGAAAATAATGGCTGAGCTGTTCAGCATTCTGGACCGGAATCCAGTGGGTGGCATCCAGATGAACTTCTTGATAAGGACCAGCAAAAAACTGTTTATTGAGCTGGGCACTTTTTTTGCCAATCGCAATATCTTGATTCCCCCAAATAAACAGGGCTGGCACTTTGACTTTCTTGAAGGTAGAGCGAATTGGGGCCAGTGGCATACTGCGATACCAGTTAATCGCCGCGCCAATACGATCCTCCTGAACAAAATACTGCTGAAAATCGTTGATCTGTGCGGTATTCATTCCCGAATTTTTCAATAAAAAATGGCTGAGCGTCTTGGCTCTTTTAAATAACAGTTCAGGAATGAATGGCAACTGGAAAAAGCCAATATAATAAGAGGTGAAGATTTGCGTACTGCTCAGCATGGCTTTTAGAAATGCGCCTGTATGAGGAACAGAAACCAGCGTTAGATGTTTTACCAAATTTGGGTATTGCAAGGCCAATTCACAAGCAACGATCGAACCCCAGTCATGACCTATGACGTATACAGGCTTTCCTAACAAATCAATGAAAGCTTTGACATCGGCAACCAGTTCACCAATCGAATATTGGAAACGACCTTTGGGAGCAGCAGTTAAGCTATAGCCACGTTGTTCAATGGCAAAAGTGCGGAAGTTATGCTGATTGAGGATTTCACTAGTTGCTTGCCAACTGTGGGCAGTTTCTGGAAAGCCATGTAAAAGAATAACTGGTTTACCATCAATTGGACCTGTATCAATGACCTTGAAAATCAGGTTATTGCGACGATATTCGCTGTATCTTGTGGCTGTTTTTTTTGCCATGGTGATCTACTTATCAAATGGACTGATGTCTATTGATAGTAGTAAGCAGTATCAGACATGTCTTGACAGTAGATGAATGAATTTAACTTCTTGTGCCATGAAACAGATTATTGGCACATGAAGCATATTTTTTGACACTTAAAGACGATTTAATTTTGTCTTTCTGGTCATTTAAAAATCAGAAAGCAGACGCCTTTGAGTGTTCAAAACGTCGATTCAATACTTCGGTCATTTGCTGTAAAAGCTGTGCAACCAGTCCGTCTTTATCCCAGGCATAGATCGAAACTGTCATTGGCTGTGCTTTACCCAACGCAAGATATTCACGTACCCGATAGCCTCGGGTGGTAACCACCGGAAGCAGGGACACGCCCAGCCCGGTTTCAACACCAATCAGTACGCTGGCTAAACTGTTACTGGTAAATGCGATATACCAGTGTCGCCGTTCACGTTCGATCTGCTCAAACATATCTTCGCGATATAGCCCACCTTGTGGAAAGGTCACCAGTGGAATTGGATCTGACCAGTTTCCGCCATGATCAATACTTTCAAACCAAGCCATTTCTTCAGGAAAAGTCGCGTGACGATCCGCACTGGCAATGGCTTCTTTCACAATCACCAGATCAAATTGTCCACTTCGGTAGCCTTCCATCAGATCACGACTCAGTCCAGCTGTTACATCCAGCCGAATACTACGATGCTGTTTGCTAAATGCACTTAATGCCAGCGCCATATCGGTATTCATAATATCTTCGGGCAAACCAATATGAATCGGGATGGTGCCCGTCGGATCACCGAGAACATTTTGTGCCTCTTGCTGCAGTGCTAGAATGCGTCGAGCATAACTAATCAGATATTCGCCTGTACTGGTCAGCTGCAATGGCCGGGCATGACGATCAATCAACTGCTTTCCTGTAGCTTGTTCCAGCCTTGCCAGTTGCTGGCTGACCGTTGATTGCGTCATGTGCAATCGTTCGGCTGCGAGAGTAAAACTACCTGCCTCAATAATCGTGACAAAGGCGCGTAACAAGCGTGGATCAAACATCGCAATAACTCATTGTTTGGAATTATTTTTCCATTTAAAACTTAAATAGGTATTCATTATCTTAATACATTTGATTCAATAATTTAATTTTTAAATAGTAGGGAATCTCGCTATGCTCAACTTATAAATGGGTTGACTGGAAGGATAGCAATGGTGCAACCAACAGGGGTGACCCGATTTTTGCTGCCTTTTTATGTTGGCTAGGAGGAAGTCGATGAACAAATCCTTAATCGCTGCTGCTTTAATCATGGCATTGTCTGCCTGTGGTTATGCCAGCTCAGGAGATACGATGCAAAATAATGCTTTACATCAGGCGGCAGCACAAAATGATGTGGTCCGAATCGAGCAACTCTTGTCTAAAAGTCCAGACATCGATGTGCGTGACTCATCAGGTGCAACCGCGTTAATGATTGCTACACGCGCCAACCATATTCAGGCGGCACAGGCGTTGATCAAGGCGGGAGCTGATGTCAATGCCAAAGATGATATTCAGGACAGTCCTTATCTCTATGCGGGTGCAAGAGGACATTTAGAGATATTGAACATGACCTTGCAACATGGTGCAGACTTGAAAAGTACCAATCGTTATGGCGGTACAGCATTGATTCCTGCGGCTGAGCGGGGACATGTCGACACGGTAAAAACCCTGATTGCGGCTGATGTGAATGTTGATCATGTCAATCATCTGGGCTGGACGGCATTACTGGAAGCCATCATGCTGGGCAATGGCGACACGCGCTATCAGCAAATCGTCGACCTTCTAATTAAGGCAGGTGCCAATGTCAATCTGGCTGATCGTGATGGCGTAACGCCATTGGCACACGCTCAGGCACGCGGTTACAAGACGATTGAAAATGCATTATTGGCTGCAGGCGCAAAATAAAACCGAGAGGGGATAAACATGGAACAAAATACGGATTTTCTACGTCAGGCCATTGAACTTGCTTATCAAAATAGTGAGGCGGGTGGCCGTCCATTCGGGGCGGTGATTGTCAAAGATGGCGTGGTCATTGCGACCGGTGTGAATCAGATTCTCAGCAGCAATGATCCCACTGCGCATGCAGAGTTACAGGCCATCCGTGCAGCCAGCAAACAGCTGAACTCGGCCAATCTGGAAGGATGTTCGGTGTTTGCCAGTGGACATCCCTGTCCGATGTGTATGGCTGCCATGCGTATGGCAGGTATACAAGCCGTGACTTATGCCTACTCAAATGAAGCGGGTGAACCCTTTGGCTTATCTACCGCTGCAATTTATGCCGACCTGGCCAAGCCTTTTGCAGAGCAATCGATGCAGATTCGCTATGTCCCTGTACGGCTGGAGCAAAAACCAGATTTGTATGCTTACTGGAAATCATTGGCCTGAATCATGCTGACTTCTCCTCAACATCGTCCGATGCTGATCGCAACTGTGGCATTGGTCGGACTCAATTTACGGCCTTTTATGACCAGCATTGGGCCAGTTGCGAATCCGATACGAACAGGAACCAGCCTGAGTTTGCAAGGGATTGCCTTACTCACTTTAGTTCCTATGCTGCTGATGGGAATCATTGCCTTTGTTGGGCCTTCGATACAAAGTGCCTTGGGTGAACGTAAGGCCATTCTGACGGCTTTAGCAATTATCTGTCTGGGATGTGCATTACGTTTTATTGTGCCGAATGGTGGATTCTTGATTTTGACTGCTGCCATCATTGGTTTAGGTGTGGCGATTGTACAGGCCTGCTTTCCAAGCATGATCAAAAGAGAATTTGCGGATCATCTAGGGCCGATGATGGGGCTATATTCAGCCATGTTGATGGGCGGCGGGGCTTTGGGTGCTTTAATTGCGCCGATAGTCACTAGCGTAAGTGGAGACTGGAAAGTTGGTCTATCGATTTTCACTTTACCCGCAATTGCTGCATTTCTTCTTGCCAGTTGTTTTTTGGCTCGACCTGCAAAATCTCAATACAAACTTCCATCGGTTGGTGTATTCATGAAACAGCCGCGGACATGGTTGTTGATTTTTTGCTTTGGGTTGATCAATGGTGGCTACAGCTCAATCGTGGCATGGCTGGCACCTGCGTATCAGGAGCGAGGCTGGAGTGCAACAGCGAGCGGTAATTTGATGGCAGTACTGACACTCAGTCAAGCTGCGGCAGCATTGCTATTGCCTTATTTATCCCGAAGCAATCAGGACCGCCGGATATGGATTGGTTTAACTTTGCTCATGCAACTACTTGGATTTGCGGGCTTGGCTTTTATCCCTGAATATCTGCCTTATCTATGGGTCGTGGTTTTAGGGGCAGGCTTGGGTGGCAGTTTTGCCTTACTGATGATTGTGGTACTTGATCATCTGGCTGATCCCGCACATGCAGGACAGCTTTCTGCCTTGATGCAAGGTGGTGGTTTCTTACTTGCAGCGCTTGCGCCGTGGCTACTTGCTGTATTTCACGGTCTCACAGGTGGTTATACCCTTGGTTGGATCTGGCATTTGGCAATGGTAGTGGTGGTGAGCATACTGATGATCAGACTCAACCCAACACATTACGGTAAAGCCATCCGCTTGACCAAATAAATCCGCAGCAGCTGAACAAAGGGAAAATGTCTTTTTGAGCAGCAGCGTGTGCAGTACTTAACAGGGAAGTTTAAAAAAATAAATAGAATGTGACAATTATGGTCATCTATAGACAGAACTGTATAGACATTAAATCGTTTTTTTGAGTAAAATATGGCAAATTTAATGAAATGTTCTATAAAAAATGCTGAACAATATTTTTCAGGCTCTGGAAAGTTTAGGCCTTACAGCACAAAAACGTGCCATTCATATTCAGTTTTCGAATCAAAATTTAAATACTCAAGTTTTCCTGCAACGTATTGATGGCCAGCATGCGTTGAACGCCGGTTTTAAGGCTGAGCTGATCTGTTTGTCGACCAATGCCAGCATTCCCCTGAAACAGTTCATCGGCAGCCAGGCCGCCATTGATACCGTCACCGATCAGGGACAACTCAGCCGTGTCACAGGCATTATTACGCAAGCCTTGCAAGGCCAATCTGACGGTAGCTTAACCCTCTATAAACTCACGCTTGAAGATCCAACGGCTCTGTGGAAACAACGCCGTAACAGTCGTGTGTTTATGAATAAAAGCGTGCGTGATGTAGTGGAAGTTGTCTTTAAAGAATGGCAACAAAAAAGCCCCTTATTCGCTTCCAGTCTAACGCTGGACCTCAGTGGACTCAGCCAGGATTACGATATCCGCCCATTCATAATGCAGTCTAATGAGAGCGACTATGACTTTCTCACCCGTTTGCTACGCAGCGAAGGCATCAACTGGCTGGTGAATGAAGCAGAACGAACCGTTCCACAAAGTAGTGCTGCGATTCAGCCGCAAAAACTGCGTTTGATTGACGACAATAGCCAGTATCAGGCCTTAGACCGTCGCCAGATCCGTTATCACCGCAGCAGTGCCACCGAACAATACGACAGCATGACCAGTCTGGTCGGACAACGCTCATTACAACCGAGCAGCGTACATGTGCAACGCTGGCAAGCTGATGCACTGGAACAGGAAGACGGTGCAGGCAGTGTCCAAAGCACGCATAAACACAGCGAACAACATGACAATACCAGTCTTGGACTAGAACAGGCCTGGCATTTTTCACCGGCATGGATGCAAGATCTGAATGGTGAAGATGGAGCAACCCAGTCCGGCAACGCCCAGATAGAAAAGCTGAATCAGAACCTCGGACAATATTACGATCTGCAATCGAAACAGTTCGTGGCGAAGACCACCGTCCGTGACACCCATGTCGGTTACTGGTTTGAACTGGCAGAACACCCTGAAATCGACCAACACGATGGCAGTGATAAAGAATTCCTGATCACAGGCAAACACTTCTACAACCAGAACAACTTGCCTAAAGATTTGCACCAGCAGATTCATCAGCTATTGGCCCAAAGTAATTGGCAGCCAAGCCAACAAAGCAATACAGAAGAACGCCAAGCCAATCAGCTGACGCTGCAACGACGTAGCATCAAAACCGTTCCTGAATTTAACCCATTACAACACCGTCCAGCCGCTTCACCGCAACGGGCCAAAGTAGTTGGCCCAAGCGGCGAAGAAATTCACGTGGATGAATGGGGCCGTATCAAAGTCCGTTTCCTGTTTACCCGTAATGAAGATCATAGCCATGATGGCGGTGCAGGTGCCAATGACAACGATACCGATTCAGCCTGGGTCGATGTACTGACCCCGTGGGCTGGAGAAGGCTATGGCGCACGCTTCCTGCCGCGTATCGATGAAATCGTAGTCATCGACTTCTTTGATGGCAACATTGACCGTCCATTTGTAGTGGGACGTATCCACGAAGCCCATCGTAGTCCAAGCAAATTCGACAATGCAGGCAAGCTACCAGACACCAAAAAACTGGCAGGGATCAAATCCAAAGAATATCAGGGCGAAGGCTTTAACCAGTTACGCTTTGATGACACCACTGGACAGATTAGCGCACAACTGCAGAGCAGTCATGCTGCTAGTCAACTTAACTTAGGTAAACTGAGCCACCCGAAAGATAAAGCGGAAAGTGAAGATCGGGGCGAAGGTTTTGAACTGCGTACCGATCAATGGGGAGCCGTACGAGCTGGAGAAGGTTTACTCGTTTCCACGCATAAACAGGATCAAGCCCAAGGCGAACATCTGGATGCACAGCCTGCCAAGCAGCAGCTAGAAGGTAACCAAAGCAATGCCAAAGCCTTAAGTGAAGTGGCCAAGAACCAGCAGACCGATGAGATTGAATCCGTTGATCAACTCAAAGAATTCGCTGAGCAGATTCAAGAGAAGATCGCCCAGTTTAAAAAATCATTATTATTGCTGAACTCACCTGCGGGTATTGGTTTAAGTAGCAATGAAGATATTCATTTATCTGCGGATGGGCAGATCAATCAGTTTGCAGGCGATAGTATCAACTTAAGCACGCAGAAAAATCTGATTACGCATGCACAAAACAGAATCAGTGTGTTTGCTGCGCAGAATGGGATTAAACAGGTGGCTGCTAAAGGTAAGTTTGAAGTCCAAGCACAGTCGGATGGCATGGATTTACTGGCCAAGCAAGGTATTCAGATTATTTCAACCGAAGATCGAATTGAAATTACCAGTCCGAAAGAGATTGTGATTACTGCCGGTGGTTCTCAGATTAAGCTGAATGGTTCGGGGATTTTCCCCGTGACCAGTGGCAAGTTTGAGGTGAAGGCTGGGCAGCATTTACTGGCCTCAGGCGCAAGTGCAAGCAGCAATGCACCTCAGTTACCACAAGCAAAATCACTAAAAGGAGCGCTACAGTTATTAAGAAGTTATGGGGGAGATAATTTCTTTAAGCAGAACAGCTATAAAGTGATTGATTCTCTGGGTAAGCAACTGACTGGCAAACTGGATGGAAATGGTTTTGCTCAAGTGACAGGTATTGCACCAGGCGCAGCCAAGGTCATTTTTGAAAAAGATGAGACCAGTGCATGGGCATCAAGTAGTGACTTTAAACGTGATTATACTTGGGCAGAGCCGGTAGAAAAAGTTGCCGCCTCATTAAGCAGTGCATTGGGACAGAACATGAAGCAACAGCTGACCAGCAGTTTAGTTTCAATGGATAAAAATAGTCTTAAAAATATAGGTAAAAATACCTTAAATGGTTTGGTTGAGCAGACGGTTGGGCAAATCAAGGATCAAGTCAGTAATACCGCTTTAAGTGCTGTTTCAAAGCAACTGAACCTTAATATTTCTCCAGACCAAATGAAAAGCTTGGCACAACTCGCCATGAATCCGAGCCAGTCGGTTGACATGATCAAAGCACAGGGTGTGGGTTTTGTAAAAGATCAGGCAGCTACAAAATTGGCGGAGTCCACCCAAATGGATTCGATTCTTCAACAAGGCATCGTTGATCGTTTTCATGGTCAGAACAATGGTTAGGACAGATTTTAATTCACGCGCAGCAATTTAAAAAATAGATGTATTGAAATAAATTAAGGGTTTGAGATTGATGGCTACGGAAAAAACACAACAGGCAACAGATCAAAAAGCGTCGAAGGTTGAACTTGCTGTTTTTAATTTGGACAGCGTACACACGGTAACTGACCTGCAAATGATTGCCAAGCAAATCCAGCTTTATTTACAGGTATGTGGCAATACCAGTTTAGAACAATTACAAGGTAGTGCAAATACGGCAACGGTAGCCAATATTTTTGCTTTAACAGGCAGTGTGCTGGATTTAATTTTATACGCGACTGACAGCAAGACAGAGGATGCTGCAGTACAACAGGGTGCATTGCTCGCTGCAAATTTAATTGGTTTATTTGCAGAACCAAGCAATGAAGCACATGCGCGTATGGTATTACGTCCGATGTTTGGTCTAATGTCACAATGTTTATATCCAGAAAATGGAAAGATTAAAGACGCGGATATTAAACGCTTGGGCCTGCATCTGAATGCGATGGTCGCAGGTGATTTAGAAAAGTTTTTACAAGAAACGCAAGCCAAATTAGCGACCTTGCTCTCACAGGCAACGATTTTAGGAAGTAGTATTCTTACGAGTTTGTCCGTGCCTGCGACACCAATAAGTGCGAGCATGACTGCAACGTCGGCAGGTGCGACAGCCGAGAAAAGAGATCCCAAACTTAAATTTAGCAATTGGGCTGCACCACTCATTGATTTAATCGGTAAACCGAGTCAGGCAGATTTAACTCCTAAACTACAACCAAATATTCAAACACGTCTGCAACAAGAAGCAATACAAGCACTTACAACCTTAAGCCAGACTTTACAGCAGCAAGCCAATGCAGGACAAAAATACAGCTTGGCCTGGTTATTACAACAAACTTTAACTGCAATTCAAGCCAGCGAAAATAAAGGCAATGCCAGTGTGCCGATTAACCAGACGGGAGAATATGAGCGCCATACCAAAGGTGATACCTTGGAGTTTGTGAGCTTACAGGCGGATGCGTTGAATGCACCACCTTGTGAAGGTAACGGTTCAGAGACTAGTAAGAGTATCAGTTATTCAATTGGCGCAGAGCGGGTTCAGCATGCCGATTTCTATTTACCGAAAGTTGGTTTTGTATTTAGTCGCCAATATAACTCGCAAATGGATGAGTTTGATCAGGGGATGATGGGTGCTCGTTGGATGATGCCTTTTTCCAATGTGATCCTGCCAAAGCCACAAGGTTATATCTTCATTGATGCGAAAGGGCGTAAACATGCCTTACCATCCACGATTTTGCAGCAGGCTTACACGGTTCCTTTTGAGGGAATGACGGTTCACCCAATTGAAAATGGTGATTTATTATTAAATTTTGGTGGTGACTGGAGTTTCCATTTTCATCAATTTGGTCTTGGCCAGCCCTATCATTTAATCCAACAATTCAATGAAAACACCAATGAAAAAATTAGCCTAAGTTACCTTTTGGCAGATGGTGTTGCTTATCTTCAAGCCATTGATTTCCAGTTTGAACAGGTACAGCATCAACTAAAATTTGCCTTTAATGAGCAAGTTAAGATTATTGCTGTATTTGTGGATGATCAAGTTGAACCTTGGGCACGCTATCACTATGATGCACAAGGCAATCTGATGACAGCTTTCGATCAAAATGGACATGCACGTCAATACGAATATAATCAGGCGCATCAGCTAACGCGCTATACCGATCGTACAGGTCGTGGACAAAATATTCGTTATGAATCGACGTTGCCAAATGCCAAAGCCATTGAAGAATGGGCGGATGACGGCAGTTTCCATACCAAACTGAAATGGCATCCGCGTTTACGCCAAGTTGCTGTTTACGATGCTTATGATGTACCGACCTATTATTATTTCGATTTGGATGGTTTTACCTATCGTATCCGTTTAGCCGATGGTCGAGAGTCTTGGTATTCTCGAGACGGTGAGAAACGTATCACCCGACAAATTGATTTTGAAGGTCGGGAAACTCAGCAAGAATATAATGATCAGGGCCAACTGGCGAAAATTGTACAGCCGAATGGTGGTGTGATTCGCTTTGCTTATGATGAACAAGGCAATTTAACCGAGACCAAAGATCCAGAAGGCAATATCTGGAAACGTGAATATGATGTACACGGCAATGTCAGCAAAGAGATTAATCCTTTAGGTCATGTTACCCAATATAAATACAACACCAGTAATCAAGTGGTGGAAGTGATTGATGCCAAAGGGGGTATCAAGAAAATTCAGTACAATGATCAAGGACAAATGCTGTCTTATACCGATTGTTCGGGCAAAAGTACTACATGGGAATATGATGAAAATGAAAATGTAAATATTGAAATTTCCCCATCGAATCAAATTGTTAAATATATTTATGGTTGTCAAGGTAAAAATAAAGGTCAACTTCAAACGATTATTTATCCTGATGGATTAACAGAGTTGTTTGAGCATGATGAAGAGGGGCGCCTGCTTAAACACACCGATACCAATAGCTTAATTACCCAATATCAATACAATATTGTCGGTTTGCTTGAGCATCGGATTGATGCAAATCAGCATCATGTGGGTTATCAATGGGATAAACAAGGACGTATTCACAAAATTATTAATCAAAATCAAGCTGAATATTTATTTGAATATAATCACTTTGGAAAACTAGTTTTTGAGAAAGCTTTTGATGGAGAAGAAAAGTTTTTTAATTACAATCAAAATGGTTTTTTATCAGAAATTATTTATTCAAATATTAAGGTTACTTTGAGCTATTTCGAGGATGGGCAAATATGTTCAAAAGTATTTCAAAACATCAATAGTGGACATGCTGCTACCCAATTTTTTGATTATAATTTAAAAGGACAATTAAACTGTGTAAAAGATGAAAATAGCCAAATCAGTTGGTTTTATAATAGGAATGGACAAATTATAAGAGAACATCAAGAATATACTTTATTTAATTTAACAGCGGTGCTACGTTATGAATATGATGAATTAGGTAATCTGGTTAAAACCATTCGCCCAGATGGACAGCAGCAGACCAATTTGAGCTATGGTTCAGGAAATATCTACGGAATAGCGTTTAACCAGCAGGATGTTGTTTCTTTTCAGCGAGATGATTTACATCGTGAGACAGTACGTTTCTTGGCAAATGGTTTGATGCAAACCAAACATTATAATGATGTCGGGTTATTGATTTCTCAGCAGATTGAGCCTGAACAAAAAACCTCAGGTCGACTCTCTTACCAAGCGCATAGATATTATCAATATGACAAAAACTATTTGCTCACCCAAGTTGAAGACAGTCGTTTAGGACAACTTAATTATCAATATGATCCGATTGGACGTTTGATTTCAACCCAGAGTCAGCATAAAAACGAGAGTTTTAAGTTTGATCCAGCGGGGAATCTTATTGATCTAATGAACAGTCAGACAACATATGTCAAGAACAATTTAATCAAACAATATCAAGGTAAGCATTATCAATATGATATACGTGGTAATGTAACTGAAATCACGCAAAATGGTAAAATCTTAAAACTGACTTGGGACAATCTCAATCGTTTGATCGAAAGTAACTTAAATGGGCTAGTGACTCAGTATGGTTATGATGTCTTTGGCCGTCGTTTATATAAGAAATCATCAAATCAAGAGTTAACCTTATTCGGTTGGGATGGAGATTTGATGATTTGGGAATCATGCCAAAATTCGGACAAGCCTGAGAACAGCTATACCAAACATTATGTTTATGAGCCTGATAGTTTTGTACCCTTAATGCAGGCGGGATATCAAGGTTTTATTCAACTGATAGAAACACCTGATTATAGTGAATATCTCAACAAGCCTTATTCTATTTATAAAGATCCGATTTGGAGCAGCGATACACGTAAAAACCGTGTGGCTTTAGAACAAACTGTTTTTTATCATTGTGATCAAGTCGGAACACCGCAAACATTGAGTAATGCCGCAGGTAAATGTGTCTGGGAAATTACTCAGGATACCTGGGGGACTGCACTCGAGATTCAGATGCTCAATAAGGACAATCCATTTGAGCAGAGTAATCTGAGATTCCAAGGTCAGTATTACGATAATGAAACAGGACTGCATTATAACCGTTATCGCTATTATGAACCGTATAGCGCTAGGTATTTGAGTAAAGATCCAATAAGTATAAATGGTGGTTTAAATACATCAATTTATGTAAGAAATACTATGCAAAAAGTTGATCCTCATGGATTAAATGATTGGGGGGCTTTAGCATCATTAGGTGGTCCAGCTGTTAATCAAAAAGTTTCATGTTATCAATACTATGGTAAGGAGAAATGTGATCAAAAGCATTATCACCCCCCAACGAGTCTTTATTACGCAAAACAAGATGTACAAAGACTAGCACAAATTGTTAAACCCGATTATTTATCATGTAGCGGGGGCATTATTGGTGTGTCTGGGAGTGTTAGTGTAAATAATTATAATGGGAATGTGTATGTAGGCGGTGGTAAAGCTCCTATAGCGACAATCGGTAATCCAGAAAGTTTGGCTAAGTCAAAAGGTGGAAGTTGTACCGCCTCATGGATTGATGCGAGTGTTTATAAACGAATTAATCCATATGTTAGTAAGGCTGCAATTACTGATCAATTTTTAGCCGGAGGTTCAACTACTATAGGAATGGGAGCGTATGGAGGTATAATTTCAACAACGAAACCTATGGCTACAAAAGATAATCCTTTAAGGCATACACGTAGCTATAATGCAGGTGTGGGAACTCCAGGTCCTATATTGGAAGTTGGAGTTTCAGTTCCATTATCTACTAATCAGTATGAGGAAGATAAAAAATAGCTATGAGAAAATTTAATTATTTACTATTACTTACAGGTCTTGGTCTTTTATTATCAGCATGCAATAAAGATGTTGAGCTAAAGCGGCAAGCCATAAGCGTAAATGAAACAGCTCAAAATGATTACAGTAAAGTCCCTTCAGATCAATTCAAAGGACAATTAAGTTTTTTTAAAGAGCAATTAGATAGGATTCTTAACGATCAGAAATATATTTTGAGAGATGAGGGCATTGCTTTTGCTCCAACACAAAGTTTTTTAGTGGTGCAAATTCCAATAGAAGAACTTAATGAAGAAAGTTATCAAAAAAATATTTTTCCAAAAATTAAGGAAAATGGATGGACTTTTAATAAGAGTATAAAAAATACGGATATTTTTTGTAATGGGAAAAAACATCAGTTAGAAGTTATTCGACCTAAAAAATATTCGAAAGATATTATTAATGAAGATGATAAGTTAACTTTCTCTCCAATTGATAAGGAGTGGAATGTTGGCATGATTTATCAAGAACAAGGAACAACATTCTGTGGAGATGGTTTACCTGTGATTACAATTAAGTAAAATAGAATAGAGCTTAGGCATTCTATTTGCTCACTTATGTTTAAGCTCTATTTTTATAGTGAATTTTTAGGTAAAGTGGATGAATGGATTGAAAAAAACCTCATTTGAGGGCTTTAAAAAATTTACACGGCGTCTAAAACTCTTAGATTCAGCTTCAAGCGATTGTTTATCCAGATGGCTTGAAAGAGCTATTTGAGCATGATCAAGAAGGCCGTCTGCTCAAACACACTGATACCAACGGCTTAACCACTCAATATCAATACAATACTGTCGGTCTGTTAGAACAACGCATTGATGCCAATCAGCACCGAGTGGGCTATCAATGGGATAAGAGCAGGGCCATATCCAAAAGCTTATTAACCAAAATCGGGCTGAATACCAATTTAACTATAACAAGTTTGGTCAGTTGGTCAGTGAACAAGCCTTTGACGGTGAGGAAAAGCACTATAGCTATAGTGAAAATGGTCTATTGTTCCAGATTCGACAACCCAATATTCTGACTGAATTTAGATATTATTACGATTCGACTTCTCTCTGAGTTTATGTATCCGTTTCCAGTTATATCTATTTTTATTGGATATGCCTTTGTTATTTTATATTTTGGTTTGTTAAACAGTCATTTACATTCTGGTCAAACTTTTGGCAAACAGCTTTTAAAAATCAGAGTGGCTGACATACATGGAAAAGATCTTGCTGTAATCCCATCATTGCTTCGTTCAGCCATCTTGTTTGCGCCATCCTGCCTCATATCATTAAGTGGTTATTTTCCGATTTTACTGTTATCTGAATTATTCAACCTGCTGTTGGCCTGCTTACAAATTCTGCTTATTTATTTTTATATTTTTAACCGACAAAACCGCCGTTCACTTCATGACTTCGTTGCGGGTTCAATGGTGATTAATTTACAAAAAGTTGATCAAGAACAACATGTTCCTGAGATGTGGCCTAAGCATAAGATTTTTGCAGTATTGATTACCTTGGTGTGTTTAGGAACTGGAATATCCTCTTTCAACCTATTTGATCGTGATAATACTTTTGAAATTAAAGAGTTTAAGGATAGTCAACCTGAAATTGTTCATGTAAATCAGATTTCAGAAGAAGCTATCTATTGCATGAATTAAATTTTTTAAACTGTGTAAATAGTTTCAGCATCTCAAATCCTGTCCCATTAAACACACTCCGTAAAGACCAACTTTATAGTTTAAGCATTGTTTGTCTGCATGAATTTCTTCATTTTCATATAAGGTTAAACAAGGACGTACAACAATGAAAAAAGCACTGCTTCTCTTGGGTTCAATGGGTGTCTTGGCAAATACGCCAGTCTGGGCCGCCGATATCAGTATCGGTGAACCGAAAACCCAAGCGGGTGAACTGAAACTGACAGGTGCAATCCGTACCCGCTATATCCATAAAGACTATATTGTCGAAGCCAATGAAGGTTCTAAAAATGATGACTGGCAACTGGCCGATATCAAGGCGGTCTTGAGTTATGAAAACCCAGACTGGATTGCATCGATGGATGTACGTTGCTACCAGTATGACCGCTTGTGCGATGCACTGTTTTTAAAAGATGCTTGGGCAGGCTATAAATTTTCAGATCAGCAACGGCTGACAGTCGGTTTTCAATCGGTTGATTTTGGCTTTGGGCGACTGTGGGGCAATAGCTATTATGAAACTTTACTCAATACCGTTGGACTGGAAGATATCCAGAATCTTGGGGTGAAGTACCAGTTTAAGGACAATCTATATAACTTCATTCTCGGTTTTTACCCGACCGATGGCGGCAATTACAAAGGTACCTCCAAGGATTCCAGCCGCTATAGCGGTAACTTTGTGCGCGCAGATGATCTGACCCAAGGCACTGATATTGATGAAAAGAATATGTGGGTGACGCGTTTATCTAGAAAGTTTGAGCTAGATCAATCTCAGAATTTCTCCACGGAAATTGGTGGGTCTTACTGGTATTCGGAATTGGAAAATAACCGCAGCAACCGAGATGGGCATCGTAGTACCTGGAGTGTTTTTAGCACCACCAATTATCAGGCATGGCAATGGTTGTTCTTGGCAGGCGAGCAGGACGTTAAAAATGCAGATGATCTTTTACCGAAAAGCTCGACCATTGGTGCATTTGACTATCCCTATCAGGTGGCCAACAAAGGCAAATATATGGCCAATGAAATTAACTATACTTTTGCCAAGCCTTTCCACCAGTTAGAAAATATTAAACCTTATGTGTCGTATAGCCGTTTTTATAAAGATGAATCAGGCTATCAAGATTCGGATCGCTTAATCGCAGGTCTATATTTTAACTATAAAAAAGTCGGCCTACAGGGTGAATATATCTGGAGTCGCAATGACCCAATGACGGGTAGTGGCGCAGATGGACTGGCACAAGGTGACAGCAATCAATGGAATAAATTGTTCTATTTATCGTTAGGTTATTATTTCTAAATTCGGCGTTGAAAATGAGCCAGTCTGTTTGCGATAGACTGGCTTTTTTCATTTAGGCGGTTCTTAAGATCAAAGCCCCGATTAAAATGATGCACGAAGAGATAATCCGTACTGCATTGATGCGTTCTTTTAGAATAAAGATTGAGATCAGCGTGGCAAATAAAATCGAGGTTTCTCTTAGTGCGGCAACAATCGCAACCGGTGCAAGTGTCATCGCCCACAGTGCCAAACCATAAGAGAAAAATGAACCGATTCCACCGATTAAACCTAAATGCCAATTATGACGAAAATACTCACCCATCTGACGATATTGCATTTTCAGGGCAAAGATAAAAAAGATCAGTCCGGAGAGTACGAAACTCCATAGGATATAGGCAATCGCTGATCCTGCAAGACGAACGCCATGACCATCCAGCAAAGTATAACCTGCGATCAGCACTGCATTCAGCAACGCTAAACCAATGCCTTTGCGTCCCGTTTTGGGTGCAGCCAGAATCATCGATAAAATGCCGATGGAAATGGTGATGATGCCTAGCCATGCATTGAATTGAAGTTGTTCATGCAATAACAAGGTACCTAAAACGGCCACAATCAGTGGTGCTGTACCACGCATTAAGGGATAGGTCAGGCCCATATCGGCAACCCGATAGATTTTAGCCACCATGCCAAAATACAGAATTTGTATTGCCGTTGAAGCCAGAATAAAAGGCCAGCTCTCGCGTTGCGGTATTGGAAAAAAGGGCAACAATATCGCAGCTAAGACGGCTGCGGATGCAGTGACCAATACCGTGGTTAAAAACTTATTTGTACCCGCTTTTACAATGGCATTCCATGTGGCATGACATGCCGCTGCAAGTAAAATAAGGCCAAATATTGCCGTGCTCATAAGCTGCCTGTTAATTCATGATCTTGCTAATGTGCATGATGTGGTTGAAAAAAGAAAGCCGGCAGCTTAGCGGGATTATAGAAATACTTTCTCTGTATTTGGATTGATCGGCTCAATCGGTTGGATCAACTGACCACGGCTGAGGTTTTGGATATGCTGTAAACGGTTGATCAGTTCATTTTGAATGAACAGGATACAGGTCTGTAGTTTAGACGAGCTTTTTAAACGTGAAGGATACACTGCCCAGACATCGGCATCTTGCCAGTATTCCGGCAAGATATGCTGTAACTGACCGCTAATCAATTCATCCGCCACATCCCAAATCGAACGTAAGATAATGCCATGTCCTTCAATTGCCAACTGGTGAATAATCTCGCCGTTATTGGAAATAAAACGTGGTGTGACATGTACCGACCGATCTTCCGAAGGATGGCGTAATTTCCATAACACTGAGGATTGATCTCGTTCACTGATGGTCAGGCAATCATGATTGCGTAAATCATCCAGACTTTCAGGCATGCCTTGTTGCAACAAATAGCTTGGCGCAGCGCAGAAAATCCGGAAATTCGGCACCAGTTTTTTGGCAATCATATTCGGCGCAATGTCGTTGCCAATGCGAATATCCAGATCAATGCTGTGCTGGATCAGGTCTTTGGTGTTGTCGATGGTATCAAACTGAATCTCCAGTTTGGGGTACATGGTCATCAGTTTAGACAAAATGGGCGCAACATGTTTACGGCCAAAACCAAAGCTGCTGACAATGTCGAGATGACCGGTGGGCGTGCTTAAGGGGTTATTCACCAGCTCACTGATTTCATCAAATTCATCCAGAATATTGGAGACCCGATCCAGAATCAGTTTGCCATCTTCGGTCAAACTGACATGGCGGGTACTGCGGTGGAACAGTTTGCAGTTCAGGTTGGTTTCTAAAATATTGATGCGTTTACTGATAAATGCAGGTGAAACACCGAGCTCCTCCGCTGAGTCGACGAAACTCTTGCGTTTGGCGACTGTGCAAAAAACCTTTAAATCCGATAGGTTAGGTAGATTATTCACGATCCGTGTCCATTGGGGTGATAGTTTTCTTATTGATCATTGCTGCCGAAAACAGCATGTTTACAACTCAGGATATTAACCAAAGGTGTAAGGGAGCGTTATGGCAAAAAAGTATAAAGTTGCCACGATTGCAGGCGATGGAATTGGCTTAGAAGTTCTACCAGAAGGCATCAAGGTTGTAAAGGCAGCAGCAGACAAATATGGCATTCAAGTTCAAATGGATAGCTTTGATTGGGCCAGCTGTGATTACTACCTTGAACACGGCAAAATGATGCCGGATAACTGGTTTGAAGTCTTACAGGAATATGATGCAATTTTCTTTGGTGCTGTGGGTTGGCCTGAAAAGGTGCCGGATCACATTTCACTATGGGGATCATTGCTGCAGTTCCGCCGTCGTTTTGATCAGTATGTGAACTTACGCCCGGTCCAGTTAATGCCAGGGGTGAAATGTCCACTGGCAGGCAAGCAACCGGGCGATATCGATTTTTATGTGGTGCGTGAAAACAGTGAAGGTGAATATTCTGCCATTGGTGGTAAAGCCTTTGAAGGCACCGATCGTGAGTTTGTGTTGCAAGAAGCGGTGTTTACTCGTCACGGTGTCGATCGCATCTTGAAATATGCCTTTGAATTTGCCGATCAACGTGAGGCTAAGAAAATCACGGCTGCAACCAAGTCGAACGGGATTGCGGTGAGCATGCCGTATTGGGATGAACGAGTTGATGAAATGGCGAAACGCTATCCACAGATCAAGGCAGATAAGCAACACGTTGATATTTTAGCGGCACGTTTTGTTCTACAGCCAGAGCGTTTTGATGTGGTGGTGGCGTCGAATTTATTTGGTGACATCTTGTCAGATTTAGGTCCTGCATGTACAGGCACGATTGGTCTGGCGGCTTCGGCTAACCTGAATCCTGAACGTAAGTTTCCGTCCTTGTTTGAACCTGTACATGGTTCAGCACCCGATATTTACGGTCAGCAAATTGCCAACCCGATTGCAGCGATCTGGTCGGGTGCGATGATGCTGGATTTCCTGGCAGATGGAGATGAACAGGTGGTTCAGGCTGGACAGGAAATCATGCAGGCGATTGAGCATGTGTTGGTGCATGGCCCGAAAACGCCTGATGTCGGTGGAACGGCAAAAACCTATGAAGTGGGTGATGCGATTGCAGCCTGTGTGACTCAGCAAAAAATGGATTTATTCGCGATGGAGTAAGTACCCCTCAGGGAATAGTCACTATCCGAGATGGATTGAATAGATATGGATAATCAAATTACAAAACCTTATACAGATAAGACGCTTGCGATCACCAGTCTGGCCGTTGTATTTACCTCGGTGGCTGGTCTGGCAATCTACTCATCTGAATCAATACAGCTGGCGGCAAAATGGATGCAGTGGACCACCTCGGTATTCACTACGCCAGTGCTGTTATTTGCTTTTTTATCAATTATTTTTACCTTCGGTTTGGCCTTTAGTAAATACGGCAAGATCAAGCTCGGTGAAGGCAAGCCCCAATACAGCACCATGTCATGGATTTTCATGTTCATTCTATCTGGGATTGGGTCATCCACCTTGTACTGGGGCTTTCTGGACTGGGCCTATTATTACCAAACGCCGGGGTTGAATTTAGCTCCTGAATCGGCAGCAGCGCTGAAATACAGCGTGGCTTATTCCTTCTTTCACTCTGGTTTGAGTGCATGGTCGATTTATGCTTTGGCATCAATTTCACTGTGCTATAGCTATCATGTCAGAAAGAACAAAGGCTTGAGTCTGGCGTCAATGGTGGAAGCGGTCACAGGCTTTAAAGCAACGGGCCCAGTTGGACGTGTGGTCGACCTGATGTTCTTGCTGTGTATGTTTGGTGCCTTGACCATTTCGCTGGTTTTGACTGCCGTTACCTTTACTAACATTCTTTCGCAACTCACGGGTATTCCAAATACCTTCATGACCAAAGTGATCATCATTTTAGCGGTATCTGTGTTATTCGCACTCAGCTCCTATGTCGGTATGGATAAAGGCATGCAGCGCTTGAGTCATATGGTGTGTTTGGGTGTGGTGCTGTTTGCGATCTATGTGCTGTGCTTTGGACCAACCCAGTTCATTATGAATAATTCATTGATGAGCTTCGGCCTCATGGCAACCAACTTTGTCGATATGAGCCTGTTTACCGACCCGATGGGCGATGGCAAATTCACCCGTGAATGGACGGTGTTCTACTGGTTATGGTGGATTTCTTATGCACCGGGCGTGGCTTTGTTTGTCACCCGTGTATCTAAAGGACGCACCATTAAAGAAGTGATTCTTGCCATGGTCATCGGCGGTAGCGTTGGTTTATGGTTCATCTTTGGGGTATTTGAAAATTACAGCGTTCACAGCTTCATTCACGGTATGGTCAATGTTCCGCAAATCTTGAGTCAGCAAGGTGGTGAAGTGGCGATTGGTCAACTGTTGGGTTTATTGCCAGCAGGCAAGCTGATGATGTGGTTGTTCCTTGGCATTATGGTGATTTTCCTTGCGGCACATATGGATGCGGTCGGTTATGCGGTGTCTGCAACCTGTACCCGTGGTTTAAGTGAAGGGCAAGATCCATCTCCGAATGCGCGTTTGTTCTGGTGTCTGATGTTAACCCTGGTACCGATTGCGATGATTTTCTCAAAGGCACCCTTAGACACCATGAAAACGGCCACCATTGTGACTGCCTTACCGTTTATTGTGATTATTCTGGTACAGACCTATGGCCTGGTGAAATGGTTGATTGAGGATTATTCCAAAGTGCCATCGCATTTGATTGAACAAAGCAGCTTTAGTGATCTGGACGCGCTTGAGCACACTGACCCAAATCAACAGATGCAGATTGATATTGCGGCAACCGCACTGGCCCATAAAAGCAGTCAAAAGGAATTATCATGACACAGCAATCGAACACGCGCTATGAGTTAAGCGAAGAAATGCAAAGTCTGGTGTACTGGAGCAGCATTTATTCAGCCGCGGATAACGATATTGATTCAATACGTGCAGCCTATGATGCGATGTGCCTGCATTACACCTTGCCACGCGATGGGTCAGTCCATATTGAAGATAAAACCGTTGTGCATGCGACTCATCCCGTCAATGTTCGGTTGTATTCCCCATTAGGCCAAGCAGCCGCGGAGGGGTGGCCATGTATCCTGTTTATCCATGGTGGTGGCTGGATGCTGGGCAATCTGGATTCACATGAATTTATCACCCGCTATTTATGCCGTGATCTGAATGTTGCAGTGTTGAGCGTAGATTACCGTTTGATACCAGAACATCATTTTCCTGCGGCTTATGAGGATTGTGAAACGGTCTATCACTGGCTACATGAGCATGGCGCAGACTGGAACATCAATCCAGCGCAGGTGGTATTAGCAGGTGATAGTGCAGGTGGCAATCTAGCCGCAGCACTGGCGGTTCAGTTGCAGCATACAGGGAAACAGGCCTGCGGACTGGCCTTGATCTACCCATGTTTAGGCAGCAGTTTTGATACGGCGTCTTGCCAGCAGCATGCACATGCGCCGTTACTGACGCTAGAGGAAATGCATTATTACCTGAAGGAATATGCACCGAATGCAAGCGACTGGAAAGATACACGTTTAGCGCCATTGAACGCACAGGATTTTTCTGACATGCCACGCAGTTTTGTTGCGGTGGCTGAATACGATCCACTGAGTGACGACGGACGTATTTTCGTGGACAAGTTAAAACAAGCCCATATTGCTGCCGAGTTTTATCTCGGCAAAGGATTACTGCATGGCAGTTTACGTTTAGTACGCGACTGTCCTGTGGTACAGGATTTATATCAGCACATGCTGAGTTCGTTAAAGCAAATGTTCAAGTGATTTGAACACCAGCCAATTTTGATAAAACGGTCGTTAGGACAAAAGAGTTTAATGGAGTAAAACCATGAATGCAGTTGAAAAATTACCAGAAGATTTCTGTTCAAACCCGGATGTGGCATGGACATTCCCCAAAGTGTTCTATACCTCATCTCAGGTATTTGAGCGTGAAAAAGAAGAAATTTTTGCGAAAAGCTGGATTTGCGTGGCACATGGCAGTGAAGTTGCCCAGAACAATGACTATATTACCCGTAAGGTCATTGGTGAAAACATCATCGTGATTCGCGGCAAAGATAGTGTACTGCGTGCATTCTATAATGTCTGCCCACATCGTGGTCATGAGCTGTTAAGCGGTAGCGGTAAAGCTAAAAATGTGATTACCTGTCCGTATCATGCATGGACCTTTAAGCTAGATGGGAGCTTGGCACTGGCGCGTAACTGTGATCATGTCGAGTCTTTTGACAAGCAAAACTCCAGCATGGTGCCGTTAAAAGTGGAAGAATATGGCGGTTTTGTCTTTATCAATATGGATGAAAATGCCACTTGTGTTGAAGATCAGTTGCCTGAATTTGCACAAAAACTGAATGAAGCCTGTGCGGTCATTAAGGATTTGAAACTGGCGGCACGTTTTGTGACTGAAACGCCTGCCAACTGGAAAGTGATCGTGGATAACTATTTGGAATGTTATCACTGTGGTCCGGCGCATCCCGGTTTTGCCGACTCGGTACAGGTGGATAAATACTGGCACACCACCCATCAGAACTGGACGCTGCAATATGGTTATGCACGTTCTTCAGAAAAGTCATTCAAGCTTGACCCATCGGTGAAAGACCCGACCTTTAGCGGTTTCTGGACCTGGCCATGCACCATGTTTAACGTGCCACCCGGTGCAAACTTCATGACCGTGATCTATGAATTTCCGATGGATGCGGAAACCACTTTGCAGCACTACGATATTTTCTTCACCAATGAAGAGTTGACCCAAGATCAGAAAGACTTGATTGAATGGTATCGCAATGTCTTCCGTCCTGAAGACCTGGAACTGGTTGAAAGCGTACAACGTGGCTTGAAATCACGGGGTTATCGTGGTCAGGGCCGGATTATGACTGACAAGCAACGTTCAGGGATCAGTGAGCATGGCATTGCCTATTTCCAGAATCTTGTTGCGCAATATCACAAATAATCGCGTATCAGCTATTCAGTCATTTAAGGTACGGGACGCAGACCGTACCTTGCTTTCAATCGATAGGATCATGACATGTCAACTTTGCAAGAAAGTTCATTATTTCAACAACGCGGATTGATCAATGGTCAATGGGTGAATGCACAATCCAGTGCCACAATCCCTGTGACCAATCCGGCAACGGGTGAAGAAATTGGCCAGATTCCAAATATGGGTGCAGCGGAAGCTACGCAAGCGGTAGAAGTGGCGTATCAAGCTTTAGCAGCATGGAAAGGATTAACGGCACAAAAACGTGCAGATCTGTTACTGGCTTGGTATCAACTGGTTTTGAGCCATGCGGATGAGCTGGCACGGATCATGACCATTGAGCAGGGTAAGCCTTTAGCCGAAGCCTTGGGTGAAGTGAAATATGCCGCTTCATTTATTCAATGGTTTGCCGAAGAAGGCAAACGTGTTTATGGCGATGTGATTCCAACCACCAACAGTCAGCAACGTTTTATTGTGACCAAAGAACCTGTGGGGGTGGTTGCCGCCATTACACCGTGGAATTTCCCGATTGCGATGATTACCCGTAAAGCAGCGCCTGCTTTGGCAGCGGGCTGTAGCATCGTGATCAAACCTGCCAATGAAACGCCGTATTGTGCACTTGCGCTTGCTAAACTGGCAGAAATGGCGGGCATTCCTGCGGGTGTCATTAATGTGGTGACAGGCAAATCGCAAGAGATTGGTTCGGTCTTTACTAGCCATGAAAAAGTCAAAAAACTGACCTTTACCGGTTCTACACCAGTCGGCCGTTTATTGATGCAGCAATGTTCAGGCACCATCAAAAAGTTGGCGTTGGAACTCGGTGGCAATGCACCTCTGATTGTGTTTGATGATGCCGATCTGGATAAAGCGGTACAAGGCGCAATCTTTGCCAAGTTCCGTAATGCTGGGCAAACCTGTGTCTGTGCCAATCGAATCTATGTGCATGACCAGATTTATCAGGCATTTACCGAGAAATTTGTGCAAGAGGTACAGAAATTCAAAATCGGCAATGGTTTGGAATCGAATGTGCAGATCGGACCGTTAATCAATGACAAAGCGGTGTTGAAAGCAAAACAGTTGATTGATGATGCCTGTGAAAAAGGTGCACAAGTGGCGTGTGGTGGTCAACAGCATGCATTGGGTCAGACTTTCTTTGAACCAACGGTGTTAACCGATGTTTCGCGTGATATGGAGATTGTTCAGGAAGAAATTTTTGGCCCCGTTGCACCGTTAATTCGCTTTACGGATGAAGCCGATATGGTGGCACAAGCCAACGATACGATTTTTGGTTTGGCCGCTTATGTTTATAGCGAAAATATTTCACGGATCTGGCGTGTGGCTGAGCAACTGGAATATGGCATGGTCGGGATGAATTCCACCGCTATTTCCAACGAAGTCGTGCCATTTGGTGGTGTCAAACAGTCAGGAGTGGGGCGTGAAGGTTCTAAATACGGTTTAGAAGAATTCATGACCATTAAGTATATGTGTTTAGGATTATAGCAATACTGCCTGTTGGGACGAGCTAAATGTCGACCAACAGGCCATTTGCGTTTAAAAATAGAAAATGCTGGGATGAGCAGCAGGCGGTAAAGAGGATTTAGACATGGCGAGTCATTATGAAATGTTCCCTTCAGTGGTCACTTGTGTAGAGCAACTGACTCCGTTGATTAAACGGTTCACATTTAAACGTCAGGATGGACAAAATTTCCCTCAGTTTAATGGCGGCAGTCATATCATTGTAAAAATGAATGACCAGTTGTCCAATGCTTATTCATTGATGAGCTGTGCTCAAGATCTGTCGACTTATCAAGTCTGTGTACGCAAGGACGTTGAAGGTAAGGGCGGTTCAGTCTTTATGCATGATCAGTGTAACGAAGGCTGCGAGATTCTGATTTCTGAACCGAAGAACCTGTTTCCATTGGCGGCAGATGGCGAGAAACATATTCTGATTGCAGGTGGAATTGGCATCACCCCGTTTGTACCGCAAATGGATGAACTGGCTGCACGCGGTGCCGACTATGAGTTGCATTATGCCTATCGTTCACCAGAGTATGCAGCACTGTTAGAAGAACTCAAACAAAAACATGGCGAACATATATTTAGCTATGTGGATTCGGATGGAAAATGTCTTGATCTTGATCAATTGATTGGGTCTCAACCCAAAGGCACGCATGTCTATGTATGTGGTCCGAAACCGATGATTGATGCGGTGATTGATCGTTGTAATTACCATCGTTATCGCGATGAATATATTCACTGGGAACAATTTGCTTCAACTGTACCTGAAGAGGGGGAAGCATTTACGGTGGTGTTGGCCAAATCCAATCAGCAAGTCGAAGTTCAAGGCAATCAAACCATTTTACAAGCGATTGAATTGCTGAATATTGATGTGGAGTGTTTATGCCGTGAAGGGGTGTGTGGCACGTGTGAAACCACGATTCTAGAAGGTGAGGCAGAGCATTTTGACCAATATCTGAGTGATGATGAAAAAGCCTCACAGCAATCGATGATGATCTGTGTATCACGTGCCAAAGGCAAGAAACTGGTGCTTGATCTTTAATGTAAAGCTTTGAAGAATAAAAAAGCAGCTTAAGCTGCTTTTTTATGTATTTAAGAACAGGTTTATTTTTTGCCTTTCTTGGTTTTTAAGTACTCTTGATAAGATTCTTCAGCAAAGCGTCTTAATGAGTCTCCGATAGCTGCATATTGATATTCATTCAAATTGGCCAATGATGCACGGGCAGATGGATGCAATACACCAAAGCCAGAACCTGGTAACAGCACCACACCTGTTTCATCGGCAACGCGGAATAATAGCTCGGTTGGATTTTTATTCTTCATCACCCAATCCGCAAACTCATCACCATAAAGTGTTCGAGAGGTATTTTCCAGATTGACCAAGGTATAGTAATCAACCGAATTTGGATCTTCTGGCACTGCCACCCCCAATTGGCGATACAGTGCAGCGTCACGTTCACGTACCACGGATTTGACGGCTTTTTTATAGTTCTGTTGTGAATCCATCATATTGAACAGGGCAAACAGGACCATCTGTACTTGCTGTGGCGTAGAAAGCCCTGCGGTATGGTTGAGTGCCACATTACGGCTATCCGCGACCAGACGATCTATAAATTTAATCTTGGCTGGATCAGTCGTTAATGATGAATAACGTTCCTCCAATTCCTTCTTGTCTTTTTTCGACAGTGTCGCCAGCTTTTGATCCAGAATATTATTGTTGGAAAGGGCAATAACGCCAAGTCTCCAACCGGTTGCTCCAAAATATTTAGAGAATGAATACACCAAGATGGTATTGTCTGGACAGACGGCAAACAGTGATTTGAAATTGTCTGCAAAGGTACCGTATACATCGTCAGTCAAAATAATCAGATCAGGTCGTTTTTTTACGATATCAGCCAAGATCGCCAAACCTTCATCGCTAAGTTTTACTGAAGGTGGATTACTTGGATTTACAAGGAAGAACGCTTTAATCGATGGGTCTTCCAGTTTCCGCAATTCAGATTCCGGATATTGCCAGTCGAGCTTTGGATCTGCTTCAATCAGAACTTCCTCCAGTTGATAGTCATTCAGTTTCGGAATTTCCAGATAGGGCGTAAAAATCGGGGTACCAATCGCGATACGATCGCCATGGGCAATCATTTTATTCTCTTTTAATGAGTTAAAAATGTAGGCCATTGCCGCAGTTCCACCTTCGACCGCGAACAAGTCTAAGCCTTCTTTAGGCATGCCCTGGACGCCCATTTCACGCAGGATATATTCTTTGATGATGGATTCACTGATACGTAGCATGCGGTCTGGAACAGGGTAGTTACAGCCTAAGATTCCCTCGACCATTTCCAGTAAAAAAGCATCAGGATCTAAACCGAGCTGATCTCGGACATAGGAAATGGCTTTGCCGAGAAAGACCACGCCGGGTTTATCCCGATTGTGCATAATGAAGTTATCGAAGCGAGATTGCAGACCCACAGGGCGAGGGAAGCCGCCTAAACCTTCTGGCATATAGGAGAATGAAAACTCTGATTCGGTGGTGGAAAATAACCCCAATTGGAAGAATGCTCGACGTGGAATGGTGGCTAAAAAGTTTGGATTACCGCGCCCTGCATTCAGCATCATCCGGTCTGTTTTGCTTTGAGCAAGTTCAATTAAATTATCTTTGAGTTCGAATGGACTGAGTTTTGAGTATTTTGAATAATCAACGTTCCCCATGGGAAGTCTCCTTAATTATAGTTGAAGCAATAAGTGACTGAATAAAAATTATCTTTAGGCAAGGCCGACGATGAGGGGGCCAAGCAAGGTCAAGAATACGTTTGCCAGTGCATAAGTAATGGCGAATGGAACTGTAGGAATGGAGTTTCCTGCTTTATCTAAAATCGCACCAAAGGCAGGGTTGGCACTGCGTGAACCCGATAATGCTCCCGCCATAACCGCAACGTTGTCATAACGCAGCACATAACGTGCAAAAAGCATCGAAAGAATCAGCGGAACTAAGGTGACCACCACACCAATCATAAATAGAGACAGACCGCTGTCTTTAATAGTTTGAATCGCCTGTAGCCCAGATTGCAAACCAACCGCAGCCACGAATCCGGCAAGCCCCAAATCTTTCAATAGCTGCGATGCGGCTAAAGGCATGTTGCCATGAACTTGATTACGGCTACGTAACCAGCCAAACAGAAGGCCTGAGAGTAACGCACCACCACCTGCACCAAGTGTTAGAGGGACATCACCGATGCGAATTACAAACAGACCTATCAATAAGCCGACCACCAGACCAGCACCGTGAAAAATCCAATCGGTTTTTAAGCTTTCTGGTAGTGCTTTTCCTGCTTCTTTCACTAAACGATCAAGATCACTTTTAGTCCCATACACAGTGATGACATCACCTTGCTGTAAAACAGTATCATCATGCAAACTTTGGGTTTCATCATTGCGTTTAATGGCCAGCACATAAATCCCATGTTTTAGATATGCAGGGGTATTTGATTTGATATCAGCAAGCGTACGATGGATATATTTGGAATTTCTCAGGATCACGTCTGTAGTATCCATTATCATTTCCATACCTTGTGATGACTGTAACTCTGTCCCGATCTGCTCGGAAATAGTCACCACACTGGCTCGACGACCGACTAGTAAGATCACATCATCTGTTTGTAATGTGAGTTCTGGTACCACATCAATGAATTGATCTTTGCGTTTGATCCGTTCGATGGTGATGCTACTTTGCTTGGCTTCAAGTTCTGCAACGGTTTGGCCACTGGCTTGTTTGACTTTATAGATACGTCCAACGATTTCTGGCATTGCCAGTTCTTGACCAGGGGCTAATTCAAAAGCACCCTTGAGACGTTCAGACTGCGCTTTTAAAGCATCATCGTGAATTTCCTTACCCATAAATTTAGGCAGAATATTCACACAGACAATAATCGCGCCCAATGAACCAAAAATATAGGTGACGGCATAGCCGATCGCGACATTGGCCTGTAGCTTTTGAATTTCAGCCAAAGGTAAGTCGAGACGGGAAATTGCATCGCCTGCAGTCCCAATAATTGCAGATTGGGTCATGCCTCCTGCGGCTAATCCGGCTGCCAGACCTTTATCGAGGTGGAATAGCTTTGCCATGATCAAGACAGTAATTAAACCACTTACTGCCATGAATACAGCTAACAGGATTTCTTTGATTGATTGGGGGCCAAGCGATTTAAAGAACTGGGGGCCACTTTCAAAACCAACGGCATAAATGAACAATGCAAATAGAATTGCCTTGACTCCGTTATCGACAGGAACCCCGATAAGACTGAGTACCACTGCTACAAGTAGAGACCCTGCTACACCACCAAACTGAAATTTTCCGAATTGAAACTGTCCGATCCAGAAACCGATTGCCAAGGATAAGAACAATAAGATTTCCGGGCTATGTTTTAATTCGCCTTGTAACCATTCAATCATTTTTCGATCTCACTTTTATTATTCGATCTATGTTTAGGTTTAAAATTTATTTATTTTTCATGTGTTTTTTAAAATACTATGCTTCTTTTACTAATACAAATTAACTGATTTTTAGCTAAGCTATTTTATAAAAATATTTATATATCAATTTTTTATTTTAATTATTTAGATTGAGGTGTGACAAAAAAATTAAATATTAAGATAGTAATTACAATAAGTAATTTTTAAATACAAAACATAACATTTAGATTGTGTTGTATAAATTGTGAGCTGCATATCACATTGAAACTAAAAGTGTTAAGTCTTTAGTATATTTATCATTTAGTATGAATACTTAAATACCAATTATAATTTTTTGGAATTAAAATTTTAGTTAAATATGATTTATTTTAAATGTTGATATGAAAGATCTAAAAATGACTGAATAATAAAACAGCAACATGGTTAAGAAAATTAATATTCATTTAAGAAAAGTTGATTAATTTAAACATACCAACACAATTGTTGTCACAGTACACCTTTCGCCACATTCCAGATGTGGCATTTTTTTGCCTTGAATTTAGATGAGGGGTTAAATCACTTGGCGCAAATCACGCGCCGTTTCCTGTAGCAAAGGTAAAATATGCGCAATTAAATAATCCTTGGTAGTGCGCATGGTCGGGGACACAATGTTCAGTGCGGCGACTACGCTGGCATTGGAGTCATATATAGGGACAGCTACAGCATGTACGCCCAGCTCATGTTCTTCACAAGAGTAACACCAATCCTGTTCCTTGATTTCATGCAGTAATTCTAAAAATAGCTCAGTTTCGGTATGCGTATATTTGGTCAGGCGTTTTAATGGATATTTTTCCAGCCAGCACTTTTGTTGTTCGGGCGTTAAATGTGCCAGTAAAATTTTGCCGGCAGAGGTGGCATGGGCAGGGAGGCGATTACCTAAATGCAAACCATAAGGATTGACCCGATCGGTTTGTTGGTGAGCCGCACTACGGGCAATAGTAATTGCTTCATAACCATCTAAAACCATGACCGAGTAAATCAGTGAAGTCTGATTGGTTAAAAGATTTAATAAGGGCTGACAGATTTTGGGAAGTGTAGAACCATCCAGATAAGCCCCTGAAAATTTTAGAATCTTGGGAGATAAATAATAATAATGCCCATCAAAATCTAAATAGCCTAAGTATTCTAATGTGAGTAAATGGCGTCGTGCAGCAGCACGGGTCATGCCGGTTTTTTCAGCCGCTGTACTCATATTCAAGCGGTGTCGTTCGGGACCGAAGCATTCCAGAATAGCCAAGCCTTTCGCGATTCCTGCAATAAAGTCTTCATGGCGGATGGTCTTTTTATTTTCATTATGGTGAATTAATCGAGGACTTTTAGCTTCATCATTTTCCATTGATTAGGTATCCGTTCCAAATCTTTTGTTGAAGAATTATTCTAAACTAAACATGACTATTTTACTTGGATAATGTTCGATGATCGAACATAAAAAATAATCATCGAACAAAATGCACTTCAACGTCTAGAAGTGAGCGCAGAATTTATCAAGAATGAATAGAAGAAATCCGAACAAAGCACTCGGCTTAATTTCATCGGCTTTCAGGATGAAAATACGAGTGATGCATCGTACAGGAAGTAGGTAGATGATTGATAAAAGTACCCTCACTTTGACTGAGGCACTGTCACAGATCAAGGATGGCGCAACCATCATGATTGGTGGTTTTGGCACTGCAGGACAACCCGCTGAACTAATTGATGGACTGATCAAACTTGGCATCAAGGATCTGGTCATTGTCAATAACAATGCAGGCAATGGCGATTATGGTTTGGCTAAACTACTTAAAACAGGGGCAGTACGTAAAATCATCTGTTCCTTCCCACGTCAGTCTGATTCATGGGTCTTCGATGAACTGTATCGTGCTGGCAAGATTGAACTGGAACTGGTGCCGCAAGGTAATCTGGCTTGTCGTATTCAAGCTGCGGGTATGGGCCTCGGTGCTGTATTTACCCCAACAGGTTTCGGTACGCTTTTGGCTGAAGGCAAGGAAACCCGTCATATCGATGGCAAAGACCATGTACTTGAATATCCAATCAAAGCAGACTTCGCGCTGATCAAGGCACATCAAGGCGACCGTTGGGGCAATCTGGTCTATAACAAATCTGCACGTAACTTTGGTCCGATCATGGCGATGGCTGCGGATGTCACCATTGCACAAGTGTCTGAACTGGTCGAACTCGGTCAGCTTGATCCTGAACACATCATTACCCCTGGGATTTTTGTACAGCATGTGGTCGCTGTCGATACAGCCAATGGCACAGGAGCAGAACAATGAGCTATCAAAAACTAAGCCGTGACCAAATCGCTGAACGTGTCGCTCAAGATATTCCCGATGGCGCTTATGTCAATCTCGGCATTGGGCTTCCAACCAAGATTTCCAATTATCTTCCAGCCGATAAAGATGTATTCCTGCATTCGGAAAATGGCCTACTCGCATTCGGGCCGCCACCTGCCAAAGGTGAAGAAGACCCTGAACTCATCAATGCAGGTAAGGAATACGTCACCATGCTGACAGGTGGCAGTTTCTTCCATCATGGAGATTCCTTTGCCATGATGCGTGGTGGGCATTTGGATATTGCAGTGCTTGGTGCTTTCCAAGTGGCAGCCAATGGTGATTTAGCCAACTGGCATACGGGTGCAGCGGATGCGATTCCTGCGGTGGGCGGTGCGATGGATCTGGCGGTAGGGGCCAAGAAAGTGTTTATCACCACCGATCACAACACCAAGCAAGGTGAACCCAAGATTGTTGAAGCGCTTTCATATCCAGCAACAGGATTGAAATGTGTCGATCGTATTTATACCGACCTGTGTGTGATTGATGTGACTCAAGACGGTTTAAAAGTGATTGAGAAAGTCGAAGGTCTGAGCTTTGCGGAGTTACAGGCGTTGACGGGTGCTCAGTTGATTGATGCGACACCAGCTTAAGGATAGAAATCCCCCTAAATCCCCCTTTGTTAAGGGGGACTTCACCTAAACAATAGCGTGAAGTCTCCCTCCTTTTTAAAGGAGGGATTAAGGGAGGATTAAAAGGAAAAACACATGAAAAACGCTTATATCATCGATGCCATCCGTACCCCATTTGGTCGCTATGCAGGCGGTCTTGCATCTGTACGTGCCGATGACCTAGGAGCCATTCCACTTCAGGCTCTCATGCAACGCAACCCAACTGTTGATTGGCAACAAGTGGATGATGTGATCTATGGCTGTGCCAATCAGGCAGGTGAAGACAACCGTAATGTCGGACGTATGTCAGCTTTACTTGCGGGCTTACCTTATCAAGTACCAGCCACCACGGTGAACCGTTTATGTGGTTCATCACTGGATGCCATTGCCATGGCTGCACGTGCGATTAAAGCCAATGAAGCAGATCTGATTATTGCCGGTGGCGTCGAAAGTATGAGCCGTGCCCCTTATGTGATGGGCAAATCCGACAGTGCCTTTGGACGTAGTCAAAAGATTGAAGACACCACTATGGGCTGGCGTTTTATCAATCCAAAACTCAAAGAAATGTATGGTGTGGACAGCATGCCACAAACCGCGGAAAACGTGGCAGAGCAATTCAATATCAACCGTGCTGATCAAGATCAGTTTGCCCTCAATAGCCAGCAACGTACTGCAACTGCGCAAGCCAAAGGCTTCTTTGCCCATGAAATCATCCCGGTGACGATTCCACAGCGTAAAGGTGATGCCATTGTGGTGGATACTGATGAGCATCCACGTGCATCAACCACCTTAGAAGCATTAACCAAACTTAAAGGTGTGGTCAAAGCCGAAGGTACCGTCACGGCTGGTAACGCCTCAGGCATTAACGATGGTGCCGCTGCTGTGTTGATTGCGTCGGACGACGCGGTGGAAAAATATCAACTCAAACCACGTGCCAAAATTATTGCCGCAACCACAGTGGGTATTGAACCCCGCATTATGGGTTTTGCACCTGCACCTGCGATCAAGAAACTGCTTAAACAGGCCAATCTCAATCTTGATCAGATGGATGTGATTGAACTAAACGAAGCTTTTGCGGCACAGGCTTTGGCAGTCACCCGTGATTTAGCTTTGGCAGATGATGATGCACGGGTTAATCCGAATGGTGGTGCAATTGCCTTGGGTCATCCCTTAGGTGCCTCTGGTGCGCGTCTGGTGACCACGGCCTTGAATCAGCTTGAACAGATTAAGGGGCAGTATGCCTTGTGTTCGATGTGTATTGGTGTTGGTCAAGGGATTGCCTTGATTATTCAACGTGTTGAGTGAGGTCTGTTATGAGCCAGTTATACGCCAGCTTATTTTATCAGCCTGATATCACAGCTATTTTTAGTGATCACGCTTTATTGGGATATATGGTGCAGGCCGAAGTTGCTTTAGCTAAAGCTCAGGCAAAGGTCAACGTCATTCCTGCTTCGGCGGCAACGACGATTGAACAGGTTGGACAAAATGCGGTAGCGCACATCGATATGGATGCGTTGGCTACAGCAGCAGGGCTGGCAGGTAATGTTGCAATTCCATTTGTAAAGCAATTGACCGCCTTGGTGAAACAGCAGGATGAAGATGCATCCCGCTATGTGCATTGGGGCGCGACTAGTCAGGATATTATTGATACAGCAACGATTTTGCAGTGTCGTGATGCCTTGGCATTGATCGAACAGCAAGTGCAACAGGCATATCAGGTGAGCTTAAAGCAAGCACAGCAATATCGTGATCAGGTCATGATTGGGCGTACTTGGCTACAGCAAGCTTTACCGATTACTTTAGGTCATAAATTTGCTCGTTGGGCAGGTGCTTTTAAGCGTGATCTTGATCGTCTGCATGCAATGAAAGAACGCGTATTGACTGCGCAACTCGGTGGTGCCGTCGGTTCACTGGCATCTTTACAGGATCAAGGCTCTGCGGTGGTTGCCGCTTTTGCAGCACAACTCAATTTAACAGCGCCTGAATGTACATGGCATGGTGAGCGCGACCGTATGGTTGAGCTTGCCAGTATGCTTGCCTTGATTGTAGGGAATGTCGGCAAGATGGCAAAAGACTGGTCATTGCTGATGCAAACCGAAATCGCAGAAGTTTTTGAACCGACAGCAAAAGGGCGTGGTGGATCATCGACCATGCCACATAAGCGTAATCCTGTGGCAGCAGCTTCAATTCTTGCTGCAGCCAATCGTGTGCCAGCCTTAATGGCAAGTGTTTATCAAAGCATGGTGCAAGAGCATGAACGTGCTTTAGGTGCATGGCATGCGGAATGGCTTGCGATTCCAGAAATTTTCCAGCTATGTGCAGGTGCTTTAGAACGAGGCAGTGAAGTGCTTGAGCACATGCAGGTCAACGCAGACGCGATGCAACGTAATCTTGAATGTACAAATGGCCTCATCATGGCGGAGGCTGTGATGATGGCGCTTGCACCAAAACTTGGACGGTTGAATGCACACCATCTGGTTGAGCAGGCTTGCCAGCAAGCTGTTGCCCAGCATCAGCATTTAAAAACCGTGTTATCCAACATGGCGCAAGTGAATGTCCATTTCAATGATCAGGCATTAGATGATCTGTTCAATCCTGCATCTTACCTAGGCAATATTCAGGCACAAATCGATGCAGTACTACATGCAGCACAAGGAGAGTAAGCACATGGTCACTCATATCAATAATCGTCAGGGACATCTGCTGGCTGTTCAGGTTCAAGGGCGCAAAGATGCACCTGTGATCATGTTCTCTAACTCTTTGGGAACTGATCATGGTATGTGGCAGGCGCAAGTGACAGCTTTGGCTGAGCATTATCAGGTCATTACCTATGACACACGTGGACATGGTACCAGCACCGTAATTGCTGATACGACCTTGCAAAATCTGGCTGAAGATGTGATCGATATTCTTGATGCTTTAGCTGTTGAAAAAGCCCATTTCTGCGGTATTTCAATGGGTGGAATTACAGCCTTGGCCTTGGCCATCAATCATGCACAACGCTTTCATAGCATTACGGTTGCAAATTCAGCTGCAAAAATTGGTACTGCCGAGGCATGGAATACCCGTGCAGATAGCGTAGAGCAAAACGGTTTGGCAGAACTTGTAAAAACCACGCACACCCGTTGGTTTAGTGAGCATTTTGATTATGCGCATGATGTGCTGGCACAAAAAACCATTCAGAGTCTGGCAGTGACACCTGCACAGGGGTATGCCAATGCATGTCGTGCTTTAGCTGATGCCGATGTTCGGGCGCAACTTGGTCAGATTCAAATTCCCACTTTAATTATCGCAGGGCAATACGACCCCGTCACCACAATCCAGGATGCAGAGTTTATGCATCATCACATTGCAAACAGTCAGCTTGAAATCTTGGCAGCTTCTCATTTGTCCAATATTGAACAGCCACAAGTGTTCAAACAGGCATTGTCCAAGTTTATTCAAAACATATAACCGCAAGGGTTAGAAAGGAATTCGCCTACAAGGAGGCAGTTATGGCACAGGAATTTGCTGCATCGAAAAATAGCGTAGATGCACAAGCATTAATTGATAATGCGCCAATTAGTAAATATCAGTGGATGATCGCAATTGTTTGTTTTCTCATTGTATTTGTTGACGGTATTGATACCGCGGCAATGGGATTTATTGCACCTGCATTGACTCAGGACTGGGGCATTGACCGTTCCCAGCTTGGGCCAGTAATGAGTGCGGCATTGGGTGGCATGATCATTGGTGCGCTGGTTTCGGGTCCAACAGCTGACCGTTTAGGGCGCAAGATTGTTTTAACTGTTGCAATGTTGATTTTTGGTGGTTTTACCTTGGCATCTGCTTATGCTGACAACCTGAATCAATTGGTCGTATTACGTTTCTTAACGGGGATCGGTCTCGGTGCGGCGATGCCGAATGCAGCGACTCTATTCTCTGAATATTGCCCGACACGGGTACGTTCATTGATGGTGACCTGTATGTTCTGTGGTTATAACCTCGGTATGGCGACAGGCGGCTTTATCAGTAGCTGGTTGATTCCTGCATTTGGATGGCACAGCTTATTTTTATTGGGTGGTTGGGCGCCTTTGATTTTAATGGTTCTGGTGATTTTGTTCTTGCCTGAGTCTTATCGTTTTCTGATTGTCAAAGGTCGAGATTCAGCAAAAATTCGCACCATCTTAACCCATATTTCGCCTGAAAAAGCACAGGCTGCTGAGAGCTTCCATATCCCGGAAGAAAAATCTGCTGTGGCAGAAAAGAAAAATGTGTTTGGCATGCTGTTCTCTAAACAATATGCCAAAGGTACGGTTTTATTGTGGACCACTTATTTCATGGGTTTAGTGGTGGTTTACCTGCTCACCAGCTGGTTACCAACCTTGATGCGTGAGACTGGCGCAACCATGGAACGCGCGGCGTTCATCGGCGGCTTGTTCCAGTTTGGTGGGGTGCTCAGTGCCTTATTCATTGGCTGGGCAATGGATCGTTTCAATCCAAACCGCATTATTTCAGGTTTCTATTTTCTCGCTGGTCTGTTTGCAATTGCAGTTGGGCAAAGTCTCAGCAATCCAACTTTATTGGCGATCTTGGTGCTCTGTGCAGGCGTTGCGATTAACGGAGCGCAATCTTCAATGCCAGCATTAAGCGCTCGTTTCTATCCAACGCAATGTCGTGCAACAGGTGTGGCATGGATGACAGGTATTGGCCGTTTCGGTGCCGTATTTGGTGCATGGATTGGCGCAGTGCTATTGGGTAATGACTGGTCATTTACCGCCATTCTCAGCTTGTTGATGATTCCTGCTACGGCAGCAGCCATCGCAATTTTTGTTAAATCTCTAGTTGCTCATTCCGATGCAACCTAAGGCTCATATTTTCAAGATGAGGAGCAACGTTCATGAATGATGAACAGCGTTATCAGCAAGGACTAAAAGTCCGTACCGAAGTACTGGGTGAAAAACATGTCGGCCGCTCTTTAGCGAACCTTAATGATTTCAATCAGGATTTCCAGAATTTTATTAGTCGTTTTGCATGGGGTGAAGTGTGGTCGCGTGAAGGCTTGCCACGTCATACCCGTAGTCTGGTCACGATTGCCATCTTATTGGCATTGGGCCGTGAAGACGAACTCAGAATGCATTTACGTGCCTGCTTCAACAACGGTGTCACTAAGGATGAACTGAAAGAACTGATTTTACATAGTTCTTTATATGCAGGTTTGCCAGCAGCAAATGCGGCGATGCATATGGCAGAAGAAGTCTTTAAAGAACTTGGCATCGACGTGCAACCCGTTGCGGCACAACCACAGGATTAAGGAGACAGGCATGTTAAAGCATACATTAGGTGCATACCCACAACGTAATACTGATGATCATCCGCCAGCATATACACCCGGCTATAAGACCAGTGTATTACGCTCGCCAAAGAATGCATTGATTTCTATTAATGAGACGTTGACTGAAGTAACTTCACCGCATTTTTCACCGAATATCTTTGGCCCTAAAGATAATGATCTGATCTTGAACTATGCCAAAGAAGGTCTACCTGTTGGTGAACGTATCATTGTGCATGGTTATGTACGTGATCAGTTTGGCCGCCCTGTAAAAAATGCCTTGCTTGAAGTATGGCAAGCCAATGCATCAGGTCGTTATCGTCATCCGAATGACAAATTCATTGGTGCGATGGATCCTAACTTTGGTGGCTGTGGTCGTACCTTAACCGATGAAAATGGTTTTTATATTTTCCGTACCATCAAACCGGGCCCATATCCGTGGCGTAACCGTATTAATGAATGGCGTCCAGCGCATATTCATTTCTCCTTACTCGCAGATGGTTGGGCACAGCGTCTGATTTCGCAGTTCTATTTTGAAGGCGATACCTTGATTGATACTTGCCCGATTTTGAAAACTATTCCTTCAGAAGATCAGCGTCGTGCCTTGATCGCACTGGAAGATAAAAACAACTTCATCGAAGCAGATAGTCGTTGTTACCGCTTTGATATTCATCTTCGTGGTCGTCGTGCGACTTATTTTGAAAATGATTTGACTTAAGGGAGACATACGATGAATGCATGGAATTTTCAGGAATTAAAGGAAACCCCATCACAAACAGGTGGTCCTTATGTTCATATCGGTTTATTACCGCAACAAGCCAATATTGAAGTATTTGAGCATAACTTTGATAACCAGTTAGTCAATGACCACACTCAAGGACAACGTATTCGTCTCGAAGGTCAGGTGTTTGATGGTCTTGGTTTGCCATTAAGAGATGTATTACTGGAAATCTGGCAGGCGGATGCAAATGGTGTTTATCCAAGTCAGGCGGATACTCAAGGTAAAACTGCCGATCCACATTTTCTTGGATGGGGCCGTACAGGTGCCAATTTTGAAACAGGTTTCTGGAGCTTTAATACGGTAAAACCGGGCGCTGTTGCTGGGCGTAAAGGTTCAATTCAGGCGCCGCATATTGCTGTGGCAGTGTTTGCGCGCGGCATCAATATTGGCTTACACACCCGTGTTTATTTTGAAGATGAAGTGGATGCCAATGCCAATGATCCAGTGCTAAACAGCATTGAATGGGCAGTACGTCGCCAGACTTTAATCGCCAAACGCAGTGAAGTGGATGGTGAAGTGGTTTATCGCTTTGATATTCGTATCCAAGGTGATGATGAAACCGTGTTCTTTGATATTTAAATATATTAAAGAAACGTATGTAGAAATTAGCTACTCGGGAATGTCATCTGCAATCTGAGCGCAAGACGAGTAGCTATGCTACGAATGTGGTATCGGAAGTGAAACCTTACGGGATGACAATGCTTTTGCCCTTACGAAGCTTCAAGCGCTTCTCAGGGCGGAGCCAAAGTAAGTCCAGCCGAAGGCCTATCCTATCATTTAATCAAAATTCGCTAAGACCCCGCTGAATGAGCAAATCTATTATTAAGGACGATACAGATGAAAATGAAAACACTGGCAACATTGATGCTGCTTGTTAGCCCTCTATTGATGGTTCAAAGCGTACAAGCACAAGACAATCTACACAAACAGGTTGAATTATCTGAACTGGCAAAATTGCCTGTGAAAACTATTGTACCAATTACCGCCAAAACCAAAGAGCAGGCGATTGCACAGGCAAAAGTGATTGCCGCCAATGCTGATGTGGATCTCGCTGAGTTTCGGATTGATTTACTGAGCTTTGCCAGTGATAGCAAGCAAGTGATTGCCTTGGGACATGAATTAAAACAGATTCTGGGTACTAAGCCGATGATTGCCACCATTCGTACTCATAATGAAGGTGGGCAACTGACCATTAGTGATGCAGATTATGGCAAGACCTATCAGGCTTATTTACAGCAGCCATTTATGGATATGCTGGATGTGGAAATGTTCCGCGATCAGCAAATTGTGAAGAATACGGTCAAATTAGCACATGCGAAAAAAGTGCTGATTGTAATGTCGAATCATGATTTTCAAAAAACACCCGCTGAGGCTGAAATCATTAAACGCTTGCTCAAGCAAGATGAGTTGGGGGCAGATATTCTTAAAATCGCAGTCATGCCACAAAGCAAACAAGACGTATTTACCCTCATGAATGCGACATTGAAAGTCAGTCAGCAATCTAAAAAGCCATTACTTACCATGTCAATGGGTAAACTTGGGACGATTTCCCGCATTGCGACGGCCAATATGGGCGGCAGCTTCAGTTTTGGCATGATTGGTGAAGCTTCGGCACCGGGTCAGATCGATGTTACGCAACTGAAACAGTTTTTAAAAACGGTTCAACCTACACAATAATTTAAAAAGGATTTTTAGACATGAAAGCAATTTACTTACGTTTAAGCACTTTAGCGATGGCGATGGCGGTTTCGGGAATGGCAGCAGCAGAAACTTATGTTGTTGATCGTTATCAAGATGATAAAGATAAAGGTTCTTTGCGTTGGGCAATTGAACAAGCCAATAGCAAGCCGACTGAAGCCAGCGAGATTCTGATTCAGGCAGTAGGTAAAGCGCCTTATGCCATTAAGGTCAACAGTCCATTACCTGAGATCAAAGCGCCTGTAAAAATCATTGGGACGCAATGGGCAAAAACAGGTGAGTTTATTGCAGTCGATGGATCGAATTATATTAAAGGAACTGGTGTTGAAGCCTGTCCTGGTGCGGTTGAAGGGCAGTTCGGGACCAATGTCCGTACCACGACTTTACCAGGCATTGTATTGCGCGATATCAATGGTGTGACCATTCAGGGGCTGGAAATCCGCCATTTCTGTATCGGTATTCTGATGAACCGTGCCAGTAATAACCTGATTCAAAATAACCGTATCATGCATAACTATGGCGGCGCAGGTGTGATGCTGACGGGTGATGATGGTAAAGGTAATCCAACCGCGACCACAACCAATAACAACAAAGTGCTGAATAACTATTTTCAGGACAATGGCGATGGCCTTGAACTGACCCGTGGTGCAGCATTCAATTTGGTTGCCAATAACCATTTTATTTCTACAGCAGCCAATCCTGAACCATCACAAGGGATTGAAATCTTGTGGGGCAATGACAATGCCGTGATTGGCAATAAATTTGAAAACTATTCGGATGGCCTGCAGATCAACTGGGGCAAACGCAACTATATTGCTTATAACGAGCTGACCAATAACTCCAACGGTTTTAACCTGACAGGTGATGGCAACATTTTTGACAGCAATAAGGTACACGGCAACCGGGTTGGCATTGCCATTCGTTCCGAGAAAGATGCCGATGCACATATCACATTGACTAAAAACCAAATCTGGAATAATGGTAAAGAGATTAAACGTTGTGAAGCAGGCGGCAGCTGCGTACCGAATCAACGTGTCGGCGCGATTATTTTTGACATTCCAGGACTGGAACATGCGCATTTTGTAGGATCTCGCGGTCATGGCGTCAAGATTGATCCTGCAAACTTGCAGAAGACCTGCAAGCAGGCCAATGAGCAAGGCTGTAATGCTCAACCCAACCAAAATATTCAGGCACCGAAATTAACCTTGTCCAAAGGACAAATTGCAGTTGAAGTTAAAGCGCAGCCGAACCAGCGTTATCAGGTCGAGTTTTTTGGAAATTCATCGGCAAATTCAAAGGAAGCCGAGTTTTATTTAGGTTCGGCGGTTGCTGCCACCAATGCGCAAGGAATAGCGACGCTGACTTGGAAACCAACAGCACAAGTTGCTTCAGTGACAGCAAATATTACGGATCGTTTGGGTGCAACGTCTGAACTCAGTTCAGCTGTAAAACTGAAATAAACGGCAAGGAGGCTGAATATGAATTCGAATGCATTTTTGCTCAAGATGAGCTGTCTGGCTGTTGCGCTATGTGCTGCTCAATCTGCTTTTGCGGATCAGCCCTGGTCACAGGATCGTCAATGGCTCCTCGGTGACTGGAATGGTCAGCGTCAGCAACTGGAAAAAGAAGGCTATAAATTTAACCTCAATGTCATGAACCAGACAGCAACAGTGCTGGACGGTCTGGACCATCATCCCACCAAAAATGCCAATCAGGTGGCATTGGGTGCAAATTTTGATTTGGCTAAAATTGCGGGATTACCCAACACGACAGCCGCTCTCACCGTGACCAAACGGGATGGACGTAATATTGCCAGCAATATTGGCATGAACGGTAGTCCAACGGAAATCTATGGGCGCGGTAATATCTGGCGCTTGACGCAAGCATGGATTAAAACAGGATTTCTGGACAATACCCTACAGTTTAAGCTTGGGCGTATGGGAATGTCTGAGGACTTTAATGGTTCACACTGTAATTTCCAGAGCCTGATTTTATGTGGTGGCCAAGTGGGTAAGAGTCAGGGCGATGTCTGGTATAACGGTCCGGTGAGTGGCTGGGCTGCAAATGTTAAATACCAGTTTCTGCCTGAATGGACGTTTGGGGTGGGCGTTTATGAAAATAATCCCGAAAATACTGAAGTGAAGGACAATGCCAATTTTAACCTGTCTACGGATCGGGGGAAAGGTGTCCTGATTCCAGTCGAATTGGCTTGGAAAACCAACAAATTAAACGGATTGGCGGGCGAGTATAAAGTTGGCGGTTTCTGGAGTAGTCATGACTATGACCGGGTTGATGCACAAGCAGGACAAGATCCAAAGTCGGCCATCTGGCTGAATACCCAGCAACAGTTGAGCCGCAATGCCACAGATTCAAAGGGTGGTTTATATGGCGCCGTGAATCTGGTCTGGAACAACGATAAAACCGCCAATATTTCTGATACCCAGCAAATCGCCTTCTGGTACAAGGGAGCCTTACCATCACGACCAGCCGACCAGATCGGTTTCGGGGTGGGGCGTTATAAATTTAACGACCAGATCCCTGCCAATCATGATCGTGATGATGAGATGAATGTTGAACTGAACTATGTTTACAACTATTCCCCAGCCGTAATGTTACGTCCCAATATCCAGTATGTTTATCAGCCAAGGGGCAATCCGTCTCGTGATAATGTCTGGGTAGCCGGTATTTCAGTTGGACTGAATTTCTAATACAGGAGTATGACAGATGTCTGAATCTTCAAGCTCGCATACCATACTGAAAATATGGTGTTTTATTCTGGGGCTGGTTTTATTGCTGACCGGACTGTTTTTTACAGTCGGTGGAGTAAAGCTGGCGACTTTAGGTGGATCCTGGTATTTCGTGATTTCAGGTGTTCTCACGCTGATCGCTGCACTTTTTATTTTCAGGAAAAAAGCGCTCGGTGTCTGGTTATTTACCCTGGTGTTTGCGGGAACAATCGTCTGGTCGTTGTTTGATGCAGGGCTGGAGTTCTGGCCTTTATTTTCTCGACTGATGTTTCCAGCAGGCTTATTTGCAGCCCTGATGTTTACTTTGCCTGCCATTCGTCGTTATCAATTTCAACCGAGTGCGGATTTACCTGCTTATGGTCTTGGAATATTGACAGTGATTGGCATGGTGATTGGTCTCTATCAGATGTTCCAGCCACATCCAACCGTCACTGCGTCGGGACAGGCATTACCGCTGATCCCGGTAAAGACTGATATGAAGCAGACTAACTGGCAGCATTATGGTCAGGATGCAGGTGGAAGCCGTTTTGCGGCACTGGATCAGATTACACGTGATAATGTGCACCAGTTGAAAGAAGTCTGGCGTTTCCGTACCGGTGATTTCACCACAGGTTCGGGAAATGGTGCAGAAGATCAGATGACCCCGCTACAAGTCGGCAACAAGATTTTCCTGTGCACCCCGCATAACAACATTTTCGCGTTGGAAGCGGACTCCGGTAAACAACTCTGGAAAGCAGAAGTCAATTCCAAGTCAGATGCATGGGAACGTTGCCGTGGTGTTGCTTATTTTGACTCAACGCAAGCATTGGTTCAGCCGACTTTAGCGGGAGCGACACCGGTAAAAGCGGTGGCAAACAATACTTCATGCTTACGTCGTGTTTATACCAATACACCGGATGGTCGTTTAATTGCAGTCAATGCAGATACGGGCGAACGTTGTAAAGACTTTGGTGTAGAAGGCACCGTTGACTTGCTCAAAGGCTTGGGTGAGGGAACCACAGCACCACGTTTTGAGGTCACTTCAGCGCCAACCATTGCGGGTACGGTAATTGTCGTCGGTAGCCGTATTGCCGATAATTTTGCAGCGGATATGCCTGGTGGTGTAATTCGTGCATACGATGTCATTACGGGTGAATTACGTTGGGCCTTTGATCCACGAAATCCTAATCCGAACTATGTGTTGAAAGAGGGTGAAACCTATAAACGCAGTTCAGCAAACTCATGGGCAGCGATGTCTTATGATCCACAGATGAACACGGTATTTTTGCCAATGGGTAGCTCATCTGTCGATGTATGGGGTGGTAACCGTCAACCATTGGACCATAAATACAACTCATCCGTACTGGCTTTAGATGCGACCACAGGTCAGGAAAAGTGGGTCTCTCAAACGGTTCATAATGATTTGTGGGATTTTGATTTGCCAATGCAGCCTAGTCTGGTCGATTTCCCGATGAAGGATGGCAGCAACAAGCCTGCTGTGGTGATTGGTACCAAATCCGGTCAGTTCTTTGTACTGGATCGTGTAACCGGGCAGCCATTAACCAAGGTGGTTGAGCAAGCGGTGAAGCCTGCGGATATTCCGGGGGAACAATACAGCCCAACACAGCCACGTTCAGTCGAAATGCCGCAGATTGGTAACCAGACCATAACGGAATCTGATATGTGGGGCGCCACACCATTTGACCAGCTCATGTGTCGTATTAACTTTAAATCGATGCGTTATGAAGGTTTATTCACTGCACCGGGTACCGATAAATCATTGAGCTTCCCGGGCTCTCTAGGCGGTATGAACTGGGGCAGTATTGCCTTTGATCCAAGCCATCAATATATGTTCGTCAATGACATGCGTTTGGGTTTATGGATTCAGTTAATTAAACAGACGCCGGAAGATCTGGCAGTTCAGGCCAATGGTGGTGAAAAAGTCAATACCGGTATGGGAGCCGTGCCAATGAAAGGAACCCCATACAAAGTCAATAAAGACCGCTTCTGGTCAAAATTGATGATTCCTTGCCAAAAACCGCCGTATGGCACCATGACTGCAGTAGATATGAAAACGCGTCAGGTTGCATGGCAAGTGCCAATGGGAACGGTAGAAGATACTGGCCCGATGGGAATCAAAATGGGCCTGCCTGTTCCAATTGGTATGCCAACCATTGGCGGTCCAATGGCAACTCAAGGTGGTTTAGTCTTCTTTGCCGCGACTCAGGATTATTACTTGCGTGCACTGGATTCATCTTCAGGTAAGGAGCTGTGGAAAGCGCGTTTACCTGTCGGTAGTCAAGGTACGCCAATCAGCTATGTGTCACCGAAATCAGGTAAGCAGTATGTGCTGATTACTGCGGGTGGTGCGCGTCAATCACCTGATCATGGTGATTATGTGATTGCTTATAGCCTGAACTAAAGCTTTTTTAATCGATAGTAATAAAAAACGGCAATCCTCGGTGATTGCCGTTTTTCATTTAGATATCCAGATCATTTTTTAACAAACGCTATCGAAAGCTCCATACGCCATAATTGGCATATTCATTGCTTTATTTAAGATATCTGGTCTGACCAGTCAGACAATGCCTTAAATTGGAGCAGAGATGCAACTCGAAACATTTAATCAACTCGATCCAGACAGAGCAGCACGTGTTTTACAGGCCTGTGCGCATATCCCGAACTGGATTGCTGAACTGCTACAGCAACGTCCTTATCCAGCTAAAGAGCAACTTTATCAGGCTGCAGTGACGCAAGCGCAGGCATGGTCATGGCCTGAAATTTCTGTAGCTTTGGCGCAACATCCCCGCATTGGCGAGAAAAAAGCAGCAGCAGTTTTGTCTGAGAAAGAGCAGCATTTTTCCCAACGTGAACAAGCTCAGGTTGAAACGGATGCTGTGCTGCAACTGGCGCTATATCAGGGCAATTTAAATTACGAGCACAAATTTGGGCATATTTTTCTGATCCGTGCGGCGGGCCGCTCTGGTCAGCAAATCTTGTCCGAATTGCAACGTCGCTTACTCAATACGGTCGAACAAGAGCAAGTCGAAGTAAAACAACAATTGGCTGAAATTGCCTTGTTTCGTTTAAAACAGGAGATTCAATAATGGCGGGTATCAGCACACATATTTTAAATGCAGCACTGGGGCAGCCAGCACCTCAGGTATTGGTGAAACTCTATCAGGAAATCAATCATCAATATGTTTTGCAGGATGAACAGTTGACGGATGCGGATGGCCGTATTCCGGCTTTCAGGATCGAAGCATTTATCCAAGCCAATTATAAGTTGATTTTTGAAGTAGGGGATTATTTTCAGACTTTGAACACAGCCAGTTTCTATCCAAGCGTCTGTATCGATTTTAAGGTCACTGGTACGCAACAGCATTACCACGTGCCTTTATTGATCAGTCCATTTTCCTATTCAACTTATCGCGGCAGCTAAATCAACTTAAACAATGTGGACCTTATGAATCTCATTTGAGGAATTAACCATGCATCAAGACAACACACCTACAGAACGAGATGCACTGATCTCGGCAGAACATCAATATTTAGGCATGAATAAAAACATTTTATATGGTTTGCAGCATGTGTTGACGATGTATGGTGGAATTATTGCACCCCCATTGATTATTGGAGCTGCTGCAGGACTGGAGGCTTCAGAAATTGGATTGCTGGTGGCTGCTGCCTTGTTTGTAGGGGGCCTGGCGACGGTGTTGCAAACCCTGGGTTTCAAGCATTTCGGAGCAAAATTACCGATTGTTCAAGGCGTTTCTTTTGCAGGCGTGGCGACCATTCTGGCAATTGTCAGCACCGGTGGCGGGTTAGCCTCTGCCTTTGGCGCCGTAATCGTTGCTTCCCTCATTGGTCTATTGCTGACGCCATTTTTCGCCAAAATCATCCGCTTTTTTCCACCCGTCGTAACCGGTTGTGTAATTACCATGATTGGTATTTCACTGCTGCCTGTGGCGATCCGCTGGATTATGGGGGGTAATCCCAAAGCTGAGAACTGGGGCGATCCGGCTAATGTCGGTCTGGCAGTGATGACGCTGGCGATTGTGATTATCTTCAGCATGTTGCGTAGTCAGATGCTCCGTCGGCTCGCGATTCTGGTTGCCATTATTCTAGGTACTGTGCTCGCGTATGCGGCAGGATTTACCGATTTTTCAAAGGTCAACACAGGTCCGGTGTTTGCATTTCCAAGTTTCTTCCATTTTGGTTCGCCTGTATTTGAGTTTTCTGCCATTCTTTCCATGACGATTGTGACCTTGGTGATTATGACCGAAACTACCGCCGATATTATTGCCATCGGTGAAATTGTTGGAACTAAAGTAGATTCGAAACGTATAGGCGACGGTTTACGTGCCGATATGTTATCGAGCGCCATTTCTCCGATCTTTGGTTCATTCATGCAAACAGCTTTTGCCCAAAATGTCGGGCTGGTTGCCATGACGGGCATTAAAAGCCGTTTTGTGGTGGCGACTGCAGGAGGAATCTTGATTATCCTCGGCTTATTGCCCATCGTGGGGCGGCTGGTGGCATCAATTCCCATGCCCGTTTTAGGTGGTGCTGGCATCGTGTTATTCGGTACGGTTGCCGCCAGTGGTATACGTACCTTAGCCAAAGTGGATTATAACGATCATAAAAACCTGATTATTGTGGCCACTTCGCTGGCTATCGGCATGATTCCTATCGTCAATCAGGAATTCTATGCACAATTTCCAACCTGGGTAAAAACCTTATTGCATTCAGGTATTAGCTCAGCCTGTATTACCGCTATCTTACTCAACATCATTTTTAACCATCTACCGTTCACTAAAAAAACAGTGGAAGTAGCAAGCCTGCCTGTAAATTCAGGGCATTGATCATCGCGGGTTCAGGGCCGAATATTCAGTCTGAATCCCACTTTTTTTACCTGCACATCATTCAAAGTTGCTTATTCAAGCTTGAATAGGTCAAGGGGAGTTTTTGTCTTGAAAAAGCCAGAAACAGGATTTTTAAAAGCCAAAAGTGATTTTTAAATCAAATCTTACGGGGAATTTTATGAGAAGTTTTAAGTTAAAATCAGCCATACTCGTGCTCGTGATGAGCCCAGCCATACAGGCCTGGGCAACGGATACCAGCCTGAATCATCTATTGAACCTGCAACAGGATTGTCAGGCGAACGATCAACTGGCTGCGGCTTTTGCCTGTGGCAGTCTGCATGGTGCAGTGAAATCAACCTATTACTCACTCAATAATGCTTATTTTGTGGATAATCTGAATCAGGATACGGCTGTCATCGGTGGTTATATAAAGTATGAAACAGCACCTTTTTATGGGGTGCAGGCAGGAATTGGCTATGATATTCAGCGACGTTTAGATGAGAAAGATAATAAGGCTGAAGTCGATGAACTCAAGGAAGATGGTGATGGTTTAGCAGAAGCCTATCTGACGTGGAAAAATGATTTGGCTCGGGTGACCGTCGGGAATCAGCGTCTCAATTTACCGTTTATGGGGGATTATGCAGACCGCCGTGTCTTGATGTTTTTATATCAGGCCGCCGATGTCCAGATCGGAGACAATAACGATTTCTTGCGCCTGACCAAAGTCAATAAATATAAAAGTTATGGCGAAGATGAGTTTACAAAAAGCGCTCGTCAGAATTCGAATCTGCAAACCGATGGGGTTTGGTCAGTGGGTGTTGGGAAACGTTTTCACTTAGCCGACGATCGAAGCTTAAAAACCCAGTTGTGGTATCAAAGTTATGATGATTATACCCGCCTGATTTATACACAAGCGGATCTGGCAATGCCAAAACTTAAATATGCCCCTGAGTTTTCACTGCAATATATGTCTGGCAAAGATCAGGGCAAAGCACTGGCAGGTGAGGTGAACAGCCAGATTTTTGGTGCACAGGCAGCAGTTAAGGTCTTGCCTGTAGCCACTTTAAAAGTTGCATATAACTATATTAAACCAGATCGTGAAAGTTATCTGAATGGTGCACTGTTAACGCCGTATGCCGCCAAAACCTCTTCAGGTGAAATTTTTGCCCAGCCTTTTTTTACAAGTACTCAGGATTTAGGTGCGGGCAATGCTTTGATGTTGTCCTTAGAGGGTAAACTAACAGATCAAGTGATTGCAGGGGCACGTTATTCATTTATGGATTTAAAGGAAGCAGAGCATGTGGCCAGCCGTAACCAATCTGAATATATGCTGTTTGGGATTTATAATTTTACGGGGGCTTTAAAAGATTTCAGTATCAGTAATTTTGCAGGGATTCAGACCTCCCCACGTTATGACAAGAACTTCTTGCAGAACCGTTTGACACTGAGTTATAAATTTTAAGCAATGAGTTCAACATCGAATGCATATTCTCGTCGGGATATGCATTTTTTGTGGACTGCAACCTGAGATGAAAAAAAGCCCCCTAGTTAGGGGGGAGTTAAAAACAAAAACACTTAATCCAGTGGATTGCCGATAATATTACTGATGATGCCTTGCATGATGTGTGACCCTTGCTCCTGATAGAGCGATTGATACCATTCTTCAGTCACCTGAGGATCTTTCATATGGGTGACATCACAACGTTTACGTGCTCTCAAGACCATTTCTCGTGTGCGTTCATTACGTTTGTTTTGATAACGTGCCAAAGCATCTTCCAGACCGAAGGTATTGATTTGCAAGGCACGGGCGAGATATATCGCATCTTCCATGGCCTGGCAGCCACCTTGGCCAATATCTGGTGTGGTGCTATGTGCTGCATCACCTAACAACACCACACGTCCCTTGTAGAAGTCCATAAACGGTTCAATATCATGGATTTCGACACGATTGGTTTTTTGCTCATCTAAATGTTCAATCAGTTTTTGTACAGGTTCACACCAGCCGCTAAAATGAGTTTTGAGATCTTGCTTATAGTATTCACGTCGATTTTCCAGTCCTGCCTCTAAGGGGACATCAAAGAAGAAATAAAAACGATTTTGGGCCACCGGCATCAACGATACACGTTTGCCTTCGCCGATATAAGTGGTCCATTGCATGGCAGGTGCAATGGCTTCATCAATATTAACCAGACCGTTCCAATTGACATAACCCGCATAGCGGCGTTCGACTTGATAGCCCAGTACAAATTGTCGGGTGAGAGAATGTGTACCATCGGCACCGATCAGTAAATCAGCCCGAACTTGTGAGCCATCCTGAAAATGAATGGTGACTTCTTCTTGATGGCTTTCAATCGCCGTCATTTTCATGCCCAGTTTGATATCTGCCAGACCAAATTGCTGCATTAATAAGTGTTGTAGATCGGCCCGGGCGACCGGGTAGGCGCGTTGCCCGACTTCTTTATATAAAGGAGATAAGCTAAATTGAGTCATGGTTTGTTGGCTCAGTCCATCGACATAGGCCAAAGACTCCATTTGCCCGCCGAGCGCCTGAATTTGATCGGTAAGGCCTAGATAGTTGAGGCACTTGACGCCATTTGACCACAGTGAAATGGCTGCACCGACAGGTAATATTTCGGCTGCCTGTTCATAGATCGTGACCTGATGACCAAATTTTTTTAACGCGATACCAGCAGTCAAACCGCCCATACCAGCACCTACAATCGCAATATTCATCGTTCAGACCTTAAATATATAAATAAGTTTCTAAATAGTTCTAAGCGAGAAGTGTGCCAATTTTAGTAACTGGTTTTACTGGTCATACCAGGTGATTTGCTTTATTAAAAAGCATAAAAGGGAAGGCTGCATGGATATGGTTCAAGGCATGGGGCAAAGTGGTGCATTAATAAAAGTTCAAGTTTTTATCTTAAATAGAAATAAGATTTTTCTTAAATTTATGTGATTACGATAGGCTACATATTTTAAAATATTATTCTAAATAACTTAATTCGGTAGAATTAAAAACGATAATTTTTTACCTTACTTTTGAAGGGGGACGGATTTATTTGGTAAGGAAAAAAATCTTTCGCAGCTTGAATCGCTGCTCATTAGCTGATGGTACTTTCCTGATACCACAGCTAAACAGGCGGCATCCATGCCGCCAGTCACGATAGTGAATAGATGCTTATATTCAAATTAAATAAGGAACTTTTTAAACATTCTCATGTCGAGAAAAATAGACACCCGCACGTTGCGCAGCACCAATAATATGCGCTTGCATGGCTTTTTCAGCCGCAGCTGCATTCTGATTAAATAAGGCTTGCAGAATGAATTCATGTTCCTGAATGGTTTTAAATGCCAGATTCGGCTGGACAAAAGGCAGGATCTGGCTTTTTTTAATCCATTCAGTATGCATTTTAAGTGTTTGAATAATCGATTGATTATGACTAAGTTCAATAATATGCTGATGAAAGGCATAATCTGCCTCAGAGGCTGCCTGCCAGTTCTGTGCCTGAATTGCAGAGGCCAGCGACTGGTAATGTTGCTGTAAGGTCGACTTATCATGCTCAGTTAAATATTCACAGGCCAACAGCGCACAAAAACCTTCTAGTACGTAGCGTAATTGATAGAAATCCTTGAGAGAAACACGGTGTTCGCCGTCCCATTGTTCGGCGGCCTGACTATGTTGTGAAATCACATAAACCCCTTTACCCGCCTTGATTTCCAATAATCCTAAAGCGGCAAGACGGGTGAGGGCCTCGCGTAACGAAGCACGGCTGATGCCCAACTGGAGGGCAAGATCACGTTGTGAGGGTAAGGCAGAACCGACAGGGTAGGTATTCTGTTGAATGCGTTGATGAATCACTTCCACCGCTTGCTCAGTCACCTGAGATGATTTTCCATTGAGCATAGCTTGTGGACTCATAAGCAACACGCCTTAAAGATAAAAATAAACAGTTTGATTCTACACAAAATTCATCTTTTTGTTGGTGCTGTCGATCAAAAATCGCTATATTTTTAACAACAGGTCAGACCAGTTGGACTGGATCTTGCATAATAGAATAGAAATCAAACCTTCAGGAACAATCAATGACAGTGCATGTTGCTAAAACCGTGGCTTTACCGACCCATTTGCAAGCGTTAACCAATCTCGCTGATGCCAGAATTGGTGCAAAAATTGTGAGTTATTCCGATGAGTTTTTTGCAGAAGCTGCAAGAATGTTGCAAAGTGCACCCGCTCAATTCATTGAAGGAAAATATGATGACAATGGCAAATGGATGGATGGATGGGAGACCCGCCGTAAGCGTGAGTCTGGCTATGACTGGTGTATTGTTCGTTTGGGCGTAACGGGGATTGTATCTGGATTTGATATTGATACCTCATTCTTTACAGGCAATTATCCGGCATCTGCTTCTATTGAGGGCTGTTATGCACCAGATAATCAATTGGAAGGGATCAGCTGGACTGTTTTATTAGAAAACTCGGTTCTATCTCCGGATCAGCATCATTTTTTCGACTGCGCTGCTCAGAAAGTTACCCATATTCGTATTAATATTTTCCCTGATGGTGGGATTGCACGTTTAAGAGTGTATGGCCGTGTGCTGCTTGAACATGTCGATACAACCCGGCAGATGGACTTGATTGGTTTAAAAAATGGCGGGCGTATTGTAGCCTTTAGCGATGCACATTTTGGTCATCCGAATAATCTGCTCAGTCCGGATCGTGGCTTAAATATGGGCGATGGTTGGGAGACCAAGCGTCGCCGTGCACCTGGTTTTGACTGGTGCATTATTGCTTTGGGACAATCTGGATTCGTTGAAAAAATTGAAGTCGATACCGCATTTTTTAAAGGCAATTTCCCCGCATTTTGTTCGATTCAAGCCGCTTATGTTGAAAATGCAACCGATGCACAACTGATTCCGCAAAGTATGTTCTGGCCATTTCTATTGGAACAGCAGCCTTTGACCATGGATCATATTCATGAATATGTTGCAGAAGTACTGCAACATCAAAAAGTAAACTATATCCGCGTCAATATGATTCCCGATGGCGGGATTAGCCGGATTCGTTTATGGGGAAAAGTAGTTGAATAAGTTAAATTATATTATTTAGTACAATTGTATGATCTCATAAATTGGCTGTTTATAAGCTGATTTTTATATAGGTGTTATTTTTACTTTTCAAGGATGATGAGCTGTGAAACAGCGTAAGGAAAAAGTCTTTCGCAGCTTTACCGCTGCTCATTCGCTGATGGTACGTCCTTGACACCACAGCCAAACAGGCGGCATCCATGCCGCCAACCACGATAGTGAAATATTACTATAATTTTCATTTAGATAAGTGAGATTTGAGCTGATATTTCTTTGTATTAAAGAGAATGGCTATGCATGAAAAAAATATTGTAATCCAGCCCTTAACTCAGGACAGTTTTGCTGCTTTTGGTGAGGTCATTGAAAAGAGCGGCAAAGACTTTATCCCGATTAATCAGGGACTCACTGAGCGTTATCACGCCTTATCACTAGCGCAAATTTCAGGTGATCATGTTGCTGTTGGGATGAGCATTTTTCACAATTTATTTGCAACTCAGATTCCATTTCAAATTGAGATGCTGGAACGACATCCTTATGGTTCACAGTCCTTTATGCCTTTACAGCAGCAGAAATTTATTATTGTTGTGGCACTGTCTTTTGATCAGGATCGTCCCGATGAACAAAGGATTTATGCATTTATGAGTAACGGACAACAGGGGATTACTTATCATCAGGGTATATGGCACCATCCTTTAATTACCTTAGAGGAAAATAGTGATTTTCTCGTGGTCGATCGTATTGGTGGCGGCAGTAATTGTGATGTGCATCATTTATCTCAACCGTGCTGGATCTCCGAGGCTTTAGTACAGTCAGAGATTGTGAATCTCTGACTGTATATTGAAAAAATATATTTACCTTAGAAGATTGGAAGGAGATTCGTTTTAATTTAGAATTCTCAAGCATATTAATATTCGTATCTTTTTATTTTTTTAATTAAGATTTTTTGTATACCACCTAAATATTTATTCTAATTTTCTATGTCAACAAAACGCTATGTAGCAAGAGAATTGCTTGAACAGCATACAAAGCAAAAGAAGCAGGAGAAATTAGAACAAAGACGCTTAGCGCTTGAACAGCAAGCTAAAGAAAAAAGAAAAGCGAAAGTACAGATTGCTTTTTGGATTATCTTATTTGTTTTACCCTTATTTTTATTTCCAGCATATCCACGCAATCAGTGGCAATTTGAGATTTATCGTTATATCACAGAGCAGATGTTGATTACGGTGGGGACTAAAGGTCCATTGCCATTTTTTACTATTCTTTCAAGTATTTATTGTACTATTTTAACTTTTGTCGCGGTCTGTTACATATGTCTGTTATTTATTAAGAAAGTAGGCATGAACAAGGCGTTTCAGGAAAAAATTTATAGTAAATTCTTTCAGGCTGAGTTTGAGGCATCGAAGAAATATCCGTGGCTGGAGAAGCCATGGATAAAAAAAACGATTGTTTCAGGGATATTTTTATTCTGCTTTATCATGGGGATGAGCCATTTTCTTTTGGAAAATATCTCCTTTCAGGATGGTAGTCGTAGAGGTGCACTTATCCAGTTAGGTTATAATTATCGGATCGGTGTACTTTTTTGGGAAAGTACGTTTAGTGTCTTTACTATATTCCCATTTTTCTATTTTAGTTTTTTATTTATTTATCTTGTTAACTATTTTTTCAGAGGATTAGGTACGGGAAAAATCATTATTCCTCCAAAAAGGCCCAAGAAAAGAAATCAGAAGAGATCGCACAAAAGACCGCAAACACCCCCATAGAAGATAAAGATAAATAGACTAAAGCTGAAATAACAGACAGAGACGATCTATCTCTGTCTGCAAAGAATAGAGGATTAATATTTACCTTTGAAGTTGGCGCTGATGCGTTGTTTTAAATATTCTTTGGCTGTAATTGCTGGATATTTCTTTTGTGGACTTTCAATCAGCACATCTTCATTGGCTTGACAGAAGAACGCCAAACTATAACGCGCTCCTTGATACTCATTTGCTTCTGGATTTTTGACCCGATGGAAATTAGAAGGTAATTGGTCATCACTCCAACGCATCAACATATCGCCAATATTACAGGTGATGACATCCTCCCGTGGATCGATACTGGTCCATTGTTGCTGTTCCATATCCTTGCCTGGACAGACTTGCAATCCGCCTTGGCCTTTACGCTGGAACAGTAGGGTCAAACAATCAAAATCGGTATGTGCACCAGCACGCCATAGCCCCAATTGGTCTTTTAACGCTGGATCAATGGCATAGTAATGCAACATTCTTAAAGTACTTTGATAGCTGTCTTGTTCAGGATCGTGGGCAAGACTAAAGAAATTATCGGCAAAACCCAGTTTATAAGCAAAGCAGGAGAGTATTTTCATCCCAACTTGCCAGCAGGCATGTTCAAATTCAAGCATGGTATTTTTAAAGTCAGGCAGCTCTTGTTCGGTTGGATACAGTCCCTCCATTCGTGGACGAGTAATTTGGTAGGATTCTTTCTGGTCTGGGGTACTGGTTGATGGACGAACCTGAGCCTTGCTTTCCCAACCTGCATTTCGGTTGAGCGGATAGCGTGCTTTGACCGGTTCAGGCAGAGCAAAAAACTGTTGTGTCATATCAAATGCGGTTTGAATCTGCTCAAGTGGAATACCATGATGCGAGACCTGAAAAAAACCAATATCCGTTGCTGCTGCCCAAAGCTGCTCCGCGATTTCATACTTACGTTGTTCAAAGTTGGATAAATCAATCACCCGAACTTCACGTTCAAAGGTCTCTTGTCCCAAAGCGCCCATACGCGCTTCTTTTTGCAGTTCTTCTAAGCTGTAGTCATTTTCCGCTAATGCAGACATGTTGGCGCTATTCATATTTCAACCTCATCTTCTGGATAAACCGTGACCCAATCAAATGAATTGAAAGAGACGGGGGCACATTCAAAAAAAAGCTTCATTCCCTTCATAAGATCGTTCTGATGAAGAACCTAAGCTGATTTCTGAGCAATGACCCACATAGCAGCCGATGTGACTGACTATGCTGAACGCTTCTACTCTGACAGAAAGGATGAAGCAGTTTTTGTGCCAGTTTATAAAGTGAAACAGGTCAATATGATGAGAAACGCTGCAATTTCTTGTGAAAATATTGAAATTTGAAACAGCATAACTTCTAATATTCAAGTATTCACTAACATACAATCTGTATTCAAGTTTGTATGCAGGGTAGAGAGAAAATGGCAATATCATTAAAGTTGATTGATTATCTGAAAGGTAAGGGATGGTGGCATGATGAAGAAAGTGATTCATACAGGAACGAATTAATTTCTTACGGTCTAAATCCTAGCTCAGATATTTTTAGCTTTTATTTACATGCAGAAGGTCTTCCTAATTTTCCTACCACAAAAGGGGAACTGATTCAGTTAGCTTGGTTCTTATTAAATACAAATTATAAGAGAAATTCGGAAAGTCTTCGAGCTGCGTTAAATATTAGTAAAGATTTTCTATTTCTAGACTCTTTTGAAGGCGGAGGTGGCTATTTATATAATTGTAAGAATGAATGTGTTTATGAATATAAAGTTTCTGAGGTAAAGAAAAACTCTAATAATATAGTTATGATAAAGCAGTGGGCAAATTTTAATATTTTTTTAGAGTTTTTGTTTTTACAGCAGCACCCCGAGAGTGCATCTACACTTACTTAACGCACTATTAAACTGCACTCAACACCAAAGACTCAATACAGTCTATTCATCTTAGTACAATTAAAAATAAATCCGACCTAGAGAATTACCAACAAAAACAAGGTGAAATCAATCTTGGCACAGAGCTTGCTAAATCATGATTGAGTATAAGCGGTCAGTATGGCAAACATACGGGACATTGCTCTACAGCGTTTGCTGTTCCTCTTTCGGGGACAAAGCCAATTGATTTGGCTTTGAGAGAAATGTGTAGCTTATACATTGATTACCCCCCTAAAAAGAATAGCAAGATGAATCCATACAGATTTAGGGGTCTTATTTATGAATATTCAGCACTATGTAGGCAAAGGGCGACGTACTGTAATTGCGGGCGCGTTATTGGGACTAGGCACAGTTCTCAGCTCAACCAGTTTTGCAGCCGATAAACTTGTTTTACAAACCACATGGTATGCGCAAGCCGAGCAAGGTGGATATTATCAGGCACTGGCACAGGGAATTTATAAAAAATACGGACTTGATGTCGATATCAAAATCGGCGGGCCGCAGGTCAATAACATGAGCTTATTATTGTCCAAGCGAGCCGATATTATTATTAATTATGATCTACAGGTCTTAAAAGGTATCGAAAGCAACTTTCCCATCAAAGCGGTGGCAGCACCATTCCAGTTTGATCCGCAAGGTGTACTAACCCATAGCGATGTAAAGTCTTTGGCCGATCTGAAAGGAAAAACGATTCTGGTCTCGACCAGTGGACAAGCAAGCTGGTGGCCTTGGTTAAAAGGCAAATATAAATTAGATGCCGCGCAGGCACGCCCGTATACCTTCAATATGCAGCCATTCTTAGCAGGCAAAAATGTCGTGCAACAAGCTTATGCGACCTCTGAAGTCTTTCAGGCAAAAAAAGCAGAACCATCGAGTAATTTCTTTTTATTTGCTGATGCGGGTTATCCAGCTTACGGTGGCATCTTGGTGACCCGTAATGATGTGATTCAAAACAAACCAGAGGTGCTGCGCCGTTTTGTCCAGGCATCGATGGAGGGATGGAAAAACTATTTAGCTGATCCACGATTGGGCAATAGCATCATTAAAAAAGAAAATCCGAATATGAATGATGAACTACTCACTTTTGCAGTCGGGCAAATGCGCAAATTGAAGTTGATTGATGGTGGAGATGCCAAAACTCAAGGCATTGGTGTGATGACAGACGCACGTTGGAAAGCAACCCGAGATTTTATGGTGAGTGCAGGGTTGCTGAACACTAAAACCAATTGGAAAACCGCTTATACCACGCAGTTTATTAAACCAGCCAAATAATCTTAGATACTTTCCTTACAAGGAAGCCATGGTGAAAGGGTTAATAAAATAGCGCATTTGCATCAAGGGGAAACCACATGAATTCTGCTTTACCAATGGATACGCCAATACATGAGTCTTCGAGCTTTATTACGCCGATGATTATGGCCAGAGGGGTTGAAAAAACCTATCCAAATGGCACCAATGCCTTACAACGATTAGATTTAAATATTGCCCGTGGTGAAATTGTTTCATTACTGGGGCCGTCAGGTTGCGGTAAAAGTACCTTACTCAAAATGTTTGCCGATCTGGAGCAACCTTCTGCGGGTGTGGTGCGCTGGAATGGCAAGGCTGAGATGCAATCGCAATGCAAAATGGCCATGGTGTTTCAGGAGGCAACGCTGATGCCATGGGCCAATATCGAAGACAATGTGCGTTTACCTCTCGATTTACAACATATCTCAAAATCAGTGAGTACTCCGAAAGTGATGGCGGCTTTAGCAGCTGTAGGTTTAGAGAAGTTTAGCAAAGTCTATCCACGGGAGCTTTCGGGCGGCATGCAAATGCGTGCCTCTTTGGCCAGAGCCTTGGTGACTGAACCTGATCTGTTATTGATGGATGAACCTTTTGGTGCTTTGGATGAGTTTACTCGCCATAAACTGGATAGTGATATCCAGCAATTATGGTCAGAGCGAGATCTCACGGTGGTGTTTGTGACTCACAGTATTTATGAGGCCGTGTATCTGTCTTCACGGGTCATTGTGATGGGCGCACGGCCTGGGCGGGTAGTCGCCGATCTGGACATTGAAGGACCTTATTTACGTGACGATGCTTTCCGAAGCTCAGAGATTTTTATCCGACAATGTTCGCATCTATCGCAATTATTGGCTGAGGCAAGCGGAGGGTATGCTCATGATTAAACCCTTGATACAACATCCAACCGTACAACGTATTGCCGCGCCATTGGGACTCGGTTTGATCTTCCTACTGTTTTGGCAACTGAGTTTTCAACAACTTGAAGTCCCTGTTTATGTCGTACCTAAACCCAGTGATATTGTCATGGCACTGATTCATCAATCCAGTATGTTATTTGGCAGTTTATGGGTGACTTTAAAAATCACCTTATTGGCTTTTGTCTGCGCCGTAATGATTGGCACATTGATCGCTTTTGTGTTTGTACAAAGTCGCGTGCTCGAAGCCTGTTTTATGCCGTATGCCATTTTATTTCAGGTCACACCGATTGTCGCGATTGCACCTCTAGTCATCATCTGGATTCAAAATACCACTTTAGCGTTAGTGGTCTGTGCCATGCTGGTTGCGGTTTTTCCTATATTAACCAATACCACCCTGGGTCTGCGTAGTGTCAATAAAGGCTTGCTCAATCTTTTTCAAATCAATAAAGCCAGTCGTTGGCAAATTCTGATGCGCTTACGTGTACCGAATGCGTTGCCTTATTTCTTTGGTGGTTTACGTATTTCCTGCGGTTTGGCGCTGATTGGTGCTGTAGTTTCCGAGTTCGTTGCCGGTGCGGGAGGGACCAGTGCAGGCCTAGCTTATCAAATCTTGCAAGCAGGTTTTCAACTGGATTTACCGCTGATGTTTGCTGCCTTATTCCTGATAACCTGTACGGGTTTGGGCTTATTTGTCGTGATGTCTTTATTAAGCCAGTTCTTTCTAAGTAAATGGCATGAGAGTGAACAAGTATGAGTTCAAAGCTAAATCAAAGCTATTTAATTCAAAATGCCCATGCCATTTTAACGGGTTTATCTGGAGAGGCTGCACGTGCTTCATCCACTGATATCCGTATCCAGTCAGGTAAGATTATCGAAATAGGTCGGTTAAATGCTCAGCCGAATGAACAGGTGATTGATGCTAAAGATTGTGTAATTTACCCGGCATGGGTGAATACCCATCATCATTTATTTCAGTCCTTGTTAAAGGGTGAGCCACAAGGTTTAAATCAAAATCTGACCTCATGGCTTGCCAGTACGCCATATCGGTTCCGTGGTGCATTCGATGAAGCAACTTTTCGGGTTGCAGTGCGGATTGGTCTTGTCGAGCTATTACGTTCGGGGTGTGCAACGGTAGCCGACCATCATTATTTGTATTGGCCCAAGATGCCGTTTGATGGCGCTGCGATTTTATTTGATGAAGCCGAAAAACTGGGCATGCGCTTTGTGTTGTGTCGTGGTGGTGCAACACTTACACGTGGTTTGGAAAGTGAGCTACCTCAAGCCCTGCGTCCAGAGAAATTTGAAGACTATATGGCGGATATTGAGCGTTTGGTGCAGCACTATCATCAACCAGATTCAAAAGCTTTTCGAAAAATCGTGATGGCACCGACTTCAACTTTGCATTCGACTACAGCACAGCAATTACAGGAAAGTGCCAAAATCGCAAGACAATTGGGGATCCGGATGCATAGTCATTTATCCGAAACAGTGGATTATCTGGATGCTGCACGCGCCAAGTTTGGTATGACACCAGTCCAGTTCTGTGCCGAGCAGGACTGGATTGGCAGTGATGTCTGGTTTGCCCATCTGGTGAAATTATTACCCGAAGAAATTCAGTTGCTGGGACAAACTCAGACAGGCATTGCACATTGCCCGCAGAGTAACGCCCGTTTGGGGAGTGGTATTGCCGATCTGGTTGCTTTGGAACAGGCAGGCATGATGATTTCGATTGGGGTAGATGGTGCGGGTTCTAATGAAGCCGCAGATATGTTGTCTGAAACCCATGCTGCTTGGTTATTACAACGAGCCAGAAAGGGCATGTTAGCCAAGCCACAATATGAGGGTGGGCAATTTGAAGGGGGAGCAGATGCTGCTAGTATTGAGGATGTAATCCGTTGGGGAACGGTGGGGGGAGCCAAGATTTTAGGGCTTGATCAAGTCGGGACAATCGAGGTGGGGCAACAGGCTGACTTGGTCATTTATCAGTTAGATGATCCTCGTTATTTTGGATTACATGATATGGCGATTGGACCTGTGGCAAGTGGTGGACGCGCGCATATTAAGGCGATGTTTGTAGCAGGGAAAATGGTGATGGAAAATGATCAGGTTCCTGATCTGGATATGATGGAGTTGGCTTGGCAAGCAAAGCAAGCGGTGAAGCTGTTACAACAGCGCAGTATGGATATGGCAAAAATAGCCTAAGCCAAAGTTGAGATATCGTAGCATGAGATACCTAGCGCATTCGTTGGTATCTTTAAAGTGATCATTCAGCTAACTTGTTGCGCCTATTGTTACTGTAGTTGTTAGATTGGAATTTATATAGACAAGATCCAAGGTTTAATCGTTCATCAAATGCGCATTGCAATACTGAGCTATTGCAATGCGCTTACGAGCATAAAACATGACCATTGTTGCCTGCTGGCATCATCAAGTGCGCACGAAGATTTCCACCCGTCGGTTCAACTGTCTGCCGGCGGGGTTGTCTTGGCCACTGACCTCGTTGGGCGCTACAGGCTGCGACTCGCCGTAACCATGTGTACTGGCGGCAGCTGCGGCACCACGCTGTCGCAATGCCATACCCACTGATTTGGCACGGCGATCGGACAAATCCAGATTGTAGGCGTCACTGCCCTTGGCATCGGTATGACCGCGAATTTCTATTGCCTTGGCTGGTACTTTCTGCAAGGCCATGGCCAAGCTGTCCAGCACCTTCGCTGCGTCAGGACGTATATTCGTCTTGTCGAAATCGAACAACACCTGATCATTGAGAGTGATGATGAACCCGCATGGCGCGCCTGATGGAGCGAATTTTTTTAACGGCGGAAACTTGCCAGCTGGCGCGACCTTGGGAATTGGTGCCATTTTCACTTGACGTGCTGGTGTACCTATGCTGCCGCTGCCTTTACCATCGTTGCTCACCAACCCGTGTGGGCCGTTCCAGGTACCGCTGCCATCGGCATTGATAGTGACAATGCCTTGCGGACCGTTCCAACTACCTGAACCATCACCTTCGTTGCGAATCACACCATGTTCACCGTTCCAGGTGCCACCACCTTTGCCGTCCAGCACGATGATGCCGTACTTGCCGTTATACGTGCCCGAACCGTCGGCCTCGACCGAGATGATCCCATCGTCAGCACCACCGTCGCCATTACCGTTGATTGTACCACTACCGTCTGCGTTGATGACGATGACGCCGCCTTCATAGTTGGCGGTGCCACTGCCATCTGCGTTGATATGGAAGATGCCTTCATTACCGTTGCGCGATAGATTGCCTTGCGCATCCATGCTGGTGATGCCTGCATCATTGAGTAATGCGCCGTCGGTCGCACAGTGAGCGGGCTTAACGCTGATACCAGCAACTGGATCAATGATGTCTTGCATTGATGCTTCCAGTGCTCGCTGGGCCGGGCCAATGCCGATGATCTCTGGCACAACGATTTGCGGGATCACGGGGAAGTCGACATCCCCGGCGGACTTGGCTGCGACTTTGGCAGTTTTCGCAGTCGCATCATTGGTCTTTTCCTCGTCAGCCGAGGGTGACTTCGTGCAGGAGCAAGCGAGCAATGCTATTCCCAGCACCATGAACCTGTTCATTGAAAACATGTCTAATTACTCTACTTATATGTTGACCGAGTTTTGTTTTAATTAAGTCGCTTTAAATCCTTCAAATGCCTATGTTGCTTAATAAAAATCACGTGTACAACTCCACAACAAGATGATGTAGTTGTTTTATTAAGATCATTTATTTACTCTTGAGCGAAAAATAGGCGAAGACAAGCACCGCTAGTCCGAACAGAAGTCGCGCGATCCAAGGTGTGACCAGCCAAGCGCCGAGTGCCATGATGGCGCGGCTCAAGACATGCGGTGATTGCAATGCCCCTGGCTCGGGCGTGTGACGTTGGGTCTGCAGCGGATAACCGCAATGCGGGCAGGAGTTGGCTTGGGTCGAAACCTGACTGCTGCATTCGGGGCATGAAATAAGCGCCATAAGTGTTCTTCCTTTTAAGTTATTTTCCCTTTGGGCATTAAGAAATGCCGTATAGACACTGTTGTCGATTCGCTATCAGGTCATAAAATTGTATCAGCTAAAAGATTGGAGAATTCTTCCGAATCACCCATTTTATTTAACAGAATAGGTTGTTTCGGCTGAGTTGAGGGGGTTGCCAATTGCTTTGCTGTTCTCTAGTAAGGTAGATAAATAAATCATTTAAGGCAATAGATCATTTAAGGCATTCAACATCTGGCTAATTTTATATGGGTGCAACGGTATAATGTAATTCAACCATACCTTCACCCATATGATGAACGGAGATTAATTTAAGCGTTGGCGCAAGTACTCGTCGGGGAAATAGTACTTTTCCTTTTGCAAGGGTGACTGAACCAATTTGTATAATAAGTTCATCAAGTAAATTGGCATCGTAGAACTGTCCAGCCAATTCTCCACCACCTACAACCCAGATATTCTTGTTCCCGATGATGGATTGTATTTCAGCATAAACTGGAGTGATGTCTCCTTGTACAAAATGGATATTTGCTCCTTCAATTAGGGGCAGTTTACGGCTGGAAAACACCCAGGCTGGCTGGGTATAGGGCCAAGGTGAACCTGTTTCGGCAGCAACTTGCTCTGCGTTATTCAATATCCATTCATAAGTTGCTGAGCCCATGACCAAAGCACCAATATTTGCAATAAAGGTTGGATAACTTGAGTTATCTAGTCCGCCTAATGTAAATAACCATTCTAAAGAATCGTCTTCGGTCGCAATAAATCCGTCTAGGCTACTCGCTGCAAAATATTGTACTTTCATTCTGATCATCTCCTTATTCTAAAGGAGTAGCTTAAAGCTTATTTTCTTTGGATAAATTATTTAAATCGGATATACGACACTTTAGGACGCTTTAATAAACTTAAGCTTGAAAAGGATGATATCTATACCAATGCTCAGCAATTTGCTGACGGGTACAAATCCAGACCCGATCATGATTTTGTACATAATCCAAGAAGCGTTGTAACGCCTTAAAGCGGGCAGGACGTCCTAAAATGCGGCAATGCATACCAATCGAAAGCATTTTCGGACGAGTTGCTCCTTCCGCGTACAAGACATCAAAAGCATCTTTTAAATATTCAAAAAAATCCTCACTACGATTAAAACCCGTAGGAGATGCAAATTTCATATCGTTGGTATCAAGTGTATAAGGAATAATTAAATGCGGACGGATTGCACCCGCTGCATTGCGGAGTGTTGTCCAAAAGGGTAAATCATCGCCATAATAATCACTGTCATATTGCACCTGATCATATTCCGCCAATAATTGACGGGTATTCGGGCTATCACGGCCTGTATACCAGCCTGTCGGCATTTCACCAAACAAATCTTTAAGGATGTGCATGGCTTCATCCATATGTTGTTTCTCGGTTTCAATATCCATATTTTGATAATGAATCCAGCGTAAGCCATGTGAGACTACATCATAGTTGTATTGTTTGATGGCTTCGATCACCAGCGGATTACGTTGTAAAGCCATCGCAACGGCAAAAATGGTCATGGGCAATTGGCGCTTGGCAAACTCCTGCTGAATGCGCCAGAAACCGACCCGTGAACCATATTCATAAATCGAGTCCATTGAAAGGTGCCGTGCTGGATAACTTTCTGCGCCACTGATTTCAGATAAGAACTGTTCCGAACCTTCATCGCCATGCAGAATATGTTTTTCACCCCCTTCTTCATAATTCAGTACAAACTGCACCGCGATTTTCGCTTGATTGGGCCATTGGGCATGGGGCGGTTGATCGGCATAACCGACCATATCGCGTGGATAATCTGCTGTTAAATGAGCGTCTGTACTGGACCAAACCATAGCAATGCCTGAATCGTGAAAAAGGTGAATCTTCACATCAACTTACCCGATTAAATCTTCGGGTGTCAAATATTATATTGATTTAAATCAATGGCTTGTGTGTTTTATTTTGGTGCAAAAATACAGTTTTATTGATGAATATTGTTTTGCATGCGCGATTTTAGTGCCTCCATCTCGATAATGATTTGATTCATCATGATTTGCGCAATCCGAGAAAGTTGCCGTTTTGGTGCAGTACAAAGTGCGACCGTAATCGGATGAAGGCCGTGGTCATTGATTGTTCTAAACTCAAACGCACCATTTTCAATATATGGGGCTGCATCTAGATAACTCATGATGCTGATGCCTAAGTTTTGCTTAAGCAATGAGACCATCATGCGGATATCATTACATTCGATGGTGTGTGCTGGGTTGAAGTCATGCTTTTTATAGAGTGCATGCACATGATCATGAATAACCAAAGGCTCGGCAGCAACAATATGATTGAACTCCAGCGTATCGGAAAAGTAGATTTTTTCTTTATGGGCTAAAGCATGCTGTTTGGGAATCACGAAACCCAAGGGCATTTCAATAAAGGTACTGATCTGTAATTGGTGCTGATGTTTGGGATTCAGTATCAAGCCAAAGTCGAGTTCAGCATTGATTACCAGATCAGCAATACGCTCACTGTCCAAGACCCGAAGCTTAAAATTAATCCATGGATATTGCTGAGCAATCGACTGCATCACAATACTGACAAAACTTTCACTGAGCGCTGAAATCATTCCAAAATCAATGGAACCGCGCTGTAAACCCTGGATTTCATTTAAACGCTTTTGCGTAGCTTGAAACTCTTTTTGCCAGCTACGTAGATCGGCATAGAGTAATTCACCAGCCAAGGTCAGCTTGAGTCCATTGGGCAAACGTTCAAATAAAGCAATACCGAGTTCTTCTTCTGCCAAAACGATTTGTCGATGTACAGCGGAGACAGAAATAAAAAGTTGATCGGCCGCTTTTCTTAAACTACCTGTTTTGGCAACGGCAATAAAATAATCTGCAAAACGTGAAAACGGCAGTGCCATCATAGGTTCTCAATATAAAAACTGATGCAGATGCAAAAGCAATTTTAGTGCCCAGTCTGTTCTAATTTTTAGAATGATGCATATAAATCATTCTAATAGACGGAAATATCGATCTATTCCACACTGCAAACAATAGAGAAAATACTCAAGAACGAGCACAGGATATGAACGCAATTCCATTCATCAATCTTCCCAACAAGCCATGCCATAGCCAATTTGATGATCAGGACTGGCAGATTCTTGCGCAGCATTGGTATCCCGTTGCACGTATCGAAGATGTGAGCAGTAAACCTCAGCAAGTCACCTTACTGGATATGAATCTAGCTTTGTATAAGACCGAAACAGGGCAGATTCATTTAGCTCGGGATATTTGCCCGCATCGCGGTGTGCCTTTGAGTAAAGGCTGGGTTGAAGGAGACACTTTGATTTGTCCTTATCATGGACTTCATTTTAATGAAGACGGCAAATGCTCTAAAATCCCAGCGCAACCTGATTTAACTCATATCTCAGAGCGCTTTTCTCTGACCAAGTTTCCTGTGGTTTTAAAATATGGATTGGTCTGGACTAGCATTTTGGGCAGAGATGAAAGTTTGGCGAATTTTCCTGTGTTAGACACATGGGAGAGTGAGACACATCAAGCCATTTTGCCGCCTTCTGTGGATATTGCAGGTTCAAGTGGTCGTCAACTGGAAGGCTTTATTGATGTGGCACACTTTGCTTGGGTGCATCATCAGGCCTTTGCCGATCGACATAATCCTGTGGTACCTAAATATTCGACTGAACGTACCGATTATGGTTTGCATACAAACTACATTAGTAATGTCAGCAATTATCCGCATGGCATACAGCATTTAGCACCTGATGATTTTTTATGGGAGCGGATCTTTGATGTTTATCCGCCATTTTCAGCAATGTTAACCATTCACTTTCCGAATGACGGGGTGCTCAAGATTTTAAATGCCTGTTGTCCCGTCTCACATAACAAGACTCGTTTATTTGTACCGTTAACCCGCAATTTTGATACCACGGGTGATTTACAGGCCGTGTATGATTTTAATGCACAGATTTTTGCGGAGGATCAGGAGATGGTGGAGGCACAAAAGCCAGAAGAATTACCTTTAGATATGAGTATGGAAGCACATTTTGAAGCAGACCGTTCTTCGGCCATGTATCGCCGTATCTTGGCTGAATGGGGTTTAAGCAAACGATATACGGTGTAGGGCGCAATCAATTTGGTGGTTCAAACGGTGATTTGGGTACTATTTCGTCTAAATTGTTTATTTGTATAGGCTTGTATATACAATTTGCCTTAATTCAATATACAATGACTTAGAATATTTAGTATGAGTTTTAGCCAATGTCAAGAGCGACAAAGCAAAACGATTTAGATTTGTCCTTAGAAGAAGATAGTCCGGTTCCTTTGTATCTTCGTGTGAAACAAATGATTTCACAAAAGATTTATGAGGGAAGCTGGACTGTTAATAAAAAGATTCCTTCAGAAAGTGAATTGGTCAATTTACTAGGCTGTAGTCGCATGACGGTGAATCGGGCTTTACGCGAGCTCACCAGTGAAGGTTTATTGGTGCGTATTCAGGGTGTCGGTTCTTTTGTTGCAGAAGGACAAGGGCGTACCGCTTTATTTCATGTCAATAATATTGCCGAAGAAATTATTGCCCGAAACCACAAACATCATGCTGAAGTCTTGGTGCTGGAACAGATTCAGGCCAATGCCGAACAAAGTATGCTGATGCAGATTCGGGAAGGGCAAAAGCTCTTTCACTCGATCATCGTGCATTATGAAAATGATGTACCTGTTCAGATCGAAGATCGTCTGGTCGATCCGATGTTGATTCCAGATTACTTGGCACAAGACTTTAAAAGCATTACACCCAATGCGTATTTAATGTCGAAAGCGCCGGTGACGGAAGGTGAGCATGTGGTCACCGCAATTTTAGCTTCAGCACAAGAGTGCAAATGGCTAAAAATTAATAAGACCGAACCTTGTCTGTTGATTCGTCGTCGTACCTGGTCGAATAAACAGCTGATTTCCAGTGCCCGATTGATTTATCCGGGTAGTCGTTATTATCTGGAAGGTAAATTTACCCAATGATTCAACACTTAGACATAGCTGATTATCAGCAGATGCTATGGAAAAACGGGGCGGGTTATACCATTGAACTTGCCCGAAGTGACGGTGACAGTCTGGATACGTTTGATTGGCGTATTTCCATGGCAGATGTCAAAACTTCGGGTGATTTTTCCCTATTTAAGGGCATGCAGCGTATCCTCACGGTACTGGAAGGTGCTGGCATCGTATTGAATATTGAAGATGATTCTGAACATCTGAAAACTTTACAATCTGCGCAATTTAGTGGCGATCGAAAGACCAGCTGTGAACTGATTGATGGACCAATTCGGGACTTTAATCTGATCTATAATCCTGAAAAATGGCGTTCTCGCTACCAATGGCTGTTTGAGTCAGCAAGCACTGAGATGTTCAGTTCAGCCGATCTGATTTTTATTTTTAATCAGAGTCCAGAACCCTTGGAAATTGAAGTTGATCAGCAGGTTTTTCATTTGGCACACCAGCAAAGCCTTAAGATTGAGCAGCAAAAAACATTAAAAAAATTGCTTATAAAGTCACAGTTTTTAAAGCAGACCTGTCTCATTGAGCTCACAAAAATCTAATTTTTAGACTTTTTAAAAAACACATATGACCACAGGTTGTATGTGTTTTTTATTGTCAATCAAAAAATAAATCTATTTATTTCATTAGTTTGTAATTTATTTTCATAAAAGAATTGAAAAGCATCTTTTCAATATAAAAGTTTTGTGTAGTATATGGATGTATATACAAGTTAATACATTGCTATACAGTAAAAGCAGATTAATTTGCTGGTTCAAACTCAATGGAAGGAGTCCGATTGTGACAACAACGACAACAAAATTTCGTGATGTAGAAATTCGCGCACCGCGTGGTACACAGCTCAATGCCAAAAGCTGGTTAACAGAAGCGCCACTGCGTATGTTGATGAATAACCTAGATCCTGATGTCGCAGAAAATCCAAAAGAACTGGTGGTTTACGGTGGTATCGGTCGTGCTGCACGTAACTGGGAATGTTTCGACAAGATTGTTGAAACGTTAAAGAATTTAGAAACAGATGAAACTTTATTGGTTCAATCCGGTAAGCCGGTAGGCGTATTTAAAACCCATAAAGATGCGCCACGTGTTTTGATTGCCAACTCGAATCTGGTGCCACATTGGGGGAACTGGGAACATTTCAATGAACTGGATGCGAAAGGTTTGGCAATGTATGGCCAGATGACAGCAGGTTCTTGGATTTATATTGGTAGCCAAGGCATTGTACAAGGCACTTATGAAACCTTTGTCGAAGCAGGTCGTCAGCATTATAACGGTGACTTGAAAGGTCGCTGGGTATTAACGGCTGGTTTAGGCGGTATGGGCGGTGCACAACCTTTAGCTGCAACACTTGCAGGTGCATGTTCACTTAATATCGAATGCCAACAAACTAGTATCGATTTCCGTTTACGTACCCGTTATGTCGATGAGCAAGCCACTGATTTAGATGATGCTTTGGCGCGTATTGAAAAATATACCAAAGAAGGTAAGGCAGTTTCGATTGCACTGCATGGCAATGCTGCTGAAATTTTACCTGAATTGGTTCGTCGTGGTGTGCATCCAGATATGGTGACTGACCAAACCAGCGCCCATGATCCATTGAATGGTTATTTGCCAATTGGCTGGACATGGGAAGAATACCGTCAGCGTGCTAAAACTGAGCCAGAAGTGGTGGTGAAAGCGGCTAAACAATCGATGGCGCAACATGTTCAAGCCATGCTGGACTTCCAGAAAATGGGTGTGCCAACCTTTGACTACGGCAACAACATCCGTCAAATGGCACAAGATGAAGGCGTAGAAAATGCCTTTGATTTCCCGGGCTTCGTTCCTGCCTATATCCGTCCATTGTTCTGCCGTGGTATTGGTCCGTTCCGTTGGGCTGCGCTGTCAGGTGACCCGGAAGATATCTATAAGACAGATGCCAAAGTAAAAGAGTTAATTCCAGATGATGAACATTTACATCGCTGGTTAGATATGGCGCGTGAACGTATTAGCTTCCAAGGTTTGCCTGCACGTATTTGCTGGGTGGGCTTAGGCTTACGTGCAAAACTGGGCTTGGCATTTAATGAAATGGTGCGTAGTGGTGAGTTGTCAGCACCAATCGTGATTGGTCGTGACCATCTGGATTCAGGTTCAGTGTCTAGTCCGAACCGTGAAACTGAATCAATGAAAGATGGTTCTGATGCCGTATCGGACTGGCCATTATTGAATGCCTTGCTCAACACAGCAGGTGGTGCGACCTGGGTGTCATTGCACCACGGTGGTGGTGTAGGTATGGGCTTCTCGCAACACTCAGGTGTGGTGATTGTGTGTGATGGGACAGATGAAGCAGCAGCACGTATTGCACGTGTACTGACCAATGACCCTGCAACAGGGGTGATGCGTCATGCCGATGCGGGTTATGACATCGCAATTGACTGTGCTAAAGAGCAAGGCTTGAACTTGCCGATGATCACGCAATAAACAGACAAGGACATTACGATGCTTTTTGCAATTGTGTAAACAGCATCGTAAGCGAACAATAGAGTGCAAAACAGGACGCCAATAATGGAACTTCTAATTCAACCCGGCAAACTTAGCTTAGCAGATCTGCGCCACGCTTATTTAAACCCAATCAAAGTGAAACTCGATGACAGCGCTTCTGCTGGCATTAATGCAAGTGTTGCTTGTGTCGAAAAAATCGTGAATGAAGGCCGTACTGCCTACGGGATCAATACCGGTTTTGGTTTACTTGCATCAACCAAAATTGCACCAGAAGACCTTGAACAGTTACAACGCTCATTGGTACTGTCACACGCTGCTGGCGTAGGTGAGCCACTTGATGATGCGATGGTACGTCTGATTATGTTGCTTAAAGCAAATAGCTTGGCACGTGGTTTTTCTGGGATTCGCCGTAAAGTGATTGATGCGATTTTGGCTTTAATCAATGCTGAAGTTTATCCGCATATTCCACTCAAAGGTTCTGTTGGTGCTTCAGGTGACTTGGCACCACTGGCACATATGTCTCTGGTGTTATTAGGCGAAAGTAAAGCACGCTATAAAGGTGAATGGTTGCCGGCAGTTGAAGCACTTAAAATTGCAGGACTAGAGCCAATTTCTTTAGCGGCGAAAGAAGGTTTGGCACTGTTAAACGGTACACAAGTTTCAACCGCTTATGCTTTACGTGGTCTGTTTGAAGCAGAAGATTTATTTGCTGCGGCAACAGTGTGCGGTGGTTTAAGCGTTGAAGCCATGCTGGGTTCGCGTGCGCCATTCGATGCACGTATTCATGAAGTGCGTGGTCAACGTGGTCAAATTGATGTGGCTGCGGCTTATCGTGACTTGTTGACTGAATCAAGTGAAATTTCTCATTCACATGAAGATTGCAGCAAGGTTCAAGATCCGTACTCACTACGTTGCCAACCACAGGTGATGGGGGCGTGTTTAACCCAGATCCGTCAAGCAGCCGAAGTACTGGAAATCGAAGCAAATGCGGTATCGGATAACCCATTGGTCTTTGCTGCTGAAGGCGATGTGATTTCGGGTGGTAACTTCCATGCGGAACCTGTTGCCATGGCAGCGGATAATCTGGCATTGGCGATTGCAGAAATCGGTTCATTGTCTGAACGTCGTATTTCGATGATGATGGACCGTCACATGTCACAGTTGCCGCCGTTCCTGGTTGCCAATGGTGGAGTCAATTCTGGCTTCATGATTGCTCAAGTAACAGCCGCTGCGTTAGCAAGTGACAATAAAGCACTTGCACATCCTGCCAGTGTTGATAGTTTACCGACTTCTGCAAATCAGGAAGACCATGTTTCCATGGCGCCGAATGCTGGGAAACGCTTGTGGTATATGGCTGACAACGTTCGCGGCATCCTTGCAGTTGAATGGCTAGGTGCATGTCAGGGTCTTGATTTCCGTGAAGGATTGAAGAGTTCTCCAAAACTTGAGCGTGCGCGTAAAGTGTTGCGTGATCAAGTGCCTTACTACAGTGAAGATCGTTTCTTTGCGCCAGATATCGAGCAGGCAAGTGAATTGCTCGCGAGTGGTTGCCTGAACGAATTACTCATTCCGAAGCTATTACCGAGTTTGTCTGAAGTGTGATCAATAAATCGGTCACATGGAGTGGCCGAATCTAACTAAATTTCCTCAAGGATTGGAGATTATAATGTCACAGCACTCCACATTACAGCGGGGGCTAAACACCCGCCATATTCGTTTTTTGGCATTGGGTTCAGCCATTGGGACAGGACTCTTTTACGGTTCGGCCACTGCCATCAAAATGGCAGGCCCGTCCGTATTACTCGCATATATTGTTGCAGGGATTGCAATTTATATCGTGATGCGCGCACTCGGTGAAATGGCGGTACATAACCCGGTATCAGGTTCATTCAGTCATTATGCTTCTCAATATATTGGCCCGCTTGCAGGTTTTACCACCGGCTGGACCTACGTTTTCGAAATGATCATCGTTGCACTTGCCGATGTGACAGCATTCGGAATCTATATGGGATTCTGGTATCCCGATGTGCCACGCTGGATCTGGATTTTGTCACTGATCATGTTCTTGGGTGCAATCAACCTGATTCATGTCAAGGTCTTTGGCGAGCTTGAGTTCTGGCTCTCCATCGTCAAAGTCACTGCCATTGTGGCCATGATTGTTGGTGGTTTGGGGCTAATGTTCTACGGTTTCCATGCGGACCACAGTGGCTTTACCACAGGCATTCAAAATCTATGGATTCATGAAGGCTTTATGCCAAATGGTATTGCAGGTTTGGTTGCCTGTTTATCTGTGGTGGTATTTGCTTTTGGCGGGATTGAAATTATCGGGATCACTGCTGGTGAATCGCAAGATCCAAAAACTTCGATTCCAAAAGCGATTAATGCCGTGCCGGTACGTATCCTGTTGTTCTATGTCCTAACGATTTTTGTATTGATGTCGATTTTCCCGTGGAACCAGATTGGTAGTCAGGGCAGTCCATTCGTACAGATTTTTGAAAATCTGGGCATTGGATCAGCAGCAACCGTTCTGAATATTGTGGTCATTACAGCGGCTGTATCTGCCATCAATAGTGATGTGTTTGGTGCAGGACGTATGCTGTACGGAATGTCAAACCGTGGACAAGCGCCAAAAGTATTCCAGAAAATTTCGAAAAACGGTGTGCCTTGGATGACCGTGGTGGTGATGGCAGGCGTGTTATTAATTGGTGTTTTGCTGAACTATCTGATTCCTGAAAATGTCTTCATCATTATTGCTTCAATCGCGACTTTTGCAACCGTTTGGGTCTGGCTGATGATTCTACTTTCTCAGGTTGCGATGCGTCGTAAATTATCGAAAGAAGAAATCAAGGCACTGGATTTCCCAGTCATTGGCTGGCCGTATGCCCCTGCATTTGCAATTGCGTTCATGCTGTTTATTTTAGCCATGATGGGGTATTTCCCGGACTCACGACCTGCAATTTATGTCGGTGCAACCTGGTTAGTTCTACTCTGGATTGCGTATAGCATCTGGGTGAAGCCGAAGAAAGATACGGTAAAAGAAAGCGCAAGCTTGCAACAAAATATCGAAATGGAAAGCTAAAGATCAAACTGCTCAGGTACTTATCCTACCTGAGCAGTGAGAGGAAATGTGAATGAAAAAGCTTTGGAAAAACTGTCATATTGCCACCATGCAAAATGGGCAATATTCCAGTATCGAACATGCTGCAATGGTCACTTCGGGGCAGCACATCCACTGGATTGGAACCTTTGACGATGTTCCTGCCGATGCTTATTCCGAAACTATTGATTTGAATGGCGCGTGGGTGACTCCCGGCTTAATTGATTGTCATACCCATAGTGTATTTGGCGGCAACCGTAGTGTTGAGTTTGAAAAACGCTTACAAGGTGTCAGTTATGCCGAGATCGCGGCGAGTGGTGGTGGAATTGCCAGTACGGTTCGTGCCACGCGTGAAGCAAGTGAACAACAGTTGCTTGCATCAGCACTGAAGCGCGTTCGTTGCCTGCTCAAAGATGGGGTCACCACCATTGAGATTAAATCAGGTTACGGTCTGGATTACGCCAACGAACGCAAAATGCTGCGTGTGATTCGTCAGATTGCAGAAACTCTGCCGATGACGGTTCGCAGTACTTGCCTGGCAGCGCATGCTTTGCCGCCTGAATATCAGGATCAAAGCGATGCGTATATTGAGCATATCTGTAATGACATGCTGCCAAAATTGCATCAGGAAGGTCTGGTTGATGCAGTCGATGCCTTTTGTGAATATCTGGCATTTTCTCCTGCTCAGGTTGAGCGTGTTTTTAAAACAGCCCAGTCTTTAAATTTGCCAATCAAGCTGCATGCAGAACAGCTTTCTTCGCTCGGTGGCTCAAGTTTGGCCGCGCGTTATCAGGCTTTGTCGGCAGATCATCTGGAATTTATGACAGAAGAGGATGTGAAAGCCATGGCTGCTGCGGGGACGGTTGCAGTGTTATTGCCAGGCGCATTTTATTTCTTGAGAGAAACCCAGTATCCGCCGTTGCAGAGTTTGCAGCAACATGGTGTGCGGATTGCCTTGTCCAGTGATTTAAATCCGGGTACATCGCCAGCTTTATCTTTGCGTTTAATGATGAATATGGGCAGTACCTTATTCCGTTTAACCCCTGAACAGACTTTAGCTGCGGTAACGCTTCATGCAGCACATGCATTGGGTTTGCAAGACACGCATGGCAGTCTGGAGCAGGGCAAAGTGGCAGATTTTGTTGCCTGGGACATCGAGCATCCTTCAGAAATCGTTTACTGGTTAGGGGGCGATTTGCCAAAACGCATCATTCAGCATGGCAATGAAATTTCGATCTAAGCCTAGGCTTATTTTTAAAACGTGGTATTGATAATGAATCACTCATTTAAATGGCAAGGACGACACGATGGTGACGGTGAAGCACATTTACGTCTCCATCAGGTGGTCAATACGCAGCAGCACGCGTCATTCGCTTTGATCGGTTTTAGTTCCGATGAAGGGGTGAAACGCAATAAAGGCCGTTTAGGTGCAGCCGATGCCCCGGATATGATTCGGGCACAATTGGCAAACTTGCCTGTCCATCAAGCGGTGACAATTGCAGATCTGGGCACAGTGCTATGTGACAATGGCAAACTGGAACAGGCACAGGCTGAACTGGCCGATCAGGTAGAACGTAGTCTAAAACAGGGCATGAAACCGATTGTTTTAGGCGGTGGTCATGAAGTGGCTTTTGGTAGCTTTTCAGGTCTGTTTCAATACCTGCAAAATCATGAGCCGGATAAGAAAATCGGTATCATCAATTTTGATGCACATTTTGACTTGCGTGAAGCGGAACATGTCACCTCAGGTACGCCTTTTCTAAATGCAGCAAGACTGTCTGAACAGCATCAGCAAGAATTTCATTATCTGTGTATCGGGGTGGCAAAACACTCAAATACTCGAGTCCTTTTTGAAACGGCAGATCGACTAAATTGCAGTTATATCTACGACTTTGAATTACAACCGAAAAACGTTGAAATTTTACTCGAAAAAATCGATGCTTTTATCGGAAAAGTTGACTATTTGTATATTACAGTTGATCTTGATGTATTTAGTGCTAGCATTGCTCCAGGTGTAAGTGCACCTGCGGTAAAAGGAATTGATTTATCAGTCTTTGACCCATTACTAGAGGCCATTAAGGAAACCGGAAAGATTAAAGTTTTTGATGTGGCGGAATGTAATCCACGGTTTGATTTGGACAGTAGAACTGCCAAATTAGCCGCTTATATAATTTTTAACTACATATTTGATTGATGGATCATGTGAATTCATCAAAAGGTTAAAACATGTCTAATTTATCTTATGTCTCTCAAAATGACGGTCCATGGGCAACCTATCTTGAACAGATCGAGCGTGTTGCTCCATATCTAGAAGGTCTAGAAGGTTATGTGGATACATTAAAGCGCCCAAAACGTGCTTTGATCGTTGACGTGCCAATTGTTATGGACGATGGCACTATCCGTCATTTTGAAGGTTATCGTGTACAACACAACTTGTCACGTGGTCCGGGTAAAGGCGGTATTCGCTATCACCCAGATGTAGATTTAAATGAAGTAATGGCTCTTTCAGCATGGATGACAATTAAGACTGCGGTGGTGAATTTACCATTCGGCGGTGCAAAAGGTGGTATCCGTGTCGATCCGCGTCAGCTTTCTCCACGTGAATTAGAACGCTTAACACGCCGTTATACCAGTGAAATCAGCCATATTATTGGCCCACAAAAAGATATTCCTGCACCTGACGTAGGGACGAATCCAAACGTGATGGGCTGGATCATGGATACCTATTCATCTGGTCAAGGTCATACGGTAACAGGTGTGGTAACGGGTAAACCGGTTCACCTAGGCGGTTCGCTGGGTCGTATCAAGGCAACAGGCCGTGGTGTATTTATCACAGGTCAGCAAGTTGCTGAAAAAATCAAATTACCTTTAGAAGGCGCTAAAATTGCGGTTCAAGGTTTTGGTAACGTGGGTAGTGAAGCTGCATATCTATTCGGTGATTCAAAATCTAAAATCGTGACCATTCAGGATCATACCGGTACGATTTATAATCCTGAAGGGATTGATCTAGCTGCATTAAAAACCTACATGGAAACTCATCAAGGTGTGGGTGGTTTTGAAGGTGCTCAGGTCATCAGCGATGAAGAGTTCTGGACAGTAGACATGGATATCCTGATCCCTGCTGCTTTAGAAAGCCAGATCACGGTTGAACGTGCGAAAAACTTATCGGCAAAACTGGTTCTTGAAGGTGCGAACGGCCCGACTTATCCAGAAGCAGATGATATCCTGGTTGAACGTGGTATCACGGTTGTTCCTGACGTAATCTGTAATGCGGGTGGTGTAACCGTATCTTACTTCGAATGGGTTCAGGATATGTCGAGCTACTTCTGGTCTGAAGAAGAAATTAACGAAAGACTCGACAAGCTAATGATTCAAGCCATTAACGATGTATGGCATAAATCAAGCGAAAAAGAATGTACTTTACGTACAGCGGCCTTTATCTTGGGTTGTGAGCGTATCTTAAAAGCACGTAAAGAGCGTGGTATCTTCCCAGGCTAATTGAGCTGTGCTTTTGAAACGACCTTAAGACGCATGTTTTAAGGTCGTTTTTTTATTTCTATGGAACTGGAAAAGATTTTCATAATTTATTATTCAAAAATGCTTTCCCGAAATTTAATTAGATGAGTACTTCTTTTTGAATGGCATTGATAAATTGCACGACAGCATGTTCAATCTGTTCCGTCCATTCAAAAGAGCAGTTCATACGGATAAAATGTTGATGTGAAGGCAATACATTAAATAAAGGACTGGGAGCAACGCCGACCTGTTGCTGGATCAATTGTTCATAGATTTTCATACTGCTGACTTTATCGGGCAATTGAATCCAGAGAAAATAGCCACTCGGATAATTATAGACCTTACAGCCTTTAGGTAAATGCTGCTTGAGATATTGAAAGAACTGCTTTTTATTCTTCTCCAAAGCACGTCTGAGCGTTCTGAGGTGCTTTTCATAATGATGGTGAGAGAGAAACTCAACCAGTGCATTCTGGATCAGCGCATTGGCTGAAATGGTGCTCATTAACTGTAGATGCTGAATATGCTCGGAAAATTTGCCTGCATAAACCCAGCCCATACGGAAACCTGAACCTAGGGTTTTGGAAAAAGAAGAGCAGTGCAGCACCAGATTTTGCTGGTCAAAATACTTCATCGGCAAAGGTTTTTGATTGCCATAAAACAGTTCTTCATAGACATCATCTTCGATTAAATGGATTTGATGCTCATGCAATAGTTTGGCAATCTTATATTTAATTTCCTCGCTGACCGTAAATCCGATCGGGTTATGTGCATTGAGCATAAACCAACACACTTTAATCGGATAATTTTTAATGACCTGTTCAAAAGCTTCTATATCAAAGCCATGTTGCGGATGCTCAGGAATGGTGATCACCTTGAGTCCTAAACGCTCTGCAGCCTGCCAGGCTCCATAAAAAATGGTTTGCTGCAACAAAATATAATCGCCTGGTTGCGTAATCGCTTGCAGCGAAAGATTCAGGGCTTCCAAGCCGCCAGATGTAATCACAATGTCATCTGCATCCGTGGGGATGCCTTGCATGCAATAGCGTTGCGCGATCAGTTTTCTGAGCGCTAAATTGCCCGGTGGCAGATTGGTGGTTTGATCATAACTCTGCCGATTACGGGAAAGTTGCCCCATGATCTGAATCAGTTTGGGGGGATAGAGCAACTGACTGTCTGGAAAAGCAGAGCCTAATGGACTGATATGTTTGGATTGAATTGATTTAAGATATTTAAATACCAGCGAGTTAATTTCAATCTTCGGATTTAAAGACACCACTGAATAGGCTTGCGGAATCTGGATATGATTGTGCTCAGCGACAAAATACCCTGATTTTTCTTTGGAATAAATCAGGCCTTGTGCTTCTAGTTCCTGATACGCATTCATGACAGTAATGAGACTAAAGCCTGAGCGCTGGACCTGTTCACGTAAAGATGGCAGTTTGGTATGAGGCTTCCATGTCCCGTTTTCAATGAGAAGTTTCAGGTTATGCGCTAACTGTTCTGATTTATACATAAAATAGGGCTGATCCGAATAAACAGAGCAGCCTTGTTAAAAAAGCTGCTCCATTCCTAGTTCTAATAAGCAAACATCAATAGTAGTCTAAATAGACCAGCAATTATGGCGAGTGCAAAAAATCCAAGTAACCATAAGATTATAAACCATTGCGTTGAACTTAAATGCTGAGATTTTATTTTCATGCAACCTTCCTCCTTAGTGATAACCTGCATCACCGACACGGACCTTATCTCTAAACACCCAGTAGGAAAGGATGGTATAGGCAATGATGATCGGAATAAGAATCACCGCACCGACCAGTGCAAATTTCTGACTCGAAGCAGGGGCTGCTGCCTCCCAGATCGTAACCGATGGCGGAATAATATGCGGCCATAAACTAATGACAAAACCGGTGAAGGCCAAAAACACCAGTGCCAGGGTGTAGATAAATGGCTTAAGATCCTGACGCTTTTGACAGGCTTTTAAAATTAAGGCAGTAAAGAGCAACACCAAAACCGGTACAGGACTAAAATACAGCAGATTTGGCAAGGCAAACCAACGTGCTGCAATTTCAGGGTGAGTCAGCGGGGTATAAAGACTGACCCCGGCAAACACTACAAATAACAGGATGATCAGCTTCGGCATTAACCGATACATCTGGTCCTGTAATTCGTGATCTGTTTTCATAATCAGCCAGCCACAACCCAGTGCTGCATACATGGCCACCACACCCAGTCCGGTAAACAGTGCGAAAGGGGTTAGCCAGTCCAGACCCGAGCCTGAGAAAATCCCGTTGGTCGTCTGGATTCCCTGAATATATGCTCCGAGAATCACGCCCTGAAAGAAGCTGGACAAGACCGAGCCCCAGATAAAGGCCAGATCCCATAAATGCTTGGTACGATTGGCCTTAAAGCGGAATTCAAAGGCGACACCACGGAAAATTAATGCAATCACCATCAAGGTAATTGGCATATACAGGGCAGAAAGCACGGTGGAATAGACCAGTGGAAAAGCAGCAAATAAGCCTGCACCACCAAGCACCATCCAGGTTTCATTGCCATCCCAGACCGGCGCGACAGTATTCATCATCACATCGCGCTCTTCACGGTTTTTAATAAAGGGGAACAGGATGCCAATGCCGAGATCAAAACCGTCCAGCACCACATAGATCAGTACGCCCAGACCAATAATACCGACCCAGATCAGAGATAAATCAATCATGGCGTTTCTCCTTACTTTGATCTTGCCCGTCAATACTTTCATCAACAGCACTCAGTGGGCGCATCGGTGTTTTGAAATGTCCCGGACCTGCGGGTTCATGTTCAATGGCATCAATAAATTCAGGACCTTTTTTCAGCAGTTTCAGCATATAGTAAATACCGCTACCAAAAACGATGGTATAGACCCCGACAAAAATAATCAGACTGATGCCGACCTGATCGGCGGTAACGGTCTGCGACAGACCATCTTTGGTCCGCATCACGCCATAAATCACCCAGGGCTGGCGTCCGACTTCAGTGGTGACCCAGCCTGCAAGCAGGGCGATATAACCTGCCGGTCCCATGACGAAAGCAAATTTGTGAAACCATGAAGTGCCATACAGTTTGCCGGTTTTACGCAGCCATAAAGCAACCAGTGAAAGCAGTACCATCAGCATGCCCAGACCGACCATGACGCGGAAACTCCAGAACACAATGGTGGCATTGGGACGGTCTTCAGCTGCAAAGTCTTTTAAACCTGTGACTTTTCCATCCAGCGAGTGGGTCAGGATCAGGCTGCCGAGGTGTGGAATTCCGATTTCATACAGATTTTCCTCTTTGTCCATGTCTGGAATGGCGAAAAGCAAGAGTGGCATGGATTCGTTATGGTTGGTTTCCCAGTGTCCTTCAATGGCTGCCAGTTTGGCGGGCTGGTGCTTTAAGGTATTTAAACCATGATTGTCACCAATCACCACTTGCAGACATGAAGTGACTAGAACCATCCACAGACCCATTGAAAATGATTTTTTGACCAGTTCATCGCGACGGCCTTTAATTAAATGCCATGCGGCAGTACCCACCACGAGAAGTGACGAGACTAAAAATGCCGCCGCCGCCATATGCGCCAAGCGATAAGGGAAGGATGGATTGAAAACAATCGCCCACCAGTCGGTAGGAATCACGATCCCGTTTTCAATGCTAAATCCTTGCGGGGTTTGCATCCAGCTATTGGAGGACAGGATCCAGAACATGGAAATACAGGTGCCGATGGCAACCATCAAGGTGGCAAAAAAGTGTGCCTTGGGACTGACCCTTCCCCAACCGAACAGCATGATGCCGAGGAAGCCCGCTTCGAGGAAGAAAGCACTCAGTACTTCATAGGTCAGTAAGGGGCCGGTTACGCTCCCTGCGATTCGGGAAAATTCACTCCAGTTGGTTCCGAACTGATAGCTCATCACCACACCGGAAACCACGCCCATACCGAAGGCAACTGCAAAGATCTTGATCCAGAACTTGAACAGATCCTTATAAATCGGGTTTTGGGTACGAAGCCATTTCCACTCCAGCATGGCCAGAAAACAGGCCAGACCAATCGAGGTGGCAGGAAAGATAATGTGAAATGAAACAGTAAAGGCGAACTGTATTCGGGCTAATTCTAAGGCAGTAAAACCGAGATCCATATATCCTCTCCTATAACAGACGAGTAAAGCAGTCGCTAGGAAAATGTGAAAGAACGGACTTAAACGACTGAAAATACATAGAACCTTATGACTGTTCTAGTTGGATTTAAAAGCCTTTTAAGTTTTATTCATCATCCCGTGTTCTGCTGTATATGAGTAGGTACAATTTCTTCTTGTTTTTTTATAACAGATAAGCTTGAGCTAAGTAATCTGTTATATTTTTTTAGCAAAATTCTGTAGCTATTCAGTATCAAGATGCTCATTCAAAATAGCATACACAACGATACAGTGTGTTAAATAATGATCAAGCATTGTAAGTCGTTTATCTGACCTTACTTCGGACTGAATGGCGTTTAATTATGTTTATAACCCCAGAGCTTAATGCATTGCCCCAGCTTTTTCAGGGCAAGGCACCATCGCAATCAGTACAAGAACAGTTACAACTTGAATATGTCAATCTTGAAGCAACCTTGTTAAGAGGCAAGGTGCTTAGAGATTTTTCTAAAGAAAAAGTCACCTACATTGCCCAGGCCCCCATTGCAGAAAATGAGGGTCATCTGGCTTATGTGTTTGCGCCATTTATTATTGCCAATCTAAATCAGCCAGTGATTTATACCACGCCCATCACCGCTGCTGTATTGACCGTTTTAAATCAATATTATCAGGCAGAGAAAAGTATTCATCTCAAGATCGAAGAGGTGCTTGATAGCTTAAAACTTTATATAGAGCTGGTGCATGATCCGAAAAATGAGCAGGATTTTCTTTTTCGGAGTTTGGTGAAAGCCCTGTGCAGAACAGATATTTCCCATATTTTTCTGGTGACTCATCTGCCGATCGATATGCATCAGCTCAAAATATTGCAAGATTATCTACAGGTCAGAATTACGGTGATTGAGAGCGATCAGGATGTACCTCAAGTGAATCATGACATGATCAATATGCGCCAACTGTTGTTTAAGAATAAAGATGAATTCCATAAAGGAATTTGTACCTTATTTTCCAGTCTGAATGCCGGATTGGTGGCAAATATTGGCCAGTTCACCGAACAGCAGGCTGCGCATCTGATTGAAGATATGTTTTATTCCGAACATATTTTCGAGAAGTTGTCGGTCTATGCTGAATATATGCAGACCCGGATTCAAAATGGTGCCAGTTTTAAAGTTTTGTCCACGATATAAACAAGGTTAAACATTTCTTAATCTTTGAACAGGAGCAGACCTCATGTCGCAACAGCAATCCAAATTTCCCTATTTAGCAGTGGGTATCAGTATTTTGCTCGGCTGTTTATTTCTGGTGTTTTTCTTTCTGGCAGTCAGTAATCAACCCGATTATATGCCGTCGCAGCAAAAGGATAATACCACTGAAGCACAGCAACTCAGTTCAGCCAATAAGTAATTTGCTCAACCCAATACATACCTGAGTTCAATCTTGATCCATCTTAGAGGCAAGCCAGCGGTGCCAATACCTTTTTGTTTAATTCGTTGTCTAGCAGGATAGCACTGGCCAGTCTCACGATCAGAGAATAAGACAAATCTGGAATAGAAAAATCAGCAGATTCATGTTACTTACTAGAGCAGTAAGAAATGAAAATAGCTCAGCTGAGGGCGATGTAATGGATCATTCAGAACAAACAATTCATAAACAAGAAAATAATGGCTACGCGAGAATTGAGCCATATACCCAGCCCGCTGGCGGATGGGGCGCATTATTGAGTGTGGCACGCAATCTCAAACGTCAGGATATCCTTAAAAAAGGTTCGATTACTTTACTCAATATCAATCAGCCGACCGGTTTTGACTGTCCCGGTTGTGCATGGCCAGAGAAAAAAGATGCCCATGCCTTTAACTTTTGCGAGAACGGTGCCAAAGCCGTTGCTTTTGAAGCCACCAGTAAAACGGTGACACCAGAGTTTTTTGCCCAGCATACGGTCAGCTGGTTAGCCGAGCAGAGTGATTTTTATCTTGAAGACTTAGGGCGTTTAACCGACCCGATGCGCTACGATCCTGTTACGGATAAATATGTGCCGATTTCTTGGGATGATGCATTTCAGCTGATTACCAAACATTTACAAGCCTTAGACCATCCTGATCAGGCGGCATTCTATACCTCGGGACGAGCCAGTAATGAAGCGGCTTTTTTATATCAGCTGTTCGTCAGAAGCTTTGGTACCAATAACTTTCCAGACTGTTCCAATATGTGTCATGAAACCACCAGTGTGGGCTTGAAAGATGCCATTGGCTTAGGTAAAGGAACGGTTATTCTGGATGACTTTGATCAGGCAGATGCCATCTTTAGTTTTGGGCATAACCCCGGCACTAATCATCCGCGGATGCTGGCCACCCTGAGAGAGGTCTCAAGACGCGGGGGTAACATCGTTGCGATTAATCCGATTAAAGAACGTGGTTTGGAGCGCTTTCAAGATCCGCAAGCTCCTTTGGAAATGATGACCAATGGCAGTACCCCGATCAGCCGCTATTACTTCCAGCCCAAAATTGGCGGTGATTACGCGCTGATGTTCGGGGTGATGAAGCATTTACTGGAATGGGATAAACAAGCTCTTGCCAAAGGACAGCATAGCGTTTTCGACCGCAGTTTTATCGAAATGAATACCATCGGCTTCGATGAGATGCTGGCGGAAATTGACCGGACTGAATGGCCAGAAATTCACAAGCACACCGGACTTTCACCTGAACATTTACAATCCATTGCCCAGATGTATCTCGATGCAAAAACGGCTATTTTCTGTTGGGGTATGGGGATTACCCAGCATCGTCACGGCACTGCCAATATTCATATGCTGGCGAATCTGATGCTGGCACGCGGCCATATCGGACGACCGGGTTCGGGGCTATGTCCAGTGCGTGGGCATAGTAATGTGCAGGGCGACCGTACCATGGGTATCAATGAAAACCCAAGTGATAAGCTACTCGACAGTATTGATCGTGTATTTGGTATCAAGTCACCGCGTAAACATGGTTTTGGCGTGGTCGATACCATCAAGGCAATGTATGAAGGTGATGTCAAAGTCTTTATTGGTTTGGGGGGTAACTTTGCGGTCGCAACACCAGATACACCTTATACCCAAGAAGCTTTATGCCGTTGTAATTTAACCGTCAACATTACCACCAAGCTGAATCGTAGCCATCTGGTGTGTGGTCAGGACGCCCTGATGTTGCCATGTCTGGGGCGTACCGAAGTGGATATGCAGGTGCATGGAGCTCAAGCGATTTCGGTAGAAGATTCAATGTCGAACGTACATCTTTCGGCAGGGCGTAATCCACCGATCTCTGAAAATATCTTGTCTGAACCCGATATCGTGGCGCGTATGGCGGAAGCCGCGTTACCCGACAGTAAGGTGAAATGGCGCTGGTATATTGAAAGTTATGACCGTATTCGTGATTCGATTGCCGAGGTATTTGACGAATTCCATGATTTTAACCAGCGGGTTTATCAACCGAGTGGTTTCCATTTAGAGCATCCAGCCAATCAGCATGTCTGGAACACGCCAAGTGGCAAAGCACAGTTCTTGATTACACCATTGTCCGAGGTGTATGAAGATAAAGAAAATCAGTATGCCGCCGCCTATAGTGAGCAACAGGTGTATACCTTGATGACCACACGTTCGCATGACCAGTACAATACCACTTTATATGGTCTGGATGACCGTTATCGGGGCGTATTCGGGCAACGCCGTGTGCTGTTTATGAATCAGGCGGATATTGATGCAGCAGGCTTTGTAGCTGATCAATGGGTTGATATCGAAAGCGTCTTCTCGGATGGGGTTAAACGGATTGTCCATAGTTTCCGCATCGTACCTTATAACATTCCGCAAGGTAGTCTGGCCGCCTATTATCCAGAGACCAATCCGCTGGTGGCTTTGGGCAGTCATGATAAATATGCCAAAATTCCAGCATCAAAAAGTATCCCTGTAATCCTGCATGCAGGTCAGGCGCCTGAGCATTTTAACTTAGCGGTTGCAGTTGATCCTGAACACGCCAATGAGCGCGTCGGTGGCGTTTAGTTGCACTGAAGTTAAGAGGTCAATTGTGGATACAAAAACACGCGGCTATGAAACGGTGCCAGTGCATCGTTTCCATCAGGATCATTCTGAAAATGAAATGGATTATATTGTTCAGGAGTATCCTGTAGCACTGATTTATAATGGCATCTCTCATGCCGTGATGATGGCAACGCCATCAGACCTAGAGGTATTTGCCAAGGGGTTTAGTCTCTCGGAAGGGATATTGCACAGTCTAAACGAGTTGTATTCTCTTGAGCTTCGTCATACGGCATTAGGGGTTGAGATTGATATGACGATTTCTTCTCGTGCATTTATGGCGTTTAAGGAACATCGCCGAATGATGGTGGGTCGGACTGGCTGTGGTTTATGCGGGATAGAGAGCTTAAAGCAATTTTATGTTGACCTGCCATTGGTGAGCAGCAAGGTTTCGCCCTTGTGGCTCAAGCAAATTCCAAATGCCATTGCTCAATTGAAAGCCCGACAAAAAATTACTGAACTCACTGGTGGCGCGCATGCTGCCGCGTGGGTGGTTCAGGGGAAAATCGTGGCGCTCTTTGAAGATGTCGGCAGGCATAATGCCTTGGATAAACTACTTGGTCATTTGGCAGAGCAAAAGCTGAATGTTGCCGAGGGCTTTGTGGTGATGACCAGTCGTGCCAGTTATGAACTGATTCGCAAATGTGCACAATACAATATTGCCTTATTGGCGACCATTTCTGCGCCAACCAGTATGGCGATTGAAATGGCCAAGCAATTAAACCTTAGTTTGGCCAGTTTTTGTCGGGGTGAGAGCTTTGTGTTATATACAGAATAAATCTAAAAAAATGTGTAGGATATGAGCATTAAGTTTTTTTATTCCCAAATATTATGAATATACCTTTAAGACCTCAGCCTGTGATCAATAATCTTTCAGGTGAAAATGCTTTATTTATCGTACTTGGCATCAATACTAATCCTGATCATTCAGGGATTATCGATTTTCTCGCTAATTTTTCTGCATTGGTACGTAGTCTGACCAATCGTTTTCCGAATAGTAATTTCAGTGCTTCGGTGGGAGTTGGCTCAAATGCCTGGGATTTGCTGTTCCCTGATTTAAATAAACCGAAAGAGCTGGCACCATTTCAAGAGATCAAAGGGCCAAGACATACCGCGGTAGCGACAACAGGCGATTTATTCTTTCATATCCGTGCCAACCAGATGGCGATTTGCTATGAACTTGCCTCAATTTTGCATGAGCAATTAAAACAAGATACCTATCCAATTAGTGAAACCAAAGGGTTTAGATATTTTGATGGTCGTGCCATTCTTGGTTTTGTCGATGGGACAGAAAATCCTGAACATGAAATTGCCAAAGAGATTGCCTATGTCGGCCAAGAAGATGCCGAGTTCCTGGGTGGCAGTTATGTATTTATCCAAAAATACCTGCATAACATGGAGATGTGGAAGGGACTAAGCACTGAAGAACAGGAAAAAGTCATTGGACGCAAGAAATATGATGATGTCGAGCTGGGTGATGATGTGAAACCGCAAAGTGCACATAATGTGGCGAGTAAGGCACATGATGCTGACGGCAATGAACTTAAAATCTTAAGAGCCAATATGCCATTTTCCAATCCAACTGAAGGGGAATATGGCACCTTCTTTATTGGCTATTCCCGTTCTTTTAATATCACCAAAACCATGCTTGAGAATATGTTCTTGGGTAAAGAAACCGGACATGTCGACCGCTTACTAGATTTCAGTACACCTGTTTCAGGCAGCTTATTTTTTGTGCCGACCTTTGATTTTCTCGAAGATTTAGGCGAATAAGTTGAATCCGCTGAAATAAATCAGCTTATTTCAGCGGGAAATTTTTATTGGCTGATCAGATATTGTTGTAACTGTTCACGGAATTGATCGGGAATACGCCCTGATTTTTGTGTGCTGAAATCAAAATACACCTGAACAGCCTTGCCACGGGCAACGCAATGATCATTTTGCCAAGCTTCATGGGCGACTACGAATGAAGAATTACCGATATGTTCAATCCATGTTTTGATTTCGATGTCAGCACCGTAATAGATCTGGGCAACAAAATCGACTTCAACACGCGCCAGAATCAAAGGCAGATTTTTGATTTCCATACCCGGATTAAACAGACGGAAAACGGGTTCGCGTGCGGTTTCAAACCAGCCTGTGATCACGGTATTGTTGATATGCCCGAAAGCATCGGTTTCATAGAATCTTGGGGTAATCGAAAGTGTGAACATAGTGAAGTAATTATTTTCTCATTTAAACCCATCTACTATAAAGGCTGATGCTTGCATACGTCAGCCCTGATAACAGACTTAGGCGACTACTTTAATCACTTTACTTTCGATACGGTAGTCCTTCAGATTCACATGGTGCAGTTTGTGTTTAATCACAAAACCAAATTCAGGCCAGATGATATGATTACGACCGGCGTCATCTAAATAATAGCTCTTACAGATATCAGCTCTGACTGGCATTTTCGCCAGACGTTTATCGATGCGGGCATTAAATTGTTTTTGCACGGCTTCTTTCACTTCAATGTAGTCGATACGTCGTTGTTGCATGAGTTTAATGGCTTTGGAAATATAGATGGATTGTTGTTCTGCCGTCCACATCACTGAGCCGACTGTATTTTGCGAATTAGGACCGAGCATCATAAACATATTCGGAAAACCATAAATCGACATCCCCATATAGGCGCGTGGTTGACGTTGCCATGTATCACTCAGGCTGCGACCTTCAACCCCTTTAATTATTTTATAAATCGCAGGCTCAGCGACCGCATAACCTGTACCAAAAATAATCGCATCTACCTGAATTTCTTTGCCATCTTCACCGACAACACCACGCTCAGTGATATGTGAAAGGCCTTGGAACAGCACAGATACATTGGGTTTCACCAGCGCGGCATACCAGTTATTGGAAAACATCGGGCGTTTGCATCCCAAGGTATGTGTAGGAGTAACTGCCTGGCGCATTTCAGGGTCTTTGATACTCAGATTGATATTGAGTTTACCCAGAGCTTGCAGCTTTTCCATGATCTTGATGTTCATAAATACAGGAAGTGAGGGCTCTAAACTCCACAAGGCGCCTTCACGAATGATTTTCTCTAACAATGGTGCTTTTTTGAAAACCGTTTTCACAATATTTGGTACAGCAAAATCAGGTTTAGGTAGTACCCAAGATGGGGTACGTTGAAAACTGTATAAATGCCCAACTTTTGGCTGAATTGCAGGTAAGAATTGAATTGCTGATGCACCGCTACCGATCACGGCAACACGTTTACCGGTTAAATCGTACTCATGGTTCCATTTGCCGGAATGGAACATGGTGCCTTTGAATTGCTCTTGTCCAGGAAAGCTGGGCATTTTGGCTTCGCCAATGAAGCCTGTAGCAGGAACAAAAAATTTCGCACTGTAGCTTTTACCATCCGCTGTGCTGATTATCCAGCGATTCAGTACGCTATCCCATTGAGCCTCGATTACTTCAGTACCAAGCCGAATCTGGGGAACAATATTAAACTGATGTGCCACATCTTCTAAATATTGGCGAATTTCAGCCTGCGGGGCGTATGTACGTGACCAATTAGGATTAGGTGCAAAGCCCAGCGAATACATTTCACTTGGAACATCACAAAACAGGCCTGGGTAATCATTCAGTGCCCATGTACCGCCAATACGGTTGGCCATATCCACAATCACGACATTGTGAATGCCTTGCTCCTTTAACTTTATACAGGTACTCAGTCCAGAGGGTCCTGCACCAATAATCAATACATCAACCAGTTGGGTGGGTTTGGATGGTTTAACTGCTTTATTCATTGGAAAATCCTGGTATGAAATAGATATATACCTAAACAAAAAGGTTCAAATTAGTATTTAGACGGCGGTCTGTTGAAAATGCTCAAGCAGTAACTCAGCAACACGCTGCGGTTGCTCTGCCTGTAAGAAATGCCCACAATTGGGTAAATAAATACTGCGTAAGCCTTGAGGAAAATGTCTGGATTGGGCCAAAGCTCGATGTAATGGAATACTCATGCAGCCATCATCCAATCCAGCCAAAGCCAATGTGGGAAGCTGGATTGGGCGGAGTAAATCTCGGTTGGCCTTTAAGTTGATAGAATGATGAACTGCAAATAAGCTACGGTAGTAGCGCGTGGCTGCCCATGCGATTTGCGGCTGGCTAAAAGCCTCACGCGTGGCTGCAAAATCTGCTTGTGTAAATTGCCATGTGGGTGACCATTTTTTCCAGATTTTCGCAACAAATTCAGCCTGATTTTGCGAGAGCAAGGTTTTGGCAAAATGCGATTGCATCAGCAACATATAAGAAGATAAATAGAGTTGCTTTGGAAAATATTTTAAATTGGTCAAAATATTCTGCATGGCAGGAATCGGAGGAACGGCCAGCAAGCTCACACTATACAGCGAGGCCGTATATTGACTGGCATAGCACATGGCGATGGCTGCTCCCCAGTCATGTCCCACCAGATGAAATTTTTGAACACCGAGCATTTCTAACCAAGCTTTTAAGTCAGCAGTTGCAGAGGCCAAGCCATAGTGAGCATTGCTGCTTACCGAATCGAGTGTATAACCCCGTAACCAAGGGACGAGAACCTGATAGCCTGCATCGACCAGAATCGGGTAAAGCTTGTCCCAGCAATGCGGTGTATCTGGAAAGCCATGTAGCAACACCACTAGAGGATGAGCAGGATGACCATACAGATTGGCCTGCAAGCTTAATCGGTCACGTTGCAGAATGAGTTGATCACTTTTCATAACGGCCTCAGCGATTCATTTTGGCTGCGAGTGCTTGAGCATAGGCTTCGGCAACTTGTTGGGCAGCAGGGGAATTCGCGATATAAGCCAGCGCCTTTTTCACATCACCATCATGTTCCGGATGATAGTTAAATTTACTCCAGCCTTTCAGTGCGGTCAGAATCATCACTAGATCGGGGAGGCTTTTTTTCTGCTTTGCGGTTTGCTGAAACGCCCAAATCAACGCCAATGGATTCTTGCGGGAAATTCGTTTTGCTTCAGGGGTATTGTCCAACTTACACAGATACACAGATGCACCTAACCAGAACCCGACCATTGCAATAAAGGCGAAGCTCATACTGAGTTGGCGACCTAAATAGCCTTTGAGATGATCACCAGCCAGTGCACGATAAGCATCATAACCAACAGTACGATGTTCAACTTCTTCGGCACCATGCCAACGTACAATATCCAGCATCGCAGGGTCGGCATGTTCGAGACCTTCGGCATCTAGCACCCAAGTGCCGAAGAAGCAAAAATAATGTTCCAAACCGGCAATGATGCCCATACGAAAGGCAAGCCACTGTTTCGAATAGCGTTTAAAAGGTCCATAAATTCCAAACGGGGTATCGCCCATAAAACCATCTTTAAACATCCACTCTAAAAAATGTTTAAAAGGTGTCGGGTCGATACCATGGGTCTGGAAATAAATTTCAGCGCCCTTGTGTGCATTGGCATGGGCTGCTTCCTGAGCAATAAATCCACGGATATCGGCTTTCAGATTTTTGTCGTTGACATAAGGCAAGGTTTTATTGGCAAGACGACAGAACCAGTGCTCAACAGCAGGCAATAACACATGCATGCTGTTGAGTACATGAGTCGCCAATACATCATTGGGAACCCAATGGCGAGGTGTTTGGGAAAAATCAAAATGTACTTTACGGGCAATAATCTGATGATCAATAAACTTATTCATCGTTCGACTCCTGTCTGTTTGGCTCAGATTGAAATCGCTTCAATTTTTTTGATTAAGCTGCGGGACTGGATATAACCATTGGCCGCAAACCATTGCAGTGAATCTCGGACAGCAATCTCGACGGGCGTTTGTGGTAAACCCAATTGCTGTACCGCTTTGGCGCAATTAAAAGAGGTGCCTAATTGCCCGATTTTTGCTGCTGATGGTGTGACCAAAGGTGCTTTGTGGGTAATATGCTGGGTCACCCATAACGCGGCATGTCCTGCTAGTTGGGAGGAAACACCTTCAATCAGGTTGGGAATGGTTATCACCGGTCGCCAAATGCCCAATAAATGATGAACAGTTTTCGCCATGGCAACACCATCCAGATCTCTATTTCCCAGAATATAGGTTTCACCTGCTATGCCTTTTTCTGCAGCAAGCACATGGCCTTTGGCAACATCTCTGACATCAATCATATTGTTGATCGCAGCTGGCACAGCGAGCGCTGGCATCTGGGCAATTGTTAACAGTAATTTTCCTGTTGGCGTTGGCGCGATATCTTGGGGACCAATTGGGCCTGTTGGACAAACGATCACCACATCTAGACCGCCTGCTGCAAACTGTAAGGCGATTTGGTGTGCTTCAAATTTGGTCAATACATAAGCATCACCTGTTGCACCTAAAGCAAAAGGGCTTTGTTCTGTGGCCTGAATGCCTTTGGGTTGGCCTGCAAAACATGCACCTGTGCTGGTATAAACCACCCGTTTAATCCCGGCTTTTTTCGCGGCATTGAGCACAATACGCGTGCCTTCTACATTGACCTTGCGCATCAACTCTGGTTTTGGCAGCCATAAGGCGTAGATCGCAGCGGTATGAAAGACTAAATCACAGCCTTCAACAGCTTTATCCATTTTGATTGGGTCGGTAATATCACCTGCAATCAGTTCAACATCCAGACCTTCAAGATTACTTAGTTTTTCCTGAGGCAGATGTAATACTCGAACTTCATAATTTTCATTGAGCAGTGTTCGTACAATATGCGAACCAATAAAACCAGCACCACCGGTAACCAGAGCTTTCATATCTCACCAACTTCCTTCAATTAGTATCCAGAATCGAGCTGGATAAAAATGCGACAATTTTGTTGTTGGTACTATGCCGAATCACCGATATGTGTCATAGTTCTTGAAATGACAGTTTTGACCATTTTACGACATTCTGTATGAAACATTGATGAGATAACGCTTGTGAATCCATCTTTACCCGGAACCTACGTCAGTCTGATGGCCGATGTGGTACAAAAATTAAATATTTCTCCCGAGCAATTACTGGAAGGAAGTGGCGTTGGCGTCGAGCAACTTTCAGAACCGTTTTGGTATTTAGATTTTGATATCTTCAATAATTTATTGAATCGAGCGGTTGAACTCACCCATGAACCTGCGTTGGGCGTCTATCTCGGATTACAAATGACCGTGTCATGCCATGGCTCAGTTGGTCTGGCCGCCATGGTTTCACAAAATCTTGGTGAAGCACTGAATGTCATGGAGCAGTTTATTGGTCTGCGTTGTCCTGCATTAAAACCGCGTCTTGAAGTTGAAAATGGACTGGCTTCACTTTATTTAGACCAGCCGATGACAAATTTTAAGATGGGGATTGTCGGCATGACCTTTCTGATGGTGGGCTTTGCGCAGATGTCCAATGCCATTACTGGAACTAAATTAAAGATTAAGGCCGAGCTGAATTATGTTGAACCTGCATTTTTACAGCAAGTTCAAGAGTTATTGCCTTGTGAGATCAGTTTTAATCAAGACCATAACCGACTGATTTTCCCTGAAAGTTACTTGGCACTGCCGCTGATTATGGCAGACCCCTTAGCTGCACGTTTGGCGCGAGAACAATGTAAACATGATTTGAATAAGTTGGTGGCTAAACGTGGTGAGAAACATCCACTCACGGCTTTGGTGCGTGAATTGCTTTTTGATGAGGTGGAAGGTTTTTTCAAAATGAAAGAGGTTGCAGATAAGCTGCATCTGACTGAGCGAACGTTACAGCGTCAATTGGCAAAAGAGGGAACCACTTTTCAGATGCTCATGGATCAAGTTCGAGAGCGATATGCCAAAAAATTACTGAATCATCATGAATATAGTATTTCCTCTATTTCAGAAAAATTGGGTTACTCCGATGTTACCCATTTTACTCGTGCATTCAAACGCTGGGCAAATCAGACCCCAAAGCAATATCGCAATTTACGAGAAACGATCTCTAGTTAAAACAACATATTTAATTCCATACAAGAAAGCTGCAAGATGTCTTAACCAGAAATCGGGTGTAAAAGATACAATTCTAAGCTGCTGGTTGAGACAATCCGCCGCCTAAGGCTTTATAAAGCTCGATCTGGTTATTCAACTTGGTTTGTTCCAGCATGAGCAAGCCTTGTTGGGCGGCATAAGCAGAACGTTGCGCATCCAGTACGGTCAGGTAACTGTCAATGCCTGCTCTAAAGCGAGCCGTGGATAATTTATAGGTGGTATCGGTTGCAGCAACCAAACGGCGTTGTGCACTCAAACGCTCATCAATATGAGCACGGGCGGCAAGAGCATCATTCACTTCACGAAAAGCGGATTGAATGGCTTTTTCATAGTCGGAAACAGCAATTTTTTGCTCAGTTTCAGAAATTTTAATATTAGCTTTACGCGTTCCCCAGTCAAAGATTGGAAGATCAATACTTGGTCCAACTGACCAGGAGAAGCCTCCTGATTTAAATAAATCTTTTAGATCTGCCGATGCATAGCCAGCTGATCCTGTCAGACTAATGGTGGGGAACATACGTGCTTTTGCTACACCAATATTGGCTCCAGCAGCACGGAGTTGATATTCAGCAGCTTTTAGGTCTGGACGGTTATTCAGTAAATCACTGCTTAAGCCCGTTGCAAAGCGACTTTCAGCACTAATGGTTTTTACGGCTTGATGGGGCAGAAGATTTTGAGGAAGCGCTTGACCAGCCAACAGATCCAGTAGGTTTTGTGCTTGTGACACTTGAGTTTTATAGGCAGCAACATCATTTTGAGCTGTTTCAACCGATATCTGTGCCTGTCGTAACGGGACTTCACTATCAATTCCGACATCAAAACGTTTCTTGTTGAGGTTAAAGGAATCAAGCTGGGCTTTTAAGGTTTGTTCAGCTAAGTTTAAATTGGCCTGGGCAAAGGCATAATTCAACCAAGCCTGGCTGACTTGACTCACCAGACTAATCTGAGTCGCATCTCTGGCACTCTGGGTGGCAAGGTAATGATTCAGTGCTGCATCTTTTAAACTTTGTACACGGCCCCAAAAATCCAGCTCATAAGCCGTCATCCCTAGTCCGACTTGAAAAGTTGAATAGGGATTGTTTGGATTTACAGATGGATTCACCTGTCGTACCGCACTACCATTTGCTCCAATGGTAGACAGCTGCTCATTTTTACTGATCTGATATTGCTGTTGCGCACGCTGAATATTAAGTGTTGCAGTACGTAAATCACGGTTATGATTTAAACTGATTTCAATCACTTGTAACAAACGTGAATCAGAAAAAAATTGTTGATAACCCTGATTGGCAATTGAATTTCCAGTTGTGGTTTGAGAAAAATTTTGTGGAATATTGGATTGAATTACCGGTTGAGGTGCCTGCAGATTCATACATGCCGTTAGGGCAATTGAAAGCGTAGACACTAGTAAGCCACGAGATAAGACAGTCGCTTTAGACATGGTCTTCTCCAAATAAGATGAGGATAAATACAGAGGAGGAGTCAGAGGAAATCAATCGATTTCCTCTGCTCAATGTCATTTAAGAGGGATTTTTCTGTTTCGGAGAAAATAGCTTTTCAACTGCGCCCAGAATAAAAATGAAGAACACGGGTACAAAGAAGATTGCCAGAATCGTCGCGGAAATCATGCCGCCAAACACACCTGTCCCTAAGGCATGCTGTGTTTCTGAACTGGCACCAGAAGCGATCACCAAGGGAATCACCCCACAGGTAAAGGCCAGTGATGTCATCAAAATCGGACGTAAACGCAGTTTGGCTGCGGCAACTGTGGCCTCAATTAAACTCATGCCTTCTTCTTTCAGCATCTTGGCAAATTCGACGATCAAAATGGCGTTCTTGGCGGATAAACCAATAAGGGTAATCAGGCCAATTTTAAAGAACACATCGTTCATCAGTCCGCGTGACATAATTGCAATCACGGCACCAAAGATCCCCAAAGGCACCACTAGCATCACTGAAAGCGGAATGGCCCAACTTTCATAAAGTGCCGCAAGTACCAGAAACACCACCAGCATGGAGAGGGCCAGCAAGAATGCCATCTGAGATTCAGATTGCTTTTCCTGTAAGGATATACCGGTCCATTCATAACCAATGCCTTTTGGTAATTTGGCAATCAGGTTTTCCATTTCACGCATGGCATCGCCCGATGAGGTATCAAAGTTCGGAATACCGGCAATACTCAACGATGGGCGACCGTTATAGCGGTTATATTGCTGTGGTGCTTTATTCCATTGTGGTGTGACCACTTCGGAGAGAGATACCAACTGTCCATTTGAGCCCATCACTTTCAGGTTTAAAATATCTTTTAATTGCATCCGTGATTTGGCTTCAACCTGTACAATCACTTGTTGCATACGTCCCTGATTAGGGAAGTCATTGATGTACATTGATCCCATTGAGGTTGAAATGATGTCGGAAACATCGGAGAACTTCACACCGAGAACATTCAATTTTGCACGGTCAATTTTTAAAGAAATATTGTCGCCCTGTGGTAAGCCCTCATTCCAGACCATATAGAACTTTTTGTTCTTGGCGGCCATTTCCATGAGCTGGTCTTGTGCAGCCAGGAGTGCTGGCATGCCTAAATTGCCACGGTCTTGTAAGCGTAAGCTGAAACCGGCAAAAGTCCCCAGCTCATCAATGGCCGGTGGAAGCACCGCCATGGTTGCACCTTCTTTACTATGTGCCATGGTTGCATTGACCGCATTGGTCATTTCGCTGGCACTTGAAGTCCGCTCTTTAAAATCTTTGAGTGTGGTAAACGCCATTCCCACGTTTTGGCCTGCGCCACTAAAGCCCCAGCCCATAATGGTGGTATTGCTTTCCACGTTCGGATTGTCTTTTAAACTGTTTTCAAATTCGTTGATTACAGCTCGGGTTCTTTCAGCTGTGGCATCAGAAGGTAACTGGAAGGTGGTCAGAAACCAGCCCTGATCTTCTTCTGGCATAAAGGCAGTTGGCCAGTACTTCATGCCTGCAAAGGTGAGACCGGTAATCACCACAAAGATCGCCATCATTGGAAGACTATGCTTGATCACTTTCAGCAGGATCAATTCATACTTTTTGGTGACTTTATCGAAGCTACGGTCAAACCAGGCAAAGAAACCTTTCTTTTGATGATGCCCATCAATCGGTTTCAGGATGGTGGCACAGAGCGCAGGGGTCAGGATCAATGCCAATAATGCCGAGAACAGAATCGATACGGACATGGTTAGGGTAAACTGTTGATAGATGATGCCGACCGAACCACTGGCAAAGGCCATGGGTAAGAATACTGCAGCCAAGACCAGGGTAATCCCGATAATTGGACTGGTGATTTCCTTCATGGCCTTGGATGTGGCTTCTTTGGGTGGAAGCCCTTCAGTTGCCATAATCCGTTCGACGTTTTCCACTACCACAATTGCATCATCGACAATAATACCAATGGCCAACACCATACCAAACATGGTCAGTACGTTAATCGAGAAGCCAGCCATGAGCATGACTGCAAAGGTACCCAGCAGGGCAATGGGGGCAACAATTGCCGGAATCAGGGTATAACGCACATTGTGCAAGAACAGATACATCACGATGAAAACCAGTACCATGGCTTCCAGTAAAGTATGAATCACTTTTTCGATTGAAATTTTAACAAAGGGTGCCGTGTCATAAGGAATACTGAACTGCATACCTTCAGGCAGGTTGAGTTTTAATTCTTCAATCTTGGCTCTGACCCCTTCGGCTGTTTTCACTGCATTGGCACCCGGACTGAGCTGGATTGCAGCCGCTGTTGCGGGTTGACCATTTTCTAAAATTGCAAAGTTATAGGCTTGCGACCCCATCTCAACCTTGGCAACATCCGACAGTCTGATGACACTGCCGCTTGTTTTACTTTTAAGACTGATATTCTTAAATTGTTCAACATCACCGAGCTGGCCTTCAGCAGACAAGGGCACGGTAATCAATTGGCCTTTTAACGCAGGGAGATCACCGAGTCGGCCAGGGGCAATCTCGACATTGTTCTCGCGAATCGCATTGTTGACATCACTGATGGATAGGCCATAAGACACCAGTTTGTTTGGGTCAACCCAAATACGCATGGCTTTTTCAGCACCGAAGGATTGAACCTTACCCACGCCTTCAACACGTTTCAGTTCTTCCACCACATTACGGACCAGATAGTCACTCAGGTCAACTTCTGAATATTGTCCTTTGGGCGAGTTGATTCCGACCAGCATCAGGAAGCCTGATGAAGAGGCTTCGACCTGTAAACCCTGTTGGCGAACCACTTGGGGAAGACGCGCTTCAACGGCTTTGATCTTGTTCTGAACATCTACCTGTGCCATTTCAACATCTGTACCGGGTTTAAAGGTCGCCGAAATCTCTGCGGTACCCGAGGTATCTGTGGTTGAGCTGTAATACAGCAGGTTTTTTACGCCGGATAATTCCCGCTCAATCAGGGTGACCACACTGTCATTGATGGTCTTGGGTGTCGCGCCGGGATAAGTGGCACTAATATTGACTTGAGGCGGCGCCACGCTTGGAAAGCGGGCAATCGGGAGTTTCGGAATACTCAGTAGCCCAAACAATATAATGAAAATCGCAATCACCCATGCAAATACAGGGCGGCGAATGAAGAATTGTGACATCATCATTGAGCTCCCTGTGCTGCTGGGACTTTCCAGTTGCTAATCTCAAGTTTTTGATTCGGCTGGATACGGTCAATACCTTCTACAATCACTTTCTCGCCTGCTTTTAAACCTTTATTGGCGATATAAAACTGGTCATAGGGCTGTCCCAGTTCAATTGGACGTATCTCTGCTGCACCTTTGTTATTGAGTACATAAACTTGCGGTTCACCATTGATATTGCGTTGTACCGCTTGTGCCGGGATTAATAATGCTTGCGGGATAGAAGCACGGTCAATATTGACACGGACATACATGCCGGGTAGCAATTTTCTTTCAGGATTCTGAACTTCGATCCGGATGGTCACATCTCCGGTTTCAGGATCCACATTAATGTCTTCAAATAGCATTTTTGCCGTGACGTTATACGCTTGTCCGTGACTATTGGAGATACGTACAGTTTTTTCATTATTGGCAGACAACTCGCCACTTTGTAGCGCGGCCTGTAAACGTTCGTATTCACCAATCGACTGTTTTACATCGACATAGACTTTATCAATTTGCTGTACGGTTGCCATGGTATTGGCATCACCTTGGCTGACCAAAGCACCTTCGGTCACAAATGACTGTCCAATACGTCCCGAAATCGGGGCACGCACTGTGGCATATTGCAGGTTCAGATTCTGACGGGTGAGGAGCGCTTTCATCTGGGCGACATCAGCCAAGGCCTGACGGTATTCAGCTTGGGCATTACTGACCTCCTGCTTACTGATTGCGTTACTTGGCAATAGTTGTTCATAGCGTTCCAGCTGCACTTTTAAACGTGTTACCTCAGCTTCGGCCTTGTTCAGCGAGGCTTTGTTGCTGTTTACATCGGCCTGAAAGGTTTCGGCATTAATTTTATAAAGTGCTTGTCCTGCTTTGACTTCACTGCCTTGTCGGAACAAGACTTTTTCAATAATGCCGCCCACCTGAGGACGGATTTCTGCCGTCCGGAACGCCTGGACACGTGCCGGCAGGTTCTCGCTAAAGCCCACCGATTGCGGTTGGATATTTAAAATGCTGACTTTGGCCGGCGGTGTTTCAGCGGGTTTTGCCTGCTCGGAACCACAACCTTGCAGTATAAATCCGATGGATAAAAATAATGGAAGTAAGAGCTGCTTTTGCATGCTGTCCAAACCTTGGGAGTTCTTGATGCTGCTATTATTTTCGCGCTGTGTGTAACGACCATCGGTGAAGTGTGGAAAAAGTGTGGAGATCCGGAGATAAATCGGCGTATCATGCAAAGAGATTGAAATTATCCGGTGACTGATTCATGTTTGAAGCCTCATTTTCTTTTGATTGCCGTGATAAGCAGATTCTCGTCGTAGAAGATGAGTATGATATTGGCGATATTATTGAGCATTACTTAAAACGTGAAGGTATGCAGGTACTCCGCGCCATGAATGGCAAGCAAGCCATTGAAATCCATGCATCGCAGCCGATTGACCTGATCTTGCTGGATATTAAATTACCTGAGCTCAATGGCTGGGAAGTGCTGAGCAAAATCCGCCAGAAAGCCCAAACGCCCGTCATTATGCTGACCGCATTGGATCAGGATATTGATAAAGTCATGGCCCTGCGCATTGGTGCAGATGATTTTGTGGTCAAACCGTTCAATCCGAATGAGGTGGTGGCACGTGTGCAAGCCGTGCTGAGAAGGGCTCAACAAAATCAGCAGGCACAAAATAGAAATCTGCTTTATAAGAATATTGAGATTCACTCGGATTTACACAGCGTCTATATCCGTCAGCAGGACAAAAAAATCATGCTCAATCTCACCTTGACCGAGTATAAGATCCTGCTGCTGATGATCGATCAGCCTTATAAAGTTTTTACCCGCGGGGAGCTGATGAATCATTGCTTGCCTGACAGTGATGCGCTGGAACGGACGGTAGACAGTCATGTCAGTAAATTAAGGAAGAAACTGGAAGAACACGGTTTGCAAAATATGCTGATCAATGTGCGCGGAGTCGGCTATCGGCTGGACCATCCTGCGCAGTGAGCATATTTTGACTGTGTACGGTTTTTTTAATTCAAATCATCAGATTTCTTCTTATGCGATTTAAACGATGAAAACAGTCGTTTAAATCCAGTCTTGATTCTGTCCCAATATTCTTTGCCTAATAGTGCAATAACGATCAATAACAGGATTTCACCACCAATTGCCATTGCTGTCATGATCAATGCTTTATGTGGGATGTCTAAGAATGGAACGATTGGAAAGGCAATCCAGTAAGCGATGACAATGGCCAAAAGAAAGAAGCCTATTTTCTTGCGTAGGTTGAGTTTTGATTTATGCATTTCGGTCACATCAATAAAATTTTGATGCTGCTATTTTTGGAAAGGTTTGAGGAGCAATGATCTTTAAAGTGTGGAAAAAGTGTGTAAATCACTAAAAAAATCAGCGTATCATATGAAAAAGTTAGGTTAATTGATTGGAAAAATCCAATGAAGAATAAGTCAGGTATTAGTAAACAGTTGTTTATCGCATTAAGTATCGTGAACTTAAGCGTGACGCTGTTTTCTATTTTGCTTGGCTATTTTATTTATAACTATGCGATTGATGTGGGTTGGATCACTTTAAGTTCCTTGCAGGAAGATTGGACCGAATTTCATTTTGTCGACTGGATTTGGCTATCTACAGTGATTTTTTGTGGTGGGGTCATTTCCATCATTATCGGCATGCATCTGGCTCAGCGCTTTATTAAACCCATTAATTTTCTTGCCGAAGCGGCCAAGCAGATCAGTCAGGGAAATCTTTCTGCGCGAGCAGATGACCGTCACATTCATTCCACTGAAATTGCAGAACTGATGCATAATTTTAATAACATGGCGCAGAAGCTGGAAAGTTCGGTTGAAAATGCACTGGTCTGGAATGCTGCCATCGCGCATGAGCTGCGAACACCGATCACCATTTTGCAGGGCCGTTTACAAGGTATTCTGGATGGTGTGTTTAAACCGGATGAAGCCTTATTCAAAAGCCTGCTCAGTCAGGTGGAAGGCTTATCTCATCTGGTCGAAGACCTGCGAACCTTGAGTCTGATTGAAAACCAGCAACTCAGATTAAATTATGAAATGGTTGATTTTAAAGCACTGACTGAAAAAGTATTAAAACTGTTTGAACAGCGTTTACAACAGGCACAGATCGAACCCGTACTTGAGATTCCTGCTATACAGGTGCATTGTGACCGTCGTCGTATCGAGCAGGTATTAATGGCCCTGATTGATAATGCAATCCGTTATGCCAATGCCGGAAAACTCAACATTTCTTTGACAAAAGATGCTCAAAACTGGATTTTGCAGGTGGCCGATGCAGGTCCGGGTATCGCAGCACAATATCAGCAACATTTATTCAATCCGTTCTTTAGACTGGAACAGTCCAGAAATAAAGAGTTTGGAGGAACAGGACTGGGGCTGGCGGTTGTCCATGCGATTGTAATTGCGCATGATGGTCGCATTGAATATAGCAATCCTGCTCATAATAGTGTGTTTACGATTTATCTGCCTGTTCACGTTTAATCTAAGTGATTTAGCCGATTGTTAGTGTTCGACTATGCTCATAAATATCTGCTATGAATAAAAGAAGAGGTGTTGATTTAGCACCACCTGCTCAACAGAATCGTGCTGTTGCTGAAACATTGATAAAATTAATAATTTTTAATTGATTGATATTTATAAATAAAAAACATGGCATTCAATTTGTATTAACCACAGTGAAAGATAAATTGTGTTTAACAACAAATTTGGAGCAAAACATGAGTAGAAAAATTCGATTAGGTGCATTTATTCCAGCTACTGGACAACATGTCGCTGCATGGCGACATCCTGAATCGCAACCGACCAAAGCAGTGGATTTTGATTTTATTAAAGAGCAGGTACAACTTGCTGAAAAAGGCTTATTTGATGCCTATTTCTTGGCAGATGGTCTCGCCGTTAATTTCGGACAAGCTGAGAAAACAGGCTATAGCGATAAAGTAGCGGGCTTTGAACCTGTCACCTTGTTCGCAGCTTTATCAACGGTGACCAAACATATTGGTTTTATTGCAACTGCATCAACCACCTATGAAGAACCGTATTTATTGGCGCGTAAATTTGCTTCTTTGGACCATCTCAGCCATGGTCGAGCAGGATGGAATGTGGTGACCTCTGCTTCGGAAGCCGCTGCGGCCAATTTTGGTTATGAGCAACAGATTCCACATGCTGAGCGTTATGAGCGTGCGCAGGAATATGTCGATTTGATTAAAAAACTGTGGGACAGCTGGGAAGATGATGCCTTTATTCATGATAAGGCATCAGGTGTGTTTTATGATCCTGAGAAAGTGCATAACCCGAATCATAAAGGTAAATACTACGCTGTAAAAGGTGCCTTGAATGTGCCTCGTACACCACAAGGTTATCCTGTGATTGTACAAGCGGGGCAGTCAGGGCCAGGACGTGATCTAGCAGCCCGTTATGCCGAAGTTATTTTTACCGCCAATCAAAAGCTGGAAGATGCACAAGAGTTTTACCGTGATGTAAAAAGTCGTTTGGCCAAATATGGGCGTTCAGCCGATGAACTTTTAATCTTGCCGGGCGTTTCTGCCTTTGTGGGTCGTACTGAAGAAGAAGCGCATGCCAAATACCAACAGCTTACGGATTTGATTCATCCAGAAGCAGGGCTTGCCTTACTGAGTGGTTTAAGTGGCGGCTTTGATTTTTCAGGCTATGATCTAGATGGCCCATTCCCTGAATTGGGTGAAGGTCAAGGCATGGTGAGTCGTCCTGCTTTAATTGCAGACATTGCCAAGAAAAACAATTTCAGTATCCGTCAGCTGTATGAATGGGTGGCGGGTGCACGTGGACATTGGCAACTGATTGGTACCCCTGAGCAGATTGTTGATCAATTACAACAATGGTTTGAAAATGAAGCCGCGGATGGTTTCAATATTCTGCCACCGAGTACACCTACTGGGTTAAACGATTTTGTTGAATTGATTGTGCCAGAGCTACAACGCCGTGGCCTATTCCGTACCGAATATGAAGGCACGACTTTACGTGAAAACCTAGGCTTGGCACGCCCAGAAAATCAATATGTCATTGCTCGACAAACTGAAAAAAACAAAGCCAGTTAAAATCATGTTAAAACTAAATCATGAATCAAAGTAACAAGAGTGACTTTTAAGCGTCACTCTTGTGTCATCACAATTGAATTGAGTGAAAAATGCAATATAGAAAATTAGGTCAAACTGATATTGATGTTAGTGTTATCGCCCTAGGTACCATGACTTGGGGTGAGCAGAATTCTGAATCCGAAGCGCATGAGCAGTTGGATTATGCTGTGGAGCATGGCGTAAATCTAATTGATACGGCTGAAATGTACCCCGTACCACCGAAACCAGAGACCCAAGGCTTAACTGAACAATATATTGGCACATGGTTAAAGCAGTCACAGAAACGAGACCAAGTATTGATTGCAACCAAAGTGGTAGGTCGTTCAGGGAAATTAAGCCAAGCCTCGCATTTTCGTTCAGGTCAAACCAAGTTAGACCGAGCCAATATTGAAACTGCGTTACATGATAGTCTGAAACGTTTACAGACGGACTATGTTGATCTATATCAGCTTCATTGGTCTGATCGCAGTACCAATCATTTTGGTGAATTGGGCTATACCCATGTCGAAAATGAAGACACGGTGCCAATTTTAGAAACCTTGACCGTTTTGTCTGAACTCGTTCAAGCAGGCAAGATTCGACATATTGGTTTATCCAATGAAACACCATGGGGCGTGAGTCAGTTTTTAAAGTATTCCGAATCATTGGGCTTAGCGCGGGTCGTTTCTATCCAAAATCCCTATAATTTATTGAACCGTAGTTTTGAGATTGGCAATGCTGAAATTGCAATCCGAGAGCAGGTAGGTTTACTGGCTTATTCACCTTTGGCTTTTGGTGCTTTGACAGGTAAATACTTAGATGGCGCACAACCAGCAGGCGCACGTTTAAGCTTATGGGAACGCTTTGCGCGTTATAAAGGTCAAGCATCTGAAGATGCAATTCGTCGTTATGTCGCATTGGCTAAACAATATGATTTAGATCCTGCTCAGTTGGCTTTGGCTTATGTAAATAGTCGCCGTTTTGTCACCAGTAATATTATTGGGGCGACCAATTTAAATCAGCTCAAAACCAATATTGAGAGTATTGACCTACAGTTAGCTGATGAGGTCATTCAGGGAATTGAGCAAATCCATCAAGCCCATCCTAATCCTGCACCTTAAGGCATAGATTATCTCCTACAATTCAATTTTCGTTTTGTTCAGGACAGTTGAGTCAATCCAACTGTCCTTTTTTATTTTTAGAACAAAGCCACTGAGTCGGTATATCAAAAAATAAGAAATAAAAACCTTGAAATATGCTGTTTTGGTATAAGCAGGGTGTTGGAAAATCAACAGTGCTTCAACAGAGAGAAATAGGTGTATTTTTGCAAATATTAATAAAAACAATTATTTAATAGTTGGCATGCTGCTTGCAAAGATCAAAGTATATAAATCAAAGATTGATTTTATGCAGGCTGAGGAGCACAGGATGAAGATGTTGCGTTGTTGTATGGAAAGTTAATTTCTCTCTCATTTTTTAATTCATTTAGTTCGAATCTTTTTCAGTGTGATTGCTTATTCAGTCACACACAGGATTTTTTTACTCAAATTTTATGGTTTTAGTTTTAGGGGTTTTATTGGTGAAAAAACATGATCTCTCTTTATCGATTGCTTTGAGCATTGCAACATTTTTGGGAAGCGGCACAGCTCAAGCAGCAGAAGATATTGATACAACATTAGCGCAATTACAGGCGCAATTGACTGCTCTACAGCAGCAGGTCAATGCATTAAAGCAAAAGAAGCAAGCTTCAACGGAGCTGAGTGAGACAACGCAACTTGCAGCCCAAGACGATGCATCGGCAGAGTCTCAGGAAGAAAGTACGGAGCATAGTTTTGCCACTCAAAGTGAGCTGGCGGGTTTCCGAAGTGATTTAGAAAACTATAAATATGATCAATCACGCCAATATGAGCGTACTTCGGTGAAATCAACCCGAGATACAACCTTGTATGGCACGGTACAAGTTCGCGCACAAGCACAAAGTCGAGATACCTCTGCTGGGAATCCTGCACCTGTTACACCACGTCGTAATACGTTTGATATCCCTACGGCTTTATTTGGGGTAAGAGGAAATTTATATCGAGATTATAAGGAAGGTAAAAACTTAGATTACCAATTGTCTTTTAGCTACGGCAAGCGTACGGGTACAGCAGGCAGTGCCAGTGATTTGAACTTGGCTGATGCTTTTTTACGCTATAACTTTACTTCAACCAATGGTGGCCCTGAAGTCCCACGTTTAAACGTGACGCTGGGGCAACAATTGATTCCCTTTGGCTTAGACCCACAATCTCCAGAGGATTTACGACCAACCATTAATGTTGCAACAGGACTGGCGCAATTGGGTCTATTCAATCGCCAGACCGGTCTGATAGTTCGTGGTGATGTAAAACCCTTTGTTGATTATTCATCAAACTATCGAGCACCGTTATTTGAGTATGCTTTGGGTGTGGTCAATGGCAATGGCACCAATAAAGTCGATGACAATGACAAGAAAGATTATATCGGACGGGTGGCTTTCACTTTACCTGTTGATTATGCCAGTTGGTTCCGTGAGTTGAAATTTGGTGCTTCCTATCTCAAAGGCAGTAAAAACGTCATCGCAGGCAGTAATGTTCTCGATGGTAACGGTCGCAATGATCGTCTGGGCTTCGATATCTACTATAACCATGCACCGTTTGGCGTGACTTATGAATATGTCAAAGGACTCAGTGATTATGCAACTGCGACAGGTTCAACCTCAGAAGTAAAGTCTGAAGGGCATACCGCAACGCTATTTTATACCTTTGGCGATCAATTTTATAACAGTGTGAAATCCGTCGCGAAGTTTGATGACTTCTGGCCGAAATCCATTCAGAGCTTCTATCGCTATGACAGTTACAACCCGAACAAAGGTGGAGATGTCGTTGGTATTGCAGGTCATGGTCTAGGCAAAGTCGATATTCATACCTTAGGTCTAAATTTCTTCTTCGCCCAAACCACAAAATTCCAATTAGGGCTGAATCGCTGGAGCTATGACCACGAGACAGCTGCGCAAAAAGACTTTTCGGAAGTACAAGCGCAATTCCAATACACCTTTTAATGTTCCAATATGAGTAATGACACAATGAAATTTTTAACCAAACAGTTATTTATCGGGGCAGCGGCAGGTTTGCTGGTTGCTACCAGTTTCTCAGTTTTTGCTGAAACCAATCCCACAGAAATTCGACTGGGGGTTCCCGGTGCAGGCGTAGGCGGAAAACCCAAAGTTGGGGGGAGTGCTTATGCCAGTGCCAATCTACGCGGCATTTTGGAAAAAGAATTTGCCAAAGACGGCATCAAGGTGAAATGGTCATTCTTTCCAGGTGCGGGACCCGCGCTAAATGAAGCTTTAGCCAATAAAAAGGTCGATTTTGGTATTGGGCATGGTGATTTACCTTCAATTGTCGGACGTTCAACAGGTTTGAAATCCAAACTGTTATTTGTGACAGGGCGTTTTGGACCGGTGTATTTTGCAGTGCCATCAGATTCAGGCGCGAAAAGCCTGGCGGATTTAAAAGGCAAAACCATTTCTGTGTTTAAAGGGACTAACCAACAATTGATCCTCGGTCGCTTATTACGGAAATATGGTTTTACTGAAAAAGATTTCCGTGTGATTAGTCAGGACTTTTATTCAGCTCAAACCTCACTGTCGACAGGTGATATTGATGGTTTGATTACCAGTCCATGGACATTAGAAGCACGTGGTGTGGCAAAGCGTATTTTAGAAGTACGTAAAGATCCAAATCTGAATGGCCCATTGGTGGCATGGGTGAGTGAGGATTTTGAGAAGAAATACCCCCAAATTGTGCAGCGTGTGGTGACCACGTTTATTAAAGATAACGTGTGGAGCTCCGATGAAAAGAATCGTGATACCCAGTACAAGTTATGGGCTCAAAGTGGCGTGCCTTATCTAGACTATAAAAAAGACTGGGATGATTACTCGCTGAAAGATCGTAACTCACCATATTTTGATGATTATGCGGTGAATTCTTTAAAGAAATCGGTTCAGCAATCAATTGATTACAGACTGATTCGCCGTCCAGTGGATGTGGATTCTTGGATTGAACCGAAGTATCTCAATACCGCGATTCAAGAACTCAAACTAGAAAACTTCTGGCCAAAATTTGATGTAAACGGCAACCGTAAAAAGTAATTGTGATTTGGGTTAGGCCAAGGGCGTGTATGCCTTTGGCAAGCCAGTTTATTTGTTCACTATTTTAGGAATGACCTATGCGTCAGGAATCGGTTGCTCAGGTTGAATTGGGTCAAGGGCACTTTGTATTGGGCTTTATTGGCTTGGCATTGTGTGCAGGCCTGGGCATTGGGATTGCGAAAATCGTCACTTCTTTATATGCAGTGCAGTTAGCCGCAAATGAATTTGAAATGGGACTGATCGCCGCAGTACAGAGTTTAGGTATTTTGCTGATCGGATTGCCAATTGGCTTGTTAGTACAACGCTATGGACCTAAGACAATGTTTGTAGTAGGGAGTTTTCTCGCAGCGGTGGTGTATGTCACCGTGCCATTTTATCCAGCGGTTTGGTCTCTGATTTTAGCTACTTTCTTGGTTGGGTTATGCATGCCGATGCGGTTTGTTTCACTCAATACAGTCTATATGCAGCATTTAAAAAGTATAGGTGCGGCTCGGGCGGGATGGTTTAGAGGCACGCATATGATGGGATTCTTTCTGGTTGGCCCTTTACTGGCAGTGAGCTTGGTAAGTGCGGTGGGATTTTCAGGCGCGTTTTGGTGGATTGCTGGACTTTTTGTTTTACCGATATTGTTTGCACCCTTGGCCTTTGGTGCAGGCCCAACTGAAATTAATCAGGCAGAGCGGGACGAGGCATTTAGCCTTGCTGTAATTGCCAAGCAATTGGTTTTATTAAAGCAAGATCAGGCTTTACGTCGCACCAGTTTGATTGAAATGGCGAGCAATGCGGTGATGGCGTACTACGGCTTTTTTATTATTGTTATTGCAATCAAGGATTTTGGTTTGAGTGAAACGATTGCTGCCAGTTTGGTGACGCTACAGGGAGCTGTGTTTGTCGTAGCCTTATTTACGACGGGAGCTTTGCTGACACGATGGGGAATAAAACGCTTTTATCAAACGGGTTTTGCTTTTGTTGCGGTGGCATCTGTGATGTTGGGTATACCTAAAATTTCCATGCTGCTTTGGGTGGGTGCTGTGATTCTGGGCTTGGGTCTCGCGATGCTGCATATCGTCAATTTCACCATGTTTGCCAATGTGGGTGAACGCTTGGGAATGGCAAAGGTTTCAGGATTAACCGCGATGGCAGGACCAGCGGGTGCGTTATTGGGAAGTATTGTGGGAGGCTGGTTGGGTCATTACTGGGGCTTACAGTCGATGTTTCTTATTTCAGCGGTTTTATTTGGCGGGCTGATCGGTTTTTCTCAACAACTTACACAAGTTTTTATAGCACCGCCGCTAGAGATTGAAATGTATTCAGAAATAGAGGGTCAATAAAATGAGTAGTATCGAAACTCAATTAGAAAATGAACACACTTGGCAGCGAATCAATTTAGCCCCTTATTTCAAGCAAATTGGCCTATGGGCAGTTCGTATTGTATTAGCTTTGGTTTTACCTGCGATTGCATTGGCGGTTTGGCATTATGCCTTTCAGAGGCAATGGTTACCTGAACAAATTTTACCTAGCCCAGCCTTAGTTTGGCAAACCACGTTGGAGCTGATTGATACGCATGAGTTACAGGATAATTTATGGATTAGCCTAAAACGAGTTGCTTGGAGTGTTTTGGTCGGGGGCAGCGTCGGGTTGTTCTTGGGTTTCCTCATCGGATTATCACGTATCGCACACAAGTTTATTTATCCAACTTTTAATCTGATTGCGCAATTTCCAGTGATTGGCTGGATTCCATTACTGATGATTTTTTTGGGTATTGATGAAAGCCTAAAAATTGCAGCAATTTCACTGGCGGTATTTGTTCCTGTGCTCGTTGCGACCTATCGCAGTGTTTTGACTGTGCCTCCGCATTTATTAGAAGTCTCGCAGGTGTATCGCTTTAGTGCGTGGCAGCGATTTCGCCGTGTCATTTTGCCTTCTGCTTTGCCAAATATTGTCAGTGGTTTACGCCAAGGGATTATGCAAGCGTGGCTGTCACTGGTTTTTGTCGAACTGTTAGCCAGTAGTGAAGGAATTGGTTACCTCATCGTGTGGGGACGGCAACTGATCCAACCTGACATTATTTTTATGGCTGTCATTGTGATCGGGATTGTTGGTTTTGTTTTAGATCATATTTTGGGCTGGGTTGAACGCTGGTTTAGCCATTGGCAACGCAGTGCATTTTAAAGGGGGATTGAATATGTCTATTAGGTCTACATCAAAACCAAGATTTAATTTTAATTATTTAAACGTTTACGGCTTGGTGCTCCCGATTGCTTTCATTGTATTGTGGGCGATTGGATCCAAGTTGAATTGGGTCAATCCTAAACTCATTCCAGCACCATTTGAAGTGGTGCAGATTGCAATTCATCAATTTCAGCAGCAAGAGTTTTGGACAGGTCTCGGTGCAAGCTTGTTCCGTGATCTGACGGGGTTTGTCTTGGGCAGCATTCTAGCCATTACTTTTGGCATTGTCGTGGGCGTCTCACGCTGGGCCAATTATTTATTTTTACCTAGTTTTAATGTGTTGCGGCAAATTTCTTTGTTTGCTTGGTTACCGTTAATCACCACTTTTTTGGATTATGGCAATAGTGCAAAAATCTTATTTATCGTGCTTTCCGTCTTTTATCCCGTGGCCTTACATACCATCGATGGGGTAAGACAAATTCCATTGCATCAATACGAAGTTGCCAAAGTCTATCAATTCAATGCTTGGCAGACCTTGAGCAAACTGATTTTACCTGCGGCAGCCAGCCAAATCTTTTTGGGCTTACAACTCGGTTTGATTTTCGCTTGGGTGGCGACCATCGGGGCAGAGTTTCTGTTGGCAAATTATGGTGTTGGACTGGGCAATATCGTGATTCGAGGACGTGCTGCGTTAGATGTTGGTCTGATTGTATTTGGCTTAATCGTGATTGGTTTTATCGGTGTGGCGTGGAATAGCTTAGCCAATTTAGCTGAGCGTCGTATTTTGGTTTGGCGTCGTTAGGAGAATAATAAAATGAAACAACAGAATTTTCGGCAGTTTTTTAAACGTCGTTTTAAAGCGCTTGGGCAGCTCAGTGTTTTAAGTCTAATGACGCTCAGTCTTATCGCATGTAGTAAACAATCTGACACTCCAGCCAATCAGGTCCATGAACTTCGCTATCAATCCTTAACCAGTGTGGTGTCATTGCCTGAGCTGGCTGAAGACTTGGGTTATTTAGGTGATTTAAAGTTGAAATATGTGGGCAGTGTGCAAGGTGGGCCGCAGGACTTACAAGCACTCACCACAGGCGATGTAGATGTGGCAACTGCTTTTGACGGTGCAATCATTAAGCTTGCTGCGGCAGGGATTAAGATCAAAGCAGTGGTTGCCTCTTATGGTAGTGACGATAAAAGCTGGGTCGGCTATTACGTCCCGAATAATAGTCAGATTCATTCAGCGCGTGATTTGATTGGCAAAAAAGTGGCAGTAAACACTTTGGGTGCACATTACGAATTTGTCTTAAAAGACTATTTAGCTCGCCAAGGTTTAAGTAATGATGAAATCAATCAGGTTGAATTCGTGGTATTGCCGCCTACCAATACCGAACAAGCCTTACGTGCAGGACAGGTGGATGCTGCAGCGTTGGTTTCTATTTTCCAAGACAAGGCCTTGGAACGCGGTGGTCTAAGAAAACTGGTCTCAGATACGGATCTGTATGGCAGCTTTACCGCAGGCAGTTATGTCTTTACCGAGAAATTTATTCAGCAGCATCCAGAAGTGGTCAAGCAATTTGTCACAGGTGTTGCCAAAGCCGTGGAATGGACCAAGCACACACCTCGTGAGCAAGTCTTGGCCCGCTTTAAAAGCATTATTGAAAAAAGAAAACGCAATGAAAGCGATGTATTGATGCAGTACTGGCGCAGCTATGGTGTGGTAAGCCAAGGTGGGTTGTTAAACGCAGCACAATATCAACGCTGGATTGACCTCTTTGAAAAACGTGGTGACTTCAAACCCAATCAGGTCAAGGCAGATACTTTATTCACCAACCAATTTAATCCCTACGCAAGTGAAAATAAAAACCTAGCTGACGATCAGCGCAGTAAGGAGCATAGCCAATGAGTACAAAATTAAAAATTGAAAATGTTTATAAGTCTTTTGCTGCCAAAAAAGTCAAAGGAGCAAAAGTCCAAGCAGAAGATTTTGTAGCGGTTGAAAATCTGTCTTTAGACGTGAAGACAGGTGAGTTTGTCGCCATTGTTGGTCCGAGTGGATGCGGCAAATCAACCTTGCTGGATCTTCTGGCTGGTTTAACCACACCAAGCTCAGGCCAAATCACTATTGATGGGCAAGCGATTAAAAAACCGGGGTTGGATCGCGGTATCGTCTTCCAGCAGTACGCTTTATTTCCGTGGTTAACGGCCCTAGAAAATATTGAGTTTGGCTTGGATGCAAAAGGTGTTGAGAAACAACAGCGTTATCAAACGGCAAAGTACTTCTTAAATTTAGTGGGGCTTGCGGAGTTTGAACATCATTATCCAAATGAACTTTCCGGTGGCATGAAGCAGCGGGTCGCAATTGCACGGAGTCTGGCCTATGACCCCGACATCCTATTGATGGATGAACCTTTTGCTGCACTCGATGCACAGACTCGTGAAACCTTACAGGCGGAATTGGTCAAAATCTGGCAACAGACCCAGAAAACCATCATTTTTATCACGCATAGTATTGATGAAGCCATTTATTTGGGGCAGCGCATTGCCATCATGACCTCACGTCCAGGGCGAATCAAACAGGTGATTGAAGTTCCTGCTGAGCTAAGAAGCGATCAGGAGGATGTACGTTCCAGCCCAGAATTCAGCCAACTGCGTCATCAGATCTGGAGCTTGTTACGTGAAGAAGTATTAAAAGCCCAAGAGCAGGAAAAACAGAAGCAATTGGTCGCTTAAGCACAACGTATTTTAAAGATTAACAAGAAGTAGAGGTGATTATGTCGAGTACAAAAGAGACATTAACGTTTCCAAAAACAATTCAGTCCAGTTCAATTTCTTCCTCGCCAAAGATGAGTTCCTTTAAGTCCGATCTCAACCTAAGCTGGCTTTCTACAGGTTTTAAACGATCAGCTGCGATTTTACTCTTTTTAGCCATCTGGGAAATCGTACCGCGGATTGGTTTGGTCGATTCCGCTTTCTTGCCAGCATTTTCTACCGTGTTGCTCAGTGGTTGGGGCTTGATTCAAAATGGACAACTGTTGACGCATTTGCAAGCCAGTTTAATCCGTTCTCTCAGTGGTTTTATTTTTGCGATCATTGTCGCGATTCCTTTGGGGCTGGCAATTGGTTGGTACACACGCTTTTCCGAATTCCTGAGTCCTTTATTGGAAGTGTTCCGCAATACGGCGGCACTCGCTTTATTACCCGTGTTTATTCTTTTTCTTGGGATTGGTGAAAGCTCGAAAATTGCATTGGTGACCTATGCCTGCACATGGCCAATTTTGCTGAACACGATTAGTGGTGTTCGTAATGTCGATCCATTGTTGATCAAGTCCGCACGAACTATGGGACTGAGCTCAATTCAGTTATTCCGTAAAGTGATTTTACCCGCAGCGATTCCAACGATTTTTGTGGGGGTGCGTTTGGCAGGCTCTTTTTCAGTATTGATGCTGATTGCTGCTGAAATGGTTGGAGCAAAAGCAGGTCTGGGTTATTTGATTAACTATGCACAATATAACTTCCAGATCCCTGAAATGTTCTTTGGCATCATTAGTATTACCACCATTGGCTTGCTGTTTAACTACAGTCTGCTCGCGGTCGAAAAACGGTTGACCGCTTGGAAAATCGAACGCTAGTCAGGAGTACATTGACATGTTTAAGCAAGGCTGGGGAAAGCATTTATTTGATCTGAGTTGTATGGTGACAATGTCACTCATCTTGTTAGGATGTACAAAACCAGCATCGAAACTGACTACAGTGGATGGACTGGAATCTTTAGAATTTAAATACCTCGGTTCGCCAGGCATCGTTACTCCCTTAGAACTGGCCGAAGATTTGGGTTATCTTGCGCCAATTAAATTGAGCTATCAGGGGGTTTCTACAGGCGGGCCGCAGGGCATTCAATCTGCTTTGTCTGGTGATAGTGATATTAGTAGTCCAAGTTTTGCAGGCTCCGCCGTGAAAATGGTCGCCAGTGGCGTGCCCGGCACTGTGGTGATTGCTGCCTATGGTACTTTCGATGATCCTTTTGCTGGCTATTATGTCCTTGAAAATAGTCCTATTCAGTCAGCCAGAGACTTAATTGGTAAAAAGGTCGGCACTAATATTCTGGGCGCACAAGTGGAATATATGCTCAAGACGTACTTAAAAAAAGCAGGACTCACCCCTGAGGAAATCAATCAGGTCACGCTTGTGGTCTTGCCACCAGGTTCTTCAGAGCAAGCACTAAGAAATGGTCATGTGGATTTAGCACCATTGACAGGCCCATCAATCGAACGGGGTGGTGTACGTCGTCTTTATCGTGATTATGATCTCGTTGGCGATCTGACAACTGGAACTTATGTCATGGCAAATCGCTATATAGCTGAACATCCGAATACCACACGTAAAGTGGTCACAGGCATTGCCAAAGCGATTGAATGGTCTAGACAACAACCGAGAGATCAGGTGATTGCACGCTTCGAGCAGATTTTAGCAAAGCGTAAACGTCCTGAAAATAATGCCATGTTAAAATATTGGACACAGTGGGGAATTCCAAGCACTGCTGGAAAATTTAAAAATGATGATTTTAAAATATGGGTAGATAATTTAATTGAAGAGGATCAGTTAAAACAAAATCAGATTGATTATAAAAAGATATATAGCAATCAATATAATGAATATAGTCAAAATTAAATCATCTTTGTGGTTTGATTAACTGGCGTTTATTTCTATTTTAATAAATAGAAATAACAAAGGTGAATTACTGATTTCTATTTAAGCAAATAGTCATGCAAGATAACTTCTCTTTTAGAACAATAGGGAAGTAAATGCATGTCATTCATTACTTATCCACAAAATCAGACTTTAACGCGAACTGAGCGTGCCACAGCAATGGTTTTTGAAGATCAAAAATCAAGAGATTTGCTGGATCGTATCGAACAGATTGCACCTAGTGAGGCCAGCGTCCTGATTATTGGCAATACTGGGACGGGGAAAGAACTGGTTGCCCGTCAGGTACATATGATGAGCCAGCGTAGTCGAGGTCCTTTTGTGGCAGTAAATTGTGGTGCGTTTACAGAATCATTGGCGGAAAGTGAACTTTTCGGACATGAAAAAGGTGCATTTACTGGTGCAATCAATAGCAAGGCGGGTTGGTTTGAAGCAGCCAATCACGGTACTTTATTCTTGGATGAAGTCGGTGATTTATCTCCTGCGATGCAGGTGAAATTATTACGGGTTTTGCAAGAGCGTGAGATTGTTCGCGTCGGTTCACTCAAGCCAATTAAGCTGAACGTCCGTGTCATTGCTGCAACCAATGTCCATCTGGATGAGGCAGTTCAAGCAGGCAAGTTTCGCGAAGATTTATTTTATAGACTGAATGTGGCACTGCTTAAGGTTTCACCATTGGCCGAACGTCCGGGCGATATTTTGCCGTTGGCTAATTTTTTTATTGCCCAATACTGCAAGCGTTTGGGTTATCCCATTGCGACACTGAGCCCAAGCGCAGTTCAGAAATTATTGACCTATGGCTATCCTGGTAATATTCGAGAATTGGAAAATGCCATTCATCATGCTTTATTGGTCTGCAAGAATCATCAAATTCAACCTACTGATTTTTGCTTTGCCTCCTTGTCTAGTAGCCTGAATTTACGGCAAATTTCTGACTTGGAAAAAAGTACGCAAACCATTCCAAGAACAGATTTATTGCCTAAACAAATGTTGCAGCATGCGCTTCTTAATTTATTTGAGTCCTCCCATGCCTTGAAAAATGAAAATCTTGATCGCTTGATTGAGGAAGCCACGATTCGTATCGCTTATGAATATTGCCATCGAAATCAGGTGCAAACAGCAAAGCTTTTAGGAATTAGTCGTAACATTGTGCGAGCACGATTGGTCAAATACGGCTTAGTGGGAAACGATAAAGTAGTCAATATTATGTTGGAAGAATTATTGGGTTAATTGTATTAAATAATCAGGTGACATAAGTTCACCTTTTTATTGATCGGAAATCACTTTGCTAAAAAAATAATAATCAATGATTGAAAATAAATATATTTTTTTAATCAAAAAATATTCAAAAATAATAGTTTTAAATATTCATAATTTTTCTAATATGGTGGTACACAATTTAATAAACAAATGCAAAGTGGTGAAAGATGAGTATTCCTCAAATTAATGTGCGTAATCAATTTCGTGGTGTGGTTAAAGAGATTATTGAAGGAAGTGTGGTTTCTGAGGTGGATGTAGAAACACCTGCGGGAGTTTTTACTTCAGTGATTACTACACGATCAGTTAAAAATCTAAATTTAGAATTAGGTAGTGAAGTCATTGTTTTAATTAAGTCTACAGAAGTTGCTTTGGCAAAACTATAGAGAGTCATATCGAAAATATATTAAAGATTGATCTTATTATATTTTTGATTTCTATTTTAGGGGGCTAAAATGACATCATTAAATGTTGGTTCAGTAAAAATTAATCATCTCAATAAATCGTATGGACAGTATCAAGAGCATGCCTTAACCGTATTGGATGATATTTCTTTGGAGATTAAATCGGGGGAATTTGTCAGTATCGTTGGCAGTAGTGGCTGTGGAAAATCAACTTTATTACGTTTACTTGTTGGCTTGGATGACCAATTTGAAGGTAAGATTTTGGTCGATGGACAACCGATTCAAGGTACCAGTCTAGAGCGAGGCATTGTCTTTCAAGATCATCGATTATTTCCTTGGTTGAATGTACAAGATAACATTCGGGTTGCATTGTTAAATCGTAAATTAACGGTCGCTGAACAAAATAAGTTGATTGATGAGCATATTGAATTGGTCGGTTTGACTAAGTTTAAAGACGCTTACCCAGCTCAGCTTTCAGGGGGAATGAGTCAACGTGTTGCGATTGCGAGAAGTCTGATTAATCGACCTAAAATTTTGTTGCTAGATGAACCTTTTGGCGCATTGGATGCACTGACACGCGCCAATCTACAAAAGGAATTACAACGGATCTGGCAAACCGAAAAAATTACCATGATTATCGTGACGCATGATGTGGAAGAGGCGGTTTTCCTCGGTGATCGTGTTGTGGTGATGCAACCGAATCCAGGTCGAATCAAACGGATTGTTCCTGTTCATTTGCCACACCCACGTGTTCGTGAAGATGTCCGACTTGCTGCGATTAGAAATGATATTTTGACTGATTTTAGTCATGCAGTCGAAGATCATTTAGTTATTCCTGTTGTTAACGATTTTAATCAGTTTCAGTTTACTTGGTAATCCCAGGTAAGCTGAATCTTATAATCATAAAAATAAATAAATTAATATAAAAATATTGGTTCTTATATTTCACGGTTTGCATATATTTAACTGAATCACTAATTTTTGTGATTGGGGAATCATGAATAAAGCTTGATGCTTTGAAAAATATAATGAATGATCTATAGGAAACAAAATGACCGTACTCACACAGCTTTCAGCCGCGATCGAAAATGCACCGCGTTGGCATGAATACAAGAAACATAGTTTAGATACCGTGCAAATCACACCAATCGAAGGTGCATTGGGAGCGATTGTGACTGGATTAGATGCCAGCAAGCCACAAAGTGGAGAAGTGATTCTTAAGCTGAAAAAAGCATTGCATGAACATTTAATTCTGGTTTTCAAGGCGCAAGACTTGCAAGACAATGACTTACTTGCTTTTGCCAGTTACTTCGGCGGGATTTTCCGTCCACCAACAGATGTACCTGTATTGGCAACGCGGAATGATACCAATGCACCACCTGATATCGTGCCCGTATCCAATGCGGTTGGAGAAGGTGATTATACCGGTCATGGCGAACTCACCCCGCATAGTGACCATCACTGGACGCCACAGCCTTCTAGTGGATCCTTGCTTTACGCAATTGAACTGCCAAAAGATGGCGGCGCAACCAGTTGGTATAATACGGTACAGGCCTATGAAGACCTTGATCAGGAAACCAAAGATGAAATCGAGGGGCTGCAGCTGATTACGTATAATCCATTTTTACGCTTAAAGGATAAAAGCCCGATTCCCAAATATCGCTTCTCTGATCAACCTGTATTAGGCGCAGCATTCCCGCATCCATTGGTGCGTACGCATTCTGAAAGTGGCCGTCGTGGTATTTATCTGGATGCACAGACAGAAGTTGAGGTTGTGGGCTACGACGATCAAAAGGGTGCTGCATTGATCGAACGCTTAAGAGCCCATATTGTGCAACCTCAATATCGTTATGAACATCAGTGGGAAATTGGGGATATTGTCTATTGGGATAACCAACTGACCTTACATTCGCGTACAGCCTTTCCTGCCGAGCAACGTCGTTTATTGAAACGTGTTAGTTTGGCGGGTGCACGACCATTCTAAAGTTTAACTAAGCCAGCGAAAGCTGGCTTTTAATTTCCTGCTTTTGCCAGTTCTGCTTCAATATAGCTAATAATCATGGTACTTAAACCTTTGACCATCTCATCAAAGCTGATTTGAGGATTGGGCAAGATCAGGTGGCGTGCCACATTAAAGATACTGCTATTAATGCTGATATACGCTGTCACACTAAGATTGTTCACTTTTAAATAGCGCGGATGGCGAATCATGTATTTCATCAGCACTTCCATTAACGCCATCTCGATCTGGCCGATATATTTTTCGTATTTGAGCTCTGTCGCATAGCGCAGGCAAATCAGATAACGGTCATCATCACGGGTGAGCAGGTCCCGGAAAGTATAAAAAATCATCTCGAATAAAGGTTCCAGCTCTTGTTCAATCATGATCGGCGTCAGCTCTTTGACCATATCCAGAACCTCTTTGACAAAGGTTTTGGCCATGGCGTCATAGATTTCTTCCTTATTCTTGAAATATTCATACAGTGAACCGACGCTGACACCTGCAATGTCGGCAATGTGTCGTGTAGTGGTGCCGCTGGTACCGTTAGTGGCAACTGCAATAAAACCTGCTTCAATAATCGTATCGACAGTCACTTTGGAACGAGACTGACGGGGTTTACGTGTAGCCATAAAGTATTATTATTAAAATCCGAACATAACGTCAGATTAACATGAGCTGGAAGAGCATGAAAGAGCCAGCTCCATAATCCGAACAAATAAAATTACGACTTTTTAATATTTATTGGTCATGATGTAATGAATTAGTATTTTTAAAAAATGGGTATACATTTTTTAGAAAAAATTAATTTATATATTTTATTTAAGTTATTAATATTTATATTTAAAATAACAATATTGTAAAAAACCAATAATCTTATCAGCGCGAATTTTCTTTGATAATGCTGCGCGAATTTTCGATAAATAATGATTAAAAATACCCGAATTGAATCCGAACATAAGATCGGTTTACAGTTGTTTTGTACCAGGATCAGGTTTAAAAAAATCTCCCGAATATTTTTTCACACTTCCCGAGCAGTTGGGAACGTTGAAAAGAGATGAACCAGACGAAAAGAATGTAAAAGGGCAAATGACGCTCAAGTAACCAGATAGGTGTAGCCATGATTAGCAACACATTAAGGAAAGGTTTAAGCTTGTTTAAATCCAATCCCATCACTGAGCAAATTGATTTTGCGAGTAAAAAAACGATTCCAATTCGTCATTTGGCAATCGGATTTGAAGGGAAGAAAGTTGATTTATCCTTCTATATGAATAATCAGTTTGCCACAATTTTTTTCGCCACCCTGTCAGTCTTTTTAACTTATGGCGAAGATCTGGTGATTGAAACAGCACGCCATCATCGTGACTTACTCAAAGATCCGATCTTAAAGCAACGCGTCACTTCCTTGATTGGTCAAGAGGCGATTCATTCAAAATTACATAATGAATTTAATGATGCAATTGTTGAGCTTGATTATCCGGTAAAACTGTACCGTTTTCTGGGCGAGCAATTCTTTGAATATATCTTCCTGAAATTTCCACAACCGCTAAAACTTTCGCTGATGGCCGGAATCGAGCATTTTACCGCGGTGTTAGCAGAATACATGATGGCGCATGAGCAGAATTTTTATTTCTCCGATGATGCCAAAACCCGTGCTTTGTGGATGTGGCATATGCTGGAAGAATCTGAGCATAAAGATGTCGCCTACGATGTGTATCAAACCTTGAATGGCAACTATGCATTGCGTATTTCAGGTTTCTTCCTCGCGTACTTTACCATTCTTGGTCTGATTCCATTTTCAGCTACGTTGGTGCCGGTGTTACGTAGGCCACAAGAAATGCTGACAGCAAAATTCTGGAAAGATGCACGCCGTGGCGTGAAGCTGATCTTTAGTCCTAAAGATGGTGTTTTTGGAAGTACGCAAGGCCGAATCTTCGATTATTTACGTACTGATTTCCATCCCAACGATCACGATGCATCTGCGTATTTCGAATATTACGAAAAGAAACTTCTTTCAGAGGGTGGTGCCTTATATCCGTTCTTTGTAAAAGAGTTTACGCCTAAAGTTCAGGCCGCTTAATGCGCAATAAAGCAGGCACAGCAGGTAAGTCATTGCCTGCTGAGTTGGCAAAAAAGCTCAGCGTGTGATGAGCAGTTTGGTTCTTGTTGCCTACATTGCCGTCATGCACTATGCAAACAAACCATCTTATCCAGTCGCTGTATGTAGAGATATACAAATTGGCTAAGCCTTTTAAGTTGTAATGCAGTTTTAGGGGATCGAGATATGGTCGCTCAAGTTCTTCGTCATGTTTTTTCAGATAAATTCAGTACCAAATATCAAGGGATTATTCAAAATCTGGCGAGTAAATCACCGATTCCGATTCGTCATTTTGATTTTAAGTTTAACCCTTCTGAACTTGATGAGCGGTTTTTCTTAAATAAAGAACTTGCAACATCTTACTTTCATGCCTTGTCTATTTTCTTGACCTTTGGTGAAGATGTGGTGATTGAAACAGCTCGTCATCACCGTGATTTTGTTGAAGATCCAGTCTTGAAACAAAGACTTACCTCACTGATTGGGCAAGAGGCGATTCATTCAAAAATCCATAATCAATTTAATGATGAAGTGCTGAAAGAAAATGGCTACCCGGTCGAATTGCTACGTGCCATTGCTGGCAAGGTTTTTGATTATGGGATCTATAAACTACCACAGTCTTTACAGTTATCGTTGATGGCAGGCATTGAGCATTACACGGCAGTGCTTGCTGAATTTATGATGCAGCATGAAGAGTATTTGCTTGGGTCACAAGATGAAAGACAACGGGCCATGTGGATGTGGCACATGCTGGAAGAGTCAGAGCATAAAGATATTGCCTATGATGTGTTCCTGGAATTGTCAGGTGATTACTGGCTCCGGATCACAGGTTTCCTGTTGGCCAGCTTGACGATTTTAGGCGGTGTTTCACTGGGTGGTTATCTGATGCCATTTATACGTAAACCGAGCAATTTGGTTAATCCACGTTATATGAAAGATATTGTCGAAAGTACTGCACTGTTATTTGGTAGCGAACGTGGGGTATTCGGAAGTAGCTTTATGCATATTCTGGAATATCTGCGTCCAAGCTTCCATCCTAATGATCATGATACGACCGCGTATATGGAATACTACAAAGAGCGTCTCTTGAATCCTGAAACAGGTTTATTAAGTCCTTATTTTCTTAAAGAGTTTGTGCCGCCTGTGCGTGCAACTTCTGCATAACCTGGTTCAAGTTCATACGAGATTGCTGGAAAAACAATGATGAAATTATTTGCAAAGAAAGCCAAGCCAAGCCAACAGGCATTTGCTGTGGTGACTGGCGCAGGAAGCGGGATTGGTCGTAGTTTTGCGCTCGAACTGGCGAAACGTGGCGGTACTGTGGTGTGTTCAGATATCAATTTAGATGCGGCCAAAGAAACGGTCGCGCTGATTGAAGCCTTAGGCGCGAAAGCGTTTGCGGTAAAATGTGATGTTGGCAATGCCAAGCAAGTAGAAAAGCTGGCAGAGCAGGCCGAGCAGTTGATGCAACATCCCACTACACTGGTCATCAATAATGCTGGCGTGGGTTTAGGCGGCAAGTTTGATGAAACCTCATTGGAAGACTGGAAGTGGGTTTCTGATATTAACTTGTGGGGCGTAATTCATGGCTGCCATTATTTTGTGCCGAAGTTTAAACAGCTAGGACGCGGCGCGATTATCAATGTGGCTTCTGCTGCATCGTATACCGCAGCACCAGAAATGACAGCCTATAACGTGACCAAAGCGGGAGTACGTGCCTTATCGGAAACGCTTTCTGCCGAGCTTCGTAAACATAACATCAAGGTAAATGTACTTTGTCCAACGCTAGTACCAACCAACATTATCAAGAATGGCAAAGTGCCACACAAAGGCATTCTGGACTATGCATTGACCAATCTGGCGTTTACCACCAGTGACAAGGTTGCAAAGCTGACGCTGGACCGTCTGGATAAAAACGAGCTTTATACCATTCCACAAATCGATGCCAAGTTATTCTGGCTGATGAAACGTACTGCACCGAATTTATATGCAAAATTTTTAGGTACATCATACCGGTTTATGAAATAACCCCGATTAGGCAAAAGAACTGAATGAGTGAAATGAAGCGAGAACCTGTGTAATCACTTATTTCAGCTACATGATACAAAGGACATTTTAAATGACAGCTCAAGCAAAAAAATTAAACTCAGCTGAAGGAAAAGCACTCCCACAATATATTTATGACACCTTTATTGTCGGTGCAGGTATTTCAGGGATTGCGACTGCCATTCGTCTGGATCAGGTGGGTTATAGCAACTATAAGATCATTGAAAAAGCGACACGTGTCGGCGGAACCTGGCGTGAGAATACCTATCCGGGTTGCGGCTGTGATGTGCCATCGGCTCTATATTCCTATTCATTTGCGCCCAGTGCCAAATGGAGTCATTTATTTGCTCGCCAACCTGAAATTTTGAGCTATTTAGAAGAAGTTAGTCAGGATTTTGGCGTTAGTTCAAAAATCGAGTTTGGTACGGAACTAGTGAATGCTGCATGGGACAAGGAACGTAATTTATGGGTGATGGACACCAATAAAGGCCAGTACCTGTCTAAAACTGTGGTTTTTGCCACAGGCCCGATTACCGAAGCACAAATTCCAAAACTCGAAGGACTGGAAACCTTCAAAGGTGAAATGTTCCATTCAGCCAAATGGAACCATGATTATGATTTGACTGGTAAACGTATTGCAGTAATTGGCACGGGTGCCTCCGCGATTCAGTTTGTACCGCAGATTCAACCTTTGGCGAAAGAGCTGTATGTGTACCAGCGTACTGCGCCTTGGGTGGTACCAAAACCTGATACTGACTTGGGTGATGTCAGCAAAGCCCTGATTGAAAAGTTTCCTCTGATCCAAAAAACCTGGCGTAAAACGGTTGCCCAGTCTCTGAATGCCATTAACTTTGGTTTACGTAATCCAGCGGTGTTAAAACCGGTAGGCGAATTGGCCAAACTGATTTTACGCTTCCAGATTGAAGATCCTGAACTCCGTAAAAATGTGACGCCGAACTTTACCATTGGCTGTAAACGTTTATTGTTCGCTAACAACTATTATCCTGCTTTACAGCAACCGAATACCAAACTGATTCCACATGGATTGGTGAAGGTCGAGGGCAATACCGTTGTTTCAGCAAATGGTGAACGTCATGAAGTGGATGTAATCATTTGGGGCACAGGCTTTGAAGTCTCACATCCACCGATTGGCAAACGTGTGACCAATGAAAAAGGCCAGATACTCAATGATCTCTGGAAAAGCAGTTCGCCAGAAGCTTATTTAGGTACCAGCATTGAAAATGTGCCGAATGCATTCTTGGTATTGGGGCCTAACGTACTGGTTTATGATTCATTTATTGGTCTGGCTGAAGCTCAGCTGGATTATATCGTCGACGGTCTACTCAAAATCAGAGACCAAGGTATTGCCAAACTGAACATTAAGCCGGAAGTGATTAAACAGCATAATGAACTGGTACAGAAACATCTTAAAACCACCGTGTTTAATGCCGGTGGATGCAAGAGTTACTATTTAGATGCCAATGGTCGTAACTTTGCTGCGTGGCCGTGGTCGTTGAAAAAGTTGAAGCAACGTTTAAAACATATGGATCTCAATGATTATCAAGTGACCTATCAGACTGAAAAAACTAACTGAGTTTAGAGTAGTCATAAAAAGAGCAGTAAATTTTATCTAAGGATGGAATTTGCTGCTTATTTTTTGCAAGATAGAAATAAAGATGGGGAAAAATAATGAAAGAAGGACAATCAAGCCGAACAGCGGAAGCCGCTGCCGCATTGCGCGCCAATCATTTTAACAATGCCGCAGAACCGGTGTTTGCTGATCCCTTTGCATTCGAACTGACCAGTCAAGGCTGGAAGACGTTGCTGAGTACGCCATTAACCGTCAAGCTGATGAATTCTTCGGTATTTAACCGCACCTTGGGTTTATTAACCGGGCAGGTGGTGGGACGCTCACGTTATGCGGAAGATCAGCTCTACGCCGCCATTGAACGGGGTGTAGCGCAATATGTACTGGTGGGCGCAGGTCTGGATTCATTTACCTTGAGACAGGCGCAGCAATTCCCACAGCTTAAGATTTATGAGGTGGATCATCCCGATACCCAGGCGATTAAACAAAAAAAATTACGCCAATGGGGAGAGCTTCCAGCGAATGTAGAGTTTGTTGCAATCGATTTTGAAAAAGAATCTATTGCAGATGCTTTGGCGCGTAGTTCCTTTCAGCAGGATCAGGCCGCTTTTTTCTCGTGGTTGGGCACAACCCATTATCTGGAGCCAGAAACAACCTTAAAGACTTTAGTTAGCATTGCACAGATTGCTGCACAGGGAAGTGAAGTGGTTCTGGACTATTCGATTGATTATCGGGAGCTGGACGGGATAGAGCGTTTCGGAAGCTTATTTGTCTCCCAATTTACCCGATTTCTAAAAGAACCGTTAAAGGGGCAATTTAGACCTAAGATGCTGCATCAGGCAGTTGAGCATATGGGGTATAAGGTCATTGAGGATTTATCAGGGGATGGTTTAAGTGAGCGTTATTTTCATGCTCGACCAGATCATATCCGGCATACTATTGCAACGCATATGCTGCATTTACGCTTAGCTCAGGGATGAGTATTCAGCAGCATGAATAAAAAAGCCCTTAAAGACCTAGAGATATTTAAGGGCCGATACAGATGCTATGAATTAGCGGCGTTTATTATAAACCGCCATTGCTGCCGGTAAGTTCTTACGCATGTCACCAATACGTTGAGTGTTTGACGGGTGAGTAGACAGGAATGATCCACCACCAGCGCCATCAAGACGGTTCATTTTTTCCCATAGGCTGATGGCTGCATTCGGGTTATAACCTGCTTTTGCCATTAACATTAAACCGCCGTAATCGGCACGACTTTCCAGATTACGTGAATAAGGCAGACCGATACCAACCTGGCTGCCTAGATCGATTGCAGCGCTACCTAGATCGCCAATGCTGCTACCTGCATACGATTTACCAATACCAATTGCAAGGTTAGTTAAAGCCTGTGCACCGATTTTACTTTTTGCGTGCTCTTCTAGGGCATGCGTCATTTCATGGCCCATTACCGCCGCAATTTCATCATTGGTCAGGTTGAGTTTGTTGACAATACCGGTATAGAACACCACTTTACCGCCAGGCGCGACATAAGCGTTGACCGTGTCAGATTTTAAGACCGCAAGCTGCCAGTCAAAACGTTGACCAGTCTGGTTCATTTGATCCGCATAAGGCTTTAAGCGGTTAAACACGGTATTAATACGTTGATAAGTACTTGAGCTGCTATCCAGCTGGTTTTTAGCACGTGCTTCCTGCGTCATTTTTGAGAAACTTTGTGCTGATTGCGCATTTAATGTCGCGCTGTCCGCACCCGCCATATCTGCGAACGAAGCACAGCCAGAAATGGTCATCACAGTTACAGCACATAGGCTTAAAGCTAATTTCTTCATACTTATTCTCTCCAAATCAGTATCTTATGAATATAGTCATGATCACGGTGGATTATAAAAAATGTTTACAGCAGTTAACATTCTGAATAGCTCTATAATCATTGTAATTATGTAATCGGCATTGCTTATAATTTATATTTAAGCAAATAAAAGCCAGTGGCATTGCACTGGCTTTAAAATAGATCAATTTAATTGAGCATTAAATTAATCTTCGTCATCATATTCATCTTCAGGGAAGGCATTTTCTTCTAAAGAAGCATCAAAGATTAAGATGGCCTTACCATCAGTTTGAATCATGCCCTGATCTTCAAGTGTCTTGAGGACACGGCCAACCATTTCACGAGAACAACCGACAATACGGCCAATCTCTTGACGGGTAATACGAATCTGACGGCCATTCGGTAAAATCATTGCCTCTGGTTGAGCAGATAAGTCAATTAAACAACGCGCAATACGACCAGACACATCAATAAATGCCAGATCGGTTACTTTACGCGTGGTATTTTTAAGACGGCGAACCAGTTGAGCAAACACAGCATAGCTTAAATCTGGATATTGCTTGCTTAACTCGTGGAAATTGTCGTAAGTGATTTCTGCGATTTCGCAGACATCGCGTGTACGTACTTCTGCGGTACGCTGAGGGTTCTTTTCAAAAAGCCCCATTTCGCCAAAGAAGTCGCCCGGGTTTAGATAGGCAACTACGATTTCTCGTTCGTCATCTTCACGTAAGATAATTGACACTGAACCTTTTAATATTAAATACAGTGATTTTGATTCCGTTCCAGCGTCAACAATCGTGGTGCGTTTAGGATATCTATTAATATGAGCACGTTTTAGCAGCGCTTTAACTGATTCAGGGAGTTGACCTGGTGATAAAGCATCAGTGCTAAGTTGTGAAAAATTTGAAGTCATGCTTAAAATTTCCGAATTTGGATAAAACCGATCGCACAGACCCTTGGAAGAGCCTTTTCTACACAGAAGAGATGAAATTCCTTATCAACTCATTTTATGTTAGTGTACAAGAACAGAGTAAATTTATAACGTTTTTCGGGTAGTTGCAATGCAAACAAGTGTACATTGGTTAGAGAATGTTGCTTTTGAAGCAAAATCAGAAAGTGGCCACAGTGTGGTGATGGATGGTTCTGCCGAATATGGCGGTGAAAACCGTGGTCCACGTCCTATGGAATTGATTTTAATGGGACTTGGTGGGTGTGCTTCGTTTGATATTGTGACCATTTTAAAGAAATCTCGTCAAGATGTGACCGATGTCGTATGTCAGCTTAAAGCGGAAAGAGCGGATAGCATTCCAGCGGTGTTTACCAAAATTCATTTGCACTTCATCGTCACCGGTAAGGCGGTAAAATCAAAACAGGTGGAAAAGGCAGTCGAATTGTCTGCCGAGAAATATTGTTCAGCCAGCAAAATGCTGTCTGATGGTGGCGTAGAAATTACCCACGACTTCGAAATTATTGAAGCGGCTTAAGGCTTAAACTATTAAGTTTTGCTAAAAAGTGATCGGTTTTGCGCCGATCACTTTTTATTTGTTGCACTGTTTATTTTAAAAATAACTGTGGATCTACCCGGGCATTATTCAGGCTCATTCCCCAATGTAAATGTGGCCCTGTGACGCGTCCTGTCTTACCGACCAGTCCGAGCACTTCGCCTTGCTGGATGTGTTGACCTTTTTCTACATTAATTTTGCTGAGATGGCAGAACATACTGATCAGTCCTTGCCCATGATCAATCAGTACCGTATTGCCATTAAAGAAATAGTTGCCTGTCCCGACAACCACACCCTCTGCAGGCGCAACGACTTTTTGTCCCACTGGCGCGGGAATATCGAGGCCAGAATGCGGAGCGCGTTCTTCACCATTGAAAAAGCGTTTTCTGCCAAAAGAGTTGCTAAATTTACCAGCGGTAGGGCGAATGAAAGCAGGAAAGCTGTGCCAGCTGCTTGGCGTAAATGAATTATAAATATCATTTTGCTCTTTTGCTTCACGTGCATAGCGATCAAGCTGGTCCTGATTCGGATTGACATAGTCCTGATTTTTGACGTTTAAACGCTGCTCAGCATATTGGTATGGCGTTACTTCGATCTGAATCGGCGTGGTATTGGTAGTTAAGCTCAAACTGCCTAATGGCGCAGAAAGTGGAATACCAAACACGGCATATCGCTGTGTGCCTTCCTGAGTAATGAGTACGGGCTTTTGCTCATAAAAGACCTGAGTGGTATTTGTGTTTAAGGGAATGACAGCAATCCCACCAGCGCGACGTGAATCTTGGGGAAGTTGGGCAAATACCGAATGAAGAGGCAGTAGGCAAGCTGCCCCCAATAAAAATTTTTTTAAGTACATGAGTGTCATTTTGAATCAAGTAAGGGGTTAGGCTAAATCGTTCGGTGAAAAATCACAATCATAATTGTGTTTAGAACGGAACAGACAGAAAAATTATACAAAATATACTTGAAATAGAATGTTTATATACCCATATTATTACTGAGTTTTATTCATTTTTTGTTTTATAAAATATTGAAAAATATATAAATTTTTATTTGAAATTTAAAAAAGTGTTCCCATCTAAGTGATAAGTTAGAAATTTGTTGTGAGGAATAACAAGAATGCGTTTTGAAAAATTTACAAACCGCTTACAGCAAGCACTCTCAGATGCACAATCATTGGCAATGGGTAAAGACCATACCTCGATTGCAGGTATTCATATTCTTGCTACTTTATTGGAAGAACCTGCCAATTTGAGTTTGTTGCAACAAGCGGGCGCGCGTTTACCAGAGTTAAAGCAGAAGCTGGAACAAGCCGTGCAAAATGCGCCAACATTGGCAAATCCTACCGGTGATATCAATCTCAATCCTGAAGCGGTAAAGGCGCTGAATTTAGCTGACCGTTATGCACAGAAAGCAGGCGATGAGTTTTTATCAACCGATTGGGTATTACTTGGTCTGGCAGAAACCGGTGAAACCAAAACCATTTTAAATAGTGTCGGGGTTACACCTGAAAGTTTACGTAAAGTAATTGAAAATATTCGAGGAAATGACAAAGTCATGAGCAATAATCATGAAGATCAACGTGACTCACTGAATAAATATACCATTGATTTAACTGAACGTGCCTTAGCGGGTAAGCTGGATCCCGTAATTGGTCGTGATGACGAGATTCGCCGTACCATTCAGGTATTATCACGCCGTACCAAAAATAACCCGGTGCTGATTGGGGAGCCGGGGGTAGGTAAAACTGCGATTGTAGAAGGTTTGGCACAACGGATTGTTAATGGCGAAGTGCCTGAAAGCCTCAAAAACAAACGTGTACTTTCTCTCGATTTGGGTTCATTGCTTGCGGGTGCAAAATATCGTGGTGAGTTTGAGGAGCGTTTAAAAGCAGTCCTCAAAGACCTTGCCAAGCACGAAGGTGAAATCATCCTGTTTATCGACGAGTTGCATACGCTGGTTGGCGCAGGTAAAGGTGATGGCGCGATGGATGCAGGTAATATGTTAAAACCTGCTTTGGCACGTGGTGAATTGCGTTGTGTGGGTGCGACCACTTTAGATGAGTACCGTCAATATATCGAGAAAGATGCTGCGCTTGAGCGTCGTTTCCAGAAAGTGTTGGTGGATGAGCCGAGTGTCGAAGATACCATTGCGATTTTGCGTGGTCTTAAAGAGAAATATGCAACCCATCACGGTGTGCAGATTCTGGATTCAGCCATTATCGCTGCGGCGAAGATGTCGCATCGTTATATCACGGATCGCCAGTTACCCGATAAGGCGATTGACCTGATTGATGAGGCTGCGTCGCGCATCAAAATGGAAATCGATTCCAAGCCAGAAGCGCTGGACAAACTTGATCGCCGCTTAATCCAGTTGAAAATGCAATTGGAAGCGGTGAAAAAAGATGAAGACGCGGGTAGTAAAGCCGAAGTGAATCATCTTGAGCAGCAGATCGCTGAAAAGCAAAAAGAGTACAACGATCTGGAAGAGATCTGGAAAGCTGAAAAAACCTTGGTTGAAGGTGATAAAAAGGCACAGGTTGAACTTGATCAGGCACGTAGCGCTTTGGAAAAAGCCAAACGTGAAGGTGATCTGGCTGAAGCTGCACGCTTGCAATATGGTGTCATTCCAGAGTTGCAAAAACGTCTGGAGCAAGCTGAAGTTGCTGAGGAAAATGAAGAGCCGAAGCTGATTCGTACCAAAGTCACTGAAAACGAAATTGCTGAAGTCGTGAGTGCGGCAACAGGAATTCCTGTGGCGAAAATGCTTCAAGGTGAACGTGAAAAACTTCTCAATATGGAAGAGTTTTTGCATAACCGTGTGGTTGGGCAGGATGAAGCTGTGGTTGCGGTTTCCAATGCAGTACGTCGTTCACGTGCAGGCTTATCCGATCCGAATCGTCCAAGTGGCTCATTCCTGTTCCTTGGTCCGACTGGGGTAGGTAAAACCGAGTTAACCAAAGCATTGGCTAACTTCCTGTTTGATAGCGATGATGCCATGATTCGTATTGATATGTCCGAATTTATGGAAAAACATTCCGTGAGCCGTTTGGTCGGTGCACCTCCGGGCTATGTCGGTTATGAAGAAGGCGGTGTCTTAACTGAAGCTGTGCGTCGTAAGCCATATAGTGTGGTGTTATTCGATGAAGTGGAAAAAGCGCATCCAGATGTCTTCAATATCTTGTTGCAAGTCCTGGATGATGGACGCCTAACCGATTCTCAAGGTCGTGTGGTTGACTTTAAGAATACGGTGATCGTAATGACCTCTAACCTGGGTTCGCAAGATGTACGTGAACTTGGAGAAGGTGCAACCGATGATGAAGTACGGGCCGTGGTGATGAGTGCGGTTACGCAACATTTCCGCCCAGAGTTTATCAACCGTATTGATGAGCTGGTCATCTTCCATTCGCTGCAAAAAGCACAGATTCGTGGTATTGCAGATATTCAGTTAGATCGTTTACGTACACGTTTGAGTGAACGTGATATGGGCTTAACGGTGGATGATACTGCTTTTGATTTATTGATTGATGCTGGTTTTGATCCTGTCTATGGTGCGCGTCCATTGAAACGGGCGATTCAGCAACAGGTGGAAAACAGTCTGGCTCAGAAAATCCTGTCTGGTGAGTTCCAGCCTGGCGATAATATCCTGATCAAAGGCGACAGTGGTCATCTGGTGTTTGATAAGTTAAAACTGAGCTAATCCTAGCTGAGAGTATGACCCAAAGATGGTGATGAAAATCACCATCTTTTTTTGTATTGGTGCATCTGGTCAGATTTTTACAGGAATATTACCAATGACATTGCCACTGCTATAAAAACTTGATAGCTTCAAAATAAATAAGAACAAGATTCAGGATGAATTAAAATGCAAAAAAATAGACATCATTACACAGGCACGTGTGTAATTTTGTTGTTCAGTGCTTTATCTTCTATCGGACATGCTGCACAGCCATTGCCGGAGGGAACCTTATCTTTGCAAACAGGGGCGCTAAATAATGCCTTGCCAAATATCATTATCAAAGCTCAACAGGATGCATTAAAGCCTGCGGAAGAACGCTGGCGTTCACAGCGTGTACTAAGTGACAGGAATTTGCGTGAAATTCGTGTCAGCATGCTTGCTGAAGGAGGTTTTTCAGCTTACGAAGAGCAGAAAAAAACCACGGTGATGGATGTTCGTGAGAAAAGAAAAGCGACCATAAAGCCTCATGCAGAGGCTCCTGATCGCTTTATGATTTATGAGTTTGACTCACCGAATATCAAGAAAAGTAAAATTACTTTTCGATGAGTATTCTAAACACTTAAATACTTGGGTGCTGAATTTTCCAGGCACGATGGATTTTCTGATTGCGTTTAAAATCCAGACCAATGGTTTCAGAAGTGATTTCTTCGACCTGATACATGGCCTCAATCTCTTCATCTAGCTCAAAACCACGATAGTTATTTGAGAAGTAGAGCGTACCGTCACTGGTTAGGCGGTTCATGGCACGTTTAAGCAATGAAACATGGTCACGCTGTACGTCAAAGGTACCATAGAATTTCTTCGAGTTAGAGAAGGTTGGTGGATCAATGAAGATCAGATCATATTGCTCATGACCTTCTTTAAGCCACTCAAAGCAGTCGCTGGCGAAGAACATATGTTGTTCATCAGCATGATCTACGGTTAAACCATTCAGAACAAAGTTCTCTTTCGACCAGCTTAAATAAGTATTAGATAAATCGACACTGGTGGTACTGGCTGCGCCACCTAAAGCAGCATGTAAGCTGGCCGTAGACGTGTAGCTATACAGATTCAGGAAATGCTTGCCGCGTGCTTCTTTGGCAATACGCAAACGCATCTGGCGGTGATCCAGGAACAGACCCGTATCCAGATAATCGGTCAGATTCACCAGAATACGCGCATTGCCTTCCTGAACGATAAAACGTTTAGAAGCCGTACTCTGTTTGGTGTACTGATTTGTTCCAGCTTGGCGAGCACGGGTTTTAATAAAGATGGCATCACGATTGAGTCCTGTGACCGCTCGGATCGCTGCCAGACCAAGGTTAAAACGTTTTTTGGCTTTCTCTGGGTCAATTTTCTTTGGTGGTGCATATTCTTGTACATGCAATTTGTCACCATACAAATCAACTGCAATATTAAAGTCTGGTAAATCAGCATCATATAAACGTAAGCAATAGATATTTTCTTTCACTGCCCACTTTTTTAAAGTTTGCATATTCTTTTGCAAACGGTTGGTAAAGTCTTCGGCACCTTCAATCGGTTCAAATTGTTGTGGTTGCCAATTGGCCAGGAAGGGCTGGGTTACGGTCGCAGGTTTGACTGTACCAAAACGGGTATAGATCGGTAATTTACCGTTCATCAAACGCAAGGTTTGTGGGTCGTTAAATGCCAGTACGTCTGCCTGCTCAATTTGAGCGGCGATGATGGCTGCGCGCTGATTTGGGAAATTCTTTTGCAGTAAAACAGATAAACCGAGATATAAAGAACGATTCGATGCTTTATCACCTAAACGTTCGCCATACGGTGGGTTGGTGACAATAAAGGCTTTTTTACCTTCAGCATGGAAATCATCCCAGTCGGCCAAAGTACGTTCTTCAATCTGGATTTGATCCAGTAATTTTTCAAAACCAGCAGCGATGATGTTCTGACGCGTCGCTTTTACTGCTTCCCAGTCGGCATCATAGGCATAAAATTGAGGTAAAGGTTGCCGTAAGGCGTTTTCATGACGCTCGGCAGCTTCGGCTTTGAGCGACATCCATAATTCATGGTCATGCCCATGCCAGCCATTAAAACCAAAACGGCGAACCAGACCAGGTGCGCGGTCCGTCAGAATCAAGAGTGATTCAATAATAAAGGTGCCCGAACCACACATTGGATCGAGGATAATATCGGGTTGATATTGGGCCAGTTGTGCTTTCTGTAAAATCGCCGCAGCCAGATTTTCTTTAATTGGGGCATCGGTCATAAAACGGCGATAGCCACGTTTATGTAAAGAATCACCAGATAAGTCCAGGCAATAGGTATGTTCGGTCTTACCCGCCAATACATAGAGTGTAATTTCCGGTTGCTTGATATCAATACTTGGACGTTTGCCCACAGCTTCCATAAAGGAGTCGACTACACCATCTTTAACACGAAGTGTCGCAAACTGGGTATTGACCTTAATTTCACGTTCAACATGCAAACGAATGGCAAAAGTACTTTGCGGTGCAAAAATCAAAGACCAGTCAAAGCTGATCGCACCTTCATAGAGTTCTTCAGCAACATCACGTGCGTCATGGGTATGTTCAAGTTCATGGGTATGAATCGGTAACAGTACGCGAGAGGCAAGACGCGACCACATACAAATGCGATATGCATTTTCGAGTGTGCCTTTAAAAACCAAACGTCCAGCGAAGCGTTGAATGTTCTGAATCCCTAACTGTTCGAGTTCTTGTTGTAATAAGGTTTCAAGTCCATCCGCACAGGTCACCCAATAGTTTGTCAGACGTTGTGTAGAATTCATGCACATTTCCAAAAAAGCAGTTCAGCAATCGGCTATTTTAACTGATTTTTGTTTGTTCTGTCGGTGCATATTTGTGTGATTGTTAGCTTTATCAGCAATTCATCCTACTTTTTTGACGAAATGTTGTCGGCCTCAACTTTTTTAATGTTAGTTGATGTCGTGCTGAGAATTGACTTGTTAAAAAGTTGGTACATGTTTTGCTTTCTAAATCAGTACTACATCAGTGAGCAATTTTACTTAAAGCTGATGAAAATTAAGAATTTTAATTTTAGGTTGTGGGGGATGTTATGAAAGAAAGCATGAACAATGAAGTACTGGTCAATGCCGAAGCTTTTACGATTGCAACTCAAATGTATGTGCGCTTAAGACGTGTTTGTGGACGTGTCATCGATGTGATGTATCTGGTCAATAATCAGGAGTATGCCAAACATGTACTGGACATTGCTCTCGATACGCAAGATCCAGAGTTGCAGCGCTTTGTGGCACGCCTGAGTCCATTGATTGCGTTATATCCTGAAGCTTGTTCTTCACATGTACTGGAGCATAAATTGAATGTTGAAAAAGATGTGGTTTCAGATTCTTATTCAATGGAAGTGACCGAGGAAGAAATTTATCAGGCTCAGGTGCATCATCACTATATTGGTGCATTACGCTAAGTTATAAGTCATTTAAAATAGAGAAAATAAAAAGGATGTAAGGGGAAGTACATCCTTTTTTACTTAAGTGCTGAAAACTTCAACGACGCAGCAAAACTAAAGTCTGTATAATGCCTTAACTTAACGTGTTAGGAATCTCTTATGCACTTGGCGGCATTGCATACTTTGAGTCAGATCCAGCTCAACCAACAAGGAAATCTAAAACACTTTTTAACAATTGAGGGTCTTTCTAAAGAAACCTTGACCAAGATTTTAGATACAGCGCAAAGCTTTTTAGATGAAAATAATAATTTGATCAACCGTCCGTTACTTGAAGGACTGACGGTCATGAATCTGTTCTTTGAAAACTCCACCCGTACCCGTACCACCTTTGAAGCGGCAGCAAAACGTCTGTCTGCCAACGTCTTGAATATCGATATTGCGCGTTCAAGTACCTCAAAAGGTGAAACGCTACGTGATACCTTGTGGAATCTGGAAGCCATGGCGGCAGATATTTTCGTGGTACGTCACTCCTCATCAGGGGCAGCACATTTTATTGCCAAAGATGTCTGTCCAAAGGTCGCGATTATCAATGCAGGAGATGGTCGTCACGCGCATCCAACCCAAGCCATGCTGGATATGCTGACCATTCGCCGTGAAACCAAGAAACCCTTTGAAGAACTGACGGTTGCCATTATTGGGGACATCAAGCATTCACGTGTGGCACGTTCGAATGTCGCTGCATTGCAAACATTGGGTTGTAAAGATATCCGTGTGATTGCACCAAATACCTTATTGCCCGTCGGCTTTAATGAATATGGTGAGCATGTTCGCCTGTTTAATAAAATGGATGAAGGTGTGAAAGATTGTGATGTGATTATTGCCTTACGTATTCAAAATGAACGGATCGACTCACCAGCCTTATCATCACAGGCTGAATTCTACAAAATGTACGGCTTAAACAAAGAGCGTCTGGCACTGGCGAAGCCGGATTGTATCGTGATGCATCCTGGACCAATGAACCGTGGTGTGGAAATTGACTCGAGCGTGGCAGATGGTGATCAGTCGGTGATTTTAAAACAGGTCACCAACGGTATTGCCGTTCGTATGGCAGTACTGGCACTTGCGATGCAAGGGCAGTTACAAGAACAAGGTTTAATTGAAGCGATTGCACTGTAAGGGATAGATCACATGAGTATTGTAAAAATTGAAAATGTCCGTGTGCTCGATCCGATTCAACAGACTGATCAGGTGCAAACGGTTTATATTGAAAATGGTAAGCGCATTGATGCCGTTGACCAGGTTGATGAAACACTCAATGGTCAAGGCAAATGGTTAATGCCGACCATGGTGGATTTGTGTGCACGTTTACGTGAACCAGGCCAGCAACAGCATGGCACCTTGAAATCGGAAGGAAAGGCTGCACGTGCCAACGGTATTTTGCATGTCATCACACCGCCAGACTCAAAACCAATTGTGCAGGACAATGGTGCCCTGATCCATGGACTGATTGAAAAAGCGCAACTGGACGGCGGCATCTACTTGCATATCATTGGCGCACAAACCCAAGGTTTAAATGGCAAGCAACCTGCCAATATGGCCAGTTTAAAGAAGGGTGGTTGTACCGCGGTTTCAAATGCCAATGCGGCATTTGAAAATGATGATGTGGTGATCCGTACCCTTGAATATGCCGCTGGCTTGGGTTTAACCGTAGTGTTCTATGCCGAAGAACCACAAATTGCCAAAGACGGTTGTGCGCATGAAGGTTTTATTGCCTCTCGCCAAGGTTTACCGATGATTCCTGCGATTGCAGAAACCGTTGCGATTGCCAAATACCTTCTGATGATTGAAGCAACTGGGGTAAGAGCACACTTTGGTTTATTGTCTTGCGGTGCATCGGTTGATTTAATCCGTGCAGCAAAGGCCAAAGGCTTACCGGTAACCGCAGATGTAGCTATGCATCAGTTGCATCTTACCGAGCAATTGACTGACGGCTTTAACGCGCTTGCTCATGTACGTCCACCATTACGTTCGGAACAGGATAAGCAATTATTACGTCAAGGTGTAAAAGAAGGTGTCATTGATGCCATCTGTACCCATCATGAACCTTTGAGCAGCTCGGCGAAAATGGCACCGTTTGCAGAAACCCAACCGGGGATTACGGCATTCGATACCTATGTCGCTTTAGGCATACAACTGATTCAGGAAGGACTGTTCGAGCCGTTGGAATGGGTCGCAAAAGTAACCTCGACGCCAGCACAAGTTGCCAATATGACAGAACGCTGGATGCAGGAAGCAGGCTGGGTGCTGATTGATCCGGAACTGCAATGGACGGTATCTAAAGAGACCATCCTTTCACAAGGTAAGAATACTCCGCTTATCGGTCAGCAATTGACCGGCAAGGTTATGAAGACCTTCGCATAACAGATTAAGTCTTTTTTATATCAAGCGGAACAGGAGCTAAGTCTTGTTCCGCTTTGTAAACTGTGATGTAGATATTGTATTTAAATTTTATAGATTTGATGAAAAACAAGAAAAACAGCTTAAAGTGATGATATAAATGAGAGATGTCTTACATAAAATTATAAAAAAGAGAAATAATCCATTCTAATAATTGGAGCTTAAACAATGTCTATACATCCGATGGAGTTGCTTAAACAAAAAGTTTCATCTGTGATTGTGAATGATCAAACCAGTCTTGTGAACGAAAAAAATGATGTTTTATCAAGATTTTACCCTGTCTTATTATATCGTTTTCTGGAAAAGCCGGAACTGGTTGATAAATTAAGAGAGAAATTAACTCCTTCAATTTCAGACCTGCTGGAAGACAATGAACGGGTCAAAAATGCATTACTGTTAAGACTGGCCGCTGGAAAAGTGTCTGTGGCTGAAGTGGAAATTACGTTAAATCGTGCTATCCCTAAAAGTTTGGCGGTTCTTTCCAATGAAGTGGGTAATGATGCGATCAGGATCATTTATTATTTAAGAGATCATAAGGCCTCTATTTATTCTTTATTACCGTGCTGGACCACTGAAGTCTTGTCACAATTAAATGAAAGTGCTTTACAAGAGCAAGTGCTCGATGTCATTCCTGCGATTCCGAGTGTTCCCGATGCGAAAAAAAACAACAAGATTTTTCCATTTCTTACGCTGCTTTTTGGTTTTTCCCTGATCTTTTTATACCAGCTCAGTAAATGAGGTCGGATGCGATTAATATCAGTTTTTATATTATTTTGATTTTTAAGGTAAAAATAAAGAAATTAAGTACTTTTGGATATGCTTGGTGATACTAACGCGAGGGCCTGAACTGTTAAATAAACATGCAGATTTCATATTTTTATTTGTAAATTGTGATGTAAGTATTGTATTTAAATGATATCAAAACGAATAAAAAAAATACAAAAGATTAGAATGAAAAAGCAGCAGTTCACTTGAGCTTAATTTTTTAGCATTTCTTGAGTGTTCTGAATATTATAAATTTAATGTGTTGGAGTGAATAACAATGTCAATAAACCCAATGGAACTGTTAAAGCAGAAAGTGACTTCGTTGATCGTAAATGATCAAGACGGTCTGGCAAACGAAAAAAGTGCTCTTTTATCCAGGTTTTATCCCATTTTACTTTCTATCTTGGCGGCAAGGCCTGAACTTATTCAGAAATTAAAAGATTCGATTTCACCGTCATTATCAGATTTATTAGGCCATAATGAACAAGTCAAGAACGCGCTTCTGACCAATTTAAGTAACGGGCAGCTTTCCAGTGCTGAAACAGAACAGACGTTGAATCAGGCGATTCCAAAAAGTCTGGCCGCTTTAACCAATGAAGCGGGAAATGATACACAAAGTATTGTAAATTATTTAAAACAGCATATGGATTCGATTCGCGCTCTGTTACCCGCATGGGCGGTCGGTCTGTTAGCACCTTTGGGTCTGGTCTCCAGCGCCTCTGCATCAACATCAAATTTTGCCCAAGGCTCTGCAGCACCAGCGACCAAATCACGTGCCTGGTTGCCGATTGTAGCCATTATCATTCTCGGTTTACTGGTGGCCTGGTTGTGGAAGTCATGCCAGCATAAACAAACCACTGCTCCGGTAAATGATGAGGCGAATTCAGCTTCACAAGTGGCGACAGATGCGGCGCCAGCAAGCTTATCCTTAACCACAGATGCTTCAGGTAACTTGGCGCAATGTCAGGTGGGCGTGGGGGATCAAGGGTTTTTGGCAACCATACAGGCCAAAGTGAAAGAAGTATTTTCTGCAAATCAGCAATGTAGCGTTGATACAACAACCAAGCATGCTGGAACATTTATGGATCAGGCGGGCCTTGCCGGTGTTTTAGGTCTGCTTAAAGGGGTACCGAATGTTTCTCTGGACTGGATTGGTGACAAGATCACCCTGAAAGGTGGAGATGCGAATCAACTGAACGATCTACTTGGGAAAATTAAAGGGCTCGTACCTAATACCGAAGTGGTGGTTGAAGCACCTATGACTGCGGCAGACTCTGTGAGCCATAGTTTAAATGCCGCACAGGATGCTTTGGCAAATATTGATGCCAGTCAGGTTGATATAAATGATGTGATCAAGGCTTTAAATTTACAGATTATCAATTTTGCAACTGCATCAAACCAGATTCCAGATGAAAATAAAGCCATTCTAGATAAAGCTGCAGCTTTAATGAAAAATACCAAAGATGCAAAATTAACGGTAGCGGGCTATACAGACTCAACCGGTAATGCCAATAGCAATAAAACCCTATCGCAAAAACGTGCTCAAGCCGTGGTGGATTATTTGGTCAGTCAGGGTGTCGCTGCTGATCAGCTTACAGCGGTAGGTCATGGCGCAGATAATCCGGTAGCAGATAATACCACTGAAGAAGGGCGTTTTAAAAACCGTCGTATTGAGTTCTCAGTTACGCCATAAAATCAGCGTTAAAACATAATATAAAGGAGCTATTCAGTTGATAGCTCCTTTAATTTTATCTAATAAATGGATTAAAAATCCGATCACTAAATTTATTTAAATCAAATATAAGAAAAGACTCGAATAAGTCGAGTTAAATTGAGTAGAATACGCCCGAAAAAAACAAGATAACAGGGTAATTAATATGAATAAGTTTTTTATATTCACCTCTTTAACCGCAGCAGTTTTATTGACAGGATGCGATAAATTCAAACCTAAAGATAAAGTTGAAAATGTTGAAGCCGCAGTGTCCGAATGGAGCTGTACCAATCAGGATAACCTGAATAATATTCAGGCTGCATTAAAAAAGGCATATTTAAAGCAGATTGATCGTAGCTTGCGTGAAAGTGAATATCAGGCAGATTATGATGTGCTGGACAAGATTAACAAAGGTCTGAAATTTGAAATCAAAAATGTGCGTACTTTAGATAATACGGACACTGAGCAAGCTTCAAAAACATTATTAGATTGTGATAGTCAGCTGGTGATTTCATTCCCTAAAGGCTTACAGAAACGTGCTGAAAATGCTTATCTCGAAGAGCAGAAATATCAAAGAGATGGTGAGGATGAAGGGCAGTCAACCTATACCTTGGGTGATTATTTCTCAGATAGCGACTATCCATTAAAGCTTGAAGATGACCAGTTGCGTGGTGACTTTACCTATAACCTGACCAAAACGGATAAAGATGGTGTGGTATTGAATATTCCGGATCAAAATGCCGTGATTGACGGGGTGGTGTTTATGGCAACCAAAGCAGTGCATTACATGGCCTACCTTAAAGAAAACCGCCTGATTGAACAGAATAGCGAAAAGGCTCAGCAGGAGTATGATGCAAATTCATCTGCTCAGATGGATCTGGCGCAAAAAGCAATGGATATCCGTAAAAAAGAGCTGGATGCGGAAAAGAGCAAGCAGGTTGAACGTTTGAACCAGACCTGGGACAAGTTCAGTGCCGAGCAGAAGGCACAATTGCAGCAGGACCAGTCAGACTGGTTTGAGAAACGCGATGTGGATTGTAAAGTACTCTCACAGAAAAGTGTCTATGATACGCCTGAGAAAGACCGTGAAACCTATCAGAAGCAGGCGGGTTACTGGAACGACGCGATGCATAAGCAAGATCAGGACATGCAATATACCAAATGCTTTATTCAGCGCACGATTGAACGCGTTGTTTACTTAAATAATGTCAATTAAGTGAACAAGCAAAAAAGGACGAATTGATTCGTCCTTTTTTTATTGGCATGCTTAAGCAAATCACGTGTTTAGATAAAGTTTATGAAAATTACATTGATCGGTGCAGGGCGTGTTGCCACACATTTAGCTAAAGTCTTACAGTTACAGCACCAGATTGTTCAGATCTTTAGTCGAGACTTACAGCGTGCCCAGACCCTGGCCAATCTTGTTAGTGCTCAGGCAATTGATGATGTGAGGCAGCTTAATCCGCAAACAGATTTGGTGATTATTGCGGTCAGTGATCAGGCAATTTCCAGTGTAATTGAGTCGATTGCACCTTATTTACCAGACAACCTGATTGTGCATACCTCGGGAAGTACCAGTGTGTCGGTTCTGCAAAATACTCATCATCGGGCAGGTGTGTTTTATCCCTTGCAAACCTTTAGTTTTGACAGGGAAGTAAACTGGGCAGTAACGCCGGTGTTTGTTGAAGCTGTTGAGCCACAGGATTTAACTTTTTTAACGGAATTAGCAAACAGTTTAAGCCATCGTGTCTATCAATATAGCTCTACGCAACGTCAAACTTTACACTTGGCAGCAGTATTTGCTTGCAATTTCAGTAATTACTGTTATGACATGGCAAAGCAGATTGTCGATGCCGAGCAGGTAGATTTTAGCTTACTCCATCCACTGATTTTAGAGACCGCAAATAAAGCCACAGCCAATCATCCCAAGGATATGCAGACTGGCCCCGCAATGCGAGGAGATCATAATATATTAAATATGCATCAGCAGTTATTGGGAAATTCTAGTCGTTTTGACTTGCAGAATATCTATGCTTTAATGAGTGAAGCTATATTAAAACGGCATCAATAGCATCTTTTAACAATAAGTATACAAAATAGACAAATCAGTCTGTTTTGTATAATATTAATAAAATTTTATTTTATATTTTATAAAAAGATGTTGGCTAATATATTTCAAGCTTTAGAGAGTCTGGGCCTTACAGCACAAAAACGTGCCATTCATATTCAGTTTTCGAATCAAAATTTAAATACCCAAGTTTTCCTGCAACGCATAGATGGTCAGCATGCGCTGAATGCCGGTTTTAAGGCTGAGCTGATCTGCCTGTCGACCAATGCCAGCATTCCCCTGAAACAGTTCATCGGCAGCCAGGCCGCCATTGATACCGTCACCGATCAGGGACAACTCAGCCGTGTCACGGGCATTATTACGCAAGCCTTGCAAGGCCAGTCGGACGGTAGTTTAACCCTCTATAAACTCACGCTCGAAGATCCAACGGCTCTGTGGAAACAACGCCGTAACAGCCGCGTGTTTATGAATAAAAGCGTACGTGATGTGGTGGAAGTTGTCTTTAAAGAATGGCAGCAAAAAAGCCCCTTATTTGCCTCCAGCCTAACGTTGGACCTCAGTGGACTCAGTCAGGATTACGATGTCCGCCCATTCATAATGCAGTCCAATGAAAGTGACTATGACTTTCTCACCCGTTTGCTACGTAGCGAAGGCATCAACTGGCTGGTGGATGAAGCAGAAATAACCGTTCCACAAAGTAGTGCTGCGATTCAGCCGCAAAAACTGCGTCTGATTGATGACAATAGCCAGTATCAGGCCTTAGAACGTCGCCAGATCCGTTATCACCGCAGCAGTGCTACCGAACAATACGACAGCATGACCAGTCTGGTCGGACAGCGTTCTCTACAACCGAGCAGCGTACATGTGCAACGCTGGCAGGCTGATGCACTGGAACAGGAAGATGGTGCAGGCAGTGTCCAAAGCACGCATAAGCACAGCGAACAACATGACAATGCCAGTCTAGGACTAGAACAGGCCTGGCATTTTTCACCGGCATGGATGCAAGACCTGAATGGTGAAGATGGTGCAACCCAGTCCGGCAATGCCCAGATAGAAAAGCTCAATCAGAACCTCGGACAATATTACGATCTACAATCGAAACAGTTTGTGGCGAAGACCACCGTCCGGGACACCCATGTCGGTTACTGGTTTGAACTGGCCGAACACCCTGAAATAGACCAGCACGATGGCAGTGATAAAGAATTCCTGATCACAGGCAAACACTTCTATAACCAGAACAACTTGCCCAAAGATCTACACCAGCAGATTCATCAGCTATTGGCCCAAAGCAACTGGCAGCCAAGCCAACAAAGCAATACAGCAGAACGCCAAGCCAATCAGCTGATTCTGCAACGCCGCAATATCAAAACCGTACCCGAATACAATCCATTACAACACCGTCCAGCCGCTTCACCACAACGCGCCAAAGTGGTCGGACCAAGTGGCGAAGAAATCCATGTGGATGAATGGGGCCGTATCAAAGTCCGTTTCCTGTTTACCCGTAGTGAAGACCATAGCCACGATGGTGGTGCAGGAGCCAATGACAACGATACCGATTCAGCTTGGGTCGATGTACTGACCCCGTGGGCCGGAGAAGGCTACGGTGCACGCTTCTTGCCACGTATCGATGAAATCGTGGTGATTGATTTCTTTGATGGCAATATTGACCGTCCCTTTGTAGTCGGACGTATTCACGAAGCGCATCGCAGCCCAAGCAAATTCGATAACGCAGGCAAGCTGCCAGACACCAAGAAACTGGCCGGGATCAAATCGAAAGAATATCAGGGCGAAGGCTTTAACCAGTTACGCTTTGATGACACCACTGGACAGATTAGCGCACAACTGCAAAGCAGCCATGCTGCCAGCCAACTCAATCTCGGTAAACTCAGCCATCCTAAAGCCACAGCGGAAAGTGAAGATCGGGGCGAAGGTTTTGAACTGCGTACCGATCAATGGGGTGCAGTCCGTGCAGGCGAGGGTTTACTCGTTTCCACGCACAAACAGGATCAAGCCCAAGGCGAACATCTTGATGCACAGCCTGCTAAACAGCAGCTTGAAGGCAACCAAAACAATGCTAAAGCCTTAAGTGAAGTTGCCAAGAACCAGCAGACCGATGAGATTGAATCAGTTGATCAACTGAAAGCGTTTGCTGATGAAATTGAAGCGGATATTGCCAAGTTTAACAAGGCGATGCTGCTATTGAGTTCGCCAGCAGGCATTGGTCTGAGCACCAATGAAGATATTCATTTATCTGCGGATGGGCAGATCAATCAGTTTGCAGGCGACAGTATCAACTTAAGCACGCAGAAGAATTTGGTGGCACATATCAGTGGAAAAGCCAGTCTGTTTGCCGCACAGAATGGAATTAAACAAGTTGCTGCCAAAGGTAAGTTTGAAGTTCAGGCACAATCGGATGGAATGGATTTACTGGCCAAGCAAGGTATTCAGATTATTTCAACCGAAGACCGCATTGAGATTACCAGTCCGAAAGAAATCGTGATTACCGCTGGTGGTTCCCAGATCAAGTTGGATGGTTCGGGTATATTGCCAACCACAGGTGGCAAGTTTGAGGTCAAGGCGGGGCAGCATTTGTTTATGGGGGGAGCGAAGGTTGAGGCCCCAGAAAGGAAATTTAATAGCTCTCCATGTTATTTGACTTTTGAGATTGTGGATTTAGAAGGTAAACCTGCGAAAAATGTAGAATATATTGCATTTAGAGCAGACGGAAGTCAGCAAACTGGTCGCACAAATGCGGCAGGCCAAACTCAAAGATTCACAACAGAGAGTTCAGAGAAGATTTCGATTCATATTAATGATGAAAATGCTTCTAAATATAAGCTGGTAACAAAGGGTTAGAAAATAATGAATAAATATAATGTTATTGAAAAAACGATTATTTTTTATAACCAAAGAAACAAAGTCTTGCCAAATGTGAATTACACACTCTTTTTTTTTCCTAAACAGGGGAGTCGTATTACCTATACTGGGGTAACCGATGATAAGGGGCAGACTAAGCCAGTTGAAATTAGTGAAAATGGGACGTTACATGTTTTTGTTCAGGGTCATGAAACCATTTTTAGCCCTAAAAAGCTGATTAAACCTGTTTTGGCTGAAGGGACAAATGTTATTGAAATTCAAGATAGTCGTTTAGAGAACAATATCAAGTTTATAACAAAAGAGCAGTTCGAGCTTCAGCAGGAAAAATCCAAAAAATTACGTGCTGAACTAAAAGAGCAGGCGAAGAAAAATCCTAAAGGCAATTTTTTTAATTTATCTAAAATGCCATCAACATTTAATCAGGGTGTACAAAAACTTGAACAAAGTTTCGATATGTCTTATGAGGAATATAAAAAGAAAAATACTACGATTATAAAGTCCAGAAAATATTTGAAATTTAAAATGTATGTGTTGTACCGCTTTGTTGATAGCCGAGGTAAAGGTATTCCTAATATGAGCTATCAGATTTTTGGAGAGGGGCAAAGTAAACCCTTAGTCGGTTTTAGACCAACACCAACAGATCAAAAAGGTTATACCAAACAAGCGGATACTTATCTGAAAAGCCAAATTAAATATCAAATGGGAAGCACGTCAAAGACAAGTGAATTATATGAACCAATTACTTGTGTAGATAAGCAGGATATCAGGTTGGTTGTTTTCCCAACAGCTTCAGCGAATACCAATCCAGATATTAACAATAAAGCCAGTTTAGGTGAGAATCAGAAACCACCCATTGTGATCAATCCATCTGACAATGAGGTTTTGGTACTTCCTCCTGCACTTTATGCGGAATTTGATCGAAAAACAAAAATTTTATCTGATGCAATAAAGGAAGTTCATCATTCTAATAGTGAATTAACAAGAGCAATTCAAAGTAGAGATCTTGAGCAAATCAAGGAACTCGAGAAAAGGTTGAATATCAATCAGGAAAAAGCCATTGAAAAAATTAATGGTGAATTTAAACAAGCTGCAGATCTTAAAGAGGTATGGATTGTTGAGACAACTGGTGAAAAGAATCAGAGTGCTTCCAAATATAATTTGGTAAGACGTTATCTGCGTGTTTCTGATTATAAGAGCTATAGCCAGAGGCGCTTAAATGAAGAAAAGGAAGTCAAGATTAAGCAGGAAAATGGTCAGGTTGTTCCGCCAAGTCTTATCAAAAAGGAATTTGATAAACTTGCAAAACAGTTATTGACCGCTAAAAAATCAGTGGGTGGGGATAAAGCCGTTTATAACCTGATTGGTGGCTTGGGTGGCGAAATCGCTGAAGAATATGTTAGTAGTAGTAATATAACGGTGAGTCAGGAAGCTCAGTGGATGCGTATGGTGGCCGGTTCTAGTGCCGAAGGCATGATCAGTGCATCTCCAAAGGGTGTTAAAGCAAAACTGAGCGGGGATGCATCCGCCAAATGGACATTATTCGAAGGTGTAAAAGAGTGGCGTAAATTTTATCCTTGTGAATCTGGCTGGGCTCTTGAACTTGGAAATTATGATTTAGGTACGATTCGTTTTTTAATTGGTGCAGAGTTATCGGGCTTCTCTGGGGCAAATCTTGGGATTGCAGGAAATTTATCAGTAGATATTAGCCATCAAGGTGCGACGCAAGTATTAACTGCAGCAGTGCGAGAACCTGGACAATCGATGTCAAATATGCTGAATCGTGAGCGTAAACCCGTATTTCAGCCAGCAAAAGGTGATCTAAAAGAAATTGCGGCGGCTCAGGAAAGTGGTAAGCCCCAAGCAACGGTAGGAATCAATGCTTTTGTGGGTGCACAAATACAAGGTGTGCTCAAAGGTGGCATTGAATGGTTTAAGCCGAATATAGATAAAGGAGGAGAAGGCGAATTTGTTACCATTGCTGCTGCGACAGGTGGAGGCGGGGTTAGTGCGGGAGCTGGAGCACAAGGACAATTTCAGATTATTTATGATGACGGATGTTTTAAAATACGCGCTGCTGCTCATCTATGTTGGGGGGTAGGGGCAAAAGGGGTTGCAACTTTTACGGTAGGTACCGAGCATATTCTTAATTATATCGGATTTATTAAATTACAGTTATTACAGGCTGGGTTTAGAAGTCTAGTCTATATTGCCAGTAAAGCATTCTCTTTACTTTCACAAGCGTTGGCATATTGTATTGGTGATAATCATCCAATAACTGAAGGTTTTCAAGATGCAGCAGTCTTTTTTACTGGCTGGGTAGGGAGATTAGATATTGATCAAGGTCGTTTAAAAACTGCGAATCATGTGAACTCAGCTAAAGGCCGGGAGGAACTTATCATTGCGCCTCCTGAAACCAAAGGAATTCTCCTATATGCAGTCACTCATTGGACGAGTAGTACGGCTCCGATTTTTGATATTCATGTGTCATTTAGCAGTTTAGAGATCAAGTTTTTTCCTGCCCGAAAGACAGCGGTAATTAATATCTTAAAAACCTGTATTACGACTGCAGAATGGCAAAATACTATTCAACATATTCATCCCTTGGGTGAAAAGTTAACCCGAGATCAATTCGGTAAAGTTGAAGGGGATTTGATTCGGTTTTTAAATTATGGAGAAAACCCTAAATATGCTGAAGATATTATTCGTTGTATTAACCAGGGTATTGATTATGCGGGAACCAATATTAATCAATGGTTAAAAGATTATTTAAAATACCGTAAGGGTGCTAAAGCAGTTACAGGTACGACCTGGAATTATATGTTAGTAAGAAATCAGGATGATCAGCGTTTTGAACAGTTCAAGATACAACAGGGAATATCCAGAGGTTTTGAAGAGCAAACATTGATGGCCAGCAATCTTGAAATTTTAGCGCCTTTTGAGCAGGATGAATCAGAAAAGGTGTACCATGTTTAAGGTACACCTTAGAAGTTATGTAAATTAAGAATTTACAGCACACCGTACTGAATTGTATTGATTTAAATCAATATTATATTTTTTAATTCTTGGGTCTTTTGCACGTACTGGGTCTTCAACAGGATGCATCGCATGACGTTGCATGGTTAAGCCTTTTCCTCCCATATGCATATTCTGGCCATCATCAGGTGCAGAACTACGTACAACTTTTAATTTACCAGAGGCAGGGCCTTGCGGATTTTTTTCAGGGGATTTACTGTAATATTCAGGATCGTACCAGTCCAGCATCCATTCATAGTTGTCGGTAAGCATGTCATAAAAGCCTAATGGGCTAGCGGGATATTGTTGTAAAACAGGAATATCTTTTAATGATTTATATTTTTTATTGGATGCTTTTCTTTGTTCAAAACTCCAAATATTACGTCCAATATCGATTTTCCCATTGTCGGTTGCATAAAGAACATATTGGCCACGATTACGGGCAGCATATTCCCACTGTGCTTCTGTAGGCAAATCCATTTTTACATTAAGTTGCTGACCGAGCCATTGGCAATAGTCTCGAGCTTGTTGCCAATTAATTCCTGCGGCAGCTGTAGGAGCACGTTCTTGAATTGAAAATTCATCGAATGTTCCAACCTTTTTTTGTCCTGTTATCTCAGTATAGATATCAAAGTCGGCATAGGTGGCTTTGGTAGCACTTAATTGAAAGTCATCTAAAGTGACTTTATGCAAGGGCTTGCTGTCACCTTTACCATCGTAAGGAAGTTTATCGGCGCTATGTTCAGGGCCGAAATCACCCATCATAAAAGTTCCACCCTTGACCAGAATGAGATTTTTTTTAGTCTTTTCTAGGAGTTGCTGTAATTGCTTTTGTTGTTCGGCAGACAGGTTTTTCTGGGCAACTGGTGTTTGTGTCTTTTGGCTAGAATCTGAAGCGGGTTTTGCACATGCAGTTAAAGCAGTGCTGGAAAGCAAAATAATCGCAAGGTTTTGTTTAATCATCTTTTTTAAAATCATTGGGTTGCGGGTATTGTCAGAATTCTAAGACAGTTTTGCGGGATTGAAAAGAAACATTGTGTTAAGTATTAAAACCAAATGTGAAGTTAAAATTTTCTCATATTTTTTACTTGAATTGATGGCCTTCGGTGTTTTAAATAGAAGGAAAAAGGAGTTGAGGTGTACCATGTTTAAGGTACACCTTAGAACGTATGCAACTTAAGGATTTACAGCGCAACGTACTGAATTGTTTTGGTTTAAATCAATATTATACTTCTTAGTTCTAGGATCCTTTGCTTTTATAGGGTCTTCCACAGGATGTATTGCATGGCGTTGCATGGTTAGACCTTGTGCGGCCATGTATATGTTTTGTCCACCAGCAGGTTCTGAACTACGTACAACTTTTAATGTACCTGAGGCAGGGCCTTGAGGATTTTTTTCAGGGGATTTACTGTAATATTCTGGATCATACCAGTCTAGCATCCATTCATAATTATCCGTGATCATGTCATAAAAACCTAATGGACTAGCAGGATATTGTTGTAAAACTGGGACATTAGTAAGAGATTTAAATTTTTTATTAATTGCTTTTCTTTGTTCAAAACTCCAGATATTACGGCCGATATCCATTTTGCCGTTATCAGTTGCATATAGAACATACTGGCCACGATTACGGGCAGCATATTCCCATTGGGCTTCTGTAGGCAAATCCATTTTTAAGTTAAGTTGTTGACCAAGCCATTGGCAATAGTCTCGGCCTTGTTGCCAGTTAATTCCTGCGGCAGCTGTAGGAACACGTTCTTGAATCGAAAATTCATCGAACGTTCCAACCTTCTTTTGACCTGTGATATCAGTATAGATATCAAAATCGGCATAGGTGGCTTTGGTAGCACTTAATCGAAAGTCATCTAAAATGACTTTATGCAAGGGCTTGCTGTCACCTTTACCATCATAAGGAAGTTTATCGACACTATGTTCAGGGCCGAAATCACCCATCATAAAAGTTCCACCCTTGACCAGAATGAGATTTTTTTTAGTTTTTTCTAGGAGTTGCTGTAATTGCTTTTGTTGTTCGGCAGGCAGGTTTTTCTGGGCAACTGGTGTTTGTGTCTTTTGGCTAGAATCTGAAGCGGGTTTTGCACATGCAGTTAAGGCTATACTAGAAAATATAATAGCTATAAGGGTGGGTTTAATCATTTTTTAAAACCTAAAATTGAATGCTGACTTAAAAAGAATGTGGAAGATTGGCGACGCAACGTACCCCATATAAACGATAGGTCATTTTATTTTCTTCATTTGATTTTGGTAGGGCATGTGCTCTTTCTATATTAAGACCATCAGCCATCATTAAATTATCGGCACCCATAGGAGCTGTGCTACGCAATACCTTTTCAGTACCAGACTTAGGCCCTTTGGGATTATCAATGGGGGAGTACTTATAATAATCTTTATCGTACCAGTCATTCATCCATTCATAATTATTGGTGACAAGGTCATAAAAACCTAAAGGGTTTGGTGGTGTTTTGCCAAGCACTGGAATTTCCAGTACTGAATCAGGGTTGTTACTATGTCTATAATTGTCATATTGATTTAATTTCCATAAGTTCTTCTCAGGCTCTACTTTGCCTGTATCGGTTGCAAAGACAGTATATTGGCCTTTATTGCGTGCAACATATTCCCATTGTGCTTCGGTTGGTAGGTCCATAGGCGTTCCTACTTGTTGGCCCAGCCATTGGCAATAATCTTTGGCTTGTTGCCAATCCATTCCTGTTGCAACTTCGTGTGCAATTTCTGGTGTATAAAGATCGTTAAAATCGCCCTTAGGTTGTCCGGTTGCCTCGGTAAAAATATTAAAGTCTTCTAGTGTGGTTTTATAGGCACTCATATTAAAGCTGCTCAGTGTTACTTTATGCAGAGCCTTATTGTCATTTCCCGGTGAGAAAGGCAGGTGATCAGGTTTTTCGGTATTGCCTTTGGGATTCTTGACCGCCATGCTGTCAGGTACAGTTTTTTCGAGTTCAGGAGTGACTAGCCCAAAATCGCCCATTAGGTAGCTCCCACCTTCAACAAAGATCATATTCTTTTTGGTTTTTTCCACCAATTTTTGAATTTTTTGTTGTAGTTCAGGTGAGGGCTTTACAACTTTCTGATTAGTTTCAGGTGATTTGGCACAAGCGCTTAAAGCTAGGCCTGAGAATAAAATAAAAAATAGCTTCTGCTTTTTCATTATAAAAAAATCAATTGTTTAAATTTAATTGGAAGAAATCTTAATCAATCTAATTAAAATAGTGAAGTTAATTTGTGTTAGTTGCTATTAAGAGGTAATTAAAAACTTCTTACCAATTATAATGTTGTTAGTGCAAAAGTCATATATAAGGCTGCTTATTTTCGATTGATCTATATTAGACCTTGGATTTGATTTCTAGTATTTAACAATATAATCCAATTTTGTTAGCTTTTTATTCTTATCCATATTTTAAAAAAGGTGCTATGGCCTGATTGTTTCTCTAAAAAATTAAGTAAAATCTCCTCAAAAGTTTGTTTTATGTTTTTTAATAATCGATCTATTGCTAGAAACAGGTAGACTACAGGAAATCAAAGTTGTAATCGTACATTCAATTTTTCTATGGATATGAAAATCTGACTATACATTCGTCTGATCTATACAAGGTATTGTGATTGAAATGAAAGAAAAATTTATTGTTATTTTGATTGTTTTGACCATTTTTCAATTCAATGCCTGTTCAAAAGTAAGTCGGGATAATCAGGAGGTACAAGCCGAATTGCTCTATCAGCAAGGCGGGCGATACTTCTTGGGCCAAGATGTAGCTCAAGATTATATAAAAGCTAAGGCTTTGTTTGAACAAGCAGCGCAACAAGGCTCAGCGATTGCCCAAAATGATCTGGCCGGGATGTATTTCAAGGGCCTTGGGACCGCTAAAAACGAAGAAAAAGCTTTTTACTGGTATGAACGAGCCGCACAGAAAAATTTTCCGGAAGCACAATATAATTTGGGCATTATGTATGACCATGGTCACTATGTGAAAAAAGACCGAAATAAGGCTTTAGCTTTTTATCGGTTATCTGCAGATCAAGGCTACGCTAAAGCTCAATATAATCTGGCAAATGCTTATTCTTCAGGGAGAGGGGTGAAAAAGGATATTGGTCTAGCCATGGAGTTATATGAAAAGGCCGCACAACAGAATATGCCTGAAGCGCAATATAATCTGGCAAATATATATTCTGATGGTCTGCTGGTACCCAAGAATGAAAAGAGGGCTTTAAAGCTATATGAAAATGCAGCCGAGCAGAATTTCCCTATGGCTCAGCATAATTTAGGTTACCTTTATATAAATGAATATCATAACCGTGAAAAAGCCAAGTACTGGTTTAAAAAAGCCTATGAAAATGGAGTTAAAGAATCAGGAGAGGTGTTAAAACAATTAGAGCATGACTCGCCATAGCCTGATCTCAGTCATGTCAATTTTTATGCAATAAAAAAGCCACTCAACAAACAGTGAGTGGCTTCCTTCGAAAGCTAAATCGGCTTATTTAATTTTCTTAAAGATAAAGTCATTAATCTTATGACCAGATTCAAGTCCACGACGCTCAAATTTAGTCACTGGGCGCCAGTCTGGGCGAGGGTAGCTATTGCCTTTACCTGCCAGATTTTCCATATCAGGACGATTGTCTAGGATATCAAGCATCCACTCTGCATACGGTTCCCAGTCCGTCGCTGCATGGAAGGTACCACCCAGCTCTAACTTCTGTTCAACCAGTTGCATACGCTCATGAATCACAAAACGGCGTTTAAAGTGACGTTTCTTCTGCCATGGATCCGGGAAGTAAAGCTGTACGCAGTTAATGCTGTTGTCTGGCATTTCACGTAATACCTGAATGGCATCGGCATCCAGTACAAACAGGTTCTTTAAGCCAGCCATGCCTGCTTCGTAGACACACTGTGCGATACCAGGAACATGTACTTCGATACCGACAAAGTTACGTTCAGGATTGGCCTTTGCCATTAACACCAAAGAACGGCCCATACCAAAACCGATTTCAACGGTTAATGGACGCTCAGGATGTTCAAAATGCTGGCGTAAATCACCAACAGGGTATTCCAAAATTAAATCACGATAATCTTCTAAAGCAGTACGTTGTGAAGTATTGAGCGGAGCTGAACGACGCATAAACGTCACAATTTCACGGTGCTCAGGCAAATTGTCGAGTTCCGTAATTTGCGTTTCTAACTGATCGTTTGACATGATTCTGGAGATATAAATATAGAAATGCCGTATTTTAAGTGCTCAGGTGGACAAGTCAAACTTTTAAGTGATTTTATTTAGTCGTTTATTTTTAAAAATGATGAAAACTTGTCAAAAAATCTTCATGGTGCTGTCACAGAACTTGCATAGCCTAATGGCAATTTAAACACTAAGTAAAAAACCATGCATAATTTTAAATACCATTCGATCGCCATTTGTATAAGCCTGTTGGGTGCATCTTCAATTTTTTCTGCGGCGCATGCACAACTGATGTTTAGTCAGTATGTCGATGGCAACAGCAATAAAAAGGGGTTGGAAATCTATAACCCCGATGCCACAACGGTCAATCTGGCAGATTATGAAATCCAGCAGTTTAATAATGGCGGCACCGTTAAAACCGCAGCATTTCCCTTACAGGGCAGTTTAGCCAGCAAACAGAAATATCTGATCGGCCGTTCAGAATTACAAGCTCAATTAGGCAATAAGGTTAATCAGGTTGCTGGTCTATCCTTTAATGGTGATGATGCGGTGATATTGCTTTATCGTGGGACACCTGTAGATCGTTTCGGTCGCATTGGCGAGCGCCCAGCAGCAGGTTGGGGTACAACGGTTTTAAGCATGGGTAACAGCTTTAAACGCATTCAAACAGACAATTCAGTCGTGAGTGTTGACCCAACCAGTCCATTTGACCTGGATCAATCCTGGCAGGCCTGGACGGACCGGAATGACTTTTCGAACTTAAGCGGTTCAACCACCACACCGCCGGTTAGCGATGCGGTCAGCTGTAGCAGTCATGATACACCGATTGCCAGTTTAGCCGACTCAGCTCAGAATCAAAACTATACCATTCGTGGCGTAATCACCGCAGACTATCGTTATGGCAACGGTTTCTCCGGTTTCTATGTGCAAACGCCTGATAACAAAGCAACACCAAATGTCAGCAATGCCATCTTCGTTTATATTCCTGCAAGTAGTGTCATAAAAGGTGGGCAGGTTGGTGATGAAGTGATCCTACGTGGTCGTTTAACCAGTTATCAAAACCAGCTTCAATTGGATCAATTGCAGCAGGATATTAAGACCTGTAACCAGAACATGGCATCGCTGATTCAACCACTGGATTTGAATTTACCCTTTAGCAGCTTGACCGATACTGCGGGGAATTCACCGAAGCGTTATCAAGGGATGTTGGTGAAATTACCGCAAACGTTGACGGTCAGTGAAAACTATAATTTCGGTCGTTATGGAGAGTTGTCTTTAAGTCTGGGACGTCTGTTTATCCCAACCAATCTTTATCCGGCACTTTCAAATGAAGCCAAGGCGTTAGCGCAACAAAATCTGCTGTCCAAGATTATCTTTGATGATGGCTATAACAATCAAAACCGTGCACCGTGGTTGCCACAAAACTTTAGTGCGTTGAATACGCTACGTTCGGGCTATCAGTTAAAAAATGCACAAGGTATTTTGGAATACCGTTTTAATGCCTGGCGTGTACAACCCATTGCAGGGGCAAACTTGCCGGAAGTAGTGAGCACCACTAATCCACGGCCAACGATTACGGCTAAGCAAAGCAAACATGTTCGTGTTGCAGCATTTAATGTACTCAACTATGACAATGGCAAGACTGGTTTCCCAACGGAACGTGGCGCCAACAGTCAGGCTGAGTTTGACAAACAGCATGCCAAAATCGTGAGCGCATTAAAATCAATCGATGCTGATGTATATGGCTTGATGGAGATTGCCAATAATGGTTATGGCAGTGATAGTGCAGTTGCTAACTTGACTAAGGCTTTAGGGCCAGACTGGAAATATGTGATTCCAGAAGGACTTAATCAACTGGGTACGGATGTGATTGCGGTTGCGATTATCTATAACAGCAAACGTGTTCAACCTGTGAGTAAAGCTGCGGTGTTGGATCTGGGTGATAAAAACCGTTCGACCATTGCACAATCCTTTAAGCCTGTACAAGGTGGGCAAATCTTTACGGTGATTCCAAACCATCTTAAATCGAAAGGTTGTAAAGGTGTCGATGAAAATTCTCTCGATGCGGATCAACGCGATGGACAAGGGTGCTGGAATCCAACCCGTGTCAAAGCAGTTGAACAACTCACGCAATGGATCGCCAAGAATCCAACTCAGGTCAAAAATCCGAATATTTTATTATTGGGTGATATGAACAGCTATGCCAAAGAAGATCCGATCCTGAGCTTTGAAAAAGCCAACTATAAAGTTTTGTTAAATGACAGCAAGATTGGTGAGGGCAATCAGGCTTATAGCTATGTCTTTGGTGTATCGAGCGATGCAGACGGCTATGGTGGTGCAGGTAACCTTGATCACGCCATTGCCGATGCCAATCTGTATAAACGTGTGATTAAAGCCTTTGCCTGGCATATCAATGCCGATGAGCCAACGGTATTGGATTATAACGAGGAATATAAAACCGATGCGCAAAAGGACCTGTTCTTTTCGGCTGATGCCTACCGTTCTTCAGACCATGATCCTGTGATTGTTGATCTGGATATGAAAACCGCAGATTCACAACTTGAACCTGACCATCCGAAACACATGATCGTGGAATTTCTAAATTCGTTATTTGAATGGTTAGGCAAGCTTTTTGGTCGAGCCTAATCCGGTTTCCGTGACATTGTTTGGTTGTTTTTTCATAAATTAATCAATCGTCACGGAATATAACTTGCAAGGTCGAAAAAAATTTATTAATAGTAGTGGTGTAGATGTTCTTAGCATGAAAGCGATTATAAATTTTAATTCTGTCTGTTCTCGAGTTTCGTAGGAACGTTCTAGAGCATAAGTTGTTAGATAACAAGGATCAATTATGAAGTTGTATTATTCACCTGGCGCATGCTCATTGGCAGCCCACATTATTTTAAATGAAATCAATGTAGATTTTGATTTAGAACGAGTTGATCTAAAAACACATAAAACCTCAAAAGGTGCAGATTATTACGAGATTAATCCAAAGGGTTATGTACCGGCTTTGGAAATTAATCCAGGTTTGATTTTAACCGAGAATGTGGCGATTTTACCGTTTCTTGCGCAACACGATCCGAAGCAGGACCTGATTCCGCCATCAGGTATGGGACGTGCCAAAGTTCTGGAATGGTTGGGGTATTTGAACTCGGAATTGCATGATGCTTATGCGGTTTTCTTTACCGGTAAACTTACCGATGATGAAAAGACCAAGGCCTATGCTGAAGTTGACCGTTTATTGAAATATATCGATAACTATCTGGCTGAATCAGACTGTGATTATCTGGTAGATGATAATTTTGGCCCAGCGGATGCCTATTTATTTGTACTCACCAACTGGTCGAATCATATCGAGCATGATTTAACCCCGTATATCAATGTGATTGCATTGCGTAATAAAGTGGCTGAACGTCAGTCAGTGCAGATTGCCATGCGTGATGAAGGGCTGTTGAGCTAGAGCACCCAATAAAAAAGCCTCTGTGAACAGAGGCTTTTTTATGTCAACTCGATTATTGTTGAGCTTTTTCTTTCACGTCAGCAGCACCAGACTCTACTGCACCCGCAACTTTAGCTGTCGCATCACGTGCAGCAGCTTCAGTTTTTGCAGCAGCTTCAGCAGTTGCAGTTGCCGTATGATCAGCAGCAGCATCAATTTGATCGCCCGCTGTATCTACCGCAGTTGCAACATCGCTAGTTGCGTTTTGAGTAGCATCTTTAATATCAGCACCAGCCTGATCAGCCGCGTGTTCTAAATGTTCACCTGTGGTCGCGCCAGTTTCAGGTGCTTTATCTTTATTACAGCCTACAAGCGCAACAGTAGCAGCAAGACCTAATGCAACAAGTAATTTATTCATTGTCTATTTCCTTTTCTTTGTGGCATCCAATAGGAATGGATAGCAAAAATATAACCATAAACTGCATAAAGAATAAAGTTGAAAATTTGTAAAAACACGCACTTACATCGGAAAACATAAGTGCGTGTTTCATTTTTTAAAGCATTTAAACGCCTGAACGGATCATATAATCAAAGGCAGACAGTGAGGCTTTGGCACCTTCACCGGTAGCAATGATAATTTGCTTGTACGGCACAGTGGTACAGTCACCAGCGGCAAATACACCCTTGACACTGGTTTCGTTACGATCATTAATCACGATCTCGCCACGGTTGCTCAACTCAACCGCACTGTTCTTTAAGAAATCGGTGTTTGGCAATAAACCGATCTGTACAAAGATCCCTGCCAGCTCAACCGTATGTTCTATATCAGTGGCACGGTCTTTATATTTCAATGCCATCACCTGAGCGCCATCACCGACTACTTCGGTACTCAATGCATTCATGATCACGGTGGTATTTGGCAAGCTGTTTAACTTGTCTTGTAACACTTGGTCGGCACGAAGTTTGGTATCGAATTCAACCAGTGTGACATGTTCAACAATACCGGCAAGGTCAATTGCTGCTTCTACACCCGAGTTACCGCCACCAATCACTGCAACACGTTTGCCTTTGAATAATGGGCCATCACAGTGCGGGCAGTAAGCCACACCACGGGTACGGTATTCTGCTTCACCCGGCACATTCATCTCTCTCCAGCGTGCACCGGTGGAAAGAATGATGGTTTTCGATTCCAGCTTGGCACCATTTTCCAGTTCAACTTCAACCAGACCATTTGCGGTCTGATCTGCACCTGTGATCTTGCTGACACGTTGCAGATTCATGATATCCACGCCGTATTCACGGACATGTGCTTCCATATCCTGAGCAAACTTAGGACCGACAGTTTTTTGCACCGTAGTGAAGTTTTCAATGTCCATGGTATCCATCACCTGACCGCCAAAGCGTTCAGCCACGATACCGGTCTTGATCCCTTTACGCGCTGCATAGATTGCCGCAGTACCACCGGCAGGACCACCACCAATCACCAACACATCAAATGCATCTTTGGCATTGATAGCCGCTGCATCTTTCTCAGCAGAATTGGTATCTAACTTGGCCACGATTTCTTCCAAAGTCATCCGACCTTGACCGATATGTTCATTGTCTTGGAACACCATTGGTACGGCCAAGATTTTGCGCTCTTCCACTTCATTCTGGAAGAAAGCACCATCAATCATGGTTGCGGTGGTATTCGGGTTGTTGATTGCAATCAGGTTGAGTGCCTGCACTACATCTGGACAGTTGTGGCAGCTCAGTGACACAAACACATCAAAATTTGCAGTCAAGTTGAGGCCTTTGATCTGAGCTAATACTTCATCAGAGACTTTTGGCGCATAACCCGACACCTGCAATAATGCCAGAATCAAAGAGGTAAACTCATGGCCCATTGGCAAACCAGCAAAGAATACACGCGGTTGTTCGCCTGTTTTGGCCACACCAAAGCTAGGACGGCGAGCGTTTGAACCGTCAAAACGCGCCGTAACCTGATCAGAAAGTTCTGCGATTTCAGTCACCAGTTCTTTGATTTTCTCTGCTTTGTCTGAGTCATCTAAAGCAGCAACCAGTTCGATCGGACTTTCTAAACGTTCTAAATAAGCTTTTAATTGAGTTTTAATATTTTGATCTAACATGTATTTCTCCAAACCCTAAGACTTTTAAATCGGTCAATTCATTCAATGAGGCTATATTACGTAAAAATGATAAATAGGTAAAACAGTATGTTTTTATTGTTTTGATCGGTTTTTTGAATTTTTAATTCATCCGTTGAATTTTGAAATATATCTTTCGATAAAAAAATCAGTACAATCATACTTGTTATACAACTGCAATCATTGCATGACATAAAGAAAGGGTAAGCAATATGGCATTACAGCGCGGCATCTATCAACATTATAAAGGGCAACTTTATCAGGTCTTTCATGTTGCCCGTCATAGTGAAACTGAAGAGCAACTGGTCGTGTATCAATGCTTATATGGTGATTATTCAATGTGGGTACGCCCATTGGCAATGTTTACTGAAACGGTTGAACTGGCGGATGGACAAATCCAGCCCCGTTTTAAATTGATTCAAGCGACTTAAGCGGAATTGCCGACTTAGCATCTGGAGGGTCAATGATGACCAGTAGTGTGTTTTTACAGCGTATTGCTGATTTATATGATCAGTTCAAGCAACACGATGCGCAACAGTCTGATCGTCTGAGCCGTTACCGCAATATAGAAGCCGAGTCGGCAAAGTTATTGGCGATGCTGATTCGTTGTCAGCAATCAAAGCGTATACTGGAAATCGGGACTTCGACTGGTTATTCAACCTTGTGGTTGGCTGAGGCTGCCCAAGCGGTCGGCGGAAAAGTTCAAACGCTGGAAATTGATCCTTTACGCAGTGCCCAAGCGAAAAAATATGCGGAAGCGTTTGAGCTGGCACAGCACATTGATTTCTGGATAGGAGATGCGGCGGATTTTCTGGCTCAGGCCAGTCAACCGTTTGATTTTATTTTACTGGATGCAGAGCGTGGCAATTATGTGAGTTACTGGGCCGATTTAAAGCGTTTATTACAAACATCTGGTAGCACCTTGGTAATCGATAATGTGATTTCTCATGCCGCCGAAGTGAAAAGCTTTCTGGAATTGATTGAGCAAGATGACGATTACATGAGTACGATTTTACCGATTGGCGCGGGCTTGTGTATGGTGGTGTTAAAGTGAACGGATTTGATCCTGATGTTTTAAGCGATACGCTTGCGGACTACCACCCATGACCTTGTTAAAGGCACGGGTAAAATTGGCAGGATTGGAATAACCCAGTTCATACGCTATCGCTGTAATGGTAAGGCTAGAATTCTCTAATAAATCAATGGCGCGTTCTGTGCTGATCTGTTGCTTTAATTCCTGAAACTCGACACCTTGTTGCTGCAAATAGCGTTGCAGGGTTTTTGTCGAAATATTCAGGACTCTGGCACATTCGGTTAAGGTGGGCACTTGATTGGCTTGTCGCAACATCATGCTGACCCATTCCACAATTTCACCTTGATGGTAGATCTTCTGGATTTGTTCCTGGCAGCGTTGCTCAACCACTTTTAAGCTATGCGCGTCTGCCAACGGTAAGGGCAGTGCCAATTGTTGCTGGTCAATCACGACCCTTATACCGGATAGCCAGCTATAGTTAAACTGAAAACTGGCTTTGACTAAGGATAGATAACGTTCCTGATAAGTCGGTTTGGGGATACTTAAATAGATTTGATAACGTTGTAATTGCTGACCTGCAAGTTCTAGCAGACTGTAGTAAAAAGCGACTGCAATGGCTTCGATATGAAAAGCCAGACATTGTTTATTCATTTGCAATATTGGCTCAAATAACAGCTCAACCTTTTGTTGATGGGCTGGAAACTGAATACTGAGCTTAAAACTTGGCATTATCAGCCTAAAGTATTGTGCAATGAGTCTGAGCGCATGTTCCAGATTCGGGCTGGTCATCAGGGCATAACCCACCAGACTATGCGAGCTGAGTTTAAGGTTTTTTCCAAGTACAAAGGCCAGATCATGGGTATTAGGCAGGCTTAAACCCATTTCAATAAATTGCTCTATCTGTTGAATAGACAATAGCTCTGTTTGTGCCAGTTGCTGCTGCAATGCACTCAACACATGATTATCGTATTGATGTGTGCCGATTAAAATTTCAATCAGACGCAAATAGTAGCGTGCTGGAATCACCGGAATCTGTTGCTTTTGCACAAGAAAAACTCAGTAAAGTCTTAAAATGATAATAGCAAGTCTTAAAATGATAATATAGTGCTGCTGTAAAATTACACAATTACCTCAAGCAAAAGAGTTTGTGTTTGATTGAGGAGATTGTAATGAATATGCATACTCAACTGGATGTCGAGCAAGCGGCAACAATATTTAAGGATAAAAAACGGCATTTATGGTTATTGGGTCTGGCTGTCCCTACGATTGCAATGAGTGGTTTGGCAAGCTATCAGTTTGGCCCTAAAAAAACCAAAAAATTCTTCGCTTCATTTGGCCCCTTATTTATTCATGCTGTTATTCCAACATTAGATAAATTGATTGGTGAAGACACGGAAAACCCGCCACTCGATGCAATTGCAGATTTAGAAGCCGATCCGTATTATGCCCGTATTGTTAAACTTTTTATTCCTTTGCAATACGCGACCAATATCTATGGCGCCTATTTAGCCAGTCGTAAAGATACTTCGCTTGCGGATCAACTGTTATTGGGAAGCTTGGTGGGTATGGTCAATGGTATTGCGATTAATACCGCACATGAATTGAGCCATAAATCAGGACGGCTGGAACATTATCTGTCACATCTGGCCTTGGCACCATCGGGATATAACCATTTTCGCATCGAGCATCCTTATGGTCACCACCGTCGTGTAGCCACACCTGAAGATCCGGCATCGTCACAATTTGGCGAAAGCTTCTGGAAGTTTTTACCGCGTACCGTGATGGGTAGCTTTAAATCGGCGATTGAGATTGAAAAGAATCGTTTACAACGCAAGAAATTGCCTTTCTTATGTAAGGAAAATGAGTTGATCCATGGTTGGGCCATGTCGGCTCTGTACCATGCTGCCATGTTTACGAAGTTTGGTATGCGCTCAGTCCCATTCCAAGTCACGCAAGCGGCTTATGCGATTACCTTGTTTGAGTCGGTCAATTATATTGAACATTATGGTTTAAAGCGGGCAAAGAAAGAAAATGGTCAGTATGAACGGACGTTGCCTGAGCATAGCTGGAACAATAATAATGTGGTGACCAATTTATTCTTGTATCAATTACAACGCCACTCTGATCATCACGCCAATCCGACCAGAAGCTTTCAGACCTTACGTCATTTTGAAGATGCGCCGCAGTTACCCGCAGGTTATGGGGCCATGATTCTGCCTGCCTTTATTCCAGCGTGGTGGTCAAAAATTATGGACGATCGGGTGGTGCAACACTATCAAGGTCACCTGGACAGAATCAATGTCCATCCTGAAGCCAGACAGAAGATGTTAGAAAAATATAGTCAGCAGGATGATGCTGCCTGAATAGGCAAGTGAAATAGCTTAAATCAGCCCGATCGGGCTGATTTTTTTATACTTTAAGCTGAAATACACAGTCGTTTAAAGTGCAGATCGAACTCAAGATATTTATGTACAAAGGCCGTTTTATCATGGGTGCGAAGTAAATTATTGTAGATAAACTCTGGAACTGGATGGTAAAGCTCGCCTGAGCCATTGCTATAGAAAATTTTTAAATAGCGTGAAGAAACATCATATTTCCAGGAGGTTACAACAACAGATTTTTCCATAGATTCGTCCCCATATTGATTTGATCTTTCAGTACATTTTTGAACAACTTTTATCCTTCATTCTTTGACAGTACTCCAACTCAGCTCCTGTGACAATTGATAAATGAAGCTGGCTATAAATTTATAAGTATAAGAATTGTAAAAAATTAGCTATAAAATTTGGCTACAAGAAATGGGAAGTTTTTAAAATAATGCAGGCAAAAAGAAACCACCCTAAAAAGGGTGGTTTCGGACCATTGGGTCTAATCTAAATAATTAGATTTTACCAACTAAGTCGATAGATGGAGCAAGCGTTGCTTCGCCTTCTTTCCATTTAGCCGGGCAAACTTCACCAGGGTGAGCGTGAACGTATTGAGCAGCTTTTACTTTACGAAGAAGTTCAGATGCGTCACGACCGATACCACCAGCGTTGATTTCAACGATTTGGATTTTACCTTCTGGATCGATAACGAAAGTACCACGGTCAGCAAGACCAGCAGCTTCGATTAATACGTCGAAGTTTTTAGAAAGAGTCCAAGTTGGATCGCCGATCAATGGATATTGGATTTTACCAATAACGTCTGAAGTGTCGTGCCAAGCTTTGTGCGTGAAGTGAGTGTCAGTAGACACGCCATAGATTTCAACGCCTAATTTTTGGAATTCAGCATAGTTATCAGCAAGGTCGCCTAACTCAGTTGGACATACGAAAGTAAAGTCAGCTGGGTAGAAGAATACAACAGACCATTTGCCTTTAAGATCTGCTTCAGATACGTCAACAAATTGACCGTTGTGGTACGCAGTTGCTTTAAATGGTTTAACTTCAGTATTAATTAAGCTCATCATTGTCTCCATGATTGAGGTTTTATTGAGAGGCTAACGCCTTACTTGTTTACGAGGTCTAGAATAAATAATTTTTAGTTATTGGGGAAATAGTATTTTTACATGACTAAAATCGGAAAATTGAATAACTCAATCAAAAACGACTTTCACCCAAAGATATCTGCTCTATTTGACGACATAAAAATGAAGCCAACATGACAAAACATCTGAAAACTAATGTGCATAACAACATGAAGTCTACGTGATCAAAATTCAAGGGTAAAATTGAAAAAATCTAAAAATATATAAAAAACCAAGATATACGATTAAAATTTCTTCATTCAATAAAGGCTTTGAATGAGAGTAGTGACAGAGCAAGATGATGGAAGCATTCCTTCATTTTTACCGCTTAGTCTGAACAGATTGATGCAGTTTCTTTGCATAGCAAGGCTTTAAGGCGTAAAATAGCCGATTAGTTTATTTTTCAGGAAAGCTGTTCAGTGCAGAGTCATTTAAATGTAGATCAATTGGTTATGGCACGTGACCGTCACCGTTTAAATCGACTGCGCAAGGATAAGAAAACACAACCAGCAGATATCGAAAAACTGTTTGAACAGTCTAACCACAAGGTTAAGCAACGCCTTGCACGCCTTCCAAAGATCAAACTCAATCAGGATTTACCTGTTACCCAGTATGCAGATCGTTTGATTGAAGCGATTCAAAAGCATCAGGTCATTATTGTGGCGGGTGAAACCGGTTCCGGTAAAACCACACAGCTCCCGCAGATTGCTATGCTAGCAGGGCGTGGACTGACGGGCATGATTGGTCACACCCAGCCACGTCGTCTGGCTGCACGTAGTGTTTCGCAGCGTATCGCCGAAGAGGTTGGTGAAAAACTCGGCGAATCAATCGGTTTTAAAATCCGTTTTAACGAGCAGGGCTCACAAGACTCAATTGTTCGTTTGATGACCGATGGTATCTTGTTAGCTGAACTGACCAATGACCGGTTCCTGTCAAAATACGACACCATTATTATTGATGAGGCGCACGAACGCTCTCTCAATATTGATTTTATTATGGGCTATCTCAAGCAGCTTTTACCAAAGCGCCCTGATTTAAAAGTCATTGTTACTTCGGCAACGCTCGATGTGAATCGCTTTAGCCAGTATTTCTATGATGCACCGATTTTTGAAGTAGAAGGGCGTAGTTTCCCTGTTGAAGTGCGTTATCGTCCGATTTCAGAACTGAGCATCGTTGGCAGTGACGATGATGAATTCGATGACTTTGAAGAAAACCTCCCGCGTGCCGTGGTACAGGCTGTCGAAGAATGTTTTGCCGATGCAGAGAGCAAGGGCCATCCTGAGCATGCCGACATTCTGGTTTTTGCCAGTACCGAACAGGAAATTCGTGAATTACAGGAGACCTTACAGAAGTATGGCCCTCGTCATACCGAAGTGTTGCCTTTATACGCACGTTTAGCCTTGGCAGAACAGCAAAAGATTTTCAGTCCAAGTGGTAAAGGTCGCCGTATCATTATTGCGACCAACGTGGCTGAAACAGCACTGACGGTTCCGAATATTCGCTATGTGATTGATAGCGGTTTTGCTCGTATTTCACGTTATAACTATCGTTCTCGGGTGCAACGTCTTCCAATTGAGGCGATTTCACAGGCTGCTGCCAACCAGCGTAAAGGTCGTTGTGGCCGTATTGCGGCGGGTGTGTGTATTCGCTTATATAGTGAAGAAGACTTTTTAAGCCGTCCAGAATTTACCGAGCCGGAAATTAAACGAACCAACTTGGCCTCTGTTATTTTGCAAATGCAAAGCTTGGGTCTAGGTAGTCTGGAAGATTTTGATTTTATCGAGCCACCCGATTTTCGTCTGGTCAATGATGGTCGTAAACTGCTGATCGAATTGGGTGCATTGAGTGAACGCAAGAATGACTTAACCAAAGTCGGTCAGATGATGGCTCGTATGCCGATTGACCCGCGTTTAGCTCGTATGATTATCGGTGGGGCACATTTTGGTGTGCTCAAAGAAACCCTGATTATTGTCAGTGCTTTGGCAATTCAAGATCCGCGTGAACGTCCTGCCGATAAACAAATGCAGGCCGATCAGAAGCATGCGTTATTCAAAGAAGCGGATTCAGACTTTTTATTCTATTTAAAGCTTTGGAATACGATACAAACCAGTCCGGATACCCAGACGGAAAATAAGCGCCGTCAATTTGCACGTCAGCATTTCCTAAGCTGGTTGCGTTTGCGTGAATGGAAGCAGACCCATCAGCAACTGGTCGAGCTGGCAGAAGGATTAAAACTGAGTTTTAATGAAAAGGGTGCTAATTATGAAAATTTACACCGCGCTTTATTGACTGGTTTACTTTCATTCATTGCCAATAAAACCGATGAACGTAATACCTTTATGGCAGTACGTCAGCAGAAAGCCAAAGTGTTCCCAGCCAGTACCTTGCATAAAACCAATACCGCTTGGGTGATGGCCTTTGAAATGGTGGAAACCTCTCAGGTGTATTTACGGACTTTGGCCAAAATTGATCCTGAATGGATTTTGCTGGCGGCTCGTGATTTATTGAAGTACCACTATTTCGAACCGCACTGGTCCAAGAAAGCGGGTATTGTGAATGCCTATGCGCAGATTTCTCTGTTTGGTTTAATCATTGAACCCAAGCGTTTGATCAACTTTGAAAAGGTGGATCAGCCGGCGGCCCATGAAATCTTTTTGCGCGATGCTCTGACCACAGGGAATCTGGGGATTACACCACCGTTCTTGAAGCATAACTTGTTAAAGCTTGAAGAGGTGGAGCGCGTTGAAGATAAGCTACGTCGCCGTGACTTGGTGGTCGATGAAGAAACCATTTATCAGTTTTATGCAGCGAAAGTGCCTGAGGAAATTGCCAGCCGTCGAAGTTTCGAAGATTGGCGTGCAACCATTGAACCTGATCAGCCCCGTTATTTGTTTGTCGAAGATGATGCACTATGGATGAACGATCGTCCGACCACGCAACAATTTCCTGACTATTTGCATAATGGTCAATTGCGCTTGGCGGCCAGCTATCGATTTGACCCAAGTCATGATGAAGATGGAGCTACGGTCAAGATTCCGGTGCAGGCGTTACCGCAAGTGGATGAAAAGCAATGGTCATGGGGAATCCCAGGCTGGCGTCAAGACTTGATCGAAGCATTACTGAAAGCATTACCGAAAGATAAGCGCCGTAATCTGGTGCCGATTCCTGATACTGCGAGAAAGCTGATGCAAGGCGTTGATGCAACGCATTTACGTGAACATCTGTTTAGTTATCTGGCATTTGCTTTGCGTGGTGAGCAAATCACGGAAAAAGATTTTTCTTTTGAACGGATTGACCAGTATCTGGTGCCTTTTATTAAGGTGCTGGATGAAAAAGGCAAGTTGATTGCGCAAGGGCGTGATCTGGATGAGCTAAAAGCACGTTGTCGTGTTGAAACCCATCGTCCAGTGAAACAGCAAAAAGGTGAGTTTAAAACCTTCCCTGAAAATTTCATCTTTGAAGCTTCGCAGAAGGTCACGGGCGTTGTGGTCAAGCAATATCAAGCGTTGGTACCAACCAAGCTGTTTGCCGAGCTTGATGCTAAGGATGAGTCTGGTGTGGTGATTCAAACCTTTAATGATCAGGATGAAGCAATCAAGCAGCATCGTGAAGGGGTGATTCGGCTGGTGCATATGCAGTTAGGGGATTTAATCCGTCAGCTCAAAAAGCAGATTTCCAAGCCGCTGGCTCTGGCTTATTCACCTTTAGGTGAAAGGGCAAAACTGGAGCAGATGCTGGTTTATGCAACTTTACAGGTGTCGATCCAGCAATTGCCTAAAAATGCCGATGAATTTCAGCAGTTATTGACTGATACCAAAAAGCAGTTTTTAGCAAATGGTCAACAGACATTAGCTGATTTAACTGAAATATTTACCCAATGGCAGCAAATTCGCCGTGAGTTGCTGGTACTCGACCAAAGTATCTTTGGTCGCAGCGTGGATGATATGGAAGATCAGCTTGATTTAATGTCATTGGCAGACTTTGTTTATAGCCAATCGCCCGAGATTTGGCAGGAATACCCGCGTTATTTGAAAGCACTGCTATTGCGTTTAGACCGTTTGCCAAATAATCTACAACGTGATCTTGCTGCAATTGATGATGTCGATCCATGGATGGACAAAGTATTTAAATTTAAAAAAGATCCTAAAATCAAAGAATTGTATTTGATGTTGGAAGAACTCAGAATTTCCTTGTTTTCTCAACCGATGAAAACAAAGCTGCCTATTTCACCAACTAGATTACAAAAACTATGGGATCGATTAGCAATCGGTTAAACTGAGAAATATGAAAGTTAGAAGCATTCTTTACAGGAGTTTTACATGGGCATCCGTATAACAGGTACAGGTTTATTTCACCCAACCGAATCGATTTCCAATGAAGAGTTGGTTGAAAGTTTAAATGCTTATGTAGAACAATATAACCAAGACAACGCCGCTCAGATCGAAGCAGGCGAAATCGAGGCTTTACGTGGTTCAAGCCCTGAATTTATTGAAAAAGCATCAGGAATTAAACGTCGTTATGTGGTCGAGAAATCAGGTATTCTAGATCCAACCCGCTTGCGTCCACGTTTGCAGGAACGTAGCAACGATGAGCTTTCACTTCAAGCGGAGTGGGGCGTAATTGCGGCTAAACAGGCGATGGAAAATGCAGGTGTAACCGCTGACGACATCGATGTAGTGATTTTGGCATGTTCAAACATGCAACGTGCTTATCCTGCGGTTGCGATCGAGATCCAGACAGCTCTTGGGATTAAAGGCTATGCCTATGATATGAATGTGGCATGTTCTGCTGCAACATTCGGTTTGAAGCAAGCTTATGATGCGGTGAAATGTGGCGCTCGCCGTGTATTATTGCTCAATGTTGAAATCACGTCGGGCCATCTGGATTATCGTACCCGTGATGCCCACTTTATTTTTGGTGATGTGGCGACAGCGTCGATTATTGAAAATACTGAAACCAAATCAGGTTTCGAAATTTTAGATATTCATTTGTTTACCCAGTTCTCAAATAATATCCGTAATAACTTTGGTTTCTTGAATCGCAGTGAAGATGCAGTAGTCGATGACAAACTGTTCCGTCAAGACGGTCGTAAAGTATTTAAAGAAGTTTGTCCGCTTGTTGCGAAGATCATTACTGCACAGCTGGAAAAACTTGAATTAACGCCTGAACAAATCAAGCGTTTCTGGTTGCATCAAGCCAATGCCAACATGAATGAACTGATTTTAAAATTGGTTGTTGGTAAAGACGCTGATCTTGAGCGTGCACCGATCATTCTGGATGAGTTTGCCAATACTTCCTCAGCAGGGGTTATCATTGCGATGCATCGTACTGGTGAACAGGTCGATAATGGCGAATTTGCTGTAATTTCTTCTTTCGGTGCGGGCTATTCAGTCGGTTCGATTGTGGTACAAAAGCATATTGCTTAAGTTTTTGACTAGAATATAAAAAAACACCACGATTGTGGTGTTTTTTTATGCCTTATGAAACTTTAAGCTTCAATCGCTTGAACTGCAATTTTCTTGGCAGGATCTGCTTTACGACGTACAGCAGGCACTGGTTCACCATGATATTGGCGATCCGCAAAGTAGCTTGAACGAACCATTGGCGCAGACCAGATATTTCTGAAACCGAGTTTACGGCCATGTTCAGCATAACGCTCGAATTCTTCTGGCGTAACAAAGCGGTCAATTGGCGCATGTTGTTTAGACGGTTGCAGATATTGACCAATGGTCACGTAATCCACATCGTGTGCACGCAGATCATCCAGTAATGAAATCACTTCTTCTTCAGTTTCACCAATACCCACCATCAAACCACATTTGGTTGGTACATCAGGGCAGTATTCTTTAAACATTTTTAACAGGTTTAAAGAGTGCTGATAGTCAGAACCTGGACGCATCGCTTTATAAAGGCGAGGTACAGTTTCAATATTGTGGTTGAATACATCTGGCGGACATTCGGTCATGATGCGTAAGGCGATATCCATACGACCACGGAAGTCAGGTACCAGAATTTCCAATAAGGTTTTTGGACTTAATGCACGTGCTTCCTTGATACAGTCAACAAAGTGTTGAGCACCACCATCAAGCAGGTCATCACGGTCAACCGAGGTAATAACGGCATATTTCAAGCCAAGATTAGAAATGGTTTCAGCCATGTGACGCGGTTCATCCGGGTCCAGTGCATTTGGACGACCGTGTGCAACATCACAGAAAGGACAGCGACGGGTACAGATATCGCCCATGATCATAAAGGTTGCTGTACCACCACCGAAGCATTCAGGCAGGTTAGGGCAGGCAGCTTCTTCACATACGGTATGCAGTTTTTGTGAACGCAAGGTTGTTTTGATACGCTGAACTTCTTCTGGAGCGGTCATCTTGACTCGAATCCAGTCAGGTTTGCGAGGTACTTCAACCGTAGGGATAACTTTTACAGGAATTCTTGCGACTTTTTCCGCGCCACGAAGTTTTATACCCTGTTCAGGTTTACGGTGTTCAGACATATACTTCCTACAGCCTTTGATTTGAGATATGTGAATATTATAGTCAAATTTACCGCATTAAAGCAGGAAAAGTGGTATTCATTTTGAAAATGTAAATATATAAAAATATATAGTTGTGAAATACATCATCTCGCTGCATATTGGTTATCATATAGAGAGCAAAAACGGTTAAGAGACAAAGGAGCTTTGAATGCCACGTAAGAAAGAGGTCGTTGGTGGGAATATTGTTAAATATGATGCAGTAATTCTCGGTTCTGGCCCAGCTGGCGAAGGCGCGGCAATGAAGCTTGCAAAAGCAGGTAAAAAAGTTGCAATCGTTGATGTTCGTGATCAACTCGGCGGTAACTGCGCACATGTAGGCACAATTCCAAGTAAAGCTTTGCGTCAAACAGTTTCAAGTATCATTCGTTATCAACGTGATCCAATGTTTCAGAAAGTCGGTGAATGGAAACAGTTCACCATGAAACAGGTATTACGTAATGCGCATAAAGTGATTCAGCAGCAAGTTGACACGCATACACGTTTCTATGATCGCAATAAAATCGAAGTCTTTCATGGACGTGCTTATATACAGGATAAGAACACGGTTCTGATTTTTGGTCAGGATGGTATTAAAGACACCATTATTTGCAAGCAGATTGTGATTGCAACGGGTAGCCGTCCATATCAGCCAAAAGGCCTGGATTTTAATCATCCACGTGTATTTGATTCAGACAAGATTCTCGATCTAGATTTCGCCATCCAGAAAATCATCATTTATGGTGCAGGCGTGATCGGTTGTGAATATGCGTCAATTTTCATTGGATTAGATCATAAGGTTGATCTGATCAATACCCAGCAAAAGCTTTTAAGCTATCTGGATGATGAAATTGCCGATGCATTATCTTACCACTTACGTGAGCAAGGCGTGTTGATCCGTCACAATGAGCAGATTGATCATTTAGAGACGTTTGATGATCACGTGGTTCTGCATTTATTAAGTGGCAAGAAGATCAAGGCAGATGCGATCTTGTGGTGTAATGGCCGTTCAGGCAATACCGATGGTTTAGGTCTTGAAAATGTAGGCTTGGTGCCAAATGGTCGTGGTCAGTTGATGGTGAATGATCAATACCAGACCGAAGCAGAAAATATTTATGCAGCGGGTGATGTGATTGGCTGGCCGTCATTGGCATCAGCGGCATATGACCAAGGTCGTTGCGCAGGTGCGAACATGGTTGGCGAGAAAAATGTCAAGCCAATCCGTGACGTTCCAACTGGTATTTATACCATTCCAGAGATTTCTTCGATTGGTAAGACCGAACAGGAGTTAACGGAAGAGAAAGTCCCTTACGAAGTGGGGCAGGCTTCTTTCCGTCATCTGGCGCGTGCGCAGATTACCGGTGATACGGTGGGTGAATTAAAGATTCTATTCCACCGTGATACTTTAGAAGTATTAGGTATTCATTGTTTTGGTAACAATGCGGCAGAGATTATCCACATTGGACAAGTGGTGATGCATAGTCCGAACAATACCTTGAAGTATTTTGTTGAGACTACTTTCAACTATCCAACCATGGCTGAAGCCTATCGTGTTGCGTCTTTAAATGGTATGAATCGTTTGTTCTAAGCCAGTCAGTCCTTGTATGATGCAAATGCCAATCACCTTGATTGGCATTTTGCTATCTTGAGTTGAATAAAAGGGAAATATGAAAAATCAAAAAAATAATCTGATCATTGTTGCCATCGTCTTGTTGGTCGCGGCTTATTTTGGTCTGGATCTTAAGCAAAAACAAAATACTGGTGCTGGTATTCAGACTTCGAATACAGGAAATAAGGTTTCTGTCGATGATCAGCACAAGATCATGCAGGCTTATCAGCAGCAACGCAGTAATGTTCAGGTGCAAGCTCAGGGCGTAGTGAAAGCGATTTTGCCTGATGATAATGATGGCTCAAGACATCAGAAAATGATTCTTAAGCTGGACAATGGATTAACCGTTCTCATTGCGCACAATATTGATCTGGCACCAAGAATTGAAGGGCTTAAAAAGGGCGATGTTGTTGAGTTCTATGGTGAATATGAATATAGCCAGAAAGGTGGCGTAATTCACTGGACGCATCATGATCCACGCGGAAAACACATGGATGGATGGCTAAAATATCAAGGGAAAATGTATCAATAATATAAGAGAGTTAAGGAGAAAGAGTTATTTGTTCATCCCAGAAATCTCGATCAAATGGTTTAAATTGAAGAGCATCTTTCTTTGAGATGCCAAATTCATTCATTAAATTGATATAAACTCTCTCAACATTTTCAAGTGCTGACTCTTCAATTGGACCATATATTTCACCATTTTTCATAATAAGTGCATAAATATAGTCAATTGAGCCGCCAAAACACTCATATTCAATAAAAAGCCATTGTCTAACATGATTAATATTCATCGCTCTAAAAAGAGCTTTTATTTCATCTGGTGACGATGGCGTTTTAATTGATGGGGAGAGCTTTATCCCAATGCCATGGAATGGTTCTTTGATATCTTTCCAAGTAGTCCCGTCAATAGGATAAAAAGGGCTTTTCATTTGCGCGGTTAATGCAAAAAAGCCTACAAATTGATATGACATTTAAATCCTATTCCTGAATATTTAAAGGTTACTTGCAAGATAGGCGCTAAATTAGCGTGTAAGCGCCAATTTTTGACGAATTTTCCATTTAGGTAGGACTTTAGCTAAATACGCGTCCATGCACCATACAGGGCCAATCAGAAGGAATTGTAAGTCTTTAAAGAAAGAAGGCTTCTTACCTTCAACTTTATGACCATAAAATTGACCGATCCAGGCAATTACAAATACCCCGATATAGAATCCGACACCGACTGGCAAGATCACAATCAGCCATGCCATCACGGCCAATAAAGCTGCCATTGCAATTGCAAGTACCAGGTCTAAACGAGCATAAAAGACTAAAGTTAAAACCAGCAACAACGCGGTGAGTAAGCTGCTAAAGTGCGCAAGGATACCAATAATCGAAAATAAGATGGCAGGCACACAAACCCAATGAATTTTCTTGTTGATCTGGTTCTGATGGCTATCGCTATATTCATCAAACCACTCATCTATCGATTTCACAATGCGCTCCTCGCTATATTCATTTTTATGGCTTCAATATACCGAACAAAAGAACAGGGCGTAAAGCGTTAAAAAAGATTGCCGATAAAAATAAAAAAAAGCCGCATGAAGCGACTTTTTTTGAATGATGTGGTTTAACGCTTAAGAGTTAGGACCATCAACACGTTCAATGCTGACATTACCCGTACCAGCGCTAGACATACCGAGTTGCTTTGCAGCACCATAAGATAAGTCTAATACACGGTTACCATGGAATGGGCCACGATCGTTGACCTTCACAACCACACTCTTGCCATTGTCTTTGTTAGTTACACGGATGTAACAGTTCAAAGGCAGGCTACGGTGTGCAGCAGTCATGGCATTCATGTCGAATGTTTCACCGCTTGCTGTTTTACGGCCATGGAATTGACGACCATACCATGAGGCAACGCCGCTTTGGCTGAATTTACGAACTGTGTTCGAAGCAACAGTATTCAGTTTTTCAATCACTGAAGGCTCTTCTTCAGGGATATCGATCTTTGCAGCAATCGTTTGGCGACGAACTTTGTCACCTGAACTCTCAGTGATTGAAAGACTATTAACGTTAGAGAAACGAGAATTAAAATTTTGAGAATCTTTGCTTAGAACGCGGGCAGCCAAATTAGAACCATCCACATCATTTGATAATGATGAAGACTGTACCATTTCAGCATGTAACGGGCTTAAACTTAAGCCTGCCGTCAGCGCTAGAATATATTTTAGCGAAAACTGCATTGTATAAACTCCTAGAGAACATGCTTTTCTATTTCAGTAAAAACGGCCTGAAATATAGTGCACATGTCTAATTATTCACTTTTGCAATTACTTTTAACTTGCGGCGATAATATTCATCGCTTACGAAGTGTGTCTAGTCTTTAACGATAAATAGTTACAAAAAGGGCAAAAACTTACAGTTTCTGGTTAAATAGTAATCAATATTGTAACAAAAAATGAATTTTGCTGATTCTGTGTTCGTTTTTTATTAAAAAATTATTGACTTTTTATAATCTTGTAAAAAAGCTAGCCTATCGGCTAGCTACTTCTGTACCTAATAACCATACTGCTGTCGCATACATACGGCTCTTATTGTAGGTGGTGATCACCTGAAAATTTGGATAAGTAATATAGTAAATCGGACCAAACTGATCTTGTAACTGAATCACATTGACCAGATCCAGATCATCAATTTTTACCAATGGGTTAACGGGGGTAATACCCAGTCTTTTCAGCTCACCATAAGGCGTTGGCTGGGTAAGGTCCTTGGCAATTACGCTGTCAGGATTATTGCCTGAGTAGCGTGCAGGGAAGCCAATTGGACGATCACGTTCCCAGCCATATTGAGCTAAATAGTTTGCAATTGATCCAATCGCATCAGCAGCAGAATTTCTAAGATCAATGTGTCCATTTCCATCGTAATCGACCCCAAGTTTCTGAATGTTACTTGGCATGAATTGTGGATATCCAATTGCACCTGCATAAGAGCCAACGATGCTATTCGTCGGATAACCTTCTTTATAGGTCCAGGAAATGAGTGCTGCGAGTTCATCACTAAAATAGTCGGCACGACGTGGATAGCCAAAAGCGAGCGTTGCAAGAGCATCACGTGTGATGAAAGAGCCTTTATTTGCGCCATAACCGGTTTCTACGCCGAGAATACCTAAAATGACCGCTTTAGGGACGCCATACTGCTGTTCTGCGCGATTAAGCACATCTTCATACTCGTTTTTGAAGCGAACACCACGTTGAATGGTACCTTCGACTAAAAACATCGAGCGATATTGATACCAAGGTTTGCTTTCACCCGGGCGGGTCATGATATTTAGAATATTAGGCAGGTTGCGCGCACCGCTCATGGCAGCGTCAATTTGTTCGCTGCTTAAGCCATAAGTGGTCATGGCTTTTTGTTTAAACGTAAAGTAATTCGGGTGATTATAAAATTCATTTGCTTGTGCCCAATTACTGCTCAAGAATAAACCAGCACTTAAAGTTAAAAATTTAAAAGTGTTATTTAAAGTAGGAAGAAACATAAGTTTATAAAATTCCTCATTATCGATGTGTATGAATAGACATAACCAGTCCAAAAGTTGACATAAGGGTAATAATTGCAGTTCCGCCATAACTCATGAACGGCAAAGGCACACCTACTACAGGTAAAATACCACTGACCATGCCTGCGTTTACAAATACATAAACAAAAAATGACAAACCAAAGGCGCCAGCCACTAAGCGACCATAGTTATGAAAGCTTTGTAGGCCAATCTGGAAGGTCCTGAAAATAATTGCACAGTAAAGAAGAATCAGCAGGGTAACACCAATCAGGCCAAACTCTTCTGAATAAGCTGCAATAATAAAGTCAGTATGACCTTCTGGTAAAAAGTGTAAATGGGATTGTGTCCCTTCAAGGAAGCCTTTACCCGAAAAACCACCAGAACCAATCGCAGTCTTAGACTGGATAATGTTCCAGCCTGTCCCTAAGGCATCTGCCTCAGGATTAAAAAGTGTTAATACCCGTTGACGTTGATAGTCATGCAGCAAGAATTCCCAAGCGATTGGAATAACAATCCCTGCAGCACCTGCGGCTGCCGCAATCAACTTCCATGACAGGCCGCTGAGGAAAAGCACAAAGATCCCGCTGGCAAGTACCAGTAAAGAAGTACCTAAGTCGGGTTGTTCTGCAATCAGGAGGAAAGGCACCACAATCAGCATTAACGATAGAATAACCTGAGAGAAGCTTGGCGGCAGGGCCTTGCGTGACAAGAACCAGGCCACCATCATTGGCATGCCGATCTTCATAAACTCACTTGGCTGCACACTACCAAAGCCGGGAATGTCAATCCAGCGTTGTGCACCCATACGCACTTCACCAAAGACCATTACTGCAATCAGGCACAAGACACCGAATACATAAAAGTAAGGTGAGAATGCCTGATAGACTTTGGGTGGAATCTGGGCCAAACCAAACATCACGGCAAAGCCGATCCCGAAACTCATCGCCTGTTTGGTAACAAGCCCGACATCTTGGGCAGATGCACTATATAAAACAGTGAGTCCGAGTATGGCATTGAGGATCAAAAACAGACAGAGCCAGGGATCAAGGTGAAGTTGTTGCCAACGGGAAAGTTGATTGGCTGTGCTCAAGCCATCACGTGGTGCTTGACGCAAAAATTTGTATTGTGAGCTTGGAGACATGCGATTCTAAATCAAGTAAATCAACGCTTCGCGCATGCTAACATAATCGCCGATTTAGACAATGCAAATTTAGAATTTGTGACATTTATAAGCGCTTAATTTTGCATAAAATCGGCATAAAAAAAGCGACGATTTTGCAATCGTCGCTTTCTTCTGGAGCAAAGCTTATTTTTGAACCAATAATTGATCAAAGTGCTTGGTGAAGACTTCAAGTTCGACTTGGCTTAGGCTTGGAATCAATTTCTTGATCACGATATGCACGGCGGTTTCAACACCACTGGTTGCTACACTGGCAACGCCACGTTTGACCATACCCAGGCCCAGTGTCTTGTTATATTCAGTCATAAAGTGGTGAATCAGCGCATCAGCGAAAGTCTTAAACTGTTGTGTTAATACATCGCGTTGCTCTTTACCGTTTCCGGCAGCCACTTCGGCAAAGCTCTTTTTCATGTCAGTCACAAGGCTATCTGGTAATACGGTACCGATGCGTTGTTTACCGTCATTGTCAATGAACAGGCTCTTTTCCATAAAGGCTAAAGATTCACGCACCTGATCATTTGACGCTTTGCCTAACAACTGTTTCATGAGTGTTTCAACAATGCCGCGAATTTTAATCGCCAGACCTTCGGTGGTATCCCGTTTATCACTTGGTGGAAACTGCTGAACCAGGTGAACCAACATGGTGTCAATTAACTCATCAGTAAGCTGTAGAGAGATTTTGTCACGTAAAGGGTATTGAGGCTCTTTACTGTCACGATTGGCTTGTGCAAGCTGAATGTCCTGACTCAAACTTGCTGACGGAAGAATACCGAAATAACTGGTCATTGAAGAACGTCCTCTATATATCAAATTTATTCGTTTTATTGTCGTGCCAAGCGAATTGGCTCGGGCATCCATGACAAATCTGATACTCGGCATGGGTTAATATCCAAGCCCCCGCGGCGAGTATAAGTTGCATAAACCATCAGTTTTTCAGGTTGCAAAAGTTGCCAGATATCGGCAAAGATTTGCTCGACACACTGCTCATGGAAACCATTATGCTGACGGTACGAGATAATATAAGCTAAAACGCTGCGATAACAAGGCTTTTTACCTTGCAAGCGAATAAAAACTGTACCCCAGTCTGGTTGACCTGTGACCGGGCAATTACTTCTTAAAAGATGAGAGTAAAGTTCAATTTCTACGTTTTCTTCGGCCGTAGCATCGAATTGCAATAAGCTTGAATCCGGATGTTCGGAAAGACGCTCAGGAACCAAATCATCAATGCAAATGCCTTGCGGTTTTGAAATCTCCAAGTCATCAACTTGAAATAGCTGTAATTCAACTTGAGCACCCGCAGCTTTGGACAGGTCCTGTTCAACTGTTGCAATAAAGGCTTGCTTCGAATCAAATTGGGTAAAGTTCATGCTATTGAAATACAGCTTGAGTGACTTTGATTCAATTAAGTTCGGTGAGCTGGCTGGCAAGGTTAAACGGCCAATCGCCACCTGAGGCAAACCTAGCTGATTCAACCATGAAATTTCAAAAACATGCCACCAGTCTTTACCTTGGGTAATGCCTTCAATATGCGCATATTGTTGACGAGACTCAGCACGGGTAATTGGAAATAAAACTTCCGGTTGATATTGAGTCGGGTATTGGGTGTCTTTACCCAATAAAGAAAGTTCAACACTCATTCACGCATTCCTGAACCACGAGCTAATAAATGATAGGCAATTGCATAGAGGACAACACAGCACAGGGTTACAACACCTAAAGAGAAGGCCACATTGACGTCGCTGTGCCCTAAAATGCCATAACGGAAGGCATTGACCATATATACAATCGGATTAACTAAAGAGACGTTTTGCCAAAAAGGGCTTAATGCACTGATGGCATAGAACACACCACCTAAGTAGGTGAGCGGGGTCAATACGAAAGTCGGGATAATTGAAATATCATCAAAAGACTTCGCATACACGGCATTAATAAAGCCACCCAGAGAAAATAATAATGAAGTAATAATGACGGTGTAGATCGTCACAAATAAATTATAAATTTCTAAATGGGTAAAGAACAAACTCATGATGGTCACAATCAGGCCAACCAGAACGCCACGGCTGACACCACCAATCACATAACCCCACAGGATTAAATGCAGTGGTACGGGACTCATAATCAGTTCTTCAATACTTTTCTGGAATTTTGCACTAAAGAAACTTGAAGAAACGTTGGCATAACTATTGGTAATGACCGCCATCATGATCAAACCAGGCACGATGAACTGCATATAGCTAAAGCCGCCCATTTCGCCAATACGTGAACCAACCAGATTTCCGAAGATCACAAAGTACAAACTCATGGTGATCGCTGGTGGCAGCAAGGTTTGTGGCCAGATGCGCATAAAGCGACGAATTTCTTTAACAACTAAAGTCCAGAGTGCAGTTTTTAATTGACTGAAGTTCATTCATTCGCTCCTGCAAGATTTTTCTCGACCATTTTCACGAATAACTCTTCCAGACGATTCGATTTATTCCGCATACTGTTCACTTGAATGTTCTGAGACTGCAATAACAGGAACAGGTCATTCATACTGTGTGCTTTATCCATGGTGACTTCGAGAGTCACAGGATCAATCAGATTAAATTTGAAGCCAATAATATTCAGATCAAAACCACTAATCGGTTCAGCCAGATCACAAATGAATGATTCTTCATTCAACTGATTAAGGAAGCCTTTCATGGTGGTATCTTCTTTAATCACACCACGATCGATAATTGCAATACGACGACACAACATTTCTGCTTCTTCTAGATAGTGCGTGGTCAGAATGATAGAGGTACCGTTGTCATTCATTTCAGTGAGAAAGTCCCACATCGAACGACGCAGCTCAATATCAACACCGGCAGTAGGTTCATCCAGAATCAGCAGCTTCGGCTCATGCATCATGGCACGTGCAATCATCAAACGGCGTTTCATACCGCCTGAAAGCATACGTGATTGAATATTACGCTTTTCCCATAGGCCAAGCTTTTCTAAATAATGTTCGGCACGTTGTTCTGCCACTTTTTTAGGAATGCCGTAATAACCGGCCTGGGTCACTAGAATATCGAAGGTTTTTTCGAATTGACCAAAGTTAAATTCTTGAGGAACAACACCAAGACATTGTTTTGCTTGAGAAGGATGGGTATCTAAGTTATGTCCAAAAATCTCAACTGAACCAGATGTTTTTTTGGCTAAAGAGCTAATGATACTGATCGTCGTCGATTTTCCTGCACCATTAGGGCCTAATAATGCATAAAACTCACCCTCAGGTACGGTTAAATTAATACCTTTTAACGCCTGAAAACCATTACGATAAGTTTTGGACAAATCGCTCAACACCAAAGCATCAGTCATAAACGTCTCACGTTGTTAAATAGAACGGGTATTTTGAGCGATATGAAAAAATAAACCAAGTAGAAAAATAGGTTTATGGCGTGTTAAAAACAGAACGTTGTGTATTCAAGCCGATTTAAAAGAGAATAGTCCTGTTTTTTATCCAGTTTGGGCGCTTAAAACTAATAATATCGTAATAAAAAACATGAAATTGTTGTTTTAATAAGCAAAAAACATTTTTGTTTAAGCCTACATGTTTACCAATATGTTTTTTTTGCCTATGATGTGGCTCGCATGCGCTCATAGCTCAACTGGATAGAGTACAGGTCTCCGAAGCCTGTGGCGTGGGTTCGAGTCCCGCTGAGCGCACCAGATTTACATTTTAAGACTAAAAAAATTACTCATATATTATATCTATTCAATCGTTTAACCATTAATACTTCTCATCAATTGTAGCTACCCAGCTTTTTCCTTATGATAATTTTGCAGTCCACAGGTAAATTAACCTATTTATAATTGCTACAACCTAAAACATCAGTGTGTTGGATAAAACATGTATAAGAAAATATTAGTATTAAGTTTGCTTCTGAGTGCAGGTTGTACGGATTCTTATAAAAAGGTCGCAGATGTTGAAAGATCAGATTATCTGGCGATGACTACTTTTCTGGATAGACTTTCTAAACAGTTGGTTGATCTTGATTCTCAGGTTCGGGCTGATAAGAATCAGGTGAGATTTAATAATATAGATGCCAACTCAAGTTATTTTTTCTTGCCAGAGGAGCATTGGCTAGATATTAAAGTATCAAAACGACCCGATCTCGAAAGTTGGAGCGAGGTTGTTGTCTCTTCAAGATATCCGAATGATTATCAGGCTTCAAAAAATGAGGCATTAAAATATTGTCGGGATTTATTGAAACTTGCGAATCCCAATTTTGCTGATGTATTTAATCAATTATCCAAAGAGTTTGAGGCATCGTCACAAGGGCGTAAATACAATAGCTTATTAAAAACAGAAGGGCTATATCTGATTGTACTGGATGGAGAACCTTTTGAAAGAGGTGCTCCATTTGTATGTTCAGTCACTCAAAGCTCATAAATGATTCATAAAATCTTTATTGATTATGATAAATGCTGTACAGAATAATTAATCAGTTTCAAGGTTTGATTCAATTGACTTGGCGGAATCCGTGATTCTTGCAATGAGGTAATCCATTGCATCTGACAAGCTTTCAGTTGATTTAATGAATCAATCGACTGAATTTTTTGTATTAGCGGGCGAGCCATCAGACCACAATAACTGCTTAGTGTCTGAATCATAACCTGCTGGATTTCAACAAAAGGAAGTTTTTCCAGTTCAAGTGTTTCTTCAACTATAGGTGTTGGTCGAATTATTTGCTTTTCTTGAACTGGCGCCGATTGAGTAGATAGGGTCTTATCAAAAGCAGCCATTGTTGACGTTGTTTGGCTTTGTTGTTTATTTACAGGTGAGGACTGCTGTTGCGCCAATAGTCCCATATCAATCAGTTGTTGCACCAGTTCGGTGGGTGCGATCCGTTGCTTATACGCCTGATTAAGCTCTTTAAAATCTTCGTGATCAATTAGAAGTAATAAACGACGTTGGCGGGCAGTTAAAGCAATACTGCGTTGTTGTAAGGCATTTTGCCCAAGTTCAGTTTTAAAAAAATGTGACATCTCTTAATTTCCCCCTAATCAAGATAAGACGGAAATTAAGATAGAGTTAAAAAATGACAGTAATATTAACAATTTATTAAATATTACTGCCTTTTAAAATTAAGATCGAAGGCTGTTAAGCTGCTTTGGCTTTGAGTTTGTTCGACTCATTTTGCTTCTAAGGCTTTGCGTAAATATGGGTCCAGATCTTCCTGACGCATCAACCATTGAATATAGTCGGCAGGAAGGTCCTGAATGGCCGTTCCTTTATGTTTGCCAAAGGTGATACTTTTAGGAATGCGCGCCTGTTCTGAGGCAACATAGAGTTGTTCAATATCTTGAATATTCAGCTGATGAATAATATGCATCAGGATATTGGCCGTTAAGATAATGTCTGCATCAGCACGATGCGCACCTTTAAGCATTTCACGCGCTTTATCGCTACCTTTAGAAATCAGATAGATGAGGGCGGAGATATTATGTGCTTCAGCATTTTCCCAGACATGGCGTGCAAGAGCTAAAGTACAGATTGGCTTTAGTTGAGATACATCGACACCACAACGGGCAATAGCGGCAATATCATAGTCAACGTTATGACCAATAATATAGGTGGTTTGAGTTGGAAGCTGGAATTCCTTATAAAAAGGTTGTCCCACCAGATCAGACTCTAAAATATGGTGCACTGCCATGGCAGCATAAGAAATCGGTTGTCCAACCTGATAAAGCTGATCAAAAATCTGCTTTTTATCCAGACTGAGTTTTCCATTTTCTATTTCAATCGGAGCGTAGGCAATTTCAATCGGCAAACCATTCAAGGTATGTGTTTCTGTATCAAGGATAATGGCTTGCATGAAAGTCGACCTGAGCTGAGTGGAGAATGCCAATATCTTACAAGAAATTTATTTGAAACAGGATTGAATCCGTAAAGGTCACTTTATTTTTTTAAACATAAAATTGAGTTTGGATAAATTAACAGCGAAAATTGAAAAAATACTTGAACAATTTGATATTAAGCGCATTCTTATGGAAGGAATTGCCTTAGTAAAAAAAATACTAAGTATTAAAATGAAAAACAAAATAGTTCAGGGAAAACTGTATGAAAATGAAATTATTATCCATTGCGATGTTGAGTTCGAGCCTATTGTTGACGGCATGTGGTGGCAGTGATGATGGCGATACAACCTATACACCCAAACCCGAAGTTCCTGAGAATAATATTAAAGATCCGGTTGTGGGGGTTCCAGTAGCATATACCAAAACAGATTTTAGCGCAGTAGCTACTGAAAGTTCCGTACTGACCTATAAAATGTTGGGACAGAATGGTAAGGAAACGATGGCAACCAGCCTGTTGTTTGTTCCAGGCGGGCCAACACCTTCAGGCGGATGGAAAATTGTTGCATGGGCACATGGTACAACAGGGGTGGCAGATCAATGTGCGCCAAGTCGTAATGTAACTAACCCTTACATTCAAAGTATGATTACGCAATTACTTGCTGCTGGTTACGTGGTGGTTGCGCCTGATTATGAAGGCTTGGGAGAACCAAGCGGCCGAGAATTGCATCCCTTCTTGAATGTTAAGAGTGAGGCGTTCTCCATTACAGATGCAGTAGTTGCTGCACGATATTATTTGGCAGGACAGGGTAAAACTGTATCACGTCAATGGATGACGGTGGGGCATTCACAAGGTGGGCAAGCGGCATTAGGGGCAGCACAATATCAAAGCCGTGCCAAACTGGATTATAAAGGAACAATTGCTGTTGCTCCTGCATCTAATTTGGCAGCTATTTTGGTCAATGGGAATGCATCTGTTGAAAATGCACCTTTGCCGCAAAAAATTGAAATGTATGCACAACTGGATACATTTACTGCCTTAATTACCGCTGGACTAAGAAACCTTGAACCAAGCTTTAGCTATACCAATGTATTCCAGTCGCCAACGGATGGGATCGCTAACAATGCAGAAACGGATTGCTTTGATGTGCTAGGTAAAAAGTTTGGAGCCGCCATGCAGAAATATGCACTGAGCAATGGTAATTTAACCAATTATCCTCGTACACAAACCAATTTCATGGCTGTGCCATTGGTAAAAACATTTTTGGAAAAAGATTCACAACCCGCTCAAGTGAAGTTGAATCAGCCTGTCACGATTTATCAAGGCGCACAAGATACTACCGTTCCTAAAGCGGCAACGGATGCACTTGTTGCGCTAGCTCAGAATAAAGGCTCCAAAATCCAATATCTTACTAGTGCCGAATGGGATCACGGTACAGCTTATGTCTTGAATATCGGCAATATTGTCAATGATGTAAAAACTGCGATGCCTGCGAATAATTAAGTCAGTATCCTGACAAGCCCAATCGGCGTATCACGATGATTGGGCTTGTTTTATCAGTTTTTAATGATCTGGGTTTCCCAGCCATCATATTTTGCATTAAATTGCTGGGCTAATTTCCAGAGTTGTAGGGTACATGCATCGATAGAGTGTAGGTCTACGTGATCAATTCTGGAAATCTGTAATTGGTAGGGGTGATGTGCTGGCTCCGCAAGGTATGTTTGATTCACTATCTCAAAACCTAAGCCATTAACGGCATTCAAAAAATTTGTACTGTCATTTTCATTCTGAAAATAAATCCAGTGATCTACAGGTCGGGCAAGCTCAAGATTGTCTCCGTGACTTTGAAGGTTCTCAATGACCGCTCTATTGGAAATCGTTTGCATGATTTCTTCACTGGGAAACATATAATTCAAATAGGTTGACCAGCTTGAATCGTTCTCTTTACTGAGTCGATAGCTATAGTCTGGATACCTTTGCATGATGTGATGAATGCTATGTTCGTCATCTACGCCATCCTGAGCATAGAAATAAAATGTTCTCAAGTGATTATGGGTTAAACGTCCTACATAAAGCATCGGATGGTGATTTGTAAGTGCGGGAATGATTTGATCTTCCATCTCGGCCAGATGATCGAACTCTTCACTGGAAGATAACCCATCTTCTCTGGAGTGGTTCATTTGTATTTCCACCCATATTAAGGTTGATCTTTCTGGTAGCGGTGCCACATCTGCTAAAGCCAGATTTAAGAAATAACTGGCCGGCTGTTCTTCTATTTCGCACATATAAAAATTCCAATTTTCAGGAACTTCTAATATCTGGTTTTCAGCGGAGTTGTTTGGTGTACGATTTTTCTTCGAAAGAAATTTCTCAATAAATCCCATTTGCATATCCTTTTTTATTTGATTGATAGAATACCAAGCAAGATCAGTAAAATTCAGCAAGAATTTAATCAATATCAATCTGTGAAAAGGCAAACTTCGTGCTACAATACGCACCAATCTTTAGCACGGCTTAAAAGCCCTAATTTATAGGACCCTCCGCTAATGTTTGCCAATATTTCTATTGCTGAATTTGATCCAGAATTAGCTCAAGCGATTGCTTCTGAAGGCGTACGCCAAGAAGCGCATATTGAGTTAATTGCATCTGAAAACTATTGTTCACCAGCTGTGATGGAAGCACAGGGATCAAAACTTACTAACAAATATGCAGAAGGCTATCCTGGCAAACGCTACTACGGCGGTTGTGAATATGTTGACGTGATCGAGCAACTTGCAATTGATCGCGCAAAAGAATTATTCGGCGCTGATTACGCAAACGTTCAACCACACGCTGGTTCTCAAGCAAACTCGGCTGTTTACCTTGCACTTCTTAACCCGGGCGATACCGTATTGGGTATGAGCTTGGCGCACGGTGGTCACTTGACTCACGGTGCTAAAGTAAGCTTCTCTGGTAAGACTTATAATGCGATCCAGTATGGTTTAAACCCAGAAACGGGTGAAATCGATTATGAAGAAGTTGAACGTCTAGCACTAGAACATAAGCCACGCATGATCGTTGCCGGTTTCTCTGCGTATAGCCAAGTTGTAGACTGGCAGCGTTTCCGTGACATCGCTGACAAAGTAGGTGCGTATCTGTTTGTTGATATGGCTCACGTTGCTGGTCTTGTTGCTGCTGGTGTATATCCAAACCCGGTACAAATCGCAGACGTAACCACTACAACGACGCATAAAACCCTTCGTGGTCCACGTTCTGGTTTGATCCTTGCTAAAGCAAACGAAGAAATCGAGAAAAAACTTCAATCGGCTGTATTCCCGGGCAACCAGGGCGGTCCGTTGATGCATGCGATTGCTGCAAAAGCAATCTGCTTCAAAGAAGCAATGTCTGCTGAATTCAAAACTTATCAACAACAAGTTGTGAAGAATGCGCAGGCGATGGCTGAAGTGTTAATTGCACGTGGTTATGATGTTGTGTCTGGCGGTACAGAAAACCATTTATTCTTATTGTCTTTGATCAAACAAGACGTAACGGGTAAAGATGCAGATGCATGGTTAGGTGCAGCGCATATCACTGTAAACAAAAACGCGGTTCCAAATGACCCTCGTTCTCCATTTGTGACTTCTGGTATCCGTATTGGTACACCAGCAGTAACCACACGTGGTTTTGGTGAAGCGGAAGTGCGTGAACTTGCTGGCTGGATCGCTGATGTGATCGATAGCAAAGGTGATGAGAAAGTTATCGCTGATGTAAAAGCAAAAGTTGAAGCAGTTTGTGCAAAATTCCCGGTATATGCAAACTAATTTGTATAGCTGAAAAAAGCGCCGTTAGGCGCTTTTTTTATCGCTGTGTTTTATGCCATTTGTAGACGTTTAAACTTCTGTAAAAGTTCAGTTTGGGTTTCAGGGTAGTGCGGATCAGGTTTGATACAGTCAATCGGACACACCGCCACACAAGTAGCTACTTCATAAAAACCGACACACTCGGTACAGCGGAGTGGGTCGATTTCATAGACTTTTGCACCTTCATCAATCGCCTGATTAGGGCATTCAGGCAAACACATATCACAGTTGATACAAGCGTTGGTAATCAATAAAGCCATTTTAATCTGCCGAATAGGCTAAAGCTGTCGAATGTAATTGCTCAGTGGCATCAGGTAAATGACGGATCAGCAGCGCATAAGCAATATCAATCTCTGGAGAGAGGGGAATTTCGACAATATGGCCTGAACCCTTGGCATTCTCAATGGTATTGCCTTTAAGATCGCGCATCTGTTCTAATTTGAAGTTGATATTGCCTTTGGGTGTCATTAACTCAAGTGAGTCGCCGACCAGAAAGCGGTTTTTGACTTCAATCCGAATATGGTCGCCATTACGCCCGATCACTTCACCACAGAACTGTTGGTAGTCAAAGTGAGATGAACCATCTGCATAGTTTTGATAATCCTGATGCACATGACGACGTAAGAAGCCCTCGGTATAGCCTCGATTAGCCAAGCCTTCCAGTTGGCTCATTAAGCTGGTATCAAATGTCTTACCTGCAAGTGCATCATCTATGGCCTTACGGTAAATCTGTGCGGTACGGGCACAATAAAAATAGGATTTGGTACGACCTTCAATTTTGAGTGAAGCTACTCCAATTTTAGTAAGTCGATCCACGTGCTGTACTGCACGTAAATCCTTTGAATTCATGAAATAAGTGCCATGCTCATCTTCTTCAGCCGCAAACATGTCTTCATCATTACGCTGTACCAGAACGGTTTGCGCTGAAATCGCCGCATCAGGGCGCTGAGCGCAGCAGGAATTTTCGGTATCAAGTTGCTGAACAGAAATGACATCACCATTGGCATCTTCCTGTGCCTCGTGGATTTTATACTCCCAGCGACAGGCATTGGTGCAGGCACCTTGATTAGCATCGCGTTTATTCATATAGCCAGATAACAGACAACGTCCGGAATAGGCCATACACAGTGCGCCATGTACGAACACTTCCAGTTCAATATCTGGTACCTGTGCCTGGATTTCCTCAATTTCTTCGATTGACAATTCACGAGACAAAATAATGCGGCTGAGACCGTAATCTTTCCAGAATTTTACTGTGGCCCAGTTAATAGCATTGGCTTGTACCGAAAGATGAATCTGCATTTCAGGGAAATGTTCGCGTACCATCATGATCAAGCCTGGATCAGACATAATCAATGCATCCGGTTGCATGGCAATAATCGGTGCAAGGTCACGGATAAAATTCTTAAGCTTGCTGTTATGCGGCTGGATATTGACCACCACATAAAATTTTTTGCCTAAGGCGTGCGCTTCATCAATCCCGATTTTTAGATTGTCATGGTCAAATTTATTATTCCGTACACGTAAGCTATAGCGAGGCTGGCCAGCATAGACCGCATCTGCGCCATAGGCAAAGGCATAGCGCATATTTTTAAGCGAACCGGCAGGAGAGAGTAATTCGGTATTCATCATGCAAAAAAGGCATATAAAAAATAGGGAATTATTCTAGAAAGTTCAGGAACAGGATTCAACCTAGCATTTTGCTCAGGATTTTATTGTCGTGTAGAGAAAGCTCAGCGCATAAAAAAGCACCCGAAGGTGCTTTCTAAGAAATTAATGATGACGATGCTTTCTCTTTTTCTTATATTTTTTAGATTGGTGATTGTCATAGTAACGGTCTTGACCTACTTTACGGCCTAAGGCTGAACCACCTGCGGCACCCGCAGCAGCACCGATATAACCGCCTGTTGTACCGCCAAGATTACGTCCTACGGTATAACCACCCACGCCACCTAGACCACCACCAATCGCAGCTTCAGTACGTGTACGTTTGCTACTTGCAGCAGCTGCACCACCAGCACCACCAAGCGCAGAGCCAATCATTGCGCCGTTATTGCCACCAATTTGTTTACCGAGTGCCGTACCCACGACACTGCCGAGTGCAGATGTTGCTGCCACACGAGTTCCGTTATCGGCATGAGCGACAGTAACAAGTGATGAAGTTGCAAAGATTGCACCACATAACCAAGCGTTTAATTTCATTTTTGACTCCGTGTCCGCCAAAAAATCGGACCTCTTTGTAATGGCTGCAAATGTAACAAAGTTTGAGAATGAAAGTGTGGAGAAGCATGCCAGAAGTATTACTCTTTGGTGTCCAGATTGTAATCTTTTGTTTTAAATTATCTTTTTTTAAACTGTATATGTTTTCAAAAACAGTGATTTAGATGAATAATGTTAAAAGCAAGGCTTAAATATTTTTTAAGCCTTTATTGAAAAAATACCCATTAATCCTGTGGTTGATCTTTTACAGAATCCTCATCCAGCTTAAGTTGACGGGGATGAGGTTCTGTTTGCAGGCGTAAATAATTAAGATCACGAATATTCTTTTGAGTGGCGACTACACCGAATAAACTGAGCAGGAAAGACATAATATAAAAGCCTTTTTCGCTCATGCTCAGTTCAGCATTCCATAAGCTAATCAGTAATAGCACAATACACACTGCCATGGAGGCCCAGCACAGTCCATAGTAAATGGCCGTTACCGGAATCTCTTCGAGTTGGTCACGGACAGTTTTCTGAAGGGAGGCTGCCGAGAAAAGTCCATAAAGTAAAATCACCAGATAATAGCCTTTTTCATGCAAGGGCATGTTGGCATTCCACAACCCAATCATAAAGCCGACAGCACCGGCGAGTAAGGCCACCCAGCTTGCGGCAATAAAGGCTGAAGTTGGACGATTAATAAAATTATTCATAGTTTATCCTGTTGTTTTATCATTCTATTTGTCCTGTATTATTTATAGCCAAGCGCTGAGCAGAGAACAAGTCGTAAAAACTAAAACTGAACAATTTGTGATGAAATGATGGGGGAATGGTAAGTTCCACTATTTCACTATGTCTTTTAAGTGGCAGAGTCTGTAAACTATGCGCAATTTTTTGATTTTGCTCATGCTTCATCTGCACTGAGTCTTTAGATTTTTGAGATATTCCACCCATGAAAGCATCACTCCGTTTAAGACTCGATCAACTTTGTGATCGTCATGAAGAGCTGACTGCATTACTCGCTGATGTAGAAGTGATTTCGGACAATAAACGTTTCCGTAAATTGTCTCGTGAACATAATGATTTAACTGAAATCACCGAAGTTTGGAGTAAGTATCGTCAAGCGGAAGAAGATATCGAAACTGCTGAAATGATGAAGTCAGATCCTGATTTCAAAGATATGGCAGAAGAAGAAATTAAAGAAAATAAGGCACTGCTGGTTGAGCTTGAAGATCAGCTGAATGTGTTGATGATTCCAAAAGATCCAAACGATGCCAATGCAGCCTATCTTGAAGTACGTGCCGGAACTGGTGGTGACGAAGCTGCGATCTTCTCGGGTGATTTGTTCCGTATGTATAGTAAATACGCTGAAACCCAAGGCTGGCGTATAGAAGTGCTTTCTGAAAATGAAGGTGAGCACGGCGGTTATAAAGAAATCATTTGCCGGATTGATGGTGAAGGTGTGTATGGTCGCCTGAAATTTGAAAGCGGCGCGCATCGTGTGCAACGTGTCCCTGCAACGGAATCACAGGGCCGTGTTCATACCTCGGCATGTACGGTTGCGATTCTTCCAGAAGTGGATGTTGATACCACCGTGGAAATCAATCCTGCCGATTTACGTATTGATACTTACCGTGCATCAGGTGCGGGTGGTCAGCACATTAACAAAACCGATTCTGCGGTACGTATTACCCATCTCCCATCAGGTGTGGTAGTGGAATGTCAGGAAGAGCGTTCACAGCATAAGAACAAAGCCAAAGCGATGGCGTTGTTAGTGTCGCGTCTGGAAAATGCCAAACGTGCAGCGGCCGATGCGGCAACCTCAGAAATGCGCCGTGATCTGGTCGGTTCAGGTGACCGTTCAGAGCGTATCCGGACTTATAACTATCCTCAAGGGCGTATGACCGACCACCGTATTAACCTGACTTTATATAAGTTAGATGCGATTATGGAAGGTGATTTAACCGAATTACTGGATAGCTTGCATCGTGAATATCAGGCCGATCAGCTGGCAATGCTTGCACAGGAAAATGGCGGCTGATGAATATTGCGCAAGCGTTAGAGATCAAAGGCGAAATTGATAGCTATGAGCGCCAAGAGGCGGCATGGCTACTTGAGCATCTTTTGGGGATTAATGCCTTAGAACTGAAACTGCGACTTGAGCAAGAATTGACGGACATGCAGGAGCAGGCTTTTCTGGAAGGATTGGCCCGTATCGAGCAAGGTGAACCACTGGCCTATGTCACTGGTTCACAGCCATTCTGGACCTTAGACCTGAAAGTGACGCATGATACTTTGGTACCGCGTCCAGATACTGAAATTCTTGTAGAAACGGTATTAAAGCTGCCGCTGGATCAACAGTCCAATATTGTTGATTTAGGTACAGGTACCGGTGCAATTGCGTTGGCACTGGCGAGTGAACGTCCGCAGTGGCAGGTCATGGCGACTGATATTTATGCGCCAACTTTAGAGGTTGCGCAGGAAAATGCGCTTCGGCATGGTCTCATGCAGGTGAAATTTGCCTGTGGTGCCTGGTTTGAGGCACTTGATCAGCAGCAATTTGATTTAATTGTCTCAAATCCACCGTATATTGATCCAGAAGATGTGCATATGCAAAAGCTCAAGTCTGAACCCGAGCGTGCGCTGATTGCAGATCATCATGGCATGGCAGATATTGAAACCATTATCCAGCAAGGCCAGGACTGGCTCAAACCAGAGGGCTGGATTGTGCTGGAACATGGTTATGAACAAGGTGAGGCTGTTCGTCAAATTTTTGAACAGCAGGGTTTTGAGCAAATCCAGACCATCAAGGACTATGGCGGCAATGATCGGGTCAGTTTAGCCCAAAAGTCTGCTTAATCTTCTATATAGTGCTGTACGGCTTTTGCTAGATTGGGATTGCCGTATTTTTCCAGCCCTTCAACTACGCCTAAGGCATCGACTTTTTCCCGGTTCTGGCTGAGTTTAAATTTGCCCGTGATCTCGGTGATCTGAATTTCAATACCCACAATTCCTTGTAGTTGCTGAGCAATGTATTCATCCGGTGCATCGGACATTTTCCAGGCAACGGGCTGATTGGCTTCATGTGTCCGTGTCAGCTTCGCCAAAATGCCGCGTAATGCTTTTTCATCAGATAAGAAATTAATTTTACCTTTGACATGTACCACCTGATAGTTCCATGTCGGTACATGCTGATGGTGCTGTTGTTTGCTGGGATACCAGTTCGGTGAAATATAACCCTGTTCACCGTGAAAGATAATCAGGACTTCTGTGCCGTTTGGGATTTGCATGTGCAATAGATTATTTCTGGCAATGTGTGCAAGTAGTATCGCCGTTTGATTTTGTTCATCCGGTATCAGCTTAAAAGGCAAATGATTGGCATCTAGACCTTCGCTACTGTGGCTGATAAGCGTTGCAAACGGATAATCCTGAATCAGTTGATAAAGTTTTTGAGGGTCTTTTTCTTCAAATATTTCAGGAAGGTACATAGTTTAATTCCTTTTACTCATCGACGCGGTTACGTCTGTTTTTCTGCAAGGGTGAGCTTTTTCGATAACTGCCCGGACTGACACCGCTCCATTTTTTAAAGGCACGATGAAAAGCGCTGGGATCATGGAAGTTCAGATCATCGCTAATAGTTTGAATCGAATCATCGGTTTTGCTCAGTCGTTCAATCGCGATATCACAGCGAATATCATTTTTCAGTTGCTGGTAGCTGACACCTTCCTGTTTTAAACGACGCTGGATGGTCGCAGTCGACATATTCAACTGTTGGGCAATATCTTTCAGTTCTGCCCATTCTGAAGGTGCTTGCAGCAGTAATTGCCGGCGTATTTGCAGACTTAACGAATTTTCATTCTTGAAACGCACGATCAGGTTGTAAGGGGTATGTCTCAGAAAATCATTGAGCGCCTGTTTGTCTTTTTTGATTTTATGTTTTAGATAATGTGCATCAAATTCTATGCTGTTTTGTGCGGCATGAAACTGGATATTTTCACAGAAGCGGACACGATAATCCTGTAGCTCAACAGGTGGATGGCATCTAAAGCTCATTTTATGAAAATGGATACGTTGATCGCTCAGCCAGCACATTAAGCTGTGGACCAGCATCAGAAAGGTTGAATAGGTAAACATCCGCTTCGGTTGTTCACGATCATGCAGGACCAGATAGGCCTTATTGCCTTTTTGAACCAGTTCGCCGCGAATATCGTCCAGAATCAGGGCTAAAAACTTGAGAATTTCTTTAATAGCCTGTTCCAGATTCTCTGTATTAAAGGCAAGTTTTGCCAGTAATTGATAGCTGCCCCTACGCATGGGATGGGTATCCATGCCGAGAAACTCATCATTCATGCTTTCTGCCAGCTCCACCCATAATTGGGCACACTGGGTAACGGGAACGCGTGCTTTGCCTGAGCTTAACAGTTCAGCTGAAATGCCTGCCCGATTGGCAATACTGACAATATTTAAGCCGCGACTGGCAGCAACGCTTAATGCTTCCCGAATTAAAGCATTTGAAATTGTATCCTTGGCCGCATTAAGATCGGGAGTGTGGTTTTTGGTCATAGGCACATGATATACAGGAGAATAAATAGATCGACTGCTCAAAAGTCGCATTCAATTTGCTACTTTTTGAAATTGTATCGGAAAAAAGTTGCCTTTAGGCTTGGTTATAAAAATTTATATCTTTAATTTGATAGGAAACGTAAATGAAAATTCAGGGAAAACATTTTGTTATTACAGGCGGTGGCTCTGGTCTAGGTGCGGCAACAGCTGAATATTTAGTTGAAAAAGGTGCGTCAGTCACCTTGGTTGACATGAATGTTGAAGCAGGGGAACAACAGGCACAGGCATTGGGAGCTCAGGCAGAATTTGTAAAACTGGATGTGACCGATGAAGCTGCTGCGGAACAGTTTTTTAAAGATGTACTTGCCAAACATGGCAGTGTTTATGGTCTGATCAATTGCGCCGGCATTGGCCCCTCTGCAAAAGTTGTGGGTAAAGAGGGTGTGCATGATCTGGCGATGTTCTCGAAAACCTTACAGATTAATGTCACAGGGACATTTAATATGCTGCGCTTTGCAGCAGATGCCATGAGTAAGAATAGCGTTGCGGAAGGCGATGAAGACCGCGGGGTGATCGTCAATACAGCTTCGGTGGCTGCTTTTGACGGGCAAATCGGGCAAGCGGCCTATTCTGCTTCGAAAGGTGCTGTTGTCGCGATGACCTTGCCCATTGCACGTGAACTGGCCCGCCATGCCATACGGGTCATGACCATTGCACCGGGCATCATGGAAACCCCGATGTTAAAAGGTTTACCACAGAACGTACAGGATGCGTTGGGCCAAATGGTGCCGTATCCTTCGCGTTTGGGTCGTCCAGAAGAATTTGCACGCTTGGTGGCGCATATCGCCGAGAATTCATATCTGAATGGTGAGGTGATCCGTCTGGACGGTGCGATTCGTATGGCACCAAAATAAGCCTTGCTAACAGTATTCAATCACGCCATAGAACAGTTGTGAACTTCGCTTTCACAACTGTTTTTTCTTTTCTTGCTCAAATTTTATATTGTCTGTGAACAGCTTTGCTTCTAAGGTAATAGACCGTGACTTGATAAAAATAATCATACTAATAGGATTGATATGACATATAGATTGATTCTGTCCGCATGCTTGGGCCTGTGTCTGAGCGGTTGTGTTGGCAATATGAATCCAACGGGTGGAAATTCAACACCGAATTATCCCTATTACAAAACCCGTGAAGCCCGTGTGGTGAAAAAAATTCTGGTCCCTGCAGGTACTACACTGGTGTATGACACCCAGTTTTTAAAGGAAGGCGAACAAGATAAGATCATGCCGGAAGATAAACTTATTGATATTCGTTTTCCGGAAGATCAACCCATGCGCTGGGGCGGTGTGCCTGTCAGCATGATTTCGAAATTTTTTAATTCAGAGATGCACGGTTTTTCTGTTTATGCCGACTTTCAACAACTGGATGCCAGTCAGCGCAGTCGATTTGCCCAATTGTGGCAGAGTTGCGATGATGATCTCGGGATTACTGTCAAAGACACCAGCGACTGGTCTTTTAACAAGGCCAATATTGCGGATGTAGAAAGTTGTAGTGTCAATTATCAACGTTATTTTAAGCATAACCAGAAACAGCAGCAGTTCCTGGATATCCTGTATCGTGAAATGATGGAAGCTGAATAAACAACACAGGCAATGCTGAAAATCATTGCCTAAGCTTTTGCCGATTATTTGGCTTTGACTTCATCACCAATCAAATAAAAGGTGCCGCCTGCAATATAGTGCAGACTACGTAATTCTTTTGCAGCGTCCTGAAAATGCCAGTGCCCATCACGAAACACGCGAGAATCTGCCCAGGCTGCAACCACAGCGCCAATAAATAAATCGTGTGCTTGCTGGTTATGTGGCTCCGGAATCACTTTACATATCAACCATGCCAAGCTACCTGTGACCAGCGGGACAGGAAAAGCGTCCTGATAAAACAGTTCGGTTTTGCAATCTGCCAGTTTGGTGGGCTGGTCAAATTTACTAATCGTACCGAGTTGGTGCACCATATCAATTTGCGCGTAACAGGGCACTTGTAGCGCAAAGTAACCGCTTTGCTCAACCAGTTGACGGGTCTTGGTGCTTTTATCAAGTACAACCGTGACCTTGGCTGGGCTAAATTCCAGTGCACATGCCCATGCTGCTGCCATGACATCCGTATCCTGTTCATGTTGAGCCGACACCAGTACGGTTGGGCCGTGGTTGAGTAGACGATAGGTTTTGGAAAGTTCAACGGCGGTAATATGTTGGGCACTCATATGCAATCCAGAAAGGAGATAACACGGATTATTGTTGCATAATCTCTGAGGGCGTAAGGTTTATTTTTACGGTATTTATAACGTTAAACGCAACAAAAATGGAAGCGTGATTCAGATTTTCCGGTCTGGAACACTTAGCCAGATAATTCATTACCATACCTATCGCGGCTTATATTCTTATCTGGTATTCCAGGTGAGCACAGCCCTTATTGCAGCTTTGCGCATGTACATTCATCGGAATTTTATCAATCAGTCGTAATTTTGGCCTGAACTGTTATGATTTTGGCGCAGTTTGCTTTAGTCTAAAAATTAAACAATATACAAGGAGGGGAAATTTTACATTGTTTTTGTATGGTAGGAATGATTCCACATACAAAAGTATAGGACTAACACTTTGTAATAAAAATGAAAAATGCTCGGAGCAAAAACGTGAAAAAGAAATATTTAAATGCTATGGCGTTAATGGCAGGCATGTTTGTGAGTAGTGGTACCGTGGTTCATGCAGGTTTGTTTGATTTTCTATCACCCAAGGCCTCATGGCAAAACTGTAATGTGAACGGTTGCTCAGTCGGCGGTAGTACGAACATCACTTCCAGTTATGCAAAAACCAAGTATCCGATTTTGCTGGCGCATGGTATGGCCGGCTTCTCGGCGGTTGGCCCATTGCAATACTGGAACGGGATTACTGAAGATCTGGTTGGAAACGGGGCCAGTGTATTTGTGGCACAGCAAGCTTCTTTTAACTCATCGGAAGTACGTGGTGAACAGCTACTGTTACAGGCAAAACAGGTGCTGGCAATTACCGGTGCTGAAAAAATCAATTTAATTGGCCATAGTCATGGCTCACAGTCAGTTCGTTATGTGGCAAGCTTATTGCCGAATAAGATTGCTTCAGTAACAGCAGTAGGAGGCCCAACCAAAGGTTCAGATGTCGCAGATGTGGTCGACTCAGTGGTGAAATCACCAGTTGGTCCAGCACTTGCACCTGTTATTGCAGCAGGCGTTAATGCATTCTTCTCTTTGGTCGGCATTGGTTCTGGTCATTATTATGATCAGGATGCGCTTGCGGGGTTAAACTCCCTCACCACCAAGGGTTCTGCAGACTTTAACCAGCGCTTCCCGGCAGGTGTACCCACCACAGCCTGTGGATCAGGTGCCGAACTGGTCAATGGTGTCCGTTATTATTCGTGGAGTGGTACCAGCCCGTTTACCAATGCGGCTGATCCGATGGACTATGCGTTAACGGCAACTTCTTTACTCATTTCAGGTGAAAATGATGGCTTGGTACCGCGTTGTTCGAGCCATTTAGGCACGGTCATTCGTGATAACTATGCATTTAACCATTTGGATGAGGTGAATCAGGTATTAGGTTTGGTCGGTTTCTTGCAAAATCCGGTTACGCCTTTCCGTGCACAAGCCAACCGTTTAAAAAATCAGGGGCTATAATCAATGCGCTAAAGGGGCATCTGTGCTCCTTTAGCCAGGATGATTTTAAAAAAGGATCAATAGAGCAAGGGATGATGAACGGTAAATTTTTAAATAATAAAACCATCAGTTTGTGTGTCATTATCGGTTTATTGCTGATATTGGCTTTGATTTACTGGATATTTAAACCAGATACTCAAGCGGTTCCACATCCTTTAGGGCAGCAGGCTCAACAACAGTCCGCACAAAGCAATATTGCAGGCGGTGCTACACAAGATCATCAAAAGGGAAAATTACCTGTTCTGGCGGCTTCATTACAAGGCACCGAAATTGATTGTCCGATTCAGGTGGATGCCAACGGTAAACTGATACTGACGGTTGGTATCCGTAGCTGTTTTGATTATTTCTTTTCTAGTCTGGGTGAAAAAACAGAAACTGAACTGATCGCTGATATTCGTCAATATCTGAGCGCGACGTTACCAGAGACGGCTTCAGGTTATGCCATTTATTTGTTGGATCAATATGTGGCGTACAGCCATACCCTCAAAAATTTAAAACCCAATGGTAATTTTAAAACGGGTGATATTGAGGGCTTTCAGAAAGTTCTTGATCAGATGTATAAAGTCCAGCAGCAGTTTTTTAATGCGGCTGAGATCAATGCCTTGTTTGGCAATGAACGTAAACTAAACCAGTTTAATATTGAGCAGATGCGTATTCATGCCAATAAGACCTTAACCGCACAACAAAAAGCGGCTGAACTGGCAAAATTGATTGATCAACTTCCTGCCACCATGGCGGATGGTGTTCGGGTTTCCATGCAATTTGCTGAATTACAGCAATTGACCCAGGAAATTCGTGACAAAGGTGGCTCTGCGCAAGAGCTACGCAACATGCGTGAAAGTTTATTGGGGCCAGAGGCTGCGGACCGTCTGGAAAAGGTTGATCAGGAAGAAGCTGGCTGGCAAACACAGGTCAATGGATATCTGGCTGAGCGTGACCAGATTTTAAAAAGTAATGCGAGTGATGCCAGTAAACAGCAGTCGATTAACCAGTTAAGAACTCAGTCTTTTGCCAGCAAGGAAGAGTTATTGAGAGCGCAATCTTATGAAATGATGCATGATCGTAAATGAAATAGCTCGTTTGAATAACCTGTATTGAAATCAGCCATTCGAGATTGTGGTTTGAGGTTAGAGAGAATTTTATAGAGCCTAAAGCAGTTTAGGCCCTATACAAATAATAGGCTTAGTTAAGTTGGGCAGAATCAACATCCCATTTTATCTTTTATAGGGAAGTCATTCTAACGAGTATTTAAAAAGTCTTCGATCAGTTCGGCGGTCTGTTTCGGTTGCTCTAAATTAATATTATGGCCTACATTTTTAAAAGCAATAAATTTGGCTTTGGGATAGGCTGCTTGAAGTTTCTTTTGATGCTGGATGCCGAACAATTGGTCCTGATCACCCCATAAGATCAACATTGAAGCGGACATCAGCTTTGCGGCATTGCTCAAATCTCCATACATGGCTCCACTCATTACACCTTTCCATACATGCAGCGGTACAACTGCGCTTTCCTGACTTAATATTTCTTCAAGTTTTGAATCAATCGGATTGGGGTTCCATCTCCATTCCTGCATAAATTTCCCATGGGGATCAATCGGCGCTTGAAGAGGGTGAATATTGTCCCATAACCAATTACCTGGCCCATTTATTCCAATATTCAATGTAGAGGATATCAGGACGACTTTATTGACGCGCTCTGGATAAGCCGTAGCCAATACTTGAGTCGTTAAAGAACCTAATGAATGTCCAACAATGTCGGCTTTGGCAATTTTTAATTTTTTAAGAAATAGGTTGGCATCACTGGCTAAATCGGTATAGGCATAACAGCATGCAGGCGCATCAGATTGGCCATGGCCACGTAAATCAATCGCATAAATATGTCGGTTTTTGAGATAGGGCATGATTAAAGACCAGGTGCGGCTGCTGTCGGTATAGCCATGTATGAATAATAACGGTTTACCGTCAGTGTTACCTGCTTCGATATAAGACAGGTTGATGCCATTATCGAGGTGTATTTTTTTCTTGGCATGTACCCATTGTTCTTGTGTAGGGATTGGAATTATTTTTGCACTGCAATCGAATGCCAAAAATAGCAAGATTAAAAAGGCAGTATTCCTAAGCAAAAACATATATCGACTCCATGATGGTCTTAAAATGGTTCTTTATTACAGAAATTGAGAGGAGGCTTGTCAATTGGAGCAGAAGCGTTGAACTGGGATATCAGCTGTTTAAGACGGAATAATTCCGTGCTGGATACAACTGGATTGAGGAATACACAATAATTTTCTATCTCTGTTAGGCTTTTGTTTTTAAATAACTAAATATAATTTTAAAAGAAGTGTGACAAGTTGACGTTGAGATGGCTTACCCAGATGATATAGCGAGGTGGCCCCAATTCTATCTACTTTAGTAGACGTGGAACAATGGAATGAACTGTTAATAAAAATGTATTTTGCAGTCATTAATCTTTTTAGTTTCATTAAGACAAGTCGAAATTAGCGAGATAAAAATAAAGCTGCGCCAACAGAAAACTGTTTGAGATAAAATTTACTACTTTCCTCCATCCTTCCATCGACTTAGAATCAGCATTCCCTTGAACAAAGAAGTAAAGCCACGTGTCAGACCATTTAGAAAACGAATTTGAGCTAAGCAATGAGGAAATGCATCTCTATAGCCGTCAGATTTTACTGGATGGTTGGGATCTCGAGGCACAAGAACGGCTGAAACTTGCCAATGTACTGATCATCGGCGCAGGGGGGATCGGCTGTACCAGTGCCGAACTGCTGGCACGTGCAGGGGTAGGTAAAATTACAATTATCGATGCGGATACCATTGAGATCAGTAATCTACAACGACAAATTGCATTTACCTCAAATGATTTAGGCCGATATAAAGCTGAAATCTTGGCTAAACATCTCCAAGCCATTAATCCACATATACAGGTCAATTATCAAAATATACGTTTCGATGCAATAAATGCGGATGAACTCGTACAGCATCAGGATGTAGTGTTAGATGGTTGTGATAATTTTACCACCCGTTATCTGGTCAATGCAGTGTGTAAAAAACATCAGGTCCCGTTAATTAGTGCTTCAGCCATTGGCTTTGAAGGGCAAATGTTTATGGTTGAGTCAGATTCAGCCTGTTATGAATGCTTATTTCCAAAGGAAGAGCATGCCAATGAAGGGTTACGCTGTGCCGAGTCTGGCGTGTTGGCAACTACGCCTGTAATGATTGCGTCATTACAAGCACATCACACTTTATTGTTTTTAGGATTAGGTTTAACCCCACTGAAGCAAAAACTGTTGCTCTGGAATGGCCTAAACCTATCGCAACGCATTCTTAAATTTGAAAAAGATGTAAATTGTCCAGTTTGTCAGGCAACTTGATCGGTAAAATGAGCAAAATTTGCTAAACTAATGCCATCTGTGAGGCAAGAAAGATTATGAAAAGAAATATTTTATTCGATGGATTACGCTCTGTAGCACGTATCGGTGAAACAGTGGTGGTTGCAGCACAAGCAGGTGTGAAATATGCAACTGAGAAACCAAGCAATGCCAAACTCATGCGTGAAACCTTTGAGTCGCTTGGTTCGACTTATATCAAGCTGGGTCAGTTTATTGCCAGTACGCCGTCTTTATTCCCGCGAGAATATGTGCAGGAGTTTCAGGGCTGTCTGGATCAAACCCCGACTTTACCGTTTAGCTATATTCAAAAGGTTTTGGCAGAAGAGTTCGAAGGTCGCAACCTCAATGAAATTTTCAGTTTTATTGATGAAAAACCATTGGCGTCTGCCTCAATTGCACAGGTGCATCCGGCCAGACTGGTCACCGGTGAAGACGTGGTTTTAAAAGTACAGAAACCGGGTGTGGAAACGATTCTGTATACCGATCTGAATGTGGTGCACTGGGCAACCAAATTACTGGAAAAAGCCATGCCGAAAATCAAGTTTGCATCGCTTTCTGAAATTGTGGATGAGATTAAGACACGCATGGTACGTGAAGTTGATTTTATTGAAGAAGCGCAAAATCTGGATGACTTTATCCAGTACCTGAACATTTCAGGCAATCAGGCTGCGACTGCACCCAAAGTGTATCATCAGTTTTCGACCCGTCGTGTACTGACCATGCAGCGTCTATATGGTGTGCCATTAACCGACTTTGATGTGGTTAAGCAGTATGCTAAAGATCCTACCCAAGTCCTGATTACAGCCATGAATACCTGGTTTGGTAGCTTGATGTTGTGCAAGAGTTTCCATGCAGACTTACATGCTGGCAATCTGATGCTGCTGGAAGATGGTCGTATTGGCTTTATCGATTTCGGTATTGTCGGTCAGTTAAAGCCGGAAGTCTGGACGGCATGTATGGCCTTTATGGATGCGTTACAGCATACCAACTATGTGGCAATGGCTGAGAATATGCTCAAGATGGGCATGACCCACCAGAAAATTGATACTCAGGTATTGGCAGATGATCTGGAGCGTTTGTTTAGTGGGGTATTGCTGGCAGATCCGCAAGAAATTCTGAGTTCGAATCCGGCAGATCTGAATGACATCATGATGGATATGGTGGCTGTGGGTGAACGTCATGGCATCAAATTCCCGCGTGACTTCGCGTTATTATTCAAGCAAATGTTATATTTTGATCGTTTCATGCGTGTTCTCGCACCTTATACCGATATTTATGCTGACCAGCGTTTGAAAATGGTTCACAATATTGAACCTGCTTCGTTTTTAAAGCATTAATTTATTTATCGGTTCAATAGGTCATTATGGATGCCATTATCATTGAAGGGTTAAAGGTGGATACGGTCATTGGCTGTTTCAGCTGGGAACGCCAGATTATTCAACCTTTAATGCTAGATCTCACCATTCATAATGATCTATCCCAGGCTGCACACTCGGATGAGCTGGAAGACACGCTCAACTATGCTCAAATTTGCGAGCTTGCAGCTCAAGTCATTCAAGAGGCGCAACCCAAACTGATTGAGCATGCTGCTCAACTGGTGCTTGAGTGTCTGTTTAGCACTTTTCCTTCGATCGAATCGATCACTATCACCATTCGCAAACCCGCCATTATTGCTCAAGCTAATGCAGTAGGAATTCGCCTTGAACGCAACAGAAACAATTTTTGCGCTCGCACTGGCGAGTAATCTTCAGCAGCAACAAAATTTCACTTTTGCTTATGAGCAGATTGCCCAGCTCGGTAGAGGGGTGTTTTCTCCGATTTATGAAATTCCTTGTCGGGATGGAATTGGGGCAGATTACTGGAACTCGGCATGTCTGTTAAGCAGTCGACTCGGCGTTGATGAAGTCATCGAATTGCTTAAAAGGCTGGAACAGCAATCGGGACGGATTCGACCATCACACCAGATCACGCTAGATATTGATGTAATTGCCTGGGGAAAGGATTTAGACACTATGCAGTTTAATCCTAAGAAGTTACCACTGGCGTTGGATGTGAAAATTCCTTTATTTGATTTATGGCCACATGCTGATTTAAGCTATGATCAAAAGATAAACTATCCTGTCATTACAATGTAATTTGTTTGAATGTAATCTCATAATAATTAGGACCATTGTTCATGAAAAGTATTTTAATTTTATCGGCTTTGACGGTATTACTTTCTGGTTGTGCAGCCATGAGTGTTGAGCAATGTAAAACGGCCAATTGGTTGAGTGTGGGAGAAAAAGACGGTTCGGCCGGGCATGAATCGCGTCTAGATAAGTATTATTCTTCTTGTCAGAAAGCCAATATTGTTCCCAATCAAAGCCTGTATGAAAAAGGCTATCAACAAGGTCTGGGCTATTACTGCCAGCCTGAGAATATCTTTAGTGAAGCCTTGGATGGACGAGGTGATTACAGGGTTTGTCCGGCGGAAAAGCGCCAGACTTTAAGACCTTATTATCAGGCTGCCAATGAATATTATCTGGCTGATTCAGAGTTCAGTCGCTCACAGAGTGAGATGAACCGTTACTTAAAGGAACTGGAGCGTACTGATCTATCCTCTAAAGTCCGGGATGATTATAAGAAGCGTTTATATGATCTACGTATCAATAGCAGCAGTGTCCAGTCACGTTATCATAATGCAGTCCGCAATATGGAGCGCTTTAAGGCTGAACATGGCCTCAATTAAGTTACAAGTATCTTGCTCTCATACGCCTGTGATTTTAGTCACAGGCGTTTTGCTTTGTGAATTAAACATTTAAATTACAGACCCATGCCGAGATCAATGTTTAAATATTCAATTGAATCAACCGCAAGGGATGCAGCATGCACATCAAATTTATTACGGTTGGAGTGATGGCCTATGTAGTCATGAACTCCGCTTATGCCATTGATGCCAAATATAGAGAACAACTCGAACGTTCAGGCTGTACGCAAATCAGTGAAGCGCAAGGCTGTGACATCAATAAGACCTCAGAAGAAAATATCAAGGCTGGCTTTAGCATACCTGATGCAGTTGCAACACCGGAACCTGCGGTCAATCAACCGCAATGGATTGCTGAAAGATCAGATGGCTCGACCTTGGCAACCATCCGAATTGACCCGCAGCAACGTGTCTGGGTGAATGATACCCGGGTGGCAGCCACTCAGAAAAATGGCCAGTTTGAGTTTAGGCAAGGCAAGATTAACTATACGATTTTTACTGATCTGGAAAAGCAGCCACAAAGTTTCTGGTCGGACCGTTATTCCACAGACAAAGGAAAAATTGTGTTTCGCTGATCTTTGAACAAGCGTTTTTCATGATGAATTTAGACAGAAAAAAGGGAATTACAGATTCATAATTCCCTTGAATGATTTATAGATAATAACTGGTTTTTGTCATTAATTTTGAAATCGCGGTCATGGTAATCCGTACAGGCACTGGTAAATCCACACCACCTGCACTCAATGCGGTATCACGATGATGCAACTCATCTTCATTCATCTGCTCAAGGATTTTGCGGGAGCGGTCATCATGCGCTGGCAATTGCTGGATATGTTCCTGTAAGTGCTGGCTGACCTGTCGTTCTGTCTCTGCAACAAAACCTAAACTGTATTTATCGCCTGCAATCCCTGCAATTGCACCCATGCCATAAGACAAGCCGTACCAGATCGGGTTCAAGACACTGGTATGGCTATCCAGTTCTTTTAAACGATCTTCACACCAGGCCAGATGATCCTGTTCTTCAATCGCCGCCTGCTGCATTTCTTCACGCACATGGGGCAGTTTTGCAGTCAATGCCTGACCGTGATAAAGCGCCTGGGCACACACTTCGCCACTATGGTTAACGCGCATCAAACCTGCAACATGGCGTGCATCGCTGACACACAGCTGTGAAGGTTCATCGCTGGCTGGATTGGCGCGTTGGGCACTGGTCGCGCCCGGTACCAGACTACGTAAAGCCTGATCAAAAGAATTAATAACTTTATCGAGACCTGTGTATTGACGCATATATTAATCCTCTAGAGTATTGGGCGCATTTTGCAGTAACGGTTTGAGTCGTTTTAATAACCAGAACGAAAAAATTGCGCTTAAAACAGCAGTAATAGTGAATAAGATTTTAATATCAATTTTTAAAATGCTTAAGATTAAAATTGAAAAAATTGCTGAAGAGACCATAAATACAGCATTCAGGATATTGTTTGCTGCCACCACACGCGCCCGATGAGAACGTGGTGAATAGGCCTGCATCATGGCATAAAGCGGTACGATATAAAAACCGCCGCTGATGCCCAATAAGGTCACGGCAAGCATCACATGATAATAGACTGCACCTTGGCTAAACATATCTTTCAACGTCAGTAGATCACCTGTACGTTCAGGTACAAATGCCAGACTGGCAGCGAGATAAAGGGCAAAAACCGTCAGGCCAATTGCGCCATAGGGCACCATCTTGATATTGATTTCCGTACCGCCAATACGTCGGCATAACAGAGAACCAACACCAATTCCGACCGAAAAGAAGGTTAACAGCAGACTGACCACATTTTCTGAGGCATGTAAATTTTGTTGTGTCAGTTGCGGAATCTGGGTCAGGTAGGTTGCACCATAGAACCAGTACCAAGAATTACCTAACAGAATCACAAACACAACCGGGATGCTTTTGGCATAACCAATGGTCTGGAAACTGGTGCGGAAAAAGTTCCAGTCAATTTTTAAATCAGGCGCAGCAACTTTTTGCGGCAGGATAAAACGGCTACATAAATAGCCTAAGCAAGCAATAGTCACCACAGTTACACTGATCCAGAGCAGGTTGCCTTCAGAAGAAGCGATTACCGCGCCGCCGAGAATCATGCCCAGTAAAATCGCGATCGATGTACCTGACTGGAATAAGGCATTACCAGACATTAGCTCTTGTGGCTTTAAAATCTCAGGTAAAATGGCATATTTGATCGGCCCGAAACAGGTGGAATGCGTTCCCATCAAAAACAGCGCAAATAACAATAACCACAGATTGCCCAGCAAGAAACCTGCAGTACCAATCAGCATAATGACGATTTCTAATATTTTAATGAAGCGAATCAGTTGGGAACGTTCATATTTATCCGCAATTTGCCCGGCTGTGGCCGAAAAGAAAAAGTAAGGCAGAATAAACAGTAAAGCTGCTAAATTATTTAAAGTACTGACTGGTGCGCTTTGTTGTTGTATCCAGCCATAAGTGATGACCAATAAGAGCGCTTGTTTATAAACATTATCATTCAGTGCTCCAAAAAATTGCGTGAAAAACATCGGTGCAAACCGACGTGATGTCATTAAGCGCTCATCTTGTTTCATCGTGTGTTCACTTCATTGTGTTTTATAAAAAAATGTGACGAACTGTAAAAATGTGATGAAATGCATGTATGATATCCCTGTCTGATTGGATGAAAAATCAAAGATTTGAAGTTATTTCAGCCATCAAAAACGATAAATTAAAAAATAAGTTTAGAGTTCTACATGCCATCTAAATCGAAGTTTAAACAGTCAACACTGGTTCATTCTATGCATTTAATCTTTAAAATGCAGGGTTTTCCTAAACTTATTTGTAGCGGCTTCTTAATTAGTTCTTGTATATCAGTTGCTTGTGCACAAGAGCAAATTCCGGACTCGCCTGAAAATCAGACAGCGGATCAGACTGAGCCGCAGGCGGATGCCGCCGCTGCACTGATGAAACAACGGCAAGCGCTTCTCAATAGCCCGGAGAATCCGTTGTCTGTGCAGGACAGTTTGTCTGCCTTAAAACATCAGGAGCAGGCGGCCAACCAGATTGATGAGTTAAAACCGATTCAGCTCGACGATAATCTGGAAGATCTGCCGGTGATTCCGGTGGATCAAGGCATGGCCAATGAAATCTTCCGTGTAGCAGAAGATGCAAAAAATGAAGCAAAAAATTATCGTGAAAATACCGCCAAAACACCTGAAGTTTCGGTGAGCGATGTTTCTCAAACCGAACTGACCGAGATTAAAAGTGCACCCGTCAACATTGACAAGTTAATGCACGACATTCAGACCGACAGTAAAATTGTTGTTGAAGCCAACGAGGCTGGTCGGACCTTACCTGAATTTCAGACTCAAACTGAGCAGGATGCTGAAAAAGAAGGTTTCTTTAAACGTATCTGGCATCGGTTCCGTCCAGAGAATTTGCTTAATCCAGATAAGGTGCCGCGTATTACCGCCGATGTGACAGGGGCACCACCTGTTCTGGCCGCAAATATCAAGGCCAAGTTATCCAGCTTTACCCAGGAATCTTTTGAGGAATTCAATGTCGCCTTACCGCAATTGCGTGCTTTAACCAATCAGGCAGCACAGGCGGTCGGTTATTACAATGCCACTTACACCTTTGTTAAAGAAAGTGACAACAAGGTCAAGGTAATTGTGGTGCCGAATGAACCGGTAAAAATCAAAGAACAGAATATCGAATTTACCGGTGCAGGGGCTAACATTCCGCAGTTCCAGGTCATCCGTTTGATTCCGGAACAAGATGAAGGTGATATTTTTAACCACGGCAAATATGAAGAGACCAAGAACAAAATTACCACAGTCGCTTCAGATAACGGTTATTTTGATGCGTTCTGGCGTTTGCATGACGTGAAGATCAGCCAGCCGGAAAAGACCGCCGATATTAACCTGAAATATGAAACCGGTGAGCGTTACAAACTCAAGAAAGTCGAATACCGGATGAGTGATCCGAGCAAGCCATTGCCTTTGACCCAAAAAGTGCTGGATAGTCTGGCACCGTGGAATGAAGATGATGATTATGCCTTCTGGCGTGTAAATGCCCTGGCAAATAACTTAACCAATACCCGTTATTTTAACTATACGCTGGTGGATACCATTAAGCCGGATGCTATCCAGCCTCCGCTGGAGTTGCCGCCTGATCTGCAAGCTTTGGTCGACCAGCAACGTATTGAACAGTCCCAGCTGTTAAATAGCCAGCAAAAGGCGGATCTTGCCCGTGCGAAAATTACCTCTGCTGAAGAAGTCACTCAGGATGTTGTAGACGAATCGCAATTCTCGGGGGCCGAACAGGCACAGACCTATTCGTTAGCACGGTCAATGCCGATGCCAACGCATGAGGATGATGACGAGACACGTCAGAAGCAGGAAGAGCAAGCGCGTATTGACCAGAAGATTCCGGTAGTGGTGACCTTGAATGCTGACCGTTTAAACAGTCTGGAAACAGGTATTGGTTATGGGACCGATACCGGGGCGCGTATTCGTAGCCAGTACCGTCGTGCTATTGTCAATAAATATGGTCATTCTTTTGATGCCAACGTCGAGGTTTCCGAAATTCGTCAGTCGATTGATGGTCGTTACAGCATTCCTTATAAACATCCGTTAAATGACTATTTCAACCTTGTGGGTGGTTATGAGCGTGAAACGCGTGATGACATTGGCCCGGATGTCAACTTGCTGATCGAGTCGGCCGTACTGGGTGGCGAACGTGTCATCAAGAATCCTTTGGGTGACTGGCAACATACCTTTGGCCTGCGTTACCGCCTAGACCGTTTAACTCAAAAAGGCGATGTTGATATTGATGAGTTACCGGATGCTTTCAAGGTTTCCGGAATTGATTCGGAACAAGAGTCTTTACTGTTGGGATACGAGGCTTCTAAAACCAATAGTAATACCCGTTTGAATCCAACCCGAGGCTTTAAACAGACCTATAAAGTTGAACTGGGCACAGAATCGCTGTTGTCTGACGCCAATATGGCGATTGTGAGTGCCGGCTGGCGCTTTATCTATTCACTGGGTGAAAATGACAATCACCAGTTTGTCGGTCGTGGCGATGCCAGCTATATTTTTACCGATGACTTTAATAAAGTACCTTATAACTTGCGCTTCTTTACTGGTGGGGATCAGTCACTACGGGGCTTCGACTATAAGAGCTTATCACCAGAAGAAAATGGCTATAAATTGGGTGGACAAGCTTTAGGGGTTGGCTCGCTTGAATATAACTACCAGTTTAAAGATGGTTGGCGTGCAGCCGTGTTCTCGGATTTTGGTAATGCTTATGACAAACAGTTTAGCAATCCAACAGAATATAGCGTGGGTGTCGGTATCCGCTGGAGATCACCAATTGGGCCAATTCGTCTCGATGTTGCTTCAGGTATTTCCAATGAGAATCATCCGATTCGATTGCATTTCTTTATTGGTCCACAACTTTAAAAACTTTTATTTAGCCTGCTAACGCGGCAAAACAATTTCAGGTTGATTATGACGGAAGTAGAACAGCAACTGACACCTCCCGCTGGACCAAGAAAAAAACGGCACCTTGGTCGTAATATTGCGCTGATCGTGCTGATCATTCTTTTGTTATTGGTCAGTTCTTTAATTGTGATGATGTCTACCGATAAAGGTAGCCGCTTTCTACTGGATCGCGTATTGCAAAGCCAGAAAATTATTAAATATGAATATGAAGGCGGTAATCTGCTCAAGGGTATTATCCTGAAAAATATTCTGGTGCAGTTACAGGCGGTAGATGTTTCTTTAGATCGGGCGGATGTCTCTTTGGGCTGGCGCGCGATTCTAAATAAAGAAGTACATTTGAGTCATGCCGATGTCCGTAATCTAAAAATTATCAATAAGAAACCACCTTCGGATGAACCTTTTGGATTCGAGCCGATCAAGCTGCCTTTTGTCTTACGGATTGATGAAGCCAGTCTGGATCATCTGCAAATCCAGACCGCAACTTCAAAAGTTGATTTTAACGATGTCTATCTGAAAGATGCCCTATGGTCTGAGACCAAGCTGGAGTTTGAAGACTCGCGCATGGATATGGGTTATCTCGCCGTCCAGAATGCTTCAGGTCATATGGATTTCAGTGGGAAATATCCTTTAAATGCCAAGGCTGATCTGATCATTCCTGCATTAAAAAGTCTGGATATCGAAACCATTAAGGTGGCAGCGCGCGGTTCTTTAGATACCTTAAGACTGGGGGTTGCGACCACCACTCCTGATCTGCTCACAGGTCGGGCGATTCTGCATCCGGTTCGTGAACATGTGCCGATGCAGGGCGAATTGTTCTTAAAAAATTATCATTTGCCTTTATTGAAAGACCAGAAGCTGTTTGCCAAAGATGGTGTGGTCAAATTTAACGGTGATATACAAAAACTGGTGTTGAATCTTGATACGGATTTAAAAGGTGAGCAGATTCCGGAAGGTAAATATACGGCACTGATGGATACCGATTTAACGCATCAGTTAAATATCCGTGATTTAAATGGCCAGCTAATGAAAGGTGCAGTGAGCCTGAACGGTATTGTAAACTGGCATGAGCATGTCACCTGGGATCTGAAAGGGCGTCTGGACCATTTGGATCCTGAAAATACTACGGTACCGCAGATCGCACAGGACTTTTTACCGCCGAAACTAGATGCCAATATCAGTTCTTCCGGTTCCTTACAAAAAGGTCTGGCACTGACTGCTCAAGTGGCTTTTGACAAATATGAAAGCTGGGCACTCAAGCTGGATCAGGCCGAAGAAAAAAATAACAAAGCTCAGCCTATGTTGCTGGATATTTCATGGAAAGGCATTGACCGTGCCATGCCTTATATCGGCTGGTTGAGCAGTGAAGAAGGTCATACCAATGTGGCGTTAAAAGAGGGTCAACAGGATATTTATGTTGCGACCACGGTACGTCCGCATGAACAGGGTTTATTGCCAACGGGTAAATATGAAGCGCGTTTGGATTTAAAAGACAATCTCTTAAATGTTGAAAATTTCCGTTATCTGGCTGAAAAAGGCAGTTTGTCTGGTCAGGCCAAAGTAAAATTACCAACTGAAAAGCAGCAGCTGTCTTGGCAAGCGCAGCTTAAGGCACAAGATTTTAATCCGCAAACGGTTGCGGCAGCTGCACCGGTCAATGTGCTCAATGGGGAAATCAAAGCCAATGGCTTTGCCAAACCGAATCAGCAAGTGATCAAGTTTGAACAGATTGATTTAAAAGGTCAGCTGGCACAGGCCAACCAGAAAGAAACCATTGCACTGAAAGGTAAAAGTACTGCCGCTTTAATTTTCCATGATGAAAAAGCGGGTGGCGGATTCAAGAGCTTTGCAGTGGACTATGACGGTTCGCTTAACGCCCTGAATCAGGGGGATGGCTTATTAAAGATTAATGTAGCCGGAACGCCTGAATACATTAATATTAAAGAATTAAAACACGATGGGGTTGCAGGTAAAGTATTTGCGACCGGGTCAGTGAATCTGAAAGACAAGCTGGGCTGGGATATTGATGCCTCACTGGTACGTTTTAAACCGCAATACTTTGTTTCTACGGTTAAAGGTGAAGTCTCCGGGCATGTGAAAACACAAGGGGTCTGGTCAGACAAGCTGAAACGGATTGATATTCGCCAACTTAACGCAGCCGGTTTCATCAACAATAAGCCAGTTCGCGGTCGTGGTAATCTCAGCCTGTTACTTGATTCAAATCAGCAAGGTTTTTTACCGCAGCAATTTGAGGCCAACGACCTATTCCTGGCTTATGCACAGAACCAGTTACAGGCCACTGGCAATGCACAAAGCTTGAGAATTAAACTCAATGCTCCTGCATTATATGAGTTATATCCGGGCTTACGTGGCCGTGCCTATGGTAGCCTAAACGTCCAGTCACAACCACGTTTAAGAGCAACCGCGAACATGGCGGTCGATAACTTTGCCTTTAATGATCTGGTCAGTATCAAGTCATTACGTGTACAAGGTGAACTGCCGACATCTGAAACCACTCCAACCCAGTTAACGGCGACGTTAACCCAGTTACGTAACGGTAATCGTGAAATCCAGAATGCCACCGTAAATCTGGCCGGAACGCGTAAAGCGCATGTATTGAAGGTTGAAAGTAAAAACCGACAATCTAATTTCTATGTACAACTGGCGGGTGGTTTTAATCCAAACAATGACTGGTTAGGACTGGTGCAGAAAGGTAACTTTACCTCGCGTAATATCAGTCTGGTGCAAAACCAGAATGCGCCGATTATCTATACCGCAGCACAGCAGCAACTCTATATTGGGCAGCACTGCTGGCAGAGTTCAAACAGTCAGTTGTGTCTGGATCAGCCGGCCCGTATCAGTAAGGCCAAAGGTAACTTCTCGCTGATTACCAAAAATCTGGATCTAAAAGACTTTACCGCCTTTATGCCAGAAGGTCTGGCGGTTACAGGTCAGCTCAACGGTTATGCCAAAGCGTCGTGGGCGAACGGCAGTCATCCAAAACTGGATGCGCGTTTAGTCACACGTAAAGGTGAGATTGGTCTGGCCGCGGATGATCCGCAAGATCCTGCCACGACAGTGACTTATGATGAATTGAGTCTGATAGCCAAAAGTATCAGCGAAGGCATGTTATTCCGTGTCGATATGAAGACACCGGATATTGGAACGGGTTATGCCAATGTCATTATTGATCCATTCCAGAACAATATGCCGATGCGTGGTGAAGTAGCATTTGATGATGTACAGCTCAAAGTATTCAAGCCATTTATCAAGGATGTGCGTTCGATGGCGGGCACCTTGTCCTTGGCCGGAAAAGTTAATGGTACTTTGACCCAGCCACAGATTACCGGTGAGATGCGTTTGAAAAATGGTGCGATCAGCATGATTTCACTGCCGGTCAATTTAAGCAACATCCAGCTATATTCATCGATTCGCCAAGACTATGCCACGATTGATGGTGCATTTAACAGCGGACAAGGTGTGGGGCGCTTAAAGGGTAATTTTGACTGGAAGAATGATCCACATTTAAACCTGACTTTGAAAGGCGATAATTTGCTGGTGCGTCAGGCACCTATGATTACGGCAATTGTGAAGCCTGATCTGAGTCTGGATGTTTATCCATTTGACAAGCGTTTAAGCCTGAAAGGCACGGTGGATGTCCCGCGTGCGCGTATTTCCATGCCAGAAACCTCTGAAAGTGTCGTCAATCTTTCACCGGATGTGCGTGTAGTACAACAGGGACAAGATTTGCTGGCTACCCTGAAAGCGGCCAAGCCTTGGGATATTCGTGCAGATATGACCGTGACACTTGGAAATCAGGTAATCTTCCAGGGCTTCGAAAGTACCATTCCACTGGTCGGACGTTTACATTTATCGCAACGTGGTCTGGAAACAGCCATGCGTGCCAATGGTGCCATTGGTGTCAGCCAGAAGGTGAAGATCGAAGCCTATGGTCAAAGCCTTGACCTGAATCGTGCGATTGCGCGTTTTAACGGACCGTTGGCAAACCCGACACTGGATATTGATGCCAATAAACCGGTTCAGGGCAGCATGGTCGGTGTCCGTGTTACAGGTACCGCAACCGTGCCGAATATTCAGATTTATAACGATGCTGGCTTATCTGAACAGGAAGCATTGAATGCCTTATTGACTGGCCGTATTAATGAAGGTAACAGCGGTTTAAGTAATACTGAGGGCTTTAAGTCGGATGTAAACAATACCATTGCTGCCGCAGGGATCAGTATGGGCTTGGGTGGTACACGTGCCTTGACCAACCAGATTGGCCGAACCTTCGGGTTAAGTGGTCTGGCGCTGGATGCACAGGGTACCGGTGATGATACGCAGGTCAGCCTGACAGGCTATATCACGCCAGATCTGTTTATTCGTTATGGTATTGGTGTGTTTACCCCAGTGAACAAGTTGACCTTGCGTTATCAGATGAACCGCCGTTTATATCTGGAAGCAAGTCAGTCCTTAGAACGTGCAATTGACGTATTCTATAACTGGCGTTTCTAAGCTTTCTTTAAGCTAGGCTTAGAACAGGAAAGAGGAATTATTTCGCTGAAATAGTTCCTCTTTTTTTATGGGCTAAAATCACATCTGAAACCTTTAAGATCTGATCGTCACAAAGAAATAATGAGGACAGATCTATTAACAGTCTATGCCAATTTTTTAGAGGCTATGCTAAGGATAATGCTAAAAATATAATATTCAAGTCATTGTTTTATTATAGTAATTTAGATTTTTATAGGTGTCTTTTAAGTCATTTCAGCTCTTGATCCAAAATTAAAATTACTGTTCTGAGTGATGTTGATTTTATAGTTGAATAGATAAATCCACTTTTTGAGTGCATCTGTTTTGATGTTTGTACAACTGCATAATAGTGGGAGGGGTGTAAAAAGAGAGTTTGAAATGAATAAATATTTAAGACAGTTAATGTGGTTAGGATTAGGTTTATTTGCACTCAATGCGCATACAAATGTTCAAGCATGTCCTTCAGGCATTCCCGTAGCGAATAATCTTGGCTGCATTCCACCAAATGATCCTCTTTCACCTTACTATCAAGGTAGTGGGGCTGTACAACAAGCAGCACCGCAATTACCGCTACAACCTACAGGTTATTGGGTAAAGACGTGGGGAGCGATTGCACCATCACCAAAAGGTGGTGTACTAGGAACAGCAGTGGGAGCAGATAGTAAAGCAGAAGCAGAACGCTTGGCACTCGCAGATTGTAAAAAGAAAGGTGGTCAATCTTGTGAAGTCGAGTTGGCTTATCATAATCAATGTTCAGTGATGGTTACAGGTAAAACTAATTATAGATTGGCAAGTGCTGGTTCAATTCCAGAGGCATCGCAACTTGGAATCCAGACGTGCAAGAAATGGGGGGATACCAACTGCCGCGTTTATTATTCTGCCTGTACCGAACCACGGTTTGTTAAGTATTAATGGCTTAACACGGTATTTTAAATCTGTTCATTGACGATTAATTTGATTTTTAAAGGGTAAGCAAGCATCCAAAATTAAATAAAAGAGCATAAGAATGATGTTTAAAGGACTAATAATCGCTATTTTAGCGATCACATTATTTTCTATCGTTTATTTATGTAGAGAGTATAAACGAACAGGTGGGTATGATGAAAATACCGATGGATTTTACGGGTATACCTATCCAGCCGCTAAGGGATTTGAAGATATAAAGGATTGCAACAAAGCCAATACTCAATTTCCAAATGACCCTCCTGTATCTGAAGAATGGATGGAGGGGTGTCAGAAATACTTTAAGATCAACCAATAATTTTTAAGGTTTTGATCTATAGGCATAGCGAGCTACTTAAAACAAAGGTTCGAATAGATAAAATATGATAGAATTTTTATAAGATATTGATAATAAATGAATTTAGGACATTTTTTGGAGAAAACACATGAAAACTGTCACTTTCGGTCAGCTTTGGGCAGTGCTTGGCTTGATACTGCTCAGTTCCACACTCCAAGTCAATGCCAAGGAATACTATAAATGGGTCGATGCCAAAGGTGTCACTACTTATTCAGCAACGCCACCACCTGCACAAAAAACCGAACCGCAACTCGATCCGGTCAAGAACAGCAGCAATACTAAAGTACAGCAGTCAACTGCACCTAAAGAGCCCAAAGCGACCACGCTGACCGCAACTCTAGCAACGACATCCAAACCTGTAAGCAATGCTACAGCCAGCCATCTGACGGCAGCAAGCGGAGGAGTACTCATTCCCGTAAAAAACTGTAATGGCGTAAGGTGCTGGGATACAAAAGGCAAGTCTTATAATTTAGTGGCGGGCACGACTTATCTTTCAGCACATGGAGGGAAGTGTCAAAAGATCGCCAATAACATGCAATGTAATAAATGATTTGTATGTTTTTATTACGGAAAGCAAGCTTTTAGCTGCTTCCTTTTTGCAAAATAAACAAGTTTCAGTATGATGGTGGGCATCAAATTAGCCGCAGTATGAAGATGAAAAAAGTTTTGTTGATTGCACTAGGTTTAGTTTTGGCTGGTTGTGCTGAGAAAAAGCCGTTAACCCCTGAAGAACAATGGCACGGTTACTGTGTCAGTGTCGGGAACGCTGCACGCTCAATCACTTTAGATCGTCAAAATGGAATTGACCAAAAGCAGGCAACGGAACATGCGGGCAAAATTGAAGATGAAATGACACGTAAGTTTATCTTTAATATTCTGGATAAAGTTTATGCAATCCCGGTTGATGAACTGAAAAAAGATCCAGAAGCATTACGTGAAAATTTAAAGAAAAAATTTATGGAAGAATGCTTGGCTACACCACATGACAAGCTACCGAACTATAAACTTTTTTAATGTGTTCATAAAAAAGACAACATCGTTTGTCTTTTTTTATAGATGTAATTTATTGTTTTATTAGACATTAACCTTAGACCAAAGCGGTATTTAAAAGAGGGGATCATTTCGCTATAAAATAATGGACATCACGTAGAAATACGGTAGTTGCATTAACATTTGACGCGAAGTCTAGTAAAATTTTGCTGTCCACATTGCTTGTAAAGCTTGTACAAAGCTGGAACTTACAAGTAATTTTTTAAAAAAGAGGAATAACACTGTGCTAGAAGCTTACCGCCAACACGTTGAAGAACGTGCCGCACTCGGAGTCCCACCGAAGCCGCTTGATGATGCTCAAACTGCTGAACTTGTAGCCCTATTAAAAAATCCACCAGCAGGTGAAGAAGCATACCTGGTTGATTTGCTAGAAAACCGTGTTCCAGCAGGTGTTGACCAAGCTGCATATGTAAAAGCTGCTTTCTTAGCTGCCGTTGCAAAAGGCGAAGCAACCTCTCCACTCGTAACCAAAGAGCGCGCAGTATACTTACTCGGTACGATGCTTGGTGGTTATAACGTAGCGCCACTTGTTGAGCTCCTTGATAATGCTGAACTTGCTGAGCTTGCTGCTGAAGCGTTAAAGAAAACACTTCTTGTATTTGATGCATTCCATGACGTAGCAGACAAAGCCAAAGCAGGTAATGCTGCAGCTAAAGCTGTTTTACAATCTTGGGCTGATGCTGAATGGTTCACAAGCCGTCCAGACGTTCCAGAAGAAATCAAAATCACTGTGTTCAAAGTAACTGGTGAGACCAATACCGATGACTTGTCTCCAGCTCAAGACGCTTGGAGCCGTCCGGACATCCCGTTACACGCAAACGCTATGTTGAAAAACGAGCGTGATGGTATCAACCCTGAAAAACCAGGTGAAGTTGGCCCATTAAGCCAAATTAAAGAACTTATCGCGAAAGGCAACCAGGTTGCTTACGTAGGTGACGTTGTTGGTACAGGTTCTTCTCGTAAGTCTGCAACTAACTCGGTTCTTTGGTTCTTTGGTGACGAACTTCCACACATTCCAAATAAAAAAGACGGTGGTGTGTGCTTAGGTTCTAAAATCGCACCAATTTTCTTCAATACAATGGAAGATGCAGGTGCATTACCTGTAGAAATCGACGTTGCCAACATGAACATGGGCGACGAAGTTGTATTGAAAATTGATCACGCTGCTGCAAAAGTAACTGCATTCAAAGACGGCGCTCAAATTTCAGAAGCTGACCTTAAAACACCAGTACTTTTAGACGAAGTACGTGCGGGTGGTCGTATTAACCTGATCATTGGTCGTGGTTTAACTGCAAAAGCACGTGAAGAACTAGGTCTTGCACCTTCTACATTGTTCCGTACTCCAGTACAACCTGCTGACACAGGCAAAGGTTTCACCCAAGCTCAGAAGATGGTTGGCCGTGCATGTGGTTTAGCAGAAGGTCAAGGTATCCGTCCAGGAACTTACTGTGAACCTAAGATGACGACTGTTGGTTCTCAAGATACAACAGGTCCTATGACTCGTGACGAGTTAAAAGACTTGGCGTGCTTGGGCTTCTCGTCTGACTTAGTAATGCAGTCTTTCTGTCACACTGCTGCGTATCCAAAACCAGTTGACGTAACAACTCACCATACATTACCTGACTTCATCATGAACCGTGGTGGTGTATCTTTACGTCCAGGTGACGGTATTATCCACTCTTGGTTAAACCGTATGCTACTTCCAGATACTGTTGGTACTGGTGGTGACTCACATACTCGTTTCCCAATCGGTATTTCATTCCCGGCGGGTTCTGGTCTTGTTGCGTTCGCAGCTGCGACTGGTGTTATGCCACTGGATATGCCTGAATCTGTACTTGTTAAGTTCAAAGGTAAAATGCAACCTGGTATCACCTTACGTGACCTTGTACATGCAATTCCTTACTACGCAATCCAGGCTGGTGACTTGACTGTAGAGAAGAAAGGTAAGAAAAACATCTTCTCTGGTCGTATCCTTGAGATCGATCTTTCAGAAATGGAAAATGACTTGACTGTTGAGCAAGCATTCGAACTTTCTGATGCGTCTGCTGAACGTTCTGCTGCTGGCTGTTCAATCACGCTTTCTGAAGAGAAAGTTGCTGAATACCTACGTTCTAACATCACCATGTTGAAGTGGATGATCGCTGAAGGTTATGGCGATGCACGTACACTTGCACGCCGTGCTGAAAACATGCAGAAGTGGTTAGATAACCCAAGCCTGTTAAAAGCAGATGCTGATGCAGAATACTTAAAAGTTTACGAAATCGATCTTGCTGACATCAAAGAACCAATTCTTTGCTGCCCGAACGATCCAGATGACGCGAAACTTCTTTCTGACGTTCAAGGCGACAAGATTGATGAAGTATTCATCGGTTCATGTATGACTAACATTGGTCACTTCCGTGCAGCGGGCCAGTTACTTGACAAAGTACCTGGTGGTTCATTGTCTACTCGTTTATGGTTGGCTCCACCAACACGTATGGACGAGCATCAATTGATGGAAGAAGGCATGTACAACATCTACGGTCGTGCTGGTGCGCGTACCGAGATGCCAGGCTGTTCATTGTGTATGGGTAACCAAGCACGTGTAGCACCGAACACAACATGTGTATCGACGTCTACTCGTAACTTCCCGAACCGTTTAGGTCAAGGTGCAAACGTTTACTTGGCTTCTGCTGAGCTTGCATCTGTCGCTGCGGTTCTTGGTAAATTACCAAGCCCAGAAGAATATCAACAGTACGCGTCGCAAATCGACAGCGCTTCTGCTGACATCTACAAATACTTGAACTTCGACAAGATGAGCGAATATACAAAAGAAGCTGATCAAGTTGATACCAAGAAAATCCAAGCTGCTCAATTGACTTAATGAGCTAGGATCAAGAAAAGCCGAAGGGCTTTTCCCTGAGAAGTATCACTTCGCAAGAAGAGCAAATCCATGATTTGCTTGGGCAAAAGCTGAAAATAAGGGCTGATTAATCAGCCCTTATTTTTTTGATCCTGTACATGAGTGTAATGCCAGATAAGACTTAACAATTTAGGCAAAGCAAATGTATTAAAAATGAAGATTTACTTTTCGGAATAACTTTAATCTGTATTTTTTATTGGCAAAATTATAACCTGCTTATTTTTTATGATAATTAAGAGCCCGTAATTCTAAAAATATTATTAATTTTTATTAATAATAAATAGGCCTTTTCAGCTTAAAAAGATGATTCTTATGTGCATTCTCTTGAGCTTATAAAGAACGTATTCAATTAAAAAAATGGAGCTTCGCATGAAGACTTTATCTACAGGCTATCTCAAAGCAGCTGGTATCTTGTTTTTAGGATATTTTCTGGTTGCGTGCAATGATGATAAAAATGAAATTAGTTCGGAATACAAGCAACAGGCGACCAGTACTGCGTTAAAGGCTTTAAGTGAACGTTTGGTATGGCAAAATAATCAATGTGATGCAGTATATGCAGGAATTCTTGATCAAAACCTTAAGGCAAAAACGGCTTTACAGAAACTGAGGGCATCATTAACCAGTTCCGAAAATAATCTCGCTGCTTTTATTGATCAGCGAATGTTACCTAAATTATTACAACTTGAGTCAGAATCCAGCTTCCTGCAGCAACGTTGTAATGCACCAGATTATGATGGTTCAGGCGTCAGTATGGAGCGCCCAGCCATGTTGCGTGAAATGGTCAGTGAGTGGCAGGGTACCATTAACTTATTAACCCGGCAGTTAAATAATCCTCCTCAAATGGATAAGCCAATCCAACTGGCAAAACTGACAAATACTGAAGTAAATGTGAATACTGCAGCCTTATTTAAATTTAAGGACTGCGCAGATCAATTTTGTCCAGAGCTGACAGTTATTCCAAAGGGCAGTTATCAGATGGGAGGTTCGTCAGCTGAGCATGAAAGAGAAGAGGTACCAGATCAGGCAAGACCCTATGAATTGCCACAACATCAGGTCAATATTACCCAGCCATTTGCAATGGCGTCCCACGAAACCACTGTGGCCCAGTTTCAGCAATTCCAGAAAGAAACAGGCTGGGAGGTGCAAGGGTGCCGCAATTGGGAGGTCCGTGATGGTGACTTTAATATGTGGTATCGCAATGATTTAAGTCCGAGTAACCCGGGATTTGCTCAAACTGCCCAAGATCCGGTCGTGTGTGTACGCCGCGAAGATGGTCAGGCATTCACGGCATGGCTTTCTAAAAAGACAGGAAAAACCTATCGTTTGCCAACTGAGGCAGAATGGGAGTATGCGGCTAGAGCGGGATCATCAACGACCTTTTATTGGGGTAACGATCCTGAGCGTGATCAAGCTTGTAAATATGCCAATGTTCTGGATATAACCACGACTTCAACCGAAAAGAATACTGCGGCATGGCGTTCATTTAACTGTAGTGATGGCTATGCTTATACCGCACCTGTAGGTTCATTTTTACCGAATGCTTTTGGACTATATGATGTCCTTGCCAATGCCCGTGAATGGGTAGATGATTGTTGGCATGCCAATTATCAAGGTGCACCGACTACTCAGGCACGTTGGGGCGCCGAGAATAATGGCTTGTGTCATTTCCCTGTATTACGTGGTGGAGCATGGATTTACAATGTGCATAACGTCCGTACTGCTTATCGTAATGCTTATTATTCATCTCAGGCCAGCTCAACCATGTGGGGCTTTCGTGTAGTGCGGGAAATTTGATAAAGAATAAGAAACCTGAATTTGTTCAATTGACCTAATCGATTGTTTTTGCTAAAAATCAGGGCTGAGTAATCAGCCCTTATTTTTTATAAAATGAAAAGTATTTTGAATATAAAAGGTAATATTTATGAACTAGTTAATATTATCCATAAAAATCATAAGGTTGAGGATTTAGCAACAGCAATTAAAGGTTTGGTTTCTCTAATATTAAAGGATTATCCTTATTTAAAACCGCCAAAATTTTTAATTATTCCGACAAAAACCTTAGCATTTTCTGTCTGGTATCAGGAACCAAATGCAATTACAGAGACTTTATTGATTGAGCAAAATGGTTTTACTGCTTATTTATGGAGGTGTGATGACCAAAAATGGTATTTGGATGATTTAGATTCTGAACCTCATGAATTTGCTCGTAAATTAATAGAGAATATACCCGTATTTCATTCTATTCCTGAAAATCCTAAAGACATTAAACATTTACTTGAAATAGGTATAATGGATTTTGATGCTAATTTTTGTCCAAAGTTTTCAGAAAGAAAACTAGAAGATGATAGGGAGGTTCTTACATGGGATGATCGTTTTTTGTTGGTAGGAACTCAGCTAGAAAATCTTAAACTTTATAGCCATGAAGAGTGGAAAGCTTTCATAGATAGAGATAACTACCATTTAAATTGAGGTTCTATTTATGGCATTACTACATGATTTTGTTTTATTAAATAAAAATGAATTCTCTTATGATGATTGCTGCGAGCTAGTCGGTAAGGTTTCTCATGATGTTTCAATCCATGATGATCTTATTATTTATTTTAATGATTTTTTAAAATGGATACCTACCTATAATCCAAGTTTAAAAGTTAGGCATACTGGTTTAAATTATTATGGTGTAACAGTGATTGATGGAGATGGAGCTAAAGAAGCATTTCAATTGTTTTCTAGTCTAGTTAATATTTTAAAGTTATCGCCACAAGTTTTAACCTTAACAGGCGAGTATACTTTTATTCATGCATATGATAATGTGATTGACCCAAATGAAAATGTTGATCGTATTTTAAGACAAACAGCAGGTTATGAAAAAATCATTATGCAAAAGAATGAAGTTATACAAAAAATTGAAATATTGGCAGAACTTATGCAGAAGGTCATTGATTCTAATAATAGTTTATATGTTCTACATTTGGGAATCTAAATTTAGAGGAACATTCCTAATCGTACAGAATGTTCCTCTGCTTTTTAAATCACCAATAACCTAACACTTTCCACCAAAGTCCGCCAATCACCACAAAGATGATGATATTGACGACACTCATGACAAAGCCAGCTTTCCACCATTCACCCAGTGTGGTGTAACCCGAACCAAATACCACAGGCGATGTGCCCGTCGCATAATGGGTTAAGGTCATCATGATGCTAGAAGCTGCTGCCATCATTAAGGCAAATAACATCGGTGGAGCACCCAGCGCCAGTCCAGCTGTATAAAAGGCTGCAAACATGGCAGTGATGTGTGCCGTGGTACTGGCAAACATATAATGTGCATAGAGATAGGCCAGCATCAGCAATAAACAGGCAGGCATCCAGCTGAGACCCAAATGGCCAATTCCTGTTTCCAGTACGCCTGAGAACCATGTGATTAAACCGAGCTTATTTAAATAAGTCGCCATCATCACCAAAGCTGCGAACCAAGTGATGGTATCCCATGCGCTTTTTTGCGTCAGGATATCTTCCCAAGTCAGTACACCTGTAATTAGCAGCAAGCCCAAACCAATAAAGGCAGTCGTGGTCGGATCAACCGCCCAAGCTGAACCGAAAATCATGGCAGGGATACCTGCCCATAACAGTAGTAAAATCCCAAATACACCCAGCATAATGATTTCATTTTTGCTGACAGGCCCCATTTCCTGCAACTTGGTTTTGGCAAACTGCGCTGCGTTTGGGGTTTCCTTAACTTCAGGTGGATACATCCAGTACATGATTAACGGCATGATGATCAAGGCAATTAAGCCCGGTAATAACATGGCCAGTGCCCAGGTACTCCAGCTCAATGAAATCTGACTGTTGGTTGCTTTCGCTACCAGATCCACCACCAAAGGGTTAGGGGCGGTTGCGGTAATAAACATGGCAGAGGTAATCGGATTGGCTTGGTAGTTGACCAAGGCTAAATATTTCCCCATGCGTCCTTCAGTGCCTTTGGCAGGGTCAGAGTCGTAACTGGTCGAAATTGCACGGACAATCGGGTGAATAATCCCGCCACCACGTGCCGTATTGCTTGGGGTAACCGGTGCAAGAATCAGTTCAGACAGCACCATGCTATAACCGATACCAATGGTTTTCTTGCCCCACACCGCGATAAATAAATAGCCCAGTCGTGCGCCCAATCCGGTTTTTTGCAAGCCTTTGGAGATCATGATCGAAATACCGATTAACCAGATCAGTGGATTGGCAAAGCTGCTGAGCGCATCCTGAATGGCACCACTTGGGCTATCGTTGGTAACACCGGTCACAGCGACCAAAGTAATGGCAATAATCGCAATTGCACCGATCGGCATGGCTTTACCAATAATGGCGGCAATCACACCAACAAACATCGCCAATAAATGCCATGCATCAGGATCGACGCCAGCAGGTACAGGAATCACGAACCAGATAATCAATGCAATAAATAAAGAGATCAGCGTCGGGAGAGCTTTAAATCCCATGTTAAATTCCCCTTGTTGTCACGGGTTTAATAAAATTTATAGTTCTTTATGAATGAATCGTTAAAGAAATAACCACGAAGCTTTTATTATGGTTGAAGCGGAGGCCCAACTGCAAAGAAAGTTTTGTTGAAACAGCGTCAGATAGCTCAATGTATTGGCAAATGATCTTGTTTTAAACCTAAAAATAGGGCTTCAAGTGAAAATCCCTTATCAAATTTGAAAACAACATGCTACATTTTGAGCTTGCTTGAACAGACAATAAGTACGGTATGACTCAACTTTCATGGCAGCAATTAAGACGTTTTGTATATGACAATCTGCATAATGATGACTATAAAAGTACCGTCAGTACCTGCGTAAATTATCTGCTGATTGCCTTGATCATCGGTAACGTTGCTGCCGTTTTGCTGGAGTCTGTGAACGAGTTTTATCAACTGTATAAGCCGTATTTCGATATCTTTGAAAATCTCTCGATCATGATTTTTAGTGGCGAATATCTACTCAGGCTGTGGAGTATTGTTGAGCAAGAGCCACAAGAGGCGGCTTGGAAGCAACGTATTCGCTGGATGAAAAGTGGCGGGGCCATTATTGATTTATTGGCGATTCTACCTGCCTATCTCAACTTTATTGTGCCGATTGACTTACGTTTCTTACGAGTCTTACGTTTAGTCCGTTTATTGAAGCTGACGCGCTACTTTGTTTCCCTGCAAATTCTATTACGCGTCATCCAGCGTGAAAAAGGTTCATTTCAGGCGGTCATTTTTATTCTGGTCATTATGATTGTCATGACCGCATCTGCGATTTATGTGGTTGAAAATAAAGCCCAGCCTGAAGCCTTTAGTTCGATACCGCAATCGATGTGGTGGGCGGTGGTCACCCTCACCACAGTCGGTTATGGTGATGTGACCCCAGTAACTAATTTGGGGCGGATACTGGGTGCATTTATTACCATTCTCGGTGTCGGTATTGCCGCTTTGCCCGCGGGTATTCTGGCTTCGGGTCTCGCCAATGAATTGAATATGCGAAATCAGCGACTGGAACAGGAGTTTCGCGAAGTCTTGCAAGCCAAGGGGCTGGACTTGCTGCATGATCAGGTGGAAATTGAACGGATTCGCAAGAAAGTCGGTTTACCCAAAGAGCAGACCCATGAAATTATCATGCAACTGGTCAGGGAAAAGTTGCTTGAAGATCAGGAACAGGAAAAAAAGCATTACCGTTTTTGCCCGCATTGTGGTGAAAAGCTGACGGAATAAATTGAATTATAAAGACAGCGCCTAAAATTAGACTTCATTTCATAGAAATTTATTTTTATCTGAATAATAAGAAGAAGCAGGTAAGGAAGCATGAATTATTTTAATTTTTTTGCATAAATTTTTCTGATTCTGATCTGCTTAAATTAGTTTTAAGCATGATTAAAAAAAGTTAACAATAATCTTTCTCATTTATGCTACTTTTCTAGTAATTAAATTGTAATTTTTAAGCTTATTTTAAGTTTATGTAACTGATGAAGTTCTCCTGACATGATTAAGCGGCGTTATCTGATTTTATTGTTACTGCCACTGGCAATGATTTCCTTATTTGTCGGCGTAGGCGAGATGAGTCTTGCGGGTTTGTGGGCGGGTAACCCTCAAGACTGGCAACTGTTCTGGACTAGCCGTTTACCGCGTCTGATGGCAATTGTTGTGGCGGGTGCGGGGCTGAGTGTCTGCGGTCTGATCATGCAGTCGTTGAGTCGTAACCGCTTTGTGTCTCCCACCACCGCAGGTCTATATGACTGTGCCCGTTTAGGTGTTCTGGTTTCAATCATTTTACTGCCGAGTGCTTCAATTTTTATTAAAACAGGTTTTGCCATTGCGGTAACGCTTATTGGTGCGATGGCCTTTATGAGTATTCTGGCGACGCTCAAGCATCGTGATACGGTTTTTGTGCCACTGGTGGGGATGATTTTTGGCAGTATCATTTCAGCCTTTACCACCTTTATTGCGTTACAACTGGATTTATTACAGAACCTAGCGGGTTGGTTACAAGGCGACTTTTCCACCATTTTAAATGGGCAATACGAGCTGATCTATCTCAGCGTGCCCGTTCTGATCCTGATTTATTTCTTTGCCAATCGTTTTGTTCTGGCTGGCTTGGGACAGGATTTTGCCACCAATCTGGGGCTGAATTATAAACAGACGCTTTTTATTGGCCTGTTACTGGTGTCAGTGATTACCGGAGTGGTGATTGTGACCGTCGGGGCGATTCCATTTCTCGGTTTGATTGTACCGAATCTGGTGAGCTTATACCTCGGTGACAATATCCGGAAAACCCTTTCTCATACTGCATTGTTGGGTGCTTTGCTGGTTCTGCTTTGCGATGTATTTGGTCGGGTGGTGATTTTCCCTTATGAGGTCTCTGTCAGTCTGATTATGGGGGTAGTGGGCAGTGTCATTTTCTTGTGGCTGCTGCTTAGGAGATACCGCTATGCCTCATAAAACCAAGTTAATGATTTTAGCTGTAGCTGTGATTGCAAGTATTGCACTCTATCTTGGCTGGAATCTGGGCGTGGCCTGGCAGTATGTCTTAAATCTGCGTTTAAAAACGGTTGCAGCCATCGTGGTAGCGGGAACTGCGGTTGGTGTTTCGACTTTGGTTTTCCATACCATTGTCAATAATCGGGTGGTGACGCCGCAGGCATTGGGACTGGATAAATTATATGAACTGTCTAAAACGGCGATTATCTATTTCTTTGGTGCCAGCACGTTATTGTCACTGAATTTTGTCACGGATTATCTGATCAGTCTGCTGCTCATGGTGACTTTTGCCTTGCTGCTGTATCGCTTTATTTTCCAGAAAGTGGCGCAGCAAAATATTTATTTCCTGCTGTTGGTAGGGCTGATCTGTTCGACTTTATTCGACAACATGAGCACTTTTTTTCAGGTCTTGCTCGATCCGGATGAATTCCAGATTGCTGCCTATGCCGGCTTTGCCAGTTTTAATGTGGTGAAGCTGGAAACGGTGGGCTTGTCCTTACTCACCATTGTGCCGATTCTGTTGTATAGCTTAAAGCATTATCACACGCTCGATGTGATGGCGCTGGGACGAGATCATGCGCTGAATCTGGGACTGGATTATGACAAGACCAGTCGCTTGTTGTTGATTCTGGTGGTATTGGCACTGGCTTCTGCAACAGCTTTGGCTGGCCCAATGATGTTCCTGGGTCTGTTGGTACTCAACATTACCCTGGAAATGTTCAAGACCCATCAACATCATATCTTACTGCTGGGCATCATTCTGGTCAGCATTCTGTGTCTGATGCTTGGACAGTTCATGGTGCTGCATGTGCTGAATTTCAAAACCACGCTCAGTGTGATTATTAACTTTGTCGGTGGAATTTATTTCTTCTGGATTTTATTGAAGGAAAATAAAAAATGGCAATAGAGCTCAAGCATTTAAGTAAAAGCTATCAGCAACAGCGGGTCGTGAATGACCTATCGCTGAATATTGCCAAAGGGCAATTTACCGCATTTATTGGGCCGAATGGTGCAGGCAAAAGTACCGTGCTTTCGATGATGAGTCGTTTAATCGAAGCGGATCAGGGGCAGGTTTTACTCGATGGTCAAGACTTGCAACAGATGAAAAGTGCCGATATTGCCAAAAAACTGGCGATCTTGAAGCAGTCCAACCATACCGAGTTGCGTCTCAGTATCGAGGATCTGGTCGCTTTTGGCCGCTTTCCGTATTCACAAGGACGCCTGACTGAACAAGACCTTCAAGTGATTGACCGTTGCATTGCCTATATGGATTTAGATGCCTTACGCCACCGACAAATCAGCGAATTGTCGGGTGGACAGCGACAACGTGCCTATATTGCCATGATTTTGGCACAGGACACGGACTATATCTTGCTGGATGAACCCTTGAACAATCTGGATATGAAGCACTCTTCCCAGATTATGCGGGTGTTAAAAGATTTGGCCGAGAATCATGGCAAATCCATCATTGTGGTGATTCATGACATTAACTTTGCTTCCGTCTATGCCGATCATATCATTGCCATGAAAGAAGGTGAGTTGCTGTATCAAGGGCATCCACAACAGTTGATGGATGAACGTATTCTCCAAGATATTTTCGATTTCCATATTCCGATCCAGCAGGTTCAGCAACATAAATTAGGTTTGTATTTTATTAGTTAGGAGCTTGTTATGCTTTTCAAAAAAACATTGCCAGTCATGATGTTAAGTGTAGCCTTGGCTGCATGTGGTAATTCCAGTACACCTTCGGCAAATCAGGACAGTCATACTGCAGCTACACAGGATACCTTAAGTTTTAACAGTAAGGCCGGTCAGATTAGCATTCCTGCGAATGTGTCCCGTATTGCTGTACTGGATACCAGCGCCCTCAATACCATTCATGCCTTGGGCGCAGACGACAAAGTGGTGGCCTTGCCAAAAGGAACGCCGTTACCGAAAGTGTTGCAAAATTTCAGTGAAGGTAAATATTTGGATGTAGGGACCGTGAAAGAACCAAATCTGGAAAAAATTGCAGCCAGTCAGCCTGAACTGATTCTGATAAGTGGTCGCATGGAAAATCTGGTCGGTCAGATCAAGCAGATTGCACCGACCTACTTTGTTGATGTGGATTACAATGATCAGTTCAATTCGTTTAAACAGCAAACTTTGAATATCGCTGAAATGGTAGGCAAGAAGCCAGAAGCGGAGCAGCAATTACAAACGCTGGAAAAAGATATTGTGGCCTTAAAAGCCAAGACCAAAGGTAAAACGGCATTGGTGATTTTGGTCAATAACAGCAAGATTGCGGCCTATGGCCCAGGTTCGCGCTTTGGCAATATTCATGACCTCTATGGTTTTACCCCAGCAGATCCTTCAATCAAGGTGGGATTGCATGGTATGGCGGTGTCACATGAGTTTATTGCCCAGAAAAATCCTGATTACCTGTTTGTGATTGACCGTGGTGCAGCCATTACTGAAAATCAGCAAGGTGCAAAACAGGTGTTAAATAACCAGATCATTAACCAGACTAAAGCGGCTAAAAACGGCAACATAGTTTATCTGGATTCGAGTAACTGGTATTTGATGAATAATGGTCTGGATGGCATGAAAGCCATGCTGAAAGAAGTTGCCGATGCGGTGAAGTAAAATCCAGTCTGTCAGCGTGATAACAACAAACCCGAAGCGCTCGCTTCGGGTTTTTTATATGATAAAGGGAAATAAACACGACCTTATAAGATGATGCGTATTTCTTTACTGTATTTGGGCACGGCGATTTTAGTCTCTTTATTGGTCATTTCTGGGATTCAGCCTTTTGACCAGACCACATGGTGGCTTGAAGTCACACCGGTATTGATTGTGATACCGATATTGTATGCGACACATAAAGCTTTTCCACTCAGTCCGTTGTTATATGGGCTTGTTTTCTTGCATGCCATTGTATTGATTGTTGGTGGGGCGTACAGCTATGCGCGTGTACCGTTGGGTTTTGAAATTGCACAATGGTTAGGGCTGGACCGCAATCCTTATGACAAGATCGGGCATTTTATGCAGGGCTTTGTACCTGCTATGGTTGCGCGTGAAATCCTGATTCGGAAGCATATTTTAGCTAAAGCTAAGATGCTGAGCTTTATTGTGATCTGTATTGTACTGGCAATCAGTGCCAGTTATGAGCTGATTGAATGGGCAGCAGCATTATTATTGGGACAGAGCGCAGAAGAATTCCTTGGAACTCAAGGGGATGAGTGGGATACACAATCGGATATGTTTTTTGCCCTGATCGGGTCGATCACGGCCTTGTTATTCTTATCAAAATGGCATGATCGACAGATTGTGAAATTAATGCATTAATATCAATAGCGGAATCTGCTGTTAAGACACAGCAGATTCATTGTTCTGTGAATAGCGGGCATAAGCCAAGGCAATCAATAAAATGGCTAAACCACCCAGACTTAAGACAAAGCCGACCCAGATCGGTGCTAACCAGCCCATATCATGACTCAGAACCCATCCACCCAAAAAAGCACCCAGAGCATTGGCGAGATTAAATGCCGAATGGTTGAGGGAAGCTGCCAGCGTTTGTGCGTCACCCGCAATGTCCATGAGATGGGTCTGTAAGGCACCACCGAGACCAATCACGGTAAAACCAATCAGGAATAAGGCTGCAATCGCGGTATACAGACTAGACATCATAAAGCTAGCCGCTACAAAGGCGAGGGCCGAGCTGATCAGAATCCCGATAATGGTTTTAAACAGGTTTTTATCGGCCAGCCAGCCAGCCACCAGACCACCGATGACCATACCGATGCCCCAAATCGCTAAAGCAATCGGCACGACACTGATATTGGCATGGGTATATTCGGTGAGAATCGGAGAAACATAGCTATATACCGAGAACATGCCCCCAAAGCCAATGGCACCCACGGCAAGGGTCAGCCACATATTGATATTCTTTAAACCTGCCAGTTCACCCTTGATACTGGCGGTTTTTTGCAATGGAATATTCGGAACAAATAAGCCAACGCCAATCAGGGTAATAAAGGCGATCACGGCAGAAAATTCAAATCCTGCTTTCCAGCCAAATTGCTGACCGAGCCATGTGGCAATGGGTACTCCAATCACATTGGCAATGGTTAAGCCCATCATCACTTGGGCAATCGCCGTGGCACGGCGTTGTTTGCCTGCCAGTTCAGCTGCAACCAGTGCCGCTACACCAAAGTAAGCCCCGTGCGGAAAACCGGCAATAAAGCGGGACAGCAACATGGTTTCTGGCGTTGTGGCAAACGCTGTCGCTGCATTGGCCAGACCATAAAACAGCATCAGGCCCAGCAATAAGGTCTTACGTGGAACTTTAGCGCCGAGGATAGCAATAATCGGTGCGCCGACCATCACGCCCAATGCATAAGCACTAATAAAATAGCCTGCATGCGGGACACTGACATTTAAGTCCGTGGCGATTTCCTGAATTAGTCCCATCGCCACAAATTCAGTTGTTCCAATACAGAAACTACCGACGGCGAGTGAGAAAATCACCAGAAATAAGGAGTAGTGGGATGTTATGGGTGTGGGAGAACTTGGAGAGGTCATGAGTCTCTAAAAAATAATATCTGGAGCAGGGATTATTTTTTCATACCTCTGTCAAAACCGATAGAGAGAAAAGTGGAATTTTCAAATAAAATTAGGGAGGCGCGGCATAAAAGCTAGGTGCGGCATGAATAAGGTAGCTATTGTAGCGATATAGAGGAATTACAGGTAAATAAAGCCCATTGTGAAAATGAGCTTTATCCTGAGTTATCGCGTTGCGGCACGGGTGAAACTTAGAACATGGTATTACTATTGGCGCTGTTTTCTGGAACCGATTGATTTGCATCCCAGTGTTCAACGATCTTGCCATTTTCGACCCGGAAAATATCAAAACCTGCATTTTCAGGTTGGCCACTTTGTTGACTGCGTAGATGAACAGCAACCAAATTACCATCAGCAATAACGCGTTTAACTTCATATTCAGCAGATGGATCATCTTTAAACAATTGTTCAAAGAATGAAACAAAAGGCGCTTTGCCATCTCCAATCCATGGATTGTGCTGGATGTAATGATCGGCAAGATAACGGTCGGAAAACTCTCTGACCTTGTGTTGCTCAAACACACCTTTGACAAAAGCAGTCACTAATTCTTTATTGGCTGCTGTTTCGGCAGGTGATAAATTTGTTTTATTGGCTCCATCAAACATTACTTCCGGATTGGTTGTGGTGCGTTCGTTTTCGGGTACAGATTGATTGACATCCCAATGTTCTACGATAATGCCATTTTCAACTCGAAACAGGTCAAAGCCCGCATTGGTGGCCGCATCGGTATTCAGTTTACCCTTGACCTGTAAAAGTACCAGATCATTTTCAGCTAGGCTACGGACAATGTTGTACTGGGCATCAGGGTTGTCCGCAAAGCGTTTCTCAAAGAAGTCAATAAATGGCTGTTTGCCGTCGGGTAAAAATGGATTGTGTTGAATATAGTTTTCAGCGAGGTAACGGTCAGAAAATTCCTTGACTTTTTTATCTTTAAATACACCTTCAAAATAGGTGATTACTTGTGTTCTATTATGTTCGGTTTGCTGTGTTTGGGCCTCACTGCTGTTTTGTTGCGAATCCTGCTCGGACTTTGAATCGTCATTACAGGCGCTGAGGGCTAAAGGAAGCAGAAGGGCAGTTAAAATAAAAAGTTTCTTCATTATTATGAATCCATCGTTAGAACTCGAATAATAAGCATAGGGTTAAGCTTCACTGGCTTCTGAACAATCACGACATATTTTGTAAAGACTTGGTAACCGGTGACGGTGCTACTGAAACCGTAAAAAATGGAGGTATTGCAATATAAATAGCCAGCACATGGTGTGAAATTAATAGATGATCATAATAATATTAATGATAATTATTTACATTTGTGTATACTGCAGGTCATGCATTTTAAATGACAACTTTCGGGGTGGAAAAGTGAAAAAATTATTAATCAGTTCATTGCTACTTGTTTCTGGCTATAGCGCTGCACATGAACCCTATGTGGCGCCGATTGCTTATCAGACCGAGCAGACTCAGGTCGCGATTATTTCCGGTTATGCAGAAGAGGCCTTAAACAGTGAATATGCCTTGAAAGATGCAAAATTCGAGATCACGCTGCCGAACAATACCAAAACCACCATTCAAGCGAATACTAAACTGGACTCAGCGACCGTATTTGATTTGAAACTGCCTGAAGCAGGGACTTATCTGGTGCAAACCAAGGCTTCATATCCATTGAAATACGTGCAAGATCAAAAACAATGGAAGATGTTTTTTGATATGCCGGCCGATAAAGCGCCTGCAAAAGCTGAGCGCGATTTTGTGATTCCTGCCGATCTAAACAGCAAGAATATCAAGCCAGTTGAAATCACGCGCGAATGGACATTATTGACTTATGTCAGTAAGGAGAAACATACACCCGTTCAGGCAAGCACAGCCCCGATTCAGGTGGAGTTTTTCACCCATCCAAATGAATTAAAAGCCAATCAGGCGGTAAAAATTAAAGTATCGAAAGCCAATAAAGCTTTAGCCAATGCTGAAGTGGTGATTCGTGCTAAAGGTGCAACCGATAAGCAAGGAATCAGCTTGAAAACAGCGGCGGATGGCAGTGCTGAACTGTTATTTCCAAAAGCGGCGGAATACTTGATTGAAGTCAGCGAAACGGTGGATATGAAACAAAAGCCAGGCAATCAGTTCTACAGCATTATCAGTGTAGCTGTACATTAAAATGTCAAAAGGCTAATTCACTAGAATTAGCCTTTTTATTTCGACTGCATTGTTATTGACTAGATTCATCATCCATGGCTTTACTATAAAATTTCACACCCAGTTGAATCCGGTCACGGCCATTGCTCATACGCCAGCGGTTAGTATCTCTGAGTGAATAGACGCAGCCGCAATATTCCTGTTGATAGAACTCTTCACGTTTGCTGATTTCCAGCATACGCACTGCACCGCCATGTTTGCGCCAGTTATAATCCCAATATTGAATGTCTGGATAATGCGCGGCAGCACGTAGACCACAGTCATTAATTTGCTGCATGTTTTTCCAGCGCGAAATCCCCAGCGAACTGCTGATCAGGCTGAAACCGTGTTCATAGGCATAAAGGGCAGTCCGTTCAAAACGCATATCAAAGCACATGGTGCAACGAATACCTTTTTCAGGTTCATTTTCCATGCCTTTAGCGCGCGCAAACCAGTTATCGGTATCATAATCGCAATCGATAAACGGAATATTGTGTTTTTCGGCAAAGCGAATATTTTCTTCCTTACGAATGAGGTATTCCTTCACCGGATGGATATTCGGATTATAAAAAAAGATCGAAAAGTCAATTCCTGATTCAATCAGGGTTTCCATAACTTCACCGGAACATGGTGCGCAGCATGAGTGCAGCAGTAACTTGTCATGTCCTTCGGGTAAGCTCAGTTTTTGGCGTTGAAGTTTTAACATAGATAAAAATATTGAGTAAAATTTTATAGTGAATTATGAAGTAATTATTCAAAAAAAATATGAAATAATTTCACATGAAAATGAAATTATTTCATATTGAGAAAACATTAATTATATTTAACTAAGATTTAAATCCTAAAATTTCAATGTATGAAATTTCATATTTCTTTTTCAATGAATTAAATTTCTCATGTACTAATACACTAGCTATAACTTCTGTGCGCCCATGCAATTGTTCAGGTTTAACACTATTATTAAGCTTTAGTGTTACACGATTATGGTTTAGAGAATGGATAGATCCAGCCCATCCATTTTCTCTTCTATCCTTATCAGAAGCATAAATTGATAATTTAATATCTTGATGAAAAGTTTCCCGTTCCTCTTGTACAGGTGGAGTATAAGTTGAAGGCATAGGATCTAGAACTTTTCGGTCAAAAACAACTTCCTCTTTATCTTTATGGTTAAACTTAATTTGGGCATCATCTTCAAGTTTTGCTGGTTTAGTAATATTAATAGCATTCTCTGCTAATGTTTTTTGAGAAATTTTACTTATTATAGAATTATAGTCACTTTCAGATAAGTTCATTGATTGAATGTTGGTAATGTTATTATTTATCGTAATATTTTGATTTGTAACAGGAACTTGGGGGCTAGCAGTAGCTAATTTTGTACCTTCCACAATTAAAGCAATCGTTGCTTGTTTAACAATATCTTTTATTGTTTCCTTTGACGGCGCTATATGGGTGATTTTTTTAGCATTTGCTTTCGCTGCATGTAAAGATTTTCTTATGATTAATTTAAGGTTTAGACTTCCACTCTGTAAGTTTTCAATAAAAATTTCAGAATCTAAAACTTTAAAATCAGGGTAAGCTTTTTCAATAAACTTGGAGGTATGATGTATATTACTTTCCAAAGCTTTTAAGCTGGATATTATTTCATCAATAGGTATAAAGTTTTTATTCGTATAATAAATTTCGTATTCGGTGTCGACTGTAAATATTTCAGAGTTAGACACAAAGTATTCCCTATTAAAATAAATACCTGAGTTTAAGAGATTAGTAATGATTACACAATATAGAATTTGACTTAATTGGGAGGATACTTACATTAAAAAAATATTTATTCTGAAATTATATAATTTATTATTAAGTGATACTCTGTGTTTGGCTTTGTGCTTACTACTCGAGTGATTCTTGATTAATGAATTGTATACTTTAAACAATAGGTGTTGAGACTTGCTAATTAATTTTGTGTTAAGATGAAATAAATTCAATTTTGGTTTTTGTTGTGCTAGAACTCCGTCATTTAAAAACATTACTTGCGCTAAGAGAACATGGCTCACTGGTGGCTGCCGCGACCGATCTATGCCTGACGCCGTCTGCAATTTCTCACCAGTTAAAAGAACTTGATCATTGGTATGGGGTAGAAGTGGTGAATCGTCGTAGTCGCCCTGTCAGTTTCTCCAATGTTGGGGAACGTCTGCTTAAACTGGCAGATGATGTATTGCCGCAAGTTCAGATCGCACAGACCGATATTACCCGTATCGTGCACGGCCAGACAGGACGGATTATCTTCTCTTCAGAATGTCACAGTTGTTTTGACTGGTTGATGCCGTTATTGAATCAGTATCGTCATCAGTATCCGGATGTAGATTTGGACTTTGCCGCGGGTTTTGAGTCGAATCCTCACGAGCTGTTGCAAAATGCCGAGTTTGATCTATTGATCACGGCAGATCCGATTGCATTGAAGGGAATTGAGTATTTCCCAATTTTCAAATATGAATCACGCTTGGTTCTTTCTAGCACGCATCCTTTGGCACGTGCCGAGCAGGTGAGCGTGCAGGATCTGGCAGAAGAAACCCTGATTACATATCCGGTTGATAAGCATCGCCTGGATATCATGGCACATCTGTTTATTCCAGCCAATGTCTATCCGAAGCACATCCGCACTACAGATCTGACCCAAATGCTGATCCAGCTGGTGGCAAGTGGACGCGGCATTGCGGCATTGCCAGATTGGGTGGTCAATGAATATGAGCAAAAAGGCTGGGTGGTCAGTCGCCGTCTGGATTGTGTCGCTCCGGAAGGTCTGAGACGTACACTGTATGCGGGTTATCGGGTCGAGGATAAAGAGAAGAACTATTTTGAAGGCTTTATTAAGCAACTGGAAAAGTTTTCCAAGATGCGTGCCGTGTATTATGAAAATTAATTCAAGGTCTTTTTATGATAAAGGTAGCCATGCGCTACCTTTATTTTTATGAGGTGATTATGCAGATGAAATACGCGTTAAGATTTCCCGATCAGTAGTGACAAAATCCCTGCCGCAATCAGTGGGCCAACCGGAACGCCTCTTAATAAGGCGACACCTGCTACTGTACCGATCAGAAGGCCGGCAACCACATCAGGTTGATTACTCATTAACTTAACGCCTCGTCCACCCAGCCATGCCACCAGCAGGCCAACGGCAATTGCCGCCAGAGATTTGATACTGATAAATGATTTAAGGATGCTTTCTCCGCTGATCTTGCCACTGGCAATCGGTGCAAGTACGCCAATAGTAAGAATAATGATGCCAATATTCAGTCCATGGCTCTGAATATAAGGAAAAAACTGGTTTAAAGGAGTCAGTTTGACCAGGATCAGACACGCTGCTGCTACAGTGACGGCCGTGTTTTGACTAAAGATACCGCAACCTAATAAGACCAGCAGCACCACTAAATTGATATCGAATTGAGAGAACATCGCAGGGCATGGGGAAGGGAAATAAAGTTGAATTATATCGTAATTTATCGAGATTTATTTTAAAAAGCGCTTTTTTCTCATCTGTAGATACAAGTTTAAGTTGGTAAGTATTTGAAAATTATTAAAAATAAAGGAAGCCATTTCCAAAATTAGAAATGGCTTTTCCTGAGAAAGTTAGGCCAGTTTTTTGAAGGTTCCGTAGTAAGCAATTTGTTCATCCCAGAACTGTTCCCATAAATCACAGTATTCAAGACAGATTTGACGGATTGAAACGTATTCAGATTCAACGCAGGCCTGTGCCAGTACAAACCATAAATCATCTTCATGGTCGTCATCAGCCGCTTCGGCAGTCGCATCATGTGAAACACCATGGACATAGTAATAACCACTATCCACATCGAAACCGACCGCCTTGGTGGCCTGACGTAGCGCAGGACTGAATAAAATCACTTCTTCTTCTGCAACGGCGAGCAAAGCTGAAACTGCCTGATAGCTGTTAAACGAATTTTCCAGATAATGACGTACCCGTTGTGCAATCAGCGAAGGTTGATAGTCATTACGCTCAGACTGGCTCAAATCAAAGTCATTGAGCACATCTTCAAATAATGGATAATGTGCATATTCCGGGTTGCCGGAATAATAACCTTCCTGATCCAGACCAGGGCGGAAACCAAATTCGTCCAGAATATTCAGGTTCAATAAAAAGCGCGGGAACATTTTGGAACCGGACAATAAACGTGGTTCTAACTGTTTGGTCTGGAATTGAGCCATCAATAAGGCATCGGTAAATACCTGAACAATGGCATGGCGATATTCAAGATGAATATGTTTTAACGTTTCTTTGTCAATTACACCGTCATTTAAAAGTTGAATGGCAGGATGTCTTGAAACAGGATGATTTGAAATTTCTGCTCTTAGTTTGTTCAGAAAATCCAGGTTCTTGTTCCATAGATCCGCAGAAATACTATTTTTCATGCCTTCAATAGCTTTCTGTCTCGGGTTGTTAAAGTTTTCAAATTTTTTTGGCATAGTCTTGTACTCGATGAATTAATAATATTATTGCTTTTCCAATTATTTAGTTAGATTTTCTTTGGCTGATTATGAATATAACTATTGTTTCAGCCAAACATCTTTTTATTGGATGATTTAAATATAAAATTATTTTTTTGTGAAATCAATTTATTAAAGCGGCTAAAAAATCGCAAGAAAGCTTATTATTTAACTTAACTGTAAATAAAAGGTGAAGTAATTCACGGTATATTTTTTTATTTAAAAAATAGAAAGATTTTTTTACAAATCATCTTGTGTAGCAGCCGTTTTTTTCATACCCTATAACAGGAACAATAAAGAAAGTATGACTTTTCTATACTGCTCTTAAAATAAGATAAATATACATAGTGGCCAGAAATTTCCAGCATGTAAACTATGTCTTAATAATATGTTAAGTTTTTTGATAGAATTCTAAAAGGATAATAAAATGTCAAAAAAAGAAGATATCATTGTAACGGCTCTAGACCTTTTTAACCGTCATAACTACAGCTCTGTGGGTGTGGATCGAATTATCAGTGAGTCGGGCGTTGCCAAAATGACGTTCTACAAATACTTTCCTTCTAAAGAGAACCTGATTGAAGAGTGTCTGTCGCGAAGGAATAAAAGTATCCAGGCGTCTATCGAAAACGAAATTAGCCTGAAAGCAGCAGATGATTATTTAGGTAAAATTAAAGCCGTCTATTTTTGGCATCTCGGCTGGTTTAATTCAGATGATTTTCATGGCTGTATGTTTCAAAAAGCTTCATTAGAAATTTTACAACAGTATCCTTCCATTATTCGTCCAATCATGGAATATCGTGAGTGGTTAATGGCATTGGTAGAAGACTTGTTTGTAAAGGCACAGGTTTATCAGCCTCATGTATTAACAGCGATGTATATTAATATTCTGGACGGGATGACCTCGTATGCAAAAGTAAATAAAGATCATGCCCAGATCGAAGAGTGCTGGTATTATATCGAGCGATTAATCCATTTAGATGCAGCATAATAACTTATTATTGTAGTTATGCTAAATAATAACCTTTAGATAAATAAAATTACATTTTTATAAAACTTAAAATAAAAAACCGAGGATTTATCCTCGGTTCTTTTTATAGGGCAATATTATTTTTCGACGAATGCGCGTTCAATTACATAATCACCCATTACGCCCATACGTGGTGATTCAACCAAACCGTGTTGATCGAGCAACGCAGCGACGTCTTTCAGGAACGCCGGGCTACCACAGAGCATGGCACGGTCAGTTTCACGGTTAAAACGTGGTAAACCAATTTTTTCAAACAGTTCGCCAGTCTCAATTGCCGTAGTTACACGACCTTGAGTGTGGAACGGTTCACGTGTCACAGTCGGGTAGTAGATCAACTTGTCTTTGATGCCTAACTCTTCAAAGAATTCATGATTTGGAAGTTCATTCAAGATTAAATCTTGGTAGGCAAGTTCAGACACATAACGTGTACCATGCACCATAATCACTTTTTCAAACTTCTCGTAAGTTTCCGGGTCACGAAGCAAAGAAAGGAATGGAGCAAGGCCAGTACCAGAAGATAACAGATATAAATTTTTACCTGGCAGTAAATCGTCGTGTACCAAAGTGCCTGTAGGCTTTTTAGAAATCAGGATTTCGTCGCCCACTTGTACTTTTTGTAAAATAGAAGTTAATGGACCGTCTTGTACTTTAATAGAGAAGAATTCAAGTTCTTCTTCATAATTCGCACTGGCGATCGAATAAGCTCGCATTAAAGGCTTACCATTCACTTCAAGGCCGATCATTACAAACTGACCATTTTTAAAACGTAAGCTGACGTCGCGTGTAGTTTTAAAACTGAAAAGTGTGTCATTCCAGTGGTGAACATGAGTAATGCGTTCAACGTTAAAAGCAGCCATTAAAGGTCTCGATCACAGTTAAAAGAAACAGATCGCTATTCTAATCTAAAATCATTCTCGATAAACTGAATATATTTAATTGTGTTTATAAGAAAAAGTGATGAACAGTTCAGTAGTGATGCCAATCATTGGTCATATGTGTTCGCCTTATCGTGAGAAATTCGGTATCCCGCGCCAGCCAAATCTGGTGCAGGTCGAGTCATATATAGAGATGACGGCGGCTTATAGCGATATTCTGGCATTTGAAGGCATTGAAGATTTTAGCCACTTATGGCTGCTATGGCAGTTTCATGAGAATAAAAATTCAGATAACGCCTTGAATCAAATGCCTAAATTTCGTGCACAAGTACGACCGCCTAGGCTCGGAGGCAACCAGAAAATAGGGGTTTTTGCGACCCGAAGCATGTATCGCCCATCTCCGATTGGTTTATCGGTGGTACAGTTTTTACGCGTTGAAAAGCATGGCAAAGCGGTACGGGTCTATGTCACGGGCAGTGATTTGCTGGATGGTACCCCGATTTTAGATATCAAGCCGTATATTCAATATTCAGATGCGGTGACTGAGGCGGTCAGTGGTTATGCCCAAGAGCAGCCACAGCGTAAAACGGTGGTTTGGTCGGAAAATGCACAACAGCAACAACAGCAGTTATTAAAGCAGGGGATTTTGCATAAAAAGATATTCGATGAACTTGAACAAGTGTTATCTTTAGATCCTCGACCTGCCTATCAGCATGATGCTGAACGCGTGTATGGAATGCGCTTTGCCATGTTGAATGTACGTTTTACGGTGGGTGAACAGGACGTCACCATTGTTGCAGTGGAACAAAGTTAAAACTTTAAAAATATAAATTTCGTTAAAAATTTGGGGAATCAACGGTGATGCAAGCTCAGGCAAAATTCGCAAACTTTTCTTTTACGATCGATGTGACCTGGTGTCTGGAACAATTGGTGCAGGATGGCCGTATCACGGAACGGGACAAACTGCTGGTACAGACCACACATCGGCAAAAGGATCAGTTGAAATGGCATCCTTTGCAGTGGATTGCCAATTTCAGCCTCAAAGACCAGCTGAATGCAGGTAGTACCTTATCGTTGAATCGTTTGTGTCAATGGCTGGCTGAAAAAGCCGATCTTCCCTTATTTATCATCGATCCGCTTAAAGCCGATGTTGCGGCGTTAACCAGCGTCATGTCACAAGAATTTGCCGCCAGAAATCATATTTTGGCGGTAGAAGTACACGCAGACCGGATTCTGATTGGCACCGACCAACCCTTTATCAGCGAATGGTTGAACAATCTGGAACGGAGTCTGGCACCTAAAAAGATTGAAAAAGTTTTGCTCAATCCTGAACAGTTACAACGTTATATTGTTGAGTACTATCAGGTTAGCCGAGCAGTCAGTTCCTCACAAAATGCCAGTATCTATGATAGGGAGAATAAAGGCGTTGAGGCTTTATTACAGTTAGGCGATACCCAGAATCCTGATGCCAATGACCAGCATATTGTCAAACTGGTGGACTGGGTGCTGCAATTTGCGTTTGAGCAAGGTGCCAGCGATATTCATCTGGAACCACGTAAAGACAAAGGTAAGGTACGTTTCCGTATCGATGGAGTGCTGCATACCATCTATAACATGCCTGCCAATACACTGACCGCGGTAATTTCCCGTATCAAGATTCTTGGCCGCATGAATGTGGCGGAAAAGCGTAAACCGCAGGATGGACGCTTAAAAACCCGTACCCCGAAAGGACAGGAAACCGAATTACGTCTTTCGACTTTGCCGACCGCTTTTGGTGAAAAACTGGTGATGCGTATTTTCGACCCGGAAGTATTGGTGCGGAGTTTCCAGCAACTGGGTTTTGAAGGCCATTTATTGCAGAGCTGGCAGCAGCTGACGCAGCACAGTCACGGTATTATTCTGGTCACAGGACCAACAGGTTCGGGTAAAACCACCACGCTATATTCATCTTTAAAGCAGCTGGCGACCGAACAGGTCAATGTCTGTACCATTGAAGACCCGATTGAAATGCTGGAGCCGAGTTTTAACCAGATGCAGGTCAATCCAAACATTGAATTAGGCTTTGCAGATGGCGTACGTGCCTTAATGCGTCAAGATCCTGACATTATCATGGTCGGTGAGATCCGAGACCATGACACCGCAAATATGGCGATTCAGGCTGCATTAACAGGGCATCTGGTATTATCTACTTTACATACCAATGATGCACCGTCCAGTTTGACGCGTTTACATGATCTAGGCGTGCAGCCATTCCTCACGGCTGCCACAATTCTCGGTGTTCTGGCCCAACGTCTGGTTCGTCGCCTTTGTCCGCATTGTAAACAGGAAACGCCAATTAATGAGCAAGAGTGGGAACATCTGACCTTTGATTATATGATGGACATGCCGACCAGCATGTATAAAGCTGTGGGATGTGAAGCTTGTCGACATACCGGCTATAAGGGCCGAGTCGGGATTTACGAATTTATGCCGGTTAGTCTGGAGCTCAAGTCACTGATTAGTGCGCATGGCACACTCAATGATTTAAAAGCACAAGCCAAAAAAGAAGGCGTTGAGCCCTTGCGGATTGCGGGTGCGCGTAAAGTGATTGAGGGCGTGACCACCTTGGAAGAAGTATTGCGCGTGGTACCATTAAATTAAGCTACAGCATCATCTTCAGATTCACCTCATCTTGGTTTGTTTTAATGACTGCATCGAAATGATGAAACCACAATGAGGGGAAACAAGATGAATGTATTATCTAAATGTGCAGTTGTTGCTGGCTTGGTTGGCGCAACTACTTTTGCTGTAGCCAATACCACTGCCGTAAATCAGCAAGCATTGGCGCCGACTCAAATCACCACAGTCAAACAGGCTTTGACCTTGAAAGATGATACCCCAGTCAGATTGAAAGGTTATGTGGTCAAATCCACAGGTGATGAGAAATATCAGTTTAGCGACCAGACCGGTTCTATGACGGTCGATATTGATGATGATTTATGGCAAGGTAAGCCGATATCAGCAAAAACACCGGTAACCTTAATTGGTGAAATCGACATCGACTATAAACCAGCGAAACGTGTTGAAGTAGATGTCGATCAGGTTCAATTCTAAATATTGAGCCATCAATATAAAAAAAACCACATGATCATCATGTGGTTTTTTGTTAATGATTTATTTTAAGATCATGTGAAAGATCAATACAGTGGGCTGTTTTATGCGAATTTTATTGGCTGAAGATGATGCCTCGCAGGCAGAAAGTATCAAGGCTTGGCTGGAAATGGATGGTTATAGCGTTGACTGGGTGGAACGTGGCGATCATGCGATTCTGGCAGCCGAACAGCATCAATACCACTGTATTCTGCTGGATCGGGGCTTACCGCAAGCGTCAGGAGATGAAATTCTGAAAAGCATTCGCCGGCAAAATAGCAAAACCCCGGTGATTTTTATTACCGCCAAAGACCACATCCATGATCGGGTCGAGGGACTGGATCTAGGGGCGAATGACTATTTGGTCAAGCCATTTAATCTGGAAGAGTTATCTGCCCGGGTTCGTTCCCAATTGCGTCAGCATCAAGCCCAAGCAGGTCAATATCTTTATTTTGCCGATTTACAACTTGATCCCCAAGCCAAAACCCTGATTCAGGAGGGGAAAGCGGTGAATCTGACTGCCAAAGAGTTTCAGATTCTATATAAGCTAATGCAGCAACCTGAACATATTGTGACACGGGAACAACTGGAAGAATCCCTGTATGCATGGGGTGATGAAATTGAAAGTAATGCCATCGAGGTGTTTATCTATCAGATTCGTAAAAAGATTGGCGGGCAATATATCAAGACCATTCGCGGTCTAGGCTATCGCATGCATCAGGGGGAATAGGATGAAAGTCGTGTCATTACAAACCAGACTGGTTAAAACTTCATTAATCAGTTCAATCATTGCTGGATGTGTGGCCTTACTTTTATTCGCGGTAATTTCGGTGTATCAAACCATGCAGATGCAAGATGAGATCATGGACGAGATTTCAGATATGTTGCAGATAACCGACTTAACCCAACCCTCAGGACAGCAGATTGATGAACTGAGTGATGAATTTGATATCCAATACCAGTTGCGCAATTCGCAGCAGGTGTTGACCCAATCCACAGATTTTCAGCTTGATCCACAGCATTACAGCTTGATTACAGCCAGGCAGGGTAACTTTGGCCTGATTTGGCAAAAAGGACAGTTATGGCGGAGTTATGCGGGCGAAGATGAGCATGCGCCTATGCAGGTATTGCTTCTACAACCCCTAGGAGAACGTTTTAAAGATTCGCTGAATCATTTCGCAGGTTATAGCTTGATCTTGCTGCTGGTATGGCTGATGCAATGGATCTTGTTGCATTTCCTGATTAAACGACAATTTAAAGTAATGCATCAGTTATCTTCAGAAATCTCAGCAAAGAATGCAGATGATTTAAGCCCGCTATCAACTGGAGAGGTAGAGCTGAAAGAGTTACAGCCCATGCTGGGTCAGCTCAATCGCCTGTTACAGCGCCTCGAAGAATCCTTGCATGCAGAACAGCGTTTTACTGCGGATGCCTCCCATGAATTGCGTTCGCCTTTGTCTGCAATTCAGCTTCGATTGCAGTTGTTACAACGTAAGTATCCTGAACGGGCGGGTGATTTTGTCCAGATGCAGCAAGATGTCAATCGCGGCATTCAAACGCTGGAAAATTTACTGCTGTTGGCGCGTCTCGATCCTGAGCATGCCAATAATCTGCCGAAAACTCAGTTTGACCTAAATACGGTAATACAAGAGGCAATGCAAGCCTTGGCATTATTTGTGCAGGAAAAGCAGATTCAAATACAGCTGGATGTCTCAACACAGCCCAAGATGTTGCATGCTAATCAACAACTGATATTTACCTGTATCCGCAACATAATTGATAATGCGATCCGCTATAGCCTTGAGCACGGACAGATTTATATCAGTTTGAAGCAGCAACATGATGTGATAGAACTCGTGATCGAAAATGAAGGGCAAGGCTTAGACAACGATATACTAGAACGATTGGGAGAACGTTTTTATCGCGCTTTAGGTACCAAAACACAGGGCTCTGGCTTAGGTCTGTCGATTTGTAAAAAAATTGTTGAATTGCATCAGGGCAAAATCAAGTTTTCCCAATCCTGCTATGGCGGACTCAAGGTGAGTATTCAGCTGCCTGTATAAATTTTCTCATAAGCAACATAAAAAAAAGCAGCATGCGCTGACATACTGCTTATTCCCACGTTTATTATTATGCGGTTGTTATTATATTACTTCGTTAAAATCAGGCGATTATTACGCGTTAGACGTAAACGGTATTCCTCACCCGCATGCATAATGCGGATTTCGCGTCCCAAGGCGAAAAGATTGTTTGAATGCAACATTGGCAATGATTGGGCTGCATCTGTACTACGAGTAAATAGGTTGAATGGTGCGTTCATTTGTTATGCTCCGTGGTGTGTTCTTTAACGTTTTAAATGATAATCATTATCGAATAGACCTGTCAACGGAAATTTTAACAATTTACAAAATCAGTGATTAATTTTGTTTTTAGTCATGTGAATTCGTGTTTAAACACCTTAAAATCTGGATAAAAGATGAGAGATTTTAGTCTGTTATGACCAAAGCTACAGTTGATGTTGCAATCGCAATTTTATTACACAAAACCAAAGTATTGGTCGGCTGGCGACAGGCCAGCCAGCATCAGGGCAATAAACATGAGTTTCCTGGTGGAAAAGTTGAAGCCGGTGAAACACCAGAGCAGGCTTGCCGCCGTGAGATTTATGAAGAAGTAGGCATCGGTTTAAAGGACTGGCATGTTTTTGATGTGATCCGTCATGAATATGACGACATTATTGTGAATCTGCATTTGTTTCATGCCTATGTGCCCGATGAATTGCTCGATCTGATTCATCAACCGTGGGGCTGGTACAAACGTGAGCAACTGGCCGAGTTAAATTTTCCAAAAGCCAATGATGCCATTTTACAACGTTTGATCTGGCCTCATCTCATCAAGATCAGTGATCAAATTAATGCCTTGCCGCAACAACAGGCGCTCTTATATTGGCGTACTGATGCTGCTGATATTAATCAGATCCAGTCGCAGCTTTTAAGCTTGAGCGATGCGCAATTGCAGAAATTGATGATCAATGTCGATCTCTGGCAGCAACTGGATGCTGAATTGCGAGATAAAATCTCAACCATTCATTTAAAGCAATCACAATTGATGAGTTTAAGTAAAGCTGGTTTGGTCGTTGGGAAGCGCTTTATCGCAGCTTGTCATGATGCGGTCTCTTTGCAACATGCCCATCATATTGGTTGTGATGCGGTGTTATTAAGTCCGGTACAGGCCACTGAAACGCATCCTGATGCGAAAGAATTGGGCTGGGAGGGTTTTGAAGAACTCGCCCGAACCAGTGATATTCCTGTTTTTGCCTTAGGGGGGGTTGCACCTGCTGAATTAAAACAAGCCCAAAAGCATCATGCTTATGGGCTTGCGGGGATTCGTCAGTTTAGTGCAATTGACTAGGATTAAAGTGCCCGAAGGGCTCTACGCGCTTCTTGAGCCTTCACCGAATGATTGCGGGCTTCACTGGCTTTCAGAATAATTAACCACAATTGCTTTTTCATGGCATTGCTTTGCGCATAACTTAAGCCACGGCGGGCCAATGCTTCTGCATTGGCATATTCTTTACGTTGATCGGCAATCATAGCCAGATACAAATAGGTTTCCGTGGCCTGTGGCGCGATACGTTGTGCCTGAAGCGCATAACGTTCAGCCTCTGCCAGTTGCTGCTGTTTATAAGCGACCTGGGTTTTTTGCATCAAGGTTTTAAATGCCGGCAGTTGGCTACCATCATTAAACTTTTGCTGCACCTTTTGTTGCGGCACAACCACAGGAACGCTTTGACGCTTAATCTCTTTTTGATCATAAGGCGTGATTTTCACTCCGGAAGAGGATTGGCTTTCCTTTTTCGGTGGGTGAGTTGGCGTGGTCTTGGTGGGCGCCTTTTCAGGTGCCGTGGTACAACCCGCCAGTATAAGCATTCCAATAATAACTGCTGTTTTCTTGATCATGTTCAATTATCCTTTTGAGGCTTAGTTCTCACCGTTACCGTTATAGCTACCGCTGGAAATCACACGTGCCGGGCTGCGATTGGACAAGTCTGTATCCATCTGGTTTTCACTTTCACGAATATAGTTACCAATGCTATCGTCCTGCTGATCACCCTGTGTTTCATCTGTTTGTGGAATATAGGTCGGTTCCACTTCATAATGAGACTGGCCACACAGCGTGGCACGACGTGGCACAGTTTGGCGCATTAAAGGAATATACATTGCGCCATCACAGCCTTGTGCAGATAAATCACCGCTGGCGCTATCAATCCATTGCCATTGCACATTATCGGTTTGACGCAGATTAACAGGCTCTTGACGAAGCTGTTTCATCACATTGGTCCAGACTGGTAATGCACCAGATGAACCGGTTAAGCCAGTGACTTTGTTATCATCCAGACCTAACCACACCACTGCCACATGATTGCCTGAATAACCTGCAAACCATGAATCTCGGGTGTCATTGGTGGTCCCAGATTTACCCGCCAGATTTAATGACTCAGGTAAGCTGTTATAGGCAGAGCGACCAGTACCAGAACGCATCACTTGTTGTAAGCCAAAGTTCAGAATATAGGCTGCGGCAGGGTCAATGGTCTGTTGTACATTCAAGCCATAACGCTCAAGCAAATGCCCTTTGGCATCCACCACCGTACGGATCGAGCGAGGCGGATATTTAAAGCCACCTGTGGCGAAGTTGCTATAGATGCTCAAGACTTCCATCGGTGACATATTCACTGCGCCCAGATAGATCGAAGGGTAGGCCGGAATATCTGAAGTCACACCAAACTGTCTTAATTTATTGCTGAACGCAGATAAACCAAATTCATTGCCTAAACGGACAGTGGATAAGTTGTATGAGTTGGCTAGAGCTTGTTGCATTGGTACAACACCATGCTCACCACCACTATAGTTTTTCGGGGTCCAGCTCTTATCACCATCAATTGGAATATTGACCGCACTGTCTTCAATCGGGCTGGCCCATGTGTATCGGCCTGATTCGATTGCATTCAGGTAAATGATCGGTTTAAGCAAAGAACCGACTTGACGTTTGGCATCGAGCGCCCGGTTAAAACCAGTAAAGTCCTGAGTTGAACCTACGGCTGCAACCAGTTCACCATTTTCAGGATGGGCAACCAGTACCGCACCTTGCAGGTTTCTTAAACGGCCCGGGTTGGCATTGGCTAAACGGCTGACGGTACTCTTAAATGCGTTCTGTACCTGAGTCTGTGCGATTGGATCAAGGGTTGTGAAAATTCTCAGTCCTTGATTGGTAATATCACTCTCCTGATATTCGGTACGAAGTTGACGACGCACAATATCCAGGAAATCAGGGAATTTTGCAGGGCCTAAAGTTGGCTTGCTGACCACATTTAATGGACGGGCAATTTCATCTTCATATTCTGCATCAGTCAAATAACCCATCACTTTCATGTTATTTAAGACAACATCACGACGTTTTTTCGCCGACTCAGGATTACGCCAAGGATTATACAAAGAAGGGCCTTGAACCAGACCAACCAGAAAGGCCTGTTGGGAAATATTCAGTTCACGCAATGGTAGACCGAAGTAAAATTGTGATGCCAAGCCATATCCATTAATCGAATAGCTACCATTTTGACCTAAGTTCACTTCATTTAAGTAAGCTTCCAGAATCTCGTCTTTGCTGTAATGTAATTCAATCAATAGCGCCATGAGGGCTTCATTGACCTTACGTTTCAGCGTCTTTTCCGGTGAAAGATAAAAATTCTTGACCAACTGCTGGGTTAAGGTTGAACCACCTTGGCGACGACCACCCGTTACATTACTGACGACAGCACGTGCGGTACCACGGATTGAAAGACCATGATGGTGATAGAAGTTACGATCTTCCGTCGAGATCAAGGCTTCGATCAAGGTTTTAGGTACTTTATTCAGTTTAATGAGAACGCGGTCTTCATTATGTTGTGGATAGATACCACCGATCAATAAAGGTTCTAAGCGAGCAATCCCTGTATTTGAGGGTTTGGTAGAGCGCACTTCACTGACTTCGCCATTGGCAAAGGCCAGTTCCAGCACCTGTTCAGGTTCGGTACTATCACCGTAGTCGAAACCACGGGTATGCACATACATCTGGTTGCCCTGAACCACATAGCTACCCGACTTGTCGTAGTTAGCCGTATTCTTATATCCCAGTAATTTTAACTCTTGGGTAAAATTATCCTGAGTAATCGGTGCATTGGCATAGATTTCCAATGGGCGTGCAAACACCTTGGCAGGGATGTCCCAACGCTGACCTTCAAACTTGTCACGAATAATATTATCCAATCGGATCAGATAGATACTAAAGGCAACAAAGACACCTATCACTAACATTGAGAAAATGAGTGCTAGAAAACCAATACCACGTTCAAACTTCATAGATTTGCGTTAAAACCAAAACAATGACGGTAATGATGCGATAGCTTATTGTCATTTTGCAATCATAAAACTGTGAATAAATAGCAACATGCAATAAAAAGTTTAAGCATGTGTTGACATTAAAGGTATAAAAAAGCAACGGATAGACATTTTTATACTTTTTAATCAATCATCAACGCAACATAGGTTGTTAATGATATGATAGTCGATAACCGCGACGGAGCTGAATTATTCGTGCAAATTTCACATAAATCCTTTCGAAATATTGGTCTCATTGGACGACCAGACAAGTATTCTGTAGTAGAAACGTTATGTTTAATTCATGATCATTTGATCAATTTAGGCTTAAACCCCGTTTTTGATCAGGAAACAGCAAAACTTGTCCCCTATAGTCATGGTCAGACCGTGAGCCGAAACTTATTGGGTGAAGTCGTTGATTTAGTGATTGTGGTGGGCGGTGATGGTTCATTGCTCCATGCTGCACGTGCTTTGGTACGTTATAGTACGCCTGTGCTCGGCATTAACCGGGGGAGACTCGGCTTTTTAACCGATATTAAGCCCGCCGAAGCCATCTTTAAACTGGATCAGGTATTACAAGGCCAGTTCCAGCTGGACCGCCGTTTCTTACTGGAAATGGAAGTACGTACCAATGGTGAAACCATTTATGATGCGATTGCATTGAATGATGTGGTGTTGCACTCAGGTAAATCGGTACATATGATCGATTTTGAACTAAATATTGATGGGCAATATGTTTATCGTCAGCACAGTGATGGTCTGATCGTTTCAACCCCAACGGGTTCAACAGCGTATGCACTTTCAGGCGGAGGGCCGATTCTGCATCCAAGTATGGATGCGATCGCACTGGTGCCGATGCATCCGCACACCTTGTCATCACGTCCTATCGTGGTGGGTGGACAAAGTGAAATCAAGATTACCATCCGTGAAAATCGTGTTCTGCCGATGGTGAGTGCCGATGGTCAACATAGTGTTGCATTAAATGTAGGTGACACGGTGCATATCCGCAAACATCCGTTTAAACTAAGCTTATTACATCCACCAGGTTATGACTTTTATATGGCATGTCGTACCAAATTAGGGTGGAATCAAGATTTTGAATCTTTTCAACAGGATGACTCATGAATATTGAACAAATGCTCGCTATTTTAAATCCTGAAATTGTTGAGCGTCTTCGTACCGCTGTTGAAATTGGTAAATGGCCAAATGGCGTTGCACTCACCAAAGAACAGCGTGAAACCTGTATGCAAGCCGTTTATGCCTGGGAAATGGAAAATTTACCAAAAGAACAACGTAGTGGTTATATCGACCGTGGCACTAAAAAAGACGGTGAAGAGTGTGATGACGATCATCACAAAAATGAACCTGAATTTAAGCCGATTCGTTTTGTTTAAGATGAATGGAATGATTAGAATGCTCCGATGATCGGGGCATTTTTTATAATACTATTGATTAATCGATTCTGAGTTTTAATGGGAAGGTTCTAATTGTATGACGATGAATAATAAAAAATACTTAACGTTATTTCTTTGCTTATTCATTTCAGCCTGTGCCCCATATATAGTTGCAGATGATGAAATTGTTCAACATGTTCATTTAGACAAATTAACGGCTTCTCAAATCAGCGGGATGAGTGGTGATCTTTTTACATTTAATATGGTGGCTGAAAGAAGCCTTCGCCATTTTTATGTCCAGGGAAACTATAAATATTCATATTTTAGATGCACGCCAATACAAGATTATGTCGTCATCGGATCTGTTTCGATTGATGAAGAGCATGTTGAACATGGGATGTATATTTCATCGGGTTTTTTTAAAGTCTGTGAAGATGAATCCATGAATACCTGCCTCAGGAAGACGCAGATTGAGGGGTTATTAACAGATAATCTTTCGTGCCGGCTTGTTGTTGGGGGGCTTTTCAAAAAAAGTAAAGTTATTGCTGATTCTATTGTGATTACGAGAGATTCAATCCTTGAATCGAAAAATTTATAAAATAGTCTGTATATTTTATTCAATGAATGGCGATTTCTTTTACTTGAAATCGCCATTTTGACTTAGTTCAGACGCTTTTCCCATAGTGTTTTGGCTTTATCCATCGCTTCATCATAGCTATTGACTACACCCATGGTATACAACGCGATTCCCATGGTTTCAACGACTGCCAATTCACCATATTCATGCGTCTGCTCACCCAGCCAGACTGCTTTAAATACAGCCAGATCTAGTTCTTCTTCAATCGGACTACGGTCTGGTGTCAATTTTGGAAGTTCGTATTCGTACAACTCACCATTTTTAATCCCGCAAATCAAGGTTTTGGCATCAGGATTACGTTCAAACTCACCACCTTCACCTTTAATCACGGCACTGTTTTGATAACCTAGACGGAAAGCAGTCTGCTGATGTGAACTACGATAAGCAGGGTGGAAAATGGCCTGTAAAGTGGCTTTGGCATTAAAGGGATTAATCAGGCGTGCCAAAGTGTGGATTGGAGAACGTAGGCCCATCACATTTCGTAGTGAAATCAGGTCACTTAAAATTGGTGAAATTGCTTCCAGTGGCAGATAGGCAAAGTTGTGCTGTTCAAGTTGCTGACGGACATCCTGTTGATTCTGGCAAATAGAATAGCCTAAGTATTGCAAAACCTGCTCAGTATAAACACGGTTAATGGTATGACCCGCTGCACCATGCATCACAATTTTATAACCATGATGTGCAAGCGTTAGGGCTGCCAGCAAGAACCATGGGTAATGCTTACGCTTGCCTGCATAAGACGACCAGTCCAGATCGACCTCAAGAGGCTGAAATTTGAGTTGGTCGCGAGTAGCCTGTACAAAACCCGCCAGTTCATCAACGGATTCCTCTTTAACACGTAACAACATCAAGAAGGCGCCAAGCTGAACATCCAGTACTTCATCTTGCAAGATCATGCTAAAAGCCTGATAGGCCTCTTCATAACTCAGCGAACGTGAACCGGTTTTACCTTTACCCAAAATACGAACATATTGAGCAAATGGATGTTCTGCAGTTTTATAGATATTTCGTTTTGTGTTCATGGCCGTATTGAGGATTGTCACTGAGAATGAGATCAATATGACATAAAATCGGGTCCGGTAGCATAAAAAAACCAGCAAGCTGTTTAATCAATAAGCAACTGTGGTTTAAAGAACCAAGATGCAAACAAAATTATTGACCGAATCAGTCTAGTGATTTGATGTAAACGGGACATGACATCCTATCTAAAAGTTATTAGCATGACTGCGAACGAATTTTTAAGAACAAAGAAAGCGAAAGGAAATAATGATGTTAGCTTACGATGCAGATTTGGAACTCTTCCGTGATAACTTTAAGCGCTTTATGAGCGAGCAGATTGCACCGCATTATGACCAATGGGAACGCGAAGGCATCATGCCACGTTCAGTATGGACGGCATTGGGCGAAAATGGATTCTTGTGTGTCGATGTCCCGGAAGAATACGGCGGTTATGGTGTGCCAACCCATTATTCATTGATGTTGGTCGAAGAGTCGGCGCGTGCGGGCTACTGTGCATTATCAACTGCAATTTCATGCCACTCTGAAATCGCTGCGCCTTATATCCAGCACATTGCAACAGAAGAACAAAAACAGTACTGGTTGCCAAAAATGGTATCGGGTGAAGTGGTTGGTGCCATTGGCATGACTGAACCAGGTGCAGGCTCAGACTTACAGGCAATGCGGACCAGTGCCATTTTGCAAGATGACCACTATGTGCTAAATGGCTCGAAAACCTTTATTTCAAATGGTCAGCATGCAGATCTGGTGGTGCTTGCAGTGAAAACTGATCCTCAAGCACGTGCCAAAGGTGTGTCTTTGATGCTGGTGGATACGCATCTGGAAGGTTTTAAAAAGGGCACCAACCTCGACAAAATCGGTTTACATTCACAAGATACTTCAGAGTTATTCTTTGATAATGTCAAAGTACCGAAAGATCAATTGTTGGGTCAGGCAGGGCAAGGATTTGCTTATTTGATGCAGGAGCTTCCACGCGAACGTACTGCGATTGCAGCTACTGCTTTAGGCGCAATTCGTGGTGCAATTGACTTGGCAACGGCGTATGTCAAAGAGCGTCAGGCCTTTGGGCAGGCAATTTCACAATTCCAGAATACCCGTTTTGTCTTGGCACAAGCGAAGATTGATGAGTTGGCAACTGCTGCTTTCTATAACCAAAATGTTGAGCTATATAACGAAGGTAAACTGGATGTAGAAACTGCTGCGGCATTGAAGAGCTTCAGTACTGACATGCAAATGAAAGTTGCAGATAACTTGCTTCAGTTATTTGGTGGTTATGGTTATATGACTGAATACCCGATTTCACGTTTCTTCGTTGATGCACGTATCCAGCGTATTTATGGCGGAACCAACGAGATCATGAAAGAAATCGTGGCGCGTGGCATTATCGGTAAAGCTTAATCCGCATTTATCTCATCAAACAGCCTGCTTGAAAGCGGGCTGTTTTGTTTTCACTCTTTGTTCGATTGATGAAGAACCGGATAATTTTGCTGTTTAGGCAATTGCTGTAAGGCTTGATTAATTTTTCTCAGAAACTCATCGGCTTCATCTTGCCGAAAAATATCTTCCGTATATTCACTGCGTTGTTGAAAGCGCCCACAGCCTCGTATTTGCATATTAGATGGATTAAATGACCAGTCATTTGGGTTTTTTAGATAAATGCTTAAGTCACTTTCACAACTTTTCCATAAATTTAAGAACACATTCGATTGTTCTGATTTAAATCCCATTGCAGGGTAAACGCGAAAACCTTTCATTTCGGGATTTGAAAATTGAAAAAACTTATCAACGGGCATACCTCCCCAAAGGATTGCAGCATTTTCTGGCAAGGTGATGCCTGTTAAGTTCTGTTCTTTTAAGGCATGAGTTTGCTGATGCATCTGTCTAAAGTGTTGTGATTGATAAGTCAGTTTGGTTTGAGACGGGACAGATATTCCACGAACTTGATTGCTTAGCGGGGTGATAAAGTAAGGCGATCGGTCAGCGCCATTGCAACCTGCAATCATAGGGCAGCCACCACATGCCGTTAAACCGATACTGATCAAGCCAAGTAAACCTAAGCTGGAAATCTTATGCATTGTATTTAACTATTGTTATGAGATCTTTTCGCAGTATAACCAATCTATCTTATCAAAAGGTCTGAATTTAAGCGGACAATTCTCCGCTTAAATTCAGCGGTGTTTATTCCAGATTTTATGGCGTTGGTTCATCAAATAGATTTGAACAACTTTGCGGCTGACAACCTGCCAACATAATCGCTTTCGGCAAGCTGGCATACATATTGGTGAGATGCTGTTCGGCAGGATGTCGGTAATTCCAGAACAAGAAATGCTTTGAACGTTGCTGATTAAAGTTTTGATAGAAGTTGTTCTGCTTTTGCAAGGATTCAGCATCTGGTGTTGGGCTTCGTCCATGTTCATGCGTACCCACTGTGGTCATCAGCATGATCTCTTGAGCACGATTTGCTTTATTGTTTAACCAATCCTTTTGTTTGTTGAGCAGTGCATAATTATCAAACCAAAGTGAAGGGCTGGCGGCAATATAACGCTGGAACATGTGTGGTTGGCTAAAGAAAGTGTGTAAAACAAACAGTCCACCAAAGGAGTGCCCAAATAAACTCTGTTGCTGTGAATTGACTTTAATTTTGGTTTGAATCGCAGGCTTTAGCTCTTTTTCTATAAATTGAATAAATTGGTCTGCACCACCATAAGTGTACTTGGCTTGCTTTTGAAACTCAGCCGATGCCTGAGGTGTATAGTCTAAAGCGCGCTTTTCTACATCAAAAGTGCTTTGTTTAGGGTAACCAATCGCAACAATGGCGACCGGACTCAAACCTAAACGATTGGCACCACCACCCACAGATTTAGCGATATTGGCGGCACTATCAAATGCGGCATTACCATCCAGTACATACAGTACAGGAAAACCTTCCTGTGGAGCTTCACCAGCAGGAACAGAGATCTGGATCAAATAATCATGTTTTGTATATTTGGATGCTATTACAAAGCTTTGCTGAATATTGGACTGTGCTTTGAGAGGCGCTTTATTAGAACTGGAGGTATTGGGTTGAGCAAAAGCCAGTGGTGTTGCCATGAGCAGAGAAAAAGTCAAAATCCCAAGATGTTTAAACATCACTTTATTTACACCCATCAAAATTTTGACAAGTAATATATAATGAAAATCATTATCAATAAAGTTTAATCAGAAAAAGAGTTAAAACTCAGCGTGTTTAATGCCTAAAAGTATTGTTATACTCTAGCTCGGATAATCGATTCATAGATAGATTGTAATCCATTCTTATAGATGATTTTGCTGAGGCTGCATTCAATGGTAAACGATGGACAAAACACATCGAATTCACTTAATTTAGAACAAATTCGTAACGATATTGATAGTGTTGATCAACAAATCCAAGAGTTACTCAACCGCCGTGCGACACTGGCAGAAGCGGTAGCTAAAGCGAAATTTGCATCCGAAGAAAATCCACTGTTTTATCGTCCGGAACGTGAAGCGCAAGTGCTGCGTAAAGTCATGGAGCGTAATCAGGGCCCTTTGTCTGATGCAACCATGGCCCGTTTATTCCGTGAAATCATGTCGGCATGTCTGGCGCTTGAAGCACCACAAAGCATTGCATTCTTAGGGCCAGAAGGGACATATACCCATTCTGCGGTGTTGAAGCATTTTGGTAAAGATGCGGTTGTGCGTCCATTACCGACCATTGATGAAGTGTTCCGTGAAGTTGAAGCGGGCAGCGCGCACTATGGTGTTGTTCCTGTAGAAAACTCATCTGAAGGGATTGTGAACCATACCCTGGATTGCTTTAAAGCATCGACAGTGAATGTGATTGGTGAGGTTGAACTTCGTATTCATCACCAATTCCTGGTATCTGAAAATACCCGTAAAGACAGTATTAAACAGATTTATGCGCATCAGCAAACCCTGGCGCAATGTCGTAAATGGTTAGATGCACATTATCCGGGCGTTGAGCGTGTTGCACTGAACTCAAATGCAGAAGCGGCACGCCGTATTCGTAACGAATGGCATTCTGCTGCGATTGCCTCTGATATTGCGGCAAGCATGTACAATCTTGAGATTTTACATAGCAATATTGAAGATAACCCTGAAAATACTACACGTTTCCTTGTAATTGGTCGTGAAAAGATTCCTCAAAGCGGTAATGACAAGACCTCGTTATTGATCTCTGCGCATGATCGTGCGGGTGCTTTGCTGGAAATTCTTGCGCCATTTGCCAAACATCAAATCAGCTTGACCAGCATTGAAACACGTCCGGCATTGCCTGAAAAATGGGCCTATGTATTCTTTATCGATTTAGAAGGACATATCGGACAGGAAAATGTTGCAGCGGCATTGGAAGAAATCCGTCCAATGGTGAAAGAGTTACGTGTACTCGGTTCATATCCAATCGCTGTTTTATAATCCCGTTTTATCGAATGGATAGATGACTTCGGTATCTATCCATATCAATGTCGTCTCATTAGGCAAATATGTTTTATGTCTCAACCATTATTTAAAAAAGTTGCATTTATTGGGCTTGGACTGATTGGATCGAGTCTTGCCCGTGTGATTGTGGCAGAACAACTTGCATCTCAAATTGTGGCGTCAACACGCTCAAAAAAAACATTAGAAGATGCCAAGGCACTCGGTCTGATTCAACACGGTTATGCAACGCCAGAAGAAGCAGTTCAGGATGCAGACTTAATTGTTTTAGCCTTGCCTGTGCGTGCAACACAAAAAGTGCTGGAACAGATCAAGCCTTATCTTGCAGACAATGCCATTATTACCGATGTAGGCAGTACCAAAGGCAATGTGGTTGAAGCTGCAAAAGCAGTGTTTGGAGAAAAGCTACCAGCCGGTTTTGTACCGGGTCATCCGATTGCAGGTGCAGAACATACTGGCGTGCATGCGGGTAAAGTTGATTTATTCGTCAATCACAAAGTGATTCTAACGCCACTGCCGACCAGCGCGGAGTGGGCGGTTGAAAAACTGGTTCAACTCTGGTCGGCAGCCAAAGCCGAAGTGATTTGCATGGATGTTGCTAAACACGATGAAGTGTTGGCACATACCAGTCATTTACCGCATTTAATGGCATTCAATCTGGTGGAACAACTGGCAAATCGTGAAGATAATCTAGATATTTTCCGTTATGCAGCCGGTGGTTTTCGGGACTTCTCTCGCATTGCAGCCAGTGATCCGCAGATGTGGCATGACATTTTCTTTGCCAATAAAACCGCAATTTTGAATGCGGTTAATGGCTTTGAACAGCAATTATCCGTTTTAAAGAAATTGATTGAACAGGAAGATTCGCAAGCGTTGATGGGGCTATTGGGCCACGCGCAGGCAGCACGCCAACATTTTAATCATATGTTAGCCAAAAAACCTTTGATGGAGAAAAACAAGGTGACACAGCAATTTAGCATTTTACCGGGAAAGAAAACATTTACAGGTAAATTTACCGTACCGGGTGACAAATCTGTGTCACATCGCTCGATTATGTTTGGTGCGATTGCAGAAGGTACCACCCATGTGACCGGCTTTCTGGAAGGTGAAGATGCACTCGCGACTTTGCAGACATTCCGTGACATGGGGGTGAGCATCGAAGGACCGAAGAATGGTGAAGTCACTATTCATGGTGTGGGCATGCAAGGCTTAAAAGCGCCAGCAAGCGCTTTGTATATGGGTAACTCAGGCACCAGTATGCGTTTGTTATCAGGCATGCTGTCTGCGCAAAAATTTGATTCAGTCATGACGGGTGATGCCTCATTGTCTAAACGCCCAATGGAGCGTATTGCCAAGCCACTTCGTGAAATGGGTGCACTCATCCAGACCACAGGTGAGAAAGGTACGCCACCTGTGAGCATTACCGGCAGTCAGGCACTTAAAGGAATCCAATACGATTTACCGATGGCGTCAGCTCAGGTGAAATCAGGTATTTTATTGGCTGGTTTATGGGCTGAAGGTGAAACGTCGGTGACTGAGCCTGAACCAACCCGTGATCATACTGAACGTATGTTACGTGCCTTTGGTTATGATGTAAAAACTGAAGGCAATAAAATCTCGCTTGTCGGTGGTGGCAAATTAGTGGGTACTGATATTCAGGTGCCTTCGGATATTTCGTCAGCTGCTTTCTTTATGGTCGGTGCTGCGATTACCGAAGGCGCCGATGTGGTGCTGGAAGCGGTTGGGATTAACCCGACGCGTACAGGTGTGATCGAAATCCTCAAGCAAATGGGTGCTGACCTGACGGTTGAGAATGAACGTATCGCAGGTGGTGAGCCGATTGCAGATATTCATATCAAAGGTTCAAGAACCCTGAAAGGCATTCACATGCCAGAAGATCAAGTGCCTTTGGCCATTGATGAATTCCCAGCATTGTTCATTGCTGCTGCATGTGCAGAAGGTCAAACCGTGTTGACGGGTGCTGCTGAGCTTCGTGTCAAAGAATCTGACCGTATTCAGGTGATGGCAGATGGCTTGAAAATCATGGGTATCGACTGCACCCCAACCGAAGATGGCATTATCATCGAAGGTAAAGGTAAGTCTGGGGACTGGTCACCAATCTTTACAGGTGGTGAAATTGAATCACATCATGATCATCGTATTGCCATGAGTTTTAGCATGGCGGGTCTACGTACTTCAGGTGAAATCACCATTCATGGAACCGAAACCGTAGCGACAAGTTTCCCAACCTTTACCGAGCTTGCAAATTCGGCCGGATTGGATTTAAGTGTAGTCAATCAGTAATCTGATTTGAGTAAGGCAGCATTCAGCTCAAGACGGTTGAATGCTGCTTTTTTTATGTGTTTATCGTTAAAAATAATTTGTTAAATGCCTTCACTCAGCGTTTAAATACTTAAAATGATGACTTTGCTGATGTACATATCTAATCGGGTCGAAATTTATCAATTTAACAATACAACTAAGACAATCAGCTAATCGTTTATAGACAATTGTATATATAATAATTCAGAGTATATGCGTTGGATTTGGGTTGTGGTACAGCGCTACAATATAAAAATAGAGGGAATAGCATGAAAACCTTGCAATTTATCGCAGATTGCCCAAAACATGGAGTGGTCGATCATCCACCGAATGAATGCTATATCACGCAAGAATACGTGGCGGCATTGTTGTATAAACAATTAGAACAATATGGCTTCGATGCACAGCATATTCGTCATGAACATGAAAAAATTGAAGTATGTATCGACAATCACCAATTGCCGCTTTCGATTTTATGTTCGCAACAGGATACCGAAGGACATATTCTTTGTGAAATCTCAGCCAATCCACAGCAAGAACAAGCTTGGTTTGAGCGTATTGAGACACAAAGTATTATTCGCCAATTGGCCCAAGCCGTGGAAAATAGCTTAAAAGCAGAACATAGCTTTTCCCAGTTTGTGTGGAAAAGCTAAGACAGTTTTACGAATACAATCTTAAATGAAGTGATTTAACATCAAGACCGTTTAGGTGTATGGTGTATATTGATTTAAACGCTTTATTTGAGAGTATAGGTGCATGATACAGGTCGATTTTTCTAAATTATCTCCGCAAGTGGTTTGGCAACATTTCGAGACCTTATGTACGATTCCTCGACCTTCCAAACATGAACAACAATTAAGACAACATCTAAAAGATTGGGCGGAACAGCGCAACTTGCAAACCTATGTGGATGACATTGGTAATCTAATTATTCGAAAAGCTGCTACAGCAGGTAAAGAGCACGTTGCAGGTGTGATTCTGCAAGGCCATTTAGATATGGTGACTCAGGCAAATCGCGGCACCCAACATGATTTCTTCAAAGATCCCATTCAACCTGTATTAAAAGACGGCTGGCTGATTGCTGAAAATACCACATTGGGTGCCGATAATGGCATTGGAGTTGCACTGGCGTTAGCAGTCCTAGAATCAAATGATATTGCGCACGGTCCGATTGAAGTCCTACTCACTATTGATGAAGAGGCGGGAATGAGCGGTGCCCGTTTACTTGAGACAGGCGTTTTAACTGGACAATGGTTATTTAATATCGATACAGAGGAATGGGGCGAACTCTATCTTGGCTGTGCTGGGAGTATTGACTTAGAAGTAGGACAGCCACTTGAATATGAAACAGCACCCGCTAATTTAATTTATGTAGATGTGCTGGTGTCAGGACTAAAAGGTGGACACTCTGGTGTTGATATTCATCTGGGGCGTGGTAATGCCAATGTCATTCTAGCCCATTTCCTCAATGAGTATTTGGCACAATCCGATGGTCGACTGGTTGAATTTATAGGTGGAACAGCGCGTAATGCCATCCCGCGTGAAGCTGTAGCAACCATTGCTATTCAAGCGGAACAACTGGCAGATTTAGAACAAGCGGTTGCAGCAATACAAGCTGAATGGCAGCAGAAACTGCAGGGTATTGATGATCAGTTGCAAATCACCGCACAGCAAAATACCAATCAGATCAATGAAGTGATTGCGCTGCATCAACAACAAGCTTGGTTAAAAGCATTGGCAACGTGTCCTTATGGCATAGCAGAGTGGAGTAGTGCCTTACCCGGTGTGGTTGAAACCTCGAATAATATTGGTGTGGTCAAACTGACCAAAGATGAGGCTAAAACTTTGATTATGGTTCGTTCGATGGTGAACCAAGAAGCAGTGACATTCGCACATAATATTCAACAGCATTTTGCCAGCTTTGAAATTCAGTCAGATTTAACGCCGTTAGTCTCAGGTTGGACACCGAATCCAGATTCAGCTGCATTGAAATGTCTACAACAAGCTTATCAATCTGCATTTAAGATTGAGCCAAACTTGAAAGTGATTCATGCGGGCTTGGAATGCGGCATTATTGCGGAACATTATCCTGATTTGCAGATGGTATCTTTTGGCCCGGATATTCAGGGTGCGCATGCACCGGGAGAGCGGGTTAAAGTGGATACCGTAGAAAAATGCTGGAAGTTGTTGGTGACGGCTTTGGAGAGTGTAGCTTAATTTAATGTTGTAATCAGATCAGACCAATGATCCTGTCTTGGTCTGATCAATCAATGATAAATATTGTGTTGGTACATGTATTGTTAGCCAAACACCATTTTCTGCCTGATGAAACTCAAAGCCATTTTTATACATTTGTGGTGTGTTAATTAAGAATAGCACAGGCTTACCATAGCGTTGGCCTACATTCAAAGCCGTTTCTTTATTTTCACTTAGATGCACATAATGGCGCTGTCCAGCGATTAGGCCTTGCGTCTGAATTGAATCTATAAATCGACTCGCTGTGCCATGATATAAATATTGTGGTGGCTCAAGCGCAATCATTTGCCGTTGTACCATATTTGTTGAGTGGCCTTGCACAGCCCTGATCATCAAACCATCTTCTGAGATTTGGAAGCGTTTTTTATCATTTTGTTCTACGATGACTTGGAGTAATGCTTCATCTAGAGGAACATTGTGTTGTTGTGCGGCTTCAATAAGCTCAGCAATTTTTGCCCAACCTTCTTGATCAAGTTGAAGCCCAATTTGTTCAGGCTTATGTCGTAATATCAGGCTTAAAAATTTGCTTATTTGAGTATGTTCTTTCATATTTAATATTCACTATTCTACGTTTACTTTGACCTGAAACAGGTTTTGGTTGAGTTCGATAAACTCAATTTCACAATCAATAAATTTTTCAATCATTGTGGCCTGAGTAAGGGTATGTTCGCTAATACATTGTGCGGTAAATTCACCCCCTTGTCCCAATGCCAAAGGTAATAACAACTGATCCGCTAAATACTCATCGACTGAAGCATTAGATTCCAGATATTGCTTCACCTGTTCGGCCAAATGATTGGCAATCTGTTCTGCACTTTTGCGCATTTCACCTAAAGCAGTAAATAGCTGGATATGATGCTGATGTTCAACTTTGACATAGGCCGTATTACCTTGGCTGATGCCGTTTAAATGAAACTGCTGTTGTGTATCCAGTTTTAGTCTTTTATTTAAGGTTGCCAATTCCCGTTGTGCAATTTGCGCCTCTTCGGAAAGGTTGAGTACTGCCGCAAAAGCTTTTGTTGTTTGCAAAGTACCACGATCTAATAAATTTAACTTGTTTCGATGTTGCCAAGGTTGAATCTTGATTTGAATTTCACCAGCACCAATCGGGAAGAAGCCTGCTTTATTTAACTTAAACTCGACCGCTATTCCAAGTTTTTCTAATGCTGGTAAAAAACACTGCTCGATAAAATCTGCCGTAGGCGCAAGCGGGTTGTGTGTGCCACCAGAAATAGTCAACTCACTCGCTTCATTTTGTAATAACAAAGCTGGTAAGAGCGTTTGTAAAACCAGTGTCGTACTTCCTGCCGAACCAATCTGAAATTGGTATTTTCCACTTTGTACATGCTGTGGTGCGAAGAACAAACGCTGGCTATGAAGTTCAGCACCTTGCACATAGGCTTGGCTGATGTGTTGAGATGCCTGTACACAGACCAGATGCTGACGCATTAAGCCTGGTTTTTTACGCCCAGCACGAATGTTGATTAATTCAAATGCCTGACCTGTAATCATCGAAAGGGCAAGGGCGGTTCTTAAAATTTGTCCTCCACCTTCACCTTGTGAACCATCAATCTGGATGGTTGCTGGCATATTTGCCAAAGCTTTATTCACTTCTATTTTCCTTATTTTGTAATTTAATGAACATACTGTCAGTACATGGTAATGCGAAGTAACGTGTGACTTTGCCTTCGGCAAAGTTTTGCTAGGTACATGGTGCTAAGCCTAATCAGTGAAGATTGATGCACGGCTCACATGCTGCCATAGCCGCCTGAATTATTTTCAATCCCTCAGATCGGAGTAACGCAGGATCTTGTACTCGCCCAGTATGCCCAAACTGTGCTTGTGAACTAAATTCACAAAATTTGTTGTTTACTCAACTAAATCAATTTGCCAATTGGCAGCCTGAATCTTGATATTTAAATCGCGTAATTTCGCGCTGATATCATCGGCTTGTTTTTGCAAGCTAGAAACAGGGATAACCTTCTTCCATTTAATCTCACGTGAGCTATAACGATCAGGCTCACGATGGGTATTAGCAATCGCCTCAACCAGAATCTTATGCTGTTCAGCATAACTATCACGCAAGCTTAATAGGGACAGCAGAATTTTGCCATCTTCCAGCTTTGCTTGCGCATTGGTCAAATGAATACGACAAATCAATTGATTGCTTTCTTGGATTAAAGCAAACACCTGTTTGATCAGTTCATTTGGATCTTCGCTCGGTTCATCACCATCTTGTACCAGTACATTGGCGTTGATCCGCTGTTTTAATGAAGCGAGCTTTTTTTGTTGATCGCTTCGAAGTAACAATGCTTCTGCGAGTTTCATCTTTTATTTTCCTAAAAAATTTATTCTTTAATCTGTTGAGCTGGCAAGTAGTAAGCAGCCTTTATTTTGCTCTGGTGAATAAATGGTTAAGCACCAATTACCCCACCATTCTCGGCCAGGTTCAAAATAATCATTCCATTCAGAACTTTCTTCCCGAGCACTACCTGGGTAGCCAACCCAATCATATATTTCACAGTCTTTCTCCGTGAAAAGGCATAGCTGCAAGAATGCTCGGAAGAATGCTGTCCGATGAGACGGGGCAAGGGTTGTGCCATATGGTGGATCAATGATTGCCGCTAACAAGCTCAAAAACCAATTATGTCCAGAAAATAAATCGGGTCTGTCCAAACGATCAAGATTTATAAGGCTGCGATCTAATTGCTCTATCGCTAGTGAGTTCAAGTCTAACGTTTTTTCCAACGCTAAACTTTCACAATTCAATAGCATCTGTTGATGAATAGTCAGCGTATTCAAAGATTCCCTTTGATGTATGACATCAAACAAAAAAACTTCAAATACGGCTTGTATGGCATCAAGATTAGATTGTAATCCTTTGCTCTTCAAATGATCTAAATGGACAAACATATATGCACCTTCTGGTTGTGCTCAGGTATTTAGCCCTTAACACAGACCACTTGTCTTAATGTATACACCACTTCAACCAAATCCTGCTGTGCTTTCATGACATCTTCAATCGGTTTATAAGCCGACGGAATCTCATCAATCACGGCTGCATCTTTGCGACATTCAACACCTTCGGTCTGCGCAATCTGATCTTCTACGGTAAAGCGACGTTTTGCTTCAGCACGGCTCATGACACGACCTGCACCATGCGAACATGAACAGAACGATTCCTGATTTCCAAGCCCACGAACAATAAAAGACTTGGCTCCCATTGAACCAGGGATAATTCCATATTCTCCCAAACGTGCCCGCACAGCGCCTTTACGGGTCACCATCACTTCTTCGCCGTAATGCTGTTCCTTTTCCACGTAATTATGGTGGCAATTCACGGCTTCTAATCGTGCTTGGAACGGTTTTGGGATAATCGTTGCTAAGGCTTTAATGGCAGACTGCATCATGATTTCACGGTTTTTCATGGCGAAGCGTTGTGCCCAACCGACAGCAAACCAATAATCATCAAAATGCTCAGTACCTTCGACTAAATATGCCAAGTCTTTGTTAGGTAAGTTAATAAAATGCTTTTGCATATCTTTACGCGCCAGTTCGATAAAATGATTACCGATGGCATTACCGACACCACGAGAACCTGAGTGCAACATAATCCAGACATGATCATGTTCATCTAAACAGACTTCGACAAAGTGATTTCCGGTACCTAACGTTCCCAACTGCTTGCGGTTGTTGGTATTTTTTAGGCGAGGGTGCTTGGCACAGATCAATTCAAAGTCTGCTACTAAATCAGCCCAGGCCTGATCTACCATTTCAGGTGGAGTTTCCCAAGAACCTTTATCTCGTCCACGTTTGGTCATTCCGTGCGGAATCAAACGTTCCAGCTCAGTACGTAAAGCATATAAATTATCGGGTAAATCAGAGGCAGTTAAGCTGGTACGCGTCGCCATCATCCCGCAGCCGATATCAACACCGACGGCAGCAGGGATGATTGCTCCTTTGGTTGGAATCACGCTTCCGATGGTTGCGCCTAAACCAAAATGAACGTCGGGCATTACGGCCATCCATTTATAAATAAACGGCATTTGTGCGGTTTGTAGTAATTGTTGTTTGGAGTTGTCATCAACAAGCACACCATTGGTCCACATTTTTACTGGCATACTCGTTTCATTTTTTAAAACTTGATAAGCACGTTGTTGCTGTTCTTGTTCAAATTGAGCTTGTTGGTTGATTTGTTCAACGACAGACATTTTCATTTTCCTTTCAAAGCCTGCCTGCCAAGCGTTTGCAGGCAGGTGATATTCACAAGATCCCAATGATATTGTGTGTCTATACTATTGCACTGTCTGTGCCAACTTTTTTAAATTTAATTTTTATAATTAGTAAAACATTGATAAATAATTAAAATAAAATTTTTAAATATCTTTTAAACTGCAATCAAGGCCTAGTTCTAGTAAATTTTTTATATTTATTAAGATATAAAAGTATCCTAAAAGATATAGGTGTTGTTGTGAGTTTTATCTGTCTCCCCACATACTGCAAACTTATTAAGATTTTTCAATTTTTGTAAGTTGGCCTATATCATCTAAGCTAAATTGATCAAAATCATGAGCTAAGTAGAAGTTGCCTTGATAGAATTTTCTAACTTCTTCAGCAATTGCTTGTTGCCCGGCATAGTCCTGATGGCGTGGACTAAAGTGCGTCAAGATCAGATTACTTAGCCCTTGCTGTTGAGCAAATTCAGCAACTCTCTTTGCAGAACTATGCATGGGGCCTGATCCCACTTTATCTAAAACAGCTTGAGTGTAGGTGCTTTCATGAATAAGGAGTTGGACATCTTGGCAGGCTTTTTCCAATAGCTCAGGACGATCATTATCTCCACCCACGATGGCATGTATACGTTGCGTCTGGATTTGAGTGAAATCAGTTGCTTTCAACGTTTGTTGATTAAACTGAATATCTTGACCGTGTTGTAAGTCTCCCCAAGCTTTACCTTTGGGTACGCCGAGTTGAACTAAAGCCTGTGTATCTAGTTTCTTTTGGGTGTAATGCGCAATAATACTAAATGCAAAACTGGGTACGCGGTGACTCAGTGGATGAGCTTGAATCGAGAGTTCATCAGTTAACGATAGAATCTGAGTTGCTTCAGTCACATCGATAAAGTTGAGTGGATAGGGCAAATGTAAATCCGTTAATTGTGCTGTAACCTCAATCCATTGTTGAATTTCTTTGGGTGCAATAATGGTTAAAGGCGCAGTGCGTGCATTCATACCTGCACTGGCCAATAAGCCAACCAATCCATAACAATGATCGCCGTGCGCATGGCTAATACAGATGGCAACTAGGCTTTGCAATGAAAGTTTGGCCTGTTGAATACGATGCTGTGTAGCTTCTCCAGCGTCGACCAAGATCCAGTCTTTATTCTTGCTGTTACGGATGGCTAGGCCAGAGACGTTGCGTGTGAGTGTGGGCACACCAGAAGAGGTGCCTAAAAAAGTAAAATGAAGCATATTGTTGGAATTTTTCATTGAAATGCGTATTGTATATGATAGTCATATATAAAATATTATAGAAATTATGCTGAATGCAAAGAAAACTGTCGTGATTGGCTTTGTCGGCTCTACTTTAGATCAGGGAAAGCGTCCTGACCGCTGGCAACGCTGGCGTCCAACCTTGAGCCTTCTGATGCATGAAGATCTGATGGTAGATGAACTGGTACTGTTGCATGATCGGCAACACCATAATCTAGTTAAATTTATTGCTGAAGATGCCCAGCAGCTATCACCATCGACCACTGTCTCAGGCCAGCGTGTCAGTATTCGTGATCCTTGGGATTTTGCCGAGGTCTATGGTGCGCTGTATGACTTTGTGAAAAGTTATCCCTTTGATACGGAAAATAATAACTATCTTTTGCATATCACCACAGGTACTCATGTTGCGCAAATCTGTTGGTATCTATTGGTCGATGCCAATTACCTACCTGCCAAGCTGATTCAAAGTGCACCCAACCAACAAAAAACGCCAGAAGGTGAATACCGCGTCATTGATCTGGACTTGTCACGTTATGATGTGCTCAAGCAACGTTTTGAAGATGAACAGCAACAAAACTGGCAACAGTTAAAAGCCAATATTTCAACCTATAACCACGAATTTAATCAATTGATCACGGAAGTTGAGTTGGTGGCGACACGTTCGAGTGCACCGATTTTGATTATGGGTGCCACAGGTGTAGGTAAATCGCATTTAGCCAAACAAATCTTTCAGTTAAAGAAAGACAAGTTTCATTTGAGTGGGCGTTTTATTGATGTGAACTGTGCGACGCTTCGTGGTGATAGTGCCATGTCGAGTTTGTTTGGGCATATCAAGGGGGCATTTACAGGTGCAGCGGCTTCACGAACAGGTTTATTAAAAAGTGCTGATCAGGGTATTTTATTTCTGGATGAAATTGGTGAGCTTGGGCTAGATGAGCAAGCAATGTTGCTTAAGGCACTCGAAGATAAATCTTTCTTTCCTGTTGGAAGTGATAAAGAGGTTCAGGCCGATTTTCAACTGATTGCAGGGACAAATAAAGACCTGAGAGCCGAAGTGCAAGCGGGGCATTTCCGTGAGGATCTATGGGCACGATTGAATACCTGGACTTTCTTTTTACCGAATCTTAAAGATCGAATTGAAGATATTGCCCCGAATGTTGAGTTTGAGTTGCAGCGTTTTGCAGCGAATCATCAACGTCAATTGCGTTTTCAACGTGATGCACTTGATGTGTATTTGAAATTTGCCAAGTCTAAAGAAGCATCGTGGCAGGGGAATTTCCGGGATTTAACCGCCAGTGTGACCCGATTAGCGACATTATCCAGTGGTGAGTTGATCCGTTCGGAAACGGTGGAAAAAGAGATTCAGCGTTTAAAGCAACTGTGGTCGATTCAAACCACACAAAACCAATCTAAAGATATCGATATTCTCCTCAAATATTTAGATCAAACCCAGTTGAGCGAGATTGATGAGTTTGATCAGATTCAACTGCGTGGCGTGCTGCAAGTCTGTGAACATGCCAAATCGATGGCAGATGCTGGACGCCAACTGTTTGCTGCTTCACGCCAGCAACGTAACACCACCAATGACAGCGACCGGGTCAAAAAGTATTTGGCCCGGTTTGGCTTGAGTTGGCGTGATTTTCAGTAATCATTCAGTTGGATGATCTTTCTTTATTTTGGATTGGTTGGGTAGAAACTCTAAGTTCCAAAGTTTTTCGGCATATCGGCCAATCCACCAGAAAGATGCAGCGAGCAAGATAAAGAAAATGGCTTTGTGCATGCCATTCCAGAAGAACTCAAAATACTTGGTGTAGAGGTTAATAAATAGGAAAGTGATACCAAAACCGCGTGAGGTGGCATCATCATGTTTTAAACCATAAACAATCGCGATGATGGCAATAAAGGCAAATAAAACGCCCCAATGTAGTAACTCGTATTGTTTAACGTTATACCAGCTACCTAAGTCACCATAATTGCCAAAAATCGAGAGAATCCATAAGGCAATAAACAGATAAAGCAGTCCCATGACATAAGTTGGATGGGCGAAGTCTCTAAAATATGCATAGCGTTTAAACAGCAGGCTTAAGCCAATCAAGGCACCGCCAAAAAATACAAAGCGTAACGGGAAGTTCATGCCTAGATAATAGGCACCCCAACCTGACATATAGCCAGTTTCTGTCCCAAACCATGAGCCGAGTGCAAGCAGCGAGAACACCCAGATCAGTTTTGAGGGGAACCAGAACGCAAGTGCTGCATAAATAAGAGTGGAGAGTAGAAATAACAAAGAAAAATGACCACTGCCTGTATCAATCGCTTGTCCGAAATAGGCGACGGACGCTGCGGTAGATAGCACGCCTGCGAAAATAATCGCTTCATTGCTAAATTGATGCTGGGGTTTGGTTCTACGTCGACGATAGGCAAAGCCATAAAAGCCGGCCGCCACCACAGCAAAAATCAGACATGGGATAATCTTGGAATCGATAAAGATTTTTTCAATCAGCTCCATCAAGAACTGATCGGCAGTCACTGCAGCGATGGCAATCACGGCACAAATCATTGCAATCCAGAATGAGTATTTTGCCATTCGTTCCCAGTCAAATGGACGAATCGAAAAGCTATGCTTTAACTTATTGGCCACATCGGGCGTAATCGTGCCTTGTTGCTGCCATTGTTCAATGGTTTGTTTTAAAAAAAGTCCCTGTTTTTTATTGAATTTCATTATTAAAGAACCCCATGTCTGTACATCTCTACTGATATAACAGACATTGGATTCAAAACACGTATATTTTTCTTAGTAATTTGTTGTTAAGTCTACAGTTTTAAAAAACGGGCAATGACTTGACGCAATTGTTTTAGATAACCTGTAAAGAAATGGTTGGCGCCTGGGAGAATCGTGATCGGATGTTTTTGTGGTTTTGCCCACGCGATCATATCTGAGAGGAGGGTAATATCATCTTGCTCGCCATGAACAAACAGGATATCGCCGTCGATAGCCGGGGTCTTGTAATGACGTAAATCGACGACCGAACCCGTAGGTAAGCCACATAACACCAGTTGTTTGGGACGTAATTCTTCGCTGAGTTGGGCTTGGCATTTTGCCAATACGTGAGAACCGAAGCTGAAACCACCTGCATAGAAGGTTAAACCTGCATGTTTTGCACGTGCATATTCAATTACAGCCATAATGTCATCCGTTTCGCCGTGTCCCTGATCATGGGTACCTTCACTGCCAGCTAAACCACGGAAGCTAGGACGATACACGACACAGCCCATTTCATTAAAAATCTGAGCCAGCAGTACAGGGACTTTATGATTTGGTGTTCCACCTTGCAAGGGATGTGGATGGCAGACCACAGCAAAACCTGTGACTTCACCTTGAGGTTGATCGACAAACATTTCAATTTGACCAACAGGACCCTGGATGAATAATTGCTCAGACATAAGATACGCAATGGATAATGGAAGAATCCACTATTTTACCGATAATGAAGAATGAAAACACGAATTGGCATTAAAAATTATCAACTGTTATAGTTTCATCAAGTTAAATTTATTTTTTGATTGATTATGCTTGCTTTAATTTCTCCAGCGAAAACACTTGATTACACAACGGCTTTACCTACGGATACATATACTCAGCCACGTTTATTAGAACAATCACAGCAGTTGATTGATGTATGTCGCAAGCTTTCTGCGAGTGAAATCGCATCGTTGATGACCGTGAGCGAGAAAATTGCCACCTTGAATGTAGAACGTTTCCGTGACTGGAATGCAGATTTTGATTTTTCCAATGCACGTCAAGCCTTGTTTGCATTTAAAGGCGATGTGTATACCGGTTTAGATGCTTATCACTTAAACGATCAGGATATTGATTTTGCACAGCAGCATTTGCGTATGTTGTCTGGCCTTTATGGATTATTGCGTCCATTGGATTTGATGATGCCGTACCGTTTGGAAATGGGAACTAAACTAAAAAATAGCCGTGGTCATAATTTATATGAATTCTGGGGCAGTATTATCACTGATCAAATTAACTGGGATTTAGCTGAAATTGATGCAAAAGTATTGGTAAATTTGGCCTCTGATGAATATTATAAATCTGTGAATGAAAAGAAAATTCAGGCAGAAATCATCAAGCCTGTATTCTTGGATCAGAAAAACGGAAAATATAAAGTCATTAGTTTCTATGCGAAAAAAGCGCGTGGGCTAATGGCGAGATACTTGATTGAAAATAAATTAAGCCAAGTAGAACAATTAAAAGCATTTGATAGTGAAGGGTATTACTTTGATGCTGAAAGTTCATCGGATAAAGAATTGGTCTTTAAACGAGATGAACAGCACGCAGCTTAGTTTTACCCTAGGCAGGGTGGGATGTTAACCAAACAACATTTATTAAAATACGCGATATCGTCTGATCAAGTCCGAATCAAAGGGCATCTAACAGAACCTCGGAGTTATGGGGTGTATGCATTGCCTTTAGATACGGATGGCACTCGACGGTTCCGGTTTGGTAATCATCCTGTCCGTCAACAGGAACTGAAACATGAGTTTGGTTCCTGTACCTTGTACCAGCTTTTTCTGGAGCGTAAAGATGCTGAATCCTTGGCAAAGTGGCTGAATAAAGCAATTCAATGAGGATGAGCAATGCAGCAATATTTAAGCTTATTAGAAAAATCATGGTTTGAGCTGCATCGGCATTATCATTTCTCTGAACCGCAGAAAATTTTTAACAAGTTGATTGCCGCCTATAGTGAAAAACAGCGGGCTTATCATACGCTGCAACATTTGTATGAATGTCTGGTTTTACTTGATTCAATTCGACCTGATTTAAAAGATGCTTATTCAGTTGAGTTAGCACTCTGGTTTCATGATGCGATCTATGATCCGCAAGCAAAAGATAATGAGCTGAAAAGTGCAGAGCTATTTGAACAGTATTTGGCTCAAGATTTATCAATTGATATCGTTCAGAAGATAAAGCAATGGATTGTTGCCACGCAAAAGCACGAATCGACGAATGAGTTGGATTTGCAATTTTTACTGGATATTGATTTGGCGATTTTAGCAGCTTCGCCAGAGCGTTTTGAAGAATATGAACAGCAGATTAAGCAGGAATATGCTTGGGTAGATCCAGATATTTATTTGATTAAAAGAAAACAGTTCTCGAACATTTTTATCAAGTGGAACCGTTGTATCAAACGGAATATTTTCAACAGAATTTTGAGCAAAGGGCGAGAAAGAATTTGAGGAAGGTTATTTGAAATTAGATCGCTATTTAATAATGATATTCTGAATAAATAATTAAAGTTAAGGATATATCTAATCTGAAATTTTATTGAATATATGTTATTGCATATTTTTCTTGGTTTTCGTAGATTTTTAATTCAATCACTCCATCTTTTAGATTTCCTTTTATATAGAAATGATAGTAATAATATGGGGTATGTTCTTGACTATCTCCAGAATACCAGCCAGATTTTCTTAGTCTATAATTTTCTATTGTTCCATATTTTTTATATAATTCAGGATCTTGTTGAAATATTTGGGCAATATGTTTCTCATTTTTCTTGAAATCCCTATTTGTCATATACGTAGAAAAGAATGCTAAGCAAATTGCGAACACTAAAAATGTTAGAATTTTTTTTATATTTAACTTCATTTTATACTCTTGGATATCAGCATTGAATAAGAAGAAAGAGTTTAATATTTATTTGGCAATAAATTTTAGCTAATGCGCTAATTTCACTAGCGTTAAGATGAAAAAATTTAGTCATACTAGTGTAGTACATAAAAGAAAAGTAACGAAGGAATAATATTTATCCCTTCGTTAAACAAATTACTTAAAGAAATAACCTGTCTCAGGCGAGCTGGCATTGGCCATACGCTTACGCGGCATACGACCCGCTAAAAACGCTTCACGACCTGCTTCAACTGCTTTTTTCATGGCAGAAGCCATCAAAATTGGATTTTGAGCAGCAGCAATGGCTGTATTCATTAGCACACCGTCACAGCCGAGTTCCATTGCAATGGCTGCATCACTGGCAGTACCCACACCAGCATCCACCAATACAGGAACTTTGGCGTTTTCTTTGATGATAGAAATGGTATGTGGATTCAAAATACCGAGACCAGAACCAATCAAACTGCCCAAAGGCATGATCGCGACACAACCCATGCTTTCAAGTTCTTGCGCAACAATCGGGTCATCCGAGGTGTAAACCATGATTTCAAAACCATCATCAATCAAGGTTTGCGCTGCTTTAAGCGTTGCAGTCACATTCGGGTACAAAGTTTTTTCATCACCGAGTACTTCCAGCTTTACCAGATTGTGACCATCAAGTAGCTCACGAGCCAGCATACAGGTACGAATCGCGCTATCTGCATCAAAACAGCCTGCAGTATTCGGCAGAATGGTGTATTTCTCTGGTGGAATCACTGAAAGCAGATTCGGCTGATCGGCATGTTGTCCGATATTCACACGACGAATCGCAACGGTGACAATTTCTGCACCACTTGCTTGAATGGCTAAGTCGGTTTCATTTAAATCTTTATATTTACCAGTTCCAACCAATAAACGTGATTGAAAAGTACGAGAACCGATAATTAAAGGGGAATCTTGCATGGGCTTACTCCATTTTTAGCCAATTAGCCGCCACCAACAGCTTGAATAATTTCAATACGATCTTCAGGAGCAATCAATGTCTGCTCAAGTCTACTTTTCGGAATAATCTGTTGGTTCTTTTCTACAGCAAAACGTTTGCCTTCAAGCGTCAGGCTTTGAATGAGTTGCTGCAGATTTTCACATGACGTGTCTGTTGACTCGCCGTTTAAATAGATATGCATGATAAATCCTTATTTCGCATGCTTGATCGCTTGCCATGCGAGCATGACCCAGCCCGCGATCATAAATGCACCGCCAATCGGGGTGATGGCACCTAAGATTCTAGGCAGACCAAGCGCCATAATGTACAACGAACCACAGAAAAAGATGATGCCAATTTGGATCAAAATATAAGGAATTTTTATAGGGAATGTTGCAGTGGTTTTATGTAGGACGCCTAAAATCAGTAACCCAATCGCATGATAGAAAAAGTACTGGGTTGCTGTATTCCACCAAGCCAGTTGTTCTGGTGTGGCAAAAGATTTGAGGCCATGAGCACCGAAAGCGCCTAACATCACTGCAAGCGCAAGATTAAGCGCCGAGATTGCTATCCACATAATGAGAATGGAACTAGAAACTTGATGAACAAACTTAACATATTCGGGTGTTTAAACAAAGTCAGATAAAACAAAAGGGCATGAAAGCCCTTGTGTTTGGTGTGATTTTAACTCGCAGACATGGCGGTCTTGATCTTTTCCATTGCATTTTTTTCAAGCTGGCGAATACGTTCAGCAGAAACGTTATATTCGGCTGCTAACTCATGCAAGGTAGATTTGTCATCATCTAACCAGCGACGTTGCAGAATATTACGTGAACGGTCATCGAGCTGATCCATTGCTTCATGCAAGGCAGAAGTGCTTTGCTCTTCGTAATCTTCTTCCTCAATCAGACGTGCAGGGTCGTAACGATTATCTTCGAGATACAATGCTGGTGCAGTATGCGGAGTATCGTCATCATCATCGCCTTGAGCTTCAAACGCAGCATCATAGGCAGTTAAACGACCTTCCATTTCTAACACCTGTTCAGGTGTAACATTCAAATCATTGGCAATCGATTTGGCTTCTTCCAAAGTCAATCGCTTGCTCGATTTCTTGAGGCTACGCAAGTTAAAGAACAGTTTACGTTGTGCCTTAGTGGTCGCAATTTTGACAATCCGCCAGTTACGAATCACATATTCATGAATTTCAGCTTTAATCCAGTGCACGGCAAAGGAAACCAGGCGAACCCCCATATTCGGATCGAAGCGTTTAACCGCTTTCATCAACCCCAGGTTGCCTTCCTGAATCAGGTCGCCTTGTGGCAACCCATAGCCGGCATAGCTACGTGCAATATGTACGACAAAGCGTAAATGCGACATGACCAATAGTTTGGCCGCATCAAGATCTTGATCATAATAATAACGCTCAGCAAGTTCTTTTTCCTGCTCGGCCGTTAAAATTGGAATTTGATTGACAGTACTGATATATGCACCAAGGTTTACACCTGGCGCAGACAATGACAGGGGCATCAATTGATTGCTGCTGTCAGTAGTCATGGAGTCTCCTTATAGGATGGTATTTGAGTCAACAATTTCATCTTAATGCGAATGCTCTTCATCACTAAGGAAATTTGAGTATAGAAATGTAAAGTAAACTATTTTATCTTTACCAAGAGTTTAGCAAAGAATTACATAGATTCAATTAAATAGTGAAATTCATGCTCTGAAATTTTTTGTGTCTGGCATTGAAGTTGCTGGATTTGGCAATATCGTGTTACATCAATTTCACTGTGCGGGTCTGATGATTTCAGTAAATACTGTTTTGAACCTGAATTTTTTTTCAGGGCTCGTTTCAGCATCAGCAAGGGCATCGGACAGGGCTGACCTAATGCATCAATGATCTCAGGGGGATTCACTTTATCTGTCATATTCATCTAAATCACATCATTCAGAATTATCTTAACAAATTTTTGCGTAATTTTTATGATAAAAATTTCATTAAAAAAACAGCTAAATTATTGAAAAAAACAGATAGAACAGATGGAAATAACTAAAAATAATCCTATTAATTGTCATAAACCCGTGATAAGCTCGATGCGTTTTAGGAAGAGTTTAATACAATATTAATGTAATAAACCCTATAACAAATGGATGTAACCGGAAATTGTTGATAGTTTTACAGAATGATTACAAGCTTTAAAATTATAAAAAATTTTAAAACCTTGTTGGCTCTGCTGTTTGCAACACCGGAAGGTCCTTATCTTTCAATATCTGAGGATTGACTTATGACAGCTCGTGAACAAGGCGTAGTAAAGTGGTTTAACGACACTAAAGGCTTTGGTTTTATTCAGCGTAATGGTGGTGATGACGTATTCGTTCATTTCCGCGCAATTATGGGCGATGGCCACCGTTCTTTACGTGACGGCCAACGTGTAGAATTCAGTGTTGTTCAAGGACAAAAAGGTTTCCAAGCTGAAAACGTTCAGCCTTTAGACTAATTTGTTGCCTTAACGCAATATAAAAACGCTCCAATGTAATTTGGGGCGTTTTTGTTTATAATAGCCACTTTCTTTTGGTCATTGATGGTTCGAGAGCATATATGACGACTGGTTTTGAAACCTTAAATTTACATCCGCAGTTGAAGAAAGCGATTGATGCTTTGGGTTTTACAAAAATGACCCCAATTCAGCAAAAGGTTTTAAAATATACATTAGCAGGGCATGATGCCATTGGTCGGGCACAAACGGGTACTGGTAAAACGGCTGCCTTCTTGATTAGCGTGATCAATGATCTGTTGAATAATCCAGTTCAAGAACAGCGTTTTCGTGGTGAGCCACGTGCGTTAATTTTAGCGCCAACTCGTGAGTTAGCGTTACAGATCGAAAGTGATGCACAAGCATTAACCAAATTTTCAAATTTGCATCTGGTCACTTTGTTGGGCGGTGTGGATTTTGAAAAGCAAAAGAAAATGCTGGACCGTAATTTTGTCGATATTATTGTGGCTACACCAGGCCGTTTAATTGATTTTGTCGAGCAAAAAGAAGTCTGGTTAGACAAAATTGAATTCCTGGTGATTGACGAAGCGGATCGTTTACTCGATATGGGCTTTATCCCGTCAGTGAAGAGAATTGTTCGTTTTTCACCGTTTAAAGAGCAGCGTCAAACCCTGATGTTCTCTGCAACATTTAGCTATGATGTGCTTAATCTTGCCCGTCAATGGTTGTTTGAGCCGGTTACAGTTGAAATCGAGCCTGAGCAAAAAACCAATAACGATGTTGAACAGCGGGTTTATGTGGTTGCTAAAGAAGATAAATACAAACTGTTGCAAGAAATCTTGCGTGAAGAACCGATTGATAAAGTCATGATCTTTGCCAACCGTCGTGATCAGGTGCGTCGTTTGTATGATCATTTGAAACGTGATGGTTATCGTGTGGGGATGTTATCGGGTGAGATCGCACAAGATAAGCGTCTGAAGATGCTAGATCAATTCAAGCAGGGTAAGAACAATATCATGATCGCAACCGATGTTGCGGGGCGTGGTATCCATGTTGATGGTGTTTCGCATGTGATTAACTTTACCTTGCCTGAACAGTCTGATGATTATGTTCACCGTATTGGCCGTACAGGTCGTGCGGGTGCACAAGGCGTGAGTATCAGCTTCTTATCGGAAGATGATGCTTTCTATTTGCCTGAAATTGAAAAAGCAATTGGTAAGAAATTGCCTTTAACGCGTTTAGAGGGTTATTGCTAAGTCTTAATATCTTTGATTAAGACTAAATGATTGCTTCCGAAAAAAGGCCAAATCATTCCGTGATTTGGTCTTTTTGATTATTTAGTAAGATTTGCGACCCTAATTACACAAAACACTAAAGATTTTTTTATAATTCCTGTGATTAGTTGCTGAATTGAAATAAATCAACATGTAGAATATGGCGCATTACCTGGGAGGATATTATGGCTCTAATCTCAATGCGCCAGCTCTTGGATCACGCTGCAGAATATAACTACGGCGTACCAGCGTTTAACGTAAACAACTTAGAACAAATGCGTGCAATCATGCTCGCTGCGGATGCAACAAATTCACCTGTCATCGTGCAAGCTTCGGCTGGTGCGCGTAAATACGCAGGTGCACCTTTCTTACGTCACCTTATTTTAGCTGCGATTGAAGAGTGGCCACATATTCCAGTGGTAATGCATCAAGATCATGGTACAAGTCCAGATGTTTGCCAACGTTCGATCCAGTTGGGCTTCAGCTCAGTGATGATGGATGGTTCACTGGGTGCGGATGGTAAGACACCAACAACCTATGATTATAACGTTGATGTAACCCGTCGAGTGGTTGCAATGGCGCATGCTTGCGGTGTTTCTGTTGAAGGTGAGATTGGTTGCCTGGGTAGCCTTGAAACTGGTATGGCAGGTGAGGAAGATGGTGTAGGCGCTGAAGGCGTACTCGATCATTCTCAATTACTGACTTCTGTTGAAGAAGCGACCCAGTTCGTGGCGGATACCAATGTAGATGCTTTGGCAATTGCTGTTGGTACGTCACACGGTGCGTATAAGTTTACTCGTCCACCTACAGGCGATATTCTTGCAATTGACCGTATCAAAGAAATTCATGCTGCATTGCCAAACACGCATCTTGTAATGCATGGTTCAAGCTCTGTGCCGCAAGAATGGTTAGCTGTGATTAACCAGTACGGTGGTGATATTAAAGAAACTTATGGTGTGCCTGTAGATCAGCTGGTTGAAGCGATCAAACATGGTGTGCGTAAGATTAACATCGATACCGATTTACGTTTGGCTTCTACGGGTGCAATGCGTCGTATGATGGCAGAAAAACCAAGTGAATTTGATCCACGTAAATTCTTTGGCGAAACTGTTGAAGCAATGAAAGAAATCTGTGTTGCGCGTTACGAAGCATTTGGTACCGCAGGGCATGCAGACAAGATTCGTCCAATTTCTTTAGAGAAAATGGTTGATCGTTACAAATAATTTATTTGTAATGCACAAAAAATAGCGGCTAGTCCGCTATTTTTTTATGTCATTTTTGGAAAAATAAAATGCCAGCACATGGCTGGCATTCTACTTGAGTTTAAATTACTTTTTTTGCTGCGCTTTAGAGTCCAGGTTGGCATCTTTGATTTCAACATAAGCGTTGGCGCGAAGTTCACGCATCCAGCTATCGACTTCAGTATCAAACAGACGTTCACCTAGAATTTGACGTGCCATACGTTCTTGCACTTCTTTGGTCATATCCTGCTGACGAGTATCGGTTACTTGCAGAATATGCCAGCCGAATTGACTCTGGAACGGTTGGCTGACTTGACCAACAGGAGTCTCTTTCATGACTTTTTCAAATTCAGGTACCATCACACCAGGACTAACCCAACCTAAGCTACCACCATCACGTGCCGAGCCTGTATCATTTGAATAAGTTGCAGCCAAGGTCGCGAAATCATCACCCGCTTTAGCACGTTTGTAGAGACTATCAATCATTTGCTTGGCACGATCCAGACTCACCACTTCAGAAGGCTGAATCAGGATGTGACGGGTCTGGTATTGTGGAACCAGTGCTTTTTGATCATTCTGTTTGCGTTCGAGTAACTTTAAGACATGTATGCCATCACGAACATTGATCAGTTCAGTTGTTTGTCCCACTTGAAGTGGAGTGATGCGCGCTGCCAGTTCGGTTGGAATCTCTGACAGTGAACGGAAGCCCATATCAAGACCATCGACTTTTACAGCTGCAGTGGAAAGTTTGCTGCTGATGGCTTTAGGATCATCACTGGTTGACAGTGATTGTTTAACCTGTTGAGCAACTTGCTGAGCGGCATCGGCATTGTCACCAGAAATACGCATATGGATGACGTGAACCTGTGTGCCGAGTGCGGCTTGACCTTCCGGAGATTTCAGGAAGTTTTCAACGTCATGATCACTGATCTTGATGCGTGACATCACTTGCTGTTGACGTAAACGGCCAATAGCAAGGTCTTCTGCAACACGGTTACGCAAGTTTTCATAAGTACCAGGTGCAATAGCGTCTAGTTTTTGCTGAAAAGCTTCTAGTGAGTTGGCACCTGATTGATTGGCAACTTTTAGCACTGCAGCATTTAAGGTTTTTTCATCCGCTTTAATGCCGTAACGTTTGACCTGTTCAAGCTGGGCTTGACGGACAATCAGTTGATCTAAAACCTGCATTTGCAAGTACTGTTGCGGTGGAACTGTTTTGTTTTGTGCTTTTAATTGATGTTCTGTTTCAGCAACACCTTGTTCTAAATCACTTTTAAGAATGACACTATTGTCCACAATTGCCACAACCTCATCCGTTGGTTGAGCAAAGCTTTGCATTGATGAAGAAATTAGGGCAGCGAGAACAGTGGCTCTAAAGATATGTTGAAAAGGTTTTATCTTCATTAACGTTGTGTCCAAGATTGATTAATTTTGTTGAAACCTAAAACTCTATTCTCCAGAAGTGAAGCGAGCTTATTGTTTAAAGCACCAAGACCTTTTAGCGTGAATTCAGCCATAACTGCATTCTTTTTACGAACGTCTGGCATATTTGGATCATCCAGATCGTTATAGTAAGAGCGGCCATAGACTGACACAGCCCAACAACAAGATTCATAATTTACGCCAAGTAAGTATTCGCGCATCACGTTGTTGTCGATGTCGTATTGAGCATGACCCATAATACGCCAATTGTCTTTTACAGGTTGTATAAAGGATGCAACCACTTGGTCATAAGCGTTTTGACGATCAGGAATATCTTTGCGGTAGAAGTAGCCTAAGTTATATAGATTGCCTTTGTCGCCGGTATAGTAGGCTTGGAAATCACGTTGCGCATTCTCACCATTGGACATCCAGGCTGCATTCGAGCTAATGGTGACGTTCTGGTTAAGCTGACTAGACAGGCTGACGATAGGGCCGGTACGGCGTTGGGTGTCAAATTCATCCAGTTTTTCATTTAGGCTGACACGACGATCACTAAAATAATAACTTTGTCCGACACTGGCTTTAATCCGTTCTAAACCTTCGGTATCTAAAAGGCTATAAGTTACACCCAGTGACAAGAAATTATTATCATCTAAACGGTCATGCCCATAGAAACGATAGGGGTTAAATAGTTGATCGTAATTGATTGACGCAGAAGTTGAGTCAAAGTTTGGATGATCGTCTTGCTTTCTATAAGGCGAATAAGCATAAAAAGCACGAGGTGAAATGCTTTGTAAATACTTGCCGTCTTTTTCAAAGGTCATCCCTGTTGCTAGGGTGAACTGTGGTACTACCACTGATTTTTCTAAATCATCAGAAGCTGATAATCCACGTCCTTCTTTTGAATCCTGATCGAAGAAGGTGTTGATACTACGCACAGAAACTTCTGGTACGACATAGAACCATGATGGCGTCAGGTAGTTGTATCGAACTGCAAACTGGTTATAGATACGGGTACCACTGGATTCGAGTGCGGAACCATCTTCAATTGATTTCTTGAAGTATGCGGTATCGTTATTAAATTCATACTGCAGACCTTGTGGGTCACCCGTGACATAATTTAATAAGAATTGTGGCAGTCGGGCATAAGGCTTGTCTGCATCTTTAATGGTTTTATCTAGCGTCTGGAAGTCTTCGACTTTTAACTGCGCTTTAAGACCAGGAATTCCATTCGCGTAGTTAAGTTCCCAGGCACGACGTAAATTCAGATCAGTACGGGTGTTGGGGTTGTTATTAAAGTCAGCAAAATAATCTTTATCTGATGCGTAGTTATATTCCAGATTGGTCGACCATTGGTCATCAATCTTCCAATTATGAAGAAAGTGAAGATCTTCACGATCCTGATCATCATATTGATTATCTTGAGCAATATAACCACCCCAAATACGACCTGAACCGAAGTTTTCAGTCATATAACGGAATTCGGCATCTAACTTTGCACCACGTTTACTCATAAAGCTTGGCGTAAGCGTAAGATCGTAATTCGGTGCAAGGTTGAGATAAACCGGCGCAGCAAGTTGAGCGCCACCATCATTACTGTAGCCAAAGTTTGGACTGAGTAAACCTGTGGTGCGGCGGTCATCGATTGGGAAATTGAAATAAGGAACGGCAAGGACGGGTACATCTTTTACGTAAAATTTTGTACCACGGGTCACACCACGACCTGTATCCTGATTTAACTCAATTTCTTTGGCCTGAATCTTCCATGCCGGTTTTTGTTCTGGTGGACATGCGGTATAACTCGCATCTTTAAAGATCACCAGATTTTCATTGGCACGTTTGATCTGACTGGCATGACCATGTGCATGTTGTTGTTCTGAGATATAGAAACTGTTATTTAAATCCCCGGTCTGGGTCTTTAAATTATAGTTAATCGCATCACTTTGGGTGAGCAGGCCAGATTGCGCAAGTTGTACTCGGCCTTCAGCATTGGCATGCGTTTGAGTCGAATCAATAGTCACCTGATCGGCACGAATAGTGCGACCTTCCTGATCGATAACCACGTTACCCTGAAGCACAGAGTCGCCCGCTGGATTGTAGTGTCCATAATCCGCTGTAATCACCGAGGTGGTAGTACTTGCATCGCCTGCTTTGGTTTCGGGATTAATCGGCGTAACCCAGGTTCCTTGGCAAAAAGAGGAACTTAAATAGCGGTTGTCGCGCAATTGTGCTTCTGGTGCAGATTTGTCTACGTAATATTGCTGGAAAAAACTTTCTCCAGGATAACTTTCCTGGTCTTGCTGTCCTTGATTTCGAATGGCTGCTTTGAGCTGTTTGTTGTCAAGCGTAGAGACAGCATCAGCTGGTGCCGCGAAACTGGATTGAATCGAGCCGCCGCACAAGAGTGTCAAAATAGCTGTTGCTAAAGGATTAAATTTAAACTGATGTTTCATTGTCTCATTAACCAGTACGCTAATTCACAATTAATTATTGTCGCATCATAGAGAAAAAGTTGATAAGTGGCTACACTTAAGCTTTCAAAATCTCAGCTAGTTTTAGATTTTATTGCAAATGAATACACAACGTGAACAATTGATACAAACTTGGCTTCATGCCACTCTCCAATCCGATCAGTTCGAGATCAACTTTTTAGCAGGAGATGCAAGCTTTCGTCGTTATGCGCGAATTAAGTTACAAAACAAAACATATATGCTCATGGACGCGCCGCCTGAAAAAGAAGATTGTGCACCATTTGTAAATATCGATGAGTTCTTTGATAAAAATGGTGTGCGTGTTCCGCATATCGTTGCCAAAGACCTGACATTGGGTTTATTGCTACTGGAAGATTTTGGTGATGTGGTGCTATCCACCTTACTGAATGATAAGACAGTAGATGACTACTATGCGCAAAGTTTTAAACAGCTGATTGAATTGCAACAGGTGGATGGGCAGGCTCATTTACCTGCTTATTCTTACGACAAGTTGATGGCTGAAATGCGTTTGCTGACCGAGTGGATGTTACCGTCATTAGACATTCAACCGACAGAGCAGCAGTTGGAAACCATTGAGCAAGCGTTTGACTTTCTGGCAATTGAAGCGACTCAACAGCCACAAGTGATTGTACATCGTGATTTTCACAGTCGTAATCTGATGAAAATTGAAGGTGAACAGGAACTGGGGGTGATTGATTTTCAGGATGCGGTGATTGGTGCGGATACTTATGACCTGATTTCGATTACCCGTGACGCCTATGTGCAGTGGAATGCTGAACGTGTGTATCAATGGTTTGAAGTGTTCTATAACTTGTTGCCAGCTTCTGCCAAGGAAAATCGTAGTTTTGAGCAGTTTAAACGTGATGCCGACCTGATGGCGATTCAGCGCCATATCAAGATTTTAGGCATTTTTGTACGTCTGTTTGAACGTGATGGTAAATCAGGCTATTTAAAAGATTTACCACGTGTAATGTGGTACTTACTTGAAGAAAGCCAAGGCTATGATGAATTGAATGAGTTTATGCAATTTATCAATGATGTGGTGATGCCTAAGTTTATTGCCAAATACGGTGATTACGAGGTTGCAGCATAATGAAAGCGATGATTCTTGCCGCTGGCTTAGGTAATCGCATGCGTCCACTGACGTTGCATACACCAAAGCCGCTACTAGAAGTCGGTGGGAAACCGCTGATTGTCTGGCACATTGAAAAACTACAGAAAATTGGTGTCACCGAAATTGTGATCAATACCGCGTGGTTAGGTGATAAGTTGGTTGCTGCGTTGGGTGATGGTTCTCAGTTTGGTGTGACGATCTTGTGGTCGCACGAAGGTGAAGGTCTGGAAACGGCAGGCGGTATCATCAATGCCTTGCCATTACTGGGTGATGAGCCTTTCATTCTGGTGAATGGGGATGTCTGGACAACGATGGACTTTTCAACGCTGTTAAATGTTCAGTTAGAAGATAAGCAGGCGCATTTGGTCTTGGTCGAAAACCCGCCTCAACATTTAAAGGGAGACTTCATCCTGGCAAATGATTTAGCTTATACTTTTGAGCAGGAGCAGTTGGGCGAAGCCTTAACCTATAGCGGTGTTGCTGTTTTAGCGCCACACATGTTTATTGGGCTAGAACATGGCAAGCGACCTTTAGCACCGTTGTTGAAAGAGGCGATGCAACAGCAGCAAGTTTCAGCAGAAAAGATGCAGGCGATCTGGGTCGACGTCGGGACACCTGAGCGTCTAGAACAGCTTGATCAGCAGATCAAGCAAGGTGCGTTTGCATAATAAAAATTGCTTTGTCTATCTTGGATTTGCCTAAGAAAAGACAAAAACTTAATGGATTGTGCAGTTTATCATGTCTGTAAATGATTAACTGCATAATCGTTCAACAAGTCCTACTGTGCCTTGTATCAGAAATCGGTATACTGCACAGCAAATTTATCGAGATGTTGCACTGTTATGCATCCTTTTTTTCAAGAATTAAAGCAAGGTAGTCAAGCTCTGGGTCTGAACCTGAGTGAGGACGCCCTAACACTCTTATTGAAATATCAAGATGCGCTGGTGCTGTGGAATAAGGCCTATAATTTAACGGCGATTCGTGAGCCGAAGGAAATGCTGGTTAAACATTTATTAGATAGCTTAAGTATCCTGAATGATTTACCACAAGGTCGTTTATTAGATGTAGGGACTGGCGGTGGAATGCCGGGCATGATCATTGCATTATGTCAGCCAGAACGTGCTTGCGTGCTGCTGGATTCGAACGGGAAAAAGATCCGGTTCCTGAAGCAGTTTATTGCTGATTTGAAACTGCAAAATGTCATTGCCGTTCAGACACGTGTTGAAAATGAAGAGAGTATTGGTGAGCTTGGTCAGTTCGATGTCATTACAAGTCGAGCATTTGCATCTTTGACCGACTTTGTCGATGCAGCACAACCATATATGCATGAGCAGAGTATTATTGCTGCAATGAAAGGCTTGATTCCAGCTGATGAAATTGAGCAAATGAAAAATGAGTATTCATGTAAGATCATTGAACTTCGTGTCCCGAGATTAGATGAACAACGTCATTTACTTTTACTTCAACGTATTCAATAAAAATATTAAGGGTAATCATGGCTCAAATTATTGCGATTGCAAACCAAAAAGGTGGTGTAGGGAAAACCACGACAGCAGTCAATCTTGCTGCCTCTTTGGCGATCTTGAAAAAACGTGTCTTGTTGGTTGATATGGACTCACAAGGGAATGCCACCATGGGGTCTGGCATTCAAAAGAATGATTTACTGTACTCGGTGACAGATGTGTTGCTGGGTGAAGTGCCGGTTGAAACTGCAATTCAAAAAGCAGAAGTCGGTTATAAGGTTTTAGGTGCGAACCGTGAACTTGCTGGGGTGGAACTGGCAATTGCAGAGCAGGAAGGACGTGAATTTATTCTGAAAAATGCACTGCAAGAAGTCGCTTCTGCTTTTGACTATATTATTGTTGATTGCGCACCAAGCTTAAGTCTGATTACAGTCAATGCTTTGGCTGCCGTGAATGGCGTGATTATTCCAATGCAATGTGAGTACTATGCACTGGAAGGCTTGGCTGACCTGACACAAACCATTGACCGAATACAAAAAGCTCTGAATCCAAACTTGGAAATTGTAGGGGTGTTACGTACCATGTATGACGCTCGTAACGCATTGACACGTGATGTGTCTGCCGAGTTAGAGCAATATTTTGGTAAAAAACTATACGAGACCGTGATTCCGCGGAATATCCGTTTGGCGGAAGCGCCAGCTCATGGTTTACCTGTGATCTATTTTGAGAAAAGTTCTAAAGGCGCAGTTTCATATTTGAATCTCGCTGCAGAAATATTGAAGAAAAGTAAAGTGAAAAAAGGAAGTGCTGTATGAGCATCAAAAAACGCGGATTGGCTAAAGGTCGTGGTTTAGATGCGCTATTAGGTTCAATTCAGAAAGAGAAATTGCAACTTGAAGCACAGGCCTTGGACCATGGTCAACTCAAGCAGATTGATGTCAATTTATTAAAGCGTGGTGAATATCAGCCACGTCGCTTTATTCAGGAACAAGATCTACAAGAGCTTGCAGCATCGATTGAAAAACATGGTGTCATGCAACCGATTGTGATTCGTCCTGTTGAGGATGAGCAGCATCCATACGAAATTATTGCCGGTGAGCGTCGTTGGCGCGCAGCGCAATTGGCTGGTCTGACTGAAATTCCGGCAATTGTCCGTGATCTGAATGATCAGGTGGCGATTGCCTTGGCGTTAATTGAAAACATTCAGCGTCAGGATTTAAATCCAATTGATCAGGCAATGGCTCTACAGCGTTTCCATGATGAGTTTGGTTTAAGTCATCAGGAAATCGCTGATACCGTTGGCAAGGCGCGTACCACGGTCAGTAATTTATTACGCCTTTTAAGCCTTGCTGATCCGATTAAAGACCTGATGCAACAGGGTCAAATCGATATGGGACATGCACGTGCCATTCTTGCGTTAAAAACCAAAGACCAGATTTCAGTGGCGCAAATCGTGATTGAAAAAGGCTTGTCGGTACGTCAAACTGAACAGTTAGTACGTGAGTGGAGTGAACCAAAACCTGAAAAGGAAAAGGCGCGGCTTTCTCCTGACATTGAACAATTGACCCAGAAACTCTCAGAGCGTTTCGGAGCAAATGTCAAAATTGACCATAACCAGAAAGGTAAAGGAAAAATGGTCATTCACTATCACTCATTGGATGAGTTGGATGGAATCCTCAATATTTGTTTACCTAACTAATATTTAGGATACGTCCTTTTATATTTTAAATATTATTGGGGAATAATATGTGGGAACTTGTGAAAGCGGGTGGCTGGTTAATGCTGCCCCTTATTCTGTCATCAATTTTTACGGTTGCGATTACGATTGAACGCTATATTCGTTTAAAGCGATCACAAGTTTTACCTCAGGCCTTACTGGTCAATGCAACAGATGCTGACACGGTAATTGCCCAGCTTGAGCAAGATGAAGCTTTAAAAAGTCCACTCGGACGTATTTTAAAAGCAGGTTATGATCATCGGACACAAGGTGAACAATTTGCACGTGCACAAATGGAAGCAACTGCTTCACAAGAGATCGGCGCACTCGGAAAAAATATTAATTTTCTTGGGACTTTAAGTGCAATAGCACCTTTACTGGGTTTACTGGGTACGGTGCTGGGAATTATCGAATCTTTCCTGGTGATTGATGTGGGCTCTGCGGGTAATGCCAGCATGATGATGCCCGGCATTTCAAAAGCCTTGATTACCACAGCAGTGGGGATGCTGATTGCGATTCCTGCCATGATTGCCTATCGTTATTTTCAACGTGTCGTGCATGAATATATTGCAGAGCTGGAACAGCAATCGACTTTGTTTCATGCTGCGCTTTTCTATAAAAAAGCGTCTCCTTTACAAGAACACCGTCGCGCAAGCTGAGCCGGGGTGGCATCATGAAATTTAAACGTTCTCAAGTTGAAGATATTCATATTAATTTGACACCAATGATTGACTGTTTGTTATTTATTTTGGTGTTTTTATTATTATCCACGACTTTTAGTCAGCAAAGTCGTATAAATCTGACACTGCCTGATGCGCAAGGTGTTCCACCTAAACAGTTCGATCATAAAATTGAAATCATGGTAGACTCCACAGGGCATTATTCTGTGAATGGCCAGGCTTTATCCAGTAAAGATATTGCTGATTTAAGTACGGCCATCAAGCAGGTGGCACAAGATCGTCGCGATTTGATGTTTATTATTGCTGCTGATGCAAAAGCCACTCATCAAGATGTGATTCGGGTGATGGATGTGGCTGGTCAGCTCGGCTTCGTCAACGTCAATATCAGCACTAAAGTTCCAACTAGAGGTTTTACTGAGTGAATCAAGATTTTAAGGTTTATGTCCGCTTAATATCATATTTAAAATCTTATTGGGGCGTTGCCTTATTTGTCTTGCTTGGTTTTGGTATCAATGCTGCCACAGAAGTCTCTGTGGCAAAGTTGCTGAAATACATTATCGATGCAATTCAAAATGGTAGTCGAGAGAATCTGGACTGGTTTCCTGCACTGATTGTCTTACTTATGTTCTTCCGTGGCGTGGGTTTGTTCCTCGGTGGATATTTCTCTGCGGTGATTTCACGTAGTCTGGTATTCAGTATTCGTCAGGAAGTCTATGCAAAGCTTTTAAGACTACCAGCTCAGTATTATCTCGATAACAGTGCTGGTCATATCAGCGCAAAGCTGATGTATAACGTTGAGCAGCTTACCGCAGCGTCCTCTGAGTCTTTGCAGACCTTGATTAAAGACGGTCTGATTGTTCTTGGCCTGTTGAGTTATTTACTTTATACCAACTGGCGCTTAACCCTGTGTATCGTGGTTTTCATGCCGTTTATTGGTATTCTGGTCAGAATCGCATCGAAGAAGATGCGTAAGCTCTCGATTCAGGTGCAAAATACCATGGGTGATGTAAACCATGTGGTACAAGAAACCATTACTGCAAACTCGGTGGTAAAGAGCTTTACTGGCGAAGAATTTGAGCAGAAGCGTTTTTATAAGTCTTCTGAGGAAAACTTACGTCGCGGCCTGAAAATGGTTGTGGTGCAAAATATTAACAGCCCAATCATTCAGCTGTTGTTGTCGATGGCGATGGCAATCATCCTCTGGTTGGCACTCCGTCCACAGGTGTTTGGTGATACCTCTGCGGGTGAATTCATTTCATTCATTACCGCTGCGGGCCTGATCTCTAAACCAGTCAAGAATTTGACCGATATCAATGAAAAACTGCAACGCGGTCTGGCTGCAGCACACTCGGTATTTGAGTTATTAGATTTACCTGAAGAAGTGAATAATGGTCAGTTGAAACCGGTTTTAAAAGGCAATATCCAATTTGATCATGCCAACTTACGTTATGAAGATGGTACTCATGCCATTAAAGATTTGTCTTTAACCATAAAAGCAGGCCAAACGGTCGCGCTGGTGGGGCGTTCTGGTGCAGGTAAAACCTCATTGGTTAACATGTTGCCACGTTTTCAAGAGCTAAGTGAAGGTCAGATCTATTATGATGGCATTGCGGTCAAAGAAATTGAGCTGGCTTATTTACGCTCTCAAATTGCCACAGTGAATCAGCAGGTTGTACTATTTAACCGTTCAGTACGTGACAATATTGCATATGGCCAATTACAGGATTCAAGTGATGAGCAGGTGATTGCGGCAGCAAAAGCAGCTTATGCCCATGACTTTATCATGAATCTGCCACAAGGCTATGACACCATTCTGGGGGCGCAGGGTCTAAACCTTTCTGGTGGTCAGCGTCAACGTATTGCGATTGCCCGTGCGATTCTTAAAGATTCGCCAATCTTGATTCTTGATGAAGCAACCAGTGCACTGGATAATGAGTCTGAATATTTTATCCAGCAAGCATTTGATGAAGCAATGCAAGGTCGTACTACCATCGTGATTGCCCATCGTTTATCCACCGTTGAGAATGCCGATCTGATTGTGGTAATGGATAAAGGCCAGATTATTGAGCAAGGTACCCACGCTGAGCTGTTGGCCAAGCATGGTATGTATTATCAATTACATCAACGCAATTTTGAGGAAGACTAAGCATGTCGATGGCGCAACGTATACAGGATGCTTGGAATGAACAGGCTTCATGGTTGGTGGTGTTGCGCCCACTGTCATGGTTGTATCGATTGGGCTTCTGTACCAATCAGGCACTTTATAAAAGTGGATTAAAAAAAGTCTATAAAGCACCTGTTCCGATCATGGTGATTGGCAATATCACGGTCGGCGGTAGTGGCAAAACTCCTTTGCTGATCCAGTTGGTCAAATACTTGCAACAGCAGGGTGTTCGGGTCGGTGTAATTAGTCGGGGTTATGGAGCTGAAGGGCCGTTTCCGCTTTTGGTTAGCCAAACATCCGAACCTGATATTGCTGGCGATGAACCTTGTCTGATCGTCCAGTCGACTCAGGTGCCTATGGCTGTTGGTCCCAATCGACAGGCTGCAATTGAACTCTTACTGCAAAATGAGCAGCTTGATCTGATTATTAGTGATGATGGTTTACAGCATTGGGCTCTAGCTCGCGATATAGAATGGATTGTGCTGGATCAGCATCGTGGTCTGGGCAATGAGAAACTATTGCCAGAAGGTTATTTAAGAGAGCCTAAATCTCGCTTAAACCACAGTACGGTGATTGAACATACCAAAGCGGCACAACCTCGGCAGAATATGCATCTGGAAGTGGGTCAGCCTTATCTGCTCAATCCTCATCTGGATACGCCTTGGTTCGATCCAAAGCAATATTTTAATGCGGTGGTCGGCATTGGTTTTCCTCAACGGTTTTATCAGACCTTGAACAAGTTAGATGTTAACCAGTATCAGGCACATGAATTTCCCGATCATCATGATTATGAAATCGCTGATCTAAGCTTTGATAATCCTGATGCAATCATTACCACTGAAAAAGATGCGGTAAAATTTAAGGCATTATTAAAGCAACATCCTGAATTTAATATTCCGATCTGGGTGGTCCCCGTCGAAGCCGTATTATCGCCTGACTGTTATGAGTTGTTAAAACAGCAATTAAAACAGGTTGGCATTCAAATTTCTTAGAGATCTATCATGAAGCATATTGTTATTCCTGCTCGTTTTGCGAGCTCTCGTTTGCCAGGAAAACCCTTACTCCTGATTCATGGCCGACCAATGATTTTGCGTGTGGTGGATCAGGCGAAAAAAGTTGCTGGTTTTGATGATTTATGTGTTGCAACAGACGATCCGCGTATTGCAGCAGTCTGTCAGGCAGAAGGCGTAGATGTGGTTCTAACCCATCCTGAACATCCCTCTGGTACCGATCGTTTAAGTGAGGTTGCGCGCATTAAGGGCTGGGCAGCAGATGATGTGATTGTCAATGTACAAGGGGATGAACCTTTATTGCCAGCTCAACTGGTACAGCAGGTCACACAGCTTTTGCTTGATCATCCGCAATGCTCAATGTCGACCTTGTGTGAACCGATTCATCAATTAGATGAATTTCAACGTGACAGCATCGTTAAAGTGGTGATGAATAAGCGTAATGAGGCGCTTTATTTCAGTCGTGCGACTATTCCTTATGATCGTGATGGCGCCAAGCAAGCCGTATCTACATTACATACTCAGGCATTTCGCCATTTAGGTTTATATGCTTACCGTGTGAAATTATTACAAGAATATGTGACGTGGGAACAGGGCAATCTGGAAAAGCTGGAAAGCCTTGAGCAATTACGGGTTTTGGAAAATGGCCATCGTATTGCCATTGATGTTGCAGAAGCGAATTTACCCCCGGGCGTAGACACACAGGCAGATTTAGATCGTCTCAATACTCTACCTGTGAGTGCATTTGAATAAGATGATGGTCGATACACACAAAAAAACCCTTTATCCTTGGCATGCACAGACCTGGCAACTGCTCAGTACACGATTTCCTCATCTTGGACATGGGCTACTGTTTTATGGCAAACAAGGCTGCGCCAAAAAAGAGTTTGCAGAACGTTTTGTCGCTTGGGTGCTTTGTTTAAATAAACAGGCGCAAGCGGCTTGTGGTGAATGTATTAGCTGTCAGTGGCTGAAATCGGATACGCATCCGAATTATGTACATATCACCACAGACGAAGAAAATAAAAAACAAAACGCAAAAATCAAGATCGAGAAAATACGCGATCTACTGCCATTTGTGCAACAAACCGGGGAAGGCTGGCGTGTTGTGGTCATCGAGCCTGCAGAAGCCTTAAACACGGCTTCGGCAAATGCTTTATTGAAAACACTGGAAGAACCCGGCGAGCGCGTCGTATTAATTTTACTTGCTGATCATTATTTGAAATTACCCGCTACCATTCGCAGTCGATTACAGCATTTTGCATTAGATCGTTTAACGCTTGAGGATGCGCAGACTTTTGTCAAACAGCAAATTCCAGAAATTTCATCGCAACAAGTGTCATTATTATTAAATCTTGCTAATGATATGCCGCTGACCGCGATTGAAATTGAAAAAAGTGACTGGCTGCAGAAACGTACTCTCTTTCTTGCCGACTGGCTGAAGTTGGTTGGGGAAAAAAACATGCCTTTGCATTACTCAAATAAGTGGTCGAAAGAGCTCAGTTTTTCTGAATTCTTGACTATGTTTGAATATCTGCTGGGGGATTTGGTGAGTTTGAAACTCAATCAGTCACTTAAGAATGATGATCTGGATTTTAGTCAGCTGGTTGAGTGTTATAACCTTGAGCAGCTGTTTACCATCTATTCGGACTTACAACAGAAAAAACGCATGGTTGAGCAGAATGTTCAAACACAACTGGTCATGGATGAGTTGTTTATTCAGCTCATGAATGTGGCTTGAGTTTATCTAAATCATTCTGCTGATTTCTGATCTAAGTAAAACAGCAGGGTAAAGGAAATGTTTTAAAATAAATACCTTATCCTGCTTGGCGAGATTTATATAAAAATTGTATCTAAAATGTACATTGCTCTTTAATCCTTGATCAAAAAAGAATATAAAATGTGAAACACTTCACAATAATATTAAAAAATAAGGAATATCGAGATGAAAAACAAATCTATCGCGATTGCATTGTCTTGTATGCTTTTACCAGCTATGGCAGTGGCTGAACCCAAGTTCGTTTCAAATATTAATGGGTCGTCTTTTCAGATTAATGCCTCCAATACAGGGTCACAGGCTTACGAATGTGTGTACAGTTATTCTTTTAATCATGTCCGAGGTTCAGGTGTCAGTCAGTTTAGTGGCAAATTCTATATTGAAGCTGGAGCCAATAATATTTCGGTCATTGCCAGAAATACTGATCAAATGATCAGTAAATTAGACTTTGATTATAAGTGTACTGAAAAATAAACCACTTTATTTTGCATGATTGAATTGAAAACCGCTGATGACAGCGGTTTTTTAATCAAGTCCTTAAATTTCATGTCATTTCTTTTCAATTGTCATCTATTCTAAACCAAACGCGTGCATGATCCGGAAAGCGGTAAATAAATTTCATTTTCTGTATTTAAAACACAATTTTCCTAAACATCATTTGTTGTTTGCTGGATTGTTTTCTATAATTCAGTCATAAAAGACGTATACATATTAAATGAACGAAGATGAAAGATGATGCTATAAATCCGATAAATATCGTTTGAAGTTTTATAGATAAATCGCAAGTACACGTTCTGTATTTTAATGATTTAGTATTGAACAGGGGAAAGTTATGCAACCACAAATGATGGGCGGAATTATACAGGTCAATATTCCAGACAAAGCGACCTTACAATCCAGCTATATGCCTTTTGTCCAAGGCGGTGGTTTATTTGTGCCAACCAAGCAAGCAGTAAAAATGGGACAGGAGGTTTTTGTACTGGCCACACTGCCGGAGCAAGCGCAAAAGATTCCATTAACGGGAAAAGTGATCTGGATTTCGCATAAACAGACGCATTTTAAGCCACAAGGTTTTGCCATACAGCTCGCAGGTGAAAAAGGCGTGTATTATAAAAATGAAGCTGAGAAATTGCTGGCGGGATCTAAAGGTCTGGATCGCCCAAGTTATACCATGTAGTAATGAAGTAAATAGGATAGAAGAGTGTTTGTTGATACGCATTGCCATTTAACCATGCTGGATTTAAGTCCTTATGAAGGCGACTTGGATCAGGCACTGGAACAAGCCCGTCTTGCCGGTGTGTCGAAATTCATGGGAATTTCGGTTGATCTTGAAGATCATGTCAAGCTGGCAGAAATTGCTGCCCGCCATAAAGACATTGGCTATTCGGTGGGTGTTCATCCCTGTGAGGATGAACAGGTCATGGCGCGTGCAACAACAGACTATCTGGTCAATCTGGCACAGTCCGATAAAGTGTGGGCTTTGGGTGAAACCGGTCTGGACTATTATCACAGTACGGATTTTGTTGAAGAACAGAAACGTTGCTTTGCGCGACACATTGAAGCTTCAAAAATCGTGAAAAAGCCTGTGGTTGTGCATACCCGTGCAGCCAAGCACGATACCATTGATATTATTCGTGCAGAGCAGTCTACCCATGGTATTTTGCATTGTTTTACCGAGGATTGGGAAACAGCAAAAGCTGTTCTGGATTGTGGTTATTATATTTCTTTCTCCGGAATTGTTTCTTTTAAAAATGCGCAGGACTTGCGTGATGTGGCTAAACAGGTACCGCTTGATCGCTTGCTCATCGAAACGGATAGTCCTTACTTAGCGCCAGTGCCTTATCGCGGTAAAAGCAATGAACCGAAATATGTTCCTTTTGTAGCAAAAGCATTAAGTGATGTATATGATAAATCGGTTGAAGAGATTGGCATGATTACAACACAAAATTTTGAAAATCTCTTAAATTTGAAATAAACGGTTTTTGTTGTACTAGGAAAGAGAGTTATTACGTGAAAATGGATCGTCAAGCTCAGTTTAGAGCACGAGAAGTATTAATTTTTCAAATCGCGGAGCAACTCCTATTAGAAAATGGTGAGGCAGGCATGACGCTGGATGCGTTGGCTGCCGAGCTGGATCTTGCAAAGGGCACGTTATATAAGCACTTTCAAAGTAAAGATGAACTCTATATGTTGCTGATTATTCGTAATGAGCGCATGTTGCTGGAAATGATTCAGGATACCGAAAAAGCATTTCCTGAACATCTGGCTTTCTTTATGTTGCACCATTTACATCATCCGGAGCGTACTGCGCTCTTTCATCAGATCGAAGAACGGCTTTCTACTACAGGACAAGGTATTCAATTATTATTCAGTGAATTATATAAAGTGCGTAGGCAGCGTCTGCGTATCATTATCCGTATGACGGAAAGTTATTTACTGGATATAAACAGTACCATGACGACACGTGATTATCTTGCTTCAATCTGGTCTCTGACCTATGGCGCAGCGGTGATTCTGAATTCGAGTTTTTATCAACGCTATTTAGGTTCTCGAGACACTTTACGTGTTGCTTATATTGAGCAGGCTTTGGCATTGCCGAAGCTGGTCGAACCTGTTCTTGCATAGTTGAAAAACGCATGAGATCACCACAGCATTCGCAAAAAGCCTTTACCCTGATTGAGGTGATGGTGGTGATCGTGATTATGACGATCATGGCATCTCTCGTGGTTTTGAATATCGGTGGCGTTGACCAGCGCAGGGCCATGCAAGCCCGAGAGATGTTTATTCTTGATCTGAAGAAAATCAATAAAGAAGCGACTGATCAGGCCAAAGTCTTTGCCTTAAATACTCAAAATGCAACAGATGTCGCACCTTTTAGTTATAACTTGTTTGAATATCATGACCAGAGCCGTGAACAGATTCAGCAGGCTGATCGCACCTGGCAACTCTATAAAGAATTTAAGACCCGTCAATTGCCCAATAATGTTTCTTTAACGATTCAAAGTTTAGATACAGCAAGTTATAACAAAGCCAAAAATGAAGATTTGCTGGGGGGTAAGGCGCCTCAACTCATCTGGTTCGGAAACGGTGAAGCCAAACCTGTTCGAATCCAGTTTTATTATGAGCAACAGCCGATTGGACATGAGTTAGAGCTGGATCATTTGGGTAAGGTCAATGAAAATTAAGTCTTTAACAGGTCTTCCAGAAAATGCTTTTTGTCTTGTGAAAGCACAGAAAGCTTGCACCTCAAGCATAGCTTTCGGTCTTGCAGCAGGGCCGAGCGTTGCTCGATTTAATCGTGTTCACATCGAGCATAGCTCTCCGTCTTCTTGCGAAGCTGGGCTTCTCAGGGTGAAACGTTGTTTCACTCATCCTCGCTCAGGATTTACCTTACTTGAAGTGATGGTGGCGCTGGCGATCTTCGCAGTTGCAGCAATTGCGTTAACCAAGGTCGCAATGCAATACACCCAGTCAACATCGAATGCCATTTTAAGAACCAAAGCACAATTTGTGGCGATGAATGAAGTGGCGATGATGGAAATGAACCAGGAGTGGCTGGACGGTACGCAATCCAAGCAAATCACATCTCAAGGTGAAACGTGGCAAATAGATAAAAAAGCACAATCGACAATTAGCCCGAAGATCCAGCGCATCGAGTTGCAAGTCAGCTTATTTAATGATGAACAAGGCAAGGTCGAAGCGGGCATTACCAATCTTGTGTTCTTTAACTATCCTGCAAAGGCCAGAACACAATGAAATACACACGCGCATTTACCCTGGTCGAATTATTGGTTGCCATTGCAATCTTTGCAGTACTTTCGATGCTGGGCTGGAAAGTTTTTGACTATTTATTAAAAGTCAAAGATCGCAATGCCGAGCATGAAATGCATTTATTTGCCTTGCAGGACGCCTATCAGCAGGTGCTAAGAGACAGTCTGCAGATGATTCCTTTAACTGCTAATGATGGCCGACAGTTGCAAGCGGCGCTGGTGTTGAATGATCAGCACTTTGCATTTAGCAAGGCAGGTGTTTCTGATCCATTGAAACAGGGTTTGTCTCCTTACGAGCGTATTGAATATCGCTATGATGCTGCTCAAAAGAAAGTCTATCGCCTGAAATATTCGAATCTGAATATTCCCAATCGTGTACAACCTGTTTCAAGTACTTTGCTGGAAAATGTCGACCAATTTAAGCTGACGGTATTGAACCCGCAAGAATTGACGCAATGGCCTGAAAACAGTGATCCAAGTAATATTGCTGAATTGAAGAAATTACCCCGTGGTATCAAAATTCAGTTAACGGTTGCGGGGACCGATTATGAGTGGATCTATAGTCTGTTAAATAATACTTCAGATATGGGCGGTCAGTAATGCCATGAAAAATCACTCATCTCAACATGGCATCGCATTATTAACCATTCTGGTGATGGTGGCCTTAGCCACAATTCTGGCGGCAACCATTGCCAAACGACAGACCAATACTGCCGAGAATACCGGCTATTTGATGCGTCAGAATCAGTCCTTACTATATGCCAAAAGTGCAGAAGCATTTTTTTCGGAATTGCTGATTCAGGACAGTGATAATGGTGAAAGCATTGATCATTTACAGGAAAACTGGGCCAAACCAATGCCGCCATTTCCTGTGGATGATGGCTATGTTGCGGGGCGGTTAGTCGATGAATCGGGCAAATTTAACCTGAACAATCTGGTCAAGGCGGATGGAACCCAAGTAGATGAAGCTTCGAGACGCTGGTTTGAAAAGCTGCTGCAACGGGTTGGTCTGCCCGCAGAGCTCAGTCAGGCCGTGATTGACTGGCAGGATGTTGATGATGAAACTACAGGTGCGATGGGTGCGGAAAGTAATTATTATCAAGGTTTGGATCCCGCTTATCTGACACCAAATACCAAGTTTCATAGTGTGGAAGAATTGAAGCTGGTCAGAGGCTTTGAAGGCAAAAATTATGATTTGATTAAAGCTTATGTCACGGCATTACCAGAGTACACCAAGGTTAATATGAATACAGCACCAGCCCTGTTATTGGCCAGTATTGATCCAAAGATTGATGTCAAAGCACTTGAACAAGCATTAAAGACCAAACAGGCCAACCTGACCTATTTCAATAATGTGGATGATTTATGGCAATTAAGTGTTTTTTCTGGAATAGATGAAGCAAACAAAGCCGATGCAACAGCTTTGCTGGACAGTAAATCCAATTATTTTACCGCACAGATTGAAGTGGTTTTAAGCGAACGGAAGCGTCAATTTACCAGTGCTTTGGTGCGTAAGGATAAGCAAGTGACTGTTTATTCAAGAAGTCTTTCACCTTTCCAGTAAATGTGTAGATTGATTTGTCAAATGGTGACAAGGTTTAAAATCAATCCCAATCCATGTTTTTTTGCTTTATAATAAAATCCGTTTGCAGATAAAGATTAGCTTGGTGCATGTTAATTCGTAAATTGTTTAAGTTTGAGAATGCTCATATTGTACGTAACTGTACATCGGACCGTTGTAAGCGTTCGATTCATGGGCACAGTTATAAAGTTGAATTATTATTAAAAGCGTCAAAGCTGGATCATGGACAAATGGTTTATGATTTTGGCCTGCTTAAAGGCGTGATTAAAGAGCTATATGATAGCTTCGACCATGCCATTTGTTTCTGGCAGAAAGATGATCCTGCTTATATTGATGCATGTAAAACATTTAGTGCACGCTGGATTTCCTTGCCGGTTTCGCCTTCGGCAGAACAGTTTTCGCGTATCTTTTTCTTTCTCGCCCAGCAAGTGTTAAATTCAACCGTAACCCAGAATGGTGAAGGTGATGTTGAGGTTTACTCCGTCATTGTTCATGAAACTGATACGGGCTATGCACAGAGTTTTCAGGAAGATATTGAAAATATACAAATGGGTGAGTTGAGTCTGGAACAGATTGTCTTTTCAGAGCAGGTACAGGCTGAATGGAGTGATGTTCAGATGTATGAAAACCTGAAAAAAGGAACAAAATTCCAGAATCCGAATGTAGAATTACAAGTTAATATTTAAGTAATTTTCACTTAAATAAAAGAATCTATTTCAAGGAATGTTGATGCAATTTACTGAACAGCAACAGGACAAACTTAATAAAGTTCAGTTGGACGAGTCTTGGAAAATCTCATTGTCAGAGTTTCTTCTGAGTCCTAAAATGGATAATTTACGTGAGTTTTTACAACAAGAAAAACTCGCAGAAAGAGTCATTTATCCCCCAAGCAAACAGATTTTTAATGCATTAAATACCACACCGTTAAATGCAGTAAAGGTCGTGATTTTGGGACAGGACCCTTATCATGGTCCGAATCAGGCCAACGGTTTAAGTTTTTCTGTACAAAGAGGGGTTGCATTGCCTCCGTCTTTGCGTAATATTTTTCACGAATTAAATACCGATCTAGGTGTTCCGGTTTCTCGTCATGGTGACTTGAGTAAATGGGCAGCACAGGGCGTGTTATTGCTTAACAGTGTACTGACAGTGGCAGCAGGACAGCCCACTTCACATCAAAAACAGGGATGGGAAGACTTTACCGATGCGGTCATTGATGTATTGAATGAGCAGCGTGAACATATCGTGTTTATTTTATGGGGTGCTTATGCACAGCGTAAAGGGCAACGTATCGATCGTAACAAGCATCTTGTGCTTAGTGCAGCTCACCCATCACCACTTGCTGCAAACCGTGGTGGTTTCTTTGGCTGCAAAGTATTTTCTAAAACCAATCAATATTTGAAACAACATGGCATTGAGCCTATAGACTGGCAATTGGACGCATAATGACTTCTCCCGATTTAAATAGCTATCATCCTGATTTGGTTATTGAACATGCACAAAATGGCTGGCGAATCATTCGTCTTAATCGCCCTAAATCATTACATGCTTTAGATGAACCGATTGTAAGTGCGCTACTGAAAGTATTTGAACATTTTCATGAAGATGAAACTGTCAAGGCAATCTGGTTCGATTCGACCACACCAAAGGCTTTCTGTGCAGGCGGGGATGTGCGTAAATTACGTCAGCTTGTCATCAATAAGGAAGTAGAAACAGCAAACCAGTTTTTCCAGCAAGAATATGCACTGGATTTATTGTTACATAATTATGCAAAGCCAATTGTGGTTTGGGGCGAAGGCTATGTCATGGGTGGTGGTCTTGGCCTGTTTATGGCAGCACCTTTCCGTCTGGTAACGCCTTATTCGCGTCTGGCAATGCCTGAAATCAATATTGGTTTATATCCAGATGTCGGTGCAAGCCGTTTTCTGGCTGACCGTGGTCAAATCGGTTTGTTTACAGGTCTAACCGGTTCTATCATGACTGCAGCAGGTGCGTTCAGTGTCGGTTGGGCGACGCATATCTGCGAAGCACAACGTGATAATGTGCTGCAAAAAGTGTTAAATGTCGACTGGAACCATTATCCAGCGGGTGCATTCCGTGCCATTGACGATACCTTGAATAGCTTACATCGTCCTGTTGCTGCAGGGCCGTTGCAAAATTCCATTGATGTGATTCATAGCGTTTGTCGTGGTCAGAGCTTTGAATATGACTATCAATCGATTATTGGCCTCAGTGATGCAAGTAGTGACTGGTTACGTCAGGCCAGTGAGAACCTGCAAAAGGGTTCACCAAGTACGGCGGCGATTACCTGGTTGTTATGGCAATGGGGTAAACAGGGTCATGCCTGGGATGAAGTATTTGCCCTGGAAGCGCAAATTTCTGAATGGAAAATCCGCCATCCTGATTTTGTTGAAGGTGTGCGCGCCCGTCTGGTCGATAAAGATTTGTCACCTGAATGGAAAGCAACTGAACAGTTAACGCTTAAAGGCATCTTGGCTGACTGTGCGCCTGTAACCAATATTGAGAGCTGGAATGCGTTATTAAAGCACTATGGCGTAATTGCTTAAGTTGCCATGACTGTAGAAAATCATAATGATGAATACTGGATGCAGCTTGCCTATGAGCAGGCTGCATTAGCGGTATCACAGGGAGAAATTCCTGTCGGTGCCGTTCTGGTTAGTAATGAGCAGGTCATTGGTGCGGGCTACAATGCGCCGATCAAACTGTCAGATCCCACTGCACATGCAGAAATACAGGCGTTGCGTGCCGCTTGCGCGTCATTGAATAACTACCGCCTACCTGAAGATACCACGCTTTATGTCACGCTTGAACCGTGCACCATGTGTGTTGGCGCTCTAGTGCATGCACGGGTAAAGCGGGTGGTTTTTGCTACTACAGAGCCCAAAGCTGGTTCTCTGGTCAGTGCCCGTCAATTGCTTGAAAGTGGTTATTACAATCATAAATTTGTTTTTGAACAAGGATGTCTGCAAGCGCAGTGTTCCTTGCAGCTGAGTGAATTTTTCAAACAGAGAAGAAGTGAAAAGAAAAAAATCCGTTCGTCAAAAACGTCCTTAAATGATTAAAAATGTCTCATGAGTTGTGGCACACTAAGCCTCCAATATTTTTGGGTAAAATCAAAAGGCGAAGTTATGCGTAATGCAATCACGATAAAAAAAGAATTCAATGCACCGATCTCTGAGGTTTTTGACTTGTTGTCAAAACACGCTACCTATAACAAGGCATTTGCACCGTTACAGGTGGTTCGTGTGAAGGATTCGGCTGATCCAGAACGTCCTGACGGAATCGGTTCAGTTCGCCGCATGGGATTTGGACCGATTAAACCGCTACAAGAAGAAATCACCTTATTGGAAGAGAATAAACGAATTGAATATAAGTTGATCAATAACCCTTTGGTAAAACACCATTTAGGGCAAATTGACTTTAAAGAAATCACACCTTTTGTAACTTTGGTCACTTATAAGATTGAATTTACAGCAAAAGCACCTTTTGTAAGTAAATTAATTCTTGCACAACTCAAAGCAGCGATTACACTAGGTTTTTCAAAATTAGCCAAATCAGTTGCTTCATAAGAGATGGGAATGACAGTTCATATTATTACGATTGATGGTCCAAGTGGTTCTGGTAAAGGCACATTGGCTGCAAAAATTGCCGCACATTATGGTTTTAGTTTATTAGACTCTGGTGCGTTATATCGTTTACTTGGGCTGTCTTTGTTTCAGCATGGCTTACTCGATCAACTGGATACCCAGCTGGAGCAGTGTGTTAAATATGCGACCCAGCTCGATATTGAATTTAAATCGACACCAGCAGCGACACTGATTTTTCTGGAAGGGGTTGATGTCACCAATACTATCCGTACCGAACAGGTCGGTGAGTACGCTTCTAGAGTTGCGGCTGTTCCGGAGTTGAGAAAAGCTTTATTCGAACGTCAACGCGCATTTATTCAGCCACCTGGTCTGGTGGCTGATGGTCGTGATATGGCAACTTCGATTTTTCCAGAAGCCCAAGCCAAGATTTATTTAACCGCATCGGCTGAATCTCGTGCAGCGCGTCGTGTAAAACAGTTGCAGGGTATGGGTCTTGATGCTAAAATAAGCGACATTTTATCTAACATACAGGCTAGAGATAAAAGAGATATGGAGCGAACTGTTGCTCCGCTCAAGCCAGCTGAAGGCGCGTATGTCATTGATAGTTCTACAATAGGTATCGATGAAGTGTTTCAGTTAATGGTGGACTATATCGATAGCCGTATTCAATAGATAGACCATTTTATTTTCAGTTGAAGCATTGCTTGATCAGATTTTTTGGACAATGTAACAACTTAACTAAACCGGCCTTGTCTGATCCAAGACCGCGGACTTTATCAGGTATATCATGACCGAATCTTTTGCAGCCCTCTTTGAAGAAAGTGAATTAAACCTCAACGTTGAAAAGGGTGCAGTCATCCAAGGTACTGTTGTTAGTATCGATTCTGACTGGGTTACTGTTGACACTGGCCTTAAATCTGAAGGCGTTGTTGACCGTGCTGAATTTTTAAATGAACAACGTGAACTTGAAGTTCAAGTTGGCGATACTGTTGACGTAGTTGTTGAAGCGCTTGACAACGGTATGGGTCAAACAGTTTTATCACGTGAAAAAGCGAAACGTGCTGAAACTTGGACTAAACTTGAGAAAATCTTTGAAGACGGCGAAATCGTTACTGGTGTTATCTCTGGTAAGGTTAAAGGCGGTTTCACTGTTGACATCGGTCCTGTACGTGCGTTCTTACCGGGTTCTTTAGTTGACACTCGTCCTATCCGTGACACAACTCACCTTGAAGGTAAAGAGTTAGAGTTCAAAGTAATCAAACTTGATGCTAAACGTAACAACGTTGTTGTATCTCGTCGTGCAGTTATGGAAGCTGAATCTTCAGCTGACCGTGAAGCATTACTTGCTCAACTTGAAGAAGGTCAAACAGTTACAGGTACGATCAAGAACCTTACTGATTACGGCGCGTTCGTTGATCTTGGTGGTATTGACGGTCTTCTACATATCACAGATATGGCTTGGAAGCGTATCAAGCACCCTTCAGAAGTTGTTGAAGTTGGTCAAGAAGTTACAGTTAAAGTACTTAAGTTTGACCGCGAGCGTAACCGCGTATCTTTAGGCCTTAAGCAATTAGGCGAAGATCCATGGTTAGCGATCATGAGCCGTTACCCTAAAGGTTCTATCGTTAAAGCACGTGTAACTAACTTAACTGACTACGGTTGCTTCGCTGAAATCGCTGAAGGCGTTGAAGGCTTAGTACACGTTTCAGAAATGGACCACACGAACAAAAACATCCACCCATCTAAAGTTGTTCAGATCGGTGACGAAGTTGATGTTATGGTTCTTGAAGTTGACGAAGAACGTCGTCGTATTTCATTGGGTATCAAACAAACTCGTGCTAACCCATGGGAAGAGTTTGCTAAAGCACATGAAAAAGGCGAAAAAGTTTCTGGTACAATCAAGTCAATCACTGACTTCGGTATCTTCATCGGCTTAAACGGTGGTATCGACGGTTTAGTTCACTTGTCTGATATTTCTTGGAACGAACAAGGCGAAGAAGCGATTCGTCGTTACAAGAAAGGCGACACAGTTGAAGCAGTTATCTTGTCTGTAGACGCTGAAGGTAACCGTATCAGCCTTGGTATCAAGCAATTAAACAGCGATCCATTCAATGACTTCTTGGCTGCGAATGAGCGCGGTGCTTTAGTTAAAGGTACTGTAACTGCTGTTGATGCTAAAGGTGCTACAGTTAAATTAGCTGATGACATCGAAGCAACACTTAAAGCTTCTGAAATCAACCGTGACCGCGTTGAAGATGCGACTAAATTCCTAGAAGTTGGTCAAGAAGTTGAAGCGAAGATCATCAACGTTGATCGCAAATCTCGCTCTATCAACTTGTCTATCAAAGCGAAAGACGAAGCTGAAGAGAAAGAAGCTGTGAACAATGCTCGCCAAGCTGCTGCGACTCAAGCTGCAGAAAGCAATGGTCCTAAGACTATTGGTGACTTAATTAAAGCTCAAATGAAGTAATTTGTTAAAAAGTACGTTTCTTGTAACAGAGACGTACTTTTTTATACAAAAATACTGTAAACGGTAGCGTAGTAATCATGTACTGCGCTACCGTTTTGTATTTAAACAGGTTATTATTAAAAACATTGGAAGTAGCAATAATTAAAGAGGTCATCAATGACTACTGAAGCACTTAATAAATCTGATTTAATTGAACGGATTGCGCTTAAAAACCCACACTTGGCTGAACCTTTAGTTGAAGACGCAGTTAAGATTATGATTGATCAAATGATCGAAGCACTTTCAAGCGGTGATCGTATTGAGATTCGTGGTTTTGGTAGTTTTGCTTTGCATCATCGTGAGCCGCGTTTAGGGCGTAACCCTAAAACAGGTAAGTCGGTTGATGTTGCAGCAAAAGCAGTTCCACACTTTAAACCTGGTAAGGCACTTCGTGACGCAGTAAACGAATCTGCTGAATAAGTATTGAGGTCTTTATGCGTTATGTTCTAATTGCATTACTCGTTGCCATTTTTGGTTATTCACTTGCTTTGGTGCTTCAAAACCCAGCTGAGCTACAAGTAGACTTGTTATTTACTCAAGTTCCAGCAATGCGTTTGGGGTTATTACTTTTATTGACTTTGGTCTTAGGTATTGTTGTTGGGCTCCTTCTTGGCGTCCAGGTTTTCCGCGTTTTCCAAACCAGTTGGGAAATTAAGCGATTACGTAAAGATATCGATCATCTACGTAAAGAGCAAATTCAACTTGCACAGCAAGCTGCCGCAGAAGCTGCTGCAAATGTAAGACATGAGAAAACCATTCTGGATATTAACCCGGAAAGCCATCCACGTAATCCGTTATAATCTTTATATTGCAGCCTTATAAGATCTTGATGATTGTATAAGGCATTTAAAAGCTCTTTATCATTTAAAGAGCTTTTTTTGTTTTATGGCAGACCCAAATATCTCAACGTAGCCGTAAGCAGCATCGCCACTAAAATTACCACAATAAGCGAATATTTTTTCCATGCAAAAATGATCGCAACCGAAACACCTATTATTTTGCTGATCCCGCTAAAATGGGCTTCCGTAAAAAGGGTATTGAATACCGCTAAGGTGAACAGCAAAACACAGGCAGAATCTGCCAGTAACTGCTTATGATGTTCTTTAATCTCGATGCGATTTGCCAGATAAAAGCCTGAATAACGGATCAGATAGGTCCCTAAAGCAAGAACGACAACGCCGATAAATATATAACTCTCACTGTATTTCATTTCGTTTTCCGACCTAACATTAAACCAAGCATAGACACTAAAACAGGAAGGCCTGTTGGAAGTAAGGGAATAGAAGCTAGGGAAAGGGAGGTACCCAGAAATACCCGATTGCGTGTGGTCTTATTCTTGAGCATGGGCAAAATCAAGGCAAAAAGAATGGCCGGGAATGCTGCATCAATACCAAAGACATAAATATCCGGAATATTTTTACTCAACAGATAACCAGTAAACACGCCGAGCGGCCAAAGTATGCTGATACCTACACCACACATCCAGTAAGCCCATTTCTTTAAATGTGCTTCCTGCTGACTTAGCCCGAACATGACACTTTCATCATTCATGATATGACAGGCAATAAAGTGATAGACATTCTTCTCAATGAAGGTTGCGACAGATAATCCAAAAGGTAAATGACGCAAATTGATAAGTATGCCTGTGAATGCTGCAAATACCGGATTGGCTCCTGTCGCAATCATGCCAATAAAAGTAAATTCCGCTGCACCTGCCAGTACCGTTAAGGAAAGCGCTAAAGGAATCCACATGGGCAGGTTAAAACTGGCCGCAACCGAGCCGAGAGAAATTCCGACAATTCCTGTTGCGACCGAGATGAGAATAATGGCTTTGATTAAGTGATACCGCTGTTTATCTTGCATCTTTGTTTTCTATATCAAACGACCGTACGTTATAATAGATTAATCTTATATCGTTCGTCAAAACGAACATTCGTTTTTTATGGTGGGTTATGGCGTTGCCAATTGAAATTGTTGCAAAAGGATTGCAAAGAGAGAGACAAAAAGCAGGATTGTCGTTGGCTGAGGTCGCACGTCGTGCAGGTATAGCCAAATCAACCTTATCGCAATTGGAGGCCGCACAAGGCAATCCAAGTCTGGAAACCTTATGGGCCTTGTGTGTGGCTTTGGATATTCCATTTGCCAAGTTAATGGAAAGTAATATTGCACAAACTCAAGTCATACGTTTTGGTGAAGGGCCATCCGTTTCATCTGAAATTGCCCATTATCAGGCTATTCTATTGGCCAATTGCCCAACGGGTGCCCGACGAGATGTGTATATGCTCACCACCCAACCTGGTGAACCGCGTTGTAGTCAGCCGCATTCTATCGGCAGCATTGAGCATATTGTGATTATGAAAGGTCAGGCCAGAGTCGGCTTAATTTCCGAGCCGATCTTGCTTAATGAAGGAGACTACATTTGTTATCCTGCCGATCAACCGCATATCTTTGAAGCTTTACAAGCGGATACCAGAGCCATCCTGATCTCTGAACAAAGATAGCGATGATTTCCCTGTGCTATAAAGTCTTTTTTGCATTATGCGTAGATTGTTACTTTGTTCATGGGGTGAATCACTTTATAATTAACTGATTTTTATGTGATGGAACTAGATTCGTGAGTATTATTGTTGCCCTAGACGCAAAAAGCCAATATGACGCCTTAACAATTGTTGATCAGCTTGATCCGTCACTTTGCCGTGTAAAAGTTGGCAAAGAGCTTTTTACTCATGAAGGCCCATCAATTGTGAAGAACTTGCAAGACAAAGGTTTTGACGTTTTTCTTGATTTAAAATTCCATGATATTCCCAATACCACAGCTCAAGCGGTATGTGCTGCTGCCGACTTAGGGGTATGGATGGTCAATGTGCATGCTTCAGGTGGCCGCAAGATGATGGAAACCTGTGTTGAGCGATTGAAAGCAGGTAACTATCAGACTCAACTGATTGCAGTGACTGTTTTAACCTCAATGGGACGTGAAGATTTACTCGATATCGGTCTGGATATCGAGCCAGTTGAACAGGTGAAGCGTTTAGCCAAACTTACGCAGGAAAGTGGACTGGATGGTGTGGTGTGTTCAGCCCAAGAAGCGAAAATCCTTCGTGATCTGTTAGGTCAGCAGTTTGCATTGGTGACTCCGGGTATTCGTCCAGAGGGTTCAAATGCGGATGACCAAAAACGTATTGTAACCCCAAAACAGGCAATCCTTGATGGTTCAACGCATTTAGTGATAGGTCGTCCAATCACTAAAGCGGAAAAACCGACTGAGATGTTGAAATCAATTTTGGCTTCGATTTAATGAAGTCGAAGGTTAAAACCTCATACTAAGAAATAAACTGATCAAGAGTGGTGCGAGCAGCGATAGAATCAATCCACTCATCATGGCATGTGGGACATAATGTGTGCCACATGACTGTTTCACCATCGCAAGCGTCACATCCATTGAAGTCGCACCCGCACTGGAAATCGCCGAGCGTGGAAAGCGCCAACCTAGACAATACATCAATAAAATTGCAAAAATTTCCCTAAATAGATCGGTTAACAGGGCAATACCTCCCAGTTTGGCCGAGTGCAGTTCGGTAAATAAAATCCCAGACATTGAATACCAGCCATAACCTTGTGCTAGGGCCATGACTTCATTTAGGCTGTAATGCTTCGATAGAATAAAATAATTCAGAATTGCTGCCAGACAAGATCCGATGAATGCAGCCACAGGCACCAGTAAAATTCTCCAGCTTAACCAGCTACGATCGAATTGAGTAAAGGCCAGCTCAACGCCAATCAAGAAAATAAAGATCAGTAATAAATACCAGCTATTAAAGGCGATCTGCAGGTCTAAGCTTTGAATGAGCATCCCCAAGCCAATCCCGGCCGCCAAGGCCAGAAAGGCTTTGCCAATATTCTTTAGCGCATTGAGAAACAGGTGCAGTGAGATTTTTCCTTGCACACTTTGCCGATCAATCAGCTTATAGGTCATTAAACAAATGAAAAAAGAACCAATTGACGTGGTAAATGCAATGAGTAGCGCAGGTGGCAAGATGGTTGCTGGATTCTGAATATGATTCAGTGCCTGAGTCAGTTCAAAGGCAACACTGACCAGTAAAATATAAGAAAAATAGGGAAGAATTTTAAAGACGAATTTTTTTAGCGACGGAGATAAATGTGGTGCTACAAAATAGCCTAAGCCAATACAAACAAAAATCTGGAAAATCAGAACGAAAGAGGTCATACAATCAGAGCGTTTACAGTGCTGATTTATTATGCAGGGAAATCTTATACTTGGGTAGGTTTATATATCATTTGATCAAGAAAGTTTAGGCTTGTAAAGCTTCTGGAATTCTTATGCTATTGGGATATGCAGATTGAATGCGCTGATTCAGCTATGCATATCGCATCAGGTGAAATATACTTTTATCAGTACAAGAGGTAGATGATTTGTGACAGCAGCCAAGATTCAAAAATATGCATTACAACGTTTTGCAAAACAGGGCTTTGCAGCCACGTCATTAAATGAAATTGCAACCGATGTTGGTATCAAGAAACCTTCGATTTATGCTCATTTCAAGAATAAGGATGAACTTTATCTTAGCCTGATTCCGATCATGATTGATGAAGAGCTGGGCTATGCCCAAACGGTTTTGCAAGGTGGAGAACAGCTCCAGCAGCAATTGCATGATTATTTTATCAGTATTGAACAGCGCTTTAACGCCTCTTATGCGGTTCAGTTCTGGATGAATGCCTTGATCAGTCCACCTGTGCATTTGTATGATCAGGTGATTGAGCCGATGCATGTATTCATGGCTGATCTGGAACAGCTATTTTCGCAAGCAATTCAGAATTCTGAAGTCATTAAAAATCAGCATCAACTCGACGCTCAGACCCTTGCTCGGGTATGCATGAGTTTTGTGGATGCCTTGCAAAGTGAATTGATCTATGGCGGTCGAGAAAAGTTTCGACTTCGTCTGGATGCCATCTTAAAGGCATTGAATGTATTGATCAGTACCTCAATTTAAAAGGGTACTGATACTGTTGAATATCGTTATTCAGCTTCTGCGACAGGAAAGCTAGCCCGTTGCCCTGAGGCGGCAAAGATAGACAACCCTAGTGCGATGCTGCCACAGATGAATAAACTCGCGGGAAGCAGGCTGATATTAACCTCGATCAAACTCACCATAAAACCAATCAGTGACGCAAGCGCATATTGGAGTAAGCCCATCAAGGATGATGCTGCGCCAGTCAAATGCTGCGGGCTTTGTTGCATAGTCAGTGCGGTGACGTTACCAAAGATAAACCCGGTCGACCAGATACTCAGTCCCAAAAGTACAATGTATTGCCATAAGTTTAAATCATAAAAAGACACTCCCAATAAGAGCGCCAAGCTGGCCCCACTAAATATACACATACCGAGGACCAGCAAGCGTTGCGCCGACCAGCGTTTTAAGAGCAAGATTGAAACCTGTCCAAAAATGATTAGCCCAATCGCATTGGCCGCGAATAAGGTGCTAAAGGTTTCATTATGAATATGATAATGCTGAATAAAAATAAAAGGAGACTGGCTCAGGTAAACAAAGAAAGCACCTAAGATAAAACCACCCGCAAGAGTGTAGGCCATAAAGCTTTTATTTAAGCTCAATGTTTGATAGCTGGTTCTGATGGTGGTGAGCTGGAGTGGCTGGCGATACTCAAGTTTTAAGGTTTCGGGTATGGCGTAATTGCCCCACAACCATAAGAGTGTACCGAGTACGGCCAATATATAGAAAATAAGCGTCCATGATCCGAATCGAAGAATAAAGCTACCGAATAAAGGTGCAATGATGGGAATGATCATCATCACTTGCATCAGGATCGAAAAGTTTTTGGCACTGCTTTGCGCATCACATATATCGGAAATAATTGCTCTGGGTACCACTAATCCAGCCGATGCGCCTATGGCCTGTAAGAATCGCGCAGCCAGTAACCATTCAATCGACGGTGCAATTGCAGCCAGTAATGAACCCAAAATAAAGATTGCAATACCGATTAATAACGGTTTGCGTCGACCAAAATGGTCCAGCAAAGGCCCATAAATCCCTTGACCTATGGCAAGACCAATTAGAAACACCGACAGGGTGAGCTGGATATGCCCGGGTGTGGTTGCAAAGCTTTCGGCAAGTAGTGGAAATGCAGGTAAATAAATATCAATTGCCAGTGCATCTAAGGCGGTAAATAAGGACATCAGTAGTAACAAAGACCAACTGATTTTAGAGATTGGCGGAGCAGATTGCATATCTTTTAGACTCTAGGGCAAGAAGGAAGTGAACAGACATTATTTGACTACCTAACGATAGGTAGTTAAAATCTTAGCATGAATTTTTCGTTTTTGCCTATAAAAAGAAATGCAGTTTTAAATTGGAAATGATAAAGAAATAAAAGAGGACAAGTAGGAGGTGTAAGTCGTTGTATCATTCTAAAATAAAAAAGCCCCTGAGACGTTCAAGGGCTTTTTAGCTGTATTTTGCTAATTATGCAGCATCGGATTTGGCAGAAGTTGAGTGACTAATAAAATTATAATCAGCCACGTTTACTTTGCGTGTCTCAAGCCAGTATCTCCAGGTATAGGTAGGCCATAATGAAAAGTTTTTGCCATCAGCAGCTTGATACCAACTGCTACAGCCACCCGCTTGCCAGACCGTGCCTTTCAGTTGCTCTTGTACACGTTCATTGAACTGATCCTGAACATCCTGCTTGATTTCGACAGCTTGCGTCTTGGTTTGATCGACGGTTTGAATCAGTTGCAGAATATAGTTCACTTGTGATTCGATCATGAAAATTACAGAGTTATGACCAAGAATAGTATTGGGTCCAAGTAACTGGAACAAATTCGGGAAGTTTTTGGTGCTGATACCATAATAGCTTTCCGCACCATCTTTCCATGCCTGTTTCAGTTCAATGCCATTACGACCAATACAGTTGAAATGCTTTAAATAAATGCGTGGATCGGTAATGAAGCCCGTACCATAAATCAGGCAATCTATTTGGCGTTCTTTACCATCTTTGGTCATGATCCCGTTCGCTGTAATTTCCTGAATAGCATCCGTCACCAGTTCAACATTGTCACGGTTAAAGGTCGGGAAGTATTTATTAGAAATCAAAATACGCTTGCAGCCCATGACAAAATCAGGGGTCAGTTTTTTCGCCAGTTCTTTGTCCTTGACCTGCAAACGGATAAAAGCTTCTGCCAGTTTTTGGCCGTATTTCATGATTTTTGGCTGCACAATCGGTACAACACGAGATTCATTGGTCCAGTACAGGCGGGTTCTGTGAATCTGACGATAAATATTCGACGCTTTAAAGAGTGTTTTGCTGAGCTGCGAGTATTTACGTTCATCACGCGGAATGACCCAGGCAGCAGTACGTTGCAATACATAGAGCTGCTTAACTTCGGGTGCGATTTCTGGAATGTACTGAATGGCACTACCACCTGTGCCAATAGATGCAACGGATTTACCTGTTAAATCATAATCGTGATCCCATTGGGACGAATGGAAGACTTTGCCCTTAAAACTTTCAATGCCTTTGACATGAGGAATTTGTGGAACATGCAGCGGGCCAGAAGCAAAGATCACAAATTGAGCTTCGAGGGTGGCCTGATCTTTAAAGTCTAGGGTCCAGACATTGCGGTTTTCATCAAACTCGGCTTTGGTCACTTCATGTCCGAATTTGCAATAGTCTTTTAATTGATATTGTGCTGTGATGTCCTGAATATAGGTAAAAATCTCATCTGCTTCTGCATAACGTTTTGACCAGTCGGTTTTTGGCGCAAAAGACAGGGAATACATATGTGACTGCACATCGCATGCTGCCCCCGGATATTGGTTTTCACGCCATGTACCACCGACGTCATTGGTTTTTTCTAAAATTACAAAATCATTAATTTGACTTTGCAACAGGCGAATGGCCATCGCTAAACCACCAAAACCTGCACCAATAATTGCCACTTTTGTTTTTTGAATCGCATTTTTGGTTACATTACCCATAGCTTATATCCTGTACAGCTAAATTTTGTGCCAGTTTAACGGTTTTATCGAGATTAAATATGATTGTACCGACGTAAAACTTGACCATTTCGGCAATTCATTTGCTCAGGTTTTTATAGTAAAACATTAAAGTTTTGAGAACTGCATTAGGAACTATGAAGAGATCTATCCTCGGATTGATGTATTTGATTCAGGGCATGCGTCATGTCGGCATTGATGTGGATGCACGTTTAGCCAACATGGGTATACACGCCGATGCCTTAGATCCAGGTTCAATTATTCCTGATGAGATCGAATGGGATATCTTGCAACATATTAGTCAGGATATTTCACCTGAACAAGGTCTGTTCATCGGGCAGCATTATGCGCTGGCAGGTTATGGGCCATTCCTGATGCTGTTGGTGACCAGTGAAACCTTACATAAGGCATTGTTGAATGGTGTGCAGTTTCAGCAATTAACCCATTTGTTTGGTTCTTTACATCTCGAAATTAAAGAAGATTTTATTTATCTGTTCTATCAGCCGGTTGATCTAAATACACATTTAGGGCAATTGCGCGCGCAATGTGAAATTTCAGGGACCTATAAGTTCTTACAAGATATTTTTAAAATGATGGGGCTGGAGATTCCGAATATCCGGATCGAATTGCCATTTACCCGCCCGAAAGACTTAAATTTGCTTGCAGCGTATCAGGATTATTATGGGCAGGATGTCAAATTTGGATGCAGAGAGGCTGCCTTCATATTAGAAAATACCCAAATACTTAACATTAAAATTCCCTCTGCTGATGTGTTGACCTATCGCATTTATGAAGAAAAATGCCTAGCGGATATTCAAAATCTAGAAAAAAGTGCCAGTCTGAAATTGACCGTGGTGGAGTATGTGAAGGATTATCTGGAAATGCAAAACGGTGTCATTCCGACCATGGCGGAAACGGCCTGTGCCTTGCATATTCCTGAGCGCACGTTAAGACATCAATTGCAGCAAATGCAGACCAGCTATAAGGAAATTCGTGAAAAGCTGATTCAACAGAAGGCGATAAAATTCATCGAAAACAGTTCATATTCGATTGAACAGGTGGCCGAAATGTTAGGTTATTCTGAACCGGCAGCGTTTAATCATGCCTTTAAAAGATGGTTTGGACTGAGTCCAAGACAATATAACCGCCATCATTAAATGATTAAAAATGGTACATTATGATGTTTAAACTCCATGATAATTAAGCCTAAAATCTAATGTCATTGAACAGAATGTTCGATATAATTTTCACCAATTAAAATTGCAATAACACCTTATGTCAAATTCTAAACCAGACTCACATAGCACTGCATTTATCCCAACGTCACCTGCTGAGCGTTATACTCAAGCACTTGAGTCAGGACAATTCATGCCAGATGAAGCACAAGCTCAGGCTGTGCGAGAGTTAGACCGAGTATGGAAAGAGTTACTCACCCGTTATAAGGCTTCCAAGAAGGCGTTTCGACGTTTCCGTCGTCAAACCTATCCGAAAGGCGTTTATATGTGGGGTGGTGTAGGTCGTGGCAAAACGTGGTTGATGGATCAGTTTTATGAATCTGTTCCATTCCGCCGTAAAATGCGTATGCACTTCCATCACTTTATGCAACATGTCCACAAAGAGTTGAATAAGCTTGCAGGTCAACGCAATCCTTTAGATTTGGTTGCAGATCAGATTTATAAAGATGCTGTTGTAATTTGCTTTGACGAATTTTTCGTATCGAACGTTACTGATGCAATGATCCTGAGCGATTTATTCCAGAAGCTATTTGAACGTGGCATTACACTGGTTGCAACTTCAAATATTGCACCAGATGGCTTATATAAGAACGGGATTCATCGTGACCGTTTCTTGCCAACCATTGAGCTGGTCAAGAAAAACTGCGTAGTCTTAAACGTAGATGCCGGCGTGGATTATCGTCTACGTGTCTTGAAACAAGCGCAACTGTTCAAGTATCCATTAACCGATGATGCCCAAGCTTGGTTATCAGGTCGTTTTAAAGCATTGACCCAGACGCAGGCACAATCTAATTCTCCAATCATGATCAATAATCGTGTAGTAGAGACTTTAGGTCATACTGAAGATGTATTGTGGTGTGAATTCTCGGAACTATGTTTTAAACCGCGTAGCCCGGCCGACTTTATTGAAATTGCCAACATTTACAATACTGTATTGGTGAGTAATGTTCCGCATTTGACTGATTTCCTGTCTGAAGGGACACGTCGTTTTATTTATCTGGTCGATGAATTTTATGACCGTGGTGTAAAACTGATTCTTACCTCTGAAGATTCAATCATTGATCTGTATGAAGGTGAGAAACTGGCATTTGAAATTGAACGGACGCGTTCACGTTTACTGGAAATGCAATCGGATGATTATCTGCATTCAGAGCATCGGCAGATTCAGGTCGCACAGACCTCATAAATCACAAAGGCATTCTTCGGAATGCCTTTTTTTATAAAGTTACGTGCATAACACTTTATTCCTGATTGAATTTTGTTATAACTAGATGAGTTTGAAAAGGGAGTATGTTGCATAACTAAAAAGAAAAGTATCTGTATTTGATATTTTGATGAATATAAAAAATCTTGTTTGTCAATACGTCTAATAGGGAAAATGCTTACTATTTAGGAATGTGATATTACTATTCAGGCTAGTATAAATCAGTATACTAGAATTCTTGTTATAAAAAGTTAGCACCATCAGGAAAGACAATGACTGTACGTATTCAAAAAGGCAAGCTAGCGATTGCTAAAGAACTTTATGATTTCATCGAAAATGAAGCTTTACCAGGGACTGGTTTAGAGAGTGAAACTTACTGGAAAAACTTCGAGCAAGTCGTTGTCGACCTTAGCCCAAAGAACAAGGCATTATTGGCTAAGCGTGATGATCTTCAAGCGAAGATTGATGAATGGCATCGTAATAATAAATTTGAACTTAATGCTTATAAAGCATTCTTGACCGAAATCGGTTATCTGGTACCTGAAGTTGCAGACTTCAAAGTCAGCACTGAAAATGTAGATGAAGAAATTGCTTTACTTGCAGGCCCACAATTGGTTGTACCTGTACGTAATGCACGTTACTGCCTAAACGCAGCCAATGCGCGTTGGGGTTCGTTATATGATGCGCTTTACGGTACAGATGTCATCTCTGAAGAGGGCGGCGCAGAAAAAGGTAAGGGCTATAACCCGGTACGTGGTGACAAGGTTATCGCTTTTGCTAAGGACTTCTTAAACCAGACTTTCCCATTGGCACAAGGTTCACATGCAGATGCAACCCAATATGCGGTAGTAAACAACGCTTTGGCTGTGACTTTAAAAGATGGTTCAACCACTACTTTGGCGCATCCATCTCAATTTGTTGGCTTCAATGGCGATGCTGCGGCTCCTGCAGAAATCGTTTTATTAAATAATGGCTTGCATGTAATCATTGAGATTGATGCAAATAGCCCGGTAGGTAAAACTGATGCTGCGGGTGTCAAAGACTTAACCCTTGAAGCTGCTGTAACCACGATTCAGGATTTGGAAGATTCGGTTGCTGCGGTCGATGCAGAAGAGAAAGTTGAAGGCTACCGTAACTGGTTAGGCTTGATGAAAGGTGACTTGCAAGAGTCAATCGAGAAAAATGGTAAAACCATTACCCGTGCCTTAAATAAAGACCGTACCGTTCAAAACCTGATTGGTGGTACAACCACTTTACATGGTCGTTCATTGATGTTGCTTCGTAATGTTGGACATTTGATGACAAACCCTGCGATCCTTGTAGATGGCGAAGAAGTGTTTGAAGGCATCATGGATGCACTAATCACGCCGTTACTTACCGTTGCGGATATTCGTGGTCAAAACGAGAATAAAAACTCTCGTAAAGGCTCAATGTATATTGTTAAGCCTAAAATGCATGGTCCAGAAGAAGTTGCGTTTGCCGTTGAATTGTTTGAACGTGCTGAACAAGCGATTGGTTTACCAGAAAAATCGCTCAAAATCGGCATTATGGACGAAGAGCGCCGTACCTCTGTCAACCTGAAGAACTGTATTGCTGCTGCAAAAGACCGTACTATCTTCATCAACACGGGCTTTATGGACCGTACGGGTGATGAAATCCATACCTCTATGGAAGCTGCACCAGTGGTTCGTAAAGAAGCAGTTAAAACACAAAAATGGATTGCTGCTTACGAAAACCGTAACGTTGCCATTGGTTTGGCATGCGGTTTACAAGGCAAAGCGCAAATTGGTAAAGGCATGTGGCCAAAACCAGACAGCATGAAAGATATGTTGGCGACTAAAACTGCGCATCCAAATGCAGGTGCATCGTGTGCATGGGTTCCATCTCCAACAGGTGCGGTACTTCATGCCTTGCATTATCACCAGATCAATGTAAAAGCACGCCAAGACGAATTGGCTGCTGAAAACATGTTGTCTTTAGATGACTTGTTAACACCGCCGTTTGCAGCAGAAACCAACTGGACTGCAGAAGAGTTAAACAACGAACTTGAAAATAACTGTCAAGGTATCTTGGGTTATGTAGTTCGCTGGGTCGATTTAGGTGTTGGCTGTTCTAAAGTGCCAGATATCAACAATGTAGGCTTGATGGAAGACCGTGCAACATTACGTATTTCATCTCAACACGTTGCAAACTGGTTGCGTCACGGGATCGTAACGCGTGAACAGGTTGAAGAAGTGCTTAAGCGCATGGCTGTGATTGTAGACCAGCAAAATGCCAATGATCCACTTTATACGCCAATGGCACCTAACTTCGATGGTATTGCATTCCAGGCAGCGTCTGACCTGATCTTTAAAGGTGCAGAGCAGCCATCGGGTTATACAGAGCCATTACTCCATGCCGCACGTTTAAAATTAAAAGGTTATACCGGTGATTAATTTCATCTGAATAAAGAAGCCTCTTCGGAGGCTTTTTTTATAGCTGCGATTCAGAAAAACAAGGTATCTGCTTGCTTTGTTTGGGTGAGGATCAAATATTGTTAAAAACAGGATTAAACAGATTAGCGCTGAAATATTTGTTATAATTATCGCAGTTTGATCATTTAGCCGAATCATAGCGATGTCACAAATTCTAAAATTAGATGCTTTAAAACAGGCGCAGGTTTCAACTACGCCATATCCTTACTTTGTGGTGGAAAATTCAATTGTAGACAGCGAAGTGAAAGCTGTGATTCAGGATTTTCCAAAGATTGAACAAGGTGGAAGCTATAACATTGAAGATGTTGAAATTAAGCCTAATTTTGATCGTTTCTTAAAATCATTAGATACCAAAGAATTTCGTCAGATTTTAACTGAAAAATTTGATGTGGATGTGATGGAACATCCGATGATGATCACGTTACGTGGTTATTCACGTCAAAAAGATGGCCGGATTCACTCGGATTCAAAAACCAAACTGCTGACTATCCTGATTTATTTAAATGAATCTTGGGATGCACCTACTGGCCGTCTACGTATCTTGAATGATGAAAAGAACATGGATGACTATGTGGCTGAGATTGATGCGGGTCCAGGGACATTAGTTGCCTTTAAAGTCACGGATAATGGCTGGCATGGCTATGTTCCTTATGAAGGACAGCGTCAATCAATCCAGATCAATTTTTTAACCAGCGATAAAGCCAATGCCAAGCATCGCTTTATTCATGGCTTAAGTGCAAAAATGAAAAAATTATTTGGATAAATTTTTCCATAAAAAGGGAGGTGAATAAACCTCCTTTTTTTAACTTTAAATTTTGCGAGTTACACCCATATAACAGTCATGTGTGCCAATTTTAAACCCTTGACCATTGAACAAGCGCTGCAGTTGGGCTTGCCTCCGATTCCATTCGAATATGTGGAAGAGGTCTATCCGAGCTATAAAACCCCGTTGCTATTTAAATCGGACCACGGCTATGAATGGCGTGAGGTGTTATTTGGTTTGGTGCCGAAATGGTCGGAAGATACCAATATTTCCAAGCATACCTATAATGCCCGACATGAAACACTGTTTCAAAAACCGAGTTTTCTGGAAGCTGCCTCAAAATGTAAATTCGGCGTCATTCCAGTGACCGAGTTTTATGAAAGTAAATATATTGACAATAAGCCGCAACGTTGGGCAGTCCGTCGCAAAGATGGAAAAGCTTTCTTTATCGCTGCTTTATATGAGATCCGCAAACTGAATGATCAGGTGATCCGTTCGGCCACCATGCTGACCATGAATGCCATAGACCACCCGATGATGAAGGATTTCCATGAACCGGGGGATGTTAAACGATCGGTCGTGGTGATTCCGCATGAGCGCTTAGATGAATGGTTAAGCTTAAAACAACCTCATCAGCTGTATGAGTTTATGCAAGGTTTTCCGGTGGAAGAGTTTGAGTGCCTACATGTACCAAAGGCAAAAATAGAAAAAGTCACACCCCAGCTAAATATGTTTGATTTATAATTTTTCAAATCAAAAAAAGGCTTCCTGATGAAGCCTTTTTTATCATTGTATTAACGTGCGAGATTTTTAAACATATGTCGCAGGATTTCCATGGTCTTCTCGATTTGTAATGGTGTCAAACCGTCAAAAGACTGTTCCAGGATTATGGCGGTCAGATCATTGATTTTGGTAATCATTTCCTGACCTTTTTCAGTCAGATGAACACGGGTAATACGTCCATCTTCCTTGCACGAATAAGTATCAATATAGCCTTCATCTTTGAGGCGATATACGATCTTGGTCGTGGTCGACATTTTTGAAATGACCATCTCAGAAAGTTCAGATACGCTGGCATGAGGTTTGACGTGCAAGGCAATCAGAATACGGCGACGTGAATTGTCTAGACCATACTTTTTCAGTACATTATCGATGTTTTGGACATACTGAGCATTTACTTGAGAAATCCAGTAAAAAGGGAAGTCTTCCAGATTAAATGAATCGGCTGTAGGTAAAAAACGCGCATATTTTTTTGGCATTACTTATTTCCTATGCTTGCACAAGGAGCTAATCCAATTTAGCTCTAAGATTCCATGAAATGTCTACAATTTGCCTGTTAACAAAAATCCCTTTCCTGATTTTTTTAACATTCCATTTTTAACATCTTTGTCCGAAGATAATTTGTAAATTATCTTTGTTCTGAATAGAGAAGTCATCATAAAAGTCACATAAATCAGCTATTAAAGATGAACTATCCAGTCGTCTAACCCCTAACGGGATTCTACAGTTTTACAGCTGTGCTGGACTATAGAATATTTGTATTGTAGAAAAAAAATACGAATTTTGACGTGACATTTTTATAAAAATTTCTGTCTAAAATGTCATAAATATACAAAATCAATATATTTATAAAATAAATAAAGCTTAAATAAATAGCGAATACATAAGTTTGCTTTGAACAAGTGGTTAAAATGTGACTTGTGAAATCTTTTTTAAAAGATGAATAAATACATTCTTTGTCACACTTTTCTCGTAAATTTATAAAAAGATGCTTAGGGCAATCAGGTTGTGTTGTATTTTTTAGAAACAGCATACAAAAAAACGCACCTCAACAGGATTACAGGTTGAGATGCGCAAAGCAGAACAGGCAATGAACTTAAACCTTAAACCTTTTTAACGGTCCAGATTAAATCCGTAATTCACTTTCCAATATTGGCCAGATCTTTTGATGTGATTTCTTGAACATCAGCATGTGTCCAATCTGCTTATATCCAAGCTGTTGCGGATTCAGTTCAATTAATTTGGTCTGTGCATTCGGATACAAACGAAGTAAATCTTTGACATTGCTGTGCGTCGCAATTTCATCATCGGTTGCCCAGAACGATGTGATAGGGCATTGAATTTGCTGATGATAATCTTCAAAAATAGTTTTTCCTATGGCATTCATGACATAACCGGGCTTACTACAAAACTCAGCCCATTGTTTTGCAACATTTTTAGGCAGGTTTTCACCCATCCCGATAAATTGAGTTGCGCCATAACCTTTAACAAAGCTCGAAACTGGGAAAATGACATTGAACATCAGCGGTGCGAGTACCTTGGTTTTACCTTTGAGGCCTTTGACATGGCCTGTTGAGCCCGCAATTGCTAATACTTTGGCAACCTTGTGATAATTTGAAGCGATGCCAAGCAGTTGTCCTCCGGCACTATGGCCAACAATAATGACTTTTTCCGCTTGTGTACGATTCAACAATGCCTCAATTGCAGCAGGAATGTCATAAATTCCCCAGTCATTAATGCTTGCTGTGGAGTCTTTTAATGCACCATGTAAGGATTCCCCAATTCCGCGGAAATCAAAACTCAATACTGGATAACCTTGTTGATTCAACCATTGGGCAAATGCATGATAAAAATTTTTGGTGATACCAGTTGCTGGGCAGATTAGAATCGGGTAGGGCTTATCGGAATTGAGTACTGGATAGAATTGAGCAGCAAGTTGATAGCCGTCCTTGCAACTGATCCAGAAAGATTCAACGCTATTCATGGAAACGATACTCTGATGTATATATAGGATTACTTTACATAAGTTCCAAAAAGAAACCCGTTTAAAAAATGACTTAAAAGTCAAACTTTATGTTATATAACCGTATAAAACAAAGTATAGGAAATCTGGAAAGAACATGTATGTATTAAATACAGCAACGCAATTGGCTATTGTATTCAGTGGTATTTTTCTTTGGGTGGGGATGATAACCGGGGTCTGGAAGTATTATCAGATCAGACAGTCTGAACTGGCCAGAGCACACTATTATGTGGATATCGCTCATCGGAGTAGTCTGCTATATGCATCTGCAAGCCTGATTTTAGCTGCACTTAGCTATTTCACGGTTTTATCTGATCAGCTTGTTTTATTCTGTGTGGTTGCAAACTTATTCTTTTTTGCGATGTCGATTTTGATTTATATCTTGCATGGTGTATTAAAGGACACCACCAATCAGTTTAAGCAACCGCATAAAGTGGGGCGGTTGAATTTGCCAGTATGGTGCATGTCGTTGATGATGTTAACTTTAATTATGGTCGAGTTAGGCGCTACAACAGTGTTGTTATGGGGAACAATAGCGAAGTTTTTAAATTAAAAAAAATGGATGATTACTCATCCATTCTCCCTAGAGAATTTTTTTGGCGTGCTACGCTTAACTGTCGAAACTTTCGATCGACGATCGCCCACATACAAAAGGCAACAGAGACAATCAATGCATATGCAAAATATTCAGGTTTTAAATTACCTTTAATTGTGCCTTGAAATAACAACGTAACCATTAAGGCGAGCGTTGTGGTTGCATATACTACTGTATCATTTGCCTTCAGAGCGTTAATGAAGACTTGCTTGTTGAAATGTATTGATAACATCTCCATCCCTCCTTGTTGTGACGACAAAACCATGCGTTTTTGTCTGAATTGTTTTTTAAGTTGTACTGGTATTTTCTGAGCATTTCAAGAGCAAAAAGGGGGATTTTGAAAATAAATTTTTGAATGTATTGATTTATAAAGGTTTAAAGTATTTTTTATATTAATTTATAGTATTTTTTAGTTAAATATTGGTCGATATTTTTACAATATGAAATATTTATAAGGGGTATATAAAGTGAGTGATATCACTTTATCGTAAAATATCTACTATCACCACATCAATGTAAATAAGTAATTTTTATCCTTGCCTGATCAAAAAGGAAAGATTTGTCGTAAACAAAAAATGAACATTGGATAAAAGAACATTTTTTGTATAGCTAAAATCATGTTTGGGTAAAACATCATTTTAACGACAAATCATTTTACTTTTTCTGAGCCATCGCTCGGTCAATCACAATCGCAATTACCAGAACAGCCAAGGATGGGAGTAACCATGCAAGGTTTTGTTCATTTAAAGGTAAGTGCTGAATAAATGCTGGAAGTTGTGCGGTAAAGCCGGCAGCTTTAATTGCTTCAACAATACCGAACAGGAACGCAATAGCGGTAACTGATCCAACCACAATAGAAGGATTATTCCAACGTTTCCAGAAAAAGCTGAGCATGATCACAACAATTGCTGGCGGGTAAATGGCACTCAGTACAGGTACAGAGAAAGCAATCAGCTTGGTTAAACCTAGATTGGAAATTAATAACGAGAAGCCAGTCAGAATGAAAACAAGCAATTTATAAGATAAACCAGTTAATTCATTAAAATATTCTGCACAAGCACAGGTCAGGCCAATCGCAGTCACCATACACGCAAGGAAAATCAGACAGGTGAGGAAGTAAGAACCGTAATCACCAAATGCATGCTGTACATAAGCATGGAGGATGATGGCACCATTGGCTGCATCAGGCGCAACTTCGTGACTGCCTAAACCCAGTTTAAATAAGCTGATATAGACCAAGGTCAGTCCTACACCGGCAATCAAACTTGCAATAATGGCATATTTGGTAATGAGCTTGGTATCTGTGACACCGCGAGATTGAATCGCCTGAATAATCACAATACCGAATACCAAAGCACCCAAGGTATCCATGGTGAGATAACCACTGACGAAACCTTCAGATACTGGGCTGCTGACATAGTTATTCACTGCAGGTGAAATCAGACCGGTTGGAATAGCAAAAGCGGCAATCCCTAAAATAGCGAGGGCAATGATTTTTAAAGGTGCCAGCACATGGCCTACAGTATCAAGCAGTTTGTTGGGATACAGCGAAACTGCAGTCACAAAAGCAAAATAAACAATACTATAGATAAAAAGGCTGCTACCTGAAGTACCAAAATAAGGTGCAAAGCCAATTTCATAAGAAACGGTAGCTGTGCGAGGTGTCGCGAATAGCGGTCCTACAGTCAGGTAGCAAGCAATGGTAAGCAGTAAGCTAAAGAAACGGCCAAGCGGCGAACTGATGATTTCGATCGAGCCTTTCATGCGAGATAAAGCCATGATCGTAATCACAGGTAAACCAACTGCAGTAATTAAGAAACCGAAAGCGGCCAGCCAGACATGTTCACCAGCCTGCTGCGCAACGATAGGAGGAAAGATAATATTGCCTGCGCCAATAAATAACGCAAAGGTCATAAACCCTAAAGCAATGATATCTCCTGTACGAAGTTGATTCATAAAGAGGGAGGCATAAAATAAAAGTGCAAATTTTAGAATAAAAAAGCGTTCTTTTGAAACTAATTTATGTGAAAATTGTCTGTTTTTTGACTAAAAAGAAATTATGAAAATCATATAATTAGCTGTGGTAAAGCTAATGCATTGAAAAGGTTTTTAAAACTCAGAAAATAAAAAGTGCTGATGTCTTTTCTCAATCAGCACAATCGAAATTAAATGTAAAATAAAAGTACGCTTTTAGTCTTAAAAAGATTGAAGATTTCTATGCAAGGGCGTACAACTATTGAAATACTTTATGCAGCCCTCATATCTTTTGCTTGCATGTGAAATTAATCTGATAGATGAATAAGGAAAATCTCGAATGAGAGCTTCTACTGTGACCATTAAAACTGAACAAGATCTTGAGAAATTAAGAATCTCAGGTCGTTTGGCGGCACAAGTGTTAGAAATGATCGGTGCGTATATTAAACCGGGTGTTTCAACTGAATATTTAGATGATATCTGCAATGATTATATCGTGAATACCTTGCAGGTGATTCCGGCCAACGTTGGCTATCACGGTTTTACCAAGACGACCTGTATTTCTGTGAATGAAGAAGTATGTCATGCGATTCCTTCTGCCAAAAAGATTTTGCAAGACGGTGACATCTTGAATATCGATGTTGCCGTGATTAAAGATGGCTATTTCGGTGATACCAGCCGCATGTATTTTGTCGGCCAACCAAGCGCTGAGGCCAAGAAACTGGTCGAAACCACTTATGCAGCCATGTTGGCAGGCATCCATACCGTCAAACCGGGTGCAACATTGGGGGATATTGGGCATGCAATCCAGACCGTTGCCCAGAATGCCGGCTATAGCATTGTTCGTGAATATTGTGGGCATGGTATCGGTCGTATCTATCATGAACAGCCCAATATTTTGCATTACGGACAAAAGGGCCAAGGTATGGTCCTGAAAAAGGGCATGGTCTTTACTATTGAACCGATGGTTAATGCAGGCAAACCTCATGTCAAAGAGCTAAACGATGGCTGGACAGTGGTCACCAAAGATAAGTCACTGTCGGCGCAATGGGAACATATGGTTGCGGTAACGGATGATGGTTTTGAATTACTTACCCCGTGGCCGGAAGGTACAGGGCATTATCCTGCCGTTTAATTATTATTGTGATGTCGAAAAGGCTCGGAAATCAACCGGGCCTTTTCTTTGTTGAGCATTGGGTGAGTTGCTCAACTAGATAGTCAATAAAGACACGTACAGCAGGTAACAAGCCACGACGGGATGGATAGACGGCATGGAAAATACCATGTGGAGCGGTCCACTCTGGTAGTACGGTCACCAGCTGTCCTGTTTTAACAAAGTCTTGTGCAATACTGTCCGGTAATAAGGCAATTCCACAATTTTGTGTTGCCAGCTCGGCCAGCATCAAAAGATTCGAGCCCATAATGACCGGGTTGACCTTAATCTTTTTCTGCTGCTGATCTGGACCCGTTAACAGAAATTGCTGATCAAGATGATCTTCAGCCATGCTGATAATCCGATGTTCAGGGAGCTGTTCTGGTGTAGTGAGATTGCCAAACTCATTTAAATAAGCCTGACTGGCAAAAAGCCGTTGTTCAATCGCTTCAAACTGTCTGAGCACCAGATTCGGATCATCGTCCAGTTTAGAGCGCACCCGTAAGGCCAGATCAATACCTTCATTAATCACGTCTACACGGCGATTGCTCACCATCATCTGAACACGTACTTCAGGATATTTTTTCAAGAAAGCTGGCAGGATTTTTGCCATCTGGTTTTGGGCAATATCGACCGGCACACTGACTTTGATCACACCACGCGGCTGGCTACTTAAATGATTGACCACATCATGCGCTGCTTGCGCCGCATTCATCATGACTTGTGCATGGCGGTATACATCCATGCCGATATCGGTCACGGCGAAATGACGCGAACTACGCTGAATCAGACGTACGCCAAGTTGCTCTTCGAGGTTGTATACCCGACGACTGAGTTTAGATTTAGGAATATCGGTTGCACGTTCTGCCGCACTAAAACCGCCGTGTTCAACCACCAGCGCAAAGCAATAAAAATCATCTAAATCCGTTAGCATTACGCTATAAACTCCAGCTTATTGTGTTCAGGTTAAAACAGTATAAATGTAATTATTAAACATTTTGGGATAATAAGATATCTCGAACCTGTTGATATTGTTTCAATCGTTCAAAATCTTTCATTGTCGGAGACTGAATCCGTGATAAGTCCATATTGTCAGTGAGATCAGCCAGTTTCACAATACGTGCAATCGGATTCTGTACCGTGCGCTGCGCAGCCTGTATACGGGATTCGCCTTGCTGTTTTGTCAGGGCAACAATCGCTTCGATCAGATGCATGGGAAAACCAAGCGCATATAGCTCATCCGTCGTGGTGGCGGTATCCTCTAAAATATCGTGTAAAACGGCAACGATTTTGTGCTCAATATCCGGCATGTTGAGCATCACTCTCAAGGGATGCAGAATGTAGGGGGCATCGGCTTTATCTACTTGGCCTGCATGCCGTTCTGCTGCAAGAGAAATCGCCCGTTCAAGTGTTGCCATGATTGAAATCCTCTCATTCAAAGTATAGACGATAGATTCAGGCATCATATTCTTTTAAACTGGATCAAATTTTTGATGCTCTATTATTATGTCCTATCAACTTATTCATATTGCCGATGCAACTCAAAATATTACCTGTCCGTTTTGTCAGCATGCTGTTTTAGACTGGGAACAGGAACAGTATATCCAACCTTGTGAACATACCTTATTTATGGCCATGGACTTAGGCTTTGAATTTATCGCCGATCGTTTCGACGAGGTTTTGTCACAATCGGTTGATGAAATTCATGAAGATCCGAATATGAATATTTTCGCCACGGTGAGTCAGGCAAATTATCCTGAAATGCAAATTTTTAAAGCCGATTTGGGGATAGAAGGTATGTTTCGCTATGTGGGCTTTAGTCAAAACTAACTCCCTTTCAATAAAAAAGCCAATCATGTGATTGGCTTTTTGCTTTACAGCTTATGCTTCAGGCGCTGGGCTGTACTGTTCAACCAATGGCTTTAACTCACCATTCTGGAACATTTCAAGCATAATATCGCTACCGCCAATCAACTCGCCATTGACCCAAAGTTGTGGGAAAGTAGGCCAGTTTGCAATTTGCGGCAAAGTTGCACGAATATCTTGATTTTCCAAGATATTTACGTAGGCAAATGGACGACCAATTTGGCTAAGTGCTTCTACTGCACGAGCAGAAAAACCACATTGCGGGAATTGTGGAGTGCCTTTCATGTAAAGTAAAACAGGGTGTTTCGCAATTTGATCACGAATTAACGCTACTGTATCACGCGCTTGTTCCGTCATAGATAGGATCCTCTACTAATCTTTCTGCATTATACCTAAAAAAAAGCGTGGCGGAGGATTGCAAAAGATTTTTCTTGTATAAAAGTGACTTTAAGCTTTCAATCTATGCAAGTTTTTGCTTATATAACTTTTTCCACTACAACTACTGATAGATTGAGTTTGTTATGACTAATATCACTCTTGCTCCCGTGCAACCTGATCAACCCACACATCTTATGGCGACCTATGGTCGTCAGGCGATCAGCTTTGTACGAGGGCGAGGGGCGCATTTATATACCGCAGATGGAACCGAGTATTTAGATGCATTAACCGGGATTGCGGTATGTGGATTAGGGCATGCTCATCCGGTAATTGCTGAGGCGATCGCTGAACAGGCTGCAACTTTGGTTCACACCAGTAATTTATTTGAAATTCCTTGGCAAACGGCGGCAGCACAAAAACTGGCTGAAGTTTCTGGAATGCAGGAAATCTTCTTCTCCAATAGCGGGGCGGAATCCAATGAAGGTGCGATTAAAATTGCGCGTAAGTTCGGATCGCAACAAGGGATTGCCAATCCTAAAATTTTAGTGGCAGAACAATCTTTCCATGGCCGTACACTTGCAACCTTATCTGCAACAGGTAACAAGAAAGTACAGGAAGGTTTTGCTCCCTTGGTAGACGGCTTTGTTCGTGTGCCATTTGGCGATGTTGAAGCAATTCAGGAAGCAGCCATTACTCATCCTGACATTGTGGCGATCCTGATTGAACCTATTCAAGGCGAAGGTGGGGTAAATACTGCACCTCAGGGCTTTAGCTATCTGGAAGAGGTACGTGCTTTATGTAATCAGCATAACTGGCTGATGATGCTGGATGAGATCCAGACGGGTAATGGCCGTACTGGTAAATATTTTGCCTATCAGCATACCAATATCATTCCTGATGTCATGACCACGGCAAAAGGTTTGGGGAATGGCTTTCCTGTAGGTGCTGTGATGACCCAAGGTAAAGCGGTAGGCTTGCTGGGTGCAGGCAGTCATGGTTCAACCTATGGCGGTACGGTATTGGGATCACGTGTGGTTTACACGGTGCTGGATACACTGGAAAAAGAGAATGCTGTTGAAAATGCGGCAACCGTAGGGGCATATATTGTTGATCAGTTAAGCGCGCAATTGGCGGATCATCATGTTCAGGTGCGTGGTTTCGGCATGATGATCGGGATTCAATTGCCAAAAGACTGTGCCGAGTTGGTTGCTATTGCACGTGATCAATATCAGTTGATTATTAATGTGACTGCGGGTTCTGTGGTGCGTTTACTCCCACCTTTGAATATGACTCAAGCACAAGCAGATGAATTGCTTAAACGTCTGGTACCTGCCATCCAGAATTTTCTTAAAGCTTAAGTAGCTAATATTCATAAAAAAAGGGCAATTCATTTGCCCTTTTTTTATGTTTGATTAAAATCAACCAGAAATATATTGTTGTAACTGTTCAATCAGAATACGTTGATCGTCCATCGCTGCTTTTACCAGATCTCCAATCGAGATAAAGCCCACCAGCTTTTCCTGATCCAGTACTGGCAGATGACGTAAGTGTCGATCGGTCATGAGTTGTAAACATTCTTCTACGGTATGATTCAGGCTGACCGAGATCACTTTTGAGGTCATAATATCTGCAACAGGCGTATTATTGGAAGAACGTTCCATCAGGGCAATTTTGCGGGTGTAGTCACGTTCGGAAAAAATGCCAACGACTTTTTCATCTTCAGCAACAACCAAGGCACCAACACCTTTCTCGGCCATGATCTTAATTGCTTCAAGTACAGTCGCATTGGGTGAAATCGTAAAAATGGATTGTACTGCTTTATTCTTGATGACTTGAGCAACGATTGTCATTGTTTATCCACCTGTGTTGTATTGTCGTTTTCATTTAACTTAACGGTATTTTTTTTAATTGCAAAGCGCTAATTTCATTCCAATGATAACTTTTGCGCATAAATGTTCAAAAAGTCATCATTGGTCTGCAGGTATGTTTTAAGCAGGTATGACCGCTTCGCGTGGCATAAAAAAGAAATGCTGCATTTGCTGGGTTGAAAGCTTAAATTTGCGGTGTGATGAGTTGAATAATGCAGGTTCAACCTGTAAACGGGTTAAGGTGGGAAGCAAGGACTCATGAAAGTCCTTGGGGGTAATTTTCCGTGGCGTGTAGTGTTTCCAGTTGGCCTTGGCATAACGATGGGCTTGAACCCCATTGAGCCAGAAAGGGAAGACATGACCGTCCTGATCTGATTTGATTGCCCAACCTTGATGGTAAAGGCCCCAAAGTGCACCACAGTACATCATTGTTTTTAGAATTGAAATTTTAATCATCAACTCTCGTGAAACCGGCTGAAAATGGTTAAAGCGATACATGTTATTGAACTAATATTCTTAAACTTATAGCTCATTATAAGAAATCTAGATGTCATTTATGTTTAACAATTGACTAAAATCGTAAGCAAATATTGTAGTTGCTTAGATAATTGCTTGGTAAGTTCTTTGAATTTGTAAGCTAAGACGTTGGATAAATTAGAATTATTGTGTTTTTAGTAATCAGGAAATTTGATCTGGGTAGCTTAATGTTTTAATGCAGTACGAATGGATAAGTAGAGATCATTTTATAAATTATAATTTAACAGGCATTAAAAAAACGCCACCTGAGCAAATCAAAGCGATAAAAGCTTTGATATAGCGCAAGGACGTTTCTTTAAGCTTGGAGGGTTGCCATCTTCTGCCAATACTGGGCTTTTAAGGAATCGCGTTCTACTCGGAAGCCTTGATAATACAATTCTGCTAAAAATAGTGCCGCTTTGCCGTGGCCTGCTTTAGCAACTTCCTCAAGCTCTTTTACTGCATCTTGGAAGTTTTTTTGCGATTGAATTGTATTGACCGCATTTGCATAGAGATGCTCTAGTTCATGGTGTGTAACATGTTGAATCATATAATAACTCCTTATTTTAATTATGATTACCGCAAATTCTATCCAAAGTTATACTACTTCGAATTTAAGCTACTTTAACTTAGAATTATTAAAGTAATATGACAAATTGATGGAATTGTCAAATATATTCAGCAATTTTGCGTAAATAAAAGCTTACACGATTAAACATTTACCACAAATAATTTTAAGTAGAATCAAAGTGAGAATAAGAGAAAAGGAGAATAACATGTCAAATGTCATTGATGGTGTGAATGTTGATGTTCCACCATTAGAAAGCCAGATCATTGCGCTAGCGCATCATCACCGTAAATTACTGGATGAAGCGATCTTTCATCAGGAAATTCATTTAGGTGACTATTGTCTGGCACAACGCAAACGTGTGTATGACTTTGCTAGCCATTTAAGCCCTGAGCAGAAAGATCGTTTTTATAAAATTTATGATGGAGAGCTGAGGAATATTGCAGACGATGATGATTTACATCCCGCTGATGCAGAAAGTGGAGTCGGCATGTTTGCGATTTTCATTGTTTTGGTGATGATCGCATTTATCCTGTACTTTGCTTTTGTACGTTCGCTGGTCAGTTAATCACGGCTAAAGTTATTTGCACGTTCAATAGGTTGTGGAATTGTGACTTATTGAACGTGGTACTTGTCCTAAGCGAATCAGAGACATACACTACCTCTAATTCGAGGTAGGTTATGTTGTCTATACTTTCTAAACATAAATTGATGCAATCCAGAGTAGGATTCAAACTCGACCAATTTTATAATATTTTGGTCGCTATTATTATTTTGTCCATTTTTATACTTGCGTATAACGCATTATTACGTCCAGTCAGTTCATTGCAATATCAGCAAGTGGTGCAGTTTGCTCATCAGGCCAGCCATCCGCGGACCCAGCATATGGCCATTGAGGTGTTAGAGCAGACTCCCATTCGCCGTATTAATTATTTAAAATTATTAAATGCTTATCAATTTGAATCGAACCGGATTAAACAATATCCAGCGATGGCAAAAGAAGATGAGTGAGTTTTAATCGACTCATTTCCATTATAAATGAATGCATTGCCTTATTCGGGAAAAGAATAGCAATTTATGCTAGACTGGCCCCATTTTAAAAGCTGCTTTACTTTCAAGGAATCGACATGCAACAGCAATCGAATATGCAAAATAAATTCTTGATAAATGCTGACATCGGTGATGATGATGTCACCTTACCAAGTTTACCTGCTGTCGATGTTCCCATTATAGAGCCTGCAGTACAAAAGCCAGTAGAGCCAGCTGTTACTGCTGCGGTAGAACCTGTTGCACCAGTGGTTGAAGAAGAAACCAAATCAACAGGTTTCTTTGGTCGTATGAAAGATGGATTGACCAAAACCCGCCGTAGTTTTACGGATGGTATGGTCAACATTCTGATTGGCGGTAAAGAAATTGATGATGAGCTCTTGGAAGAAGTTGAAGAGCAGCTTTTAGTGGCAGATATTGGTGTGGATGCGACCAAAACCATTATTGCGAATCTGACTGAACGTACTGCACGTGGAGATTTAATCTACTCACATGCTTTATACAAGGCGTTACAAGAAGAATTGGTTGCTTTATTGGCACCCCGTGTTAAACCGCTACATATTGATCCGAATAAATCACCGTATGTGATTTTGATGGTGGGTGTAAATGGCGTAGGCAAAACCACAACCATCGGTAAACTGGCAAAGCGTTTACAGGGTGAAGGCAAGAAAGTCATGCTGGCTGCGGGTGATACCTTCCGTGCAGCCGCAACTGAACAATTGCAAATCTGGGGCGAGCGTAATGACATTCCAGTCGTTGCACAGGGCCATGGGGCTGACAGTGCGTCGGTGATCTTTGATGCATTTGAAAGTGCACGCGCCAAAGGCATTGATGTCTTGATTGCAGATACCGCTGGGCGTCTGCAAAACAAAGCCAACCTGATGGAAGAGTTGAAAAAAGTAAAACGTGTCATGCAAAAGATTGATGCAACCGCACCGCATGAAATCATGCTGATTGTAGATGCGGGCACCGGTCAAAATGCGATTAATCAGGTACAGCTGTTTGACGAGGCTGTTGGTCTCACCGGTATCACCATTACCAAACTGGATGGCACAGCAAAAGGTGGCGTCTTGTTCAATATTGCAAGTCGTACTCATGTGCCGATTCGCTATATTGGTGTAGGTGAGAAGATTGATGATTTACGTCCATTCTCAGCGAAATCATTCGTTGCTGCTTTATTTGAAACAGATAAATAAATCGTTTTTTCTATGTAATAAAAGCCGAGTTTTCGGCTTTTATTTTGTTTAAAAATAAGCGGTTAAAAAAATACATGAATAATTTAAAAAAGAGCCTTTAACATGAATTTTTTATTAAAACCTTTAGCCTTTATGATGTTAACCAGTTTCTTAGGCACAAGTCCGGTATTAGCCTTAGGCGATACTGATGCCATAAACACACTCATCCAAAGTGCTGAACAAGGCGATAGTGAAGCACAATATTCTTTAGCGACGATGTATGCGGATGGCGACGGAGTTGAACAAGATAATGCTAAAGCAGTACATTGGTATCTTATGGCTGCAGATCAAGGAAATGTAAACGCTCAGAATAATTTAGCCTGGATGTATGAAAATGGCAAAGGGATCGCACAGGATCATAAAAAAGCTTTTGAGTGGTATCAACGTGCAGCCAATCAAGGAGATCGTAATGCACAATATAATCTGGGGGTGATGTATGCGCATGGGCGGGGTGTGCAGAAAGATAATAATAAAGCCCATCAATGGTATTTTAAGGCAGCCGAACAGGGAGATCTGGATGCACAGCATTATTTAAGGATGTCTTATTTACTCAAGCAACTTGATCAAGCAGAACAGGAGAAATACAAAATGATTTCAAAAGACTGGGTGATTCCTGTGGTTGAGGCAGAAGAAGCGAGCGCAGAAGCGGATTAATGCAACAGGATTTTAATTGTTTCAAAAATAAAACGATCTGTCATGTTTTTTAGACTATTCCTAAAAAATATGTCGTTATACACTACATTCAATCCAAGATAACGCCCCAGGGCACAAGGTAGGAATAACAACATGAGCAACTTCTTAAATAGTATTAAATCACGTCGTACAATTTATGCAATTGGTAAAAACCTGACCGTAGACCAAGCCACAATTGAAGAAACGATCCGTGAAGCTGTAAAACAAAGCCCATCATCATTTAACTCACAAACTTCTCGTGTTGTGACTTTATATGGTGAATCTCATACTAAGTTCTGGGAAATCGTACGTGAAACATTACGTAAAATGGTTCCAGCAGAAGCTTTCGCCAATACAAGTGCGAAAATTGATAGCTTTGCAGCAGGCTTTGGTACAGCGTTATTCTATGAAGACCAAGATGTTGTGAAAGGTTTACAAGAACAATTTGCGTTATATGCAGATAACTTCCCGGTATGGTCAGAACATTCAAGTGCGATTGCACAGTTTGCCACTTGGACTGCTTTATCTGAAATTGGTGTTGGTGCGTCATTACAACATTACAATCCAATTATTGATGCTGAAGTTGCAGAAACATTTGATATTCCTGCGAACTGGAAATTACGCGCTCAGTTGGTATTCGGTTCTATCGAAGCTGCTGCGGGTGAAAAAACATATATGGATGATGCAGCACGTTTCAAAACTTTTAACTAAGTAAAAACTGCGCAGTAAAAAGAGCACCTTGAGTGCTCTTTTTTTGTTTGCATAAAATATGCAGATTGCATTTATCCTGTATATCCCAATGGGATAGCCTAGACATCATTTATACGTGAAGTAAGAGGTCTAACAGTTAAAATGAAGGACAGGACGTTACCTGGAATGCATGACTAAATGAAGCTTATCTTGAATAAACACAAGCAATTTACAGGGAAATGCTTTTGGTTGTGCCCAATTGTTCCGATTCACCTGTGACCGAAGCTTTAGCCAGTTTAAAAAGGGTTGCTATTTTACCTGAACCTTTCCAGTATTGGGCTCCATTACAATTCACACGAAGCAGTTGAATGTCAGGATCGGTTTTACCCTGTTCAAAGAATGCCTCATAAGCCGAAGACCATATTTCATCCAGCTTTGCAGGGTCATTTACACACTCAGCCACACCATTAATCGAGACGTAGTCATTATTTGATATATTGCTATAACCTAAATTGACTTGATTGTTTTGAGGAATACTTTTTACAAGTTCAGAACTTTTAGAGCCTAAAAACCAGACCACTCCATCAAAATCAGTATCCTGTGTGGTCATTGGTGCTGAATGCAAATGACCTTTTTCAGTAATAAACGTGATCATGGCAAATTTAATGCCTTTAAGTAGCTGATTTAATTCTTGATATTCACTATTCAAGTTGTTCATGACGAAATTCTCCTAAAGTTTGTTTTTTCAATATCCCTGAAAATAAAAGAGTTAAGGGTTTCGGTTTGTGCGCTATTTGTTTTATCCAGCTAGAAATGCTGTTTTCCTGTTAATGAAATTATTAAAAAATATTTAAATCGAATGATCTCAATATCTTTTAAAAAAAAATGGTTTAAAACGTGTCAAAAGATAATTAAACCCATGAGAGCTGAGCTTGGGCACAAACATCAACGCGTGAATTAATTCCATTGAAAAGTATGAGATTGGGAAGCTGGAATTACTAAGTCCTGCTCATTTTTATAACTGGTTATGATTTGTGTATTTAATTATAAGTTTTTGTTTTATAATGCTAAATTTGAAATAATTATGTGAAAAGTGTAAAATATACACTTGTCTTTATTTGTTTTTTTAACGGGTGGCTTTTTTTGAAAAAAATACTAATTCTTTCTATAAGTACGGTTGCTTCTGGTTCGGTGTTCAGTGCTGATGATTTATTGGCTAAACCTCAGTCTATATTGGTGTTGCAGAAGGAGGATACCCAATTGGAGCTCAAAAACGATCAGCAGGTCGATTTTTTTGAGTCATTTAAACAGCAAGAACAGGATCAGATCAATCAACGCATTCAAGATTTAGAGAGTTTACAGGAAATTCAAGCAAATACCGCTAACATGAGTCCGCATGATAGAGCCCAGTATTATCTGGAGCATAGACATTATGGGGCTTTAGATGCGCATGGAAATGGTCAACAACTCAGTTCATTAGAAAAAGCCCGTAATAGAGGAGTAATTTCAAATCGGGACTATCAACAGAAAATTGTAAAATACAATCCTTCGCCTATAGCCCATCGAAGCGACCAGTTTAAATTAACGATTCCGATCGGAGAGTAAAAAGTTCCCTGTGTCTTAAAAGATGGGGTAGACAGTTTATTGAACTACCCACATCTTTGCTCTCTAAGAAGCGAACTCTCATGTCGTAGAGTTAGAGTATCGCTATTTTTATAGGCGGGTTAATGTATTATTGATAAATAAGCTGATGAAAAGATCATTCGTATGCGTGGCTGAGATCGTTGAGAATCAAGTTTGCATAGGTGAAATTATTTTATAAAAGCAGTTCAGGTGAGCTGAAGGTTGAACAATTATTTTTTACTGTTTGGTATAAAAATAGGTTAAAAATCTAACTTTTTGTGCTACTTTAATTTACTTTTCAAGGGGTTGAAAAGTATGAATATTATCAAATTTTTAAAAAGCTTTAATACAACGGGATTTTATCTAACACTGGCAAGTATTGTGTTGCTGATGTTGATTGTATATTTTTATTTTATTAACCCCAATTAACTATCAAAGTCTGTCTTTAGCCACCTGTGGGTGGTTTTTTATGCTGGATATTTTTTGATTTAGATATAATTACACAGTTTTATTTACCTATTGGCAACAATTGAAACATTCTAATTACAAACTTATTGTAAAGCGTTACATCTAATCTGATATAAAAATTTTAATAAAAAGAGGTTGATAATTATGAATATTTTTAAGTTTTTAAAAAGCTTTAATACGGTAGATTTCTATTTGGTGGTTGCAAGCATTATGCTCGCAGTACTGATATGTTTATTTTATATTGTAAGCCCGAATTGAGATGAGGCTTAATCTGGCAAAAGTGATGTCTGGCGTTTTTAGACGCCCACATTGCAAGGTTGATCCTGTTGATGAGATATGATGATGTAAAAGGCTTGAAATATTTTTTCGCTCACATTCATAACAATAGAACAAAGCTTATTGGAATAAACCTTTAATCGCCATGATACTTGTTTAAACTATAGCAAAATCAAAGGCTAGGTAACTTATGTGAAAAATTGCAGAAAGATTTTGTAGGCATTTTTAAATCATGTAATATTTCTCTTTATAAATAATAGCTTAAATCTATTTATTGACTTATGTTGATTTTGTGCTGTAGATATCTGAAAAAAAGCTAAATTGTTGCAATAGACAGTTTTAATTTTTGTCATAAAATCGTCATAATCGCATTGCATAGTGCATACGGTTTCATAAATTGTTTATAACGAGAAGAGTCTAATGTCTTTAAGAGTTGGTGTTGCTGCTTTAGGGTTATTATCAAGTAGTTTAGTTTTTTCAGCAGTCACAATCACTGCACCTGAAGAAATCGTGATTCTTGCTGTAAATGGTCAGGAAGTAAACAATGGGTTAATTCCTTCGAAGAAAAATAATTATCAGGTCGATCCTGGTAATTTGCTGGTCAATGTGCGTTATCGTGAATATTTCGAGCATTTGAATGGTGAGCATGACATCGTTAAATCCGGTGTGGTCACGCTTCAGGCAGCTAATTTGCAGGATAATCAGTCTTATAGTCTGGCGCTTGTAAATGCACCAAAAGACTTTGATGCTGCCAAAAAATATGCTGATCAACCCACAGTTGCTTTATATGACCAAAACAAAAAACTTGTAGTACAACAAACCGGTGCGAACAATGAAGCGCAACCTTGGTTTACAGGAAATAATTTCCTAAGCCGGACCCTAGATTTAACTCAAAAAAATAAAAACAATACTGTAAACCAGCCAGCACCTGTTTATTCAGGAGCTACCTCACAAGCAGCGGTTGCCGCATCTGCGCCAGTTGCGGTCACAACGACAGCCCCAACGGGAACAGCAAAGACGACCGATCAGCAAATGGCAGATTTATGGCAAAAGGCATCTAAGGCTGAACGTCAAAAATTCATGGCATGGTTAGCTGGTCAAAGCAACTAAATTTCATATCAATAAAAAGGCCGATGATCTCATCGGCTTTTTATGCTTAGGAAGAATAACAATGAGCTTGAATATCCGAAAAGTGAAGAGTGGTGATTTACAGCCATTGGTTCATCTGATTAATACTGCTTATCGCACTCAAACAGGAAGAAGTTGGACATCAGAAAAGCAGTGGGTGCAAGGCAACCGTATCACAGAAGAACAGTTAGCAGATGACTTGCAGCAACCTTATTTTGAGTTATTGGTGGGGATTCAGGATGATGAGAAAATTATTGCTTGTATTGGATTAACTTCTTATGGGGATAAAATGGAAATTGGGACTTTTGCAATATCACCAGCTGTTCAGAATCAAGGTTATGGTCGCCAATTACTCGAGTATGCTGAGCACTATGTGAAACAATATCATCCAGTTATTCATACTTTAGTGATGTACGTTTTGGATGTTCGCACAGAATTACTAGCTTATTACCAGCGTTGTGGATATCAACTTACAGGACAGGTGGCATCATATCCTCTAGAAGCCAATGTTGGTCTACCATTAATACCTATTCAGTTGTTAGAAATGAAAAAAGATCTCTCAAAACAAATACCTTGATTGATATGAGTATCATCAGGGTACTTTTGATCATAGATATCAAGAAGGCTAATTCTCGGTCAGAACTGCCTGATCCAATTTTTGAATAGACCAGATCGAACCATTTGGTGCACTTTGTGCTCGATCTCTTGCTTGTTGGTAAAAGCGTAAAAACAGTAAAGAGAAGCATATCGCAACAATATCTATCCAGATTAAATATCCTGTTGAATACCATAACCCTTGAATAGGAAATAGGTAAGCGAGAATAGAGGTGGATGGAATCAGCAATAAAATTACCGCAATGGCAAAGAAGAGTTGAGCTAATGCTTTGGCTGCGCCAATAAGAAAACTGTATAAAATGCAAGCAATAAATACAAAATAGTAGCTATACATAAATACATGGTTATGACTTTGTAATTGCATTGGAATGACGTAGGCCCATCGTCCAGCCAGCATGCTCACACATATTGCCAGTATACAGCCTAGACACGCACCGATCGTAAGATTAGCAATAAACATCACATCCTTACGTTGTTGTGGAGCGGGCAGATTAGGATTTTTCTGTTTCCTTAAGCGCGTTTCAATCCATAGGATATTGCCAGAATAAAATAAATAAGCCCCACCTAAACCGAAGATTAAATAAATCCAGCGAATAGGTTCGCCACCATAATTGCCAAAGTGCAGTGCGAACATAGAACGGATCAGTGACGCAGCCGGGCTTTCTTCTGTTGAGAGGGTTTTAGTTGGATATGGTGAATCTTGATAAGGATTAAAATTCATATAATCAAAAGTATCACCTCGTAGCATGCGATCCGGATGATACAGTGCAACGAATGCAGAGGCCCGTTCAGGATGATTCAGCTGGTTGAAACGGATACCATCAATGCGATAATTAGGGGCAGCTTTCTGTATATTCTGCAAAATCTTTTCTACATCGAGCTGTGGAGCTGGATCAACAATTTTTACCGCAGGCGGTCGTTCAAAAAGTGGTTTGTCTTTTGAGACCAGCTGGCTAAGTGCACTATAGAAAATATCATGAAAGGCAAAAACAACGACGGTAACACTGATAATGATATGAAAAGGTAAGCTGGTGATGCCAATGACATTATGGGTGTCTAACCAAAAACGTTTCTTATTTTTACCTGGGCGGATCGCAAAATAATCTTTGATCAATGTCGGCAATAACACGATCAGACCGGACATGATTGCAAGAAAGTAGAGAACTGCAACTACACCCATCACCATAACACCCGCAGTATGATGTCCCATCATGCCGGGAATACCTGCAGTTTCATGAAGTTGTTCAATCAGCCAACCTAATTTAGATACATTCTCTTGTTGTGCAATCAACTGACCATTGGCATCGAGTGTTGCCAACATACTGGTTTGAGCGATATCAACTCCATGATGATCTTCCGCTGGCTCATGTGCTGCTTGCCATTGAATCGGCGCATTATGTCCTTCTGGTGAGCCAAAACTCAGGGTAAAGGCTTGCTTTGTCTCTGGATATTGTGCCTGTACCTGTGCAACGAGCTGGTTATATTGGTTAGGTTGAATGGCCGCTAGTTTTTGTTGAGGAGGCGTTGCCCATTGGCTCAGCTGGTGCTGGAACATGGTTAGTCCACCGGCAAAAAAGCAGATGAAGAGAAGAATACCGGCACTGACTCCGACCCATGTATGAAGATTTTTACCTGTTTTAATGATATCTGCGCGAACTTTCATTTTTAACCTCTCAACCAGAACAACAGGGCATAAGCAAGCACATTCGCAATGCTGAAAATCACAATACTTTGCCAACCTTTCGGGATGAAATAGGCCATAAAGAAACTAAATAGCCAGAACCACGGGATCGACCACATACCTAACTGAGGGGCTAGGGAAGAATCTGTATGAGATTTACTGAGTAGAACAATGATTGCACCGATCGCCATCGCAAAGCTCAAGCCAAGAAAACAACCCGTAAGCGTTTTTGTCCACCAGTCTGGTTGAAGTTTTTGTTTGAGTAGATTCATTTCACTTCGACCTTCTCATGAGCATCAGCAGAGGTGCGAACGACCAGACCAGTGTCGCAATTGCAAGCCAGATCAAGATTGCCACGAGTAAAGGCAACGCATAAAGCAACATGCTTAAACCGAGCAATAAACCGATGAGGGCTATATAAAAAGAATAACGACCCAGTTGGGTTTTTAAGAAAATCTGATTGGGATGGCTGAGATAAAGACCCAGACAAGATAGAAGCGAAATTATGATTCCGAGTAGTTTTAAAGACATAGGTAAAATCTGCAAATAGGAATGATAATAATTATTATTTAAATTTTAGCAGAATTAGAGCCAATATAGAAATTTATTAAGATCGTACTAGCAAAGAGCAATTTATCAGGCTACTTCATAAGAATTTTATTTACGGTCTAAATTAAAAAAGGCCACCAGATCTGGCAGCCTTTTTTTAAAAGATACAGCAATGGAAAATAACTTACTGGCCTAACCAGATAAAGTACCCGAGAATCATCAAAGGCCAGGCGATATAAGGGCTAAATAACCATTTCCATAACCAGAATCTTGGCACAAATCCAACCCCGTGCACGAAGCCACCGGAGATTCCAATCATCACCAGCATCAGCAGGCTATGATTATAGTGTCCGTTAGCATCCAGCATCAGTGATGGATGGACCAGTAAAATAGCAGCAAGGGGCAATGCCAACAAAAACGAAATGGTCATTGCAAGCACTTGCGCTTTACGATTCTTCGGTGTTGTCATTGCTTCAGCCATTTTATTATTCCTCATCTAAATTTTGATGGTGTTCGATATACAGTGCACTGAGCACACCTGCAAAACATGCCATCAAAATGCCTAGAATCCATGCAAAATACCACATGTCACATCTCCTGATTAGTACAAACTATGTGAGTTTTCTTCAATATGTTTGTTGGTGATGACGCCCCACATTTTGTAATACGACCAAGAGGTATAGATCAAAATGAGAGGTACGAAGATACATGCAGCAACCGTCATTACCCCGAGGGTTTTATGACTGGAAACAGCATCCCACATGGTCAAGCTTGATGTTGGATCAATGCTTGATGGTAACAAGAACGGAAATAATGCAAAACCGGCAGTCAGGATTGCACCGACAATCATTAAGCTTGTGCCTGTAAAACTTGCAGCCGCTTTATGTTTGCCTGCACTAATGATGACCAATAGCGCACCTAAAATTGCAACAATAGGTGCAGCCATCGTAATCGGATAAGTGGCATAGTTATTGAACCAACCATGATTGGCATTGGTCACCACTTCTTTGGCAAGCGGATTCAGCGCAGCATTGGTATTCACCGCAGTCGCATAGCTATAACCAGAGATATTGCCGAAGAATAACCAAGCACCCGCAGCCAAGAAGCATACAAGGAAAGCAATTGCCATGATTTGTGTTGCCTTGGCAGAACGATTATGTAAATCGCCATCGGTACGTAGCATCAACCAGGCGCCACCGTGTGCACACAGCATCGATAAGCTGACAATACCGCAAATCAGTGCAAAGGGATTTAATAGGGCAAAAAAGCTACCTGTATATTGTGAACGTAAGGTGTCATCCAGGCTGAAGGGTACACCGAGGAACAGGTTGCCGAATGCCACACCAAACACCAGTGCAGGCACTGCACCACCGATACATAGCCCCCAATCCCAAGAAGTACGCCATTGGGTATTCTCTAATTTAGAGCGATAGTCGAAGCCGACAGGTCGCAGGAACAGGGCAAATAAAACCAGAAGCAAGGCCCAGTACATGCCGGAGAAGGCAACGGCATAAACCATTGGCCAGGCTGCAAATAAAGCACCACCAGCGGTAATGAACCAGACCTGGTTACCATCCCAGTGCGGTGCAATCGTATTGATTGCAGCACGGCGTTCAGAATCGGTTTTACCTACGAATGGCATGAGTGCCATTGAGCCCATATCGAAACCGTCGGTGAGGGCAAAGCCAATCAGCAGAACACCAACCAGTACCCACCAGATAATTTTTAGGAGTTCATATTCGATCATGACTGAGCCTCCCCAGCTTTTGCTTCGAGTTTTTCGAAGTGATATTTACCTGTATGTAACGAACTTGGACCTAAACGCGCAAATTTGATCATTAAGTACATTTCGATAATCAGCAGTACGGTATAGAACGCAGCCAGCGCAATAATTGAACCCCATACATCGCCTGTACTGATACTTGAAGCAGACAGGTGTGTTGGTAAGATTTCACCAATCGACCACGGTTGACGACCGCCTTCAGCTACATACCAACCTGTTTGAGCTGCAATCCATGGGAGCGGGAGAGCAAACAAAGCAAATTTGAGTAACCAAGGTTTATCTTCGGCATTCCGTTTTGCCACGGACCAGGTTGCTAAAAGGAAGAGCAATAACATCAGGAAGCCAGAAGCCACCATCGCACGGAAGGAGAAGAACAGAGCAGCGACATTTGGAATAGTATCTTTGGTCGCGGCTTGGATATGTTCTTCAGTTGCATCAACCACATTTGGAGAATATTTTTTCAAGAGTAGGCCATAACCTAAGTCTTTCTGATTTTTCTCAAATGAAGCCAATAAGTCAGGAGAACGGTCACCCGCACGCAGTTTTTCTAACTCGCTATAAGCCACCATACCGTTACGGATACGCACTTCATGTTCTTTCATCAAGTCACGTAAACCAGTCACTTCTTTGTCTGTAGAACGCGTAGCAATAATCCCCATCACATAAGGAATTTTAATCGCATAATCGGTACGCATTTCCTGCTGATTTGGGAGACCAAATAAGGTAAATGCAGCAGGTGCCGGTTCGGTATGCCATTCAGCTTCGATTGCAGCAAGTTTGGTTTTTTGAACATCACCGAGTTCATAGCCTGATTCATCACCAAGCAATATTACAGAAAGTGTTGACGCTAAACCGAAGATGGCAGCAATCGCGAATGAACGACGTGCAAACGGTAAGTCACGTTTCTTTAATAGGTAGTAGCTCGAGATCGCAAGGACGAAGATCGCACCTGTGACATAACCCGCTGAAACGGTATGCACAAACTTCACCTGAGCAACCGGGTTGAAGATCAACGCACCGAAGTCCACCAATTCCATACGCATGGTTTCGTAGTTAAATGCAGCACCGACCGGGTTTTGCATCCAACCATTGGCGATCAGAATCCATAAGGCAGACATATTCGAACCAATTGCAACCAGCCAAGTCACACCTAAATGCTGGACTTTAGACAGGCGATCCCATCCAAAGAAGAACAAACCGATAAAGGTGGATTCAAGGAAGAAGGCCATCAAACCTTCAATGGCAAGCGGGGCACCGAAAATATCGCCGACATAGTGAGAATAATAGGCCCAGTTGGTCCCAAACTGGAATTCCATGGTCAGACCAGTGGTTACACCTAGGGCAAAGTTAATCCCGAAGAGTTTCCCCCAGAATTTGGTCATGTCCTTATAGATTTCCTTGCCAGAAATCACATAGGTGGTTTCCATAATGGCAAGGATAAAAGCCAGACCTAAAGTAAGAGGGACGAAAAGAAAGTGATACATTGCGGTCATTGCAAATTGGAACCGCGAAAGATCGACCACGCTTTCAGAAATCATCAACGTGTCTCCTGAGTTTTAGACATGTCACCAGCAATACGCTCGGCAACTTCATTGTTAAAATCTTTTGGAATCGTAGGGGCGTCAAACCAGATGTGTTTAATCACCAAGAGAAGTACAACTTTAATAATAAGAATAATCGTGATTTCTCGGATGAGCCGCCGATTTGGATCTTGAGAACTCGTGTTCATAGAACTTAGCCTCATACACATTTTAAAAGATGTAAAACATTATTAAATAAAAAGTATTAAAAATAAACCTTTAAGTATTTTAAAATAATTTATTTTAAATAGTATATTAAAAACAATAACTTATATTTATTTTTGATTAAAAATTAAAATATTTTATTTAACCGACTAAAATAATTGGAATTAACTTTTAAATCTGATTAAAACAGTTGTATTTATAATATTAAACCTGATTAAAAAGCTATGATTTAAAATAAATTAAATAAAAATTAAACCAACTAAAATAGTATGAATATAAAATATATAATATATACATAGGCTTATCATTTTAGTGATCAATTTAAAATATTTTTACGATCTCATTTTTATAAAACCTAGTATTTAGCTTGGATTTATTTGCAAAAATGTGATCAACATCACTTTTGTTTTTTTTGGATTTCTAGATCACGAATCATTTAAAAAAGGAAGGTACAAATCTAAACTTTTTATTGTGTACTTTTGTAACAATGTGTTTGGTTTGCGCTTAAAGTTCGTTTTAAACGTTATCGGGGGAGTTTTAGTCTGGAGTAAACAGATTATTGGAAAGCGAAATCTTCTTGGCAAGATAGTGCGAATTTGATTTTTGACTGATCAGCAACACTTGTGACTGCAATTCAAGTTCGCCGTATTCGGGTTCAACCTGTACATAATACAGTTGTCCGAATTCATCACGAACACGCGCCTGAGCTGAAAAACCTGGACGGGCATTACCTGTTGAGATCGTTGCGAGCCGGCCCACCAGATTGGTATGGGTATGGATGACTTTGGGTTTAATGACCTGATCCAGACAGTGAATCATAAACACGGTAAAGAAGATGTCGATGACCAGCGCAGGAACAAATAAATAATAGGGTGAAATAAAGTAATGTTGTAAGGCGAAGAACGACAGTTCCAGAAAATAGCCTGCAAAACTAAAGTTAATCAGTAAGAAAACAAAAATCAGGTATTTGGAAAACTTTACATCCAGCAAAGGTGAGTGCAGTAACCATTCCGGTGTCAGTTTCTTCACCAGATGACTTGGACGTAAACCAATAAAGATACCAATGGTTTCTGCAATGCTGAGCACAATCAAAGCCACGACGCTCATATGAAATGGCATCAGGTAGTAGTTGAGAAAAAACTCAGTCATTGCAGAATTCATGATTTAAGCATCAATCAATATAGATACCACCATCCGAGTGCACTTCCAGATTTACTTTTTCAAGAAATTCACCCAGACAGGGACCTGAAATACATTCACCTGTCTCGACAGAAAATAATGCACCGTGAGTAGAACACTGGATATATTCGCGATCCTGATCCAGAAACTGGTTTTCCAAAAACTCAAGTTCTGTTTGCAAATGCGGGCAAACATTCTGATAGGCATAAAAACTGCCATCTTTTTGAGTAATGAAAATGGTGGTCCCTTTCATCGTATCGTATGCACGAGACTCACGCTCCGGGACTTCTTCAGTCATGCAAATCTTTTCCATGTTAAGCACATTCCTGTTGAGCTTTTTTAAATTGTTCTAAAAGTTCTGCGTAGTTTTCGACACTTAGACGTGGACCAAATTGTGCTACAACTTCGCTAGAGATTAAAATAGCAAGTTGAGCGGCAGCTTCCAAGCTTAAACCTGCATTAATTGCATACAGGAACGCACCTGAGAATGCATCACCCGCGCCGTTAGTATCGACGGCTTCCACTGCACGGCCATTGACATGGAACTGATGGGCTGCATCTACAATCACTGCACCTTTGGCTCCTTGCGTGATCACAAGCTGCTGGTTTTTTAATTTCAGCATTTCGATTGCAGCTTCAAGATTTTCTGTCTCGGTGAACATCAGTGCTTCCTGTTCGTTACAGAACAGCAAGTCAACGCCATCATCGAGTAGTTCTTCCAGACCTGATCGTGCATATTGCACCATTGCAGGATCAGAAAGCGACAGGGCAATTTTAACACCGTGTGCTTTGGCCAGCGCGCGTGCCTGCTTTACGGCGATGCGTGCCGAATCACTGGTCGATAAATAACCTTCGATATATAACCATTTCGCTGTTTTTAACGGTTCAAAGTCAATCTGTTCAGCGGTCAGTTCAGCAGTAATACCGAGATAAGTTTGCATGGTGCGTTCAGAATCTGGGCTAATCAGTACCATACAAGTGCCTGTTACGCCTTCACTGATAGATTGGGTGGCTGTTTGGATACCTGCTTCGTTTAAACCGCTTAAATAGATTGAACCAAGGTCATCGTTACCGACACGGCAACCATAAAATGCAGTACCGCCTAAAGCACTAAAAGCAACGCTGGTGTTCGCTGCCGAACCGCCACTGGCTTGGCCTTTATAGCTTTGGGTCGCTTGTAATTTTTGATATAAATTTGCCTGTGTTTCGCCATCGGCTAAATGCATTGTGCCTTTTGGCAATCCTTGTTGCGTTAGAAACTCATTTGAAACCTTAAATTCCTGGTCAATGAGTGCATTACCAATTGCAAAAAGATCAACAGTTGCCATGTTTGTCATCACAGTAAAAATCAAAAAGCAAAGTTTACACCAATGCTCAGGATTACAATAGTTTGTTGAAGAAAATTCAGCAAATCGTGGCATTACAGTCAAATCAAGATAATCAGATGAGCAAGATTGGCTTCAAGAGAACCGATCTATCTTTCTAGGAGTAGAGCCAATCATAAATAATGGCTTATTTTGAGTGACTTAATCTATTCACAGATACTGCACCAGCCGCTGATTCCTATTAAAGTCAGGGTGATCAATCTGTTGGAATAGCACAGGGTAATTTCTAGAAGATTTTAGGAAATGCTGTTTTCGCTTAGGCGCTGCATTTTTCTACAAAAATAGAGTAATTTACATGGATATCGATACGTATTCTTCGGTAGACTCTCTATAATCAATCGTAATGATTTAATAGAGATAAATTGGAGATCACATGACTGTAGATGTTACTGAAAGCATTACCCAAACTATTCATCCCGCGTTTCAGCTATTACGTCAACACCATGTAGAAGCACTCGATATTCAAGTTTCAGAATATAAGCATAAAGTAACTGGTGCAGTTCACTATCATTTGGCCACCAATCACGATGAAAATGTATTCTTGGTGGCATTTAGAACCCAGCCTATGGATTCAAAAGGAACGGCACATATTTTAGAGCATACCGCATTATGTGGTTCCGAGAAGTTTCCGGTACGCGATCCGTTTTTCCTGATGATCCGTCGTTCGCTGAATACTTTCATGAATGCTTTTACTGCGGCAGACTGGACCGCTTATCCTTTTGCAACCCAAAACAAAAAAGATTTTCAAAACTTACTGTCTGTTTATTTAGATGCCGCTTTTGCTGCCAATCTGAACCCTTTAGACTTTGCTCAAGAAGGGATCCGCATCGAGCTTGAAAATGATCAGGCGGTTTACAAAGGTGTGGTCTTTAATGAAATGAAAGGCGCGATGAGCTCTCCAACCGATCAGCTCTATCATCAACTTGCGCACCATTTGTTCCCGGAAACAACTTATCACTATAACTCTGGTGGTGATCCGAAAGACATTCCAGATTTAAGCTATGAGCAACTGGTTGATTTCTATAAAACCCATTATCACCCAAGTAATGCCGTATTCATGACCTTTGGTAACCAAAGTGCATATGACCTGCAAGAACAGTTTGAGACGTTGGCATTACATAAATTTTCTCAAGGTACAACCTTATACTCAAAACCTGAGAAGCGTTTAACGGCTCCAGTCGAAGTAACTGAAAGCTATGCGGTTGATAGTGAAGACCTAAAAGATAAAACCTACCATGTGATGTCATGGTTGTTGCCTGAAACCAGTGATACCAAACTACGTCTAGGGATGCGTCTGGTTGAAGGGATTTTATTAGAAAATTCGGCTTCGCCATTACGTCACTATCTGGAAACCTGTGGTTATGCACAATCAACAGGTCCTTTAATGGGCGTTGATGACAGCAATTTTGAAATGACCTTCTATTGTGGTGTTCAAGGTTCAAATGCTGAACATGCAGAAACCTTTAAAAATGGCATTCTGGATATTCTGAAAGAGGTGGCTTCCAAGCCGGTTGATACTGATTTTGTCGATGCCATCCTGCATCAAATCGAATTACATCAACGTGAAATTAATGGTGATGGTACGCCGTATGGACTCAGCCTGATCTTAAATGGATTGGGCAGTGCCATTCACCATAGTGATCCGGTGCATGTCTGGGACGTGGATTCTGCGATTGAACAAGTCAAAGAAGAGTTGAAAGACCCGATGTGGTTATCAAACCTGATTCAAACGCACTTGCTGGATAATCTGCACCGTGTACAAATGACCTTGGTTCCGGATGCAACCAAATCGGTGAAAGAGCAACAGGCAGAACAGGCGCGACTGGCTGACATTACTGCAACTTTAACCGATGCACAGAAAGTCGAGATTGAAGAAAAAACCGCAGCATTAAAACAGCGTCAGGATACCCCCGATAATCTTGAGCTACTACCAAAAGTCGGTCTGGAAGATGTCCCGGCCGAGTTGCAGATCGTTCAAGGCCAGTTGCGTGAAATTATCTGTAATGGTCTGGATACCCCATTAAACCTATATCATGCGGGTACCAATGGGATTTACTATCAACAGGTATTGATTCAGATCCCGGATGAGATTGTTCAGTCACCTTACTTCAACTTGCTGTCTATCCTGATGGGTGAGGTCGGTGCTGGTGAATATGATTATCTTGAATTCCAGCAGATTCAGACAGCCGTCAGTGGCGGTTTGGGCATGGGCGCTTCTTTGCGCAGTAAGGTCGACGACAAAGACCGGATCAGTGCATGGCTCACTTTAACTACCAAATCGTTAACACAAAAACTGGATGCCATTCAATTATTGAAACTTGCTTTTGAGCAGCTCCGTTTTGATGAAAAAGATCGCATTATTGAATTATTACAGCAGCGTAAAACGCGTTGGCAGTCACGTTTGTCTGGTTCTGGTCATAGCTATGCGATGCAGGCTGCTTCTCGACAAATGAGTGCCTTGGCGCGCCGTGATTATCATAACACCGGCTTGGGTGCATTAAACTGGCTCAGTGACTTGGTGACCAAAATTGATCAGGATGATGCAGCTTATCAAGCATTGATTGGCGAGTTGCAGGCGATTCACCGCAAGTTACTACAAGCGCCTAAACAATTCCTATTGGTCTGTGAAGAACATCAATCAGACCGTTTGGTTGAAGAAGTGCAAAATGTCTGGGACAAACTGGCTGTTGATCAGGCACCTGTAAGTTTAACGGCAGTTGAACAGGTCAATACTTCAGACGATGAAGCCTGGTTGATTCAAGCCAATGTTCAATTCTGCGCGTCAGCCTATCAGGCTGTGGATGTTGCACACCCGGATGCTGCACCATTAATGGTGTTAGCTGCTTATTTACGCAATGGCTTCCTGCATAGTGCCATTCGTGAAAAAGGCGGTGCCTATGGCGGTGGTGCAAGCTATGATGGTAACGCATGTTCGTTCCGTTTCTATAGCTACCGTGATCCACGCTTAGCTGAAACGTTTAATGATTTTGAAGCCAGTGTGCAATGGTTAATCAATACCGAGCAACAGCCACATCAACTTGAAGAAGCGATTCTGGGCTTAGTTGCAAGTATGGATAAACCTGGTTCTCCGGCGGGTGAAGCAATTACGGCATGTTATGCATTGCTACATGCACGTACGCCAAAATTCCGCAAGATTTTGCGTGAACGTTTGTTAAATGTGAATCTGGATGATTTACAACGCGTTGCCAAACAGTACTTATTGGCTCAAAAACCTGTGAAAGCTGTGGTGGCGCCATTTGCGAAACGTGAAGAATTGCAGAAACTTGGGTTTAGCATCAAGCAAGTCAATTAAAAGAAAAATTGGAGAAATCTATGGCGTTCAAATCTTTTGAGCGTAGTTATCTGGAGCTAAGTGTCCTGACGATACTTGGCTTGACTACATCGCTGGCACACGCGGAAGCGACTGCACCTGCCAGTCCTGCAACCGCGGATGCGTGTGTGGCCTTGGCTTCAAATGCTGAGCGTCTGGCATGTTATGATGCACTTTTTAAGGCACCGGTGGTGATCCAGTCACAACTGCAGGCGCCAGAACCCGCGGTCGCTGTGGCGGCCGCACCAGCTGCAGCCAGTACGGTGAGAGCTCAACCTGAATCTTTAAAAGAAAAAGTGGTTCAGAAGGTGAGTGATCTGCATATTTTGGGCGCTGCGCCAAAGTTTGATCCGAATGTCTCTTTGCTGGATCGCCGTTGGGAACTCTCAGAAGACAGCAAGTTGGGTACATGGAATATCCGTGCCTATCAACCTGTGTATTTGTTGCCTGTATTCTGGACCAGCGACAAAAATGAATTTCCGAGTAGTCCAAATCCTGAAAATACGGTCAAAGACAAGCAAGAACTCACTTCGAGCGAAGCCAAGTTTCAGATCTCATTCAAGACCAAGGCCTGGGAAAATATCTTTGGCGATAATGGCGATCTCTGGTTAGGCTATACCCAGTCCTCACGTTGGCAAGTCTATAATTCGGATGAGTCGCGACCTTTCCGTGAGACCAATTACGAGCCTGAAGCCAGCTTGATGTTTAGAACCAATTATGAAATTTTGGGTCTGAATGCGCGCTTGCTTGGGGTGACCTTGAATCACCAGTCCAATGGCCGTTCTGATCCGTTATCGCGGAGCTGGAACCGTGTGATTTTTAATCTTGGTTTTGAAAAAGATAACTTTGCACTGATGTTGCGTCCTTGGTATCGCGTTGAAGAAGATGCTAAAGATGACAATAACCCGGATATTAAAGATTATATTGGTCGTGGCGATTTAACCGCATTTTACCGGAAGGGCGATAACGACTTTTCTCTGATGTTGCGTCACTCCTTAAAAGGTGGTGATCGTTCACACGGTGCGGTGCAGTTTGACTGGGCATTCCCGATCACAGGGAAGTTGCGTGGTCATTTGCAACTATTTGACGGTTATGGTGAAAGTCTGATTGATTACAACCATCGTGCAACCTATGCGGGCTTGGGTGTTTCTTTGATGAACTGGTATTAAATGAGTTTACATATTCCAGAACCCTTATTACAGCTTGAAGCAAATTGTGGGGTGTTTGCCCTATGGCTGATCTTAAAGCAATATCAAACTCATATTGATATTGCTGACCTGATCCAACTGTGTGGTCATGATCGTATAGATGGCACATTCACGATTGCGTTGGCTGTAGCTATGAAAAAATTAGATTATACCGTCTCTTTTTATAGTGCACCTGATCCCAATATCGATAAAAATGAAGAGCAGTATTATGTTGAGGCACAGCGTCTCGGTATTCCTGTTGAGGCTGCCTTAACATATGCTGAAATTCAGCATGCTTTTGAACGTGGTCATTTTGTGATTGTGTTTTACGACACCTTGCAAGGAGTGGGCAACCAGTCCTTGCTGTATTCAATTGATGAACAGGAAGTCAGTTTCTGTGATCATTTTGATGTGATGTCTAAAGCCGTATTCGAACAACAACGCCAAGCTGATGGCATCTGTCAGCAGGTGATCGTAATTGAGCAGCCTACTCATGCTTATCCAATCTGAATATTGGCATTGGCATGTTTTAAACGGCTCTTTTTCGGTGTTGCAATCAAATAGGCAAGGGTTAAAGGCCCCAATCGACCTGTAAACATCAATAGACTCAGTACAAACAAACTGCCGTCATGTAACTGGCTTGTGGCGCCACGTGATAAACCGACAGTACAGGCGGCAGAAACCACTTCAAACATCAGGTCCAGTACATCCAGTTTTGGTTCAAGCAAGAAAATGATAAAGCAACCTACAAACACCAGCATGCCTGTAATTGCCGTCACAGCAAGTGCTTTATAGGTTGTTTCTGCTGAAACGGAATGATTAAAGATCCGGATTTCTTCGTTACGCCGTAAAAAAGAAAGCACGCACAGCAACAGGATCACAAACGTACCGACTTTAATGCCACCTGCAGTACTCAGAGAGCCACCACCAATAAACATCAATAACATGGTCAGTAAGGCTGTACTATGTTCCATTGCGCCAGTATCGATGGTATTAAACCCAGAAGATCGGGGAACGGTGGCCTGAAACCAGGCATTCATGGCTTGTTCACCCAAGCTCATCGAGCCGAGTGTCAGCGGATTATTGGACTCTAATAACCAGATCAGGATAAACGCGACCAGATTCAGAATCGCGATGGTACTCAGGATCAGTTTGCTGTTTGGTGTCAGTTTGCTCCAGCGCTTATTCTGTTTAACATCAATTAAGACCAGAAAACCAATCCCGCCTAAGGTATACAGCAGGCTAATGGTTAAACAGATCAGGTAATGGCTCTGGAAATTAATCAGACTGTTGTCGAATAAGGAAAAGCCAGCATTATTAAAGGCAGACACGCTGTAAAAGATAGCGTAATAAAGCCCGCGGGCAAATCCGTACATTGGTGCAAACGAGGCGGTTAAAATCACAACACCAATCAACTCAAACAATAGGGTATATAACACTACGCCTTTGGCGACAAAAGTGACTTTAGACAGGCTGGTTTGGCCAAGGCTGTCCTGTGCCATCATTTGCTGTTTAAGACCAAGCTTCGGAGCCAGACTCAATGCGGCTAGAATGGCAAAGGTCATAAAACCCAAACCACCAGACTGAATCAATAACAGAATAATAAACTGCCCAAAATGATTGAATGACTCATTTAGATTCACTACGGACAAACCGGTAATGGTCACCGCTGATGTCGCAGTAAATAAGGCATCCATCCAGCTCACGTTGCCTTTGTTGGCAATCGGGAGTTTCAGTAATAATGTGCCAATGACAATAAAACTTAAAAAACCGATCGCCAGCAAAGAAGGTGGGCTCAGATTAAAAATTTTTTGGGAGTTTATTTTCAATGCCATGTTATGCAAAACATCCTGAAAGTTTTCTGAGGTGGCTAAGCGAGCCTTCCAAAATCAGTACATCATCTGTTTTTAAGGTGAAATTTGGATCAGTGTCATAAAAAATCTGTTGATCGCGTTTGAGTAATAACAGTTTGATATTGGGCTCTTGCTTCAAAATCCCTGATAAATTGACATTATTGAGCTTTTCATTGACTGGAACTTTGACAATATAATGATCGTCATCCAGTGCCATATAGCGGCTCACCATTGGATAGTTTAATGCCTGAGCAACACGAACCCCCATGTCTTCTTCTGGATGAATAATCTTACTGACATTTAAATGGGAAAGAATCGTATGATGGGCCTTGGTCTTGGCCTTCACCAGAATTTTCTCGACGCCTAAATTTTTCAGGTTGAGTACGCAAAGAATGCTGGCCTCAATATCTTCGCCAATGGCAACGACCACGGCATCGCAATTTTGTATATTCAGTTCTTCCAGAACATGCTCATCTGTAGCATCGGCAATCACTGCATGTGTAATACGATCTGCCAGATTTTCCACATTGCGCTTGATGGTATCGATCCCGATGACATCATGTTTCAGTTGGGTGAGTTCTAACGCAACAGTTGCCCCAAAACTGCCTAAACCAATGACTGCAAACTGTGCCATAACTGTCCTTAACTAAATGATAAAAATGTCTTTTTGTTCATTTTAAAATGGAATGGTTTTCCGTTTGTAATGATTTTGTGTTGTTGTCGCGCAACCCATCAACAGAGACGAAAAAATAAAGCCGACATCAAGCCGGCTTTAAGTCATTAAATTGCTTATTTAAGGAAGCGTTGATAACCAATATTGTTACTGATTTCGGCATATGGATAAGTGATCTGTTCCAGTGTTTCAATCAGACCATCGGGATTCTGTTTGGCATCCGTGGCTTCCAGACCGACCAGTACGCGACCTTCTGCTGCACCGTGATTACGGTAATGGAACAGGGTGATGTTATGGGTTGGGCCTAAACGTTCAAGGAAGGTGAGTAGTGCACCTGGACGTTCCGGGAACTCAACACGGAACAAACGCTCATTTTCAATATTGGCATGACCGCCAATCAGATAACGGATATGCAGTTTTGCCACTTCATCATCAGACAGATCATCGACCTCATATTGCTGTTTCAACATCTCATGAATTTCATGGCGTTCGGTTTCGCCACCTTTGAGGCTGATGCCGACAAAGACTTGCGCCAGATTGCTTGAGCTCGCGCGATAGTTAAACTCAGTAATGTTACGACCTTGCAATGCGCGACAGAAGTTGAGGAATGCACCTTTTTGTTCAGGAATCGTCACGGCATAAATTGCTTCACGGCGTTCACCTAGCTCGGTACGTTCTGCGATATAACGTAAACGATCAAAGTTCATGTTGGCGCCACATACAATCGAGACCATGTTTTTATCAGTCAATTGATGCTCTGCAACATATTTCTTGATGCCAGCCAAGGCCATTGCACCGGACGGTTCGACAATACTACGATTTTCATCATAGGTATCTTTAATGGCAGCACAGATTTCATCTGTATCAACCGTTACGATATCAGGTTCAACGATTGGGCCTGAATTATCCGATTTACGTAAACGGATCACATCAAAAGGTAATTCACCAATTTGAGCGACCGCTGTACCGTCAGCAAATAGACCTACATGCGGCAATACCACGCGTTCATTGGATTCGAGTGCCGCTTTTAAACATGCTGATTCTTCGTATTCAACACCAATTACTTTGACATGTGGTGCGACTTCACCGAGATAGGCCGCAACGCCCGCAATGAGTCCGCCACCACCAACAGCAACGAAAACATATTCAACATCACGCCATTGGCGCAGTAATTCATTGGCAATTGTGCCTTGACCGGCAATCACCAGCTCATCGTCATAAGGCGGAATGAAAACCAGTCCTTCATCTTCCGCACGTTGTTTTGCATATTTATTGGCAACATCAAAGCTATCGCCGTATAACACCACTTGACCGCCCAAGCGTTTAACAGCCTGGACTTTAATATCAGGTGTCGTGCTTGGCATAACGATAATCGCAGGAATACCTAATTTTTTTCCAGACAATGCCACGCCTTGCGCATGGTTACCTGCGGATGCACAAATAACACCACGATCAAGCTGGTCTTTAGGAAGCTGGCTGATACGGTTATAAGCACCGCGGAGTTTGAAAGAGAACACAGGTTGTAAATCTTCACGCTTAAATCGAATGTTATTATTAATTTTTTGACTAATTCGTGGAGCTGCTTCAAGCGGTGTTTCAATTGCAACATCATAAACCGTTGCTTGTAAAATTTGTCGTACCACACGAGACAGCATGTTCTTCTTCCCTATAACAGTTTAAAATAGACGATCATTGTAGCAAACCCCTGTGCATTTGCGCTGTTTTCTTGCAGCAAATGTCAAAATAGTTGAGTGAAGTCATGAGTCTATATGCAACCCAAGATGAAAAAAAACAAGCTGCGGCAAAAGCAGCTTTGAAACATTTGCCTAAAGGCGGCATTTTGGGCGTAGGAACAGGAAGTACCGTTAATTTTTTAATTGATTTATTGCCTGAATTGCAATTAGAAGCAGCTGTCGCTAGTTCCAATGCAACCGCTGAGCGTTTGAAGAAGCTCGGTATTGAAGTTGTGGATATGAATTCGGTAGGTGGCCTGGATGCCTATGTGGACGGTGCTGACGAAATCGACCGTCATATGCATATGATTAAAGGCGGCGGCGCTGCATTAACCCGTGAAAAAATCGTTGCTTCGATCGCAAAGAAATTTGTATGTATCGTTGATGATTCAAAATGGGTCGACCAGTTGGGTCGTGATTTTCCACTTCCTGTTGAAGTGATTCCAATGGCACGTTCTGCTGTAGCACGTAAAATCGTCGCTTTAGGCGGTGATCCGGTTTACCGTGAAGGCGTGGTAACAGATAACGGTAACGTGATTCTGGATGTATTTAACTTAAACATTCTTAATGCACTTGAACTGGAAAAAACCATTAATGACATTCCTGGTGTTGTCACGAACGGTATCTTTGCATTAAATGCAGCAAGCATTGCGATTGTTGCAACCAATAATGGTATCGAAGAGCGTACTGCACAATAATGCAGGCAGTTTCATTAGAAACGTTATTACCTGAAATTAAGGTGGTTCGACATGCAAGGGCGAGGAATCTGCGCTTGCGTGTGGAGCCCACAGGTATTCGTTTAACGGTTCCGCTATTTTGCAGTAAAAAACAGATCCAGCAGTTTTTAACTCATTCTGAGCAATGGCTGGTTGAAACTTGGAGTAGACAACAAAAACAATTTAGTCTGAACGTGGATTTGCCTGAGCAACTTTCATTATTTTTTCATTCTCAACCGTTTCAGATCATTCGACAAACACAACGACATATTTTTAAGTTTGATTGGGAACAGCAAACGATCTTTATACGAGATATGGCGTCGGAGAAAGCGTTACAGGCAGCCGTCATTGCTTATGCCAAGCAATTTTTACCTGATTATCTGGATCAGGTCAGTCAGGAAATCGGCTTGGCTTATCAATCTTGTAGTATTCGAAATCCGAAAACCCGTTGGGGGAGTTGTAGTTCCAAACATGGCATTATGCTCAGTGCCGCATTAGCGCTGATGCCTGAACACAATGTCCGAGCTGTGTGCGTGCATGAATTAGCACATACAAAATATTTTGATCATAGTGCGGCATTCTGGAATGAAGTTGCCAAATATGATGAAAATTATCTGATCCATCGTCAGCAACTGAAGCAAATTCAATTACCAGGTTGGTACTATAAAAAGGACTAACCGTTAAAAAAGCGGTTATGTTGCACAGCTAAACCTTTTCGGATACGCCAAGCCTGTTTAAGGTTTGGAACATCATTCTGCCAGTGTTTCAGCACAAGGATGATGGCAATGATTTCCGCACGGGTCAGAATTCCTAACCAGAATACGATCAGGAATAGAATATGAGAATGTCCTGTTAGCGTCACTTGTACCAACAGTGCAAATAAAAATAAAGTCCAGATTTTGGCACCGAGACTATGGGTGGCAACTTCCTTGCGAAATTTAATGAAACTGACCACATAAATTGCAATTTCAGATGCAACTAAAATAATGATTGGATAGAGATGCTGTTGGAAAAAAGCTGATTGTTGCAGGTAAATTGAAACGATTGCACAAATAAAAAAGATTTGATCAACATTGGAATCAAGTCGGCGTAAGCGCTCATTTGAAACCCCGAGATGTCGGGCAAGTATGCCATCGAAGATATCGCTAAGCAGACCCATTGTGAGAAAAATGACGGTATAGATCGGATAAAATTCCGGTTGGAATAACGTCACTGCGACGATAAGAAAACCGAGAACGACTCGGGAATAAATAAGTAAGGTCGGAATTTGATATTTTAGAGACATTCAAGAAGTGGAATAACATTATTTATTTTGAGTATAGCATCCGAGTAAATGAATGAATTTTAAAATTATCTATTTCATGTAAATAACAGCAGCCTCGAAAGGCTGCTGTCGTGTTAAATTTTATTTAATGCCTAAAGCATCTCTCATAATGAAGAATAAATCAGTTTGATCGAGTAAACCTGATACATTGGCAGCACGCGGGCCATAAGCGGCTGTACGAACTTGGGCACCTGTATGATGCTGGCTCTTACCTTCAGGTGCAGTACCGTAGTTGATTGCCATTGCGACGCCATCTTTAGTTTTAAGCGCCGCCGTTTGACCCGGGCTGTCACCATCTATTGGAATAATTTGACTGGTATGCGCATGATCACCTGTAACAATAATCAGGGTATCACCATGTTGTTTTGCAAATTTTAAAGCAACCTGAATCGCTTCATCGAGTTGTACGGTTTCACCAATCTGACCGCATGGATCAGCAGCGTGATTTCTTTTATCAATTGAACCACTTTCAACTTGTAAGAAGAAACCTTTAGGATTTGGTTTAAGCAGTTCAATTGCTTTATCAGTCATTTGTGCCAAGCGTGGTGTAGATGCCGTAAATTCAGGATTATCTCTACAACTTTCCGCTTCTTTTTTATGTCCATTCAATTGAGTTGTTGGACCTGTCCAGATCACAGGAAGGTTGCCATTTGCAAATAAACCGAGTAAAGGCTGGTTTTGATTGGCGCTATCAACGGCTTTTAACGAGTTCAGATCTTCAACGATACGATAATTTTCTAATTTTGCGCGTTCAAGTAATGTCTTACCTTGGAAAGGACCTGCTTTTGCTACTTCATAGAATGTTTTCTTACCGCCGCCTAAAGTCACATCTGCTCGAGTTGTTAAAAGCTGTTCGGTAATTGAGCCTAATCCACCTTGCTCAAGCGCACTTTCAGGACAACGTTTGCTGGTTTCATTTGGTCCATAACACTTACGTGCGCTGATATGAGAGACCAAAGCAGCTGGAGTTGCATCTTGTAGTTCAGTCGTCGTGACATTACCTGTCGCAAAACCAGCTTTTTTCGCAAGTTCCAAGATAGTTGCATGGTGTTTTTGATAAATATCTACGCCAAGCGCATTATTATAAGTTTTAACACCTGAAGCCCATGCTGTCGCTGAAGCTGCCGAGTCTGTTACATAATCAATCGCACCATTCTTATCCAGTGCATAGGTGGTATAACTTCCGGTAAAAGGGAGAACATCTAAACCTTTAAAATAACCCGCAGCGCCTTCGGCATAGTTTCTGGCTGAGGTAATCTCGGAATCACTGGTGCCATCGCCAATAAACAGAATAATATTTTTTACGGTCTTGTCACTTAAAGAATTTTTTAAAGCTTGGGTACGTTCTTGTTTTAAGCGGGTTGCACCACCAAACTGACGAATATCACCGTTTGCACCCGGTTCTAATAATTCTCCGGGCTGTGGGTTGGGAGAGGAAATCGGAGGTTCTGTTGTTGGTGGTTTGGGTTGTGGGGATGGCTGGTTATTATTAGCGGAATCATTGTCGCTTCCGCAACCAACAAGCAATGAAATAAGGGCTGGTAAAAGTAATGGTTTAAGTTTCACTTAATTTCAACCTAAATATTAGTTGAAATGGATAGTAATAATAAAATGTTAAGGTTTGGTTAAAATTATATTTTGATTTTCTTTATATTATTTTAAAAAGGCACCAGAACTAAAATTCCAGTGCCTGGTTTTATACGCTAAGTGATTTAAAAACTACATTGTAATTGAGTGCTTTGTAGTTGATCGGGGGCTTTGCGATTATCAAGGCCAGCACTTGCACTGATCACCTGATTGGCTTTGATTCTGATCTGAATAAAATTATATTGGAAGGTCGGGTTAGTCGGCTGAGATGAGCTGCTATTAAGGAGATATTCATGAGTGGTTTTATCGACTTGTAATAGATTATCAGTACTGTCGGCATCAAGAGTTGAGCGATAGTTTTGAGAACCTTTAATCAGTTCAAGTACACCATTTGCCCGCACATTAAGTTGACAGCCATTACCATCGTCATAATGACCAATTAAATACTCAATAGAAGGCAAATTCACATTCACCAGATTAATGCCAGTTAAGCCTTGCTTACATGGATAAGCAGAGCCATTGCAGGTGGCAGTGGTATCTACAAAGCCAACTGCGCGACGATAATCTCCAGCGCCAGAAACGCGAAATGAATCGTTAGATTCTATTTGAGGATCGAAAGCATAAACTTTTTGTTGTAATAAATTATAGCCTGGTAGGTTGATTGAATCTTGCTGATAGCTCTTTGCCAGTTCTAAGGTCGCTTCTTTTAGAGAGGCACCATATTGATCCCGAATTGTTTTCTGGTTGGCAGCGATTTTTAACAGCGTATTTTGAGCGGGATCGACATTTTCTGGTGCGGTGGTAATCAGTGTTCTTAAAGTTGTTTTATCACCCCGAACTTTTTTTGCATCAAGTTGCCCATCTCTTAAATCGACTGCCAAATTTTTGGTAAATTCGTTAAAGAAGTCGTTTGGGAAGGTGTTAGCCCATTGTTGAATATAACCAAAACTGAAAAAAATACTTGTATAAAGTGCGGGGAAATCAGCGACATCTTGGGTTGTAAAACTACTGAGTGAATAGGCAGGACTTAAATTAGGTAGATCAATACTATTAAAAGCACTTAATAAAGCGGTATTCACATCATTGGAAGCCAGTTTAAGGTGTAAGCTGCTAATCCCTGTTGGATCAATTTTTGTATCACTTGGAAGGTAACCCGAACGAATAAGCGCTCTTTGATAAATCGCTTCTGAGTTTGGATTAATAAAAACATTTTTACTTGTTGAGTTGAGATTAAATTCAATGAGTGCGTTTAAAGTAGTAGATACGTTATCGTATTGACCTGATAATGGATTATAAATAAGTGCAGTTGGCTGGGTTGTTAATTCAACTCTATAAATCCGGTTCTGGATGTTTTGAGGTAAGGTAAGCACAAGGTTGGTAGTGGTATTGGCTTTTTGTTCTAAAATTAAAGTATTTTCTGTATTGTCATAAACCTTAATCGTTATATTACGCATCTCCACCGGTACTTTAACATTTAAGGTTCTTGGGCTGGGTGTCGGTGTCGTTGGAGTTTCAGTCGGAAGCGGAGCTTCACTTTCACCACTTCCACATCCAACCAATGTTGAACTTAATAGCAGGGTACTGAGTCCCAAGCAAATATAGTGATTTAATCTTTGTTTTTGTTTCAAAGAAGGCATTCCAGCTCTCCAAAATTTTGCATCCATGAAATTTATTATTACCGCAATGTTTTTTATTCTATTCGAATCCCTCACGGAAACAATAGTATTTCTTGACCAATGGTGAAATCATTTTGGTCTAAGCCGTTTGTTTTGAACTTTATTAAACATTCAGGAAACATAAAGAATGAAGGCCAGCCTATCAATTTTTTAGCTAACCCATCTTTATTTTGTTAAAAGTTAGAGACTTGAAGATTGTGTAAAACAGGGCAAACTGCCATACTACTGGCCTAAATGAAAGCTAGAGGTGTCACACGTGATTTCTGTTGGTATTGTTGGTGGAACTGGATACACAGGGGTTGAGCTATTACGTCTATTACTTAGACATGCACAGGTTCAAGTTCGTATTCTCACTTCTCGTACAGAAGCAGGAAAGCGTGTTGCGGATATGTTCCCAAGTTTACGTGGCCACACGACACTTGAGTTTTCAGATCTGGATTTAGAACAGTTGAAACAATGTGATGTGGTGTTTTTCGCTACACCACATGGCGTTGCCATGCAGCATGCAGAAGCCTTAACGGCTGCTGGTACTAAAGTGATTGATCTGGCAGCTGATTTTCGCTTGCAAAATCTTGAGCAATTTGAGAAATGGTATGGCATGCAACATAGCTGCCCAGCGATTTTGAAAGACTCGGTTTACGGTTTAACTGAATTAAATCGCGAAAAGATCAAACAGGCGCAAGTGATTGGTAATCCTGGCTGTTATCCAACCACAGTACAATTGGGTTTAGCGCCATTGCTAAAATCGGCGACGCAACTAATCAATACACAAAGTATCATTGTGGATGCAAAATCGGGTGTATCCGGTGCTGGTCGTAAAGCCAGTCTAGGTATGATCTACAGTGAAAATGCAGATAATTTCAAGGCTTATGGTGTTGCTGGACATCGTCATCATCCTGAAATAGTTGAAGCACTGGAAAATATTTCAGGACAAAAAGGTCAGTTTGATCAATTAATATTTGTGCCTCATCTGGTTCCGATGATTCGTGGCATGTTGAGCACGATTTATGTGGATTTAACAGAACAGGGGCAGCAAACAGACTTGCAGAAGCTTTATGAAGATTTCTATAAAGATGAACGTTTTGTTGATGTGATGCCTACAAATAGCTCACCAGAAACTCGTAGTGTTCGTGGTGCGAATGAGCTCAGAATTGCACTTTATCGCCCACAGCCGAATAAGCTGATTGTGTTGGTGGCTCAGGACAATTTAGTGAAGGGGGCAGCGGGACAGGCGATTCAAAATATGAATCTCATGTTCGGTTTCGATGAGGCTGCTGGCTTAGAAGGCATTGGTTTATTACCATAAAAAACGCTTTTTTACTTCACACACATTTAAATTTCGATTTTAATGTGTGCTTTGATGCAAATCATAACGATAGAGATGATGATGGAAAACGTTGAACCGACTACTTCACCAGACAGTTCCGTTGAAAAAAATAAGTTTTTAAAAACGAATTTACCTTTGATTATTGGTGCTACCGTTCTGATCGGTAGTAGTTTTATGCTGGGTTATACTGTCGGACACCGTCAGGGTTTAACCGTGGTTGGTTACGATGCTGATGCGGAACAATTGGTCGATGTTGTCCAGAAACAGAAGACCGCTTTGGATGCTGTGAGTAAGAGCTTAAATGCGGCTGTACAAGAGCGTGATATGGCAGTAGGCAACGCAGATGATCTATTCAAATCTGTGAATCAGGCCAATGCGGACAAAGCCCAGTTTGAGGGAATGAATGCGATTTATCGTGAAATCCTCAGACAACGTGGTGGTGTAAGCTTAACGATTCAAAATATGGCAATTAAGTCATTACCTGAAAATGCGTATGAATATCAGATTGATCTTGTTCAGGTCAGCCCGAACAAACGCCGTGCTTCAGGTTCAGTCGAATTACGTCTGATTAAAGACACTGAAGTTTTAGTCGTACCTTTAGAAGATAAAAACTTCAACTTTGAAGATTTTGAGCGTTTAACTGGCCGTTGGACCATGCCAAAAGGCTTTACACCGCAATTTATTGAAGTGCGCTTAACTGGATCAGGTACACCGATCATTAAACGTTTTAGCTGGCAACGTGGTAAGCCTGTGGATGTAAGTTCTGCCTTTGTGTCAGAAATTCCTCAAGCCGAAGCGAATGCTCAATAATTTTTTAGATTAAGAACTGGATATGCGAAGATACAAGCGTCAAATGAATTTAAGTGAAGTGAAAAACTCTTTTCATCAATCAGGTTATGTCGATTGGCACTTAAATCCACGTTTAAGTGATTCGCAGGAAGATCATGAAGGTGAAGTGGTTGTACAGACAGCCCCACCTGAATTAAAGCGTCCGCCATTATATGCGGTGGTTTTAATGAATGATGATTACACCCCAATGGATTTTGTCATTGAAGTTCTACAAAGTTATTTTGGTATGGACTTTGATCAGGCCAGTCAGGTGATGCTGACCGTTCATTATGAAGGTAAGGGAACAGCAGGCATTTACCCGCGTGATATCGCTGAAACTAAAGCTAATCAGGTGAATAACTATGCCCGCGCGCAAGGCCATCCATTGTTATGCCAGATCGAACCTGAGCAGCGTTAAGAAAAGCAACGCTTTTTAGCTGCGCAAGACGAACAGCTACGTTGTGAGTGTAAGTGTTAAGAAAAGCAACGCTTTTTAGCTGCGCAAGACGAACAGCTACGCTGTGAGTGTAAGTGTTAAGAAAAGCAACGCTCTTGCGGAATTTCATTCCTCATGCGCAAAACCTTGCGCCATGATATGGCTCATATGTTGTGAGTGAAGGCGTTAAGAAAAGCAACGCTTTGTTTCGAGCGCAAGACCTTGCGCCATGATATGGCTCATATGTTGCGAGTGCAGACGTTAAGAAAAGCGAAGCTTTGTTCCGAGCGTAAGACCTTGCGCCATGTTATGGCTCATATGCTGTGAGTGAAGACGTTAAAACTTATTCCTGCTCTATAAACGCATAGCAAAACACTTGAGAGGTTTGTAGGCTTCTTGGGAGTTTAGCGTATGCTGATTAGATGGGGATGAGCTATTCAGCTTAAAGGATTAAATCAAATTGGCTTAATTCTTAAGAGACACAATGAATATTTGAAAAATTCACTTTAACTACATTATTCTGATATTTATTAAGTAAATCATCAAACTTGTTGAATATTTAGTCAAATAAGTGGGTTTTATCCACTTTGTAATTGAATTTTTACAACAATACTTTGTTTTGAAACTTGACCAAGATAGTCAACTAATGCTAACAGTAGAATATGAAGCAAAGAGACTTGTAGATGTAGATTCAACCACGTTTACAGAAGCTCAGCGGATCAAGTTAATAATTTGCTTTTTCATTAAAAGATTCTCTTTTTTTGATAGAGCCCAAGATATAAGGGGGTTACATGCTCAGTCGTCAATTAGAAGTATCGTTACGTTTGGCTGTTAGCATGGCTCGTCAAAAGAGACATGAGTTTCTGACAGTTGAACATTTGTTGCTTGCCTTGCTGGATAATGATTCAGCCGTGAATGCGTTAAAAGCCTGTGGGGCTGATATCGTTACTTTGCGTAAAGAACTAGAGGAATATGTAGAGCAACATACCCCGAAACTTGGTGATAATAGTGAACAGGCGCCTCATCCGACAGAGAGTTTTGATCGAATTCTGCAACGTGCCATTTTTCATGTTCAGTCCAGTGGCGGCGATCGTACTGTTGAAGGTGCGGATGTACTGGTTGCAATGTATTCGGAACGTGATTCTTTTGCCGTTTATTTGCTTAAACGTCATCAAATTAACCGTCTGACGCTGACTCAATACTTATCTCATGGCACACGTAAAGATGAGATTCAGGTTGAAGAAGAAGTTGAAGATATTGAAGGTGAAAATGCGGCGTCTGCCAATGCAGGCCCATTGGAGCAATATACCCTTAACTTAAATGTTGAAGCTCAAAAGGGTAAAACAGATCCTTTAATTGGACGTGAAAAAGAAATTGAGCGTGCGGCACAAATTTTATGTCGTCGTCGTAAAAATAACCCGCTTTTAGTGGGTGACCCAGGTGTGGGTAAAACTTCAATTGCTGAAGGTCTGGCTTGGTTAATCGTGAACGGGAAAGCGCCAAAACCATTGGCAAATGCTGAAGTGTATAGTCTGGATATCGGTGCGCTGGTTGCAGGTACCAAATATCGCGGTGACTTTGAAAAGCGTTTAAAACAATTGTTGAATGCTTTGAAAAAGAATCCAAATGCGATTCTATTCATTGATGAAATTCATATGATTATTGGTGCTGGTTCGAGCATGGGCAGCACCATGGATGCATCGAATCTGATCAAGCCTGCATTAGCAAATGGTAGCTTGCGTTGCATTGGTTCAACCACTTTCCAGGAATATCGTCAGGTATTTGAAAAAGATCATGCATTGTCTCGTCGTTTCCAGAAAATTGACGTGAATGAACCGAGTATCAATGAAACGATTGAAATTTTACGTGGCTTGAAAAACAAGTTCGAAGATTTCCATCATGTTGAATACGATGATAAAGCGTTAGTTGCGGCTGTTGAGTTGTCTGCGAAATTTATCAATGACCGTTTCTTGCCAGATAAAGCCATTGATGTGATTGATGAAGCAGGTGCGCAACGTCGTTTAAAAGCGGAAGTAGATGGGACCACCATCTCTGTTGAAAATATTGAGGACATCGTCTCCAAAATTGCCCGTATTCCACCGAAGACGGTTTCTAAAGATGACAAGTCCGTACTTGAGAATCTGGAACGTGATCTGAAACGTGTGGTATTTGGGCAAGATGAAGCCATTACGGCACTTTCATCAGCGATCAAATTGTCTCGTGCAGGCTTGAAAGCACCAGATAAACCAGTCGGTAGTTTTGTTTTTGCTGGCCCAACAGGGGTAGGTAAAACCGAGGTTACCAAACAGCTTGCCAAGTTGTTAGGTGTCGAACTGGTTCGTTTCGATATGTCGGAATATATGGAACGTCATGCGGTTTCCCGTTTGATCGGTGCACCTCCGGGCTATGTGGGCTATGATCAAGGTGGTTTGCTGACTGATGCGATTCATAAAAATCCACATTGTGTACTATTGCTTGATGAGATTGAAAAAGCACATCCAGATGTATTTAATTTGTTGTTGCAAATCATGGACCATGGTGCTTTGACCGATAACAATGGTCGAAAATCTGATTTCAGAAATGTGATTATTGTTTTAACCACCAATATCGGTGCTGAAAGTATAGTCCGTGCTAGCATTGGCTTTACCGAACAAGATCATAGTTCAGACAATCAGGATGCAATGAAACGTGCATTCTCACCTGAATTCCGTAACCGTTTAGATGGCGTGATACAATTTAAAGCACTTCCAACCACGATTATTGATTCAGTGGTCGATAAGTTCTTGACTGAGCTGCAAGCGCAACTGGATGAGAAACAGGTGGTGCTGGATGTCGATCAAAGTGCACGTGACTGGTTATCAACTAATGGTTATGACCGTCTGATGGGTGCTCGTCCAATGCAACGTCTGATTCAGGAACATCTGAAAAAACCACTTGCCGAGATGATTCTATTCGGTGAACTTGCTGAGCATGGCGGTAACGTTGCGGTTTCTGTGAAAACAGAAAATGGCAAAGAAGTCGGTTTAAAACTGGAAGTATTTGAAGATCATATTAACCCGAGTGCTGAACCTGCTTAATGTTTGAACTTTCTTTCTCAATAACCCAAGTACTTAAAGTATTTGGGTTATTTTTCGTCACAGCAATTGCTGAAATCTTAGGTTGTTATTTTCCTTATTTGATTTTAAATCAAGGAAAATCACATTGGTTATGGATTCCTACGGCCTTAAGTCTGGCTGTATTTGTTTGGCTGCTAACCCTACATCCGGCTGCATCGGGTCGTATTTATGCGGCTTATGGTGGGATCTATATTTTCACTGCCTTATTGTGGCTGCGTTATGTTGATCAAATCATGCTGACACGTTGGGATATCCTAGGTGGTCTTGTGGTTTTGTGTGGGGCTGGCTTAATCATTTTGCAGCCGCAAGGTTTTATTCGTTAAATAAATATCAGCATGGTGCAAATGATCAGTATGCTGATATTTAGTCCTTTAATTATTAACTGAGTACATAGCTTGCATGGATCCCGCATTCTGCAACAAAGCTTTCATCGTGCGATACCAATATCACAGCGCCATTAAAAGAGCGGATCGCTTGGGCCAGTAATTCACGAGATTCAATATCGAGATGATTCTCTGGTTCATCGAGAAGTAACAGCTCAACTGCTTGTTGTTTTAAGCCCAATAATGCCACTTTCAAACGTTCTCCACCGCTCAATGTTGTTAAAGGGCTCAGGGCTTTCTCTCTACGGATTTGTAGGTTGCCTAATAGGGTACGGGCCTGTTGTTCGGTCAGATTTGAATCTAAACCACATAGATATTCAACGGCAGATAGATCTTCATTAAGTAATGAAAAATTCTGATCCAGATAGACAACACTGGCTTTGCAATAAATTTCTCCTGCAAGTGATGGGATTAAGCCTTGAAGGGTTTTGAGTAAAGTGGATTTGCCCGTACCGTTTGCGCCACATAAATGTAATTTTTCATCCGTTGATAGAGCCAGATCAATCGGCTTGGTCTTTGTGTAAGCCAGTTGCAATTGCTGGCAACGTAAGATTTCACCTGATTTACCTGTCGTTTGAGTAAACTCAAAAGACTGGGATTTAAAGTGTTCCAGTTGCGTTTGTTTTTGCTGCAGCTCATCTTTTGCATCTGCAAGCTGTTTACTCTGCTGTTTGCGCAGGTGTGAAAGCGATTGCTCAGACTGTTCTTTCTTGGCATCCAATAAAATAGGAGCCTGAGAACCAGAGACTCTTAATTTTTCACCTGTTTTTTTACGCTTTTGTGCTTTCATCTGACTCTGATGCTGTTGCTCTTTCAGCTGTTTTAATTCGCGTTTTTCTTGCTGCACTGCATTTGATAATGCTTCGACTTGTCGCTGATGCTGCTGCTGATAGAGTGCATAATTGCCACCGTAGTAATGTAGCCCCAGTTGATTTAAGGCAAAAATACCCTGCACATGAGACAACAGCTGACGATCATGACTGATCATTAAACCACCCGTAGGATGTTGCGCCATTTGCTCAATCAACCAGTGTCGTCCCTGAATATCTAAATGATTACTCGGTTCATCTAGAAGAAGATAGTGATCTTTAAGAAGAAATAACCGACAAAGCGCAAGCTTGGTTTTCTGGCCTTCACTCAAATGTTGAGTCGGGGTATCCAGTGCTGTAGGTAAGCCTGCACTTTCTAGTAGTTGTTGCCATTCGGTGGGTAAATGCCAGAGCTGTTCAACTTGATCATAATCGGAGAATGAAGCCGTACCTTGCTGAATCCGTTCAAAGCATTGATATAAATCTTCAATATCCAACGCTTGAGCAATGGTATGGGCTTGTACACGCTGAAGCTGAGCAAGATGCTGATGTGGGCATTGCCATGAAATTTGGCCTGAATAAGCAAGTTCAGTCGATTCACCCTGAAGTAGAGACATCAATAGTGATTTACCCTGACCATTACGTCCAATCAATCCGCAAAACTGATGTAAGGGCAGTTGGAATGAAAGCTGATCAAAGAGTTTGTGCTGTGCCAATTCAAGCGATAGGTTTGAAACGATACATGCCTGCTGAGTCATAAGAAACCTCATAAACAGGATATGCAAAATAGAAGAATATAGATAATTTTAATCGGTATTGCTAAATGATAGATAAGTCTATTTTGCACATCAAAAATAAAAATGGATTTTGATGATAAAAATAGGACTTACTTCATTGGCGTGATCTCGGGTTGCTGTATTTTTCATCTATTCTATGAGTTAAGCGAGCAAAGGTCAAATTTCAGGATTTTGAAGTGCTGATTAAAAAAACATAAAAAATGCTTGTCAAATGCTGAAATAGTGCGTAATTTAATACTTAGACACAGTTTTTTAGATATTTGAAATAAACATGTTAAAGCATACTGTAAACACAAACGCATACTTTTATTTTTGGCAATATTAATCGTTGCCTGATGCGTTTCGGGCAGCAAAAAGGGTTGCCCAACCAGTTAATACCTGATCGGCAACACCGATCAGGTTTTTTTATGCTTTAACAATCATCATTTTAGGAGAAATAGCATGTACACATTTAATTATTCATATTTTAGCAAGATCACCTGGTTTTACTTTGCAAAAAAATCAACATCGCTTAGATCACTCTTGCTCAAATAAATGAAAAGGACTGCGAAGAAGGCCAGTCCAAAGGAATTGAAAAATGAATGCTTTAAATACTGCTTTGACACAACCACAAACACACACAAAAGAATCAATGCTTAGCTTGCCATCACAACTCAAAGCGCAGTATCCCTTGTCTGCAACTTTTGCGCAGCAAATTTCAAAACATCGTCAAACGATTCAAAATATTTTATCAGGACAAGATCATCGCCTAATGGTGATTACCGGGCCTTGCTCGATTCATGATCCTGTCGCAGTACTCGAATATGCTGATCGACTGCAACAACTCCAAGAACAAGTCAAAGATCAGATTTTCCTGGTGATGCGTGCCTACATTGAAAAACCACGTACTACAGTGGGCTGGAAGGGTTTTTTATACGATCCAAATTTAGATGGATCATCAGATTTACAACTGGGCCTAGAAAAGTCCCGTGCGCTTTATTTGCAACTGGTGGAAAAAGGCTTGCCGATTGCCAGTGAAATCTTAAGTCCAATGGCGACAGGTTATTTTGATGACTTGCTGGCTTGGGGTGCAATTGGTGCACGTACCAGCGAGTCACAAATTCACCGTGAAATTGCCAGTCACATGCCATACAGCATTGGTTTTAAAAATGGCACCGACGGCTCGATCCAGATCGCTTTAGATGCGATTCAGTCTGCCATGAACGGGCATCAATTCCTCGGTATGACTCAACAAGGTCTGCCTGCGATTCTGCATAGTACAGGTAATCCATTGCCACATCTGATTTTACGTGGTTCAAATCATGGCACCAATTATGATCTGGCATCAATTCAGGCAATGCATTTCAAACATAAGCATTTGCCAGCATTGGTGATTGATTGTAGTCATGGCAATAGTGCCAAAGATCCGCTAAAACAACCCCAAGTCTTGCAGCAAATTATTGCAGAGCGTGCTGAATCGAAAGTACGCGGTGTCATGATTGAGAGTCATCTGGTGGATGGTAATCAAAAAATTTCCTGTGATATGACGTATGGTCAGTCAGTTACTGATGGTTGTCTGGGTTGGGATAAAACAGCACAGGCTTTGCTGGATGTGGCTGAACAAATGCGACATAAAAACTAAAGCTAAAAAAGCCAGTCATCAGACTGGCTTTTTTTATTCAGCTTAATTTAAGCGGCCTGAATGGAATGAGCTGCAAGAAAATGACCAATTTCCTGACTAAACTTTCTTGGTTCAGTAATCAGAGGTGTATGCCCAGAGCGTTCGAAATAAACTGCTGTCGCATTTGACAAGCTCTCTGCGATCAGGGTTTGTCCCATTTCAGGGTACAGGGTAGATTCACGACCAATAAAGAAGGTGGTCGGGCAATTTAACTGGCGAATTGCATCGCGATAATCTTCATCATGGTTAAGATAGTTTTCTACATACCAAAGCAAGTAATCCAGACGTTGAATCGGGAGTAAATACTTTTGTAGGAAAGGACGATTGAGCGCCAGTTTGAAAATTTTCGGACTATAGTTATTACTGCCTTGTAGCTCAATAAAGGCGCCCCATAAGCTCACTAGCTTATAGCGAATATCATTCGGTAAATCTTCAAGCTTCTGTGCGTATTTGTACTCGAGCAACAAGGTTTGAATATCGAGCAGGAGGCTTTTAAATTGCGGATGCTTTTCACCAAATAAGCCATACTGCCAGGATTCATCGACAGAGATCTTTGGCGTTTGGTCAATATGTAAATATGCTTTGAGTTTCTCGGCCAAATTACCATGCTTCATGCCATGCATAGCTGTGGTCGCTCCCATGGAATAGCCCATCAGGATAAACTGATCCAGTTTTAATTGCTCAATGAGACTATTTACATCATTCCAGTGGCTCGAAATTGCATCGAGATCCGGAATCGCACAATGTTTTGAACCGCCAAAACCGCGCCAGTCCGGAATGATAAATTCATATTGTTTGCGATTGGCAAATAAGAAAGGCAGCCATTGCCAGCTTTGCATGCCCAGACCTGACAACACCAGTACAGGTTCACCTTCACCGACACGTCGTACAAATAATTTTTCCTGATCCGGCATGCTATAAAATGGCATTATTGTTCTCCAGTCTCGTTTGCTTCCTCAAACTTTCTCAATTGAGGGATCATCTGTTCCAACCATTTTATCCATTCACTTTCTGTAATGATACCAAGTTCAAGAATCATTTTATGGATGAACAACACACGGTTGGTGGGTTCGTTATTGTCAAAATCTTTAGCATGAATGGCTTGATAAAGGCTTAATTTTTCCTTATGAAGCGATAGATGGCGTTCCAGCTCCGGCAAAATGCTATTGCCGCCCAGTTGAGCTTCAGCCCTTAACCTGACCATAAGATCATCGCGTAATTGTGCAGGTTCGCTTTGCTGTTCAATCCATGCAGCCAGTTGTATTCTACCCAGTTGTTCCACTTGATAGGTCTTTTTTCGGCTATTTGCAGCTTGTTCTTCTAATGTCGAAATCCATCCTTTTTTCAGCATACCATTGAGTTCACGATAGATTTGCTGATGAGTCGCATTCCAAAAGAAGCCCATTGAACGGTCAAAGCGACGAGCCAATTCAAAACCTGTGCTTGGCTTCTCTAATAGGCTGGTCAATAAAACATGGGCGAGTGACATGATGTTCCATAATAAAAAATGACTCATCAGAATTATGCAATATGTTGCATAAAAATCAAATCTTGTTTATAACTTTATGCAACAAGTTGCATTAGCAAGCAGAATGCGAGCCAAAGGAGAAAATATGTCAGCTTATCCACATTTATTAAAGCCACTTGATTTGGGCTTTACCACTTTAAAAAACCGTGTGCTTATGGGGTCTATGCATGTTGGCCTAGAAGAAGCACCTCAAGGTTATGAGCGTATGGCTGCATTCTATGCGGAACGTGCCAAAGGGGATGTTGGATTAATTGTCACTGGCGGAATTTCACCAAACGATGCTGGCCTGACTTTCGCGCATGCGTCTAAGCTCGATAGTATTGCCGAAGCAGACAAACATAAAGTGATTACCCAAGCTGTGCATGAGGCAGGCGGTAAGATTGCCATGCAGATTTTGCATACTGGCCGTTATTCTTATCAGCCTGAGATTGTGGCACCTTCTGCGATTCAGGCGCCAATTAACCCGATTAAACCCAAAGCCCTCACTTCAGCCGAAGTGCAGCAAACTATTGATGACTTTGCCAACTGCGCCAAGCTTGCACAATACGCAGGTTATGATGGGGTTGAAATCATGGGCTCGGAAGGTTACCTGATCAATGAATTTATTGCAGCCCGTACCAACCATCGTGATGATGAATGGGGCGGTAGTTATGAAAACCGTATTCGTTTCCCGATTGAAATCGTAAAGCGGACCCGTGCGTTGGTCGGTGAGAACTTCATCATTATTTATCGCTTGTCGATGCTGGATCTGGTTGAAGGTGGTTCAACGCTGGAAGAAGTGATTCAACTGGCGAAAGAAATTGAAAAAGCGGGTGCAACCATTATTAATACAGGGATTGGCTGGCATGAAGCGCGTATCCCAACCATTGCAACCAAAGTACCACGTGCAGCATTTACATGGGTGACTGAAAAGCTTAAAGGTGAAGTTTCAGTTCCTTTGATCACTTCAAACCGTATCAATACTCCTGAAATGGCGGAACATGTATTGGCCTCTGGTCATGCAGATATGGTGTCTATGGCACGTCCAATGCTGGCCGATCCTGAGTTTGTATTGAAAGCCAGTGAAGGCCGTAGTGATGAGATCAATACCTGTATCGGTTGTAACCAAGCTTGTTTAGACCATATTTTCTCAATGAAGATTGCGACATGTTTAGTCAACCCGCGTGCGTGTTATGAAACTGAACTAATTTTTAAAGAAACCCATGCAGTCAAAAATATTGCCGTGATTGGTGCTGGTCCAGCAGGTTTGAGCTTTGCGGTGTATGCGGCCAGTCGTGGTCATAAAGTAAAAGTCTTTGATGCCAGCAACCAGATTGGTGGTCAATTCAATATCGCCAAAACCATTCCGGGTAAAGAAGAGTTCTACGAAACCTTACGCTATTTCAAACGCCAGATTGAATTACAGCCGAATATTGAGTTGGTACTGAATCATACGGCAACTTATGAAGAGCTAAGCCAGGCCAACTATGATGATATCGTGATTGCAACAGGTGTAACACCGCGTCAATTACAATTCGAAGGTATTGATCATCCAAAAGTGTTGAGCTATATCCAAGTCCTAAAAGAGCGTGTACCTGTCGGTAAGCGTGTTGCCATTATTGGTGCCGGTGGTATTGGTTTTGATACTGCAGAATACTTAACCCACGAAGGGGATAGTGGCAGCTTAAATCCTGAAAAGTTCTATGCAGAGTGGGGAATTGATACAACTTACCAGCATGTCGGTGGATTAAAAGCAGCTGAATTGGAAAAGTCAGAACGTGAAATTTATTTATTACAACGTAAGACAGCATCTGTTGGCGCTGGTTTAGGTAAAACTACGGGCTGGATTCACCGTACTGGCTTAAAACATCGTGATGTGAAAATGATTGCAGGAGCAAGCTACGACAAGGTTGACGACCAAGGTCTACATATTACCGTCGATGGTCAGAGCCGAGTGCTTGAAGTGGATAATGTGGTGATTTGTGCGGGTCAGGAATCTTATACTGCAATGTTCGACCAACTTAAAGCTGATGGTAAAAATGTTCATCTGATTGGTGGTGCGAAAGAAGCAGGTGAGCTGGATGCTAAACGTGCAATTCGTCAAGGTGCTGAATTAGCAGCTGTTTTATAAGGTGGAAATGAGCATTTTCTCATGAGAGGAAGTGCTCATTCACTTTTAGATATGAAGGAAAATAACAATGACACTTGAAACAACAAAACAAGCCTTAGCAATCTGGCATGACATGATCAAAGCTGGCGATTTGTCTGCGTTGAATGACTTGCTCGCAGAAGATGTGGTATTCCGCTCACCGGTTGCTTATAAACCTTATGAAGGCAAACATGTGGTCTTTTTTATTTTGACCAATGTGATTCAGGTATTTGAGAACTTCACTTATCACCGTGAATTTTATACTGAAGATGGTGAGAATGTAGTGCTGGAATTTAGTGCCAATGTCAGTGGGAAATCGCTTAAGGGCATTGATATGATTCGTTTTAATGCGCAAGGAAAAATCATTGATTTTGAAGTCATGATCCGTCCGATGAGTGGTTTGGCAGCATTAGCAGAGAAAATGGGTGCAAGATTTGCCAAGTATCAACCCAACTAAAGCGCTAAAAATAGCCTAAGTAACATAAAGAGATTTAAAATGTGGTTAAAACTTTCAACTTTGGCTTTATTGCCTGTATTACTCATTCAAGGTACGAAAGTTCGTAAAAATACACCACGACTTTTAGAGGCCGATGGCGCGCGCGAAGGTATTATTGGCCAAGGCAAGCCATTGTCTCTGCTGATTATCGGAGATTCAGCTGCTGCTGGCGTGGGAGTGGAAACCCAACAACAGGCTTTATCGGGCGCCATCATTTCCGAGTTGCAAAATGAATATCGCTTACAATGGAAACTGCAAGCAAAAACAGGCGATACCACTGCACAAGTTTACCAAACAGTACAACAGTTAGATCAGCAATGTTATGATGTAATCGTCACCTCAATGGGTGTCAATGACGTCACCAAACTGACTTCGGCAAAGTCTTGGTTGAAACAGCAAAAACAACTTTTCAGTTATATCCAACAACAGTTTCAGCCCAAGCTTATTATTGTGTCTGGTGTACCACCGATACAGCATTTTCCAGCCTTGCCGAATCCTTTGGCCTGGTTATTTGGGCAATATGCAGAACAGATGAATCAAGCATTACAACAATGGCTGGCGCCGCAGTCGCAATTTCATTTCATTCAATATGATGTAGAAACTTTTCAGGCGATGAATCTGCCAATGGCCAGCGATGGTTTTCATCCTGGCAAAGAAATTTATACCATCTGGGGACAACAGGTCGCTACTTTAGTGCGACAAACATTTACTCATCATTAGAGGCGGTACTAGATATGGGTATATCAGCTTTAGATAAAATCAAAGTTTTAGGTTCAGAACTTTTTGATACAGTGCTCGGTGCCGAACAACCGAAAATGTATTATGACCCTAAAGGGAAAATTAAAGATGTTCTAGAAAAATTACCGCAATTAAAGCAAAAATATCGTCCAACACCGTGGCTGACCAATACCCATCTCCATCTTCTGTATTTTGATGTGATTCGTAAAAAGATGGTCAAACTCGAATATGATCGAATCGAGCAATTGCACATGCAGGATGGTGGGGTAACGGCAATTGCATGGTATGGCTATGATTTACCGGCAGATACGCCGACGGTTGTGATCATGCATACCATTACTGGTACACCTGAGAGTATGCGCGAACTGGTCAAAGACTTGCATGAATATACCGGATGGAGAATTGCGCTGTGTTTGCGCCGTGGCCATGCGGGGTTACCGATGCCTGTGCCACGCATTTCACTATTTGGTTCGACCAGTGATCTAAAAGAACAATTGGCCCATATTCAACGTTTATTTCCGGACTCAGACTTATATGCCGTTGGTTCTTCTGCGGGTACCGGTTTGTTAGTGCGCTATCTCGGTGAGCAAGGTGCAGATACACCGTTCAAAGCTGCATTTGCAATGTGTCCAGGCTATAACACAGAAATTGGCTTTAAGAATGTTCATCCGTTTTATAGCAAGATGATGACCAAGAAGCTGTTTAAATACTTCATTTATCCCTATCAAAACACATGGACACAACTTGCATCTATAGAAAAAGTGCTTGCCACAACCAGCCTGGAAGAGTTTGAGAAAGAATATTTTGAAATGGCGGGATTTCAGGATTATCAAAGTTATTGTCAGGCCATCAACCCGATCTATGTTTTTGAAAATGTCAAAATTCCATTGATGATTTTGAATGCCGAAGATGATCCAGTATGCTCAATCAAGAATCTGGAGCCGTATAAAGAAGCCATTCAGCAGATGGAAAATATAGCAGTGGTCACCACCAAGAAGGGTAGTCATTGCGGTTTCTATGAAACGTTGAGTGTGAAATCGTGGGCTTCACGTTTGATGGCTGATTTCTTTAAGAACTATTAATGTTGTAGAAATAAAAAAGCCATGAGCTACAATTGAGTCAGCTCATGGCTTTTTACAGCACGCGATTAAAACATTAGTTGTTTAATGCAGGCGTAGCAGCAGCAATCGCGGCGGCAACAGCATCATCTTCACTTTGAGCTGGTGTAGATGATTTTGGCGCTTTTGCAGTTGGTTCAGCTTTAGGCTGCTCTACTTTCGCTGGTTTTGGTTCAGCTTTTACAGATTGCTCAGCTTTCGGCTGTTCTGTCTTAGCCGGTTTTGGTTGTTCAGTACGTGGCGTCTCGGTTGCAGCAGGTGTTTCAGTCTGAGCAGGGCGGATTTCACGACGAATTTCAGTGGTGGTATTTTCAGTTTGTTCACGCGTTGTTTCAACAGTCGCCACAGGAGCTTCTTGCTTATCAACACTTTCTAGCGATTCAAACTCCTGAATTTTTTCAGGTTCAGGTTGTGGCTGAGTTTGAGTTTCAGTCGTGGTCTGGTCTTGCTGCTCTTCGTTTTTAGGTTCTTCTTTTTTCACGCACGCAGTTAATAAAAGACCAGTCGCCAGTGCTGCACAAATTAAAAGTTTTTTATTTGCCATTGCTAAAACAACATATTGAATAAGGACAGCCGCAATTATAACAGTAAAAGTAAGTGAAGAAATCCCCATGCTTTGTTGAGTTTGTTTATATTTTATAATTGCTTGCAAATTGTCGTCAGCCGTATGGCCCATTTGTAGGAATTGAAAAACAGATTTTTAACGGCGTTGAGGACAAATTTGCGCGATGAAACGTAATTTAAGGATGAAAAATCGATAAATCCCGTAAATTTTTATCGAAAATGCTGATAGAATAACCAGTTGTTTATAGTTCTTTGAATTGATGCGGTTTGACTTTGCTTTATAGGGGCAGAGTACAGTAAAATTGCCCAACATTGTAGGCCGATTTCGGCTCGATTGTACGAGAAACTCAATGACCCATTTTATTTTTGTCACTGGTGGTGTGGTTTCATCACTAGGTAAAGGTATTTCTGCTGCTTCTGTTGCTGCACTTTTGGAAGCTCGTGGCTTAAAAGTCACTATGGTAAAAATGGATCCATACATTAATGTCGATCCAGGTACCATGAGTCCATTTCAGCATGGTGAAGTTTTCGTCACAGAGGATGGTGCTGAAACTGACTTAGATTTGGGATATTACGAACGTTTCTTACGTCGTGCGAAAATGACCAAACTGAATAACTTTACCAGCGGTCGTGTATATCAGGACGTTTTGAACAAAGAACGTCGTGGTGACTACCTCGGTGGTACGGTTCAAGTTATTCCACATATTACCGATAACATTAAAGAACGCGTACTTCGCGCAGGTGAAGGTTACGACGTTGCAATCGTTGAGATTGGTGGGACTGTTGGTGATATCGAATCACTTCCATTTATGGAATCAGTCCGTCAGCTTATGGTTGAGTTGGGTCATAAACGCACAATGCTGATGCATTTGACCTTATTACCATATATCAAATCTGCTGCTGAATTGAAAACCAAGCCAACCCAGCATTCTGTGAAAGAACTTCTTTCAATTGGTATTCAGCCAGATATCCTGATCTGCCGTACTGAATACGATGTCGATGTTGATACGAAACGTAAAATTGCATTGTTCACCAATGTTGAAGCGCGTGCCGTTGTGGTATGTAAAGATGCTAAAACCATTTATCAAATTCCACGTACATTCTACGAACAGAATGTTGATGACTTGATTTGCGAACGTTTTGGTTTTAATGATCTTCCAGAAGCAAATCTTGAAGATTGGGATAATGTGGTTGAAGCATTACTGAACCCAGAATATACCGTACGTGTTGCAATGGTCGGTAAATATGTAGAACTTCCAGATGCTTATAAATCTGTAAACGAAGCACTTCTACATGCAGGTATCCAGAACCGCGTTAAAGTTCAGATTGATTATGTCAATGCTGAAGAGCTTGAACAGCAAGACATTAGTGTTTTAAGTACAGCTGATGCGATCTTGGTCCCAGGTGGTTTTGGTGAGCGCGGTACTGAAGGCAAAATGAAAGCGATTCAGTATGCACGTGAAAACAAGATTCCATTCCTTGGTATCTGTTTAGGTATGCAATTGGCCGTGATTGAATATGCACGTAACGTTGCAGCCATGCCAGAAGCAAGTTCAACAGAATTTAACCGTTCAACTAAATATCCACTCATTGGTTTAATTACTGAATGGTTAGATGAACGTGGTGAGTTACAGCAACGTAGCCTTGAGTCTGACTTGGGCGGTACCATGCGTTTAGGTGCACAGAAATCTGAACTGGTTGAAGGCACCAAGACCCGTGAAGTCTATGGCAAAGCTGAAATTACTGAGCGTCATCGCCATCGTTATGAAATGAACGATCGTTTTATCCCGGCACTTGAACAAGCTGGTATGAAAATTTCAGGTTATTCATCAGTACAACATTTAGTTGAAACTGTAGAAATTCCTGAACATCCTTGGTTTATTGCTGTACAATTCCACCCGGAATTTACAAGTTCACCACGTGATGGACACCCATTATTTGCTAGTTTTATCGGGGCTGCTAAAAATCAGCACCAAAAGTAAATACTGAGTTTTAAATAAACTGGGATAGTTTAAATGTCACAATTAAAACCACAAGAAGTTGTACGTTTAGGCGATATACAAATGGCAAATCATTTGCCATTTGTATTATTTGGCGGAATGAACGTACTTGAATCGAAAGATTTAGCATTTGAAATTGCTGAAACGTATGTTGATATTTGCAAACGCTTAGATATTCCTTACGTGTTCAAGGCAAGCTTTGACAAGGCAAATCGTTCGAGCTTGAATTCATTCCGTGGCCCCGGTCTGGAAAAGGGCATCGAATGGTTGGCAGATATTAAAAAGCATTTTAATGTGCCAATCATTACCGATGTCCATGAACCTTACCAGGCAGCACCTGTCGCTGAAGTCGCAGACATTATCCAGCTTCCTGCCTTCCTTAGTCGTCAGACTGACCTTGTTGAAGCAATGGCAAAAACCCAAGCCATTATCAATATCAAAAAAGCACAGTTCTTAGCGCCACATGAAATGCGTCATATCTTGCATAAATGTCTGGAAGCCGGGAATGACAAACTCATTCTTTGTGAACGTGGTTCAGCTTTTGGCTACAACAATCTGATTGTAGATATGCTTGGCTTTGACACCATGAAAGAAATGAATGTGCCAGTATTCTTTGATGTAACCCATGCTTTACAAACACCAGGCGGACGTGCTGATTCTGCGGGTGGCCGTCGTGCGCAAATCACAACCTTAGCACGTTCGGGTATGGCAACCGGTTTAGCAGGTTTATTCCTGGAAGCGCATCCGGAACCGGAAATTGCAAAATGTGATGGACCATGTGCATTGCGTTTATCTCAGCTTGAGCCATTCTTGGCACAATTAAAAGAATTGGATACTTTAGTTAAAGGATTCAAAAAGTTAGATACCCACTGATGCAATAATTTGCATCTTGTTTTTTATTCAACAGAGGAATTGTTCATGAGCCAAATCGTTGACATCCGTGCACGTGAAATTTTGGACTCTCGTGGTAACCCAACCATCGAAGCAGACGTTATTTTAGAATCTGGTGTTGTTGGTCGTGCATGTGCACCATCTGGTGCTTCAACTGGTTCTCGTGAAGCTTTAGAACTTCGTGATGGCGATAAAGCACGTTATTTGGGTAAAGGTGTTAAAACTGCGGTTAATAACGTAAATACGATTATCCGTGACGCTTTAGTGGGCAAATCAGTATTTGAACAAAAAGACATCGATAATACGATGATCGAACTTGATGGTACTGAAAACAAAGAAAAATTAGGTGCTAACGCAACTTTAGCTGTGTCATTGGCTGCTGCTCGCGCTGCTGCTGAAGAAAAGAAAATTCCTCTTTTCCAATATATCGCAGATCTTCGTGGTCAAACGATTTTGACGATGCCTGTACCAATGATGAATATCATCAATGGTGGTTCGCATGCAGACAACAATGTTGATATTCAAGAGTTCATGATTGAGCCTGTAGGTTTCACATCATTTGCTGAAGCATTACGTGCAGGTGCAGAAATCTTCCATTCGCTTAAATCAGTTTTAAACAAAAAAGGTTTAAACACTGCTGTAGGTGATGAAGGTGGTTTTGCGCCAAACTTGCGTTCAAACGAAGAAGCAATCACTGTTATTCTTGAAGCGATTGGCCAAACGGGTTACAAAGCTGGTTCTGATATCATGCTGGCACTTGACTGTGCTTCTTCAGAATTCTACAAAAATGGTCAATATGTCCTTGCGGGTGAAGGCAATAAAGCATTCACAAGCAACCAGTTCTCTGACTATTTAGCTGGTCTTGTAAACCAGTACCCAATCATTTCGATTGAAGATGGTCTAGATGAATCTGACTGGGAAGGCTGGAGCTACTTAACATCAATCCTGGGCGACAAAATCCAGTTAGTTGGCGACGATTTATTCGTAACCAATCCTAAGATTTTACAACGTGGTATTAATGAGAAAGTCGGTAACTCGATTCTGATCAAATACAACCAGATTGGTACATTGACTGAAACTCTAGATGCAATCTACCTTGCGAAAGCAAATGGCTATAGCACTGTAATTTCACACCGTTCAGGTGAAACTGAAGATTCAACAATTGCTGACTTGGCAGTTGGTACAGCAGCGGGTCAAATCAAGACGGGTTCTCTCTGCCGTTCTGACCGTGTCGCGAAATATAACCAATTGCTTCGTATTGAAGAGTTAACGAAAGCAGCTTACCGCGGTAAAGCTGAATTCAAAGGTCTAAAATAAGGTCAAATAATCTATGTTGAAAACTTCTGATCATCTTTCTTTACAAAAGAGAGAAACTCTGCAAATTCATAATCCTATAGAATTCGCAGATGATCTTCCTTTCAGAAGGATGTAGGGGCTTTTTCATGTTAGAGATATTTCGATCGACCTCGAGTAAATTGATTCTGTTGCTTGCAGTCGTTTTGGTTGCAAGTTTACAGTACCAATTCTGGTTAGGTGAGGGTGGTTATTTCCCTCACCAAGCCTTAACTCAGCAAATCAGTCAGCAAGCTGAAATTAATACTGAATTAAAAGAACGTAATCGTATTTTGGCAGCCGAAGTGTTTGATTTGAAAAATGGCAGCGAAGCGATTGAAGAGCATGCCCGTCTAGACTTAGGTTTAATTAAGCCAAATGAAACCTTTGTACAAATGAGTACAATTAGTACCCATTACAAACCGATTTATATTGATCCAAACGCAAAAGAAGATACGGCAACCAATGAAAACCCAGACTAAGCTGTGGGCGGTTGTACCAGCAGCGGGATCGGGCAGTCGTTTTTCCAAAACCGAATTAAAACAATATCAGTATATTCAAAATTATACTGTGCTTGAGCATACTGTTAATCGCCTTCATACACTTGATCTGGCCGGATGTGTACTGGCCATTGGTGAGCAAGATCATTTTGCCGCGACACTAGCATTTCAACATAAAAATAAACTGCATTTTTGTGAAGGTGGTGCAGAGCGGATGCATTCTGTTTTAAATGCTTTGATGTATTTATCTGAAATCGCAGATGAAAATGACTGGGTACTGGTTCATGATGCGGCACGTCCGTGTGTAACGACAGATTGTTTAACCCGTCTGGTTGAATCTGCACAGCATTCAAATCAAAGTGCAATTCTGGCCATTCCTGTTCGTGATACCTTAAAGCAGGTTGCACAGCAAAATCTGATTGATAAAACGGTAAGCCGTGAACTGTTATGGCAAGCCCAAACTCCGCAAATGGCGAGATTGGGGGTACTAAAAAATGCTATTGAGCAGGCCTTGGCTGATCATATTGTGATAACAGATGAAGCCAGTGCTTTGGAATATACACAGCAACCTGTGCAAGTGGTACAGGGAAGATCGGATAATATTAAAATCACCTATGCCGATGATCTGGAACTGGCACGACTGATTCTGCTATCTCAAATCCCATCTTAGATTTTAATTTTTTAACTAAAAGGCAGGGTTAAGATGCTATTTTCATAAATAGCCTAAGTAAACTTAAGTGAAGTTTACTGTTTTTTTACATTAACCTAAATGACAAAAAACTGACGATTTGTTAAATTTGAATAACATACTTAACAATGGATCAATAAATGAAAAAATTATTACTTGCGGGCCTTTTTACTTTTTCTTTAGTGGGCTGTGCAACAACTCCTCAACAACCACAAGAGACTGCTCAAGAAACGATTCGTTACTCTACCAGTCCATGCTTTGGCGCATGTCCAATCTATTCTGTTGAGATTACTCCTGAAGGCGCTGTTCATTTTGATGGTAAACAGTACACCAAAGTGACTGGAACTCAGGATTTAAAAGTTGATCCTTCTGTTTATAAAAAGCTTCAGCAAGAGCTTCAAACTTATCGTCCTGCCACAGGTGCAAGTGTTAAAACCACCGGTTGTGCAGAAACTGCAACTGACCAGCAAAGTGCATATTTTGCATGGAAACAAGCGGACGGTACGGTAACAAAGCTGAGCCATTACACCGGCTGTATTTCACCGGCAAATGCTGAGTTGAACAAAGTGATTGAAAAATTACCTAAATTGATCGGTATTGAAGATTTAGTACGTTAAGCTGGTTTTTGGCTTAGTTAAAAGGGCTTGATTACTTAAAGTAGTTAAGCCTTTTTTTATAAAGTAAATTAATTGCTTTAATTAGTTTTGTAAATAATATATTATAAAAATATATAATGATTTTATGGTGACACATGTCTGGCATTATTATGGCGCTCCTAGGTGGGGCTCTTATTGGTCTGGCTGTTGTTGGCTATTTGTATATAAATGGCCGAATTGCTGGCATCAGTGGTTTAATTTCGCAAGTTTTACATCCTCAATCCTTTGTCGGAAGTTCTGCTTTCTGGTTTTTACTGGGACTCATGGGTACGCCTTTCATGTATCAACTATTCTTAAAACCAGAGATTGATTTGAACTCTTCTCCGGTGATGTTGATGGTAGCAGGTTTACTGGTGGGCTTTGGTACACGTTTAGGTTCCGGTTGTACCAGCGGCCATGGGATTTGCGGAATTAGCCGTTTATCTCTACGTTCAATGATTGCAACTATGACCTTTATGTTGGCAGGAATGTTAACCGTTTATGTCTTACGCCATCTATTCGGAGCAATATAATGAAAAACTTATTTGCCTTTATCTTTGGCAGTATATTTGCATTAGGTTTGATTATTTCCGGCATGTCTAATCCAGCAAAAGTATTAAGTTTTTTAGATATCTTTGGTGATTGGGATATCAGTTTAATGTTTGTAATGCTTGGTGCAATTGCTGTGGCATTCATTCCTTTTCAAAAAGCAATCCGTCATCCTAGAACGATCTCGGGCGAAACCATCGTCTTACCTCAAAATCGCCAGCTTGATAAAAAGCTTATTGTTGGCGCTGTACTATTTGGAATCGGCTGGGGAATTGCAGGGATCTGCCCGGCACCCGCGATCACCTTGATCGGGCTGGGTTATACCCAAATCTGGTATTTCATTATTGCCATGTTAGTCGGTGTGTTTATTCATCGTCTTTGGGCTAAATCGCGAGGAGAGTAGCAATGTCAAATCCACTAGTGAAAGCTTTTTTTGATGACGATAGTCATACCTTTAGCTATGTTGTGACTGATCCAGAAACTCTTCATTGTGCAATTATCGATAGTGTACTGGATTATGATGCAGCTTCTGCGACAACTTCCACTACACATGCGGATGAAATCATTGCTTATATTCGGCATCATGCGCTTCAAGTACAATGGATTCTGGAAACGCACGTACATGCGGACCATTTAACTGCTTCGCAATATTTAAAGTCACAACTTGGCGGAAAGATTGCCATGAGTGAGAAAATTGCCGTGGTTCAGGAGACTTTCAGTGCGATCTATCATCTTGATATAAAGCATTTTAATTCCCAACAAATATTTGATCATCTATTTAAGGATAATGAATCTTTCAAGATTGGGCAGTTAGAGGCATACAATATTCCAACGCCAGGTCATACCCCGGCATGCTTGAGCTATGTGATAGGGGATACCGTTTTTATCGGTGATACCCTGTTTATGCCTGATTATGGTACAGCACGTTGTGATTTCCCTAAAGGCAGTGCAGACCAGTTATTTGATTCGATACAAAAACTTTATCAATTACCAGAACAGACCCGGGTTTTTCTTTGTCATGACTATAAACCCGAAGGACGCGAAGAATATATTTGCGAAACCAGTATTCAAGCACAAAAACAGTCCAATATTCATTTAAATGCCAGCACCCGGAAACAGGAGTTTGTGCGTAAGCGGCAGGAGCGTGATGCAACTTTATCGATGCCCAAGCTAATTTTGCCTGCAATTCAGGTCAACATGGATGCAGGGCGTTTTCCTGAACCAGAAGCCAATGGAATTCGTTATTTAAAACTTCCTTTAAATTATTTCAAATCCTGATGCATGGAAACGGTGGCAAAGCATTGCCACCTTGATATTTAGACTCAAAATAGCCTAAGCAAATATAAAGATTTAAACAACAGCACAAGCAATCGTCAATAAAAATCAAAACAAAAATTTTGTACTTTATGAAAGTGCTATGTTAAAACTAGCTCTTATTTTGGAACTCGTAGTAGTTAGGATATAAAAATGACCACCATCTATTTAGTCAGACATGGCCAAGCTTCATTTGGCAAAACTAATTATGATGAGCTGTCAGAAAATGGTGAAGCACAAGCCAAACTTTTGGGTCAATATTTTAAGAATATTTTTACTGAACAGCCTTTTATCGTTTCAGGCAGTATGAAACGTCATCAGCAAACCACACAAATCTCTTTACGCGAGTGTTTTCCTGAAGCGTTGTATAAAATAGATAGTTTATGGAATGAGTTTAATCATCATCAGGTCTTTTCATTGTATGAACCCAGATTTTCCCAGCCAGAAGTATTAAAGCAGGATATCTCTAAAGAGGTCGACCCTAGAGCTTATCTGGCACAAATCTTTGATAAGGCGATTGAGCGCTGGGCTGATGACGCGTTTCATCATGAATACGATGAATCATGGCCTATTTTTAAAACCAGAGTAGATCAGGCCTTACAGAATTTATGTATAGAATTAGCAGAACAGCAGCCTAAAGAAGCGATCGTATATACGTCTGGTGGTGTCATTTCCGTGATTATCGGAAAATTACTTGAACTAAGCGTACAACGTACTTTCGCACTCAGCTGGTCGATTGCAAATACGAGCGTGACTACATTAAAACTGAATAATGATCAACTTCAACTCATCAGTATGAATGAACATCAATTTATTAAATCAAAAAATCCGGACTTGTTAACCTGGCTCTAAACAAGAGCTGGGCATCATATTGATTCTGTATTTAAGGTAATCATCATCAGAAGCAATAGAAAGTCTTAAGCGCTGAGAAAAAATTATATTTCACATGATTTAAAAATTTTAAATACTTGCTAAGCTCTAATTTTTTACTTGATAAACAAAGAATTTAATTTATTCAGTTACATTAAAAATAGGAAAAAATATGTCTCAACATGACTTTAATTTATCAGATCATTTTAAATTGGGTATTTTTGCCTCTAATTGTTCAGGTGGACTGACTGCTTCTACGCTGGAAGATGGTTGGGATGCCAGTTGGGCCAAAAATCTGGAACTGGCACAAATGGCGGATGAAGCCGGGATCGATTTTCTTTTATCCGCTGCGCGATTTATCGGTCACGGCGGTGAAAAGGACTTTCATGGTACCGTGCTGGAAACTGTGACCTGGACATCAGCTTTATTAGCTAAAACCAATAATATTCATGTATTTGCTACATTACATACTGTACTAAATCATCCCGTCGTAGTCGCTAAGCAAATTGCAACCATGGCCCAAATCAGCGGGAATCGGGTTGGATTAAACATCGTGGCTGGTTGGAATAAGCCAGAATACGATGCAATGGGATTGAAGTTACCCGATGATCATGCAACCCGATATGAGTATGCCGATGAGTGGTGTGAACTGGTTAAAAAAATCTGGCACAGTTCTGAGCCATTTAACTGGGATGGAAAATTCTTTCAAACCAAAGGAACCTATGGCAAGCCGAATCTGATACCAGCTCCACCGTTATTTAATGCAGCGGGTTCGAAAGAGGGCCGAGAATTTGCAGTTAAAAATTCAGATTTTTTGTTCACCCCCGCATCCGATCTTGAACGTTCCGTGATAGAAATTAAACAGCTTCAGAAAGAAGCCGAAGCACTTGATAGAAATATTAAAGTATTAACTTTTTCACATGTGATTTGTCGTCCTACTGAAGAAGAAGCGCAAGCGGAATGGGATCGACAATTGAATAATGCCGATGAAGCTGCGGTACAACATTTAATTGATACTTTATTCGCCTTTTGTAAATCGTTTCCACCTGACTTATTTGAAGGCCTGCGCCAACGAATCGTAGTGGGCCACGGCGGTTACCCGCTGGTAGGGACACCAGAACAGGTTGCGGACGGATTAATTTCTTTACAACAAACAGGTTTCTCTGGCAGTACCTTATCATTTTTAAACTATACGCAAGAATTCCCATATTTTAGGGATCAGGTTATGCCAATTTTAAAAGAAAAAGGACTGCTTCGAGCAGCTTGCTGATTTCTGGAGAGACTGGATAGTCTTTGTAGGTAAAGACTATTCAAACGTTAAATACTACTCTTTATTTAATTTATTTCTATATCAAAAAACAAGCAGTTGAATGATTTTTGAGCTTGTTTTTTGATTTTTTGTGGTATAAAAATATCTCAATTATTCAACTTGAGAATAAAAAATGTCTGAACAAAAATATCATTGGTACTTGATTGGTTATACTTTTAATGATGCAAGCCATAACGGTAATACTAGAAGTTTCAACATTCAGCTGCCCTTAGAGTCATTTCTGCCGCCTGTATCCAAAACAAAGCTGAATGAACTGAATGCGATTGGAGCCGAATGGATCAAGAAAAGTGATCCTTCAACCCAACCTGTGAACTTGTTTGCCATGTCAATTTGTTATCTGGGGGAGATGACTCAAACTCAGTTTAATGCTTAAAGCCTTAGAAATGTCTGATGTGTTTTTTAAATATTCTTTTTAAACACCCTCTTAATATGAATGTGTTTGAAAAAATAGCAGTCTTTTATAGCTACCCAAATAGTTATGGTTGGTCAAAAGCAGTAGGAAGTAAACAAATAGTTATAAATTTAAGTCGAAAGTTTTCACTTTTTTTACTGCCTGAATAATTTGTATAAATAGAGAGTTTCAACTAGGGGTTGAAAAAGTGGATTTAATTTCATATTTAAAAACTACTTGTATAGAAAAAGCCCTCGACAGAGGGCTTTTTGTTTAATATTGATTGAGGATATAAAAACGATAGATTTTTAACTTTGAATTATTAACGAATATATCCATTTTTTAATAATTTTGAGAAAGCTAAATTGTATAGATGTATGAGCGGCTTAACGATATATTGTCCATATGATGTCCACAATGGCATGCCTAAGAGATTAAGTAAAAATGCGATGGTAAATGCGCCAAGCATATCCAGAGGAAAATGTACACCTAAGTAAATTCTAGACCATGCAACCAACCAGGCCAGGCCTAAAAATATTAAACCGACAGCTCTTTTTGAAAATAACAGTGAAAAAGCAATCGTACTAAAAAAGAGCATATGACTACTTGGAAATGATCCACTTGGTGCATGGTCGATCAGTGTTCTTCCGACTTCCAGGACAAAAGGGCGTGGAGAGTAGAAATAGCCAGAAATTATTTTGCCAATAACAAAGGCCAATAGGGTAAAAAAAGTTGCTTTTATAATTTGTTTTTTTACATTGAGGCCGCCTTTAAACCAGCAGATAAGGAAAAATAGAACCACGATATAAAACAAGTCATTTGCTATGAATATAGCCGTTTTAATCGTCCAGTCAGAAGCCACTTCCGGGGCATTTAATGAATGAAATAAACTTAAATTTAAACGCTCTAAAGACATACAATTCACCTAAACAAAACTGGAAAAGTATATCAATTTCGGGGGCTCACTTCGGAAGAGGATTGCTGTGTCTTTGTTAAAAACCGAAATTGGCATGAACGGTCATAGCACTATTTTGATCAGTGTAGTTTCGCCCTGACTCTAAGGAATGAATGGGAGATGAGGCTATTGAACCTACTATAAATTAGAATGATGCCAAGGTTTAGCCAGTGGCATCATTGATAGGATTTAACTTTTGACCGATCAAGGTTGGGTTAAAGTCGTCAGGATATTTTCGACCTGATTGCGAGAGAGGTTCAGTGTCGATAACGAATAGTATCTATCTTTATAATTGAAGTGAACGTTGTAGATATCGGCATTATTATCTGTCTTTAGTGTTTCTATGGTCATTGGAACATTGTTGATGTTATAGTTCAGACTTTCTTTGTACACCTCAACAATCGAACTATTATTAGGATTCAGGTACATTTCAGTAATTTCCAACTTCTGTTCTCCTTGACCCTCATACAGGCGATACAAAGAGTTGTATTTACCTTCATTAATTGCCCCAGAATACCATTTACCAGTCAGATCCATACCGGGTAACAAATTATCGGTATTGGTCGGTACAAAGTCTAAAGCTTTCTCTTGCTTTAACGCTGCTCTTTTCTTATCGAGATGAGAAAATTCATGCGTAATTTTACCGCCGCTGAAACTGCCATAACGGTTTAAGTTATCAAATTCTTTAGCAAGGGCTTCTTTCTGACTTTTTGGTAAATTTGATTCAGCAAGGGTGATATACAAAACACCATCTGGGTATCTCTGACGTAAAGATTTCAAATCCCGCTCGAAAGATAAAATGGAAGAACGTGTCGAAGGAAGTGCTTGAGTGTTAACTACCGTCTCTCGCTCATGATTTAAGCTTTTCATTTCTGTCGAAGCAGTATTTTCCGAAGGTATGGCGTCTTGTTTACCATTCCCTAATCTTTGGGTTTCTACAACGCTTTGAGACTGGATAAATAGCACAATAGATACAAGAGCCACAATGATGAATGCAAGGATAAGAAAAGTTTTTTGTTTATTCATAATATCTTATAAAATTTGACCAATTTTGCCGTTACAGTCTTTTGCTGATGTATATTGTGAAACAGCACGACCACTGTCTAGTGTTTCATAATGCGTTCCCGAGACATTCCAGAATCTGTTATCTGTTGTAGAGTCTACAAAACCCGCTCTTACCCGATAGCCGTCCGGATTGCTTGAGTGATCGGTACGGATATTCCCGTTAGTTGCTTTTTGATCCGTCTTGGCATACATATTTTTATGTTTACCTGTTAAAGCATCATAAGAAATGGATTCGTTGTACCAGCCATAACCAATTTTTGGAACATAGAATTTACAGTTGCCTCGACTAAATGTTTCGGCAGGAACGGTAGCGGAAAATACACAGGGCGTTGCTACAATTAAGCAGGTTAAAAGAAGTAGGTTTTTTAAAACCATTTATTTTACCTATAATTTATGACTGGATAGAAGGCTTATACTGAATATTGTTTTCCAATTCATCTTATATATTTTTATAAAATGTAAATAAATAAAGGTTTAGAAAATTTTATTAGATCCATTATTTTGTTAATATATTGAAAAATATAATAAAACACATTTTTTTGCTAATCGTGTTTTATTATATCTAACCGCTGAATATTTTTAATTTTTATGTGAACAGTAGAGTAATTGCTTTAAATAATGACTGAATCATGCAGAGAAGGGAAAGCCAGCATAAACAGCGGAGTACCAGTGAAACAGATACATCACGATAAAATAAACAGGAAAAAACCATAACAACTTTTTCCGTTTACTGGTCCAGTATTTATAGCCGTATATCGCGCCCAAAAGTGGGGAAAGCAACAACACGGTAAAATATACATAATGAAAGACACTCACACCATGATCAAGCGGATAAAACCGCTTGGTCAGTTGAAAGTAAGTCATTTCAGCACATGCTGACACTATAAATGCGATAACTATGCCTAAGATTGCAAATAAAAATCTCATGGTTTCGCCTTAAAACGTTAGATAGGGAGTGGAATTCGAAAAAATGAACTTAACCGCCCAAGTTCAAATTTTCGAATATCTTAAAAACGAAAAGAATCAAAGTTTAATTTAAAAGTTTGCTGAGTAAGATATTCTTTTCTCTATCAAATCGGGGGATTTCTGCGATATCTCGAGGTAAATAATTTATCTTGCAGTCTTCCATCAATTCATCGGGGATTTCATCCCATTGCGCAAAAGGCTTAGAAGAGATTTTTTCGAAAATGCTGGCTGTAACTTCCTGATTAATTTTATATTCTGTGTTGACCAGACTTTTGGCTTTTCCAATGCTTAAGCCATCCTGAAATCTTTCAACAACTTTTTCAGCCTCAGTACCCAAAGCGCTACAATATCCCGCCCATTCATCTTCAAGTAAAGTGGGCGTTTTATTGATAAATTCAGCGATTTCTTTTCCTTGCGCATTATAAAAACGCAGTATCTCTCCTTCAAGGCTATAACTTCGTGTTTGTTCAATGACTTTTTGAAATTCCTCAGCAACACTATAGCTTGCTATCGCTTTGACTTTATGAAAGTTAATAGAATTAAAATGTACTTTTCTGCCATCCCGTATCATTGAGGCAGTGTAATGGTAGGGGTGAGCATAACCCATAATACTTTCCGATCCGATATCAACACCAATTGTTGGCGCAGGTGCCTGGTTTGTATCTACCATTAAAGATCCTAATTTTTTTAACTGAAATTGATGATTACATAATGAATAGGCTGAATCAGAACATAGTTCATAATTTTCTTCCTCTGTCAGTTCTGCTGCTGTGAGAGGCTGATAGGCTTGCAATAGTTCTGTATCTTTTGTTGAACAGCCGAATAGGGTGGTAAAACATAATAATGGAATGAAAAGTTTGGTCATTAGAATCAAGTGATACAAATATTTTAAAGGCGCAAATCATAGGATTCTTCTTTACCCTCTAAATGAGAAATATTTTCATTTTTTGTAATCAGAAATAGAGTTCAATCGTAGATATTGTTCATTTTCGTAATTCATATAACTTAAAATTATGTTTTTATTGATAAACCAACACTTTAAAATTAACTTCTTCCTTCTGACTCTAAGACTTCAAAAAGATTACTTAATCGCTGTCCATACTCTATGGGATACGCATGAGGTCTTATAAGTATGCGATGGCTGCTAAAGCCTAGGTTAAGCCATTGTATTTTATTCCCCAACTAAATAAATAATAATCATTCTTAACTGATACATTCTGCTTCGACTTTTTCTCTTTCCCGCATTGATTATGTGTAAATGCTATCTGTCCGAAATTTTACCATTTGTTAAAAAATCTAAATATAGTAAAGGAGGGTTAACGGGAACCCTTTTAAATAACTCAAGGAAAAGAAATGAAAATATTAAAAATAGTCGGCGGAAATATACTCGCCTTCGCAGTTATTGCGGGAACACAGACAGTACATGCAGAATTTAAGCGGTTTTCTGTCTCAGCGGGTTGGTTGCATGTCATGCCTCAAGGTAAGGCAAATCCCTTTAATATCAATACTGCAGTTGCGAATGGAACGAGGGCTAAAGTAGGCGCCATTTCTACAACGGCTTTTATGAAATCCATAGATCCAAATGCTACACTGGCAACCGGGGAAAATGCCAAGGAAATTCTGGATATGGTGTTCAGTCATCCTGTCGATCAGGACGGTAACCCACAACAATCGATAGGTCAGATATTAGGCCTTGTTGATGAAAATGATATGGTTTCGCCTGATATCACCGGTACTGCCACGATAAACGGATTAGAACGATGGGAGGCACAAGGAACTGGGCTGGAGGCTGAGGATGTAGATACTTTGGGACTCATGTTTAATTATTATATTAATGACAATGTGTCTTTACAATTAATTGGCGGCATACCACCCAAAGTCGATATTAAGGGGAAAGGTGAAATTAGTGCGCCGTTATCCGGTTTTGCAAATCCGGAAGGTTTGGCCGCTGGTGTGATTGGAGATAAGTTAGATTTATTACAGGATATTCCCATCACTAATCTTGGCAATAAGTCTAAAGCTGCTTCAGTACGTGCCTGGACGCCTGCATTAGAAGCTCAGTATCAATTCGGCAAATCAGGTGTAAATAAATTACGGCCATATATTGGTGCTGGAATCATGTATTCACGCTTCACTGATATAAAGCTAAATCATCAAATTCACGGTGATTTAATCGCTGCGGGGCATATGATTCAGAATGTTCTGGATGGTCAAGCCGGTGCGGCTCTAGATGGGAAAATTTCTAGTGCAAATCCTTATGTTAAAGTAAAAACAACCGATGCGATTGCACCTATAGTTAGCTTGGGAGCGACCTATGATTTCAATTCAAACTGGTATGCAGTTGGTTCAGTGTCCTACGCCAAGTTAAACAATAAGGCGAATATTGATGTAATCGATAAAAATACTGGGAAAAAATTGATTCACGCCTCAACCAAAGTAGATATTGATCCCTTGATTACATTTTTAGGTGTGGGATATCGTTTTTAGTTAGCCCATAAATAAGAAGGCTCGGATTGACCGATTAGTGCTTCAAGTCTAGTAATAGATCTAAGTCCGATGTTTTGTTAGAGACAAATTAGTAATAAAAAACCATAATTTAAAAGTTATGGTTTTTTAGGTTATAGCCATGATTTAGGATTTAAGCAATTTTTATAAAATATATAGTTTCATCTGCTTGAATGGACTGTTGTGCGAAAGTAATAAGAGTTCTCTGTTACAGCTATGAGCTGGCAATAATAAATACATAACTAGATTTTTTGTTAAAATTATATAAAATTTATATACTCCAATAATTTATTTAAGCATTTTCATGTTATGTATAGAATATTAATACTTCTTCTTAGCTCTGTAATTGCAAGTTTAGTGTACAGTGCTGAAGATTTTTTTGACAAAAAACCTTCTGTCCTGATACTTAAAGACAAAGAATTCCAAAATCCTAAAAACAGTAGTGAGGTCGTTGATTTTTTCAATTTATCGAAACAACAAAAATTATACCGCACCAATCAGCTCTTTAAACAGGCCGAAAAAGATAAAGATGTGATATTTCAAACATCTAATCTAAGTGATTATGATAAAGCCCAGTATTCTAGGGAAAATAAATTTTCAAACTTCAAAGGCTCTTCTCCCCACATTGAGCCAACACCAAATCGACAGGTAATTTCAGAAGAAGAATATCAGCAACAAATGGAGCAGTATAGAAAAACGCATTACGTTGAAAGAGGTTTTATATTTTAATCATTGATCAATCAGCATCTATCTCCATATATTTTTCAAAATTAAAGATGCTCTATTCAAATTGCTTTTAAGGTCTGTACCCACTTCGGTGGGTTTTTTAATAGCTAGAATTCGTAGATCATCAAAATTCTCATATACGGTTGATGCTGAGTTTCAATCTTGCTAAATAACTTTACCAAGCTGTACTAGCGGGCAAGAATTCATTCTGGACATACTGAAAGAAAATATCTGGTGATCGGAAAATTACCACAATCTGAAGATCAAGATGAATTAGAACGTCTAGCAGTAGAACAGGAGACTTCACCGCTATAGAGGTAACGGTTTATGGCCAATCATGATAAAAAAATTCTGTTTAATATTCTGACCCAGCATCAGGCCTATTTATATCGTGCCGCTTCACGCGCTGTGAATGAGCTGCTTGGCATCTTTAATGATGAAACGATGGATATGCTGAGCAGATTAAATGGTCTACTCGATCAATTAAATACTGTTGAAAAGATTGCTGTTGCGGGTGGTCAGTACACCACCGCAAATCTACGTGCGATCCAGAAACTGATTCAGCAATGGTTTAATTCAATTGATATTGCTATATCTGAAAGGTTTACAGTATCAGCCATTTCATTTGCCGGTTATGAAGCCAATTATATAGCCAAACTTTTCGGTTACGCCAAGAAGGTCGATAAAGGCGAACAGCTTTATATAGAAGCAAAACATATACCTTTGGCAGGCGGTGCGCTGGTAGATGAACTTTTATCTAAAATTGCTGAAACTGCGCGTCAGAGAGTGGAATATGCAATTCGGGATGGCATGAATACTGGCATAAGCAATCACCAGATTATTAAACGGCTTCGTGGAACCAAACGGTTGAAATATGAAGACGGGCTTTTAAATAGCAGCAGAACGGATATTGAACGTACGGTAAGAACCATACGTAGTCATGTCTCCAATCAGGCTTATTTAAACAGTTTTAAAGAACTGGATATTCAATATATCCGCTTCATCAGTGTACTGGATGGGCGAACTTCAAAACTGTGTGCCGTCCTGGATGGTTCAGTCTGGAAAATTAATGATCCAACAAAACGTATCCCGCCATTACATCCGAATTGTCGGAGTACGTTGGTACCGGTTGATAAAGATGGGCAACTTATAGGGCAACGTCCTTATGTAATGGATGAGCGTAAACTGAAGGATATTCCTAAACATGAACGCGCGCAGTTGACTGGCCAGTTAGATGCAAATATCACGTTCAAGGAGTTTTTTAACAAAACAGATGACTTCTTTCAAAAAGAATGGCTTGGCCCGAAACGTTATAAGCTCTACAAAGAAGGAAAGTTTGATTTTGATAAATTCTTTGATCCTGAAGGCGAGCTGTATAGCTTGGAGCAATTAAGGCTTCTGGATGAGCAGACCTTTAAAGTGTTGGGAATTTAAAGCAAATTGAGGTGTTTAAAATGTCAAAAGTATCAGTCGTGGAATGTAAGAAACGCAAGCAAGCGTTGGAAAAGGCGCTCACTGTTCAGATTGCAGAATTGGTCAATCAGTTTGAAATTGAGACCGGAGTAAATATTCAAGATATTTACCTGAATTTTACCGATGTGTCTGAGATCGACCGTCCAGATAAATATGTTTTTACCAGTGTTACGGTCAGAACGCAGGAATCTGACTAAGCTGATTGATCAAATTCAAAGGGCTTTTATCAATCTGATTAACTGAGAAAATTGTCACAATGCTGTTTATTCGCTTATTTTAATGAGTTTGAATCTAACTGCGGCTTAAAAAATAAAGCAGCTAATGCACAGACACTAAGTACCAGTCCTAATTGTTGCACCAGACCTGCAAGGCCAAGCATGCAACCCAACAGTAAATAATAAGTCAGTCCAAATAAGGCGCCTGCTTTACCAGCATGTTCTCGATAATGTCGTAGTGCCTGACTCAAAATATTTGGGATAGCAATGCCATAGGCAACAACAATGCCTGCAACAGGGATTAGAATCCATGCTGTTGTTTGTAAAGCCCAGGCAATAAGGCTAGCGAGCAACGCCAGCTTACAGGCCTGAACAACCAGTTTTTCTGGTCTAATCTGCGAGGCAAGCAGTTTTGCATTAATGAAACTACCCATCAGGGCAGAGATTGCCAGTAATAATCCCGTCCATCCAAATGTTGCAGAACTCCAGCCAAGATTGTTAAACAGGAATGGCGCTAGGCTGTAGTAGCTGAAAATCATTGTATTAAGTAGAGCAACCAACATGGCATTTCGCCATAGTGAGGAATCATGAAACATTTTTACAGCTAATGTTCCTATCCGAATATGGGGTGAATGAACAGGACGGGTTTCAGGGAGCAAAGTAGCACTGAGAATCAGCAAAAACAGGGCGAGTAAGGATAAGGCGATAAATACCCCCATATACCCCCAATGGCTCACCAGCCATCCTCCACTAACCAGACCAAACACAGGACTGAGGGCCAGTGCTGCGCCCATCAGTGAAAATACTCGGGCTAATTTTACCGATTCATAACTATCCCGAAGCATGGTTTGAACGACCACAGATCCTGCTGCCGCGCCAACGGCGGAAAACATACGGGCAATTAATAATATCCTGAATTCTGTTGTTATGACTGCGAACAGGGTTCCGGCCGCATAGCAGATCAGCCCTAACAACATGGCAGGGCGTCTACCAATTTTATCGCTGGCCCAGCCCCATACTGCGACACCTATTGCAAATGCGATGAAATAAACGGAAAGGGTTTGCGCCGCTTGTTCATGACTGACAGCAAACGAACTGGAAATGTACGGTAGTGCAGGGCTGTATATAGTTTCAACCAGTTGCGGAAACATAATCAGCAGGGTTAATAACCATAATGGGGGACGTGCTGAAACTTTCATGCCATGTCTTATCTCTAAAAGTATTGATTGGGCATTATTGTTGAAACCGAGATGTCTGATTACAATAATAAGGACTAGATATATTTATTATTGGACAAGGTGTGAAAATTGCAGCGGATGCTCTTTTTGATCCGGATATTTTTTCTGATCCCGTCATTGGGATTGCCTCTGAGATGGGGGTACATGATTCCGGTCGGCATAGTCACCGTCGCCATCAGTTACTTTTTTCGGCGGCCGGCAGTATCACCATAGAATTAGATCAAACGCTGTGTTTGCTTCCACCACGCCGTGCAGCCTGGATTCCTGCCGGCACAACACATCGCGCAATCATGCGTGGGGTGATGGCGTATCGCTCATTGTATTTTTCACCGACAGAGACCTTCGCTCAATTGCCATTGCAGATCGTTGAGGTCAATCCTTTATTTTTTGAAGTTATCGAAAGGATGGCATTTTGGCCCTGGGGCATGAAGGTAGAACAACAAACCAGTCTAATCACGGTTTTTACTGAAGAAATACAGGCGGCAAAAACTGAAAACTGGCAATTACGCTATCCTTTAGATGGACGACTTGATTTATGGCTGGACAATGTTCGTATGGGCGAGTTACCGCCACGGTTGAGCCAAGTTGCGCAAAGGGTCGGTGCATGTGAACGTACGATTAGCCGAATATTTATCCGGGACACAGGAATGAATTACCAAAGCTGGAGACAGCAGTGGCGATTATTGAAAGCGATGGAGATGCTGTCGGAAGGGCTGCCAATAAGTCAGATTGCCCAGCACCTCGATTTTGTCAGTGATAGTGCATTTATCGTTTTTTTTCGGCAGCATATCGGGACAACTCCAAGCCGATACCTGAATAAAACCTATTGAGAGAAAACGAGCAAAATAATCAAGACTGGAACAGGTTTTATCGCGAGGATTTTCACAATACGTGTAGTTTCTATTTTGTGCGTTCTGAGCAGGAGAAAAGTAGTCATTGTTAAGTACAGTTTTTATATCAGGATTTCTCATATAAAAAATGAAATATCAATAGTTTAATCTCAAATCTTGTTGGTTGAAGTGGTATAATATTTTTCCACAAAGGAGCCTTAAATGCCCATCATCACCCTACAAGATATTGATTCAGGAGAGATGATCAAAATTAGGCAAGTTGTCGATCCTAAAGTTGGGATGGACATAAATTGTCAAGTTAAAATTATCCCAGTCTATAAATGGTTGTATCTGGAAAACGGGGACCTACTACCAGATAAGCTGCAAGACAAATTGAAAAAACCCATAGTTAACCAGATGATAGATGAGCGCTATCTCATCTATAAGATAGACAATCAACCCTAGACCGCTGCAAGGCGGTTTTTTATTGTCTAAAGAAAAGAGCTGAGCATTAAACAATTTATAAAAAGCCCTACACATCAAAACTAAGATGAATATACGATTTTTCTTGTGATGTATCACTTAATCATCAATAAAATTGATAGTTCCTAACTTTTTCTTTCATCCGTATGACCTTATCCTAATCAAAACTAAGCATAAAATTATTGATAATCTCGATTAATTTTACAGAATTAAAAGAAAGGTACATTACTTCAGAAATGTGCCTTTTTTGTTTTTTACGCGCTTAGTGTTTTGGTCTTTTATTTTTGTATGCGACGTAGAGATGACTTCAACCTATGTGTTGAATATCAAAACTTAGCTAAATGTTGGTAACTTAAAATGAATAAAATGCATGTCATTTTTTCCGTAATTATTGGTTTAATTGTTGGTGGTATTCTTGGCGCTATTGGCTACTCTAAAACTGCTGCACGTTATGATGTAATGACTACTGCATGTGTAATGGTTAATCAGGCAGTGGAACATCAAATTTTAACTACTGAACAGGTGAAACAGTTAGGTGCATTGACTGGTCAGAGCTTAAAGAAAGATTATGCATCGGTTGCATCGAAATTTAAATTCTCTGAAAAGAATTTAGCGAATGCATCAGAAGGTTCAAACTGTAGTCAGTTTGTAGTTGGTGTTAATTCAGCGAAGTAAGAAATGAGAAGCCCACGAGATGTGGGCTTTTTCTCTTAATGATTTATTGCTGGTCATTAATAATTTGTCGCATTGTCTCAGTTTTTTCCTTCTGATCAGGACGTTTATACTCTTTGGAGATTATTACTGCTATGCAGCATGTCCAGCGATCAAACTTATCTAAGCAGTTGCAAGCATCAAACAGATAAGCTTTACGGGAAATCGTTTATTCTAAATCAGCCAGTTGTAAGGTTTGTACTGCTACTCCGTGCAGATTAGATAAATATTGAGCTCCCTGTAAGAGCTACTCCAGACCATGAAAAATTTAAAATTAAAACATTACTTGGCGCTTACTCTAGCTCTTTCGGGCATTTCTGCGATCTGCTTTGAATCCTTTACAAAAGGCTTTGTCACCTATGTACCGTATGGCGGTGGTGAATTTGTTTACTTGAGAGAAATGCAAGGCTCAAATGAAGACGAAAGCGTACTGTTGTGGTTCTTCGGGATCATAAGCATTTTTCTTGGCAGCATAATGTATCTTCTAAAGAATACTACCTATGTTCTGAGTATGGGGTTCTTTGCATATGTATCCTTGTTTCTATGTACACTCATGACAGATAGCGATCCTCTGAATCAACTTATTATAAATACGGTCAAGTTTGATCATAATATTTACCTGATCTTGTGGTGCCTTTCATTTGCTCTCTACACAGGGATTTTTCTTAAACTATTTATTCAAAAAGGTAAGTTAAGCGACCAATAAATATATCAAATCATTAGTCAGGTCACAGTTTTTTATTAAAATGAATACATGTCATCATTTTTTTGATTAGTCGTAGAGTATATTAATATGTAAATAAATATTTAAATAATAAGTGAGAATAGTAGACGGATTAATTTATTATGGCTAAACAATCAATCATTAGGTATACAAAAACATTAAAACTTTCTAAAAAAATATTTAGTTAATCATCAAAGGCTTGTGTTAGGAAATAATAAAACTGTACTTTTAATATATTTTTTAAATAATAAAGAATTAAATAACCTAATCTTATTTCATTGAAAATTCAAGAATAAATTTATGCATGATGACTTGAGAATAACTATATTTCATCTTAATTAAAATATAGGAAAAACAAATATTTAAATTTATTGTTTTTTTGATGTAAGTAATTGGTTAATTTGGGTGAAAACAGTATTGTTATAGCAATTTTAAATGAAAAGTAGTGCTTTAATAAAAGTTATTTATGTATTATGCCAAAAATAGGGTAAAAAAATAAGCTCTAAAAGAGCAGTCAAATTAAAACGATTGTAATGTTAAGGGTTAGTTTTTTCACATCTATTCATTCCAACAATTTAATGTAAAAAGGTTTAAACCATGAAAAAGACTTTTTATTATTTATCAGCAATTGCTGTTGGGTTATTTTCTCTCAATACAGCAAATGCCGCTACAGCAACGGGTACATTGACTGTTAGAGCGACAGTAACCAATAGCTGTGTTTTAAATACCTCAGCCACAGGTACCACTTCAAATGCAGTCTTAGACTTTGGCACATTAAGTTCACTTGCGGGCAATGTAGACGCAGACACCACAACCACAGGCGGTACCCCGATCAGAGTCCTTTGCAATAACACCGTACCTTGGACCTTGTCATTTGATGGTGGACAGAATGTTTTATCAACCCAACGTCGTATGATCGGTGGAGCAACCACGACCGAATATATTCCTTATAACCTTTTCTCGGACACGGGTCGCGCAACAGCAATCGGTATTGCCACAACTGCCTACAGTGGTACAGGGACGGGTAATGTTCAAACTGTTAACGTCTATGGCCGTATTCCAGCCGGCACCACTTTACCAAGCGCTGGAAGTTATTTAGACACAGTAACAGTGACTGTAACTTATTAATGTTTATAAACAAGAACTACTGTTAGCCCTTTGAAAGGGCTAATGCTTTAAAAGATTTATTTGAGTAAGTCATGAAAAAAAACATCATTATTATTACAAGTTTATTCTTATCTCTATCTAGCACTTTGAATGCAGCTACAATCCGAATTTCACCTGTGAATGTAGAATTATTGAGTAATCAAAATGCTTCTTCGATCAGTCTGTTTAACCAGTCGAATGAAAGTACTGATTTGCAGATTCGCGTGTTTAAATGGATACAAAACAATGGACAAGATGAGTTAATTCCGACCGATGAGATTGCGATTAGCCCGCCTTTTTTAAAATTAAAAGCGAATGATTCTTATAACTTGCGTGTAGTCAGAATTAATCCGGCAGCGATTTCTGGTGAAAAAACCTATCGTATTATTATTGATGAGTTACCCAAGCCAATGGATAGCCGTAAAACCGCGCAAGGCCTAAATGTATTACTTCGCTCTTCATTACCCGTTTTCGTGGTAGATAAAGACGCGATTACTCAACTGAACTGGAAAATAGATCCTGATCAGAAGACGCCGTCTTTAAAGATGAGCAATATTGGAAATCGACATGCGCTTTTAAATGATTTAACGCTTGTTGATACGACCGCAGGAAAAAGTTATCCCATAAAAGTAAACACCGTAAATGGTTATATTCTTGGCCAGCAGAGCCGAAGTTACCCGATTGATAATTTTACATATCAGCCAACTCATAAATACAATATATCTCTGACAATAAATGGTAAGAAAACAACATTTTAAGAGGCTTATATGAAATACATTATAGGTGTCTTATGTGTTGCATATCTTCCTGCATATTGTTTTGCTGAGCAACTTCAAGATCATACCAATACCGCAACTCCTCATGTGCCAGATGCGATTAATCGCAATAATCAGTTTGCACAAGCAAAGGATGCCGGACCGGAACAAGATCTTAACTTTACTCAGCTTTTCTTAAATATTTCTATGAATGCCAATGCGTCCGAAGACTTGGTTGCAGTGAAACAATCTAAGCAGGGCAAGTTGTATATCCGTGCCCGTGACTTAAAAGCATTAAGACTGAAAATAGATGAACAGACGCCTGAAAACCAATGGGTGTGTATTAATGATCTACAAGGCATCCAGTTTCAATACCTTGAGAATGAGCAGGCTCTAAAGTTAAAGGTTCCTTCGAGCATGTTGACAGGCTATGCAGTGGACCTCAATGGCCAACAGATCACCAGTCCGGATTTGCTCAAGATGAAACCCTTAAACGCGGCTATTCTCAACTACAGCCTGTATAACAGCATCATCAATGACGAAAATACCTTTTCCGGGTCCGTTGAGGGCATTTTTAACAGTGCGATCGGTAATTTTTCTTCAGGCGCTTTATATAATGGCAGCAATGACAATAGTGATCGCCATGAAAAATGGGTACGTCTGGAAACAAAGTGGCAATATGTCGATCCTGAGAAGATCAGGCTATATACCCTGGGTGACTTTATTTCCAATAGTCCTGACTGGGGTAGTAGTGTACGTCTTGCCGGTTTCCAGTGGTCCAGCGCCTATACCCAGCGCGGTGATATTGTGACCTCGGCATTGCCGCAATTCTCCGGTTCGGCTGCACTGCCTTCAACACTTGATTTATACGTCAACCAGCAAAAGATTTATTCAGGACGGGTGCCTTCAGGACCATTTGATATTAAACAGCTTCCGTTTATTTCCGGGAATGAAGTTACGCTGGTGACTACCGATGCAACCGGACAGCAAAGTATTACCAAAAAACCTTACTATTTTTCCTCCAAAATTCTGGCAAAAAACATTAATGAATTTTCAGTAGACGTCGGGGTTCCACGTTATAACTATGGGCTAAAATCAAACCAATATGATGATGCTACCTTTGCATCCGGTGCGATCCGATACGGTTACAGTAATTCACTGACATTAAGCGGTGGTGTGGAAGCTTCCACAGATGGTCTTTCGAATCTCGGTACAGGATTTGCCAAGAATATTTTGGGTGTTGCAGTAATTAATGCGGATATCGCAGCAAGCCAGTATAAAGATGAAAACGGCTATTCGGCCTTGCTTGGCCTGGAAGGACGAATTAGCAAGAATATTTCATTTAACAGCAGTTACCGCAAAGTATTCGATAATTATTTTGACCTTGCCCGTGTTTCTCAAGTCAGATATTTAAAATATAACCAGATCAATGCTGAATCACAAAACTATCTGAGCTATAGCGCACTGGCAGATGAAATTTTCAGGGCAGGGATTAACTATAACTTTTATGCAGGCTATGGCGCTTATCTCGGGTATAACCAGATCAAATATAGCAATAATTCCTACAAATTGCTGTCTGCCAATTTAAGCGGAAGTATTAACAAGAACTGGGGATTTTATACCTCTGCCTATAAAGACTATGAGAATAATAAAGACTATGGCATTTACTTTGCGCTGCGCTATACACCATCTAGCAAATTCAATGCAATCACGAGTATATCCAGTGACAGCGGCCGCTTGAATTATCGCCAGGAAATATTTGGTTTGTCAGAACCGCAAATCGGTTCATTTGGATGGGGCGGTTATGTGGAACGAGATCAGGATGCCAAAGAAAATAATGCTTCACTCTATGCTTCTTACCGTGCTCGTGCAGCCTACCTGACCGGACGTTATAACCGCTCTGGAGATAACGACCAGGTGGCACTTTCAGCGACGGGCTCACTGGTTGCGGCAGCGGGACGCATCTTTGCAGCCAATGAAATTGGCGAAGGTTATGCAGTTGTGACCAATGCCGGACCGCAAAGCCAGATTCTAAATGGTGGGGTTAATTTAGGTTCTACCGATAAGGCCGGTCGGTTTCTCATTCCTAGTCTCATGCCATATCAGGAGAATCACATTTATTTAGATCCATCCTATCTTCCTTTAAATTGGAGTGTTAAAGCGACAGACCAAAAAACCGTGGTCGGCTATCGCCAGGGAACCTTGGTTGACTTTGGTGCGCATCAGGTTATTTCTGGATTAGTCAGACTTGTGGATCAAAACAACTCACCGTTATTGCCCGGCTATTCGGTCCGGATTAATGGAGAACAACAGAGTGTAGTGGGTTATGACGGTGAAGTATTTATTCAAAATCTATTAAAGCAAAACAAACTTGAAGTTGATCTTCTGGATCATGGCTCGTGCCAAGTTGACTTCAGCTATAACAGCAATCAGTACTCAACTCAGAAATTGGGACCTTATATATGTCGATAAGAATTTTTAATAAGACTCAAATAGAGAGCGACAAGAAATTTCCATGGTTTTTAAAATACCTCCTCGGTATTTGCTTGTTTTATCTGTTTTACGCATTTTTTAGTCCAGCCCATGCTGACTGTACGGTAACTGGGACCACCAACAATACTTTTACCTATACCGCAGCAAATATTAATAGTGATGCCACCGTAAACCTATCAGGAACAATAACTTGTACGACTTTGGGAATTCCCCAGACTTCTGCTTATATGTGCATGAAAACCGTTTTTACCGGAACAACCAATAGCCATAATAATGTTTCACTCCCTTATACGGTAGCCGCTACAGTAGGTGGGGCAGGGTCTACCACCACTAACCAAACCTCTAATGTCTGGTATGGGCCCGTAAGAACCGTGGCTTCAAACAATATCATTAATTACTCAGTGAACGTGAAAGTGCCTGCCCGAACAGGATCGCTTGTCGCCTATCCACAAGGAACATATACGGCTACAGTCCGTCTGTATTGGGATATGGATGCGTTGGGCTTAGTGTGCGGTGATTTAATCGGTGGCTGGGATTCAGGTGATACACTGCTCACAGCTAACTTCGTGGTTCCAAGTTTGTGTCAATTAAACTCAACCTCAAATGTTGATTTTGGCAATATTAGTGATATAGGTGTGACAAAAAGAGACTACATAACTCAAGGGGCTGTGAATACCACGTGTAATTATGGAACACCCTATAGTATTTATTTAGGCGATGGTAATAACCGTATAAGTGGTGGATTTAGGCGCATGAGCAACGGTAATAATGGATTTATTCCGTATCAGCTCTATAAAGATTCTAGTTATAGTACGGTATGGGATGCTACAGGTGGTGTCACCAATGTTGGGGGTGCAGGAGGCGTCTCAAAAACTGGTACGGGTAGCGCGCAAAGTACTCCTGTTTATGGAAAAATTCCGCAAGGTACCAGCATTGCAAGCACTCCAGGGAATTACTCGGATAGTGTGGTGGTTACGGTCACGTATTAAGCCATTTCAAAAATTCAAAACTCAACTCGTTTCTAAAAGACCGCTTATTGAAGCGGTTTTTTAAGGTCTTGTGCGCAGCTTTTCACTCAATCTATTTTTGTCAGTTCGAACATTAAACGTTCCAACTAAGCAGATTTTGCTACCAGAAGGCCTGTTGATATACATGTTATGGGTGTTCTATTGTTAATACAGTGAGCGCAACTAAAAATTGCAATTAAAAAGCACGCGATGTTGCTCAATCAAAATGAAAAGGTTTGCATATAATTGATAAATATGAAATATTGATCTCAGTCAAACTAAGCTTAAAAAGCAAGTTTAATCATTTTCTTTCAAAACCCACAAAAACCTCTTGTGGGTATTTTTTTGGGACATGCTACTGATGAAATGGATTTCTTTATTCACTTTTTTGTTCATATCAAACACAAGTTTTGCTTATGAAATTACTGAGCATAGAGGCAAATGTTTTTTGCAAAATGATAAAAAAACGTTTTCCTGCTCAATTCAAAAAGGTAAAAGTTACGGCGGAAAGTTTGTATATATCGAATTTGATCAGAAAGAATATTTGATTGAGCAATCAACTTCTTGTGGAGGAGTATGTAAGCCTTACTTAGGCACTACACCAGAAGATGTATTGGTTGCAAAAAGCTATAAACACAGTGATTGGAATTGTTATAAGCAAGAAAAAGGAAGTATGAATATCTGCTACAAGTTAGATAAATAATTCAATTTTTCAGTGTCATCTATAAAAGCTATTTAGAAATACTTATTTCAGGGAGTTAACTCATTCAAATCATATGGAACGAAATAATGCAGTGAACCATACATTACTTACACATAAATCATTAGAAAATTATAGGGCTACATAAGTGTAGGAGTAAAAATTTGTGGTAGAAAATAAAAATGATGTTCTACATATAAATTGCAAAAGATCAACTCCAAGCTTGATCTTGAGTGTTATTGCTTTACATTTATTTGAGTAAAAAATAGCGGCAAGTTGATAAAGCTTGTCGCTATTTTTCTGTTTTGGATACAGAAAAGACAAATAAAGAAACCTTAGTAATAAAAAACAACATTTGTATAACAAGAGTTCTGTGATAGAAACATTATTTTGATTTTGCCAATACTGATACTTGATAAGAACAGGCATAATTCGGTTGGTTTGATAGCGTAAGCCCTAGTGTGATCACTCAGGGCTTTTTTTATTGATTTGATGGTTGGTCTCTGATTAAGCAGTTGGAGCATAAACACGGGTAGAGCATTTGATTTCTCCTATATTCTTAGATGATTTAATTTGTAACTTCAAATTGGAATGTTTTCTATTTTCAGCATGCACAGCTCATTCGATATCTACAAAAATGCATGTCACTGTTTGTGTGCAGTGTGTGAATTAAAGTCTTTAGGAGATAGGAGAATGTTTTAATATAAATACTAATATGTTGAATTGATTTAAATTTTATTTAGATATGTTTAATTTAAGCTTTAGTATCTATAAGTAAATACAACGAACTTTATTGTTAATTTTGTAAAAATAAAAAATAAAAAATATTTTTAAGTTTATGTTTTTTAAAATTATATATATTTTATATTTACATTAATAATATTGGATACAGATGTATGATTCTTTATTGAATTTATATCATCTACTTTAAATGAGCTATTAACCCTTTACGAAGAATATTCACGAGTGGCATAAGTATGGCTGTTTAAAATTATGAACAAATGACCCCACTCTTGAATTTACAAGTAGGGATATAGAATGGAAATATGAAAAAGCTTCCCATAAGTGGGAATGCTCATGAATTAAGTTAAAGGATATTAGTATGAAAGCTATTTTAACGAAGAAAATTATTAGCTGTGTCGCAGTTAGTGGTATTTTAAGTTTTAGTACATTTGAGAGTATGGCAGCGAATCCACAAACTATAAATGATGAAAAGAATCACTCTAAAATATTAAATGAAAACCATGAAAATCTGACTGATAGTCAAATTTTTAAGATATTAAGTACAGCTAACAATGGTGAAATTAAGCAGGCGAAAACTGCATTGCCAAAGCTAAAAACGGATAAAGCTAAGAAATATGCTGAAATGATGATTAATGAACATTCAGCCAATGAAAAAAATGCACAAGCATTAGCAAGTCGTTTAAAGTTGAGTTCACAAGCCAGCCATCTTAGTAAATCATTGCAAAATGATAGTGATAAAATTGTTAGTAAGCTTAATCAAACAACATCAGATACTGATAAAAATTATATGATGAGTCAAGTTGAAGGTCACCGTAAAGTTTTGACGATCATTAATAAGCAGTTGATACCAAACACGAAAAGTTCTGAATTAAAAAATATGCTCGTACAAACACGTGAGGCCGTTGCGAAACACCTAAAAGCGGCTGAAGATACATTTAAAAATATGAAGTAATATACAATCACAATATCTTTTAAAAATATTTTTAAAAAGTCTAGTATTAATTAACTAGGCTTTTTAAAATTGCGTATACATAAAATCATTATTTCCAGCAGGGTAGTGTAAAGCTTGAATATTATGGGTAATGTTTAATCTAGAGAAATATAATGATTATGGGGTGAAGGACGATATAATCGTGAAGACTATTTCAACAAGAATTTTTATTGATGATAAATATTTTTTAATTAATAACATCTCCTTACTTAATAGCGACAGTTGTGAAACATAGCTAACCTAAAGGTGAATTATACTAATAATCATTAAGCATATTTCAAAAGTTATTTTAATATTCTAGCTCTTTTGAAAGACACGAGATTTTAAAATATAAGGAGTAAGAAAATGGTAAATACAAAAAAATCAAATTTAGATGGTAATCATACGACTCAAAAAGAGCCATCTTCTAATGGTAATGTATCAAATAGCAAACCGTTACAAGACACTTCATCCACAATTGATAATGCTCGTCCAGATTTAAACTCTCCACCGGCTAATAACAATCATGTACCCGATATGAATGAAGGGGGAGAGAATTTGGTTGCTACAGGTGCAGGAACCTTGGGAGGAGCGGCGGTAGGTGCTGCATTTGGTGTTGTTGGTGGCCCTCCAGGTGCTGTTGTTGGGGGGATTATTGGTGGTGTGGTAGGGGCAATAGCAGGTAATGACATAGCCCAAACAGATAATAAACAAGATGATAGTGATTACTGGCAAGATGATAATTATTGGCGAGAAAACTATAAAAAAATGCCATATTATACTGAAAGCAAGAATCTAGAATATGATCGTGATTATCGTGCGGCTTATCGTTTAGGTTATGAAAATCGCGTGCATAATAATGCAGAAATTAATTTTTCCGAGGTTGAATCTACATTGAAAACTAAATGGGAGCAAGTTAAAGGCAGTTCACGTTTACAGTGGGAGGAAGCCAAATTTGCTGTAAAAGATGGATGGGACAAAATTACTCCTTAAGTCATTTAATACTTAGAAAGTCTCCTCTATGGGGGAGACTTTGCGATGCTATATTTTTAAGCTAATTTTTATTTTTAAAGATCGGTTTTATAGTTGAAAGTTGGCTCAAGTAGATTAAGTAACTGTGCCCGATTTCGAGCTATTGGTTCGTAGCTTGCGCACATTACAACCTCCATTTTTATAAATAACACACTCTAACCCTTCGGAATCTCTTCATCTCTCGGCTTTCTCACATCCTTAACAAATCGTTTTTCCTTGGCACCATACTTTTTAAAGTTCTCACGGGCTTGGTTTAGCGAAGGTAGGTTTGCACCGCCAGCGTAATCATGGTCTTCTGCTTGCACAGGATCATCTTCCCAGAAGCATACAGAGCAGATAACATAGTCGCCGTTTGATGGCTCATCTCTGGTTAAATAGCCACAGCATAAACACGGGTAGAGCATTCTATTTCTCCATTAATTCTTATGAGCTTTTTTTCTCAAGCTTTTCAGCAAAATTAGAACTCAAATACACTACATTCTTTGGCTCCACCAAAGAGACATTTTTCTCTTCATCTATCACAGCACATAGGGTAGAACCGCATAAGATGCGGTAATGTTTTAGGTTGGTTTCTACACCAGTTATTCTTACTAATGGTAAATCTTTAATATTATTAAGGATAAGTTTTCCAGAACTTGAACCTTTTTTCTCTAGATGATTTAAGCCTGTAAACTTGATAAAAATAAACCATAAATAATTGCCATAAGCATGATTGATGAAAAAAAGCCATTTTCAGTCTCAGTTTTTGAAATCTGATTGTGAATATATGGTTTATATTCAAGACGGAAATCAATTTTCTTACGAACAAAATTGGCAATTTTCTCAGACATTCGAGATCTTATTTCCAAAGAAGTGTCTATATAACGAATAAAAAAATAGCAAAAAATGATTAGAAGGGAATATGCAATTGGGTTCAATCCTTTAATGTAACCCCAGTAAATTTTGTCTTGAACGCTAAATCCTAGAACTATAGGGTCAACATAGAATGTGTGTAATAAACCACCTAAATAAGCTTGCCCAGATACAAATAGAAAAATAGCAATTAAAGAAATAATGATTGCTGTATCCAATGAAAAATTAAACTTCATATTCTTTCCTTTTTATTTCTTCTTCGGGTAATTCTTGCCATTCCCACCTGGTAAGCAATCACATGCTTTACTATCTCCATCGTGGTCTAAGCTTTTCCAGCCAGTTTGCCCAGATTTTTTTCTTTGCTCATACCAAGCTTGTGCTTCTTTTTGAGTTCCAAAGTCAGAGCAATTTTTAGCTTGCAAAGAAAAAGGAATAAATAAAAATATTACTAATAGAATAAAATTCATTATTACCACTTAAACACAGTGTAAATTTTACTAAAAATAGTTTGGTGAATTAAAATGCCATAATTTATGCGCCAAATGGTAGCACAACATACCCCAATATGAGTTATAGTTTAATGGATTAGATAAGTTAATTACTCTGTAAAGCCGTATTAATTCAGAGTATTGGGAAGGAATAATAAGTAATTATGGATACTAAACCTCAAATCTTTAACATGGCAGGTGTAATTCCTCCTATTGATGAAAATGATGGAACAAGTCCTCATAGATCTCCGTATACAATTTCTATTGTTAATTTGATTGAGTTATTTGCATACAAAGAAGAAAGAAGAGCAATTTTAGACGGTTTATTACGATATCGAGCAGAATTATATAAAGCGGGCTTAGCATCTGGTTATCAATGGCTAAATGGTAGTTTTACAACTAACATAGAAACTTTGGAAAATAGGCCTCCTAATGATATTGATGTTGTTACCTTTTTTCATCTTCCAAATGGTGAAACACAACTAAGTTTTTTGCCAAAAACAAAAGATTTATTTACAACAAAACTTACTAAGTTGAACTTTAAAGTTGATGCATATCCAGTGATTTTAGGGCAAAATTTAACTTATGAGTTAATTCAACGCATCACTTATTGGTATAGCATGTGGTCACATCGTAAAAGTGATAATTTATGGAAAGGATTTCTAGAAGTGCCACTTAATTATGAGGAAGATCAACAAGCTATAGTTTTACTTAATTGCAAAGGAGGTATAGCGTAATGAATGCTCTTATGTATGCTAACCTTACTGCGGAAAGAAATACTCTTAAAGAGTTATTAGCAAATATTCCAGAAGAGAATGTTATTGATAGATATGGATTGGAAAATAGGCTTGAAGAGGTCGAGAACTGTTTGGAATCAGCCAATCCTTACCATATCGTAAAAAGAGCGAAATTAACGTTTCGAGGTAATCCTGTTATCGGTAGTGAAGCTATTTCCGCTAGTTTTGCAACGAAGGCCACAAAGATATTCTCTGATGCTGTTTCTGCAATATCAGCAGGATTAACTGGTGAGTTCCATTTTAAAGGTAAAATACCACATAGCAACTTGAATCAGCTTATGATCACTGGAACTGCCATTGGATCGTTTGGTTTTGAGTTAGAGCTACCAAGACCAGATCAAACTGATTTATGTCCTGAAGTTTCAATTACTGAAAAGGCGATTAATAATATTAGGACCTTATTTGAGTTAGCCGCTACTGGGACAGATGATGAATTAATTGATATTCTTGAAGAGATACATCCAAGAGCTATATCAAAAATTCATGAGTTTCTAAGTTTTTTAGATGAACAAGATGCAAGATGTGGATTGGAATTCGATAATCACTTTTTCAGATTTCAGGATAGTAAACAAATTTCTTTTGCGCTATCTCGTTTAAATGAAGATAATTTTTTAGAAAAAATAATTCCATATAGAGGTATCTTTCAAGGGATTTTACCATCAACACATTCATTTGAGTTTAGGACAGAGATTGATGGTGATTTGATTAAGGGTAAGATCAGTTCTGATATTCCTCATAAGGATTTAATTAATCCTAAATGGTTATTTAAATCAGTTACAGTTAATTTTGCTGTCGCAACTATAGGAAATAGTAGACCTAAGTTTATTCTGAAATCTATAGATAATATATTCTTAAATCAATAAATACTATTAAGCCCACCCAAAGGTGGGTTTTTTATGAAAAAATTTTATTGAGGCGAAATTTTCACCAACAAAAGATCCAAGCAAAAAACTGGAAAATTCTATAAAATAAACAAAATGATTCACTCAATTTAAAATTTGGTTTTTGATATAAATGACTGATATAGAAATAGAAACACATCCATTACAACCGTTTTTACCTTCCAATGCCAAACTATTGATGCTCGGTAGTTTTCCGCCGCCGCAAAGCCGCTGGAAGATGAATTTTTACTATCCTAACTATCAGAACGATATGTGGCGGATATTTGGTCTGATTTTCTTTCAAGATAAAAATCATTTTTTAGATTTACCTAATAAAAACTTTAAACAGCAACTGATTCAGGATTTTCTGACTCAGATTGGTGTCGGAATATTTGATACGGCGTATCAGATAAAACGCTTACAAGGGAATGCTTCGGATAAATTTTTAGAAATTGTCACACCGACAGATTTATCAAAGTTACTTGAACAGATTCCCATGTGTCATACCATCATGACCACGGGAGATAAGGCCACAGATACATTAATGCAGCATTTCCCCGATCAGCCGATCAAACCGCTGATTGGTCAATCTGTACAGGTTAAACATCTCGATCGGGAACTGAATTTATATCGTTTACCGTCGTCATCACGTGCATATCCATTAGCACTGGAAAAAAAAGCAGAGGTATATCAGCAATTTTTTAAACAAATTGGTTTAATTTAATTATATAAAAGGGAAATAAATGAAGGATGTTGAGAGCCCAATTGATTTAAGAATTTTCGCTGATGCTTTGGAATGGCAACAAACGGCGAATGTGAAAAGACCGTGGCGAAAGGATTTCTTTGAATATTATGTCAATCTAATTAGACAGCATGTGTCTGGACAATGTCATGTATTGGAACTTGGTTCTGGACCTGGATTTTTAGCTCAACATTTGCTCTCACAACTTGCTGATCTTCGATATACCGCTTTTGATTTTTCAGAAGCAATGCATCAGCTGGCACAAGAAAAACTTAATAATACTGAGAGAGCTCGGGCAACCTATATTGTTGGAAATTTTAAAGAGACGGGCTGGCAAAATACTTTTACTCAGCAATATGATCTGATCATTATCCATCAAGCATTACACGAGTTGCGACATAAACGCTATGCAACCAATTTTCATAAAATCGCAAAAACCTTGTTAAAACCTCAAGGCCATTATTTAGTATGTGATCATTTGTGTGCAGCACATGCAATGCAGAATGATCAGCTTTATATGACCAGGCAAGAGCATGTGAATGCACTTGAACAGGCATCTTTTACACAAATCAAGATGCCGTTAGAGATAGAAGGGCTATGTTTATTTGAGATCAATTGGGTTTAACTAAACAAGCTTCGTTACATCATCCATTCAACTGGAAAATAAGACACAACATGCATGGTAAAGCGCTGGAATCTGGTGCTTTCAGGGTCATGATGATGTTCAACCACTTCACCATTTGGCTTATGTTCATACCAGACAATATTGCCATTTTGATCTAGTTTGAGCTGATAGGCCACTTGTAGCAAATGCTGATCCAGCATAGCCGTAATCTGGTCTTGTAAATGATCAGATTCGACTACTAAACCAACCTCGGTATTTAAATGCGCAGAGCGCGGATCAAAGTTAAATGAACCAATAAACACCTTTCCATCGACATCAAAAAATTTAGCATGCAGACTTGAGCGATTCTTGCCTTTCACCGGGATTACGCTCCCAGTCGCAATTTCATACCATGTTCGTTTTTTACGTTCAATATTCGGTTTAAACTCATACAGTTGCACACCACTTTGTAACAGTGGTTTTCGGTATTGGCTATAAAAAGAATGCACCACTGCGACATCATTGGCTACCAGACTATTGGTCAGGACACGTACTTTTATCCCGTCTTTAGAGAGTTGATTGAGGTAGGCAGTTCCTTGTTGAGTCGGTACAAAATAAGCGGAGACCAGCTCCATATGTTGTTCAGGTTTGCCCATAATTTTCAGAACTTGGGCATACAAAAGCTGCTGATTTTTGGCCTTTCCTAAGGCCTTACTCGGGTGATCAGCGACAAAATGCGCTTTTGCCCATTGCACCGGATAGTTTTGTAGGCGAAGTTTTAAATAATCTTGCGCGGCTTCGAGTTTATCTTCGGTCGGGGTATCAACCTGATCTAAGGCTTTATAGCTATTTCTTAAATCCTCAAGTTGCTGCGGCGAAGCCGCACCCATTAACTGTTCTGTTGAATAACTGAGTTGATCGGACCAGAATTCTTCGAACACCTGTTCTGCGCGATCGACTGCTTTACCGTAGAATAAAATGTCCATATCGCTAAACTGGAATTGCTCGCCTGCATCAAAGTATTCACTACTGATATTACGACCACCTGTTACTGCAATCGAATGATCGGCAATGGTAAGCTTATTATGCATACGATGATTAATCTGTTTCAGCCTGAATACATAATCAATAAAACGTAAATGTCTAAACTTATAGGGATTGAAAATACGGATTTCAAAATTTGGATGTCGGGCGAGGGCTTTTAAGGTTTTATCTAGTTTTATGCCATTCTGATCATCAATCAGTAAACGGACTTTTACCCCGCGGTCTGCTGCTTTGAGCAATTCATGCAACATCATGTTGCCGATGACATCATCATTCCAGATATAGTATTGTAAATCCAGCTGATGCTGGGCATTTCGAATCAAATGCATCCGTGAGGCCATACTTAAAAAGGCATCATCCAAAGCTAAAAAAGCCGTTAAACCGTTTTCAATATTAAGATCGGCTTGTGGATCATTCATCCACTTTGTTTTAGTATTCAAGGAGTTACTCCGATCATAGTTCTGATTAGAGGGCAAAGAACAGCCGCCCATTCCAAACATAATAACAAGAGCCATGATTTTAAAATGGTATGAATTGTTTATGATTTTATTGATCAAGCGTGCCAGTCCAACAATAATGTATAGATGTTTGATTTTGTTATATCTCTAAACGCTTTTGGGTTCCAAGGTTTAAATGTAATAATAAATATAATCAATATCTTATCATTTTAAAAACTTAATTTTTCTATCTCAATTCTTCTTAAAAGCGAGCCTTTTAAGTTTATCAATGAGCAAACATTGAGTTCTATTACTATACTGGTGTATAGTATATTTTTAGATTTAATGTGGTCGACATTATGCCTAAACAATTAGAGGATAAAAAAAAGATTCTCACACGTGTAAGACGAATCCAGGGGCAAGTTCAAAGTGTAGAGCGTGCTTTGGAAAATGACACAGAATGTGCTGATATCTTGCAGCAAATCTGTGCAGTTCGTGGCGCATTAAATGGTTTGATGACCGAACTTCTCGAAATTCATTTAAAAGATACCTTGGTCGTTGGCGAATCTTCGGAGTTACAACGCAGTCAAGAGCTCATTCAAGTCAGTAAAATTCTTAAATCTTATTTAAAGTAAGGAGTGTCATTGTGATTAAATCTCGTGCAGCCGTTGCTTTTGCCGCAGGCGAACCATTACAAATCGTAGAACTGGATGTTGAACCACCCAAGAAAGGGGAAGTCCTGATTAAAATTTCCCATACGGGGGTCTGCCATACTGACGCTTTCACTCTATCAGGTGATGATCCGGAAGGTGTTTTTCCGGCAGTGCTGGGGCATGAAGGTGCTGGGGTTGTAGTGCAAGTTGGTGAGGGGGTGACCAGTGTTGCAGTCGGCGACCATGTGATTCCGTTGTATACCGCTGAATGTAAAGAATGCTTATTCTGTAAATCGGGTAAAACCAATTTATGCGTGGCAGTACGTGCAACCCAAGGTAAAGGTGTGATGCCAGATGGTACCACGCGTTTCTCTTATCAGGGGCAACCGATTTATCACTATATGGGTTGTTCAACATTTAGTGAATATACCGTGGTTGCAGAAGTGTCTCTGGCAAAAATCAATCCTGAAGCCAATCATGAACAAGTCTGCTTATTGGGTTGTGGTGTGACCACTGGTATTGGCGCAGTACATAATACGGCGAAAGTCCAAGAGGGCGACAGTGTTGCTATATTTGGTTTAGGCGGTATCGGCCTTGCTGTGGTACAAGGTGCACGTCAAGCCAAAGCTGGCCGTATTATTGTGATTGATACCAATCCTGATAAATTTGAGTTGGCAAAACAGTTTGGTGCAACCGATTTCCTTAACCCAAAAGATTATGAACAGCCGATTCAGCAAGTGATTGTTGAAATGACTGGTTGGGGCGTTGATCATTCTTTTGAATGTATCGGCAACACCAATGTCATGCGTTCTGCACTGGAATGTGCGCATCGTGGTTGGGGACAATCGGTGATTATCGGGGTTGCAGGTGCAGGTCAGGAAATCTCAACCCGTCCATTCCAGTTGGTGACAGGCCGTAAATGGATGGGAACTGCTTTTGGTGGTGTAAAAGGCCGTAGCCAATTACCAAAAATGGTGGAAGATGCAATGAAGGGCGAGATTGAGCTGGCACCATTCGTAACGCACACCATGCCATTGGATGATATTAATGAAGCCTTTGACTTAATGCATGAAGGCAAGTCGATTCGTACCGTGATTCATTTCTAACTTTATAATGATAGGATTTGATGATGTGAAATGCATCATCAAATCTTGGGTGGATCTTGATGTCAAAACCACGTTTAAAACTGCATGTCAGGATTTTTTCAGAGGAGCAGATTGCTTTTGGTCCCGGTAAAGTGGAGCTACTTGAAGCGATCCAGCGTACAGGCTCAATTTCCCAAGCGGCAAAATCCATGCAGATGAGTTATCGCCGTGCATGGCAATTGGTGGGCACCATGAATCAATGCTTTCATTCTCATCTAGTCGATACCCAAACCGGCGGAACGCATGGTGGTGGTGCAGTGGTGACTGAATTAGGGCAAGAGGTACTTAAAAAATTTAGAACCATGGAGCAGCAAGCGATTCAGGCTGTCGCAACTGAGTTTGAAGATTTCGCACACTATCTAAAAGTAAATAAATAATCCGATAAGCATAAAAAATTAATACGCCTTATTCCACAATTTCCTCAAGCTTTGATGTCACTCTAATTATCTGCTGATTTATAGCGCACATTGATTCGCACAACATATTCTTTAGCACCACAACGAAACCCTAGAAGTTCACTCATGTTCATATAAGATATTAAGTAATTAATTTATATATAAAAATAAAATTGGCACAGTTTCTGCATTTATCTATTCAAACTTGTATACAAGATAGGATTCATAAAATGCATCAACTAAAAACTTTAGGCTGGACAATTTCTGAATGGCAAGCCGCGTATTTAAACAAAGAAATTCAGCTGGATATTTTAAAAGAACTGGTTGCAGCAATTGATCCTCATGATGTTGCCTGGATTTCTGTTGTCAGCCCAGAACTATTGGAACAACAGATTCAGTCCTTAACGCAACTGACTCAAGATGCTGACCATTTGCATAAACAGTTTCCGTTATACGGTGTGCCATTTGCCGTCAAAGACAATATTGATGTGGCTGGCTTTGTTACTACGGCGGCATGCAAGGCTCTCAATACGGTGGCTACGCAAGATGCCGAGACAGTCCGTTTACTGAAACAGGCCGGTGCCATTGTCATTGGCAAGACCAACCTTGACCAATTTGCCACAGGTCTGGTTGGCACACGTTCACCATTTGGGGCAGTACCGAATAGTTTTAAAGCAGAATATGTCAGTGGCGGTTCAAGCTCGGGGTCTGCCAGTGTTGTGGCCAGAGGTTGGGTGCCATTTTCTTTGGGAACCGACACTGCGGGATCTGGGCGCGTGCCAGCAGCCTTCAATAATATTGTGGGTTTAAAACCAACCAAAGGTCGTTTTTCCAATCGGGGTTTATTACCTGCGGTAAAGAGTATTGATTGTATTTCTATTTTTGCATTGACGGTTTCTGATGCGGAATTGGTGGCGAATCAGGCCGAAGCCTATGATGCTTTCGATAGCTATTCACGTCAGCACCCGAAAAATGTACCTGCACGTTTTTCCAGCAAATTGAAATTTGCCATTCCAGATAAATTGAACTTCTTTGGTGACCAGTTGTCAGAGAAAGCCTTTCAACACACCATCCAATTACTGGAAAGTTTAAATGCAGAAATCACGCCGATTGATTTTTCTGCTTTTGAGCAACTTGCAGCACAACTTTATCAAGGCGCCTGGGTGGCAGAGCGTACCGCTGCGGCTGCCAGTCTACTCAAAACCAATGCGGCTGATTTTGATCCGACCGTTTTAGAGATCATTCAACAAGGTGAAAAATATTCTGCGGTGGATGCCTACAATGCGGAATATTTAAAGCAGGACTTAAGCCGAAAAATTCAAACGAGCTTGGCTGAGTTTGATGCCTTGATCGTGCCAACGTCACCGACGATTTATCGCATTGAACAAATGCAACAGCACCCGATTGAATATAACGCACATTTCGGGACTTATACCAATTTCACCAACCTCGCTGATTTAACTGCCTTGGCATTACCTGCCGGCTTTAGAGCAGACAATTTACCCTTTGGTATCACCTTGATTGCACCGGCTTGGCACGATGCAGCGCTGGTGCACTTCGGCAAAGCATGGCAGAACTATTTAGCACTGAAACTCGGTGCTTTAGATAAGCCTTTATCTACAAATACGCCAACCTTAATGTCTCCTCATCATATTCGGGTCGCAGTTGTAGGGGCGCATCTAACCGGGATGCCATTAAATTTCCAACTCACCACACGTGGTGCGGTTCATGTCGAAACCACCAAGACTTCTCAAGATTATGCACTGTATGCATTGAATGGCACAGTTCCACCAAAACCGGGTTTGGCTCGTCAGCAAGATGGGCAAAGCATCATTGTCGAGCTTTGGGATGTACCTGCAGCACGCTTCGGTGAGTTTGTGGCAGAAATTCCACCCCCATTGGGCATGGGCAATGTCGAACTTGAAGATGGCCGTTGGGTGAAAGGCTTTATTTGTGAACCCTATGGCTTAGGCGATGCCGAGAATATCAGCCATTTTGGCGGCTGGAGAGCATATATCCAGCATCGGAACAGTCAAGCAGATCAGCAACTCGCCAATACAGCCAATTAATTTTTAGGGGGAAATCATCATGTTTAAGACTGTACTTATTGCAAACCGTGGTGAAATTGCTGTTCGGGCAATTCGAACACTGAAAAAATTAGGTATTACCAGTGTGGCAGTTTATTCAGACAGCGATCGTTATGCGCAACATGTGCAGGATGCCGATATTGCCATTGCACTGGAAGGCTTAAAACCTGCCGATACCTATTTAAGTATTGAAAAATTGATTCAAGCTGCTCAACAAACTGGGGCAGAAGCGATTTTCCCGGGCTATGGTTTCCTGTCTGAAAGTGCCGATTTTTCTCGTGCCTGTGAAGAAAACAACATTGCCTTTATGGGCCCAACTGCAGAACAGATTCTGGAGTTTGGCCTAAAACATCGCGCACGTGAATTGGCTGCGGCAGCGAATGTACCAATGACACCGGGCACAGGACTGCTTGATAGCCTTGAAGAAGCATTGTCAGCTGCTGAACGGATTGGCTATCCAATCATGCTCAAAAGCACTGCAGGTGGCGGTGGAATTGGCTTAACCCGTTGTGACTCCCCGCAAGCATTAACTGAAGCGTATGAAAGTGTAAAACGTCTTGGTGAGCAGTTCTTTAAAGATGCAGGTGTGTTTATTGAGTGCTTTATTGATCGAGCACGTCATGTTGAAGTACAGATTTTTGGCGATGGCAAAGGTCAAGTAGTCGCGTTTGGTGAGCGTGATTGCTCATTGCAACGCCGTAACCAGAAAGTGGTTGAAGAAACCCCCGCAGCAAACTTGCCTGAAGCAACCCGTAAAAAGCTCCATCAAGCTGCAGTTGAACTGGGTCGTTCCGTCAATTATCGCAGTGCAGGAACGGTTGAGTTTATTTATGATGCCAAACGGGATGAGTTTTATTTCCTTGAGGTGAACACCCGTTTACAGGTCGAGCATCCGGTAACGGAAATGGTGACAGGTCTCGACCTGATTGAGTGTATGCTCAAAGTCGCGGCGGGCGATGCGTTGGATTGGGACTACCTCAGCAATATCCAACCGCAAGGTGCTGCGATTGAAGTTCGGATCTATGCCGAAGATCCTGTTAAAAATTTCCAGCCAAGCCCGGGTGTGCTCACCGAAGTGTCATTCCCAGAAGGCATTCGTGTCGATACCTGGGTGAAGACAGGCACCGAAATTTCCCAGTATTTCGATCCAATGATTGCCAAGATTATTGTGCATGCTGACGATCGTGCTACTGCAATCGAAAAATTAAAAACAGTTCTGGCTGAAACCCGTTTAAATGGTATCAGCACCAATCTGGATTATGCACGCGCGATTGTCTCAGACCAACGTTTTGAATCCATGCAAATCTGGACACGCATGCTGGATGATTTTGATTATTCACCAAAAGTCATTGAAGTGGTACAAGCGGGTACATTGAGCTCAATTCAAGACTATCCGGGACGAACAGGCTATTGGGATATCGGTGTGCCGCCATCGGGTCCTATGGATGATTATGCATTCCAACTTGCCAATCGAATTGTAGGTAATAACGCAAAAGCCGCGGGGTTCGAATTTACCTTGGTGGGACCAAGCTTGAAGTTCCATGCCGATACCATCATTGCATTAACAGGTGCAAGTTGTACTGCCGTGTTGGATGATCAACGGATTGCCTTTTGGCAACCGATTAAGGTCAAAGCAGGCCAGACTTTAAAAATAGGACAGGTGGCATCAGGCTGCCGTACTTACTTAGCCGTGCGTGATGGACTGGATGTACCCCTATATTTGGGTAGCCGTTCAACCTTCGCATTGGGTAATTTCGGTGGTCATGCAGGACGTACTTTACGTGTTGGTGATATGATCAAAATGGTTGATGCAGAACTTGCCAGTGCGGAATTACCGCTTGCGATTGATGAGCCTCGAGCCTTATCCAAAGACCTTATTCCTGAATATAGCAATGAATGGGAAATCGCGGTGCTGTATGGTCCACACGGTGCGCCTGATTTCTTTAAACCTGAATATGTGGAAGAATTTTTTGCTTCTGAGTGGACTGTTCACTTTAACTCAAACCGTTTAGGCGTCAGACTTTCAGGACCGACACCGAGCTGGGCAAGAGAGAATGGCGGTGAAGCAGGCCTACATCCATCCAACGTGCATGATTGTGAATATGCAATTGGTGCGATCAACTTTACCGGCGATTTCCCTGTAATTTTAGCAAAAGATGGTCCTAGCCTTGGTGGTTTCGTGTGTCCGGTGACCATTGCCAAAGCAGAACTATGGAAAGTAGGCCAGTTGAAAGCCGATGATAAAATCCGTTTTTATCCAATTACAATCGAGCAGGCCAACGAGTTAGAACGTAAACAAATTGACAATATCCAGAACTTTGCTGCCGCTGCCAAAGTCGTTGAAACCATTGAGCCAGCTCAAGATGTCTTTACCACCATTCTGGCAAAACGTGAACAAACTGAATTATCGCCAAAAACGGTGTATCGCCAAGCTGGAGATAGCTATATCTTGCTCGAATATGGTGAAAACGTTTTGGATTTAGCGTTACGTTTACGTGTGCACCAATTGATTCAAATGATTCGCGCTGCCAATCTTGCTGGAGTTTTAGAACTGTCACCCGGTGTACGTTCACTACAGATTAAATATGATGGTTTAGTGATTGCTCAAGCTAAGCTGATTCAAGAATTGCTTAAACTTGAAGAACAAATGGGGGATTTAAGCCAGCTTAAAATTCCATCACGTATTGTGCATTTACCAATGGCATTTGAAGATAGTGCGACTTTAGGTGCAGTGGAACGCTATCAGGAAAGTGTCTGCGCCAAAGCGCCGTGGTTGCCGAATAATGTTGATTTTATCCAACGTATTAATGGTCTAGCGCATCGTGATGAAGTCAAAGATATCATTTTTGATGCTAACTATCTGGTCCTGGGTTTAGGCGACGTTTATCTGACAGCACCTTGTGCTGTGCCAATCGATCCACGTCATCGTTTGCTCAGCTCCAAATACAATCCAGCGCGTACTTTTACCGCAGAAGGTACCGTCGGTATTGGTGGGATGTACATGTGTATTTATGGCATGGACTCACCAGGTGGTTATCAGTTAATTGGACGGACGCTGCCGATCTGGAACAAGTTTAAAAAGAACAAGCAATTTGGTGATAAACAATGGTTTTTGCACTTCTTTGATCAGATTAAATATTTCCCTGTCACTGAAGCGGAACTCAATCAATGGCGTGCAGATTTTGAAAATGGTTGCGCTCAGATTCAAATTGAAGAAACCGAGTTCGACTATGCTGACTATGTACAGTTCTTGCAGGATGAAGCGGAAAGCATTGCCGCGTTTAAAGAGAAGCAGCAACAGGCTTTTAGTACCGAAGTCAGCCGCTGGAAAGAAGAGTTTGCAGTGCAACCTGAGCAGCAGGTAGAACAAGCCAATCAGGTCGATTACAGTCATCTTTCTGCTTTAAATGCATCAATGACCGGCAATATCTGGAAAATTTTTGTTGAACATGGCCAAGAGATCAAAAAAGGAGAGACTATTGCTATTATTGAAGCCATGAAAATGGAACTGCCGGTTTATGCAGAGGAAGATGGCATCGTCAAAGCCATTATTTGCAGGGCAGGACAAACCGTACACAGTGGTGAACCATTGGTATATATGGAATAGTGTTGAATGAAAGAAACAAAAATAACAACAAAAAGCTCAGACAATTTGTCTGAGCTGGTTTACCAGCGCATCAAGAATGACATCTTTGATTTCAAGTTGATGCCAGGTGAACGCTTCACTGAGTCTGAAGTTGCTAAGGCCTATGAGGTAAGTCGTACCCCCATCCGACAAGCCTTGTATCGCCTGCAACAAGAGGGCTATGTCGAGGTGAGCTTTCGGAGCGGTTGGCAGATTCGACCGCTCAATTTTCGTTATTATGAAGAGCTGTATGATGTGCGGATTGTTTTGGAAAAAGATTCGATTCGAAAACTCTGTCAGATGGATCACCATCATTCAGTCGAGTTGTCGGTGTTAAAAGCACTGTGGTTGATACAACCTTCTGAGTATTTAAAGGACATTAAACAATTGTCTCAGCAGGATGAAGATTTTCATTGTGCCTTGGTCCGTGCTTCGGGAAACAATGAAATGGCAAGGATTCATCGTGATTTGAGTGAGCGTATCCGGATTATCCGCCGTCTGGATTTTTCTAAGGATTATCGGGTTGAAGCGACTTATCAGGAACATCAAAAAATCTTAGGTTTTATTTTTGAAAGACAGACAGAGCAAGCGATCAGTGCGATTGAAGCGCATATTATGCAAAGTCGTGATGAAGTGAAAAAAATTACTCTACAGATGTTGGATTCGAGTCAGTTTTATTAATTAGTTTCAATAATTTAAATTAATCATATTGGATAAGAGCAGTCAGTTTTTTGTAAATATTTTTTGTTATTACTTATTTCATAAAGTTCTTTAAAACAAGGCTGGCTGATGACTAGAAGAGCAAAGTGAACATATACAAGACTATTATTAAGTTTTTTAAATAAAAGACTATTTATAAGAAACTTTTTTTGACTTAAATGACAATTTTTTTACCTTTCAAGATAAATATAATTATGAATATTTACTATACAATTTGTATTAAATGGGTAAGAATTAAGTTTCTTTTAAGTTAAGGAAAAAGTATGAGTAAAAACTTAATGTCTAAACTTATATCAATTATTTTATTGGGAGCAGTAACACTTTGTGTCGGTTGTGAGACTGAACAAAGTGTTTCTAAAAATAATAATGGTATGGTTGGCTATGCCAAGATCCAGGCTCAGGAACAGGCCGAGTTAACGAACCAAGAATATCTAAAAAAATATCCTTTGCCACAAAGCAAAGTGGTATTAGATGGTACAAAACAGACAGTAAATCTTAAAGAATAATTTACTAATTAGTTAAATAAAATTTTCTAGTCTTTAAATAGATAGAAATACTTATATAAAAAATTTCATGGAATTTATAATGAATACGACTATAAAAGGATATAGGTATAGTCTTTGGCTATGCTTATGGGGGTTGCTGACCTTATTCAGCCAAATCGTTTATGCTGCACCTGATATTGTTGCACAAAACTATGCTTCAGCGCGTTCACCAGGAATACAATCATGTACTGCAGGTTATGATCTGATGTCTGGGGATGTTAATTACGGACAATCTCTGATTAATGGAGCTTTACCTTATAGCCTTAACTATCGCGCGCCTTTACGACAAAACCTTTCAGCAGCCCAAATTTTTGCGCAACCTGAAGAAACGTCATTAGGTTGGACTGATAATTATCAAGCTCATGTCATAATACAAAACTACAGCTCTGAGACTCAAGAATATCAACAAGCTTCTTGGGCTCCATCTACTTGGTTTAATGGTTATTACTTAACTACTTCAAATCCTGTCGTTGTAGATCAATATACTGCAAAAATAATTCGTATCCGTTTGCCTGGCGAAAGTGTAGATACTCTTTTTAAAGAACAAAGCGGAAATTTCAGTCGTGTCTATTCGGCGGATGCGATTAATGATTTGAGTTATTACGGGATTAGAAATTTATCTTGGAACTCTGACTTAGGTGAATATCAATTAAGCCGAGTTAATGGACAATTAATTGTTGTAAAAAATGGCGTGAAATATAGCATTTCAACAGATGCTTATAATATGGCTCCTAGCCAGTCCTCATCAGTATCCGCAAATCTTTATATCGATTCTAATGGAGCATTTAGAACAACAATGGCTTCTTGGTTTTACCCACCAAGTGGAGCGATATCAAATACAGCTACAGCTGTTCGGACAACTACAACCGTATCCATAGATTTATATAGAGTTAGTTCGATTGATAACAATCAAGGCAAGGTCGTTAATCTACAATACGATAATAGAATGAATCTGACACAAGTCAGTGATCAATATAATAATAAACTAGTATTCGAAAGAACCTTTCATGATGCAACACTTGGTACTAGTCAAACTATTGATGAATCTCGTTTAGTAACTAAAGTGACTTATACAGCAGCACAAGGTGGAAGTCAGGTTGCGACTTTTAACTACAAAGCATACTCAAATAAAGTCCCAAGTACAGGTTCGGATACAACTGTATTTGCTCTAATTAGCTCTAGCTCAACAGCAGCAGGATCTCAAAGTTATGTCAATGAAATGACAGAGTTGGGAGCGGTTAAAGTTTTTGTTGCACGTTGGGGAAGAACAGCAGATGAAAGTTATTATTATCCAGTTTTACGGCAAGTAAAAAACAGTTTAGGTCAGGTCATTCGACAATGGGATATAACTCAGAATTATGTTGTTACTGGTAGTGGTGTAGATGCTCGTTATACGACAGCACTTACGCTGTTAAGATCATATACCTTGTTATCAACTGGTCCTGTACACGATACATCGACTTATTATGATGATATAGCTAAAACAATTAATTTTGTATTATTGCTAGATGGCAGTCTGGTCTCGAGTTCAATTCAAAGCACAGTAAACTCAGATAAAAGCCTAAGTATTACTGCATCAGGTTACCCATGTTTAACGTCTAATGGCAAGCCTGTTAGTTCAGCAGAATTTTCAACAGATCGAAGTCGCTTGGTTAAAATTAAGGATGGAAATAATATTGCGACGACTTATGAATATGACAATCTTAACCGAGTCACAGGGATTACAGAGGCTGCTGATACAACATTAAGCCGTAAGACGGTATATAGCTATGACGTATTGAGTAACAATACAGTCAATACATTTTTAACCCCAACGAGCATAGCTACACCAAATATCACTGTTAATAATGTGCTTAACCCAAGAGGGCAAATTGTTACACAAACGCAAACATCAACTCAGTCTGGCAGTACCAGTAAAGTGACAAGTTATGTTTACGATGAAACTACAACCAGTAAAAACTTTGCTCGTTTACTCAGTGTAGACGGTCCACGTAGTGGTACAGCAGACAAAATCACATATAGTTATGACAACTTTGGTAATTTGGCAAGCCAGTCACAAACCGTAAATGGAGCCGCTCGTACAACTCAGTACTTGGGTTATAACTCATTTGGAGCACCAGAACGAACGGTTAATCCAACAGGCTTGGTAAATCAATTTGTTTATAATGCAGATGGTACTTTAAAAAGTCAGACGACTGGTGTAGGTGGTACAACAGGAGCGATTACCGGTCAAACCACAAGTTATACCTACAATACTTTAAAACAGAAAATTAGTGAAACCAGTCCAGATGGAGAAGTGACCCAATTTGCTTATGATTTAGCAGGACAATTAATACAAACGACTTTACCAAATGGTAATCGTGTTCAAAAAAATTATTATCCAGTTGGTATCGTATCCAGTGAAAAGAGTTTGACAAGTGCAGGAGTAGTAGCAGCTGAAAGCTATCAGTATTTAGATAGCAAAGGTTTTGTATCAAAAACTCAACAAGGTAATGATCCTACGCGTCAATACATCACCTATAGTTATGATAATAATGGCAACCTGTTACAAACTACGAGTGCTGAAGGCGTTATTGAGAAATGGAGTTATGATGCGCTCAATCGTGTGACCAGCCATACTGATGGTGCAGGCAATATAGATACAACAGGTTATGATGTAAATGATAACGTCATTCTAGCAAAAGATGCGCTTAATGCCGGGACCAATCCCTATAATTATCGTAATGGTAATACCTTAACGCAGGAAGTAAATAGCGATTATGGCACTAAAACCTATAGTTATAATGAAGCAGATCAACTCACCCAACGCTTACATGGAACTAGAAAGTGTAACTATAACAATCTAGATGAGTTAGGGCGTTATGGATCATTTGCATGTAACACAAGCAGTGGATCGGCAGCTAATGAATATAAAATTATTGACAATTATACTTATGACCAAAGCCGTTTTGGTCGTTTAGATAAAGTCAGTACGGGTGTGACTGGCTATGATGTTGATACCCTTTATAGCTATGATGCTTATGATCGAATTACTCAAAAAGGAACAGTTAACCAACTATTTAATCGGTATGCAGCAACAGCTGGCCAAACACTCAATGTTAACTATGGCTACAGTGTAGGAGGTAAAAACACATCTATTACGTTACCTTCAGGGCGCAGTGTAAGTTATATCTATACGGCAACTGGAGTATTGAGTGGTATTAACCTCAATGGTAGTGCCTTAATTCGTGGGATTAGCTATGATGGGGCTAACCGCATCACAGGCTGGCAATGGGGGGCATCAGGTAATGCCGCTTATACGCAAAGCTTTAACAATGATGGTTCAATCAATACACTCAACAATAAAGATAGTGGAGGAGCAGTTAATTACTCATTGGCCTATGCTTATGATAAAGATGGGCGAATTACCCAAATCACAAGGAATAATGGCACTAGAGACAACTATACTTATGACAATGTTGATCGTCTAATTAGTGAAGCGCGTACTACAGGTACAGCAGCCACTTATAGTATAGGCTATACCTATGATAAAAACGGTAACCGTACCAGTTTAACTGCCACTGGTCAGCATATGCAGCCAGCAGCTAGTGTAAGTTATACTTATACAGGAAATAAACTTGCCAGTTTAAGCAAAGCTGGAGTGGGCCAGACTATTAGTCATACTGCTAATGCTGAATTGAATTTTGGTACATTCTTACCAACGTATGATAATGGTGGAAGACGTAAAGTAGACCGTTCTAGTGCGGGCTACTATTACATGAACTATAACCATAAAAACGAGCGTAGTTTTAGAGATTATGTCGTAAGTAATACTGTTACTATAATGACCCAGTTTATCTATGATGAACAAAGTCATTTAATTAGTGAATATGACAAGAATGGATTAGTCATTGAATATGTATGGTTAGGTGATACACCAATTGCAGCAATTTATGGCAGTGGTGCAGCAACCAAAATCTATTACATTATCAGTGATACCCAAAACACACCAAGACGTTTAGTCGACAGTGCAAATCATGCGGTAGTATGGGCATGGGATTCGACAGCTTTTGGTTTAGGGAATCCGACCGGTTCTATTACTTTTAATTTACGCTTCCCAGGACAGTACTATGATCTAGGTACAAATCAGTTCTATAACCACAACCGTTTCTATAACCCTGAATTGGGACGTTATATGGAACCAGACCCAATTGGGCTTCAGGGTGGTTTGAATCCTTATATCTATGCAAATAGTAATCCTGTGATGAATACAGATTCGACAGGTTTAATTTTGGATATGCTTAATAATGCAGGTTTATCAAACATCTGGGTAAATAATTTGGATAATCTAATGTGGATGAATCAGCAACAGATATCATTTGAAAGAGCGTCTGCAAATATTGGTATAGGATTAAGTTATAATGGGGTGGGTACTAAAGATTATGTAACTTATGACTCCTCATTGAGTGGAATGGTTGCAATGGATATTAGAAATTTACCATTACGATTAGGCCCTAATGGTATTACAACTGCCTCGCAAGTTTATCCTACTCAGCCTGGTAAACCATTATCGCAACAGGATATAGCTAATGGTTTACAAACTATGGGGAACGTAGCAGATGTAGGGGCAGTTGCCTGTACATTCAGTGTGATTTGTTCGCCAGCAGCTCCAGCTATAGCCTTGGTTGGTTTTGGTGCTGGTACAACAGGTACTCTTCTTGATCAGACGAAAACGACCGAACAAAAAGCTATTGGATTAATTGTACCAAATATTGCTGGCAAAATTGGTTCAAGAGTCGTCACTAACCCAACTATTAGCCAAAAAGTTGCGGATGCTTATGGAACAATTGTTGATAAAATAACTGGAATAACAATCGATAGTGTTTATGAGTGTAGGCAAAAGAAAAATTGTTAAGGTGAATTTATGAAAAATGCTCTATTAATTTTGCTTGGAAGATATAAGCTCTTTTGCACGATATCTACGGGTTCAATTGTTTTTTTGTCTATTATTTATGCATGTAATTTTAATTCAATAAGTGTAAATGAGATTATAGTTTTAATAATTGCATGGCTTTTCTTTCTTACAATTATATGGAATGTTAGTTATGTTTATGCTCCTAGTATAAATAACGATAGTAACATTTATGATATAGTCTCTAGGTGGGGGTTAATTATTATTTCTTTAATAATATTGATGTATAGTATTTTTAATATCTGTTTTTAGTATTTATGAAAATCTTCATCCAGCTTCTTAAACCAATTACTCATTCGTGAGTAATTGGTTTTTATTTTTCCTAAGATAAGTAGGAATGTTCAGTTAAATTAGAAATACATTCAATCTTACATCCATTGAGCTTCACAAAACTCTCTTTTCCATGCCTAATTCTGCATAAAACTAACAGTTTTTATCTGTTTGCTATTTAATAATAAAAATCACATTTCCAATCATCAGATGACACATGATGAATGACCAAACACTGATCAACTCATTTCTAAAACTGGTTCAGAAAGAAGGCTTTTTTGCTACAGCCATTGATGGCATTGTGCTGATGCGCGTAGACCACAATACACCACCGATCGCGGTATTGCAGGAACCAACCCTAGTATTTGTTTTACAAGGCCAAAAGCGCGGTTATATCGGCACAGAAACCTATTCCTTTCAACAAGGTCAATGCCTGATTGTCTCGGTGTCAATGCCTTTTGATTGTGACACCATTGCCAGTGCGGAAGCACCGATGATTGCGATTAGCATGAAACTGGAAGCAGACACTGTCAATGAGCTACTTGCAAAAACCTATTTCGAGAATTACCAGTTTAAGCCACTCACCACAGGAATGAGTGTGATCGAATATGATCAGGCCATTTCGAGTGTGCTGAATCGTTTATTACAGACATTGACCTCGGAACAGGATGTGCTGGTTTTAGGCGAGCAGATTAAAAGAGAATTGCTTTATCGAGTGATACAACATGCAGGCGCAGATGCCTTAAAAGGTTTGGTGGCACAAGGCAATCTCAGACCCATTTATAAAATCTGCGAATATATCCAGCACCATTTTACCGAAAAGCTCACTGTAGACATGCTAGCAGAGCAAGCCAATATGAGCACTTCTGCATTTCATAAAGCCTTCAAACAGGTGACACAACATTCGCCGCTGCAATATTTAAAAGTCGTGCGGTTGCATAAGGCAAAACAATTGTTGCAAAACGCAGACCAAAGTGTGGCTCAGGCGGCTTATGCTGTTGGTTATCAGAGCTCTTCTCAATTTAGCCGAGAATTTAAAAAGCAGTTTGGTTTTCCGCCCAAACATGCTGAATAGAATACTGAAACGGAGTCATGATCAGATGAATCAAAATAGCGTAGAGCAAATGAAATATATCGAAATTACTCAAGCAGGCGGTCCTGAAGTGTTACAGCTTGCCGAGGGAGCACGCCCAGAAATTACAGCAGATGAAATCCTGATTGAAGTCTACGCAACTGGAATTAACCGACCGGATATCTTACAGCGCCAAGGATTATATCCGATGCCAAAAGGCGTTACGCCTATTCCCGGACTGGAAGTATCAGGAGTGGTCACACAGGTAGGGGCTCAAGTCACTCAGTTTAAAGTAGGTGATAAAGTCTGTGCACTCACCAACGGCGGTGGCTATGCTGAATATTGTGCCGTACCCGCAAATCAAAGCTTGAAGATTCCAAAAAATCTCAATTTTGTTGAGGCCGCTGCAATTCCCGAAACTTATTTCACCGTCTGGGCAAACCTGTTCCAGATTGGTCAATTAAAGAAAGATGAAACCGTGCTGATTCATGGCGGTGCCAGTGGGATTGGTTCAACAGCAATCAGCTTGTGTCATGCCATGGGCATTAAAAACTTCTCCACGGTGGGAAGTGATGACAAAGTTGAAAAATTATCTGCTGTGTCTCAGGTCATTAACTACAAAACTCAGGATTTTGAAAAAGAAGTTTTGGCGCTGACTGACGGGCACGGCGTAGATGTGATTCTGGATATTATCGGTGCGTCATACTTTAACCAAAACCTGAGATTATTAAAGCGTGACGGTCGACTGGTGATTATTGGCTTTATGGGCGGGCGTAAAGTTGACGGCTTTGATATACAGGAATTAATGCTCAAACGTGCAGTGGTCACTGGCTCAACCATGCGTGCCAGAACAAATCAAGAAAAGGCTAAAATTACTCAGGATCTTGAACAGTTTGTCTGGCCTTTGATTGAGACAGGGCAATGTAAGCCAATCATCTATAAAACCTTTGCTTTTGAGGATGTCGCACAGGCACACCAATGTCTGGAAAGCAGCCAGCATACTGGCAAGGTGGTACTCGAAATTAAGTCTTAATTTGCCTGATTATATTCATTCTATGCCTGTTCGTACTCAGTCCTTGAGTATGGCAGGTTGCTCACGCAATATGCTTATAAATAAAACGATGCAATGAGGAAACTTGAAATGACAACAAATACCGATGATCGTAATCCAACACCAGACCGTGCGGAAGATAATGCCTTCTTTCCATCGCCGTATTCATTGAGCCAGTATACTTCTGCTAAAACGGATTATGATGGTATAACCTATTCACAGCCGTATCAGGGCGATAAAAAGATTTTGATGATCGCGACAGACGAACGTTATATCTTGATGCAAAATGAAAAATTCTTTTCTACCGGCAATCACCCAGTGGAAATGCTATTGCCCATGTTCCATCTGGATAATGCAGGTTTTGCCTTTGACGTGGCAACACTGTCAGGCAATCCGGTCAAGCTGGAAATGTGGGCGATGCCCAACGAAGAACAAGTGGTATTAGACACCTATAAAAAATATGAGAAACAGCTCAAGGCACCCTTAAAACTTGCTGATGTACTCGAACAAGCCTTAAGTGCTGATTCTCCTTATGCAGGACTCTTTATTCCCGGTGGGCATGGTGTACTGGCGAAGATTCCACACAGTACGGAAGTCAAACAGCTCTTAAAGTGGGCGCTTGCCAACGATAAATATGTAATTACGCTATGTCATGGACCAGCAGCTTTACTTGCCGCAGCGGTTGATGAAAATCCACAAGACTATATTTTCAAAGACTATCAGCTTTGTGTTTTCCCAGATTCCTTAGATAAAGGCGCGAATATTGATATTGGTTATATGCCAGGAAAACTGCCATGGCTGGTGGGTGAAAATCTGCAAAAGCTTGGCGTTAAAATTTTGAACACAGGAATTACAGGTCAGGTGCACCAGGACCGAAAATTACTGACGGGTGATAGTCCGCTGGCTTCCAATAACCTAGGCAAATTGGCAGCAAGCACTTTATTGGCCGATCCAGAGCTACGTTAATTGCTTGAGATCAAAAATGAAAGCCTGACATCTAATGTTGGGCTTTTTTAACTTTTAAATCTATATAGCTGTATCAATTGTCAATTTACTGACAATCTCTATTATGACTTAAGGTTAAAGTCACTCACATGGATGTGAACTGAACAGGATGTTAAATGAAAATATGTATTTATGGGGCGGGTAATATTGGATGTTATCTGGGTGGTCGACTGGTCGCTGCAGGATGCAATGTCCAGTTGATTGTCCGCCCCAAAATTCGCCAGCAATTACAACAATACGGCCTGACCGTTTCGGACTATCTTGGGTATCAACACACCATTGCAGCAGACCAGTTGCAACTGAGTGATGATCCACAGCTTGCAGCGCAAGCAGATATTATTTTTGTCTGTGTTAAATCGGCCGCCACTGAGCAAGTTGCGCATGAGTTAAAATCTGTTTTAACAAACAAGACCTTGATTATCAGTTTTCAAAATGGTTTAAGAAATGCGGAGATTTTAAAACAGATTCTGCCCAACCAAACCATTCTTGCAGGCATGGTTCCTTTTAATGTCGCGGCTTTGGGAAATGGTAGGTTTCATCAAGGTACAGAAGGAGCTCTATATACCCAGCAGCACGAGCCAATGCATGAGTTGATAAGTGCATTTAAAACTGCTGGATTGGAACTCAAACTTGCATCTGATATGCAGGCAGTACAATGGACCAAGTTAATTCTTAATCTGAATAATTCAGTGAATGCCTTGTCACAACTTCCTTTAAAGCAACAGCTTTCTATTCGGGGATATCGTCAATGTCTGGCAATGGCACAGATGGAAGCGTTAAAACTGCTTAAAATTGCAGGAATTAAACCTGCTCAACTGACGGCCTTGCCAGCGCAGATTGTTCCTAGGGTATTAAGCCTGCCAGATTTTATTTTTAATGCCGTTAGCAAAAATATGTTAGCGATTGATCCGCTGGCACGTTCCTCGATGGCCGATGATCTCATGGCAGGGAGAAGCACAGAAATTGACTGGATTAATGGGGAAGTTGTTGGTTTAGCACAACAACTCAATTTGAAAGCACCAGTCAATGCCAAACTGATTCAATTGATTAAACAGGCTGAAACATCGCCCAAGGCATGGTCAGCACAAGCGCTTAAACAACAGCTAGAAGTCTCATAATTAAAATAGCGTATCACTGAAAATCAGTCATACGCTAGTGACGATAATAAGTACTTAAGACTTTTCAGTCATGGGTGGACCGAAGCGGGTGATCAAAATGCCAAAGATAGTTGCGAAGATATACATAAAAATGGAATACACCGCGGCTGGCATCGCAATGGTTGTACTGGCCATGACGGTAAGCGCGATGGTCATGGCAAGAGTACTATTATGAATACCGATTTCAAAGGCACAGGCACGGGCCTGATAGGAACTGATACCAAACAATCGGGGAACAAAATAACCGACCGCGAGGCTAATTGCACAGAATAATGCGGTGGCGAAACCGATTTGCCCCAAATAAGCTAACAAATTAGTCCGTTCTGTAAAAATCGCCCCAGCAATGATGATAAGCAGGAAAACAATTGCAAAAATTCGGACTGGCCGATTTAACTTTTCTGCTATATGCGGCGCAAAATGACGCACCAGCATACCGATTGCCACAGGTACCAAAATAATCAGGAAAACTTGCAGAATCTTAGAAAACTGTAGTCCAAGCTGCTGTCCTTCATTCATAAAATGCAAAATGGCGAAGTTGACAATAAAAGGTAAGAACAGGGCTGCCACTAATGCATTAATGGCGGTCAAACTGATGTTTAAAGCAATATCGCCTTTATATAAGTAACTGAACAGGTTCGCAGTCGATCCACCGGGTGAGGCAGCCAGCAGCATTAAACCGACAGCAAGTAATGGAGGAAGAGACAGTAGTTTACAAATCAGGAATGCAATCCCGACCAATAAAACCAACTGGCAAAATAGGGCAATGATGACGGCTTTGGGGTGTTTGGTGACACGGGCAAAATCTTTTAAAGTGAGTTCCAAGCCTAAACCAGCCATGACAATCGCCAGTGCGATGGGTAAGAAAAGGGTAATTAATCCAGAATCCATTACTATTTATTCCTTTAGGTTAAATTTATATTAAAAAAATTTATATATTATTGACTATAAAAATATCTACCTATAGTTTTTGATGCATTTGGCAAAATTAAGCCAATACAATAACTACCACACAAACAAATCCAATTATTATCAATCATAAATAACCAATCAATAAATTTATTTTATTAATTCTAAATATTTATAACTATTAAATAATTTATTTGTTTTACTGTCATAAATCTGTCAAATGATCCAAAATTAGATTATACAAAAATAAGATATAAAAATTATTTGCATCATTTTTACATTTTTACAACGTTATTTTAAATCGGTTACAAAAAGCAGATTGTGTATACAAAATAAGCAAATGTATAGACCTGTTCTGTTCAGTAGAAATTTTTTCTTAACTCACTTATATAAAATATATATAGCATTAACAATAGAATAGAACCTTATAAAAAACAAATTTAACTCAACAAAATAGGCCATATCTTAAATTACATCATTTTTAAATATAGTTTTTATAAGATTCGTACTACTGACAGAAATAGAAAAGATGCATGTCAAAATGGTCAATGATATTTATTTGACTTAAGAATGATAATCAGCAGCAATTTTACCCTGTGACGATTTTTGAATAAAAACAGGTGAAAAGTTAAGTAAAAAAGATCCCAATATTTTATTGGTGAGAATAAAAAATTGAGTATGACAAATAAGCGGAATCAATATGGATAACGTCGCTCAGCTAGAAACTGACACTAATTTCCAAAGTCGAAAAAAAATAACAGGAGCAGTTTTTAGTGTGCTGCTGTTATTACTTCTCATCGGCATTATATATTATCTTTTTGTATATCGATATTATCAGTCTACCGATAATGCCTATGTTCAGGCAGATCTGACCTGGGTGATGCCAAAGATATCGGGTGAAGTTATTGAGTTGATCATTAAAGACAATCAGGTTGTTAAAAAAGGCGAAACCTTGGCAATACTGGATCATCGCGACTATCAGGCCCGTTATGATCAGGCCCGTTCTATGGTGACCTTAAAACAAGCAGCACTTGGAGTGCAGCAACAAAATGAAAAATCAGCTAAGTCATCCATCAGTGAAGCAAATAGTGGTGTTATTGCAGCGCAAGCTGATCTATCGCGCTTGAAAAAAGATTTTGAACGTTATCAAGACCTGTTAAAAGATGGGGTGATTACCCGACAAAACTTTGAAGGCATTCAGTCCCAATATTTGACCGCACAGGCACAACTAAGCAAGGCGCAAGCCGCGGTCAATGCTGCTGAAGCACAACTGGGCAGCTTGCAGGCAAGTAGAGCCCAGATTTTAGCCGACATTGAAAATGCCAATGCCAGTCTGGACCTTTATCAGATTGATCTGGCTTCCTCCAAAGTAGTCAGTCCTGTGACCGGTAAAGTTGGCAGTCTTGCTATTCAGAAAGGTTCACGTGTCTCACCGCAAACGCGTTTGATGGCAATTATTCCTGACAAAAGCTTATATGTGCAGGCCAACTTCAAAGAAACACAAATAGAAAAAATGCATATTGGACAGCAGGTTAAACTCAAAATAGATGCCTATCCAAGCCTGACTTATACCGGAAAAATCGAAAGCTTTTCGCCAGCATCAGGGGCAACTTTTTCGCTAATGCCTCCTGACAATGCAACAGGGAATTTTAACAAAGTCGTACAACGTATTCCGGTACGCATCAGTATCGATTCAAGTCCGCACATCGATCTGATTAAGCCAGGCATGTCGGTCAGTGCGACCGTTGATCTCAGAACTTAAACATAAATCAGGTATAAGTGATGAATCAGGCTGTTGAAAATGAGTGGAAATTCCCCCCGAAAACCGCATGGGCAATTTTCGCTGCCATGATCTTTGGCAATTTTATGGCAATTCTGGATATTCAGATCGTCGCCAGTTCTTTAAATGAAGTTCAGGCAGGGATGAGTGCGAGCCGTTACGAAGTAACCTGGGTTCAAACGGTGTATTTGATTGCAGAGATCATTGCCATTCCGATGTCGAGCATTGTCTCGCGCGTTCTCTCGACCCGTGTCTATTACACCCTTTGTGCAGTGGGATTTACCATTAGTTCCTTACTCTGCGCACTGGCATGGAATCTGGAAAGTTTACTGGTGTTTCGTGCGATTCAGGGCTTTATGGGCGGTGGCATGATTCCAACCTCAATGACGGCATTATATCTGCTGTTCCCTGAGGCAAAGCGTTCCTTACCGTTGGTGACCTTTGGCATGGTCAGTACTCTAGGTCCAGCAATTGGTCCAACCATAGGCGGCTGGCTCACCAATAATTTTTCATGGCACTGGATGTTCCTGATTAACATCATTCCCGGAATTATTATTGCCACCGTGATTTACTCAGGGCCCAATATTGACCGCGCTAATTATTCACTGATTAAAACTATGGACTGGCTGAGCCTGCTTGGTATGGCGATGTTCTTGGGTGGACTGGAATATTTTCTGGATGAAGGTGCACGGCACGATTGGCTGGCAGACTCGGGTGTGCGTATCGCCTTTATGGTCTGTCTGATCGGTGGCATGATTTTCTTCTCCAGAAGCTTTACTCAGCCTAAACCTTTACTCGATTTAAGCGTATTCAGGAACAAGAATTTTACCCTCAGCGCAATTACCACCTTTGTGATCGGCATGGCACTTTATGGCTTGGGCTATATGATTCCGGTCTTTCTTGGGCAGGTAAGAGAAATGAACAGTAGCCAGATTGGTCACGTCATGATGGTCACCGGCGTGGTGATGTTCTTTTTTGCCCCATTCCTTGCCTGGCTGATTCCTAATTTTGATACCCGTAAAACCGTATTCGTCGGCATGATTCTGGCGGGCTTTGGTGTATGGCTGAATTCACATCTCAGCATTCACAGCGATTATGACTTTATGTTCTGGCCGCAAATTTATCGCGGAATAGGCCTGATGATCTGCCTGATTGTGGTTTCACATCTGGCCATGAGTACTTTACCGCTGAGTAAGGTTGCTGATGCCAGCGGGATTTACAACCTGATGCGTAATATTGGCGGAGCAGTGGGATTGGCGCTGATTAATTCTTCACTGGATTGGCTGACAGCGCTACATGTCACTCAAATTAATCAGTATATGAATCCCCATAACTGGATCTTCGTCGAAAGACTGGATCAGCTTACGGCGCAATATCAGGAAGTTGGTTCAAACGCCCAGCAAATTGCGCTGAGCGTGATTTATCGTGACATTCATTATCAGGCGCTGACATCAAGTTTTAATGATTTATTACGTATGCTCGCAATCATTATGTTTGTGACCGCATTTTTAACCATATTTATGGATCGGGGGAAAAAAATGAATATGTAGAAATCCAAAAAGAGAGGGTAATTTTAAACAATCAAAAACAATAGGGCTTATATAAAAAAGATCCCTTTATAAAAACAACACTTAGATGAGTTTTTGAATATCTCTGTATGAGGTCGGGGAACTCGCGTATCTAGATGTGGAAGGTTAAGTATTATGATTAATACAACATATAAACTAATTTCAAAATTGAACCAGAAAGAACGTACCTATGGTCAATATTTTGAAAAAGAGCAAATCGATCTTGATCGCTTAAAAGTGATGTACTCGATTTATGAGCAATATTATGAAAACACCAGATTTTCTATTTTTGTGGATGATTTTAAAAAGAAAAGCGGAGCAATCTTGGTTTTTAATACAGAGACCAATGAAATTGTTGGTTTCTCTACCGTCGTGGTGCAACATTTCTATCTAAATGGTAAGGACTATACCGTTTTATTTAGTGGCGATACCGTTATTTTAAAAGAGTTTTGGGGAACGCGCTCCCTTCAAAGCACCATGCTCAAACTGATGATCAAGTTAAGAATCAGATATCCATTTAATGAGCTGTATTGGTTACTGATTTCTAAAGGTTATAAAACCTATTTACTACTTGCCAATAATTATTATGTGTATTACCCCAATATTAAAGATGAAAACCAGCATCTCTCTTCAGTGATTGAACATTACTGTGAAAATTTCTTTGGCGAATATTATGATAAAGAAGCAGGATTATTAAATTTCGGCGAGGATTATCAGCCATTAAAAGGCGAAATTGCCCCGATCACGGCTGAAATGAGAGAGAAAAATCCGAATATTGATTTCTTTGAGCAGAAAAATCCGACCTGGACTATTGGCACAGAACTCCCATGCATCGGACGTATGGGCTGGAAAGACATTGCCCGTTTTCCGGTAAAGTTGATGACAAAGCCGACCAGTAAAGGCAAATGTGAGGCGCTTTCAATCTCTAAAACCAACCGTCGGGAGGCGATCCAATGAAAGCTGCTGAATGGCTGACAACCGGCTCGCATCTTATTTTAAAACAATGGTGTGATGCCTCTGATCGTAACTTTATCAAACGCTTTAATGCTTTAGAAGCGACTCAGCGTCAAATTTTGCATTCGGTCTTACAAAGTTCAACTTTGGCCAAAAATCAGAAGGTGCAAAATTATGAACAGTTTGTAAAATCATTCCCAGCCACGCGTTACGGCGCCTGGCGAGAAGATATCCAGCGCTATCGAGAACAAAAGCTTGCGCTTTCCAGCAGCAAGCTGGTGCGTTTTCAGCCAACCAGTGGTTCAAGTGAACAGATTAAGTTTATTCCTTATACCAAACTGTTTTTAGATCAACTCGATCATGCCATTGCTCCCTGGTTAGCCAGCATGTACCGCAAGTGTCCTCAATTGCGCGCAGGAACTCACTATTGGTCCGTGTCATGGTTGCCGGAAAGCCAGCGTGAAGTTTTAAAAGACAAAAACCTGAATGATGACAGTGCATTATTAGGCTTGGGTAAACGGATCTTATCCAAGTTTACCCAAGCTGTTCCAAGTAATGTGGCCTTTGCTGCAAATGCCGATGATGCATTGTTTGCGACCATTTGTTATCTGGTGGCTAATCGAAATCTGGCCATGATCTCGGTATGGAGTCCAACCTTTGCACTACAGTTGCTGGAACGTCTGGAAGCGCTGCAACAGGAAGTGATTGAAGTGCTGGAAAGTGGATTATGGGGTATGCGCCAAAATTCGTTGAAAGACGTCACAGCACCTTATAGTCCTGAAAGTGCACAGGCCTTAATCAACAGTTCTAATGGCGAACACATTGATTTTAAGCAGCTTTGGCCAAAATTAAGTCTGGTCTCCAGTTGGGATACCGCGGGCTCTAAAGCCTGGGCTGAAAAATTAAAGCAGAGACTGCCTGATGTGCAGTTCGAGGGCAAAGGTCTGTGGGCAACTGAAGGTGTGGTGACCATTCCGTATAACGATCAATATCCGTTGGCTTATCAAAGTCATTTTTATGAGTTTGAATATCTTGAGGGAGAGAAACAGGGCCAGATTATCCCGTCATGGCAACTTAAAGTGGGTGATGTGGTGAGTCCAATCATCACATCGGGGAATGGTTTACTACGTTATTGTCTTGATGATTGTTTGCGTGTTACCGGTTTTCTGCAACAGATTCCTTGCTTTGAGTTTCAGGGACGCCGTTTTGGTGTCGATCTGGTCGGTGAAAAGCTTGCTCCAGAGACAGCACAGCAATTGCTTTCACAACTAAACGAAACTGACTCTAAAGCCATCTCCTTGCTGGCGATTGATACCGAGCAGCAGGTTAAACCGTTTTATTGCGTTCTGTTTGAAGGGGAAATTCATCACAGTGTTAACGATGAATATATTGATCGTATTTTGCGTCAGAATTTTCATTATGAACTTGCCCGTAACTTAGGTCAGCTAGATCAACCACAGATTCGTCAAGCACCGAATGGCTGGAATGCCTATAAAAAGCTGGTGATGTTTGATGGCATTATCGAAGGCAATATCAAGCCTGAACCCTTAAAGAAAATTACCCTGAATAGTTTGGAACAACTATGAAGAAAGGGAAGACGCAATTTAGTAAGCCGTTTTTAACGCCCACGTACCTTGCACTGTGCGCGGGACTGCTATCCGCTTCAAATGCAGTCAGTGCCATGACTTTAGACGAGGCTTTGTCAGCAAGTTTAAGGCATGAAAGTCAACTCGAAGTCAGCCGCTTAAGTGTCAGTCAATCCACTGCCATGCTGGAGCAGGCTAAACAGCGGGATGGCTTAAAAGTTAATCTGGTCGGCCAACTTGATTATGAGCGGGTGGAAACACCTGCTCAGGTCATGTTTCCAACCGAAGGCAACCGCAAAGGCCGAAGTCTACAATTGCAGCTGGACTATCCCGTTTATACGTCCGGACGGCATGGTTTGGGCGTTGAAGTAGCGAGAAACCAGTTATCTGCACAGGCGCAGGGTTTATCTGACCAAAGATCGGAAACCATTCTGAATACGGTGATGGTCTATACCGATGTATTAAAGAAAAAGGCGATTTTAGAGCTACGGAAAAAGACCATGTCAAATCTGCAGCGTTCGCTCTATGAATCACAACGGCGTTTTGACGTGGGCATGATTACCCGTGCCGATCTGGCTCAGGTTTTGGCCCAAGTGGCCCAAGGCCAAGCTGATATTACACAGGCTCAATCCAATCTTACGGTGAGTGAAGCACAGTTTTATCAAATTACTGGTTTAACCGCAGATAATCTTGTTGCCATCAAACAGTTGCCTACAATTCCAAACAGCGTGGAGGAAGTTTTAGCGAGAACTAACCATCATCCTGCATTGATGCGCGGCAAATATGAAAAACAGGCTGCCGAGAAACAATACGCCCTAACCAAACGGGAACTCTGGCCGACAGTCATGCTGACCAGCCGAGCAGGCAAGCAGCATGAAGCAAGTTATATCGGTTCTGAAAGTAACAATTACATGGTGGGCGTACAACTGAATGTGCCTTTGTTTGATGATGGCCTGAACCGGGCCAATACTCGTAAAGCGCAGGCCGATGTCGATCTGGCTAAGCAAAAGATCCGGACGCTTGAGCTTGATTTAAATCAGCGGGCACGAACCACATATGCACAGCTGCAAAGCATTCGACAAAATAAAGAAGCACTGCAAAATGCCATAGATGCAGCATCGATTGCATTTGTCTACACCCGAAAAGAGTTCGACTTAGGCACCAAAACCACCTTTGATCTGCTCAATACCGAACAAAAATTATTGGACGTACAGACCCAAAAAACCGTCAATGAACAGGACGAAGTCGTGTATGTCTATCAACTCCTGGATCAGATGGGACAATTAAATCAGCTGGTTCCAGACCAGACGGCTACACAGGTGAATAATCAATGAAAACAAACCCACCGACATCCCCTAATCAAAACAGCTTGATTACCCGTGAAGCAACCTTGGCAGATGATCAGGCCTTGCGAGCGCTGATTGCGGTGCCGATGACCACCAAGAGCGTACAAATCAGTTTTCAGCGTGAACCGAGTTATTTTAAAGCTTCAGATATTCTGTATCGACATAAGCTGCATGTGGTTATTGAAGATACTGAACATCAAAAGAATGTTGCCTGTTATAGCAATGGTCATCGCCCGTGCTATGTCGATAAGGCAATACAGAATGTGCGCTATGCCAGTGATTTGCGTGTAGATCCAAACTATCGTGGCAAATCCTTAGTCAAAGTATTGGGTGCGCATGTCAAGCAGACCCTGCATGAACCTGATTTTAGCCAGATGATTATCTTTAATGATAACTATGCGGCACGAGCAGCCATACAAACCGGAAAAAGCGGGATTCCTGATTATTATGATGAAGGATTAATCGAAACACTGACACTAACGCATCTGGGAAACAAGAGAACAATTAAAGCCTTTTTAAATCACAGGACTGAAACTGAGATGAGTGAGATTAAATCATGTCAGGCTCGACCCGAACATATTACTGCAATGAACCGGTTTATTGCCGAAATGTCGCAGCATTATAATTTTATCCCGGCTTATAATTTTGCCGAGTTACATGCAGGACACCCTTATTTTTCGGGACTACAACTCTCGGACTTTCAGCTTTACTTTCAAGATGGAAAACTTGTGGGAATGTTTGGATTATGGGATCAACATACCATTAAACAGACCAAAATCCTGCATTACAGTTCAGCGATTGGGCTTGTACGACCAATCTATAATGTATTGACCAAAGTGACTAAAGGCATGCCATTACCTAAACTTGGCGACTCGGTGAGATATCATGTATTACATAGCCTGTTGTGCCATCCCCAGCAGTTAGCACTGCATCATTTAATGCTTGAAGATGCACAGAAAATCTCTAAGCAGCGAGGTGTAGGAGTTGTGAGCTTTACCTTGTCGCATCAAGATCCTCGTTTCCAGCTCAATCAGTTTTATAAAGGTGAACGCTTAACAGGCATGCACGGTTTTATTAGTTTTCAGAGTGATCCACGTCCCAACTTTAATAAGCATCTAATTCCGTATTTAGAAGTGGGACGCATTTGAGTCATAAAAAATTCCTCAAGCGATTTAAAGCTTGAGGAATTTTTTAGGTAGAGCAAGCAGGTTATAGCTTTAGGCTTTTTGCATACTCAACCAGTTGATCAATCACCGTTCCCCAACCTTCAAAGAAACCCATGTCTTCGTGTTGTTGACGAGTTTCGGCAGTACGGTGTCTGGCAATTGCGGTATATTTGGTTGCACCATCGCCTGCATCTTCAAGCAACAGAATTGCGGTCATAAATGGATTTTCAGCAGGTTTCCAGTCTTCGGTATAGGTATCGGTAAAGACCAGTTTTTCGCCTTCAATCACTTCCAGATAAACCCCTTCATTTTTGATTTCATTACCATCAACATCAAAGATGGTATTGAACTTTCCACCCACTCATAAATCAATTTCACAGGCTTTAATCGAGTGAGGGCGAGGAATAAAGAAGTGTTGGATATGTTCAGGTGTGGTCCAGCATTCCCAGACCAGCTCACGCGGAACATCTATCACTCTTTCCAGTTTTAAATCAGTCTTTGGATCTAGTTTCATTTTCTCTTTTCCTTTTTAATTCGAGTGCATAACGATCAAATTGATTAAGTCTTTGTTCCCAGATTGCCCGTTGTTCACTTAACCAATTTTGCATGGGGGTGAAAGCTTCGGGTGTCAGGGCACAAGTTCTGATTCGTCCATTTTTTTCTGAATGAATAAGTCCTGCTTGTTCTAATTTATTTAAATGTTTTAGAAAAGATGGCAGGGCCATGTCATGTTGTTCAGCCAGTTCGGTGATCGATGCTGCCCCAAAAGACAGTCGCGTTAAGATATCTCTACGCGTTGGATCACTGAGAGCACTGAATAACACATCGAGTTTAGAATCATACTTAGCCATAAAGCTAAGTATTGCGCACAAAATAGACAGCTGTCATCAAAAAACTTAGCTAAGAAGCTAAGTTTCTATTACAACTTTTATCGCTCTATTTTTCTTGTTTATTGGTTAAAATAACCCCAATAAAACTTAGACTACCACCAAGCAGCATAGACCAGGTGATGGGTTCCTTCAGAATCAGAAATGCCAGCAAGACTGCAAATACAGGCACCAGATTATTAAATATAATGGTTCGAGATGCTCCAATGTGATGAATTGCTTCGGCATACCAGATAAAAGCCAGAACTGTGCCAAAAGCACCTAAATAAAGAATGGATAGCCAACTGCTCCACGAAATATCCATCAACCCGCTAGAACGTAATTGCGGCCATGCACTGAGTAAAAGAAAACCTGTACCCCATAGTAACGAATAGGTGGTCATGGTTAAAGCAGGGGTTTGGGTCTGTTTAAAACAAATCGTATAAATGACCCAGCTCAAAACTGCACCGCACATCATCATTTCACCCGTTCCGAAAGATTGAGTGAAGGCAGCAAAAAATTCACCTTTACTCACCACGATAAGTGTACCGATTAAAGCGAGACAGACACCTAAATAATTTATTCTTTGTAGCCTTTCGTGAAAGAATATCCGCATGGCCAAGATGGTTAAAATAGGGGATAAGCTCACAAATAGTGCAGTTCTGCCTGCTTCAATTCTGGACAGAGCAGCAAAGAAAAATAAGTTATAAGCAAATACCCCCGTCAATCCCATCAAGATGGCATAGACATGTTGTTGTACAGAAAGATGGGGAAATCTTCCCGTGCTTTTCAATAAGATCAACACCAGTAAGATGGCAGCAAAGCCAAAGCGTAATAATGCAGAGAGGGTTGGGGAGAGTTCCGCTGTAACAATGCGTCCTGCAATGAAGGTTCCACCCCACATTAGGGCAACACAAATCAGCTTCAAATAAACAGTGGAACTCGAAAGCGCAATGGCGAAGTGACGCATGAAATTTTCAATCAACATGGAATTGAATCAGATCGTAAAACTAATTTATTTTTATAGTAAAATGAGCTTTTACTCATGAATACGTCGTGATGACCCTGACTCAACTCGAAATATTTTCCAAGCTCGCGGAACTAAAAAATTTTACCCATACTGCACAACTACTGAATATTTCACAGTCAGCGATTTCGCATGCACTCAAAGCATTGGAAAAGAAGTGGCACACCCAACTGTTTTATCGAAATAATAATGAAGTCGAGCTGAGCCCTGCAGGACAACGCTTACTACCTTATGTGAATGAAATCCTGAATGTTGCTCACATGATTCAACAAGAAGTGATGGATCTCAAAGGTCTGAAAACAGGAACCTTGAGGATCGGTTCTTTTGGTGCATCGTCTTCCAATGTGTTGATCCCGCTGATTTTAAAACAGTTTGCACAGCACTATCCTGAGGTTGAGGTACTGGTTATGGAAGGAACTGATAAGGAAGTCTTGCAATGGATAGGTGAACGCAAAGTTGATCTTGGGTTTGTGGTACTGCCTGAAACCCGCTTTGATAGTTTTGCTTTGCTGGAGGATATCTTTGTTGCTTTATTGCCAAACGATTTAGAGATCGCACAAAAGCCAGCGGTACAATTACAAGAGCTGCTTGATCATCCTTTTATAATGACCAGTGCGGGCAGTCAAAACCATGTCATGGAACTGTTTAAGGCTGCACAACTCACCCCACAAATTAAGTATAACATGTCGCAAATCCTGTCGATTTTAAATATGGTCAATCAGGGTGCAGGGGTTTCAATTGTGGCAGATTTAGCACTCGACACAAATATTCTTTCGCTTTACCCCAATGTAGTCAAACGCCCATTATCTCCCAATATCAAGCGTTCTATTGGCCTGGCAGTAAAGAATAAACAGCAGATGTCACCGACTGCAAAAGCCTTTGTTGAGCTTGCCGTGCAACTCTAGCTTTGGGTCAGTATGCTAAAACCTGCTTAATTGTTCATAAATAGGCTAGAAAAACAGACAAAAGTTATCAATTACACAAAATACTTCTATAATAGCGCCCATCATTACTAAGGTCAGTGTTTAGATAGAGTCATAAGACGACCTTAGCCACAGTTTTTTAAGTCTATTTGTGATCCACGATTCGGCTTATCGATTATTATTTTCAATCTTATGTACTTGCAACACATAAGAATATTTAGGTGCTCGCATGGAAATCAAGGTTAATTATCTCGACAATCTTCGACAAGAGGCGAAGTTTGATGACTTTACGGTAATCGCCGATCAGCCGATTCGTTATAAAGGCGATGGTTCTGCACCAGGGCCATTTGATTATTTCCTTGCTTCATCTGCGTTATGTGCAGCTTACTTTGTCAAAGTGTATTGTGCCGCACGTGATATTCCAACAGATAACATCCGTTTATCTCAGAACAATATTGTTGATCCTGAAAATCGCTACAAGCAGATTTTTAAAATTCAGGTTGAATTACCCGCTGATATTTCTGAAAAAGACCGTCAGGGCATCTTGCGTTCAATCGATCGCTGTACGGTCAAGAAAGTGATCCAGACCGGTCCAGAATTTGTAATCGAAGAAGTTGAAAGCATTGATGCCGATGCACAAGCTTTATTGATGCCAAGCCTGACTTCGGAAAGCAGCACCTATATTGCAGGTAAAGACCTGCCATTAGAAGAAACGATTGCCAATATGTCAGGGATTTTGGCAGGTCTTGGCATGAAGATTGAAATCGCATCTTGGCGCAATATCGTACCGAATGTCTGGTCCTTGCATATCCGTGATGCCCAATCGCCAATGTGCTTTACCAATGGTAAAGGCTCAACCAAAGAAAGTGCTTTGGCATCGGCTTTAGGTGAGTTCATTGAACGTTTAAACTGTAACTTCTTCTATAACGACCAATTCTGGGGTGAGGACATTGCCAATGCCGAATTTGTGCATTATCCAGATGAGAAGTGGTTTAAACCGGGACCAAATGGCGAGTTACCAAAAGAAATCTTGGATGAATATTGTCTAGAAATTTATAACCCTGATGATGAGTTGCTCGGAACGCATTTATATGACACCAACTCAGGTAATACAGAACGTGGTATTTGCTCATTGCCATTCGTACGCCAATCTGATGATGAAATTGTCTATTTCCCATCGAATCTCATTGAAAACTTATATCTCAGTAACGGGATGAGCGCGGGCAATACCTTGGCAGAAGCTCAAGTTCAATGTCTCTCTGAAGTTTTTGAACGTGCGGTTAAACGTGAAATTCTGGAAGGTGAAATTGCATTGCCAGACGTACCACAAGAAGTATTGGCCAAATACCCAAGTATTGTGGCAGGGATCCAAGGCTTGGAAGAGCAAGGCTTCCCAGTCCTTGTGAAAGATGCGTCATTGGGCGGTCAATTCCCGGTAATGTGTGTAACTTTAATGAACCCACGTACAGGCGGTGTATTTGCCTCATTTGGTGCGCACCCAAGTTTGGAAGTGGCATTAGAGCGTAGTTTGACTGAATTGTTGCAAGGTCGTAGTTTTGAAGGTTTAAACGATTTACCGCAACCGACATTCCAAAGTAATGCAGTCACTGAACCAAACAACTTTGTTGAACACTTCATTGATTCAAGCGGCTTGGTCTCTTGGCGTTTCTTTAGTGCCAAATCGGATTATGATTTTGTCGAGTGGGACTTCACCAATGAAGGTGAAAATTCAAATGCTGAAGAAGCAGCAGAATTGTTCGGTATCCTCGAAGAAATGGGCAAAGAAGTCTACATGGCAGTGTATGAGCACTTAGGTGCAACTGCATGTCGTATCTTGGTGCCTGATTATTCTGAAATTTATTTGGTAGAAGACCTGATTTGGGACAATACCAACAGAGCGATCTTATTCCGCGAAGATATTCTTAATCTACATCGTTTAGATAACGAGCAACTGGAAGCCTTGGTTGAGCGTTTAGAAGAATGCGAACTGGATGATTACACCGAAATCACCACCTTGATCGGGATTGAGTTCGATGACAATACGGTCTGGGGACAATTAACCCTGCTTGAACTCAAGCTGTTGATCTATCTTGCTTTAGCGCAGTTTGAAGAAGCGAAAGAACTGGTTGAGACCTTCTTGCAATACAATACCAACACGGTAGAACGTGGTTTGTTCTATCAATGCATGAATGTGGTGTTAGAAGTCTTACTCGATGATGAAATGGAGCTTGAAGACTACGAAACCAATTTCCGCCGTATGTTTGGCAATGAGCGTATGGATGCTGTAGTTGGTTCTGTTGAAGGTACGGTCCGTTTCTATGGCCTCACACCAACTAGTATGAAACTGGAAGGGCTTGACCGTCATTTACGTCTGATCGACAGCTATAAGAAATTGCATAAAGCACGTGCTAAGGCAGTCGGTTTAAATGGCTAAAACTCAATAAATATTGTTTTAAAAAGTGCATGTTGATCATGCACTTTTTTTAATGATGAGAATGCTGAGTAAAATTGCAATTTTAAGAAAAAACGCTTGACCTTACAATGATAGGAAGCTTTATAGTGTGTTTATCTTGTTAAATAACCGAATGGAGTTTTGCAATGGAATTTCACGTTGAAAATATGACTTGTGGTGGCTGTGCACGTGGCGTAACCCGTGCAATCCAAGCGGTAGATGCCAATGCAAAAGTCATTACAGATCCACCAAATCGTAGTGTTAAGGTTGAAACGACAGCCTCACAACAACAAGTGGTCGAGGCTTTATCTGAAGCCGGTTTTCCACCACGTTAATCTGTTCTGGAATCAAAAGCGGCTAAAACAGCCGCTTTTTTGTGTCAAAAGAATGGAAAAAAATAAAAGGCGATCACAAGATCGCCTTTTATTGTGTTCTACTTGCGCCCAGTGAGTGGAGACAGCGAGAGCAGATCATTATGATGATGGATGTCCTTGATTTCATGACTTGGCTCTTTTAAGCCTTCCAGAATCGGACAGTCGGGACGATTATCACCCGCACAGCAATCGACTAAATTCTGGAGTGTTTGCGCCATTTGCTGCAGGTCTTGGATACGCTCTTGCAGCTTTTGGATATGTGCCTGAGCCAGTTGTTTTACATCGGCACTTTGTCGATTGCGGTTACTCCATAAATCCAGTAAATCGGTGATTTCCGTAACCGAAAAACCCAGTTCACGACTGCGTTTGATAAATTTCAAACGTTCCACGTCATTGTCTGAATAAGAACGATAGCCTGCATTGCTGCGTCCTGCCGCAGGAATCAGACCAATTTGTTCGTAATAACGAATCATTTTGGCGGTTACACCTGAAGCTTGAGAAACTTTACCAATATTCATAAGGTTCTCCATTAGCCTTTATGCACAGATGGTGCTTGAAAACGACGTAAACGTAACGCATTACCCAGTACAAATACACTTGAAAGTGCCATCGCACCTGCAGCAAAAATCGGTGACATCAAGATACCATAAGCAGGGTATAACACACCCGCAGCCACTGGTATCAATAGGGTATTGTAGGCAAAAGCCCAGAACAGGTTTTGATGAATATTGCCAATGGTTGCCTTAGATAAGGCAATTGCATTTGCAACACCTTGCAAGTTGCCAGACATCAATACCACATCCGCAGACTCAATCGCCACGTCTGTACCAGTGCCAATTGCAAGGCCGACATCTGCCTGCGCCAGTGCTGGTGCATCATTGATCCCATCGCCCACAAAGGCAATATTGCCATATTTTGCTTTCAGTTCCTGCACGGCATTGACTTTACCCTCAGGTAGCACTTCGGCAGTCACTTCATCAATCCCTAGTTGTTTGGCAATGGCATGTGCGGTACGGGCATTATCACCGGTAATCATTGCTACTTTTAAACCCAGTTGATGTAGTGCTTGAATGGCGGCAGGTGTGGTGTCTTTGATTGGATCGGCAACTGCAATAATCCCTGCCAAAGCGCCATCAATTGCCACATAAAGCGGAGATTTACCTTCATCACCCAAACGTTGTGCTGTATGGGAAAATGGGCTGATATCTAGGCCAAGCTGAATCATATAGCGATCTGCACCGATATAGATATTTTGGCTTTCATTTACAGTGGCATTGACACCCATCCCAGTGACTGAATCAAAGCGCTCAACCTTTGGCAAATCTAAACCTTCATTTTTTACCGCATCGACAATTGCTTTGGCAATCGGGTGTTCGGAAAGTGATTCGACTGCTGCAACAAGACTGAGCACATCACTACGCTCAAAGCCTGACGCCACTTCAAAATCAGTCAGTACGGGATGACCTTCGGTCAAGGTGCCTGTTTTATCAACGGCAACCACTTGAGCATCTTTTAGCAGTTGTAGTGCTTCACCTTTACGGAACAAGATACCCAGTTCTGCACCACGTCCAGTACCGACCATAATCGAGGTCGGGGTTGCCAAGCCCATGGCACATGGACAAGCAATAATTAGTACGGCTACGGCATTGACCAAGGCAAAAGTTAGCGCAGGTGCTGGACCGAATACCAACCAGACCAGAAAGGTGAGTAAGGCTGCAATCATCACTGCGGGTACAAACCATGAGGTCACTTTGTCGACTACGGCTTGAATCGGCATTTTAGAGCCTTGTGCCTGCTCGACCAGACGGATAATCTGTGCCAGCATGGTGTCGCCACCGACAGCGACGGCTTTAAAACTTAAAGTACCATTTTGGTTAATGGTTCCACCCACTACTTGGCTGCCAATGTTTTTCTCAACAGGAATCGGTTCACCCGTAATCATCGATTCATCCACAAAGCTTTGGCCTTCAATGACTTCACCATCGACAGGAATTCGTTCACCCGGTTTCACGATAACCAGATCACCCGTTACCACTTGCTCAATTGGAATATCAATAAACTGATGATTACGAGAAACATGAGCAACTTTGGCCTGTAAGCTGACCAAGCGCTGAATGGCTTCGGAAGTACGTCCTTTGGCTTTTGCCTCGAGAAAACGACCGAGTAGAATTAAAGCTACAATCACTGCTGCAGCTTCGTAATAAACATTGACCGTGCCTGCAGGTAAGAACTTTGGTGCAAAGGTTGCAACCAGTGAAAATAGGTAAGCTGCCAAGGTACCGACTGCCACCAAGGAGTTCATATCTGGGGCTAAACGGACTAAAGCGGGAAGCCCTTTAAGATAAAAACGACGTCCCGGAATAAACAGGACTAAGCTGGTTAAAACGAATTGTAAGTACCAACTATTTTGCATGCCAATAGTCTGTTCAATCAGTTGATGAACACCCGGAATCAAGTGCGAACCCATTTCCAAGATAAACACAGGCAATGCTAGAACTGTGGCAATAATCAGGTCGCGTTTGAGTTCTGCACGTTCTTGGTCCTTTTTCTCCAGTTGTTCAGTTTGGTCTGGTACAGCAGCCTGAATTTGTTTGGCATCGTAACCCGCCTTATCAATTGCGGCGATCAGGCTTTCAATGCTGGCTGTACCTGTTACAGTGGCGCGTTCTGTTGCTAAATTGACGTTGGCAGTGCTTACGCCATTCACCGCATTTAAGGCTTTTTCGACACGACTGACGCAGGAAGCGCAGGTCATGCCTTCAATAGAGAGTTCTACTGTCGATGCAGGAACATCATAACCTGTTTGTTCAATGGCCTGAATCAGCACTTGCCGGTCTACGGGCTTGGCAAGTGTGATATCGGCACGTTCTGTAGCTAGATTCACTGATGCAGACTGAACGCCGTCAACTTTTTTGAGTGCTGCTTCAACGCGTCCAACACAACTGGCGCAAGTCATGCCTTCGACTTGAAGGCTGACATTCATATTATTAGACGATGTTTTTGTTTGCGTTTCCATAAGATAGACCTATAGAGATAATCCGATTGCTTTCAGCATAGACCTTAACATTATGGGAAGGTCAAGAGGGGATTTTCAATATGGACTGTTTTATTGCTTAAGCCAGACAAATTGTTCGTTTTGGTCAAAATTTAACAAGCAAGCGAAGTGATGTCGGAATAAAACCGACTGTTTTAAATGAAGATATTGAAATGATGATATTTTATCGTCAGCGAAAGGATTTGAATAAAAAGAATCGGGAAAAGATTGTGCAATCATCGATCGACCATTTGGCTATTGAACAAATGGTCGATCACCCTAGATTAGGCTTTATGACAAGAATCTGGCTTGTAGGGCAGTGGCTGTCGCAAAAATCTTCTGATATCCCTGGGGTAAAATCCGTTGCAATACATCGACTGCTTTTGCGTCAGCACCAATCAATAAACGACGTTTATTTTTCAGCACAGCAGTGAGAATCTGTTGGGCAGCCTGCTCTGCAGGGGTTCTCAATATCTTGTCAAAAGCATCCTGACTTTTTAGCGGGTCCATTCCCAGAATCTCAACACTGTTGTTAATACGCGCTGCTTTGGCAATATTGGTGCGGATGCCTCCTGGATGTACACAGGTTGCACTGACTCCACAACCTTGTAGATCCAGTTCCTGACGTAAGGACTCGGTAAAACCGCGAACTGCAAATTTACTGGCATTATAAGCACTTTGCGTCGGTTGTGCGGTCAGTCCAAACATGCTAGAGACATTGATTACATGTCCGTCACCGCTTTGTTTCAGGTAAGGTAAAAACTCTTTGGTCCCATACACGACACCCCAGAAATTAATCCCGATCAGCCATTCCAGATCTTCATAGCTGACACCTTCTGCGGTACTGCCCATGGCAACACCTGCATTATTAAAGATCAGATTGACTTGCTGATGCTGCTCGACAATCGTTTTCGCCCAATCTGCCATTTCCTGACGCTTGGCCACGTCAACCACTTGCGTGGTGACTTTGACAGGATAGGTTTTTAACAAGTTCTGAGTCTTGGCTAGCCCCAACTCATTGACATCTGATAAAGCCAGATGACAACCTTGTTTTGCCAACGCAACGGCAAGGGCTTGACCAATACCTGAACCCGCACCTGTTATCGCAGCCACCTTATTCTTGAATGTTTTCATTTAAACCGCCATTTGTTGTTCTAAAGCTTGTACCTGCCCTTGAGGATGGGATGACCGGGTCAACTGATGATAGTTTTCCAGATCAAAACGACGAGTACGTTGACGGTATTCCAGTGTAAAACCCGGCCAGTTATTGGTATTTTTTCCTGTCGCAGTTTGATACCAGCTGGTGCAACCTTGCGACCACATGGTGGACTTCATCCGTTCCTGAATTTCCTGATTAAACTGTACTTGGATTTCAGCTTTCAGATCGGTAAAGGCTAAATTGTTTTGGATATGGGCTTGAAGTGCATCTAAGATGTAATTCACTTGGCTTTCAATCATGTAGACGATGGAGTTATGCCCAAGATTGGTATTGGGGCCATACAGCATAAAGAAGTTCGGGAAGCCACTGACGGTTAATCCTAAATACGCTTCTGCGCCATCGGCCCATTGGTCTTTTAATCTTTTGCCATTGAGTCCTGTAATTTGCATGGGCGCCATAAACTCGGTTGCCGCAAACCCTGTTCCATAAATGATGGTATCGACTTCACGGTGTTTACCCTCTTTATCGACAATACCATTTTCAGTGACTTCTTGAATCGCGCTATCAATAACCTCGACATTGGGGCGGACCAGACTGCGGTACCAGTGATTGGAGATCAGGATACGCTTGCAACCAATCGGATAATCAGGCATCAGACGGTGGCGAAAATACGGATCTTTAATTTCTGCACGGATATGCCGCTGGAAAATATATTCGGCTAATGGAATTTCGTTCAGCGTGGCGGTAAAGCTTTTTAAACGAATTTCGTTATAACTATATTGAAAGACACGATCAAGGCTTTGCAAAACCGGAAGCTTTTGAAATGCTTTGCGTTCCAGACTGGAATAAATACGGTCTGGTTTAGGAATCACATAAGGAGCAGAACGTTGATAAATATCTAAATGCGCCACTCGCTTGGCAATCTCAGGAACAAACTGGATCGCACTGGCACCAGTCCCAATGACTGCCACACGTTTGTTATTTAAGTCGTAGTCATGATCCCAGCGTGCAGAATGGAAAGTCTTACCCTTAAAAGTCTCCAAGCCTTTAATTTTGGGATAAGCAGGTCGGTTGAGCTGACCGACGGCGGCAATCAGAAATTCTGCCTCAAATTTTTCTCCGCTTAAGCTCTGGATCTGCCAGACACCTTGGCTGGCATCAAAATCAGCGCTGGCAATTTCAGTATTAAACTGGATATGTGGATAGAGCTGATATTTTTCTGTGCAATGCTTCAAATACTGATGAATTTCCTGTGATGAACCATAGCGATTTTTCCAGCCCAGTTCTTGCTCAAAGGAAAAGGAATATAGATGGGAAGGCACATCGCAGGCAGCACCGGGATAGGTATTGTCACGCCAGACACCACCCACATCACCGGCTTTTTCAAATAAGGTAAACTGTTCAAAACCGGCACGTTTGAGCTGAATCGCCAGCCCTAAACCACCAAAGCCTGTTCCGATAATGGCGATACGTATATTGTTGTTTGAAGATAATTGTTGTTTAGACATAACCGACTCAAGTGAATAAATATCATGTACTGCATGCAGAATAATCGTTTCATGCATTGATTTAGAGGATGGATCAGGACAAAATATTGTGATTAGCGGACACGGAGAAGACGCTTGAAGTACTTATGGACTTACGAACGAAGTATCCATAGTGTTCGCCTGATGGCTGATTTTGCCGCAGAGCTCGGAACTAGTCATAGCCAGATTCTGACCGGAACTGGTATAGAGCAACACCAGTTACTTGATCCGAATATGCTGGTGACAGGGCAGCAAGAATTGCAACTGATCCGTAATCTGGTAGAGCTGTTCGGACATCGACCTTTGCTCGGGCTGGAAATCGGAACCCGTTATCACTTTACCACCTTTGGTTCATTAGGACTGGCTTTGATCAGTAGTGCCAATATTCGTGAAGCCTTAAATTTTGCCTTGGCCTATTTTCCCTTGTCCTTTGCATTTAGCCAGTTTGTTGTATCAGAACAGCTTGATACACAGAATATTCAAATTGAGATATTGGTGGATGAAGCAATACCACAAAATTTATGGCAATTTATTATTGAGCGGGATGTGGCTGCACTGATGACCGTGCAACGCGATTTAATTCAGGATCAACTTTGTCAAAAGGTCATGTTTTCATTTCAAGCTCCTGGAGAAACTCAGGCTTATGTTGAGCTATTTGGAATTAGCCCGGAATTTGGCGCATTAAAAAACCTGATTGTATTAAATGCCGGAAAAATAGACCAGAAACTCAGTATGGCCAATGAGCTGGTGCTACAGGCTGCGGAACAACAATGCCGACAGATGCTGGATAAACGACAAACCCAAAAGAAATATACCCATCAGGTTCAGCAAGTCTTGATGAATAACAAAGGTGAAATTCCGTCGATGGAGGAGGTCGCCGATTACTTGCATTTAAACTCACGTACCTTGCGTCGTTATTTGGCCCAAGAGCAGGTGACATTTCTCCAGATCAGAGAGGAGGTACGAAAAATTCTTGCAGACTATTATCTGTCTTTGACCCAAACGTCTATTGAGCAAATTTCCGAATGGCTGGGTTATGCTGAGCCTGCCAGTTTCATTCATGCCTACAAACGCTGGTATGGTAAAACACCTCATGCAAGCCGATTAAAAAAATAAAGTGTAGAAAATAACGATTCCGTGGCATATAAAAGATAGAGGAAAGCAAAATAAACAAAAGGGAATCACTGTTCAGCTTGATTGTAGCGTGGACAGGTATCAGGAAGATAAAGGTAGCAAGCCATGCTTTTAGAACAGGATTTAAGTCCAGCGGAGTTTAGTCTTTTTTCCGAAATACTCTGGAAATTAGGCTCGGGAAAAGGACAGCAAAGTTTACGCGAAAACCTTATTGCAGACATTGCGACCTTGTTACGTGCAGATTTTGCTGCATCCTATATCTGGGATGCAAAACAGCGTTTGTCCAGAAAAGGCATCATGTGGCAAATTGATCCCAAAGCCATGTTGGAATATGACACCATTTGGCAGCACAATGATCCGATCACGGCACAGCTTCGCCAGCGGCAACATCCCACCTTTGTGAATGAAATCATTTCTGCAAGCGCGCTTAAAAAAACAGATTACTACAATGAATTTTTACGGCCTTATGGTCTCTATCATGGCCTGAATGTTTATTTTGTTGGAAATGGCATGGATCTTGGAGACCTGCGTATCTGGCGCGCCAAAGATTCAGTCATGTTCAGTGAACGTGAGAAAAGGATCTTAAACCTGCTGGAACCTTATCTGACCCAAGCCTTAGCCATGGATTTATCTTGCCCTGATGTTTTAACGCCACGCGAGCAGGAGGTCGTAATGTTAGTCGCGAAGGGACTAAGCGATAAACAGGTTGCCAATTTACTTGAGATTGGTTTTACCACGGTCAGGACCCATCTTAAAAATGCCATGCAAAAAATGGGCTGTCATAATCGTACCGAAATGGCACGGCTCATCCATTGTCAATCAACTCCTCAATTTTGAGGATATCGCGTGACTTTATATCTGTACTAAATTAGCACAACAATTACTTAAATGGATTTTAAGTCACCATGTTCAATATCAATAAGAAACTAAATGCGGATCAAATCATTCACCTGAATAAAGCCAGCATTGACCAAGTTACCCGTTTGGTACGTGAGCGCAAAGTCAGCTGTGAACAGCTCGTCCATTTTCATTTTGACCAGATTGAACAGCAGCAAGGCTTAAATGCCTTTATTAATGTCGATAAAGCAGCGGCCCTTGAACAAGCGCAGTTCTGGGATCAACATATGGCGGATGGGAAAGCTTGCCCCGCCTTGATGGGGATATTGCTTGCGGTGAAAGATAATATCCATGTTGCCGGTTTTCCGAATACGGCAGGAACGCCAGCCTTGACTGATTTCCGGCCTAAAACGACGGCTCCCGTGATTCAGGCCCTGATTGATCAAGGTGCAATTGTGGTGGGCAAAGCCAATATGCATGAATTGGCATTCGGGGTGACGGGTTATAACACCGCCATGCATATTGACGATGTGATCGGTACGCGTAATGCGGTTAATCCTTTACATATTGCGGGTGGTTCTTCTTCTGGCAGTGCCGTTGCGGTCGCTGCAGGCATGGTGCCGATTGCAATGGGGACGGATACAGGTGCATCGGTTCGATTACCCAGTGCCTTAAATGGTTGTGTTGGCTTTCGCCCAACGGTTGGACGCTATGCTCAAGCAGATATCACCCCGATTTCACATACACGGGACACCGCGGGGCCAATGGCACATTGTATGGCCGATATTATTCTGGTGGACCAGTTGATTGCACCATCAGCTCAGCCTGTTGCATTGCCGACCCGACCGATCAGGCTTGGATTCAATGCCTATTTTTGGGAGAATCTGGATGAGGATGTGCATGAACAGGCACATGCGGCACTGCATTGCTTAAAAACCGCAGGCATCGAAATTGTTCCCGTAAATATGCCGGATTTAGCTCAAATCAACCAACGTATTTCATTCCCATTGGTGATTTATGAAGGTAAATATGACCTGATTGACTATTTAAAACATCAGCAGATCAATCTCGGTCTGGAAGCGCTGGTCGAGCAGATTTCAAGTCCAGATGTAAAACATATCTTTCAGCAGAATATATTGCCGGAAATGCTCATGAATGAGACGGGGCAATCACTACCCGTACAACCGTTATATCAAAAAGCCATACAGGAAGCTCGACCACAACTGCTGGCGCTTTATCAGACAGTGTTTCAGGAGCATCAACTTGATGCCTTGATCTTTCCCACCTCGCCAATTGTGGCACCACTCGTGGATGAGCAGGTCAGTTCGATTGATCAGTTCCAGAGACTGATCCGCAATACCGATACGGGGAGTAATATTGGCTTGCCTGGGCTCAGTTTACCAATTGGTTTAGGAAAAAAATCACAACTTCCTGTAGGGCTGGAAATCGATGGACTACCGCATACGGATCATCAACTCTTAGCCATCGGACAGGTCTTGGAACAGATTTTAAGCAGTTTAAATCCTCTCTAAAATAACCAGAGCCGCAATACATCGCCCGTTGCATTGAAAACGGGCTTGGTCTGTCATTTTTGAAATTACTAGCTGACTCAATCAATAACTGCAAAGGATACAAAATGAAATGGCAAATCCGCGTGTGCAACCCTAGTATTAGACTGACTTTATAAGAATCGGTTTACGTTTATTTTATGTTTTTAAAGAAAATTTTAGCTGTTTGTGTATTAAGTAGCATGTTCGCAATCAGTGGCTGTCAAAAAAACGAGCAAGATTCCAAAGAAAAAATTGAAGATGTCAGTCAATCGGGTTTAAAAATGGATGCGGCACAGATGATGACGCATTTACATGCTTTTGAACAAATTGCCAAACAGCAGGGTGGCAATCGCGCAGTGGGGACGCAAGGTGGTTTGGCGAGTGCAGATTATATTTTAGATCACGCCAAGAAAGCAGGCTTTACCACAGAGCTTCAGGCTTTCGAAAATCGTGAAAAAACCAAAGGACAGAATATTATTGTAGAGATTCCGGGAGAATCGAAACAAGACATTATTCTACTAGGGGCACATTATGACTCGGTCAAAATGGGGCCTGGAATCAATGATAATGCCTCCGGCGTCGCCTTGTTACTTGAGTTAATGGCACAATTATCTCAACAGAAAATAAAGCCCAAGCATAGCATTCATCTGGCATTCTGGGATTCGGAAGAAGTAGGAATCGCAGGGTCTCAAGCCTATGTGAAAAAACTGTCTGCTGAACAGTTAAAGGCGATTAAGGCTTATATCAATGTGGATATGGTGGGCACCAAAGACCCTGAAATCCTGATTGCAGATGGTGATAAGTCATCTGTAGACGAGATGGAAAAAATGTTAAAAGAGCGTGGCATGCAGGAGCAGGACTATAAGCCATTACTCGATGGTTTACGCAGTATACCAAGCCATAGCGGTGATTTAGCCTTGGAGAATACGCTCAAAGAATTTTTTAAAGCAAAAAATTTAAAAATTAAAGAGGATGTCGCCACTTTAACCGCCAGTGATACGGCTCCATTTTTAGGTAAAGTGCCTGTGACCTCTGTCATCTTGTTTAATGAACAAATGAAAGGCGATGAGCTTGAGTTCGCGCCGTGCTATCACAAAGCCTGTGATACCATTGAGCAGGTCGATCCAAAATCGATGCAACTGGCAGGTGATGCGGTAGTTTACTTACTCCAGTCACTCGATAAAAAATAATTCTAAAATTATTGTGAATGATAAAAAAGGAAATCTCAGGATTTCCTTTTTTACGTCAGGGCATCTAGTCCTATTTAAGCTTGGCTTGTCGCTGGGCGATATATTTTTCGTTAAAGAAACCACCTAAAGGAATAAATGCCAGAATAAATAATCTCAGTAATTCCGCTTTCGACCATACCGCAGCCGTACTGATCAGATTCCACAAATAGAAAAGAAATGCCACGCCGTGGATTGGTCCCATAATTTTGGTCGCTACAGGCAGATCAAAAGCATATTTAACAGGAATGGCAACCACAAACAGAAGTAATAAAGTTACCGCTTCAAGGATGGAAGCCAAGCGCAAACGTTGCAGTTTTTGGGTGGTAATACTCATAACATCGTCTCAGGAGAAGAATAAAAACGTAAAAATGACTGAAGCATAACATCTTTATCGGTCATAACGCTTGCGCAACTGAGTCACTTGCTTGGGAATGGCTTCATTCCCGTTGCTCCAGCAGGATTGATAAAATCATTTCATTAATTGATTTTATGCAACTTGTTGCATAAAAATTATTGTCCCGATATGATCAACTGAATCAACAACGCAGCCTTCATGATTTTGAATGGCTGAGTCTACGGAAATAATAATGTATCGTTAAAAGAGTAGAAGTCATGTCAAAAATTCCAGCAGTGTTCAACAACCTCAGACTTCCTGTGATTGCCTCTCCATTATTTATCATCAGTACACCGCAACTGGTGCTCGCCCAGTGTAAAGCGGGTGTGGTGGGCTCAATGCCAGCTTTGAATGCGCGACCGGCAGAAAAACTGGAGGAATGGCTCAAGGAAATCACTGACGGAATTGCGGAGCACAATGCTTTACACCCAGAGCGTCCTGCGGCGCCATTTGCGATTAACCAGATTGTGCATAAAAGTAATAATAGCCTCGAACATGACATGGAACTGATCGTTAAATATAAAGTGCCGATCGTGATTACTTCTCTAGGTGCCCGTACCGAAATTAATGAGGCCACGCATAGCTATGGTGGCGTAGTCTTGCATGACGTGATTAATAATCGCTTTGCCCAAAAGGCGATTGAAAAGGGCGCAGATGGCTTAATTGCGGTGGCTGCTGGCGCAGGCGGACATGCAGGCGTGAAAAATCCATTTCCATTGATTCAGGAAATCCGGGAATGGTTTGATGGACCTTTGGCCTTATCAGGCGCAATTTCGACAGGGGATGCCATTTTGGCCGCGCAGGCAATGGGCGCTGATTTTGGTTATATCGGTTCTGCATTTATTGCAACCCATGAAGCCAATGCAACGGCTGCTTATAAACAGGCTATCGTAGACCATAACTCAGATGAGATTGTCTATTCCAACCTGTTTACCGGCGTACACGGTAACTATCTGGCCCCCAGTATTCGTGCAGCGGGGCTTGATCCGGCCAATCTGCCAGAAGGCAACCTAAAAGACATGGACTTTAGCACCTCCAGCGAAGATGGTACACAGCATAAAGTGAAAGCATGGCGAGATATCTGGGGATGTGGTCAAGGTTTAAATGCAGTGAAAGCAACAACTTCAGTTGCCGAGCTGGTTGATCGTCTTGAAAGAGAATATCTTGCAGCCAGACAACGTTTAATGCTGGGTTAGTCTTTGTTGAAATAAAGCGCTGAAAATCATAATTTTAGCGCTTTTCAAAGCACTCTCATCTTTGTTTTTTAACAATTAATACCAGTTTGCCCACGTGTTGTCCCTGGGTTAGAAACTCATGTGCCTGACGCGCTTGTGCCAGATCAAAAGACCGATAAAGTAATGGTTTGATTTGGCCTTTAGAAATTAGAGGCCAGACTTTTTCCTGCAAGGCTGACATGACTTCCGCTTTGGCTTCGGGTGATTGTGAACGTAAAGTTGCGCCGGTATGGGTAAGGCGTTTTGCCAGCATCGGAAAAATATTGAGGTTCTGTGCGAGGCCTTTTAAGACACCAATTTGTAAAATCGTACCATTCATCGCAGCAACTTCATAATTTCGCTGGATATAATCGCCTGCAATAATATCCAGAACAAAATCCACACCTTTACCATCGGTATGTTTTTTAACTTCTTCAACGAAATCCTGTTCCTTGTAATTAATGGCAACATCGGCACCAATACTCAGACTTGCCTTCTGTTGTGTAGCACTTGAAACCGTGGTAAAAATTTTCGTTGCACCAAATGCCCGGGTCAACATGGTGGCTGTTGTGCCAATACCTGATGTCCCGCCATGAATCAGGATCGAGCTATTCGGACGGAATTTGGCATGCTGGAATAAATGCGACCAGACTGTCATAAAGGTCTCAAGTAAAATACCGCCTTCTACCAAAGACAGTCCTTCGGGAATAAAGAGTACATTGTCCTGATGAGCAACCACATATTCAGCATAGCCACCGCCCGGTACCAGTGCACAGACCTCGTCACCCGCGTTAAATTTGCTGACCGATTTCCCCACCTGTTTGACAATACCTGAGACTTCCAGTCCAGGAATATCGGTCACGCCCGGTGGAGGTGCATATAAACCCTGACGTTGCATGACATCAGGCCCATTAATTCCGGCAGCAACCACTTCAATTAAGACACCGTCATCGGTCAGTTCGGGCATTGGTCTTTCACTGACCGTAATAACTTCGGGGCCACCCGCACCGTTAAAGGTAATACATTTCATGTAGCTATTTCCTTAATGATCATATTGGGAACTTGATTTAATCGCTTTATGTTCAAGTTTAAAAATGAGGAATATCTCCCTATAAGGAGGAAAGATCATTCAAATTTGTTCAAAGGCAAGTCCTGCATGCTCAGTCAAACGATGAATAAACTGCGCATCAAACATGGTCGCTGGTGTCCAGAAGCCCCCTGAGCGCCCCGTCTTTTGACCTTCTTTGTAATGATCAAGCGCAAGACTCAAGGCAGCCTGTCCCAACATTTTTCCGGTCGACCCATAGCCCGGATCACGATCACCCGTTACTTTGATCTTGAGGCTTTGACCTGCCTCGGTTTTCCCGATAAAACGTAAATCAAACCGTCCTGCAAGCTGCTGTTGTGGTGTCGGACCTTCACCTGGTTTTGGTAACATATAACGTTCCATGAGCTGACTCACTGGTTTAGTCACTGCTGCGAGCATGAAGACGCCCAAGCCAGAAACCACGCCTAAGGCTTTGAAACGTCCTTTTAAGCCTTCGCCCGTTAAAATGGCTTCGTTATAACTAAAATTGCGACCATAGGCATTACCGGATAAAGCGTTAGAACGATGCACGACACGTTCATTGACTGCCGCCATCACGAAGGGCGCAATCCATGCATTGAAATCAGGATCAAATTTCGCGGTTTTAATATAAATTTGTCGTTGGCTGTTGCCATGATCAGGTGGGCAAAGCACATAAGGATTAACTAGATCTTTACGCAGGGCAGGATCGGCTGCAGCTTCCTGAATGACATTGATGAGACTTGCAACCGTACCGCCGGATGCACCGCCTTTTAAGGTCTTGACCCGCATGCTGACTTGGGTTGCAGGTGCATGAAACTGTTTTTGTGCCTGTTGCTGTAAGTAATAAACCCCCATATCCGATGGAACCGAGTCAAAACCGCAACAATGCACAATACGGGCGCCAGACTGTTGGGCTTGAGATTCATATTTCTCGATCATTTTTTTGATCCACTGGGTTTCCCCGGTCAGATCACAATAATCTGTACCGTTGTTAACGCAGGCCTGAATCAGCGGTTCACCATATAACGCATAAGGACCAACTGTTGAAACCACCACACGTGTCTGTGCGCACAACGCGTTTAGGTCAGCCTGATTGCTCGCATCGGCGATCAGGATAGGCAACGATTCACCCAAAGCCCCTAAACCATTTTTAACCTCTTGTAATTTATGTTGAGAGCGACCCGCAATTGCCCAGCGCAGTTGCTCCTGTTGGGTTGAAAAATATTCTGCCAGATATCGGGTCAGGATCTGCCCAACAAAACTGGTGGCACCGAATACCACAAGATCATAATTGCTTTGTGTCATTGTTTATTTTCCTTGATTTTTAAGTTGTTTGAAATTTAAAGCGGTTTTGGCAAATTCAGTACCACCTGGGCATCCTCAACCACATCCAGACGAAGAATCTTGGAGGCACCCAGCTGATCCAGTAACTGGCTTAAAGGTCCACCATGACGAATCAGTTCGACTTTTTCTGGTAATAACTGCTGTGCCAATGAAAGGGGATTGGATTGCACCAGTGTCTGATGCCATTTGCCATCAACCTGATGTAGCATGGTCGCTTCAGTCATCCGGGATTCAGATTTCACCCGTTTTAAAGGCGGTGTCACCGCAGTCAGGCTGAGATCAACCTTACCGTGAGTGTCGGTCAGATTGGCATTAATTTGCTCGGGACCGATCTCGACATTAATCTCGGTGCGCCATTTCGGCAGTTGATAGCCATAGACACCACGCACGCGGGCGATTTCGGTATCAACAGGCAGGGCCAATACATGGGCATAGAAATGACGTTGACGGATCGAGTTTGCTAACTCCAGAATATGTGGCCCATGTGCATTGGGTTTACGCACCACAATTGCAACTGAAACTTCGTTATAAGGATCGTTATCGCAAACAGAATAATGGAAGAAGGTGAGTGCGACCAATCCATAACCTGGCAAGGCATGTAAAGGTTCCAAAGGAGCGGGTAGCTGTTTTTTGAGTTGCTTCAGTGGTGCAAGCATGAGAACCTGCACGTTGCTGCTACGATAATAAAAATTCGGTGCCCAGACCGGCCCCACTCTCGATTCGACGAGCTTCTTTGGAATCTTGCGGAAAAAATCGATATTCCCGGCAGCAGGATCCTGAGTAACTTCATCAAGGTTCGGGTTCATCCTAAAACGGTCATAATAGCCCCCTTTAGGAACGCTTATCCTATGTGTGCCAAACTCAACTTCAGTAAACTGTTTATCACTGTTCATATTGGTTAACCTTTGATTGATCGAGTCATTCAAAATGCCTGTATGCAACCCAAAGCACTTTTCAACTGAGATCACTATAAGATTAAAGCTAACTTTAAAGTCAAGCCCTAAAATTTCTGTTTCGAAAAACAGACGCTGTATTCGTTAGATGTATGTAAACAGAATAGGCAGATAAATATTTTTTAATTTCTAATAAAACATTGAATTTCAATAGCTCATCTTCGATTTTGTCTTTTATTTCTAAATTGTAAAATTACATTTTTATTATCAGAATGGGACTAAAACCATTGACCTTAAAGTGAACTTTAATCTTAGTATAGAGTGGCTATCCATACAGATAGTCTTAAAAATAATGTGATTTTACTGACATGAATTACAACATAGATCATGACTCGACAGTGTAAATCTTACACAGGAGAAACAAAGATGGCGTACGTTACGACAAAAGATGGTGTAGAAATTTTTTATAAGGATTGGGGTCCACGCGATGCACAGGTCCTCTTTTTCCATCATGGCTGGCCACTGAGCTCAGATGATTGGGATGCCCAGTTACTGTTTTTCTTAAACGAAGGTTTCCGTGTCGTCGCACATGATCGTCGTGGGCATGGTCGTTCCAGCCAGGTTTGGGATGGACATGATATGGATCATTATGCCGATGATGTGGCTGCGGTCGTGCAACATCTTGGCATCAAGAATGCCATTCATATCGGACATTCCACCGGAGGTGGGGAAGTAGCGCATTATATCGCGCGTCATGGCGAAGAAAATGTTGCCAAAGCCGTGCTGGTCAGTGCCGTGCCACCGATTATGGTGAAAACGCCGAATAATCCTGACGGCTTACCGAAAGAAGTATTTGATGACCTGCAAAACCAGTTATTCAAGAATAGATCGCAATTTTATTACGATTTGCCTGCTGGTCCTTTCTATGGTTTTAATCGCCCTGATGCCAAACCATCTGAGCCTGTGATCTGGAACTGGTGGCGCCAAGGCATGATGGGCGGTGCCAAAGCACATTATGATGGCATTGTGGCTTTTTCCCAGACCGATTTTACAGAAGATCTGAAAAAGATTTCAGTGCCCGTACTGGTGATGCATGGCAATGATGATCAGGTTGTACCTTATGAAAATTCGGGTGTTTTATCAGCCAAATTGGTACAAAACGGGACTTTGAAGACTTATAAAGGTTTTTCACACGGTATGCTCACCGTAAATGCGGATGTGATTAATCCTGATTTACTGGCATTTATCCGTCAATAATCCATTTTACTCAACCCAATTAAAATAGAGGCCTACGTGCCTCTATTTTTTATGATCTAAGCAACTGAATCTAAAAATATTTATAAAAAATATCTTATTCCATTTGATAAACCTATTGACATTAAAGTGAGCTTTAATCTTAAAGTAAATCCATACTCAATGAGGTCACAATAATGAAAGTATTTGAAAAACTGGTTTTCCCGAATGGTTCCGAGATCCCTAACCGCATTGCCAAAGCTGCTATGGAAGAAAATATGGCAGACTTAAATCATGCACCGTCGGAAGAACTGATGCGTTTATATCAGGCCTGGGCGGATGGCGGCGTTGGTTTAATCATTACCGGTAATGTGATGGTCGATCGCCGTGCCATGACCGGACCTGGCGGTGTGGTGCTGGAAGATCAACAGCATCTGGAAAGCTTTAAACGCTGGGCACAAATCGGTCGTTCTAAAGGCGCACAAGTGTGGTTGCAGATCAATCATCCGGGGCGTCAGATGCAATCCAATTTAGGTCAAGAGACTTGGGCACCTTCGGCGGTTGCATTAGATCTGGGCAAAATGTCAGATCGTTTTAATACACCGATTGAAATGAATCAGGCCATGATTCAGGAAGTGATTGACCGCTTTGCCAATACCGCACGTCTGGGTGAAAAAGCCGGCTTTACCGGTGTTGAAATCCACGCAGCGCATGGTTATCTGCTCAGCCAATTCCTTTCACCACTCAGCAATAAACGTCAGGATCAATGGGGTGGTTCTCTGGAAAATCGATCGCGCATTCTGATCGAGATCGTCAAAGCAGTACGCGCTGTGGTTGCTGATACCTTTACTGTTGCAGTAAAACTCAATTCGGCAGATTTCCAGCGTGGTGGTTTTAGTGCCGAAGATGCGCAGCAAGTGGTGCAGATGCTAAATGGATTGGCTGTAGATCTGGTCGAGTTGTCTGGTGGTAGCTATGAAGCACCAGCCATGCAAGGTCAGGCACGCGATGGCCGCACGTTGGCCCGCGAAGCCTATTTTCTGGAATTTGCACAGGAGATTCGTAAGGTCGCCAAGATGCCCGTGATGGTCACGGGTGGAATTCGCCGTATACAGGTGGCGGAACAGGTGATTGAAAGCGGCGTGGATATGGTCGGGATTGCCACTGCTTTGGCCATCGAGCCGAATCTTCCTCATCAATGGCAGCAAGGGCAGAACACGGCACCTGAATTAAAGCCTATCCACTGGAAAAACAAAACGCTGGCGTCTTTGGCCAATATGGCTACAGTAAAATTTCAGTTGCGTAAACTCAGCCTTGGAAAACGCCCGAATCCTAAAGTTTCTCCAGCATGGGCACTGATTCTGCAACAAGCTGCAATGGCACGCCGCACCCGTCTCTATAAAAACCGGATGCGTCACTACAGCACAGCCTGTTAAAAGATACGGCTTATACATGTTGTTATCGTGTGTATCCTTAAGCTGAAGCCAATGACAGTCCTCTGCCATTGGCTTTTTTTTAATTATGGTTCTTTTTGCAACATATAAGCAGATAATGAGAAAAGCAAATGCGTTACAACCCTATGCTGTCGTGAATAAGATGATTCGCTTGACTTAAAACTAAAGAAAAATCATGGATTAAAATGGTAATTCTCAAGTTTGTTTTCTGCTTAGAACCATAACTAGCTTAACTCAAATAAAAAAACACCCACTTTCAGCTTGAAAGCGGGTGCTGATCAGGCATTACATTTACTTTTTATGCTGACTGGCTTGATCCAGTGCAGGATAAGCAACTGGCATATTCAGTGCCAATTGGGCATCTTTCACCACATCCAGACGTAAAATCTTCGCTGTACCTAAATCATCCAGAAGTTTCGTCAGTGGGCCGCCGCTGCGCACCAGTTGCACATCCTTTGGAAATAACTTTTGTCCAAATGCCAGTGTATTTGATTCTACTGAAGTGCTGTGCCATTTCCCGTCAACCAGTTGATACATGGTCTTGGTTTCAATTCTTGACTGTGGCTTTACTGTTTTAATTTTTGGCAAAGCTGCGCTGAGGCTTAGATCTGGGGTGCCATCGGTATTAAAAATCTGGGCTTTCAGTGTTTGACTGCCAATATTCAGGTCAATCGGTGTCAGCCATTTGGGCAACTGGTAGCCATAGACACCACGGACACGGGCTATTTCCGTATCGACAGGTAAAGCCAGTACATGACCATAGTATTTATGGCTGCGCATTGAGCTCAATAGTTCGGTGCTATTGAAATGATGGGCACCAGGCTGACGAACCACAATGGCAACTGAAACTTCATCGTATGGATCAACATCACCCACAGCATAAGAAAAGAAGGTCAGTGAAACCAGACCATAGCCAGGAAAAGGCTGTAAAGGTTCAAGGGGTGCAGGAAGCTTGGCTTTGAGTTTTGCGATTGGGGCAAGCATCAACAATTGCACATTACTGGTCCGATAGTAAAAATTCGGTGACCATACTTTCCCCACACGTGTTTCCACCAGCTTTTTAGGAATAGTACGGAAATAATCAATATTTCCTGCTGCCGGGTCTTTCGCCACTTCATCTAGATCCGGATTCATGCGAAAACGATCGTAATAACCACCTTTAGGGACATTGACTTTGTACGGACCAAATTCGACCACTGTGGTTTGCGCTGTGTTCTGTGAGGTATTGGCAGGTTGCTTCGGCTCAATGGCATAAGTTGCAGTGCTGAGTAACACACTTGCGGCTATCGCTGGGATAGAGCGATTTAAATAACGATGATTAAAATTCATGAGATTCCTCCAGTTCGTATTTGAAATGCTAAGATTAAAGTTCACTTTAAGGTCAAGCATTTTTGCAGGATTTTATGCAAGCCATGCACGGGAAGAATGGATCAGTAGGGAGATATTAGTTCACTGAACAAGGGAGGGGATGTTAAAAAGCCAGATTCAAGAATCTGGCTTTTCAAGCGATATTTTATTTTAAAGTAGCGAGACGTTTGACCACAGCTTCTGCAATTTCCTTACTCGACTGCGGATTTTGTCCTGTAATGATGCGGTCATCCACAACCACATAAGACGTAAATGGCACCCACGCACGCTTATAATGTGCGCCGCGTTGTACCAGTCCATCTTGCAATGAAAAAGGGACTTGCGATTTAATGCCTGAGAGTGTTTCCTCAATATTGGCAAATCCTGTTACAGTTCGACCTGCGATCAATGCTTTGCCCTGATTGTCTTGAAGTGACAATAAACCTCCCACACCGTGACAAACTGCGGATACCACACCACCTTGCTGGTAAATCTGCTCACTGATCTTTTTCAGGTCCTCATTGTTTGGAAAATCCCACATGGTGCCGTGACCACCAGTATAATAAATGGCCTTATAGCGGGATGGATCAATCGCTTTCGGGGCAAGCGTGGTGTTTAAACGTTGCATAAACTTAGGATCGGCTAAATGAGCTTTGGCAGATTTATCCAGATAAATTGGTTTTAAGCTACGCTCATCCAGTGGAACTGCACCACCTTGCGGACTGACAAAATCCATGTCATAACCAGCGGCTTGGGCAATGTCATAAAAGTGGGTAAGTTCGGTTAGCCATAAGCCAGTATGGTCTGAACGGGTGGGGTAAGCTGAGTGGTTGGTCATGACCACCAGAATTTTGCCTAAGGACGGGGCGTGTACATTTTGCCCAGATTCAGCAGCAAAGACGGGGTTAACCGAAAAGACCAGCATAAATAGGCTGATCCACCACTTTTGAAGATTCCAACGTTGCAACATGACAGGTTCCTCATCAATCACCTGTCAATCATCCTATGCTTAAAGTAGGCTTTAAGGTCAATAGCTTCCTATCCGTTGCTCAGCGGAAAACCATTAGAAAAGATTATTATTATTTTTCAGCTTTATCAGCGGTATAATAAAGATTGAGCAGGCGCTGTGCATTTTCTTCACAGGTAATTTCATCCGGCTTGTTATTAATCGCCGTAATCATCATATGAAGATTGAGTTTACTCATGGCCAGTTTCTGTTCTAATTCTTCAATATCCTTAATTTTACTTTCCAGCAAACCGATCAAGATATCGTGATCCCAAGTCGTCACATTCGACGGTAAAAAAGCCTTGATCTCTGTCAGGGAAAAGCCAACCTGTTGTGCTTGCTGGATTAGGAATAATTGTTTCAGATCATTTTCACTATATTCCCGATAGCCATTAGATTTACGTTTAGCCTTGGGTAACAGTTTGATCTGTTCATAATAACGAATCGTAGGCGTACTTAAACCGCTTTGTTTTGATAATTCGCTAATATTCATTACTGATTTCCTCTTGACATTAAAGCTAACTTTAGACTTATAGTGGGTTAAAAGCAAGACTAAAAATAATGTAAAAGCTGAGGTGAAAAATGTCTAAACGTATCCTGCATGTGGTGACCAATATTGCTCAATATGAAGCAGTTGATCGTCCCACAGGTTTATGGCTCGGGGAGTTGACCCATGCCTACGATGAATTTGAAAAACAGGGTTATATTCAGGATATTGTAAGCCCTTTGGGAGGTCATTCTCCAATTGAACCCAAATCACTGGAGCGTTTCGTTGCTGATGCATCTGTTTTAAAGCGCAAAAATGATCCTGCCTTTATGCAGTTGCTGGAAACCACCAAAAAACCTGCCGAGATCAACTGGCAAGATTACGATGTGATCTATTACACCGGTGGGCACGGCGTGATGTGGGATTTTTTAGACAATCCTGAACTGCAACAGATCACCAGCAATATTTATGAGCATGGTGGCATCGTTGCCAGTGTCTGTCATGGTTATTGTGGATTGCTCAATGTTCAGCTTGCAAATGGACAATATCTGATTGCCGATAAAAAACTGACCGGTTTTGCTTGGTGTGAAGAAGTACTGGCAGGGGTGGCGAAAAAAGTGCCCTATAATGCCGAACAACTTGCTAAACAACGTGGCGCGAAATATGAAAAGAAACTGATTCCGTTTATGCCAAATGTGGTTCAGGATGGCAAACTGATTACGGGGCAGAATCCTTTTTCAGCACGTGTGACTGCTTTAGCCATCATTGAAGCATTAGAAAAAGCTTAAATGAGCGGATAAACAGCTTAATTGATAGAAAAATAACATGATTTTGTTTACAAAACCGCAAATGTAAACGATAATTATTATCAATTAAGCAACATTTTTTTAATTGAATGACACACTCCCTTAATTTCACCAAGAAACACAGTGCAATTCTTGGTGAATCACCTCTGAATCAGCCACTTACACAGGGTATGATCTGTAAACCGTTGTTGTTGGCAACTGCGATAGCGTTATCCATGAATTTAAATGCGGGCCAAAGCGTTGCAGTGCAGCCGTTAGGCCATGTCGAAAGCACAACGTCATTATCAAATAAATCACTTCAGAGTTCGGCCCAAAGTAATGCCCAGAACCAGATTTATCAGATGACACCGATCGTGGTACAGGCCGAAAAAGACGATACCATCCAGTTTGGTCAGAGCGTATTGAACCAGAAAGCCATTGACCGTTATCAAGCCAATAATGTCGCACAATTGCTGGATCATATGCCCAGTGTAGGATCTGCGGGTTCTCCAAGACCAGGTGGGCAGACCATTAATATTTTAGGGATGGGCGGTGTCGAGGATGTACCGATTACCCTGGATGACTCGGTTAAAAGTTTTGATAAATATCGGCAGGGCTCAGTGTTTATTGAACCCGAAATTTTAAAGAAAATTACGGTCGATAAAGGGCCGCATAATGTTGAAGTCGGTAATGGTGGTTTTGGCGGTAAAGTAACACTGGAAACCAAAGATGCAACGGATTTACTTGAAGATGATCAGCAGGTCGGTGCATTTTTAAAGTATTCACGTTTTTCCAATAACCAGCAAAATACTTATACCGGTGCGGTTTATGCTCAAAGCAACAATGGCCTGGTCGATGGCATGTTTTATTACACCAATCGTGATAGTGGCAATGTGACCCGCCCAGACGGCACAAAATTTTTATACTCCGCCCAAGAACAAAACACCTATCTGGCCAAGCTGAATTTCCATCCAGCCGACAGTCAGAAAATCACTTTCAATGCCATGCAAAGTGGGCATGATGGCTGGGAACCTTTTGCTGCCATGCGTGATCAGGATGCAGTACCAACCGAAGCCGATATTAAGAAATATGGCTATGAAGAGGCATGGAAACGCCGTCTGGTTTATCGTGACCAGAAAGATAGCAGCTATTCCATCGGATATGAGTTCAATCCGGCATCCAATCCTTATGTAAACTTTAAAGCCACGGCTTCGTATTCCAAGACAGATCAACATGACCAGCGCTTACCAAGTGTGAATGGATCAGCTGCAACCTTGGGCAATGAAAGCTGGGTCACTTATACCAACACGGCCCTTAAGCTCAGTAACCTCAGTGATTTTGATACTGACTATGGCACACATAAATTAAAAGTCGGTGCACAATATCAGAAAATGGAACAGAACTCCCTGATTTACGATAAAACCAACTCGAAAAAGCCAGATTATAATTTTGGTTATTATGAGCCAAATTATATGCCGGCAGGGGATCAGCAGATGCTGAGTGCCTTTGTAGAGGACCAATATCAGATCAATGATTTCACCATTACGCCTTCTATTCGCTACGATCACATTACCAACACGGGTAAACCAAACCGTGCGTCACGCTATAACGACCCTAAAGCGGGACATGATTATTCAAGCAAAACCTACACTGGCTGGTCGCCGCGTTTAGCACTGGCTTGGAAGCAGGCCGATTATCTAACCTGGTTTGCCAATATCAGTAAAACCTGGCGTGCGCCCCGTGTCGATGAACAATATTATGTGCAATCCGCGATCACATCTGTACCTTCAACCAGTCGTTATTTATTGCCTGAAAAAATGTTCGCGCTTCGCTTAGGCAATGAAATGAACTTCGATGATGTATTCGCCGAAGATGACCATTTACAACTTCGCCTGACCTATCATCGTAATCGTGGATCGGATGAAATCTTCCGTAACCGTTCCACCTTCTGCAAAGCACAAGCTGAAAACAATGCCAACGGCGGCAATGGCAGCATCAATGACTGCAATGGAAAATATCCTCATGGTTTTTATCGTAATGTGAATGATTATACGATCAAAGCCTATGAAGCCGAGATTTTCTATAACCAGCCCATGTGGTTTACCGGATTAACCTATTCTTATATTCGTGGACAAAGGGATAACTCCCCAGTCAACCCATGGTTTGACCAGAAAACCTGGATGACCGATATTCCACCGAGAAAAGCCACAGCAACTTTGGGCGTGAATGTACCTGAACATCACCTGACAATGGGCTGGCGCGGGATTTTTGTGGCGGCACAAGACCGTAGTCTTTCGGACAATGACAAATCTATCGCTGCCTCTTCATTTTCGCTGCCGAAAACCAAGGGTTATTCATTGCATGGTGTCTATGTGGACTGGCAACCTGTAGGGCAGAAAGGGCCTACCTTAAATATGTCGATTGATAACCTGTTTAATCGAGACTACAAGATGTATCTGGGTGAATATATGACTGGCACAGGCCGGGATTATAAATTCAGTATTTCCCAGAAATTTTAACCGTCTCTGTAGACTACACTCATTAAAGCTGAATGCATCACTCAACCGTACAGCGCTTCAACCAGCATGTGGCGCTGTATAAATCAGATGAAGTGGTTGCTGGCTTAAAACTATTAATTAACCAATAGACAAGATTTTTACTTTTTTAAAATTCACTAGTAATTTTAGTTTTCGTTAATATTTCCATCAACATATCAATTAGTTAACATAAAAATCAGAGAAAGCATCAATCCATCTTGACTTTTGTTAATGATAATTATTATCATTTAAGTATACATTGTTTGAGTCGGATCATTGTGAACAGAACCCCGCTGCTTATAGATGAATTATATAAAAACCATCGTGGCTGGCTTCACCAATGGTTGAGGCAAAAACTGGGCAATACCGAACAAGCGGCTGATCTGGTTCAGGATACATTTATTAAACTTCTACAGACCCGTGATGAACTTTTAGGGATCAAAGAACCGCGTGCCTATCTGACCTCTATTGCCAAGAACTTACTGATTGATCAGGTTCGCCGCAAGCGCATCGAGCAAGCATATCTGGATGGTTTAAGCCAGATGGAATACATGCTGGACGCCGTTGCTTCACCAGAAGACCAGATGCAGATTATTCAGGCGCTTGAACAACTGTGCAAGGCACTGGAAGGAGTGTCTGCCAAAGCCCAGCAGGCGTTTATTCTGCACTATCTGGAAGGCTACACCCATAAAGAAACCGCACAGCAACTGGGTGTATCAAGCAAAATGATCCAAAAGTATCTGGCAAGCTGTCTGGTCCAGTGCTATCAGACACGACTGCTTATGGATGCGGTATAAATGGCGATAGATCAACCTGATCAGCGTCAACTGGTAGAAGAAGCGGCACTATGGATTGTGCAACTCAGCTCAGATGACGAATCGACACGCCATCATGCTCAATTGAAGTTTAACCAATGGAAACAGCGCAGTCAGCATCATCAGAAAATAGCCGCAGATATTGAGCAATGCATCTATTCGATTCAGATCGTATCTCAAGCCACGCCTGATAAAAAGCTGGTGAAATCTGCGCTTAAGGCGGGGTTGGGCTCTAGCAAAACCTATAAATACCTGCGTGCAGGAAGTGCTTTTTCGCTTGCCTTATTTGCATTCAGTTGCGGAATATTATTTTTAACGAATTATTCTGTGGCTTATTTGACGGCAGATATTCAAGGGAATACGGCCCAATGGACGGATCAAACCCTGACAGATGGTTCTCGTCTGATTTTACGTGGAAAGAGCGCCGTCAACGTCAATTTTCAGGGCAAGCAACGTGTGATCGAATTAGTACAAGGGCAGATCTATATCGATGTAGCCAAAGATGCGCACCGGCCATTGATTGTCAAAACGCCGCATGGCCAGATTCAGGCGCTAGGTACGGCGTTCAGCGTGGACTACTCAACTGAAGCGACGCAGTTAAAAATGTTACATTCCCGGGTACGGGTACATGCGGCCAATGCATATTCCCAACCCTCTGTCATTATCAACGCAGGGCAGGCTGTAAGTCTGAATCAGCACGGCATACAAGCACTGTCCACAGTCAATATTTATAATGAACAACAAAAGTGGCAGAAACATCAGCTGATGGTAGAAAATTTGCCGCTTGATCAGGTGTTAAAACAACTGGATCAAAACTATAAGGGCAAAATCCTATTTAACTCAGCGGCATTACATAAGATTCAAGTCAATGCCGTTTTGCCTTTGGACCAGACCCAGGATTCACTCAAATTATTGGCAAGCGTTTTTCCAGAGATAGAGATGTATCAAATTACGCCTTATCTGGTTGTCGTTACCACAAAAAATACCCGATGACCGGAATATGGCGGGCATTTATCTATTCATTTTCAAAAAAATTAAATTTTTTTTAAATTCAGGTTCCACTTTTTTCAAAGCTGTTCGTCATAGTAAGTAGAAGCAATTCATTTGGATCATTTTATTCAAACAGGTTAAATGATTCTTATTTCGATTTACCGGGGCGGTACAATGAACAACACTGGAAAAGGGAAAATGCAAAATCGGAACTTCTTTCGATTTTCAACACTCGCATTTGCAATACATACGGTGTGTATAGGTAGTTTGACTTTGCCTTTACAACACGCCTATGCGGAAACTGCGGATATAAAGACCTACGATATTCCGGCAGGATCCCTGGCTAATGTATTGAACCAGTTTGCAGAACAATCCGGTACTTCAATTGCCATTGATGCGCAACAGTTAAAAGGACAAAGCAGTTCGGGTTTAAAAGGTAGCTTTGCACTGGAACAAGGCTTTCAACACATTTTAGCCTCTTCAACATTTCATGCCCTGAAAGTCGGCCAAGGCTATACGCTGGCGCCTAACACGACTCAAAATACCCATCGTATCGCTGCGCCCACAACGACATTAATCAATAATACAACTTCTCAGCAGATTCAGAATGATGAAGTAGCCGTTCGCTTGACTCCGCTTGTAGTCTTTGGTCAGGAAAATCGTGATACTCAGGGCAGTAACAGGGTGTATGATGCCAACCGCTCTTCAGTCTATGCAGGCAAAGACTATATTGAGCGCTTCAAAGGCACCAATCCTGCTGATGTATTACAAGGGATGGTCGGTGTTTATAGTGGCGATGCCCGAAATAGCGGCGCACTGGACCCGAGTGTACGTGGTGTGCAAGGCGTGGGTCGGGTACCTTTGACCATTGATGGAACGGAACAGTCAATTGCGGTATGGCGTGGCTATAATGGCGTAAATAACCGAAATTATATCGATCCCAACCTGATCGCGGGCATTGAAGTAATTAAAGGCCCGTCCTTAGAACGTAATACCACGACCTCAGTCGGTGGCGGTGTGGTGGTCAAAACCCTGGAAGCGGATGATATCGTTCGCCCCGGTAAAACATTTGGTGCCGAGCTCAAAGTTGAAGGCTCAAACAACTCAATCGACCCACTGCTTCCAGACATGAGTAAAGTCGGCAAAAATTATGATGATACGACGCCGTGGAACGATGTAAACGGGAAAAAGTACGATCCGGATATCTATAAAAAGAACCGCAGCAGAAATGATAATTCTAACTTCTCTGGCGATGATCTCGCGGGCCGACTGGCACTGGCAATGAAGCAGGACAAATTTGATTTATTGGCAGTTTATGCAGTACGCGAACGTGGCAACTATTTTTCAGGTACACATGGGGCAGGCTATTATAAACGGGCAGAACCGAGTAATAGCCTTGATTTTATTCCTTATTTTGCACATTCATATAAACCGGGCGATGAAGTACCCAACACCTCAAGCCAAATGGAATCGTGGTTATTCAAAGCCAACTATCGCCCAACTGATGATCAGGCACTGAAACTGACCTATCGAGACACCAAAAATAGATTTGGTGAAATTATGCCGTCACGGATTGAATGGGGGCTAACACCTGATATTGGGGTACCGCAGTGGCCACTCAGCAACATTCGTTCTAAAGCCTATAGTCTGGAATATAAATTTAAACCCGAAAATATTCAGTGGGTCGATTTCTATGCCAATATCTGGCAGACCGATACCGAAAGTCAGACCTATACACGCGGTGGCTGGCCAACCACGATTGATTTTCGAGACAACCGCATTATCAATACCGCGATTAGTCATTCTGATAACCGGCGTCAGGGCATCACGATCAGCAACAAAGCCAGATTGTCCCAACAACTTGATTTAACACTGGGTGGAAGTTTCTTAAAAGAAAAACTCAGTTCTGATGATATTTATGGTGAATATGGCCCAAGCTATTCCTTATATCAAGCCTTACCGCGTGCAGGCCGCCGTGAAGAAAAAACCTTTGATTTTAATTTTAACTATCGTCCCGCTTCATGGTTAAGTTTTGATGCAGGGATGCGTTATCGCTCCTACTGGGCTTTTGATGATTTCTTGAATAAATCCCTGAGAGAGGGAGTTGATCCTGCCTTAAATCCGTTATTTACCAAGAAAAGCAAGCTCAAGGAATACAGTTTTGAATATCAGACCATGCCTGAAAGTTATAGCGCTCAGCAGCAACGCATGCTGGACCGGTTCACTCAACGTTATGCCAGCAGAAATCCAGACTGGGATGGCAAACTGGAAACGGTTCCTGCATCAGAAAGTACATTATATAACCTGATCTGGTCACAGAAAAATACGCTTACCTGGAAAGCAGATGACAACGGTCAGCTAAATTTGGCCGATAATGTATTAGAACGACTGAATGCCTTAGGTCAAAAATATGTGATTACCGGCAGTGGCAACCTAAGCCCGGCAGTGATTGAACAGGTTCCGATTGAAACGGCGCAAAAAGTAAAAGACAGTGGCTGGGCACCTCAGCTTGGCGCCTCCTTGCATTTAACTGACAATAACCGGCTCTATGTCCGTTATGCAGAAGAGTACCGTTTACCCAGCCTGTTTGAAAGCACGGTTGGCTTTTCCGCCCTGATGCCCTATCAGGCCATTAAACCCGAACATGCGTTTAATTATGAAGTGGGATATGTCTACGACATGCGTGACTGGTTGAGTTCAGCACGAAATGCCGACCTTAAACTGGCCTATTACTACAACAAAACCAAAAACGTGATTGAGCGAAATCAAAATCTAATTTTTACCAATATGGATGAGCAAAAACTTTCTGGTTTAGAGCTGCAAAGCCGTTTTGATAATGGGGCTTTCTTTACCGATTTAAGTTTGGCTTATAACCTGAAGAATCAAGTCTGTGACACCAATAGTGCCATCGACAAGATGATTAATAGCGGCACTGTACAAACTGAGCAAGGGATTCAGTTCCGTGATGCTTACCAACGTTGTGTCGATGATGGTTTTCCCAATGGCTATCTCGTCACCATGTCGACACCAGAACTCAGTGCACATGCCTTGTTCGGTGCACGTTTTCTAGATGAAAGATTGGAACTGGGTGCTCGTGCAACCTTCTACAAAGGTTATGAAAGCCCACTACGTAAAAATAACGATGCGGGGATCAATAAAGGCTATTACCTCAACGTACCGCTAGCTTGGGATGACACCTGGATTTTTGATGCCTATGCACGCTATCAAGTCGACACCTATAACACGGTTGAATTTGTTGGCAATAACCTTTCAAACCAATTCTATATCGATCCTCTCACTCGGAGTGCAATGGCTGCACCAGGCCGTACGCTGAAAGTCAGCTGGACAACTAAGTTTTAACACAGAATTTAATTTCCTCTTTTCAAAGCGGAAATTAGATAGACGTAAATAATAAGATTGAATGATTATTATTTACAAAATCAAGAGCAGTTAAAAATCCAACTGCTCATACAACTAAACAGATAACGATATCGTTATCTACATTGAAACAATAACTTAGCTTTAGAAAAATGGAGTAACAATAAATGAAAATCTCTCAACTGTTCATCGGTCTTGTTGCATGTTCTGCTGTATTTGCTCATGCAGGTATTGAAGGTGCTTCAAGTAATGAAGCAAATATCAAAGTCGGTGCGGCAGCAAATGCCAGTCATCCAGGTGGTGCGGCTGCAGTTTCGGTGCAGGCGGCAGGTGCGCCATATAACGCTTTTACAGGCTTTAGTTCACTCAAAGGTCTAGCGCAAGCATTTGCTGCGCAAGGTACAAGTAATAGCAATGTTACTGTCGGTACCAAGACATTTAATATCTCCCATATTCCAGTATCAGCAATGCCACCTTCACACAGTGCCTTAGGTAATTTTAATTTTGGTCAAGTCGGCACACAGGAAGTTTATTTCGGTGAATGGTGGAAAGCAGGTGATACGCCTGCCAGCGCAAGCCATACCGTTTATTACGCGGGTGACAATACCAATACCACAGTACCAACTGCAGGTACTGCGACATATACGGTTGCAGGGATTAATGGCTCAGCAACTAATCTGTTAACTGGTAATTTCACTGCGAACTTTGGTACGGGTACTTTGGAAGGTTCATTAACTGGAACAGGTACAACCGTTTCAAACTTGACACTTGATGGTGTGACATTTAATCCCGGTTCGGCTGCATTTAGCGGATTTGCGATCGCAAATGGTACCGCTGGGTTAAATGATTCTGGTGCTGTTCAAGGTCATTTCTTTGGTGCAAATGCTGCTGCATTAGCAGGTATCGCGAAATTTGACAATGTTTCTTATAACACTGCCTTTGGTGGTGCGAAGAACTAATTATAGCGAAAGGAATCTACAACTGTAGGTTCCTTTTTCTTGCTTAAGACTTAATGATTTTATTTTTTGTTTTGCGGTTTTTATGAAAAGAACATTGTTGTGCTATCTGACTCTATTGGCTGCTTCATCACTCTATGCAGATGATGATACTCAACTTCGCCTGAATCAAAATTTGGATCAGAATTTATTGCAACAGCAGCATCAACTACAACAACAAGGCACAATTCGTGATACCGGGAAACTCCCCAGTATCCGTATCAATGGTCAAGTTTATGCAGTAGAAAAAAATCAGGATGATTTGGCCAAAGCCCTGTATCTGGCTGTCATGCAAAAACAGTGGGGCAATGCTGCGGTTTATTTAAAGCATTATCAGCAATATCAAGGCTATGATCAGGCTTTAATGGATTTTGCCGAAGGTGCGTTAGCACGTGCTCAGGGACAGCTCAAATTAGCCGAGCAAAAATTTCAAAGCAGTCTCAATAAACAACCGAATAATCTTATTTGTGAACTAGAGTTAGCGCGCGTGCTGTTTGAACAGCAGAAGAATAAAGAAGCAGCACGCCTTTTTACATCAATTCAGAGCAGGTTAGGACAAAGCGATCGTGCGGTGATACCGCCAGAAGTAGAGCAAACGGTTAATCTGTTCGTCAAAGCGCTCGATCAGCGCGATTCATGGCAAGGCAGTGTCGCGATTGGTCCGTCCTATGCCACAAATCTGAATAGTTCTTCGGAACAAAGTAAAACATGGACGTTGTATGGCATTGATGATAAGGGCAATGTGACTCCCATTCGAGAAATTACCCGTGGCAGCCCCCAAGCAACATCAGCAACCGGTCTAGACTATGAAGCCAGTTTAATGAAACGCTTTTCTCTCTACGGCAATCATGGGATTTCTTTACGCGGGTTAGCCTATGGTCAATCCTATGCTGATCATGCGCTCTATAACGAATCCACCCTGAATATCAATGCAGGCTATAGTTTTTTTGATTTAAAAAATCAAATCACCATTGCACCGCTATTTGAACATAAACGTTATGCCAATGATGGTTTATACAATGCATGGGGGGCACGTACTGAATGGATGCGATTTCTAGCACCAGACAAAGCCTTCAAGCTTGAAGCTGAAATCAAAGATCTGGGCTATCAAAAATATAAAAACCTAGATGGTAAAGAAAGCTCGGCAATGTTTACATTCTGGAAAATTCTACCGCAGCAATGGACACTTTTTAGCGGACTGGATGTACTGGATCATGACACCCAGGAAAAATATATGGCGGCTTATCAGCAACAAGGCATCCGTCTAGGACTGAGCAAATCCTGGAAAGCAGGTTTAAATACCACGCTATTAACCTCATACCGCTGGCGGCAGTTTGACCGCTATGTCGAGACCTTTGCTGCACGTCGCCATGATTTTGAACAGAACTATACCCTGGTTGTACAAATGCCACGGTTTAAGTTTTATGGTATGACGCCGAATTTGACCTATCGCTACAACCATAATGACAGTAATGTCGACTGGCTCTATTCCTACGATAAACACAATATCAGCTTAAAGCTGGAACATCGTTTTTAGGAGAGCGTGATGAAACCAAAATCCCAGTCGCTCTCTTATGCATGGACTTCAACATTCGCCTCCAGAGCGGCCTTGATTCATTCATACCCTAAATCAGTCATTAGCTTGCTAGTCATTGCGCTGCATCTTCTAGCCATATGGTTTCTCAGCCATTTTATTGAACCTTATAGCTTGGCAACTTCACCCAAAGTGAATGCGCTCAAGGTGCACTTCGTCTCCTTGTCACCGGCAGAACAAGAGTCTCCTCATACATCGGCTCAAATTGCGCGTGCTCAACCACCAGCAGCGCAACATGTAAAACCACAATCTACCCGTCCTCACATAGATAAACAGGACAGCAACAAGCAGAAGATTCTGGTCAGTCATAATACTTCGCATAGCGTGTCCAACAAACAATTGAATAAACAACAACATGCTGACGCATCCCAACCAACACAACCGCTTGCTGTTCAAACTGTAGAAAATAAAACGGCGAAATCACATTTACAGCCTGAACCATCTTCTGCTGCCGTTAATTCACATCAGCAAATACCTCAAGCAGATGCGGGAGAAAAGCACGACTTCTCTGCTGGCGTAAAAGCGCCTGCACCACAACAGCAGCTTAGCCGGGCACCTGACAGCCAGGTTGAACGTGATGCACCTATGCAACTCAGTCATGTCGAGGTTCTCAGTTTTGGCAAGTTTGCCTACGACGACCGGGAACTGAGACAACAAACCCGCATGGTGGAGTTACGTTTACACATCAATGAAAACGGGCAGCCAATCGATATTCAGTTAAAACAAAGTTCAGGTATCACCAGTTTAGATCAGCGCGTTCTAAACGCAGCCCGTCAGTCCAGATTCAAACCCTACACAGTCAATGGCCGAGCAGTGGCTATTGTCGTCGATTTTCCAGTGCAACTTAAACTCAGTCGGGATCGTTAACCGATGAGCAATATTCTTTCTTCAGGAGAATGATTATGAACGCAGTCACAGAACCAATGGTCGCCAACAGCCTTTCGCAACGTTTAAAGCAAGAAACGGCAGCAGAGCATGAACGGATGCATCGCCTGATGGCGAAGGCCGATGTATTTGCCAACAAGGAAAAATATGCGCAATTCACCTTGTCACAATACTATTTCCAGCAGGAAATTGAACATCTTTTTGAACAGGAAGGTGTGGCTGAACTTATTCCAGACCTCGGTATTCGTGGTCGTTCTTTACAGGCTTTTGAAGATTTGCAGGACTTGGGTATTCAACCGGCAGGACAAGCGCTACAAAGTGCAGCAGTCAAATTACCTGAAGCCCTAGGCTGGATTTATGTCTCGGAAGGGTCAACCTTGGGCGCCGCTTTCTTATTTAAAGAAGCGCAAAAACGCTTAGGCTTCTCTGAAACCTTTGCTGCCCGTAATTTGGCTGCTTATCCGGAAGGACGTGCCAAGGTTTGGAAACGTTTTGTCCAGGCACTCGACGATGCGGATTTTGACCCAGCATTACAGGATCGCGTGGTGCAAGGTGCTTTGGATGCATTTGGCTATTTTGGAAAGGCCTTAAACCAGCTGGACGAATTAAAATAAGCAGATGACTTAAGGATGAGCAGGTATGGCGAATATTGATCGCATGAATCATGATGTGAATAGCAAGGTTGTGCCCCAACCCTCACAGCCGGCAAGCAAATTAGCACGCTCAGTCTGGTGGCGATTACTCTTTATCTGTCTGGCCTGGTTATGTATTGCACTCGGCATACTTGGAATTTTTATTCCAGGTCTGCCGACGGTTGATTTTATATTATTGGCGGTTTTCTTTGCAGCCAGAGGCTCAGAAAAACTGCATCAATGGTTCCTTAATCACCGCTTTATCGGGCCTATGCTCAAAGAATGGCAGCACAACCGCCGCATTCCCAAAAAAGCCAAATACATGTCAACCGTGAGTATGAGCATTGCTGCAGTCATGATGCTCTGGACCATTCCACATCCGTGGCTGGTCTATCCTTTAATTGCCTGTATGGCTGCGGTGTTGATCTGGATGTGGAGCAGGGATCATGGTCGCTAATCGGGTATTATCCAAATGTTCTATCTGGCCTGAGGAAATAACATCTGGCTCAGAGGATGCCGCATTTAACTGCTTCGACACAATTTTATCGCTCCAACTCGTTTACCGAGTGATTCGGTTTCAGATTAATTAATATCAACCAGTAGCACACTGCGGGGATCAAGGCGATAAAGAACGCAAAGATATCATCATAAAGTACGCCCCATTGTTTTGGCAGTTGGCCGGTATGGCTCCATTCCAGAACAATAAACAAAGGGGCTGCAATCAATAATGCACTTAGACAAATCGTAAAAAAATTCAGGCACCGATAGTGGTTTAAGCCGAGTGACAATAACAAGGAGAAAGGAACGGTTAAAATGCAATAGGCGAGATAAACCAGAAAATGTCCAACTAAAAATCATAAATAGTGAATAAGGTTTAAATTCACTATTCAGCAAGATAAACAGTAAGGCCATAAACACTAATAAAGGAATCGGCGCCAATAAAAGCGCATACACTATGGTCTTTGTCTTATATTTCAATCAAACACCCTCGACCGCCTCAAGGTTACGTATTGCATAATTCTAATACATATTGCGTAACGCTATTTGCTCTGCTAGTCTTTTTTCGCTTTCTCTCAAAATATGTCAACTCAGGATAATATACAAGAGATTAAAAAATCGAATAATCATAAGGAATATGGACATGTTCAAGGATACGCACGCCACGTTGCATTCCTCAAAAAAAGCAGCAGTGATCACCTTACTACTTTGTTTTCTGTTTGCCATTATCGAAGGTTTTGATTTGCAGTCGATGGGCGTTGCCGCACCCAGAATGAAAGCAGAAATGTTACTGAGCAGTACCGAGATGGGCTGGGTGTTTAGTGCAGCGGTGCTCGGTACTTTACCTGGCGCCATGCTTGCAGGAAGACTGGCCGATTCAATTGGGCGAAAGAAAGTATTCATTAGCTGTATTCTGATTTTTGGCCTGATGTCATTACTGACACCTTTTACTCAGCAATTGAACAGTTTGCTTCTGGTGAGATTTCTGACCGGATTAGGCATGGGTGGGGCATTACCGCTTGTAATTACCATGGTGTCTGAAGCTGTGAGTGAAAAATATAAAGCGACTGCCGTCAGTGCCATGTATTGTGGCATGCCGATTGGTGGCGTTCTCACTTCTGTGGTGGCTTTATCTCTGACTGCAGATCATGAATGGCGGCATATCTTTTATTTCGGTGGCATCGCACCTTTATTACTTGTCCCTGTTCTGATTTTCTTTTTACCTGAATCGAAAGCCTATCTGAATAAAACAGCAAACAGCCCGGCAACACGCCCAAGTTTGGTGACGGTCTTATTTGCAAAACCCCGTATACTGATTACGTGCAGTTTATGGTTGAGTTTCTTCGGCACACTTTTGGTATTAGCGCTATTCCAGAACTGGTTACCGACTTTAATTTCAGGCTTAGGTCTGAATAAAGAACAGGCCAGTTATATCCAGATTGGCTTTAATCTGGGCGGTTCGATTGGCATCCTGATTTTGGGCTTTATGCTGGACCGGTTAAATAAATTCCTGATTGTTGCAGGTGTTTATACCGGTATTCTGATTTCACTGATCGGACTGGCTTATTCCAATAGTGCGTTTAGTTTTACCTTATTCGCTAGTGGATGCGGTATGTTTGTGATTGGTTGCCAGTCGATTTTATATACTTTGGCAGCCAAGTATTATCCAACAGAAATGCGGGGAAGCGGCGTCGGTGCTGCTGTTGCGATTGGCCGGATCGGTGCCTTTTCCGGTCCATTAGTGGCAGGCTATTTATTGGGAACCGGGCAAAGTGAAATTGTGGTGATTGCCTCAAGTATTCCGATGATTTTATTGGCTGCCATCTCAGCACTGATCTTACTTCGTAAACCGACACATTCAACCGAAGACAAAGACGCACTTAAGGTCGTGACCCCGTGATTTGATTTTTAGACTTTGTTATCTCCGCAATATCAGGGAATAGCCATGCTATTTCCTTTTTTATTTTAGCCCGTTTAATTGCAGTACCTCCATAATGTGGCATTACATTGTATTTTGGCGTATCGGTATAATAAAATAATGCCGATTTTAGGATGAACCGATAGGAAAAGTAGGATGTATAAGGCGATTTTCTTTGATATTGATGATACCTTGCTGAATTTTAGCGTGGCCAATCGCTCGGCATTTGTAAAATCCTTCGGAGAATTTAATTTACATCATGATGATCTGACCTATAGCACCTATAAACACATTAACCATCTTTTATGGGAAAGACAGAAGTTAGGCGAAATTACAGTACAGGACGTAATTAATAACCGCTTTAAACAACTATTTACTGCTTTGAAAGTGGAGATTAATCATGATCATTTTCGCGATACTTTTCAGGGCAATCTGGCCAAAGAACATACCCTTGAAGAGGGTGCAGCAGAAGCAATTCAATATTTAAGCCAAAAATATAAACTCTTCGCCGCCTCAAATAGCATTCTGCTTCAGCAAAAGGCACGTTTACACTTGGCCGGTCTATTGCCACATTTCTCTGATCTGTATGTATCTGATGATGTCGGTTATGAAAAACCTGATCAGCGTTTTTTCCAGACCTGTTTAGCCAGAAGTAAGATTGCCAAAGAAGAAATTCTTTTTATTGGCGACAGTCTTGAAGCAGACATCAAAGGTGCCTCTTCATGTGAAATTCCAACCTGCTGGTACAATCCCAAACAAATCAAGAATGAACAGGATCTGAATATCACGTATACCATTCAACATCTGTCCGACCTGACTCAGATTCTATAAAACAGAAACCTGCCTTTGCTGTTCAAGGTTTATGGGGCAGGATGTGGATAGTGAATAATATTGTGCATGATCACACTCTGCTCACCCGTATTGGCATAGGTATGTGGAATATCGGCGTGAAAGCGGATCGATTCTCCAGCTGCCACCGTGTGATTAATCCCTTCAAGCTGTAGCTGCAATACCCCAGCAAACACAATGATATGTTCAATCACGCCTGCTTCATGCGGGCTGGATTCACTGCTTGCGCCGGGCAGTAATTCAATCTTTAGCACATCCATGCGAAGTTGCTCATCAAAAGCAATCAGGGGACTGACCCGCATGCCTGAATGCCCCTGTTCAAAAACAGGCAAGTCTCTGAAATGATGGATTTCCGGTGCGGTTTGAGCTCGTCCACCTTCAAGAAAAGTCGAAAATGCAATATTGAATCCGGTCGCGATTTTCCAGAGCGTTGCTACCGTCGGACTCGACTTGCCCAGCTCGATTTGACCGAGCATTGCTTTACTGACACCGGTCAATTCAGCAGTTTGGCTTAAACTCAAACCGCGCTCGGTTCTCAAGCTTTTTAAAGCTTCAGCAACATTGGGTGGAATATCCTGCATAAATAGACGTCTTCTTGAATAAAAATGATTGTCCGTTATAACAGACGATGATACTTTAGTCACTCTACCTTCATTCTTCAGTAAAGTATTTCCTATGCGTAACTTAGCATTTTTTAGGTCTTCCTCACCAGCCATGATTATGACCGGGCTTGTGGCAGTGCTGGTCGGCTATGCCAGTTCTTTGGCCATTATTTTACAGGCGCTGGAAAGGGCGGGACTGGATGCTTCGCAAACAGGAAGCTGGCTGATGATGCTGGGTATCGGCATGGGAATCACCAGTATCGGATTGTCACTTTATTATCGTACTCCGATTTTAACGGCGTGGTCGACACCCGGGATTGCCTTGCTTGCCACCAGCCTGACTGGAGTCAGTATTAATGAAGTGGTGGGTGTGTTTATCTTTGCTTCAGGTCTGATGCTGTTATGTGGCGCGACAGGTATTTTTGCCAAGCTGATGAATTACATTCCACGCTCGATTGCTTCTGCCATGCTGGCAGGCATCCTGTTACGTTTTGGTTTAAGTACATTCGAAGCCTTACAGGTCAATTTTACCTTGTGTCTTGCCATGCTGGCGGCGTTTGTATTGACCCGACGCTGGTTCCCACTCTATGCCATTATTGCAACGCTGATTACAGGGATTGTTGTGGCCGGGATCAGCGGAGACCTGCATTTTACCCAGACCGGTAATGTGTTCACGCTGCCCACCTTCGTCCAGCCGCAGTTCACCATGACCACGCTGATTGGTGTGGGGATTCCATTTTTTATCGTTTCGCTGGCATCGCAAAATGCACCGGGTATTGCGATCTTGCAGGCCAGTGGTTATACACCTAAAACCTCTATGTTGATGGTCTGTACCTCTCTAACCGCGATTATTTTAGCGCCGTGGGGTGGTTTTAGTATCTGTATTGCAGCCATTACCGCAGCGCTTTGTATGGCGCCTGATGTTCATCCTAATCCAGCAAAACGTTATATTGCATCGACTTGGGCCGGTATTTTTTACTTAATCGCCGGGATTTTTGGCGGCGCCATTTTTATATTGTTTAATGGCTTACCAAGCGTATTAATCCATATCCTGGCTGGACTGGCATTATTGACGACCTTGATGAACAGTCTGCATCAATCATTAGTAGACGAACAGGGCCGCGATGCAGCGATGATCTGTTTTCTTCTCACCGCATCAGGCATCACCTTACTAGGAATTGGTTCAGCTTTTTGGGGCCTGGTCGGCGGGATTCTGGCCTATCAGATTCTGGTGAAACCTGCCCGCTAATATCGGATATTGTTTCAAGATAAGTTATATAAAAAGCGATTATTAATTGATTATAATCGCTTTTTTACTATGCAATCTCAGTTTGAATAGGTGATGATAGAGTTATAGAATTTTTTTAAATTTTATAAAAAATACCGCTAGGAAAAATGAACTCGATTATCATAATTTAAAATATAAAGAGCTTAAATAAGACTTTCTTCACACAATAATTTAATTATGTATACCATCTTGCTTAATTTATTTTATTTCATACAATCGATATTTTATTGATATTTTTATATCATTTTGCGGTACATATATAAATTAAAACAACTGAATTGTTGTATTTGTAGCAGCAGTCCGACATAAAAGTTTTTTATATGCTAGGCTGTTTAGTTTTTCTTAAGAAATGCGTTCAAATGGATTTAAAGCAGAAGTATGAAACAGGCCGGTTTTATTGGTCATTTTTATTACCGCGATACTGGGCGATATGGATTTGCCTGACTATTCTAATGTTATTTGCAATATTACCTTGGGCGGTACAATGGCGACTCGCTGACGCTTTATCAAAACTGGCCTGGAAAGTTTTAAAATCCAGACGAAAAACCACCTTAAGAAATTTCGAGCTCTGCTTTCCTGAAAAAAGCCAGCAACAAAGAGAAGCTGAAGCGAAGCAGGTGTTTTTGAATATGATGATCGGCTTGTTTGAGGCCCTGAATGCCTGGTACAGCCCGAAGTGGTATCGAAACCGCATTCATATTCATGGCTTGGAGCACATTTCACAAGCACGAGAGACCGGTATTCTGTTATTGGGTTCGCACACCACTTTGCTGGATGCAGGAGGTTATGTCAGCAGTTGCTTCTTCGATCTTGATGTAGTGTATCGTCCACAAAACAATCCTTTGTTAGATATGCTGATTAGCCGCTCACGTGCCACCATTTATAAAAATCAAATCTCCAAAAATGATATGAAAGGTTTGATTAGCAATCTGAAACAGGGGCGGGCAATCTGGTATAGCCCAGATCAGGATTTCGGTCTAAAACAAGGCGTAATGGCACCGTTCTTTAATGTTCAGGCCGCGACTGTAACGGCGCATCGCCGTCTGATGAATATTTCCAAAGTCCCCGCGATTCCTTTATTTTTCTATCGCAAAGGTGATATTCGTAATCCTCAATATCACATTTTACTTGAACCTCGCTTAGAAAATTTTCCTAGTCGGGATGAAGTTGCCGATGCCACCAAAGTGAATCTGATTATTGAAAACCAGATCAGCATGTATCCAACCCAGTATATGTGGTTTCACCGAAGATTTAAAACCAGAGCATTAGGCGAGGCTACGCTATATTCATAATCGGGTCGTCTCTAATTTATTATTGATATCAACAATAAAAAAACCGACCGCCAATCCATTATGGCGGTCGGTTTTTTATAAGCACACTCAAATACTTTAGATCATCAAGTGGCTTATATCGCTTGCCACTGCTGCTTAACTTCTTCAGAGTTTTTAATCAGAATGACTTTGTCATCTTTGACTTCACCAATCCAGGCTGTCGGGATCAGGTGATGCTGATCATTTTCATCACGCGTCAATTTAAGTTGGCTGTCACCCTCGAGATGGTCAACTGTTCCCACTTTGGTGCCACAAGACGCGATTACATCAGAATGTTTTTTAATATCTTGAATATTTAAAGTACTCATTTCTAAACCTCTTCTATAAGTATCACAACACGGTAGTCACTAAGCTACTGCATATTTTCGGGTAATTGTTGGGTTTTAAATAAACCTTACAGGATGGTTTTATAGTTTCACCTAAATCTACCTTTTAGTTAACAATGAAACAAAACGAAATAAATAGTTCAATACTAATGAAGAATTATCTTTTTATTACAATTCATCTATTTAAATAAACGTAACTTTTCATTTACTTTTAAATAAACTGTCATGAATTAATATTTTAACAATGAATAGTAAAATATCGATAAAAAGATCAACCTTTGACATATTAAATTGCTTTGCGCAGTACTCAGCTGAAGAGCAACAACAGCAACGTCCACGAGTACTCAAGCAATTGATTCAAACACTAGGGCGCTTGCCAGAACCCGCTTCAGGACAGACTTATCAACGCTGGCAAATCTTTGCCCAGATTGCGGGATGTGATTTAAGTTTAGCCAAGCTGTTTGAATCACATTGTGATGCCTTAAGCATTCTGCATGAACTGGGTTATACCCAAGAAAATGATAAAGAAATGTGGGCTATTTGGGCTGCAGAGGGTGGGCCGGCACCGTTACAGGTCGAAAATGAGCGCTGTCATGGCATTAAACCGTGGTGCTCTGGTGCCGAGTTTATTCAAAAAGCATTAATCAGCTTTAAAGATCAACAGGGACAATCCCAACTTTGCGTTGCTGACTTGGATCATGTCTCTCTCAAGATTGAGCTAGACCAATGGCACGCCGTAGGCATGCAAGGCACACAGACAGCCAGAGTCACCTTTCAGGACACCCCAGTCAACATGATCGCCAGCCCCAATGCCTATCTTGACCGGCCAGGTTTCTGGCACGGGGCTGCCGGTGTCGCAGCTTGTTGGTATGGGGCAGCAGTCCGCTTAATGGCCGAACTGCAACACAGCTGCCTGACTACGCCCAATCCCTTTAAAAAAATGTATTTGGGTCAACTGGCAGCTCAACTGGGCGTGACCCGACAATATTTTCAACACGTGGCACAACTGATCGACAGTCAGCCCAAGCTTAGTCATGAACGCGAAGTACGTATTCTGCGTGCGCAAACCGAACAGTGTTGTCTGGCCGTTATAGAAGGCGTTGGCAAGGCACTGGGGGCGCGGCCATTTTGTGAACAGGCAAGCTTTGCCCGATTAATGGCAGATTTACCGGTATTTATTCGGCAAAGTCATGCGGCATTTGATAATGAGCAGATTGCTGAACGATGTTTAGAGGAGCAAGTGTCGTGGGAACTCTAAATCATCCTCTGGTTGAGGATCGCATCATTGAGGGGTTAGGAACTTCAAAAGCACAATGGCTACACAGCTTTGAACAACAACCGTTATCGCCGCTCAATCTTGAAAAATTTCAATCCAAAAGAATCGTGATTGTTGCACCGCATCCTGATGACGAAATTCTGGGTTGTGGGGGCTTAATGCAACAGCTGATCACACTGAATTGCCGTCTGCTGATCCTCGCAGTGAGCAATGGCACACAAAGTCATCCACACTCTACCAAATACACTCCAGAACAGCTGGATCAGATTCGTCCGCAAGAAAGTTTAGCGGCTTTAGACTGTTTGGGTGTTGCTGACCATGCTCAACGCATTGCACTCAATTTACCCGATGGACAGGTTCATTTGCACCAGCAGCAACTATGGCAACAACTGGACAAGCTGGTTCAAGCGGAAGATATCCTGATTTGTAGCTATGCACAGGATGGGCATCCCGATCACGAAGCCGTTGGTAAAACCGTACAAACCTTTGCTTCAGCTCATGATCAGTGCTGTTTACACGTGCTGATCTGGGCCTGGCACTGGGCTCGGCCTCTGGATCCCCGTATCGATTGGCAAAAGGCTCGTGCTTACCGTTTAACCGAACCGCAATTAATCAAAAAAGGTCAGGCCATTATGCAATTTAAAAGCCAGATTGAGGCGGATGAAAGTACCGGTCAGGCGGCCGTTCTATCTCCAGCGATCATCGACCGGTTGTTGATGCCGTGGGAGGTTTATCTTTGTGAATGATTTCAGTCAATATTTTGAAGTGTTATATCACCAGAGTAATGATCCGTGGGGTTACGATCAACACTGGTATGAAGCACGTAAAAGGCAGATCTGTCTGGCTGTTCTGACCCAGCAACATTATCCCAGTGTACTGGAAATCGGCTGCTCCAACGGCCATTTAAGTATCCATCTGGCAAAACGTTGCCATCAGCTGTTATGTGTAGATGTTTCTGCGCATGCGGTTCAACTGGCTGCCCAACGTTTACAGAACCTGGACCATGTCAGTGTTCAACAGCACAAAATACCCGAAAATTTTCCTGAACAGAAGTTTGACCTGATTGTGATCAGTGAAGTGGCCTATTATTTATCATCTGTAGAGTTACAACAGTTAATCGGTCAGCTCAAACATAGCCTGACGCCACAAGGGGAAATCCTGTGTTGCCACTGGCGGCATGAGATTCGGGATTTCGAACTGGATGCCTTGCAAGTTCACCATCATTTAAAACAGTCTTTACCGTTCGCTCATTATTTAAGTCTGAATGATCCAGATTTCATGATTGATATCTGGACAGTGAATCCTTCTTCTCTAGCCAAACAACAGGGATTAATATGAAAATCGGTATTGTAATTCCAGCGCATAATGAAGAAATGTTTTTATCTGCCTGTTTGCAATCCATTCAACAGGCAACTCAGCATATACCGCAAGATCAGGTCGACATCCTGGTGGTTTTAGACAGTTGTACGGATCAGTCCCGCTCGATTGTACAGGCACATCAGGTGAACTGGATTGAATGTGATTATGCGTGTGTAGGCAAGGCTAGGGACTTAGGAATCCGTCATCTGATTCAGCAGGGTGCGAACTGGATTGCCTGTACAGATGCCGATACGATTGTTGATCCAGACTGGTTATTGTGCCAGATGCAACATCAACCTACAGATGCAATTTGTGGAATCGTGGTGCTGGATGATCTCGATCCCTTATCCGTATCACAACAGCAAAAATATCTGGCTCATTATCAGGACAGCATGGATCATCAACATATTCATGGAGCAAATTTAAGCTTTAGTGTAGATGCTTATCTTCAGGCTGGCGGATTTGAGCCGATTCCTTGCCATGAGGATGTATCCTTAATTGAAAAATTCATGACCCAATGTTGCAAGATCACCTGGAGTAATCTGGTCCGGGTCACCACCAGCAGCCGCTTGCATGGCCGTGCACCACAAGGCTTATCGCACTTTTTAAAACAACTCTAATGGGTATTTAAGATAAAATTGATCAAACGGTAAAAAATAAAATGAGAAAATAAAAAAATTAAATATTCGTGATTCTGTAAATATATGATAGTTTTTAAAATTCTTCTTCACAAAAACTTTCATAGTTTGCGGAAATCTTAATGAATATACGACTGTGTTATGCCAGCAAACGCAATGAAAATAGCGATGATTTGCTGCAAGATTTACGCGACATTCTTACCGAAGCCCGGGATTTCAATACTCAACATTGTATCTATGGGGTGTTGTACTATGCCGATAATGCTTTTTTTCAATGTCTGGAAGGAGAGCAAGCCATCGTTGAAAGTTTATTTGAAAAAATAAAAACCGATGCAAGACATCTTGAAGTCAAACATTTCGGCACAGATCCCATTGACCAATATACGTTTAAGCGCTGGTCAATGAAATATGTACAGCGAAATACCAATATTGAGACTTTCTTTCTGAACTTGGGAGAAAACAGTTTTAATCCAGGCTGTCTAGAGCCAAATAGCCTGAATGCTTTTCTCGAGGAGTTGCTGCTCGCAGAACAGACCACGCTGCCGGTCGCTAAGAAAGTGGGGATGGTCAATCGTGGTGTTAATCCGTTCTAAGCGAATCACTATCTAACTGTTTACTGCCAAGTTTAAAATTCAGATTTTTAAGCTTAGGTAACAGTTTGCTCATGAACAAATACACAGAGATGGAAGTACCAAACATCAGGATCACTTCCATACTCTGGCTAATAATCAGCATGGCGCAATAGAAAAAACTAAATAAGGCCAGACATAATTCCGTACCTTTAAAATACCAGGTAATGAACATGCCAAATAAGGACGAGGACAGTATCAGATTAACTGTTTCATTGAAGCCAAGATAATTAAAGAAAATGATTACCAGGCATAAGGCTAGCATTGATAGTAAAAAGACAAAGATATTTTTTGCAATAAACATATTCTATTTCCTATCCTGAAGTTAATTTAAAAATCTTTCCTCTGTAACCAGAGGAAAGATTAGTACATATTGAGACGTTATTTGAGATTCTTTTCTATTATTCAGATTTCTTATATTAATAAAGATGCCTTTTTTATTTTACGGGATCTCTTCATTAATATTCAGCTTTCTATTGAATAGTAAAGAGCGCTTAAATGTACCGAGCTAATTATTAAAAAAATCAAATAGTTGGTGTATAAGCTTTTGGCTTACACGTTTGTAAGATATTGCCTACAAATGCATATTTTTTGTTCAAAAATTACATTTTCATTTTTACAATAATTATTTAAAATCAATCACTTATTTATTTTTAACATTTCCCTTGGATTTACATTTTTAACAAAACGCAACATACAGTATTGTCTAATAAGGAGAGGATTATAAAAAAAATTAATTAAACTCGATCATGGGATTATCTTCACCCCAAAGACGTTATTATATTTTTATTTCCTCTTATTAATAAAAACCAAATAACCATCAAAATTCTAATTAAGTTTATCCTCAGTCAGGGAAGAAAAAGTTATTGATCTGGTGTTTCGGTGCAGCAGTAAATTCATCAGCTGAAAACTCACGAATCAGTTCTACAGCCTGCGCATGTTGTGTATTTAGCCAGTCGAGACGATGACCTTCCGGAATGATCACAACAGATCTTTTTTCATGTTCTGGCGAATGAAACTGTTTCATTAAAGGATGAGTATCTGCATTGATGGTCAGCATGGTCATGGAAAGAATTTCCTGACCGTCCACACTCGCATGTTCATAAAGGGCAGCCACCGTAAAAGGCTTTTTGTCCTGCCGATAAATAGCATACCAATGTGCCTTGCCATCAATATATTTAGGCTCGAAAATCGCATCAACAGGTACCAAAGCAAATTGATTTTTCTTCCAGGCATGTCTAAAACTGTTTTTTTCAGCCACTGTTTCAGCGCGTACATTATAGGTATGTTGAGACAGCTTCAAGTCTTCGGCCCAAAAAGGAATGAGTCCAAAACGGGCAGAGCGCCATTGTACTTTTTCATTCGATGAGATCAGGATTGGACTACTGTCCCCGGGATAAATATCCATTTTATAATCAAATGTCGGTTCGAATAAATCCAATAAGTGAGCCCGGCTTTTATGAATAGGTCGATAATTCGCACACATATCTTCACCAAAAATTGGTCAATAAACATTCATTCAGTGTTCATCAAACTCAGGTTATTTATGAGGCACTTTTTGTATTTTGATTGCATCTCTGCGTTAAGTTTTGGTGGTTAATGCTAAGCGCATGAGACTTAAAAAAATTGAAACGGCGGATATCAGGTGAAGCAAATAAGTTTAAGACTTTCTAAATGAGGGTCGCTTTGGAAAATTATCTCATGATGATAATGCAATTACAGAAATTGCCAGAAAGGGGAATATTTTATGAATGGATTTAAAAGTTTCTCCATTCGTAATTTTTAAAGTTATTAAATCATTGTATTTATATCAATTTTTTTAATTCAAAAATGCCAGATAATTACTAAGCGTAACAAACAAAGCAGGATAATTGCTTTACCATCGCTCGCTTTATCTTTACGGCAAGGTTTTCCTTCGTCAGCCCCATTGCTCAAGGTTTTTGATTTGGTGAACAATGAATTTTGATATTGACATCTTTGGTACGATTGTCACTGCAGTCTTTGTACTGTTTATCGGTTATTTCCTCGTAAATAAAGTGAGTATTTTAAAACGCTACAATATGCCTGAACCTGTAATCGGGGGACTTGTAGCGGCAATTGTCACGTATTTTCTGTTCACACAGCTCAATATTACGGTGAACTTTAATACTGACATTCAGCGTAGTTTCATGCTGGTATTTTTTACTTCAGTCGGTTTAAGTGCCAGCCTGTCAAAACTTAAAGAAGGCGGAAAAACACTGATTATGTTTATGTTCTGTGTGATTACATTTGTAATACTACAGAATGTTTTGGGCATAAGTCTGGCAACTGCTTTAGGTCTTGATCCATTGATTGGCCTGATTACCGGTTCGGTGACCTTAACCGGTGGTCATGGTACTGCAAGCGCATGGGGCAGCATATTCGAAAATGAATATGGCATTCAGGGTGCCGTAGTGTTGGGTATGGCAAGTGCAACCTTTGGTTTGGTCATTGGTGGCATGATGGGAGGTCCTGTAGCCAAACTTCTGATTCGCCGCTATCAACTGGCTGAAGAGATTGCACCAACACAGCAACGCACTGAAGCGCCTCCTGCAAATGAAACAGCGCCGTTTGAATATCCGGAAAAAACCCGACTGATTACTGCAGACGATGCGGTAAAAACCCTGGGCATGTTTGCGCTGTGTATTTTCTTTGCCAACTTTATGACTGATTTTGCCAAAGGCTACTGGTTTGAATTACCGACTTTTGTCTGGGCTTTAGGTTGTGGTGTATTCATCCGTAATACCTTGGAATATGTCTTTAATATCAAGCTGTTTGACCGCTGTATTGACGTATTTGGTAACGCCTCTTTAGCCTTATTCCTGTCGATGGCATTAATGTCGTTACAACTTTGGCTATTGGCAGGACTGGCAGGTCCCTTGCTGATTATTCTGATTGCTCAAACTTTGTTTCTGGCACTCTACCTGTTTTTTGTCACCTTTAAAGTTATGGGTAAAAATTACGATGCAGCAGTACTTTGTGCGGGACAATGTGGCGTCAACCTCGGGGCCACACCTACGGCGATTGCCAATATTCAGGCCGTTACCAATAGTTATGGACCTTCGCATAAAGCCTTCCTGATTATTCCACTGACGGGGGCATTTTTTGTGGATATTATTAATGCGCTGGTCATCCAGACCCTGATTAATTTTTTCTAGCACAGTGCTGTAACTTTATTTGATGGTTTAAAGAGCATTTCTGCTGAAACTTTTTATTTATATTGAAAATGCCAGTTGATCAACTGGCATTTTTTATTGTCTTCAAAGCAAGAGAGACGAATACCATCCCTATAATGTGTGCCTTTATTTTTCATGTTTGGTTACAAACCCTTAAATCCTTTTGCATATTCATAATATGGCTTACGTGAGTGCTAACAATTATTGCAAACGGTAAAAAAACACTGCCCATAATCAAATGACATCTTATAAATTAAAGGAATAACCATGCGTGCGCTTACTTACCACGGTGCTGAAGATGTCCGTGTTGAAACGGTAGCAGATCCCATCATTCAGGAAGCTGACGATATTATTTTAAGGGTGACGGCTACTGCAATTTGTGGTTCAGACTTGCATCTGTATCGGGGAAAAATCCCTCAAACCGAGCAGGGTGATATTTTTGGTCATGAATTCATGGGCATTGTTGAAGAGGTGGGTTCGGCCGTCACTCAGGTCAAAAAGGGGGATCGGGTTATCGTTCCTTTCGTGATTGCCTGTGGCGAATGTTTCTTTTGCCAGTTAAATCTGACCGCGGCCTGTGAAACCACCAATAGCGGACGAGGTGCGATCATCAATAAAAAGCAGATTCCTTCAGGTGCTGCATTATTTGGCTATAGCCATCTCTATGGTGGTATTCCCGGTGGTCAGGCAGAATATGTACGTGTTCCCAAGGCCAATGCAGGACCATTTAAAGTCCCGGGTTCATTGTCGGATGAAAAAGTGCTTTTTCTTACTGATATTCTACCCACTGCATGGCAGGCAGTGACTAATGCAAAAGTTAGCAAAGGTTCCACGTTAGCCATCTATGGGGCCGGACCGGTAGGTCTGCTCAGTGCAGCCTGCGCCAAAATGCTGGGCGCAGAAAAGATCTTCATGGTTGATCATAATCAATATCGATTGAAATATGCCGCAGAAGCCTATGGCGCCATTCCTGTCGATTTTGAAGCGGTTGATGCTGCTGAATACATTATTCAGCATACCGACAATTATCGTGGTGTTGATGCCGTGATTGATGCGATTGGATTTGAGGCAAAGGGAAGTGTGATTGAAACGTTGTTGACCAATCTAAAACTTGAAGGCTCAAGTGGTGTGGTACTACGCCAATGTATTGCCGCTGTGCGCCGTGGAGGCGTGGTCAGTGTACCGGGAGTATATGCAGGACCTATTCACGGTTTTCTGTTTGGCGATGCTTTTGATAAAGGTCTGACATTTAAGATGGGACAAACCCATGTCCATCATTTTTTACCTCAACTCTTAGAGCTGATTGAGGATGGTAAACTGGCGCCTGAAGCGATTATTACCCACCGGATGAAGCTAGAAGATGCAGCTGAAGGTTATCGTATTTTCGATAACAGGGAACAAGAATGTCGTAAGGTCATTCTTACGCCTTAAAAACTGTTTAAACGTAAAAAACCTCTAAGTCATATTAGAGGTTTTTTTATACTCCAACTAACTTTTAAATAAGAAACAGAGAATTCGAAATCGCTTGAAGACAACTAAAAGGCGTACAATAAATAATCAATAAAAAATACAGGCAGCATCTTCCATGTTAGTTAAAAATAAAATTGCTGTGATTTTTGGAGGCAGTGGCGCCGTAGGTCACGCGATCGCTGATACCTTGGCCCGAGAAGGTGCTTTTGTCTATTTAGGCGCCCGGCACCAGCACACACTGGATCAGGTTGCAGCACATATTCATCACGTGGAAGGCCAGATACAAACCTTTATTGTGGATGTATTGGATGAACAGGCGACCCAAACAGCGATAAAACAGTTGGCTGAGCTAACGGGTGGCATCGATGTTGTGATCAATGCCACAAGTTTTATGCATAACCAAGGTAAGGAACTTTCAGAACTCACCCAGCATGAATTTATGCAGGGCATCACACCTTTTTTAACTGCTCAATTTAATATTGCAAAAGCCATCGTCCCCTATATGGGTACAAAGTCGATCGGAGCAATGATTAGCGTCATTGCACCCTCTGGCGCAATGGCGATCCCGGGTCATTTGGGACATATTGTCGGTTGTGCCGGGAGCGAAGCATTTATCAAAGCACTCGCCAGTGAACTTGGTCCAAAGAATATTCGGGTGCTTGGGGTACGTTCCCATGCCATTGCGGATGCGGCTCAGGCAGGCTCTTATACGCGCGAGTTATTTAGCTTAAAAGCACAAGCGATGGGCATCACCTTGGATGAATGGCTCAATGGCGCTGCACAAAGTACCATGTTAAAACGATTGCCGACGCTGGCTCAAATTGCCGAAACGGTGACATTTCTGGCCTCTGATCATGCCAGTGCAATGACCGCCACAATTGTCAATGTGACTGCGGGTGCGACCATAAATTCATAGCAAATGATCGATAGAATTTCTAAGTAATTCAGCATGATTGCTGTGCAAAACAGACGAGTCATGCTAAAAAGTGAATCCTTATAAACTCTAATATTCAAGTGAAGAATCAATATTGAGCTCTTCCTGATTAGAATATGAAAATTGATAAGTGATTAAGTGGATGATAAGCAAAAGAAATGCAACCCTAATAGGACTCATGGCGGTGCTGTTATGGAGTTCAATTGTCGGGCTAATTCGTGGTGTCAGTGAAAGTCTGGGCGCAACGGGTGGAGCGGCCATGATATATAGCGTGGCTTCGGTGTTTTTATTATTGAGTGTCGGATTTCCCAAGCTACGCGAATTTCCGCGCACCTACCTGTTCTGGGGCAGCTTACTGTTTGTGTCCTATGAGCTTTGTCTGGCCTTATCTATTGGTTATGCCAATAGCAGTCAGCAAGCGATTGAAGTCAGTATGGTGAACTACTTATGGCCCGCACTGACCATGGTCTGCGCAATTGTCTTTAATCACCAAAAAACAAATTTTTTGATTATTCCTGGTTTTATCATTGCCCTGATGGGAATTTGCTGGGTACTTGGAGGGGAGCGGGGACTTGATTTCGCCAGTATCACAGCCAATATTCAAGATAATCCGTTGAGCTATGCTTTGGCTTTTATGGGTGCGTTGATCTGGGCTGCGTATTGTACAGTCACCGCCAGAATTGCCAATGGCAAAAATGGTGTCACGCTTTTCTTTATGCTGACGGCAGCGGCATTATGGGTCAAATATATGCTCATGGGGGCCGAACCGATGCAGTTTGATCTGCATACCCTGATTTATCTTGTGCTTGCTGCTGCCGCGATGGGCTTTGGCTATGCTGCATGGAACGTCGGGATTCTACATGGCAATGTTACATTGCTTGCGGGTGCATCTTACTTTATTCCCGTATTTTCAGCTGCACTGGCAGCCTTTGTTTTACAAACCTCTCTTTCCTTGTCGTTCTGGCAAGGTGCAGCCATGGTCTGTATCGGTTCCGTGCTGTGTTGGGTGGCAACCCGTCAGAAATAAACAGGCCTTATGTCTGCACTCCCAGCATCTAAAGGGATCAGCCAAAACAAACAGCATCCTATCCACGATGCTGTTTGATAGTTCAAGGCAGTATGCTAAGCCTTTGCCAGATAATTTTGCATTTCTTCTGCAGGTACCATGCCACCACCTGTTCCCCATACAATATGATTGGCATGCTGTAACTGCTGTTCAGTCAATTGATGTAGATCCTTGTAATCTTGATACTTACTGACTAAAACTGGCCCCAGCATACCTGCCAGTGCAGACGGTTCAAGTTTCAGGTTTTCGGACTGGTTGAGCATTCCGAGCAAGCGATACATGGTTTGATCATCCAGTGTATAAAAACCATCTAATAATCGTTGCATGGCACGACCAACAAAGCCCGAAGCACGTCCTACAGCGAGACCATCTGCCGCCGTAATATTGTCAATCCCAATATCCTGAACTGAGATTTCATCATGTAGCCCCGTCGCGACACCGAGTAACATACACGGGGAATGGGTAGGTTCGGCAAAAATACAATGGACGTGATCGCCAAACGCCATTTTCAGGCCAAATGCTACGCCACCAGGGCCGCCACCTACGCCACAAGGCAAATAAACAAAGAGGGGATGTTGCTGATCCATGCGAATCCGCTGTTGATCCAGCTGTTTCTTTAAGCGTTCACCCGCAACAGCATAGCCCAGGAACAGGGTCTTAGAATTTTCGTCATCGATAAAGAAACAGTTCGGATTTTTCAACGCTGCTTTCCGGCCTTCTTGCACCGCAATGCCATAGTCTTGTTCGTACTCAATGACCGTTACGCCATGAGCACGTAACTTGTCTTTTTTCCATTGTCGTGCATCGGCTGACATATGCACCGTTACATCAAAGCCGAGCTTTGCACTCATGATGCCAATGGAGAGTCCAAGATTACCCGTTGAGCCTACCGCGATGCTGTATTGACTAAAAAAGGCTCTAAATTCTGGGCTATTCAGTTTGGCATAATCATCGTCAAGACTAAGTAGATTGGCTTGTAACGCGAGCTGCTCCGCGCGGAAAAGCACTTCATAAATGCCTCCACGTGCTTTAATTGATCCTGAAATAGGCAAATGGCTGTCTTTTTTCAACCAGAGTTTGCCTGCAATTTTTTGCTCGAAGTGCGTTTCAAGCGATTGCTGCATCTCTGGAATGGCGCTTAGCTCCGATTCGATAATGCCATGGCTGACACGGGTTTCTGGAAATACTGCCATGAGGTAGGGTGCAAAACGTTGTAAGCGGTCACGTGCATCATCAATATCCGCTTGTGTTAACCCGACATAGGGTAAGCCTTGCTCGAGCGTAGTGAATGATGGGTTAAACCAGACTGTCTCTTTCAGTTCAATCAGGTCTTTTACAATCGGATAATGCGTAACAAGGTCTTGAATTTGATTCGAATCCATTCAGTTTCTCATAAAATTTGGATAATGGGTCATAGTCGTTGGCTAAAGCAATTTTATTTTTGGTTCATGATTTCAGTCAAATTCAGATTAAAACAAGAAAAAGAGCTTTAAGCGATAAAAAATAATGAAAGTTATAAATCGTGATCGTGGTTTATCTCTAGCACGCGATATGCGTATCACTCAACCGCATATTTAGCAATGCGATACACTAGCGCCAGACTAAGAACAGAGTATAAAAACCACGATCCCCATACAAAACAAGTGGATAAATAAAAAATGGAGGAGCATTATTTTTACCGACTAAAACACAAGTTAAACAATAGGGGAAGATTCCACGATTCAAATGGTCAATGATAAACAAAGCTACAAATAAGAATGATTATTAATTTCAACTATTGAATGATGATTAATAAATGGCTATGATGCGCAAACTTTACAAATGATAACAACTAACAAATGAAAATTGTTATTAATAAGGAGAATGCGACAACATGGTCTTGGCAAAGAACAAATTAGTGCTTGCAATTGCAGCCTTGACGCCGTTTGCAGTATGGGCAGAACAGCATCAGACCGAGCAAGCAGACACAACCTTGCCCACGATCGTGGTCACTGCCAGTCTGGCAGAGGAGAGCCCTGATACGGCGCCTGCTTCAATCACAGTGGTCAGTAAACAACAGATCGAACAATCCGCGGCAAATAGTCTAGCGGAAGTCTTGGGTAAAACGGTCGGGGTACAAAATTATAATGGCGGGGGCCGCGAGAAACTGACCATCCGTGGGGTACGTGAATCAAACGGGGTATATACCTTGATTCTGGTCAATGGCAAACGTATTTCTTCTACAGGTGCCTTATGGCGCGATGCCGATCTGGATATTAGCTCGATTCCATTGTCCAGTATTGAGCGGGTAGAAGTGATTCGAGGTCCAATGTCTGCGCTCTATGGTTCGGATGCGATTGGCGGTGTAATTAACATTATCACCAAAAAGCCAACGGATGAGTGGCAGGGGGCAATCAATGCTGAATATCATCTGGTCGACCGCGGTGCAGGAAAACAGCAATATCGCTTGGGCGCTTCTGCATCCGGTGCATTGACCGACAAACTGGGTTTATCGATTTCAGCAGAGCAATATGACCGTGATGCGTGGTTCTCACAGGGCAAACAAGCCACGCCAGCCTATTATATCGAAGGCAAGAAAACCCAAAACTTACGTTCAACCCTGAGCTATGAGCTCAATGATCAGCAAAATCTTGATCTTGACTTAGGATATAACAAGGATAAACGTCCGTATGGTCAGACGGATTATCAGTACTATCCCGCTACTGGTCATTTAAATGAGGGCTTTGCCAGTCAGGAGATTGAACGCCATTCCGTTGGACTAACACATCGTGGTGACTGGAGCTGGGGGAAAACCACCGTTTCAGCGCAACAGGAAAATAGTGAAATTAAAGACTATGATTCAGACTTTGATGAGCCCAAGCATCGTACTTTGAAAGAAAATAATACCAACTTGCGTGCCTATAGTAATTTTAATGTCAGTCTTCACGGCGTTGTTGCGGGTGTTGAATACAATCATCAGGAAGTCAAAGACGGCGTAAGCTATCAAAACTCCGGTAAGGCCTCAGTTGGCACATCTTCAGTGTTTGTACAAGATGACATTCATATCACCGATCCGCTGACCTTATCCTTGTCTGGCCGTTATGATGATCATGAGGTGTTTGGTCAGCATTTCAGCCCAAAAGCCTATCTGGTTTATCAATTATCACATGATATTGTGCTTAAGGGAGGCTATGGGCAAGCCTTTAAGGCGCCGTCTCTGGCACAAATGACCAAAGATTATGGTATTGTCAGTTGTGGCGGCGGGTGTACCTTATGGGGCAATCCTAACCTCGAGCCAGAAACCAGCGACAACTATGAAATGAGTGCATCCATCCGTAAAGCAAGCTGGAACGGTAATGTCACCGTATTCCAGAATAAAATTAAGGATATGATTAGCCGTGATATTACCTATAGCGTTGATCCGAATGGTGAATCCAGCCCCACGGGCGCTGCCTGGGTGAACTTAGGCCGGGTCAAGATCAAAGGAGTAGAGCTGGCAGCACAGGCTGATTTATTGCCTATGCTTTCTGTTGATGCCAATGCCACTTATCTTGATGCTAAAAACAGTGAAACACATAAACGTCTGGATGAGCGTCCACGCCTGCAAGCCAATACCAATCTTAATTTAAAACCGCTTGAATGGTTAACTCTAACTGCGGGTGCAAGTTATATCGGTGATCAGGTCATTAACCAGAAAAAACTACCTGATTATACCTTGGTCAATCTTGGTCTCTCTGCCAAAGTAGATCCCGCAGTGACTGTACGAGCAGGTATCCGTAACCTGACCGATGTCGATCTGGAAGAAAAGGGCAAAGATGCGGGAATTAAATTCAATGAAAAAGAACTGGGACGTAACTATTATGTTGGTGTGACCTATACCTTCTAATTTTGAATATTAACCGCAACAAGATGCCTTGAGAAATCATTTTCAAGGCATTATTCACTTCAATTTTTAAACATTTATTCAATTCCAAGTTATTTATTTTTATAAAAATATTGTTGTTATTATTTTAATTAACAGGTTTCTTATGTACGCAAAATTATTAACCAATAAAGGCTTAACGCCAACCGTTGCCCGAGTTTCTGTACTCGAAGTCCTTGCGCAACATAACGGTCTTACCGCAGATGATATCTATATGATTGCCAATAAACAGAGTGGTCTCAAAATAGGCACCATTTACAGAGTCCTGTCTGATCTGGAAAAGCATCACCTGATTCAACGAATCCTGTTTGGTCGCAATAAAAGTATCTATAAGCTACTTAAACATAGAATCAATTGTAATGTGCGAGAAACCATTAACGGCAGCATGCATCCCTACAGTAATCCTGAAATCAACACTTTACTTGAACAAATCATGGACAAACTTGGAGATGAGTTTTCAACGGCAGAACTGATTTTATATAAATAAGGCCTTTGGATCGCAAGTTAAATTCAATTTGTCGGCTAAATATGAAAAAGTCGTAGATAGATGGAAAATATGCTTGTCCAATCGAAAGAAATTGTGAATACTCGTGCCGCAAATTCGGACTGTAAAATTAATTTTTAGGACTCGGCAAATACTGTGAAAACCTTTCCATTTTCTCGTTTACAAACAGCGTTACTGGCCGTTGGCTCATTTTCCTGTCTAGGACTGATTTCCACAGCGACACAGGCCGAAACTGAAAGTGAAGCTACTCGGCTTGCCACCATTACTGTCAATGCTCAGGCTGCAGAAAATACTTATTATCAGCCACAAGTCAATTTAACCGGTTTTAATCAACACCATCTGGCTGAAATACCTGCATCAATCAGTACCATTACGGCTGAACGTATTGCAGATCAACATGCAAAAACACTCACCGATGTGGTAAAGAATGATGCAGCAGTAGGGGACGGCTATGCACCGATTGGCTATTATCCAAACTTTGTGATGCGTGGTTTTGCCCTGAATCTGGGTTCAAGTTATTTGCTCAATGGCAATGTGATTCGCGGTGAGCAGAATGTAGCGCTTGAAAATAAACAACAGGTCGAAATCCTCAAAGGAATCAGTGCGATTCAAAGTGGCATGTCAACACCCGGTGGTGTGGTCAATTACGTCACTAAACGACCTAAAGATATACGGTCAGTGACCGTGGGTGCAGATAGTGAAGGGGGCTATCGTATCGCAACAGATCTGGGTGGACTGTTGGGTGAGCAGCAACAATTGGGTTACCGGATTAATCTGGCCAGTGAAGAAATTCATCCTTATGTGGAACATGCCAATGGACGTCGTTTATTTGGCTCCGTCGCTTTAGACTGGAACATCTCTGATCGTTCCAAGCTCGAATTTGATCTTGAATCACAGCATCAGCGTCAGCGTTCTGTACCAGGTTATCAATTATTGGGTGGCAACGCCGTACCCGATGGTGTGAAATGGGATCGTTTACTGGGTTATCAAAGCTGGAGTAAACCTATAAGCAGTGACAGCTTAAATACCGGATTAAAATATACTTATCAGATCAATGATAGTTGGACATCGTATTTAAGTGCTTCACAAAGCCGTGTGGTGGTCGATGATTATTCATCCTTTGCCTGGGGGTGTTATCGTGAAACTTGTCAGACGCAAGGTAATAGTTTTGACCCGAATGGTAATTACGATATTTATGACTTTCGCAACCCAGATGACAGCTATCTCACTAATCAATTTAAGGCAGGCATAAACGGTAAATTTAAGACCGGTGCATGGCTACACAACCTTAGTGCAGAATTGTCACATACAGCTAAACGTCATTCGCAATATGATCCAATAAATGAAATGGTTGGTTCAGGCAATATTTATCAGGATAGCGTAGCGTATCAACCCACTGATAAGCGTTTGGGTAATCACTATAAATCCTTACAAAGCCAGCAAACCGCATTAACGCTGATCGACCAGATTGATTTCAATACAGCTTGGTCAGTTTTAGCGGGTGGAAAGCTGCTACATTTAGATGAAAATGCCTACAAAGCAGATGGTTCCCGCATTCGGGAGACCGATTTTAACCGTTTCTTACCGCAAGTTGCAGTGATGTATCAGCCTTGGGAAGATACACATGTCTATGCGTCTTATGCCAAAGGTTTAAGTGATGGTGGCCAAGCGCCGGCATCTGCCGCCAATACATCTGTAACGCTAGCGCCAATCCATTCAGCTCAATATGAACTGGGTATTAAACAACAATGGCAGGATTTACTTTTTACCGCAGCAATATTTGATTTAAAACAGGACAATCAGTATACCAATGCAGCCAATAACTATGTGGCTGAAGGTAAACAGCACAACCTGGGATTGGAACTCGGCTTGCAAGGCCGTTTAAGTGATAATCTGGATATTACCTCAAGTCTGGCATTGACACGTTCACGACTCACAGATGTTCAAGTAGCTGAATATAAAGGACACCAGACTCAAAATGTACCAGATGTACGTTTTGCCAGCCATTTATCGTATCAAGTGCCGCAAATTGATGGATTACGTTTATTGGCAGGTATGCAGTACAGCAGCAGTAAATATGCCAATAAAACCGGTACAGTGAAGGTGTCAGGTTATAGCGTATTTGATGCTGGTGCAGCATATAATTTTCATGCCTATGGTTATGACAACACACTGAGATTGAATGTAGACAACGTATTCAATAAGAAATACTGGCGCGATGTCGGCAATTTTCTTGGGGATAATTATTTATTCCTAGGTGCGCCACGTACAGCACAGCTGTCATGGACTGTTAATTTTTAACTTGAGATAGAAAAGCTAGAAAGATACTTCACGGTGTAAACTCTAAGTCATTTAAGTTTACGCCGTTTTATTTAGATTCGTATAAGAACATTTTAAGCTGCAAAACTGAAGTTTGGTGAGGAACAAGTCGTGGTCTTAATAAATTAATATTATTTCGCATAATGTATATTATGTTAAATTTGATACAGGTGGCATTAAGTTCATAAACTTGTTCCCTCAACTATAATTCAGTTACTTACAGTACAAATTAAAACAGACTTTTTTTAGTTATGTTTATATCTTAAATACTTCACAAAGTTTACAAACAGCTCATGCTTTTCATAAAAACAATTCAGCTTTCAAAAAAGAAGTTTATTCAAAATCGGATAGTCTTGCTGTTTGATACCACTACCACTTCGCCATGTCTTTATCCGCTACTCTATTCCTTAACTGCTTTAAGATTTCAAAGTTTTGCTACGCAACAATCTGATATGCTCGCAATAAAGCTTTGGTATGAATTCTGGTTTTTAAAATATTCAACTTTGTTCTGTGAGTCATTTTTTTCTTCTGGATACACTCCTGAAGTCTATGTGTATGAAATAGATAATTTTATTGTTTTTCTAGAAAATAATAAAAAATTAGAAATGAATTTGATTCGACTTAGATCAAATACTGATGTCAACTATAAGACTATTACACAACGTCTGAGGTCTGTAATTAAGTTCTTTGTTTTTCTCTTAGATGAGTATTGGAATATTAGAAATCAGGACCTTACGATTAAAGAAATAACGAACCATAGGAAAAAAATAGATAGATTCTTATTGAATAAAAAAAAGATATTTGGAAAGTTTTCTCAACGAAGCTTAACTGTAAAAAACACTATAAATCATAGTTTTAAAAGCTTAAGCAATGATATGGTTGCTAGTCTTTATGAAGTAATTCGGCCAGATCAAAAAAACAAAACTAATCCTAACAATCCTTTTTCAACTCAACCACATCAGCTTCGTAATTTCTTAATCATACATCTCATGCTGAATTACGGATTGAGAGTTGGTGAGCTAATGTTATTGACAGAGAAATCAATTAAAAAATCAATTAATTCTGATTCTTATAGCCTTATAGTTACAAATACTGATGATGAAAATGATACTAGGATGAGAAAGCCAAGTATTAAAAATGAACAGTCATATAGAGTTATAAAGTTGAATAAAAAGGATTATAATTTTTTAGTTATGTATATCAATTACATAAGGAGTTGTGGTGAATCTGATATCTTGTTTACCTCTTTGAAACCACCCTACTCCCCATTAAGTTACTCTGCAATTAATATAATTTTTAACAAAATTGATAAAGTCTTCAGGTACTTACATCCTATATATTTTGATAACAATAAGGTTGATTCTATCCACAAGATCACGCCTCATGTTTGCCGACATACCTGGGCTTATATCACATTAGCTTTTGCAATAAAAAAGTATCAAGCTAAAGGTCTAATCGACAATGACGAAAATATGCAACAAGCCCAAGAAGATCTGCGTGTATTAGGGGGTTGGAGTGCTAATAGCATAATGCCAAGCTATTACGCTAAACGCTTTATTGTAGATAGTGCAAACCTCTTAAATTTAAAACGTATATCTGAAGAATTATTGGAATGATAAAAAATGGTGCAATTTGACCTTTTTACAGAACAGGAATTTCTTCCTGTTTCAATTTTTAATGAGAAACAGCTGACAGCCCTTCAAAGTATTGATAAAAAATTACCTAAGATTGTCAAATTTTTAACTGCTGATAAATTTGATGATAAATTTATAATTTCAACAGATAACACTTGGCATTTCCATTATTCTGGAACAAAAGAAAAAATAGATTTTTCAGCCCTTTATGAAAGTGAGGTTATATTAGCTAAATTTTTCCTTATAATGTACATTCAAAAGAACACACCATCTAATTTGAGTAATATATTTTATTCTTTTCGATTCTTAATTAAATATTTAAAAAAAAATAAGTTAGTTTTTAGTTATGAAAATTTAAAAAAAACATTGATTGAATTTGTAAAACAAGAAAAAAATTATAACACATGTTCTCATACTAAATTTTTATTGAAACTCTTAATAGTAGAAGACTTTCCGCATTTTGATATTGCTGATGATTATGAACTAGAGTTTATTCCTAGACCTAAGTCTTTTAATTCAAAATTATTCTATCAAGAATATGAGGATTGTATTGATTATGCCCTTATCTCTATGATTCAACAAGGTTTTTCTAAGTTAATTAAGGAAATAGATAAATCTAGAAAAAACATAACTAATCAAACACTTCTATACTCATCAATACTAGGATTAGTGTATGTTACAGGACTGAGACCTGTACAATTAGCTAAATTATCAGTAGAAAACCTTAAAATAGATACGACTCGTGAAATAGATAATTTCCAGCGCTATAGCATACTAATCCCTTATGCAAAGCAAGCAAGATATGTACATGAAAAAATATCTGTAAAATTACCAGAAGAAATAGCTGAAATTATTTTCGCCTATATTAAAAGATTTAAGTTAAATCCAAATGATAAGCTATTTGATCTTGGCGAAAATTCTGCTCGTTTCTGCTCAAATGCTATTAATACACAGTTATTCGATTTTTCCCCAGAAAATTATAGAGATGCTGTTCAGGCGGGTGAAATGATAAGACAAAAGTATTCTTATTCTGATTTTAGGCATCATGTTGGATATAGTCTAGCCATGGCAGGATCTTCAGCTGAAGAAATAGCATATATCTTAGGCCATTCTTCTCTTGTAACCGCTAGGCATTATATTTTTTCTACGCCAGAATTAGCACAAATTAGAGCACAGGCGCTTGGCAAAAATTCTTTATACAGACAAATGATCGCTATACTCCTCACAGGAAGACTAGTTTATAAGAAAGATTGGAACCAAAAAAAGGTTTTAGGTAATCTTGGTAGTACAATTCATTACGATATTGGTGGGTGCTCTTATGTAGAAAAGTGTTTATTCCAGCCTGTTCGGAACTGTTACGGTTGTATGTATTTTCATCCCTTTATCGATGCTAATCACAGCAAAGTTTTAGAAGATATTCAAAACGAAATTAATGATTTAATTAAACTATCTGATGGTATAGGTGTATCTAGGAATCCATTGATTAGAGTTCATGAATCAACTAAATTTGAAATTGAATCCGTAATTGCTCGTTGTGCAATACACAAGGGTGATATTTATGAATCTTGAAAAATATCAAGCTTTTATAGAAGAACAGAAAGTTTTTTTTGAGGAAAATATCAAACCAAAGTTTAAATGGTTATGGAGTGATCCGGAATGGGCTGGAGGTACTATTGGTTCAGGCTGGTTACTTTCACGTAGTGGAAAAACACACTTTTCATTTCAAACAACGAAAAGGATGAAAGGCATTGAAGATCTTTCAATAGATATAACATACCAAGAGTTCATTAAAGCCATAATGGTTCTTAGTTATAGAAAAGCTAATTCAAAAACTTCACCACAAAAATTATATGCCGAAGTTCTGGTGCTCAAGCGTTGGTATAGTGAATTATGTAAAACGAATCCAGTGAACACTCACCCCTGCTTCTTATCCACATTAACTTTAGAAAACTCATTTAAAGTACTAGCTGAAAACTCGAGCAAAACAAACCTTCCTGATCATGCGGGTACGTATCTTAGATTACAAGAAATGCTAAATCACTATGCTTTTACCGAAAAAACATTGGAATTTTCTCAAAAATATCTATATATAAATGCAAAAAATAGAACACCAAATGCAAAGAAAACAAAAGCATTAATAGACCAGTTGGAATTAGATGAGGATGATATTGATAAGGAAAAACTCATTTCTATCCGTACATTTATCAATATTGCCTCACTAATAAATTTATGCGAAAGAAATAGCGAGAAAATCATTCTTAACTTTTTATTATTACTTATAGTTACGGGTATGAGATCAACAGAAGTACTTCTTTTAAAAACAGATGCATTGATTAAACAGCCTCTACTAGATCCAATAACTAAAGAACAATTAACTTTAGATGGTATCAAGCAATATACATTAGGGATTCAATATCATGGAGCAAAAGGTGCAGGATTTAGAATACATTGGGTTGAGCCACTAGCTGTAAGCCTTGTTGAAACAATTTTTCAATCGGTGATAGAACTAACAAAAGAGTCTAGAGAGCATCTTCAATATATTAGATCAAAAAATTGCTCTGATTTTTTACCCAAACTAATTGATGAGATTAGAGAAGATTTTATTGAGTTAGACGATTTTGTCGGTTCAATTTTTAATATTGCAATTCATAAAAAAACCAGAAGCTACATTACTACGGCTGCTAAAAATATTCCAATTTTTAAAGAAGTTTATGTCAAAAAAAACAACAAAACTGATAAGTATTATTTAAAGAAAGACATAAATGAATTTATAAAAAATATAGCAAATTATGATTCTGAGTTTCCAATAGATCATGTATTTAACTATGAAGGAAGAATAGAAAAAATTGCTTTTGAAGATTTACTTTTTATTCATGAATTTAAATCAACTTCATTAAAAAGATTTTTTAGCTTTAAAGCTAATGTAATTCCTTTTCAAACTATAAATATAAATAACTTTTTAGGCGGTGGTGAAAGCCTGTCAATATTTCAGAAGTATAATTTACTAGAAAATGATAAAGAATATTCTAGGTTAGGTTCTCATATTCCACGGCATAATATTAATACTTTTTTGGCCCTCAGTGGTTTGTCTGAACATTTGCAAGCCATGCTTATGGGACGTGTTGATATAAAGCAAAATCAATATTATCATCATCTAGCTTTAAAGCAACGTAAAATAGCAACAAGTGTTTTAGAAAAATATCAACTAGAAAGTTATAGAAAAAATACACAAGAAGTCAAAATAGAGCCTCCAGTCGATACCATTAAAAAAGATGGGTTAATGTTTTTTTCAGAGAAATTAGACCTGGAAAACAATATCAAAATGAATTTACAGTCTTTTGATTCAAAGAATGAAGTTGCTAATTACATTAAAAAATCATTCTTTGATGAATACTTTGAAGACATCACTCAATCGTTCAATGAATTAACGAAGACTAATGAAAAAGATGCAGAAGAGTTAGTCCAGCGTCATGGAAATTTACATCCCTTACCTTTTGGCGGCTGTATGCGTGAAATAGCAGTCCATGATTGCCCTAAACGTCTATCCTGCCAATCAGGTGATCAATGTGGAAACTTTGCATTGACTGGTCGTAAAGGAGAATTACAAGCCTTGCAGCATACGTTAGATAAATTACTTGGCGAATTTTCACATATAGAGAAAATAGTAGTTCATGATCTATCTTATAGCGAAATGCTTGAGGATTTACGTCAAAAAATACTTTTTTTAAGTGACTTAAAGACAAAAGCACTTAATAGACAGAATAGTTTAACTCCTATTCCTATTTTTCCTTATGGTGATACGATCACTAAATTACCAACAACCTTAAGTGAACTATTCGCTATAGAACAGCAAAAAATTGAAACTAAGGAAGCTTGATATGTTACGTGGTAAACAATTGGATGAAGTTATCGAACAAGAATTACAAATGATGTTGGTTGAAGGTTTTGAGAAATCCCCTATTTCACATAAAGTTCTTCATAGTCGCTTAACAGCTAAGGGGTATATATCAGGTGGGTTAAGTACTTTAAGTTCAGCGGAACGGAAGAAGCTCATATCTCTGTATGTATCTGAGCAGATTTCGCCACTGTACCTGAAGACTAAAGAGCAGCAACTTTATGTGAATAAAAAGACAAGACAGGCTCTTACTGATACCAATAAAAATTTACGCATACAGATTGATAATTTGGAATCACAACTTCATCAGAATACAGAAACACTTATAAATATTATCGAAGAAGTAAAACTAAGAACGAACTTAAAAGTAGATCATCTTTTGGCACCACATTTGTTGAAGAAATATTTAGAAAATAAATAATTTATTTGGTGAATAACGTTGTTCAATGACACACTAAAAGTCTATTTGAATATGAACTAAACCAACAAAGGCTGAAGATTTCTTCTAAAATAGATTTGTGTAACAAAGCCAATTTATTACAAATAATGAAAATCTAAAGCTTATTTTTTGTTTTCTATTCAAGTTGATTTTTGAGCTTCATATGTTTGAATAGATTGCTTCAGTTCTAAAATTGGAAGGTACAGCTGATCCTTAAAGCCTATTTTTTTCATGAATGCCCTGCAATCAGAATTAGGACATTCTATTTCTAAAAACTCATAACCAAATTTTTCACCAAATAAGCATAAATATTTAAGAAAGGCTGTTCCATGTCCTTTATTTCTATGATGAAATGATAGTCGGGCAACAATAATATATTTGCTGTTAGCCTTCTTATAACCATGCTCTCCAAATCGAATATAAAATTCATTAGGTTTTCCAATTGATGACCTCCCTGCAAAAAAACTTGTGAAACATTTAGTTTTTCCGTCCAACTCCCTTATAGTAAAATGAGTTTTTTTCTTTGAGTATTTAAGCCTATCAACAAGGAAGCTTTCCAGAGTTTCTGAAATAGCATTCCGTTCAGTATCATCATTCACAATATTATTATTCATAATACAATAAGTCCTTTCTTTATATCTTGTTTATGATACTGATGTCTTCTTCTAGAATTATGCTTCCAGCTCTTTGCAACTTTATAGACATAAACAGGTAAGGCGGTACCTCGTACAACCACGCACTGCATCAGCAACAATGTCGTACTGCTGATCAGTAATTGTTTAAATCGAAATTTCATTTTAATGATCCTTGCATCTTCTACGGGCTTTTGCTGCCCGCAAGAAGTGCTCGTGTAAAATATTTATTGATTTTTTAATCGCTTCACATCGATTATTGATAATGTTCAGCTGAAAGCAGCTGACGGATTTCACTGGCCATTTGTGGACTACGCCAAGGAAATAGTACTTTTAGACTGTAATTTGATTTGAATGGATCTCGTGTGCCGATATTGACTTGAAACTCTCGTTTCATCGGTGTCCGATGCTCTTGCTGATTAACATGAATTCCCATCATCGGATTACTGATCACAGTGGTCGTAGTTCTGAAGCGATCTTCAACCAAGTTGTAATGTCCTACAGAGGTAATGTAGTCAAAAGAATATTTGACTAGGCGTTGATCCGGCTGATCAAACAGGATGATGGTTTTGTCCTGACTATTAATCCAGACACCACGATTTTGATAGTTAAAAGTTTCCCCTTGGCGTTTCAGTTGCTCGGTCATCCCATCAAAATATGTATTTCCATATTGATAGAGATAGTAAATGATCACAAACCAAAACAGGTCAAAGCCAAAGAAGATATAAGCGAAAGCACCAAAAGAAAAGATTTTGGCAACAATCAGAAAGATCACAATTGGCAAAACTACACATTTTAAAAATAGTTTGGATTTCTGTGGACGGTTTTCGATTGGAATGATTTTAGGTTTCGTTAATTCAGTCATGGTTGTTTCCCGCATATTCAATGCAATTCACAATCACCAGCAGATATAAAAAGTTCTATTTTTTATAGGCGTGACTTAGCCATCCACCGTTGGATTGTTCTTGTAAAAATGATGTTTTAATAGAGACGAATAATAAGATTAGCCGTCAAGCCCTCGTTGAAAATTACAACAAGGTTGAACATGGGGTGAGCCAAAAATCAGAAAAGATAGATACAACATGTGAAGCTCCTTGAATCTTAAGAAGTTCTGCCATATCACTGTCAAATAATGGTGGCAGAACAAAAGAGGGTTGACAGACTGGGATCCAAGGAACCAGCACACCCGAAGGTGTCCCCCTTCTGTCCTACCATAAAGATAAAAGGGGGACGAGAAGGTCCACAAAAAATAGGCGAGCTATTTTCTGTGCTGGATCAACGGTCTGTCAAAACCGACTGGCAATGTAGGCCAGCGAGCCCATATTAATTTCATCTAACGTTTTAGTCAATTTTACCTGCACTAAAATCTAGACAATTAGTTACGGCCTTGTATTATCTCAAACATAGTTATGCCCTTCAAAAAACATTTCAATAACTGTCAGAAGAGTTAACTGAGCAAAATTCTTTTCTTGATCTAGATATTCTAGATTTTCGCGACTAACGCTAGTTGGAGAAGGAATCACAAGTAGATTCCAAAAACATGGGGAAGTTAAAGCATTGGAAGATTTAAAAGGACAATTTCCTGATATCCAGTTTCAAATTGAACAAGTTAAAGCAATAAAAAGCAGAGAAATTAGTAACTTTCAAGTAAAAGTGAATGCTATGAAGTCGTTGATAGTTTTTTAGAACACGATAATTAACTAAAGATCCAATTTTTTGATTAATATTTACTCAATCATATTTTCTCTTAACTAAGTTTGAACTTTAGGATATACAATAGATAAAATACTTATGAAATCTATAAGCTTATGTCAAAAGATAATATTAAAAGTACTGCGATTACATATAAAGGCTATGATTATCAAACTTTATTCGGCATAAGTATTCTTGCTGACTGGTTGAATTTCCCAGACAAATACCAGAAGGTTTTATTTGAAGCGACTGATGATACTGACGATACCCCGCAGGCATTAGATGACGTAATTTGTGTCAGAAAAGATAATAAATATGACTACTATCAAGTCAAATATTCACCTTCTCCAGAAAAAGAAGAAAACGAATTTTCTTGGGATTGGATTCTTAAAAAGTCAGGAAAGACGGAACGTTCAAAAAGTATTTTAAGAAAAATATATGATGCCTACAAACGGATACCATTAGATCAAATAAATTCAATCAATTTAGTAACAAACAAGCGTCTTGCACGAGACGTAGAGCCTTGTTTTCAAGAAACTCCCTATCTTCAATTTGAATTAATACCTAAAAATATTCAGGACGAGATCATAACGCAGTTAGGTAGTAAAGGTGAAGCTAAAACTTTTATTGAGAATTTAAAAGTTGCTTATGATGATCCCATATATTTAGTACTCGAAAATCAGGTACAAGATTCTCTAATGAAAGTTAGTGATGAAATAGGATGTTTACGCCTCTTATATGAGGCTAAGAAATGGGCAACAATTCAAAATTATCCAGCACCCCAAGGTTGGATTACTTTAGAGATATTACGTTCAATTATCTATACAAAAAGACCTGAACCTATACCTCAGAGTTTTTATATTTCAGATGATTATGTGTTGCCAGATCAAAGTTTTCATGAAAATTTTGTTAGTGAAATAATTGGTGAAGCAAAAACGAATATACATGTTCTAACTGGTAGCCCGGGCTTAGGTAAAAGTACATATCTGAGTTATCTTTGTAATGAATTAGAAGATAAGAAAATTCCCTATATCAGACATCATTATTTTATTTCTACCCGTGATAGAACACAGGATAGACTTTCTTTAAGAGTTATTTCTGAATCCCTTTACACACAAATCAGACAATTTCATCATAAAATTAATATTTCATCTCATGAACAACCTGAACATTTAACTAATATTCTTGAGAGATGTGGAAGTCACTATAAAAAAATTGGAAAACCTTTTATACTTATTATTGATGGTTTGGATCATGTTTGGCGAGATAATAATAGAAACATCAACCCATTAGATGAACTTTTTAAAACACTATTGCCATTACCAGATAATCTTAAAATTATTGTTGGTACGCAACCTGTAGATGATGAATATCTACCAAAAAAACTTTTAACTCTATGTCCTAAGAAAAACTGGACTTACCTTCCCCCTATGTCTGGGAATGCCATTTTAGCTTATGTAACTAAAAGAATAAAAGATGGAGCATTAATAACCAATGATTCTAGAAATAAAGATGAAATCATAGCTAAAGCTTCTTCAGCACTATTAAATTCTACACATGGTTATCCGTTACAACTGATCTATACTTGTGAATATCTAAGAACTAACCTACTTCCTATTAATGAATGGCAAATCAATAAGCTTCCTATGCATAGTGGTGGGAATATCGAAGAGTATTATCTATCGATTTGGCATACGCTAAATCATAAGCAAAAAAATATACTACATCTTATTGTGAATTTTAATTTTTTCTGGCCGAGAACTACTTTTAATAAAATTTTTTCTGATTCATTGTTAGATATAAATTCAGTCATTTTTTTACTACATGAATCTTTATCTGGTTTAAGGCCATTTCATGAAAGCTTGAGTGTTTTTGTCAAAAGTAGAGATAACCATGATGAAATCATTGAATCATTATTGTTACCTCTATGCAGTTGGCTTGAGTATGATGCACCTGAGTCATTAAAACAGAGATGGTTATGGCATTGCCATGCTTTACTTGGTAATACTAATCCTTTAAGAAGTGGCCTAACACGTGATTGGATTATCAAGCGATTAGTAGAGGGTTATGATCCCCAAATTTTTATCGACTTACTAACACAAGCTGAAACGGTTGCTTTTAAAGAACGACAGTATGCTGAGGCATACAAACATAGATCGATAAAAACACGTTTATTAAACGGTCCTCAATATCAACTAACTGATTTTAACCAGTTAAAAATTATTTTTCTAACAACTGCTCCTCAATCTGCAATCAATGAGTTAATTTCTTTACATCATCAGCTTTCAGTGGCTGGTTTGGCAATTTTATCTATAGCCTTATGGTATAGAAATGAAAAGCCTCAAGCTTTATCAACTGCAAATCTATGTTTTAAAAGATTCCTTAGTGAGGAGCGATTATATAATGGTCATGAACATGATGAAATTTATAATCAAAATATTCGTCTCACACTTGCTGCTAAAATTTTATGTGATGAAGTTTATATAAATAGCCTCATTCAAAAAGATAAAATTAAAAAATGGGATGAGGAATGGATAACCCTCTTATGTCAGACTAATTGTTTGAGTAATAACTTTGAACAATTGATAGATGTTTTTAATGTAGTAGAGAATGAAGACATCCAGAAGATGTTAGCAGAGCAAATAATAATTCTAGGTTCTATTGAAGAAGTTGAACTTGGATGTTTAGAAAATGAAGAGTTGTTTGAGGCATCTTCTCTAGGAAAAGTTGTTAAAATTTTAGAAAATAATTTATTCAAGCAAAGTTATTTAATTGGCGAAGATGAAGATGAAGATGAAGATGAAGATGAAGATGAAGATGAAGATGAAGATGAAGATGAAGATGAAGATGAAGATGAAGATGAAGATGAAGATGAAGATGAAGATGAAGATGAAGATGAAGATGAAGATGAAGAACACTATCTAATATTTAAAAGTGATCAACTAGTCTTTAATTATAAAGATTACTTTTTTGAGAACTTCTTCCAACACTTAGCATCTCAAGGAAGTTTCTGCCATCTTTCTATATTAAGTTATAGTAATTCTGTAAAAGCCCCTCTATATAACTTATTAGTTGAAATGGGTGATCATATCGTAAAAATTATTGAATATAATCAAGAAATTAAATTTATAGAAATATATTCATTATTAAATAGCTCAGATCTTCCTATTCATGAAAACTATAAAGATGAAGGAGAGTTAAACAGATTTAAAAACAATTGGTTTGAGATTTGCTTAACTCTAAATTTAATCATTAATAAAAAAAGTATTAGCCTATCTAATTTTAAAGATGTAGAAGAAAAAGAATATTTTAATATTTATTGGTTTATTGAGTGGTATGCCGAGCAAAATATTAAGTATTTCGATAATGAGACTATCGAATACTTATTTGAAATTATAAATAAAAAATTTGCTCACGAGATTCAGGAGACTAATGAAAGATGCGATTATTTTTCAAATTTAGCAAAAATCGCATTACTTCATCAGAAACCAGAATATATCAAGCGATATTCTTATCAATGTTGGGATCTCATCTTAGGTTATGGTTGGCGTAAAGATGTGGGTATTTTTGAAGTAATTGATTCAATTGAGTATCTATCTCAAAATAATCCAAGAGATGCTCTTTTCTACTTACAGAAAATCTCTTCAGAAGTAACACAAATTTTGGAATATACTGATGGTAAAGAGACTAGACATGCTCTACCTCAATATACAAAACTTTTATCCAGCCTTAATTTATCGTGTTTGACTTCTAAATTTGAATGGGAAGTACGAAATGGTGATTGGCATAATGCAGAAGATTCTTTTCATCAAATACTAAGTAATTTACCAAACTTATCTTCCTGCATTTGGGAGTCAGTGTGCCGAACTGGACTTTCACAAGATGATCTATATGCATTACAAAATAATTCAAATGTAGACCGTGCGAAAGAGTTAATTAATACCGCATTAGATCACAATGGAATGGAAAATCTTCCTAAATATATTAAGAAGACTGAAAATTCATCTACAAATGAAATTCCCAATACTATTAGTTATGAGGACTTTCCTTTAGAAAAATTTCCTGATTTTTTGACATGGATTAAGTCAGATTATAAAAACAGAGACCATTTACTACTATGGATGGAATATTGGAAACCCAAAGTAAAAAAATCTGACTTCATTAAATATGTTTGGAATTATATCAAAGATAATGATCTACAAAACAAAGATGAAAATTTACTACTTGACCCTATCTATGAAATTGCGAAATCTACTAGGGGGAAAAATTTTGCGTTTGACGTTCTTGTTAAAGCCCAATCAAATAAAGGGGGGTGGTTTAATCATTGGTTTGAGTCTACTGAACATACTTTCAAACGTTTAGATATTGTTGCTAAAGAATATAAAGAAAAAGCAGATGATTTCATCCAACTATCTACTCAGAATAACACGGTCTTAAATACAGGACTTGTGATTCCATCGTCCCGATTAGTTTATCTGCTAATACAACTTGATCGTATAGAAGAAGCAAAATCATTTATTGAAGTAATGATTGAGGTTCTAAAAGAAGAAACTCGGAATTTGAATTTGCAGATACCACGTTGGAATTGGAACGAGAATTTAGATGAACATGAAATAGCTATAGCTTTACTTGTTACTAGGTTACAGTGGCCGTTCACGAGTATTAAGCAATGGACTGCAAGTGAACTGTCTACTTTGTTAACTGTAAATGACACTCAAAAAATTGTCGAAGCTAAATTATTAGAAAGTTTGAAGTCTAAGAAATTAGAATCTGAAGTTGTTGAAATTTTGTGTGTATTTTGGATGGCTTGTCAGAAAGGCTATCATCCAACTATTGTTCTCGGAGAATATGTCTTTTCTAGATCTTGTTTATCTGATCAATTATTGAATGCTATAGACTCTAAAAACTGCAACTACGGTTATTACCAAGGAAACTTTGATATTGATTCGGGCTTGATTGAAAGAGAATCTAATTTCAGAAAAAACCTTGGATCTGAATTTCCACTTATGTATTTAAGTACTTGTGAAGATCTCGAAGAAAAATATTTTATTCCCTTGACTGAAGATTTTCAGCATGAATGGAACAAAACATTTATTCATGAGCCTAGGCTTCATGACACATATCAATATTTTTTAGAAAGAGATAACACTGGTCAGTTTTACACATTAAATAGCCATAGAGCCAGATCTGCATATTTAAGAGTATTTGAGGTTGCTAAACGTCGTTATGGAATGCCCAATGACTATACTAATTTCTATTCAATAAAAGCTTTGCCACTTGAAACATCATATTTAAGTTTCTTACCATTTAGAGTACCGTGGTTTACAAAGTGGAATTCACAAGACGAATACAGTATTGAATCTCTTAAAGATTATCTTAGAAATTTAATTCAAGTTTGCAATACAAGCAATAAAGGTCAAGTTCTGGGAGCTTTATCCTTCCCAATAGAAATTAGTCCTAATTTGCACTTAGATATCACTTGCACAATAATGAATGATAAAAATGAGGCAACTGAAAGATCTCAAATAGTTTCTATTGGCCTGGAATTAGAAAGAAATTTAGAATTCAGATATCTTAAATCTAAGACTACAACTTCTGATAATTTTTCTTTTATTGGAACAGCTTTCCCTTATCATAGATATGGTCATTGGTTTGTTGAACAGGATTCAAGAGGTATATACATCCCTATCATCCCTGACACTGAAATGAAAATTATAGGTCAGTCAGATGATAATCTTATTAAATATCTCTTAAATGATATGGAGTTTGGAGTATCAGGTTATTGGAATGATGAATGGAAAAGGTCATATCCTTCAAAAATGAAACCCAAATGTGTGACTTACACATTGCTTTCTCCACAATATTTTCAATATATAGGAAATACTGAAACTGAATTTAAATATGTATGTAAGGTAAGTATTGCTTCAAAAGAACGGAAGTATAGTGACTTTCAATTTGAAGAATTAACGATTGTAATTTAATTATTTGATGGAAAGTAGGTTTAATATGAAATCACATACCATATTTGCTGAATATATTTACGGAATTAGCTGAACAACAGTCCAAATAGTTACTTAAACTCCAAAGGCTTGGGTGAATCTATTTTGAGTTCCTATTGTTTTTAGGGGGGATTACCGTTTTATTTAACGTAAAGGAATGAGGTTTGAATGGCGACCTTAAAATTCTCTTTCGTGAAGTTTAACTCTTTGATAGTAAAGAGCTAGAGCAATTGAAAGACATGCTACACATGATGATTGTTCACAACAAAAGCAAAGAATTGATGAAGTAGTTTTTGATAAAAGTCTTAAATTTGAGACAAGAGTCCACCATTAGATAGCGTGGACTCTTTTTATTATTAAGAAAACAGTTTGGCTCTCATATCAAATTCTAAATTATGGCTACCAAATTTTGTTGGAAATGTATTTTTCTTTTGAGTTAGTAAATCATAATAATCTAACACTTCCGTTAGAATTTGAGGTAAATCATATTTGTCACCTTTAAATAATGACCAAACGCCCTCAAACTCATGTCCAATATGAGCTACATATTGATTTCGAACATCTTTGTTAAGTTTTTCTAAGTGATTTGAATATAAATTTTGAGCACTTTCTTCAATTTTATTACGTAGCTCAATGTCTGTAATAGTTTCTAGAACAGCTTCTTTCAATTGTGGAAATGAACAAACACGCTCATCACGATCTGCTAAATTTGCTAATCTTAAATAAATGTGATCAAGCTGGGTGTTGATAAGAGTTTTTTGTAAAACCCCATCTTCGTAGCTTCGTTGCCCAAAATTTTCAGCAAAGTCCTGTAGCTTAGTGTAATAAGCATAAACACAAAGTAATGTGTTATTTAAATATGCGTGCATGTAATTTGAACGTTGTTCTAAGGTTAATTGCATTTCAAAGCTCAAGTCATTCTGAAGTCGCATAACTTCATTTTATGTTAAATAGAATATCTAAGACTGTAGCCTACACAACACTGTTGGTGCTACAGCTTAGTACCAGACTAGAGTCCATTAGATAACGTGGACTCTTTTTTTACTCAACAACAAGTTGCTCAGCAATAAAATATATAAACGCAAAAGCATTATCTGAATAGCGCTGTAATTCTAAAGTGATTTTGTCTAAATCCTTACCTTCCTTATCATGAAAGTAAGGAAATTCAGACAGTTTACTATCAACCATATTCAAGTGTTTTAATTTATTATTTAATACACGAAGTTCATTTATATTTTGATAAATTGGTAAGTTCTCATCTGTATTTATCCCTAGAGAGCTTAACAAGGGTATAGTTTCATTCCAACTATATGGAATTTTAAAAACTGTTCCTGTTTTTTCTTTATATACATTTAATAGTTTAGCTATATTTTGTTCAACTAAAACCCATAATCCAATTACAAAGTGTTGATCTGTAAAAGACTTCACGCTATTTAAGAAATGTTCACGTGAAACAAATTCATCCAATTGTTTATAGTAAGTATAATTAAAGCCCTCAATATCTTCTTGAGATGGATTTTCACCCATATCTTTTTTTATACTATCTGCTGTTTCATGTAATTTCTTAATTTTTTTATCAAATAGTTCAAACTCTTTAGATAAGTGAAGATATGAAGCAACATGAGCGGAGCATAATTCTTCATGTTTAAACCCAAAAAAACCACCAACATACATATCCAAGGTCATACCTGATGAGTAGTTTTTAGGTTTTGGAGGAAGTAAGCTATTAAGAATTTCACTTTGTCTAAAAATTGCTGGAATAATTCTCTTAAGTTTCTGGTCAGTCATATTAAATTCTTAAGTCATTCTGAAGTCACATAACTTCATTTTATGTTAAATGAGATACACTTGAAAGAGGTCATTTTCTTGTAGGTTTTTAACGGTAGCATATATTAAAAAGTTTTCTTTGAATTATTAATTATTTGAAATATTTTATGCATCAGCACTGTTGTACATAGGAAGATAAGCTGTAATTTTCCATGTTAATTAAGTTTAAATTCCAACCCTCTCATTTTCCAATTAGGTCAGGTTATAATAATGACCTCCAAAATATGGTTGATCTATTATGAACACCTCCAATGACCCTTTACATGGCAAAAAACTTGCTGACATTTTGGATGAGTTATTGGATTACTACGGTGGCTTTGAGGGCTTAAGTCGTAAAATTGAAATTAGATGTTTTTGTATAAATCCAAGTGTTAAATCATCATTGCGATTTTTGCGTACCACACCATGGACACGTGAAAAAGTAGAAAACTTATATTTGTATGTCTTACGCAAAAAAGCCAAACAGAAATCGTAGTCATCAAAACCCTAGCCTCAGCATTTTAATTGTTGGTGGACTATCACCACTCTTCTAGACAAATTTAGTCTATTCTTAAGGCCTTTTTAGTAGAAAAATATTCATTCATAGCTAGGTTCATGAACCAAACATTTTATAAATTATAATTTTAATGCTCTAAGTAATTAAATTTATTGTTTATTAAACATAGATTTAATTGTGAATTAGATTCTAGGTGGACATAAATGCAGTAAATAACACCTGTTATTTAGTGTATTAATATTGATATAGACTAATTTCCTTACCGTCCTTTGTCAATTTATTTTAGATATTAGAAGCGAATTTTCTTCAAATTCACTTCTATCTATTTGTGCTTAGATATGAGTAATAAAACTGAATCTATTCATGCGTTTAATAATCAAAGCAATACCCTGACTGATGTGGGCTGAGTTGGGTTAAACTGTCTGTCTAAAGTATTTGCGGCAATGATAGTTGGAGTACTAACGTGAGTTCTAGGTTTACGATATATGATACCTTTAGAGTAATTATGCTTCTTCCTTTGGATTTTTAATCTCATCCAATTTGGCAAGCAGATCATGGAAATATTCTTCAGCGGTATCATGGGTCTCTGGCTTTAAAAAGATCTTGTGTTTCCTTAAGAACATGATGATCGCGTAGCAGCCGTAGTAATAGATATAGTGACTGTTTTCGTCCTCATTCAGATCCAACTCAATAAGCAAATTAGCTAAACGTGTATCCAAGTCTGGATGACGCTTTTGCTGAATATTGCTCTTGTATTTAACCATCAATAGCGAGGAAAAAATGGTCATGAATACGGGCAACCCACCAACCAGTTTAGCACAGTCCGTTTCAGTCGAACCATTTACCCGATTTAATGCAAACAGATCAGCTTCCTGCTCAAGTTGGATCAGCGTACTGCACTCATCATCAGACAGTTTCTCCATATCAGCCTTGGTTCTGCCCAAGAAGTAAATATCATGACCTAAAACCAAGTGTGCATATTCATGATAGAGCAGATATGCCACTGCAGACTGAAATAGCCCATTGGTTTTTTCCGCATAAAATTTTTCACGGTCATTGTGATGATAAGCAGGATTTGGCAGACTGGTATCCCACTGTGTCACCTTGTTCGACAGTGAAATGGACCAGTCAAACAATTGATTTGCCCTTACTAACAACGCATTATTGATTTTAATTTCACCATCAAAATTACCCTTTTGCATAGGGTTAATCACCCTCTCCTCATACACGACAAGCACTGAATAAATAAATGCCCATAAATGTTCAAGATGAGCTTGCTGAAGGTAAATATTGCGTTTTTCTGGATCAGCGCATGGTGGCTTTAGACCGTTTTCACAACAATAATCATAATCCAATTCAGGTATTACAAGTCCTTTCGCTACTGCTTTCTTGTGATTTTCGAGCCAATTCGGATCAATGTTCTCAAAGGTGTGAATAATATTATTCCATAGCACTTCAATTGGTGATGTTGTATCCACAATTCAGCCCTCCTGTTGTAAGTGTGTGTTGTTAAAAAGCCTGATTCTTATTCTAAGATTTGGCGCTGTTGTTAAGTCAATGAAGCTAGTACCTAGTGAGCCAAAAAAAAAGCCCTGTTACAGGGCCTTTTAATGTTGTGTTCACATAGTCTAAAAGATTATCAACATTGTTAGCTGATGCCCCCGCGCAGTCAAGAACAAATTGAAGCTAGTCGAAATGTAATTATTCAGGCGGCTAAAGACTTATTTGCATTACATGGCTACGAAGGCGTATCCATGCGTAAAATCGTGGCTCAAGCAGACTGTATGCCTGCTGCTCTACACGCTTTTTTCCAACTAAAGACAATTACTGCATCATATCTGGGAAGTTATTTTTTTAGATTTAATTAAGGAATTGGAAGCGTGCTATAAAAGTAGTCCTTAAGCATAACGTCTGGAAAAGCTTTGTTCAGGTATCCCAATCAAGCTTAAGGCAATACCTAAAATACTACAGTGTAGAACATTTTAATTTCGGCAGATCACAAGCTCTGATTTCACCACGTAACTGCGCTTCGGTAATTGCCCGCGTATAAACTTCTAACTGTGGAATTGCCTGAGAGTTCTCTACAAAATATAATGATCATCCGAATATTGTGGATGATCTTCTATCCAGAAAATCGCTCGGCAATCATTAGGTTGATTGAGCTAGAAATCGACTTGCGCTGAGTACCCGTGGGGAAATCCGACTACTCTGAAAGAACAAACCATTAAAGCGCTAATGATTGGACTACAAAAAACATTTTAAAGTTAAAAGTAGAAAAAAATTCTGATGCTTGGAGAGATTAAAATCATTCCATATTATTTTTAGGTAAATAAAAACTTTAAATACAGCTTTATGTTAGAAAATTTCTATTTTCCTACGTTATTTTTAATTAAGGAAAAGATAAAATCATCAAATAGATGAGCATTCTATTTTTTTGACAGTCACTACTTGGTTAAGAAATTTTATCAAATGAACTACTAAATCCATTATATTTATGAAATTTTATTATTAATAAAGATTAATATATCTAAATAAAATTATGATATTTATAGCTAAATTTAAAAAAGTATTTATAATTCCAGACATTAAATAAACACAAGTTAAATAAATAACACATATCAATTTGTTAATTATTTTTGATAAAAATTAAATCAGGTTTTATTAACTGTCAAATTAGTAATGCACTTTTATGTTTATTTAATTTAAATAAGTTTTCTTCGATGTCTCATTGCAAAGATTCAAGGGAAGTTTTTCTTAAGTAATTTCGAATTTAGCAACCCTATATTAAAGATTCAGTTTTTTTAGACATAAAAGCACCAAATTTGGTGCTTTTTTTAAATAAAATTCCGAAAGTGTTAATTATATTTAACCAATAGAGCGTCTACTTATAATTATATAAATTTTTATTTTCAAGGTATTCTATACCTCTCTTTATATCGGAAATTAATCTAGATAACGTATCTCGATAGCTAGAGTTAGCATCTACCAAAATGGAATCTCTTGTTTTGCTAATCAAAACACTACCTAGATAAAAATAAAGTTTATTTCCATCCTCATCAATGTATCCATTTTTAAGATCAATATCTATAACTTTACCAATCTCCCACTTCTCTTCTAATGAACATATTTCAAAGTTCCCATAAACTTTTTTAAATTTTAAATTTTCTTTAAGTTCATCAAAGCTTATTGTAGCTATATCTTTTAAAAAACCATCTTTCAAAAAAACATTTTTATAATTTTTAATTTCAAAATATTCGAAAATCCTAGTTTCAACTGGATTTTTAAAAGTTTCTGATTTATATATTACATATGGTATTGTATTATGCTTAAGGCAATTATTTATATCCAAATAAATACTATATTTCACACCTGTGTTCATCTGTGGATTACAGTAAAAAGGTAAGATACACTCAGCAAAATCAGTAATTTTTTCAGGTATTTTAAAAGTGAGATCTGATTCATCAAAATCAAATGAAATTGTTTTAGGAATGTCTACACCATACTCATAAAGCGTAGATGACAATGCATCTCCTAGATAACAATACCAATAATCATGAAGACCTATTTCAGTGCTAGATAAACCCGACGCCTCTTTAATTTTTAAATTTATTTTTTCCCTATACCATTCTAAAGAAGTATCTTCTTTAATCTTTTTATCAAAACTACGATGATCTAATATAAATTTTTTATTTATACTTCGATATTGAACCTTTCTTATTTTTTCAACATTAGCTCCTATAGCCAATGTACAATAAATAAAATAATAATCTATTAAAGTAGCTGTTGCATTTAATATTGCATCACTTAAAGTCTGGCTCTCTAATTTTAAATCATTATTTATTCCAATATTAATATTTAGAAAATTATTAATGCATTTTTTTCTTAACCCCCATCGTTGCTTATCCAAAAGATTAATACTTTTAATTTTTTGTAAAATATCTTCTTTAATTTTTTTTGATAATTGTAAATTATCCATAATTCCTCCCTAATAAATAAAACCACTTTATTTATTTTACAATAAAAACTAGAAAAATAATTGGTATTATTATACCATTTGATAAGAATTTACTGATATTTTCACGCTCCACATAATTTAATTTTAATCACCTTAAGTTACTTACTTGCTACTTACTTTGCAGTTAGAATTAGTACACTTATGACTAGCACTGTCAGCAAGCATTCTCCTATTCTGTATCGTAATGTTAAACGGCTCCACGACAAGGTGAATAGCCACCAAAATTCTAGACACAAAAAACGATCTTTTGATGGACTTTTTCATAATCTAACGGAGAACGCTGAGCATTGGAACCATGTCTACGTTTTGAATTATAAAACATCTCAATATATTCAAAGATATCGGTTCTAGCCTCGGATCTGTTTGAATAAATCTTTTTCTTGATACGTTCTCGCTTTAACAACTGAAAGAAGCTTTCAGCAACAGCATTATCATGACAGTTGCCTCGTCTGCTCATACTGCTTTCAAGACTATGATGCTTGAGAAATGTCTGCCATTCTTGGCTGGTGTATTGGCTGCCTTGGTCAGAATGGATCAGCACCTTGTTCTTTGGTTTCCTTCGCCACAAAGCCATCAGTAATGCATCTAGCACCAAATCTGTTGTGATTCTCGACTTCATAGACCAGCCAACAACAAGACGTGAAAATAAGTCAATAACAACTGCTAGATATAGCGACCCTTCATGAGTACGGATATAGGTGATGTCAGTCACCCACAGCTGATTAGGATGAGTTGGGTTAAACTATCGGTCTATCGTGTTTTCGCCAATGACAACTGGAGTACCAGCGTAAGCTCTAGGTTTACGATAGCCACGTTGTGATTTAAGACCATTCGCCTTCATGAGCCGATGTACCCGATTGATCCCCCAACTTTCACCAATATCTTTCAAATCACAGTGAATCTTGCGATAGCCATAGACTCCACCAGATTCCAGCCAGAACTGTTTAATCAATCCTGAAAGCTGTTTCCGTTTACTCGCAGTTTTACTGAGTGGTTGCTTTAACCATGCGTAATAACCGCTTTGATGAACATCCAGAGTTGAACACAAACGACGGATAGGCCATATGTGCTGATTGTCCTGAATAAAGGCGTACCTCATTTGGACTGGCTTGCGAAGTACACCGCGGCCTTTTTTAGAATATCCCTTTCTTCAGTGACCCTTAGGAGTTATTTTTTTAACTTTGCTAATTCTGCACTTGGATCATTAGCTTCTGTGGTCTTGTCTTGGGTTGCTGAGGATCATAGCGTTTAATCTAAGCATACAAACTGTGTGTAGTCGTACCTAAACGTGCTGCGACATCAGCAACACTATGACCTTTCTCTGTGACCTGTTTTACTGCCTCAATTTTGAATTTTTCAGGGTATCGTTTACTGCTCATAAGCACCTCGTTAATTAGCCATTTTATCTAACTAAAAAATGTCTACAAAATTGGTAGCTATTCATATATCCGTCTAAACTGAAACCTAAATGTGCGACTTACACATTGCTTTCTCCACAATATTTTCAATATTTAGGAAATACTGAAACTGAATTTAAATATGTATGTAAGGTGAATATTGCTTCAAAAGAACGGGACTATAATGACTTTCAATTTGAAGAATTAACGATTGAAATTTAGCTCAAATTTAACCTGACAGGCACAATAAAAAATGGGGAACTTTCAGATCAGGTTTGAGCTAGTACATAAGGAAGTTACCATACTTTTTAATATGCTTAACTTCCTATGTTCCTTTATAGATATTAATTTTTGAGAGTTAGTCAAATCCTCTTAGCATTTTTTCTTCAGCCTCTCGTTTAGTTTCTAATTCAATTTGCCTGTCAATAGAGTCAACAAATAGCTTTGACCAATTTCTAATTTTTATATTCTCATGCTTGATTAATATTTCTATCACTTTTTTATCCTCTTGCAAATAAGGTATAAGAGAATTCATCCAAGATCTGCTATGAAAATTTGCTGAAACTGTTCTTTTAAAAGACTCATTATCACTGTACTCAGCTATTAGGCGTAGAAGTAAAGGATTAAAAACTCGATTATCACCATCTGAAATAAACATTTTTATTGATCGGGTAGTAATTATCAAAGCGATTTCATCTTTACACCAATCAACGATAATATCTGCATCCAATACATCAAGAATACTTTTGTCACGCTTATGATATGATTTGCCACTTCCTAGTAAATCTAATAATTTATATGATTTCGCGTTGTTCTCTTCTAAGAACTTGGATGAAACTCTAGGCCATAAGTATTCTCCATGATGCTCGAATGCTTTATAGAATGCTTCACAAATATAACTTAAATCATTATAATTAATGTCATTTTTATTTATTTGATCGATCAAATGAAGACATAATTTTAGAGCAAACTCTTTATCTTCGATTTCTAACAGTTTTTCTGTGGAATCTAGCCAATGATTATTATCAAACGGATATAAATTGTGACTTTTCTTAAAAGATACATTAAGAACTAAAATAGCTAAAGTTCGATTAATTATTTGAAAATCAAGATCTTTACGTCCAAATATGTACATGCTTAAGTTATCTAAAGCAACCCAGACTGCGATAGCATCAATTTTTTCTAGAGATAAACAAAAATCGGTAATCTCTGTTTCAGTAAGATGTTTGGTTACACTTCCATAAATAAATACTGATGCAGAGTTACTTGGTAGTTTACCTGTACTTATTAATTCAATAAAAATACCTAAATGATGTGAGTCGAATTCACCTGTTACCACTGTGTCTGGATAGTATTTAACTAAAGCTTCATCGGCAGCAATTAGCTCAATTATTTCATTCCATTTGTTGATATTCTTATCATTGATACCACTCAAGAATCCTACAAGAAATTTTATGTTGTTTGGCGTATCACTTCGTAAAAAGTTTAAAAGTTTGTCCAAAATGACATCTATGGCATCATTATCCAATTGCATGGCTAGATGTTTACCAAAGATCCAGCTTTGTTTATGTTCTGGAAAGGTTAATAATATTTTGAGATGAGGGATTAAATCATAATAATTTTCTCTAATAGATTCTGCTAAAGCTTTTGCATCCTCAGCTGCAACATCAATATAATGACCATTTGAATCTTGAACATATTCTCTAGAAGGGTTGAGAACAATTAATTTCAATTTTTCTTCAAGGTTATTATCATCTGGAGATAATAGTTTTTGCCAAGACTTCAAAAGCTCAATTTGTTTAGTTTCCAAACTTTTAGAATCAAATTGAAAAGCATGAGTAATTGCTTGTGAAGCTGAAGGCCAATACTTCCCTGAAAGTCTAATTACTTCTTTAAATGCAGAATCTAATTGGTGCTGAATAGGGTACGTTATTAATCCTCTGAGTTCATGTCCAAATACATTCTTAACTTGCTCCGTTATCTTGTCATGTTTAATAAGCTCAATTAGTATATTCAGATGGTGTTGCCAATAAACATATATTTCTGAGTATGTTTTCGGTTGCCATTCTATCAGTTCTGGCTTAGTACCTTGATATTCGGCTCCAACTAGTCTAGTGCCTCCTTGGGTACTAATAGCTGATTTGACAGCTTCTAGGATGACAAAGTGCGATTTTTCAGTATTAATTTCCATAGCTTTATCTATTAAAGCTAATCTTTTTTCAAAGCTTGCCTCAGTACCACACAAGTTTGTTCTAAATAATTGTGCGAATTGTCCTGTAGCATTATTACCATAACTTTCGTTTTCAAATTGAGCAAACTTGAATAAGCACCATGCAGCTTTATCGAAACAAGAATCATGAAATACCAACATTTCTAATGACCAGATAAAGTTACGTCTAACATCTCCAGAGATAGATAATATATCAGTATCATTTAAACTATTAATAATGCGATATATAAGTTGAGTTGTAACAATAGGGTTCACTTCAACTAGTGCGCGAAACAGTCTTGAACCCGCTTTAGTAAGCAACAGTTCCGCTTGGCCGAAAGGGCGATGAGATTCACAAAAGTTTTCAATAAACTCGTTAACATTCTTTGATGAATCTAGATATTTAATTTGCTTACAAAAGCTTTCTAACATTGATGGGGGGAGTTGACGTACTAAATCCGATTGAGTATCGAATAAACTATTATTCCACCATTGCATAGCTAAATTAAGAGCGAGTGGTTTTGGAACTATTCGGGCAAAGTTGCTAGTGCAGTTAATTAATTCTTTTTGACTAAAAATAGCTATGGTTCTGTCAAAACACTTTTGGTCTGTTTGAGCTATTCGATTAATGAAATCTGCATCAATATTAGAAGCTTGATCACTGTCTTTTTGAAATTTGAAATAATCAAATAGCGAAAAAACAGTTAAGAGTTCTTTAGACTCATGGGTAAGAGTGCCATCGCCATTAATTAATTTTTCAACTAGCTCGGGCTCGGTGAAGTGTGTTGTTAAAGCCCCATTTTTTTGTAATTCATGTGTAGCCATTTGTGCTAATAATGGAAATCCTTCAATAAATACTTCTAACTGTTTCCTTAAAGGTGGATCCAATTGAGGTAACCGTTCGTGAATGATTTCATCAATTTTTTCTGATGCTAACTTTTCTAATTTAATGGAAATGCTGTTTTTAAGATGTATTGGCTCATCATGATAAAAATAAGTAGTTATCAGTTTAAGATTAGAGTGATTAATTTCAATTGCATTCACTGCATAATTGTGTAATTCAACCTTACAGTTATCAATAATAATATACCCTGTTATCGCACTCTCAGAGAGTCTTAATATCTCACTTTGTATAGTCGATTTGAGATCCGCACCATTAATAACTAAAAACTCTTCATCATCAATTTTTTTATCATTTTTATATTCTAGAATTAATCTGGATTTACCTAAACCAGACAGACCAGTGATCCTTACATAAGGTGTTTGAGACTCAAGAGCATTAGTTAATGCCTCAAATGCTGATTGTCGAGCATTATCAGTTTTGTAAGATAGTTCGTGTTTGCGTTCGTCGTATTTAAGCCATTGATATATAGGTTTACCAATTTGCGAATTAAATTTTCCTAATGAAGACTTTGATTTTATAAATTTTTTTAAATGAATAACTACGCTATCCATTTCGGTTTTAGGTTTGACAATTGAAGAATGGTTTACATTATTTATAGTTTCAATCTGATGATGTCTGAAAATGCTTTTGGAGCTCATGGCTGAAACTACAGTTTCATTAGCATCTATAATACTTAATATAGTTAAATTGTGATCAATTTTTTTATCTACCCATTGTTCATTAATATCATCTAGCTCGGCAGAGTTACTAACTAAGGACTTTAGATGTTGATTGTTCCAGCTAATGTATTTACCAATGTTAGCGAAGCCTGAACCATCATGAGGTACATCAAAAAAACATATTTTATTAATATTATGTTTCACGCCCTGAGCATTTAGTCTTAATAACATTTTTTTAATGACTATCCCCCCCATGCTATGCCCAACTAAAATTATGTCATCATTTTCTAAATCACAATGAGCTTTGATATCGCTTATAACGCCATTGGCAATACTTCCAATGGTTGGGGCACGCATAAACCATGCAAGTAAAGGGGAGTAATACCCAAACTCCTTTACTGTGTATTCAATTGATTTATCCGTTTCTAAAAATTCTGAAAATTTCCCCCATGTGGTACCAACTCTGCCAGTCAAACCATGAACAAAAATTATATATTTACTCATAAATCAATTTTTTCAGTTGCATTTGAATTGAGTTAATAGTATTTATAAATTCGTAATTTTACCAACATTTATTTAACAATTTCTTAGAATACAGGCTACATGCAATGGCTGTTAGGTAATAAGAGTAATACAATACAGCGCGTTAAGTATTTAATTTTTTGACTTATGAGCTTATCAAATATCGTTTGACTGAATAGCTACCGATTTTGTAGCCACCTTTTAATTAGTGGCGGACTGCCACCACTCTCATAGGAAAGTATGTATTCATAGCTAGGTTCATGAACCAAATATTTTATAAGTTACCGCATTATCAATCTAAGTAATTAAATTTATTCTTTATTAAATATAAATTTAATTGTGAACTAGGTTCTAGGTGAACATAAGTTAAATAAATAACACCTGCCACTTTGTTCATTATTTCTGATATAGATTAAAGCTCAACCTGCTTTTAGTCAAGGTTAAGAAATCTGAGCATATAAGTAACAATGCAATTCTTAGTGAAAGGCCCCCAAATATATTGAAGGCCTTGTTAAAATTTTTTAAATATTAAACCTTGAAAACATTTATTTGTTCGACTACATGATCAGAGTAAGTACTTGAATATTCAATTAAATAGTCTGTCTTCAATGCTATTCCTTCAATTAGAACAGGATCTTCTTCACTGTCAATATAAGCGTTATTATCTATGAGATAGTGAACATCAGCGTAAAAGTAAAAATTAAATTCCTCATGAATCTTACTTAATTTATCGCCAATATGGTATTCGTCAAAAAGTGCACCTTTATAGCCAGAATACAATTGGATAGATTCTAACTCAGAACTATCTCCATTAAAGACTAATACTACTGAATCATTCCAATAACAATAGTTAAAGTTATACTGGATCTGGGTGATTTCATTGAATTCTTTTTGTTCATAAACCCTCCAAACATTATCAAATATAGATTCTTCAAGATAATCATCAATAAATAGATGTCCAGTTTGCTTCAGAAAATCAGCATATTGCATTCCTAAACTAAGCCCAGCAGCACCTTTATTGGGGATAATTGGCGCATATAGATCAGGGGTTAAATTCTTCATTTCCAAATTTCCCATTTGCCACTTTGATATTTCAATTTTTGCCCGTTTTGATTCAGATAAATCTGATTTGACGCAATAGTACCTGGTTTAAAAGAACTATTAGGATCAATGATTCTAATTTGTGTTCCATCGTTCATAACCATTTTATAATACATGTCTCCGCTTTTGGAGTGTTGCCCACCACCAGGATGATATTCAATTTCTTTGATACCTGTTGCACTCTTTTCAACTTTATAGACTTGTGCTAAACCTGAGGTCCCTGATTTAGGAGGTACTAGCGTAAGTACTGCACCATCCATTTCAAATGAATATTTAATATCTTGAAGACTTTTACCCCATATATTTGCTGGTTGACTGTCAATATTCCGAGGGATATTTGCCAATTTTGCTAAGTCTTCTCGCAAACCTAATCTTGCAGTGGCTGACGCTGCTGAAACTGGTGCAGTAGCTCTAATTCCTTTTAATAGATCATTACCTTTTCCAACGGCCTTACCTGCGCCAGGAATGACATCTAGAATATTTGTTGGAAATAAAGCTTCATTCAATGCATATAAGGTACCAAATGTAACCATTTCAGCTTGCGATAACCCACCAGAATCTGCTTTTTTTAATAAATATTCTGCTATCTGAGTTTGAGCATTTTTTAAAGCTTTTATATCACCTTTGGCAATGCCTCTACTAACAGCATCTAATGCTTCTCCTCCTTTTTCCCCCATATATCCTTTTGCTTGCTCTAGTAACTGCTTAACTTTCTTTTCATTGAATGCGTTGTTTGTGAGTGCAATATTTGCAGAATTAGATGCAGTACTTACATCATATCCAGCATAAGCAGCAATAACACCTGATGTCAGTTGCCCAACTAATAGGATTTTTTGTTTTTCTTCTTCTGTATATAACAAACCATTGGAAGGAGGACTTAAACTAGCAACAATTTCGCCCACAGCCCCACCAATCGCTCCTGCTTCACATTGCTTTTGTATTGCACCAGCAATACAACCTGCTAATGCATGAGCCAATTTATGGGCAATATAATTGACATCTTCTAAACCTTTAATGTTATTTGCCATTTCCCCCTGTAAAGTTCCAGCTAAACCAGACAATAAAGCAACTTTCAAATTATCTTCTAAGTTTCCACCATTTATAGCTGTTTGCACTAATGTGGAGCCGACTGAACTTGTAAAGTTATTAATTAGACGATCTGTAAGTACTGCACTATCTGGTTTTAAATTTAAAGCTGAGCCTACTTGACTCATCAAGCCAGCAGTGACTACCGTCGCAGCTAAACTTTTTACCGACTCTTTACTTCCTAGATCTTTCAGGGTCTGAGTAATATCACCACCGTTATTGACTAAACTAATCGAAGCTTGTGTTGTTAAACTCAATAAAGCTGCATTAGTCACTGTTCCTGTGGTCCCCAATAAAGCACCTAAACCAGCGCCTCCAGATACAGCAGCAATCACAATCGCCAAAATCGCTGCGCCTGCCGCGGTCAATCCTTGAGACTTGTAATCCCAGTCTTTTTGGGTAAGAATTACTTTTTGCCAATCGACATCATTCCTATTTACAAAGTCTTTTAGGTATTGATTACCGGGTTGATTAGCAAGTTTTAAAATCTCATCTTTCAGTTGAACTTTATTTTGATCTTTTTCCCCAAGTGGAATTTGAACTACTAGCCCACCAGCTGCTTTAAAAACAGGAGTCGAAGGGCCATTAAAGTTTGGTAGTTTTGCGGTTTCAGTAACTGAACCTTTATCTTGCATTGATTGCCAAACAACACTGTTGCTTGTTTTATTCAGTGTTTCCTCTACGAGTTTTGATGCAGTCTGCAATGAAATTGTCTCACCAGCTTTGATCTCTGCACCTTCCAAATAATTAAACTCAGTGCCTTTTAAGACAATACTCCCATCTGCTTGGGCACCGATATAACTTGCTTCTAAAACAGCAGGTAACTCTGATTTGATATTTCGGGTGCTAGTATATTTGGATTTATTAAGTTTAATGCCAGCCCATGAACTACTTTTACTAATATCAAGAGTATCTTTAGAAACATTATTAGCAGTTAAAAGGTTAATATCACCGCCTGCTAAAATCGTAACCTTACCACCATTTGCCATTAATTGACTCGAATACATATCAATACTGGTACGATGCGGTCCAGTTTGCTCTCCAACTTTAGGCTCTTTACTTTTAATATTGATATTTTTTGCTTCAATATCAACAGAAACCCCACCAACACGTTCAGCAGTTGTAATAGTTGTTATGGTCTTTTTCTTACCATACCATTTACGTTTGGTTTCTGTTTTCTTACTCTTGTCATAGCTGTTTTCAACAGCAACATCAAAGATGATATTCTTATAAGCTTCAATATCAACATTACCATTATTCGATGTAATACCAACACCTTGCAATATTAGATTATCAGTTGCTGTCTCACCTGTTGCTTTAATTTTAACGCCTTTGTCACCATTTATCGACGTTGGGTTTAATGGGCTACGCCAGTTGTAGTTATCATCAGTCGCTTGACCAATTTCATAAGAGTCTTGGGTTGCATCAATGATAATACTTCCATTAATTTTTCCTTGTTTGACACTGTTTAACTTATCGCTCTTATATTCACCTTGAATCTGATATTCCTGATTAGCTAATGTTCCTGCTGCCTCAATCAGAACTGAACCTTTTTTAGCATCTATAGTTGCACCACTAATACTTGCACCTTTAAATGACACAAGATTAATATTCCCATTATTACTAGTAATTGCAGCTCCCTGGTGTTCATAGCCGTTCAAATATTGATTGAAAAAATTTAATTTATCATTTAAATCATCAATCAAATTTGAATATGGCATGTTTACATCAACAATAATATATTCAACATATTTGTCATCAATACCCCAACTAACCTTCACGTTATTTGGATATTTTTTTTCAAAATCTTTAATTTTATCATACAGTTTTTTTTCTAGTTCATCTGCTGTTTTTAAATCTGTATATCCTCTTGTTCCACCTTTAGTGTCATCATATAAGAATGAATTAAATTTATTGACTGTACTATCTATATCTTTTATAGCTTGCTTATATTCTGCTGATGATATAATTTTATTTTGTGAGTTTAATAGAGTATTTTTATCAGCATTTAATTCATTAATCTTAAATAATGAGTTTTTTCCATTTATACTATTTTTGACCCCATCAACAGTCAAATCACCACTGGTTGAAACAATCGAGATATCTTTATCGGCGCTTAATTTTGAACCTTGCAGCTCAATCTTGTTTCCTTGTAAATTGATTCCTCCATTTGCTGTATTTAAAGAGACAACTTTTTCCGAGCCATTGCCAGCAGTGCCTCCGTATCCTTTTAGAATTAAGTTTCCTTTTTTCGAAACTAAATCAATATCTCCAACCGCCATCAACTTATGTTTTGTCGGATCGATCGTCAGATCACTACCTGTCTGGATACTCAAGTCACCATTTAAATTATTCAGTTTTGCATCATTTTTCAGTAAGTCACTGCCTGTAGCGTTATAGTTCATTCCTGTTTGACCAAGAATAAAACCACCAGCCTCCATTAACACAGCACCACCTGTGATATTGGCATTTTGTAATACTTGATTACCTGTCGCTGTTACAGAAGTAACGCCTTTAGAAGTTAAGTTGGTGACTTTATTTGGGATCCATACCGTGGAAGGTGTGTACTCTGCATTAATATAAACTGTACGACCTGAGTTCACGGCTAAGTGTTGATCTGAAGTAGCTGTTACACCCTGCAAGGTAAGTAAATCTTTTGCATGAAGCTCTGTATTGCCTTTTGAAGTCAAAACACTATCTTTTATTGTGGTCATGCCGACTTTATTACTGACCAAAAGCTTGCCGGTTGTTGCAGTTAACTGTGTATCTGCAATCTGGATATTGGATTTATTATTATCTATTGAAATGGCTTGTCCATTTAAAACACTGCTTACAACGCCATTGCTTAAAGTATCATTTTTTAGAATGACATCTACATTCTTATCGAGAGTAAGGCCATTCTGGCTGGTAAGCTGAATTTCACCTTGTTGAGCAGTTAAATTAGTGGCATTTATCTTAACGTTACCCTCACCAATTGAACCGATGGTAACGCCTTTCTGACCACCAATTACGCTTTTATCAGTGGTTAAGGTATCTTTTCCAGCTACAGGCGTCGCAGTTTTTTGTAAAGAGTTAAGTTCAACATTCTTATTGGCAAGTATCGCAATCTTGCCGCCCGTTGTTGCTTTGAGGCTATTCGCAGTAATATTTCCATTTAAGGCATTAATATTAATATCCCCAGTATTACCCCAAATTCGGCTTCCTTGATCCAAGAGGATATCTCCTCCATCACTGATAATATCAACACCATTCGCCCCAGAACCCGTCATATAAATACTCTTGGTGGTGATGTTCTTTCCAGAAAGTTTGAGTCCACCACCGCCAGACAACTTAGAGTTTTGGTCTTTACCTTCTAGCGTCAACAGATTGCCAGCACCTAACTGGATCTTGCCACTAGTATAAGGAAATTCCTGGTTCGTCGTACTAAAGGTCAGATTATTGCCTGCATAGACATTAATACTGTTCACTTGTGCTTGTGTACTATTCGCTTTCTTCAGAAAGTTAAGATTATTTATGATCGCGTCTTTATCTGAATAGACAGTTAATCCTTTAGCTGCATAAACAGAACCACCTTGGACATTAATATCATTGCTAACATTGTCTTTTGAAGTAGATTGTAAATAGATATCACCCGTTGATGCATGTAGTCGGGTATCTGTAAGCTTTAAATTCGCATTGCCACTAAGCGTTAAATCTTTTGCAGCAACAAAACCAGCTTTATTTGAAACAAGGCTGTTATTGGCTTGTACCACCGCTGAACCTCGGTTACTTCGAAGCTCCGTATCTGCGCCTAATGTGATATTTTCAGCATCGATATACAAATCGCCTAAAGCACCTAAATTGGCAACCTTTGTGCCCGCGGCTAAATTAAAGTTTCCTTTTGCACTCAGTATTAAAGGTGATGACGCAACACCCTCATAATTCAGGGTAATACCTTTTGCATTAACATTGATGTCATTTCCAGCATCAATATTTAAAATCCCATAACCATTGATACTACCAGAAGAATTAATATCACCTGCGGCACCTGTATTCGTCGTACGGATATTCACCAGGCTTTGAGTTTTACTGGTTGAACTGATTGTTCCGCTATGCTCAATTTTTCCAGCACTGGTAACTACAAGATTATTTACGGCTTGTAATGTTCCTGCGTTATTTACACCTAAACCTTTTTCTGTTCCCATCAAATAAATGTTATTGGCGTACATACCACCTAAAGCTTTAACATCAATTGCAATGCTTGGTGCTGCGACAGTGGAGGTTTTAGCTTCAACTTTCATTAAGTCCGCACTAATGGTATTTGCACCTGTAATAACCTGAATATCATCGTTAGCATGGACTTGAGCATTTAGTTCTAATGCACGGGTATAAATATCAACATAGTTTGCATTGTTATTTGCTGTACCACCTAAGCCAAGATTGGAACCAGCATTTGCGGAAATTGTGATTTTACCTTGATCAACGATGAACTCTTTAATTGACCCATCTGCATTAAATTGCGGTTTCCCGGTAGTAAGAATGGCTTTATTTGCATTAATAAAACCGCCACCTTTAATATTGATTCCAGCAGGGTTTGCAATGATAAGATCAGCTCGCTGACCCGCGATTTCTAGATTTCCTTCGAATTTTGAGGCGATTGCTGAGTTCACCTCGTTAAGAATGACACGCGCTTCACCTTTTTGAAGATATGGATTGGCCCCCACACTACCGACAATGCTTGAAGCAGCCCCAGCACGGCTATTGTTGAGCACGGCTCCTTGTGTTGGAACATCGAACTCTTTATAAATATTATGTGATACACCACTAGCATTTGGTGTTTGGATATTAATCACAGGTACATTCTGTTTTTGCGTATTTTGTCCAACTCCAATCACAGGACGGTTCGCAGCATTCGCTCCTGGATCAGCCACCATCCCTGCATATACGGTTGAAAGTGGCATCCACAGGCTCATACTCGCCACTAAAGCTTTTACATGCCAAAGTTGATGAAATGCTTGATCTTTTGTTTCAGTAACAGTACTCGTCGATTGCCCCGAAGTTTTTGTTTGGCTTTTTGCATTTTCAGCTACAGCCATAAACATTTGACGAGCTTTGTTATAGATAATACGGTAACGATTTTTGTTCATTTGGGTTCAGCTATATTCTAAAGTGATAGTTTAAATAAATCAGTAAATCTAATAACTTAGTATGAGTAACTCAGGCTAAAGCCCGTTACCCAATCCTTATCAAGATTTTTGGGCGCAATGAGCCCATGACCTGCAAAAGCATCTAAATAAATACCTTGGTAATAACTTCTTAATCCAAAGACAGTACCAAGTAGATGTCTATTGTCAGGAATGCTGTTTCGACCATTGACCCAACCTTGGTCAATACCGAAATAAAACTGTGTATTGGGGATTGAGGAGTTAAAGCTCATCTCTTGCTGTAGATAATGTCCGTTATCACCAGAAAGCATGATGTCTCCATCAAATCCTCTTACGCTATACCTTCCACCAATATAGAAACGATCTTGTGGAACTAGGATTTTTGGCGCGTATTGACCTTTCCAGCTCAAACGGTATTGCACTGGATAATCTAAAATTTGGAAGGGATAATTTAAACGTAGGTCTGCACTCCAAAGTGGAGCCCGTGCATAACCTTCGGAAGGACGTAAGTTGCCATAGATATCTCGAATTTGCTCTTCTGCTGCAGGTTTTGCATTAAGAGCCCCTGTACCATGACGGTAATCCAGACCAAAATCTAATGAGGCCACGCCAAAATATTGACGATGTTGTAATCCAATATTCCAGCCTGAGGTTTGACGACGTTGTACTTCGACCTCAATATTTTCAATAAAGTTCTGGCTACGCTTATGATAGGCTTTTCCATAAAGACTAGTCTTATAATGGCTCCCACGACTTAAAAGATGTGATAGTGTCAAATTACTCTGCTGCGTTTTACCACTATAAAGAATCGGTGAGTTATAACCTGCCACATATTGGTCATATTCTGATTGGTTAAAGCTGGCATTTAATTCATAATTGTGAATAGGAACTTGATAACTAATAAAATAGTTTTGGTTCCTATTCTTTTTAAAATCATCCAAAGAATGACTAAAATTCAGATTAAAAGCATCATTGAGATGAAATGGGCTATTTAGGCCAATACCAATATTTCCAATATATTTTCCTGTAGTCTCACTACCCGAGTCATCTACACCAATATTAAAGTTGAGCTTTTTCAATGGCTCTGCCTTTATCAGTAAATCACTATAGCCATTAAGTTCTGTCTGTTCTTCAGTTGAGGCTGGAATAATTTGAATATCTAAAGTGCGGTTTGTGGTACGTTTTAGATTTTCTAAACCTTGATCTAATTGTTGTAAATTGAGGACATCATTTTCTTTAAACGGTAATGCGCTATTAAGTTCTAATTTTGAGGGTTGTTCATTTGCTCTAATAATTCTATGCAATCGACCAAGTTCTAGTTGTAGTTCTAAAAGGCCAGTATTCAAATCTTGAGGTAGAGCTGTAATTTGACTAGTAATCATCCCCCGTTTCATCAATTCATTTTGAGAATAGCGAACGAGATTTTGAAGACTTTGCGTACCTATACACTTACCAATTATTCCCTTTTTATGATTGTTAAGCGTTTTTATTAAGTAAGAAAAATCATCAGCTTGGTACTGTTGGTTAAGATTATTTTTTATTGAAAGTGTGATCTTGTTAATCGGAAAGCAAGGAGTTTCTTCTACAACTATATCTTGTATCGTATAACGATGAGATTGTTTCTGTTGCGGTGCTATTTGTGGATCTTGCTCAAGAAGTTGTTTCTTTAATTCATTTAAGCGTTGATCTTGTCGAATTACTTCTGGGAGAGAAACGTCTTCTACTGCAAAGCTAAGAATAGGAATATAGCCCAACAAACAGCCAAGGATTACTTTTTTATACATTGCTATTGTTTAACTAAATTTAACAAAAAATCATGCGAAATTTATACAATATTTACATATTTCACAATACATACAAATGAAAATCATTATCAAGTGGGTGTTAAATATACAGAACAGTCTTTTATTTGATTTTGGAATATAAATTTATTGGATATTTATGATTTTGCCTAAGTTCATGAACTTGATTTTAATAACCTACTATTATTTTTATTTAATACATTGAAATTAATAAATATATTTTAAAAATAACTTATGAACTAGATTTTAGGTGAACATAAGTTAAATAGAGTATCTAAAGGCTGTAGCCTGAGTAGCACTGCTACGCAAGTCATTGTTTGTAGCTACAACTCAGCAACGTGAATTATGATCGTAGATATTCACGTTGCTGACTTCGAGTTCTCATTCCATAAAAACAAAGGTCTAGATTTTAAGACACTAAATTAAATGGCAGAAGATTTTTACAAGTCGGCTGACTAGAATCGCCCAAGTGAATGTCTCCTGCTTATTTCAGTACACATTAATAGAAAAGATAAGCTATAACTTTCTATGTAAATTACGCTTAAATGCTAACCCTCTCATTTTTCAACTAGCTCAGGTTATAATGATGGTCTCCCCAAATATAGTTGATCTATTATGAATGCCTCCAATGACCCTCTACACGGCAAAAAACTTGCTGATATTTTGGATGAGTTATTGGATTATTACGGTGGCTTTGAAGGCTTAAGTCGTAAAATTGAAATTAGATGTTTTTGTATAGATCCAAGTGTTAAGTCATCGTTACGATTCTTGCGTACCACGCCATGGGCGCGTGAAAAAGTAGAAAGCTTATATTTATATGTCTTACGCCAAAAAGCCAAACAGAAATCATAGTTATCAAAACCCTGACTTCAGCATTTTAATGAGTGGTGGACTGCCACCACTCTCCTAAAAAAAATTAGTCTATTCTTAAGATCTTTTTAGTAGGAAAATATGTATTCATAGCTAGGTTCATGAACCAAATATTTTATAAGTTATAATTTTAATGCTCTAAGTAATTAAATTTGTTGTTTATTAAACATAAATTAAATTTTGAACTAGATTTCAGGTGGATATAAGTGCAGTAGAATTAATTCAACAAACTGATATCTAAACACTTTTATAATTACTTTTTGGTCTTAGATTACAATGTTTGTTGACATAATCTTAAATATTAAACACAATGTTTTCATTATATAAATATGTCTAAATTAATAACAATGCCTTCAATTTACCAACTTAAACCTACATTTCAAAACCTACTTCGTCCATTTGTGAAATGGCTTTATTTAAAAAAAATTACAGCCAATCAAATTACCCTTTCAGCGATGTTCATCTCTGTAATGCTAGCAATCGCTTTATACTATGTGTCTATCAACCACCAGCCTGTAATCCTGTTTTTGTTATTTCCGGTATGGATGCTCCTTCGTATGGGATTTAATGCCATTGATGGCATGCTCGCACGTGAGTTTAATCAACAAACAAAACTTGGCGCTTATTTAAATGAAATCTGCGATGTCATCTCCGATTCAGCACTTTACCTATGTTTTTTGGGCTTAGCCTTTATTAATTCCTTCCTATTGGGAGTGGTTGTATTTCTGGCGATTCTGAGTGAATATGCGGGTGTTATGGCACCTTTAATTGGTCAGGAACGCCGTTATGATGGTCCTATGGGTAAAAGTGATCGTGCATTTTGGTTTAGTTTAATTGCACTATGTGTCAGTTTCAGTTCGTATTTAAAAGAAAATAACTATTTAAATTCAATATTTTATTTCTGCAATGGAATACTTCTTTTTATTGCAGTACTGTTGATTTTGACAATTTATAACCGGATTAAAAATAGTATTAAAATCTAAGGAAAATCAGATGCAAGTCTCACAAAAACATGTATTTACTACTCATGATGATAACCAATTAGCTTATCAATATTGGCCAGCTGCTATAGAACATGACACTAAAAAAGCAATTATCTTATTCCATCGCGGCCATGAACATTCGGGACGTATGGCACATTTAGTCAAAGAGCTTAATTTGCCAGAGTTTGATTTCTTTGCATGGGATGCACGCGGACATGGAGACTCACCTGGTTTACGTGGTGATGCACCAAGTTTCTCTGCTTGTGTGAAAGATATTCAATCTTTTGTACAACATATTGAATCGACGTATAACATTCTATCAACCAATATCGCCGTCATTGGTCAAAGCGTTGGGGCTGTTTTGGCTGCAACATGGGTGCATGATTATGCGCCAAAAATCAGAGCTTTATGTCTCGCTTCACCTGCATTTGACATTAAACTCTATGTACCATTTGCAAAAACAGGTTTATCGGTCTTAAGCAAACTTAAAGGTAATTTCTTTATTACCAGTTATGTAAAAGCGAACATGTTAACGCATGATATTGAGCGTGCAAAAACCTACGATACAGATCCGCAGATCGCCAAGGCCATTTCTGTAAGAATGCTTTTAGGCTTATATGCAGCATCGGAACGTATCATAAATGACGCACAGAATATCTTTGTTCCCACTCAAGTTTTATGTTCTGGATCAGACTTTGTCGTATTCCGTAAGCCACAACAACAATTTTATGAAAAACTTCCTCATCCACGTAAAGAGTTTCATATTCTGGAAGGTTTTTATCACGATACCTTAGGTGAAAAAGATCGTCATATTGCAATCGAAAAAATCCGCCGTTTTATTTTGCAAAGCTTTTCAGAAGATTATCAGGCTCCAGATGTACTGAATGCCGATAAAATTGGTTCAAGCTGTGCAACTGCCGAGCAACTCAGTAGTCCACTGCCCGCTTCTTCAATCAAGAATTTGTTTTGGAACTTAACCAAACGCAATTTAAAACTCGGCAGTAAATTCTCACATGGCCTGAAGATTGGTGAAGATACGGGTTATGACTCCGGCAGCACCTTAGATTTTGTCTATCGAAATCAAGGTGAAAGCAAGAATATTCTGGGCAATATCATTGACCAGCAGTATTTGAATGCAATTGGTTGGCGTGGTATCCGCGTGCGTAAACAGCATATTGAGCAGTTATTGGCAAAATATGCAAAAATTTTGACTAAACAACGTAAGGATGTGCGAATTCTGGATATTGCTGCTGGTCATGGCCGATATATTTTAGATGCAGTCAGTGAGCTCGCAACGCCACCTAAATCGGTATTATTGCGAGATTATAGTGAGTTAAATGTCGAATCAGGCACAGCATTGATTCAAGAACGGAAACTGGACAATATTGCTCAATTTGAATTAGGCGATGCGTTTGATACTGCATCATTGGCCAAAGTTAAGCCCAAGCCAAATTTAGTCATTGTATCCGGACTTTATGAGCTGTTTAGTGATAATGACTTATTAAGACAATCACTCTCAGGTATTCATCAGGCCATGTTACAAGGTGGCTTCCTGATTTACACGGGGCAAATCTGGCACCCACAACAAGAGTTTATTGCACGTGCTCTCACCTCGCATCGTCAAGGTGATGCCTGGGTCATGCGTTTACGCTCACAAGCTGAAATGGATGCACTGGTTGAACAGGCGGGCTTTAAAAAAGTAGATCAATGTATTGATGAATTTGGAATTTTTACAGTTTCGGTTGCTCAAAAAATTTAAACAAAGACTTTTATGCAAAATAATATTTTAGACCGCCAATCAGGTACATGGAAATGGGGACTACTCTGCTTAGTCTTTTTAGCTCCATTTTTCTTTTTAACCTATGGTTTTGCAAATCAATATGCATCCAGCCTAAACGATGTTCCAAGTATTGTTTTTTCATGGGAGCATCATATTCCTCTTTGGGCCTGGACGATTGTGCCTTATTGGTCGATTGACCTTTTTTATGGCTTATCTTTGCTATTGTGCTGGAATAAATTTGAATTAAGACAACATATGCTTAGGCTATTTACAGCTCAGGTTATTTCTATCAGCTGCTTTTTAATTTACCCCTTAAAATTCAGTTTTGATCGTGCGGAGTTACAGGGTTTTTTTGGATTGTGGTTCGAGGTGCTGATGGGTTTTGATAAACCCTTTAACCAAGCGCCGTCATTGCATATCGTCTTACTGGTTATTCTGTGGGATTTTTATCGTCGTCATATCAATCCGAAATATCGTTGGTTAGTTCATATTTGGTCGTTGTTAATCGGACTGTCCGTCTTAACCACATGGCAGCATCATTTTATTGATATACCTTTGGGTTTATTGGCTGGTTCGCTATGTTTATGGCTATTTCCACTCTCAGTGAAAGCACCTTATCAGAAAGATTCTGTACAGCAATTTACACCTAAACACTTAAAATTAGGTACTTTTTATCTAATCGGTGCCTTGCTGTGTATTATACCTGCATTTTTATTTAAAGATATTTGGTTATGGATGTTATATCCAGCCATTTCCCTGTTCTTGGTAGCCCTGGCCTATTTCACAGTTCGGCCTCATATTTTTCAAAAACAACGAAACGGTCAAATGACGGTTGCCTCATGGATGTTATTGGCACCCTATTTTCTATTTGCATGGTTGAATAGTCGATTGTGGACCCGTCGTCACCCACAAGACTCTCTGGTTCTGCAGCTCAACGGCGTAGAGGTTTATCTTGGTCGTATCCCATCTGCGAAACACACCAGACAATACGATGCTTTATTTGACTGCTGTGCTGAATTGGCGGTAAATCAGCATGTACAACACTATGAAAAATTGAAGACCTTAGATTTAATCCCTATGCAGAGCACACAATTACTATTAGCCGCAGAAACATTTGACCGTTTTATGCAACCTTTGATACAAACCAATCGAACACATAAAGTTCTGATCTTTTGCGCGCTTGGCTATTCACGTAGTTGTAGTGTATTGATTGCATGGTTATTACAGCAAAACTATGTCTCTGGAGTTGATGAAGCCATTACTCTAATTCAACGATCGCGTCCCTGGATTGTTTTGAGTGAGATACATATTACTGAAATTAAATGTTTCCAAGAGCTGCTCGCTCAGGAGATACAGCAATGAAAATGAATTTTGTCGTAGTTAACCAATTACTCAAGCAAAGTCAGAGTCTCTTAAAATCAGGATATTTAGCTTTTATTTTCTCCATCATCGCATTATCTTTATTTTCGAAAATGCAGATCATAATTCCTCTTTTACTTGTTAGTGCTTTATTGGCGCTTCACCATTATCTATTTATTCGGATTGAGTTTGATCGCGGTCTGGTACAGCATATGATTGAGCGGTCTGAGGAGATAGAAAGTCTTACTCAGCAACTGGATCAATCGCTATTAAATTTGAAATTGGTGCCCTCCAGTAAAACAGGTCGTGATTGGCCTGAACGCTTCAAAGGTTGCTTAAGACTCTTGAAAATACAGGTTGCTATTGTCTTAATACAATATTCTCTATTTATTATCCTTTTTTATAAATTAGCGCATAGATGAAGCTTGAATGAAAAAAAATATAATCACGCAAACCGTTGCTCGTTTTATCGCATTTCTTACCCGTCGCGGTGCTCGTTTACTGACAGGCGCACGAAGCTTGTGGGTAGGTTGTGAGCCCGAACTTAAACAACGTATCTACTATGCTAACCATAATAGTCATATTGACTTCATTTTATTATGGTCGTCCTTACCAATTCACATTCGTCGAAAAACTCGTCCAATTGCAGCGTCTGATTATTGGCTAAAAGATGGATTTAGACGTTTTTTAATCCAAGATACATTTTCCGGTGTGACCATCCAACGTAATCGTAGTGATCAGCAAGATCCGTTACAGCCGGTGAAAGATGTCTTGACGGAAGGCTATTCCATTATTTTTTTTCCAGAAGGAACTCGGAACTTAAATGATGATATCGAACTACTTGAATTTAAAAGTGGTCTATATCATCTCAGCCAACAGTTCCCCAATGTTGAAGTCGTACCTGTCTGGATTTCCAACCTAAAACGGGTGATGCCCAAAGGTGCATTTATTCCTTTACCCCTACTTTCTACGGTTATCTTCGGCAAACCTTTAGTGCTCAATCAATTCTCAGATAAAGAGCAGTTTTTAAAACATGCTCAGCAGCAATTATTAAAATTAAAAGAGGCAGAGAATCAATGAGTCTGGACAACCTACAACAAACCTATCTACTGTTTGCAATCTTTGCCGTGATTTTAATCGTTGCCTCAAGTATTGGCTTTATTCTCAAACAAAAAGCTGGAACAAAGCCATCCCCAGTGATTGATAACTTGAATGCCCGTATCAATGCCTGGTGGATCATGCTGATTGTCTTGGCGGTAGCCATTCTATTGGGTAAAACCGCTTTTATTATCTTGTTTGGTGTCATTTCATTTTTTGCGCTACGCGAATTTATTAGCTTATTACCCACACGGCGTGGTGACTATCTGCCTTTGCTGATCGCGTTCTACTTTGTTATTCCTTATCAATACTATCTGGTCTATACCAACTGGTACGGACTATTTTCGATTTTCATTCCGCTTTATGTCTTTTTACTTATTCCCATTGCCAGTCTAAAGCTCGAAGATACTACACACTTTTTGGAAAGGAGTGCCAAGATTCAGTGGGGTTTAATGGTAAGCGTATTCTGTATTTCCCATGTCCCTGCCCTGTTAAACCTCGATTTACCCGAATTTAAAGGTGAAAAAATTTGGTTGGCGATTTGGTTGATTATGGTGGTTCAAGCTTCTGACGTATTGCAATATGTTTGTGGCAAACTTTTTGGAAAACATAAAGTAGCGCCGACACTTTCTCCATCAAAAACCGTAGAAGGCCTGATTGGCGGTATCATTCTGGCAACAGCTCTGGGTGTATTGATGTCATCACTCACCCCATTTAATTACTGGCAAGCAGCTTTGATCGGCTTGATTATATGTATTTTTGGTTTCTTTGGAGGGCTGGTAATGTCAGCCATCAAACGTGACCGGGGTGTAAAAGATTGGGGACAATTGATTCAAGGTCATGGCGGCATGTTAGATCGTATCGATTCAATTTGTTTCTCTGCGCCGATCTTTTTCCATATTCTACGCTATTGGTGGAGCTAACTCTTAATACGAAGAATGACCAATGCTTACTTCCCGATAGAACCTAGGCGTCACATTGGTCCAGCGTTTAAATGCACGTGAAAAATGAGAAATATCCGCATAGCCCAAATGATCTGCCACCTCTTGAATAGTGATCTTTGGCTGTTTTAATAAATACTCGGCCTGCTGTCTACGCACTTCAGCCAATAACGTCTGAAACGTTGTTTGCTGCTGTGCCAATTGCCGTTGCAATGATCTTTCTGAAATATGCAGTTTCCCTGCAACTTGTTTGATCGATAAAAAGCCCTCATGTTCATCATAAATCATGGCCTTAATCACAGCATCCAGACGATCCTTATCCATCCTTTTTTTTGCCAGTTTCTGTGCATCCTGCAGGCACTGTTGTCTGCTTAAACGCGCAAGCATGGCATCTGCAGTTTTGAGGGGTAAATGTAAGTATTCTTGCTTAAAAGTCAGGCAATCCGCTTCAGTAGAGAACGCTACGTTTGAATTCTTGTCTGGATGGATTCTTTTATAAAAATCAGGCTGATCTTGCTGAAATTTATAATCAATTTCCAGATTAACTTGAGCAAGATTTTGCAGAATTTGTCCAAAACCAAATATCAGAAAACAAGTGGCATGCTGATTTAATCGCTCCTGAGATAAAGGCTGAGCAAAATATAAATGCACTCTCTCCCCATCAATCCTAAGCCGAGGTTTAAAAACGGCACAATGTAAACCAATAAATTGCTCTAAAATCTCGATCGCATCGCCTAAGGTAGGTGCGGTGGTCGCCGCTATTCCTACATTGCCATAGCAAGACACCCGCATGTCTCGGGCAAGGTATAAACTAATTGCAGGTTCCCGGGTTAATGTAGCTGCTTTCTCTAGTAAATAATTGAAGATATTCAGGTCAACATACCAAAATGGCGCATCCAGTTTTTGGACCTGAATGCCTGTACCAGCCAGCATTTGCTGAGGTGAAACATTCCACTTTCCAACGACATCAACCAATAAGTTGACATAGCTTCCGGGTAATTCTGGATTCATTCTCGTTCCATGACTTAAGGATAAATTGGCGTGAAATGGTAAATATTGGCAGCTTATGAACTATGCCAGTTTTAAGCTTTTCGGCATAGTTGATTTATCTAAAATGTGTTTATGAATGTGACTTACCAATGAATATACTGATTGTTCATGCCCATCCAGAAAACTTATCGTTTACCGCAGCGTTAAAGAATAAAGCACAGGAAACATTTGAAAAACTCGGCCATCACGTTGAACTTTCTGACCTGTATGCCATGAATTTTAACCCTGTGGCTTCTCAAGATGATTTTGAAAGCTTAAACCAGCCTGATTACCTAAATTATGCCTTAGAACAGCGTCATGCCTTCAAGCATCAGCAGTTTTCACCGGATATCCAGACCGAACTTGAAAAAGTACAACGTGCAGACCTGCTAATATTGAGCTTTCCTTTGTACTGGACTTCCGTTCCCGCCATCTTAAAGGGCTGGATTGACCGTGTATTTGTATCAGGACTATTTTATGGCGGAAAACGCTTTTACAACCACGGCGGTATGCGTGGGAAAAAAGCCATGCTGTGTTTAACGTTAGGTGGTCGTGAGCATATGTTTGGTGAAAATGCCATTCACGGGCCGATTGAACATTATCTTGCACCGATCCAGCGTGGGACATTGGCTTATGCCGGGTTTGAAGTGTTACCGCCCTTTATCGCTTATCACGTACCCTATATCAGCAACGAAGCCCGACAAAAACTGCTAATTGATTTTGAGCACTATGTGTCTCAACTCGATGCGCTACAGCCGCTTGAGTTTCCAATACTCGAAAATTTTGATGACAAGATGCATCCGCTTTAATTCAAAAATTCAGCTCTCCATGGACAGTCAAAGCAGTTGACTGTCCATCATATGGCTGGCATTGATCAAATCCCTATCACTTTAGATGGGTGAGTATTCCCCCCATCTAAATTCGCATGCTCCATCTTCTATTCCTCATTCATATAGCGATGAAACGTCAAGGAATCTTCATCTAGATGACACCATGCTGTCATCAGCACTGCCTAGAGTGTTGACATCTTTATTCTGGATGAAGCAGATGTTACAAAAAATGAAACGATGGCTCCCCTGCCTTGCAATTGTTCCCGTGCTATTGGCACTCACCGCCTGTAATGATTCAAATGACGATCAGGTTGCAGCGAAACCTGATGATGCCAAAAAACCTGTGATGCGCTGTGCACCATAACCATAAAGAACAATAAGAGGAAATCGCGTGATTAATCGCCGTCAATTTTTAGCAAACACACTTAAAACAGGTTTTGGTGCTGCCGCTTTAACCACTTTTCCAGCAAGTATTCAAAAAGCTCTAGCGATTCCGGCTAACAATAAAACCGGAACGATTCAGGACGTTGAGCATGTGGTGATCCTGATGCAGGAAAATCGCTCATTCGACCATTATTTTGGCACACTGAAAGGGGTCCGGGGCTTTGCTGATCGCCTCACCATTCCATTACCGAATGGTCGTACAGTTTGGCAGCAACAACGCAGTAATGGTGCCCTGTTAACTCCATTCCATTTAGATGGTTCCAGCAATAATGCCCAACGTGCGCCCGGCACTCACCATACTTGGGTCGATAGCCAAAAAGCCTGGGACAATGGTCGTATGACCAACTGGCCAAGCTATAAAACGGACTATGCCATGGGTTATTTTAAGGAACAGGAAATTCCTTATCAGTTTGCCTTGGCCAATGCGTTTACGATTTGTGATGCTTACCATTGTTCCATGCATACCGGTACAGATGCCAATCGTTCGTTCCATTTGACCGGAACCAATGGTGCAGTCCCAACCAGTACCGCATTTGTGAATAATGAATGGGACTGGATTGATGGTGATCCCAAAACGGTTGATGTCGGTTATACATGGAAAACCTATGCGGAACGACTCGAAGAAGCTGGAATCAACTGGATTTGTTATCAAAATATGCCTGATGAATGGGGCGATAACATGTTAGGTGCATTCCGCACCTTTAGAAAAGCCAATATCGAGTCGGGCTATCCGGTTTCCAGTGGTGGCGCACCCAATAGTCCTTATAACAAGGCTGCACAAAAACTGCCGTACAAAGCCTATGATGCAACAACCGATAATGCCAAGAATCCACTGTATAAAGGCATTGCCAATACCTTGCCGGGTAATACGCCTGAAGAGTTCCTGAATGCGTTTAAAAATGATATCAAAACTGGAAAATTGCCACAGGTATCTTGGATCAATGCCCCGTCCATTTATTGTGAACATCCTGGCCCATCTAGCCCAGTACAAGGCTCCTGGTTTATTCAGGAAATCTTAGATGCATTAACAGCAGTGCCTGAAGTGTGGAGCAAAACCGTATTCCTGATCAATTTTGATGAAAATGATGGTTATTTTGATCATGTTCCCTCTCCCTCAGCACCGACATTACAAGCGGATAACACGTATGCAGGTAAATCAACGCTAAGCCAGACCGATATGCGTCATGAATACTATGTGCATGATGCTCCACCGGGTAGTACTAGCCAACCTGAAAAAGACAAGGGGGTGTATGGGCCAGGTCCTCGTGTTCCCCTGTTTGTGATTTCACCTTGGAGTCGTGGGGGAATTGTGAACTCTCAAGTATTTGACCATACCTCGGTATTGATGTTTCTGGAAAAACGTTTTGGTGTTAAAGAAACCAATATCAGCCCGTATCGCCGGGCCATCTGTGGTGATCTCAGTTCCGCCTTTAACTTTAAAACCCCGAATGAAGAGGTGTTACCGCAACTCAACGGCAAACAAACCAGAGAGCAAGCCGATCAACTCCGTGATGCACAACAAAAACTACCTAATGTACCTATTCCCAGCAATTTACAATTGCCCATTCAGGTCAGCGGTATTCGTCGTTCTAAAGCACTGCCTTATGAACTACATACCAGTGCACGTTGCCTGAACGATGGAACGGTCAAGCTACTATTTTCAAATACAGGCAGCCAAGGTGCGGTCTTTCATGTCTACGACACATTAAATTTAAATCGGGTTCCGCGCCGTTATATTGTAGAAGCAGGTAAAAGTCTGGATGATGTTTGGAATGCGCAAAAAGACAATCAGGGGCGATATGATCTGTGGGTGCTGGGCCCCAATGGCTTTCATCGACATTTCAAAGGTGACCTGAATCGTAATCAGGATTTACGCATCAATCCCGAGATTCGGGTTTGCTATGATATTGCCAATGGCAATGTTTATGTCGACCTGAATAATTCAGGAACGCAGGATATTGAACTGGTGATTAGCCCTGTGGCATATCGCACTGACCCTGCCCTCAAAATCGCCGTAAAAGCAGGACAGAGCTCTACTCAACATTGGGACTTGGCTGATACCGGACACTGGTACGACTTCGCAGTAACCTGCACACAGGAAGCCAAGTTTTATCGTCGCTTTGCAGGTCGAGTCGAAACAGGTGAAGATTCGGTCAGTGACCCTGCGATGGTTTAAGACTTTTCCTCGAAGAATGACTGTTACCTCCTCGGTTTTAGGCAAAACCGAGGAGGTTTCACTTCTGGATATCCATTATTTATAAAACTGAATACTCAACAGTCTTTAATTCTTATGCTGTAACTTATAGCACTCATCCAAAGCCAACTCATAATAGGCCAGACCTTCCTGAGCAGCCAGAAAAGCCTTTTGCTGCAGTACAGGGTCTTTATCGCATAGCCGTTTAATCAGCTCCATCGCTTCATAGGGATGCAAATCATCATAATGCGCATGCGCTCTTAACCACGCTAAAGAGCGCTTGTTGATATTGACTTCCGGATGTTGAGTGTATACCTGAATCCCTTTATACACCTGAATGGTCCAGTCGCCTGTTGCCCATTCAATCGCAAGATTGGTTGCTGCAATACTTTCAGCCAGTGTCCCCCGGAAGTTAACATCCCACAAAAAGTGATTGACTGCGTTCATGGCCACAGGTGGCTTTACTTGATTCAACATCTCAACTGTCAGACCAAAGCCCCCCGCCCAGTCCTGATACCAGTTTAAATGCCGTTCTTCCACCTTGATATTCTGGATCAGCCAGTCTCGGGTTTCAGTTACCCCATCCAGTTCAAATGAGGTGGCCTTCGCCAATGATCCGGCCATATAGGATGGAAAATGGGCCACCAAAGGATAAAAATTCAATAAGGCCGAACGAAAACATTCCAGACTTAATGAGCCATTGGCCATATCCGTGAATAGTGGGTGTTTGCTTACTCGCTCTTTCGCAGGTAACAGGTCATCCCAGAACTGTTGCGCCCATTCGGAGTGAGGTGTGATTTCCAGTTTTGTTCCATATTGATTCATAGCAGTCATTGCGATGCATCCTATTTCGTATGACTTAATTCAATCATTGACCATGATCGATGCTTTTTTATAAATTGTAGCTCAATACCCGCAAGATACAATCGATTGCCGTTTAATTTGTAACAGCTTTTTATTTCTTGAATCTAATTTAAGCTTGAATCATTATTTTAGGCAATGCTTATTATTTAAAAATTAATATTTTTTTATAATCTAATACACATTCCTTTTAAATCAGTGTAACGTAGTAAAAAAATAATCCCTATTTTGACATTTATAAGAACATTTTTGGGAGTGGTGAGAGATAAGATGAAGTTGAAAGCTTCCAATATATTGGGACAAGAACAAATCGACTTGTTAATTTCTCGCGGGCTAAATTTAGTTTGGTTTCCTAAAGAATTAGAAGTGATCTATCGTGATCAGTACAGAAATGAGGCTGCGCATGAGTTCCGTTATCGCGCCCCTATTATTTTAGGTTTATATCTATTTCTAAGCTTCGGTATCTATCAGGTCCTACCGACAGACCTGCGGATCACCTGGATGGCAACCTATGGCTGGGTTGGGATCATTATTACCTTGGCATGGATGCTGTCTTTCCTGCCCATGATGAATAAATGGTTTGATCACTATGTCTGCATTGGTTCCATGGGCGCCGTGGCCATTTCGTTTACGATCATTAACGTACTCGAGCAAGGACAAAACAACGTTCTGTTCCATGCCGCCATGATGTATGCCGTGGTGATCATCTATGGTTTCGTTGGTATGCGCTTCTATACGGCGATTATTGCCGGCTGGGTCGGCGGTTTGATCGGGATTATTGCCAGTACCTGGCTCAGTGGTGCCATCGACTGGACCTTCCTGAACCGCACCTATACCTTCAGCAGTTTTCTGGGCATGGCTCTCGCCTACGCCACCGATCGGCAACACCGTGAAAACTATCTGCAAAACTGCATGATTGAGCTCAACCGTTTAGAACTGATGCGACAGGCGCAGCAGCTTTCGATTCTGTCTCAACAGGATGCCTTAACCGGTCTGGCCAATCGCCGCTATCTGGATGAGGTGCTGGAGAATGAATGGAAACGTGCCACACGCCATGGATTACCAATCACCATCATGATGATCGATATCGATTTCTTTAAGCTCTATAACGATACGCTGGGGCATATCCAGGGTGATCAATGTTTACGGCGCATTGCGATCATGCTCGGCTCTATCGCCTCACGTAGTGGTGATCTGGCAGCGCGTTATGGTGGAGAAGAGTTCTTGCTACTGTTTGCCATGACAGATCGCGAACAGGCACTAGTACAAGTCAAACGATTGATGGAAATTATTAATAATATTGGGATTGCCCATCCCAAAAGTCAGGTTTCCAAATATGTGACCATCAGTGTGGGGGTTGCTACCATGATGCCGAAAATTGGAGATAGCCTGTCAGAGTTTATTGCGCAAGCGGATCATGCGTTATATATCGCGAAAAGTAATGGTCGCAATCAATATCATATTGCGTCAACTAATAATATAATTTCCGAAACTTTATAATGGATGTATATTATTAAATACAGGTTAAATTACTTTAATTTTAAACTGAATGATAATGAGACTTAAGCCACACATATAATAAATTATTTGTGTGGCTTAATCTTTTTTATATTAAGGTTCGATGGGTTTAAAGGGAGCAACCACATCGGCATTTTGAGCACGATGTCTTAAAAAGTGATCCATTAATACAATCGCCAGCATCGCTTCAGCAATCGGCGTTGCTCGTACACCCACACATGGATCATGACGACCCTTGGTCAATACATCGGTATTTTTACGATCAATGGTAATGGTTTTACCTGGCGTGGTAATACTTGCAGTCGGCTTTAAAGCAATCGCAACACGGATGGTCTGTCCACTGGAAATCCCTCCCAAGATACCGCCAGCATGATTGGCAAGGAAACCGTCTGTGGTCAGCTCATCACGGGTTTCATGACCAAACTGCCCAGCAACTGCAAAACCGTCACCAATCTCAACGCCTTTAACCGCATTGATACTCATCATGGCATGGGCAATATCTGCATCTAAGCGATCAAATACAGGTTCGCCCCAACCCACAGGTACTTTTTCAGCCACGATTTCAAGTTTGGCACCACAACTGGTGCCTTGCTCACGTAAAGCGGTGACCAGCTGCTCAAAACGCGGAACGGCATCCACATCGCCACAGAAGAACGGATTATTCGGTACTTCCGCCCAATCCAGTTTTTCTGCAACTTCATTACCAATTTGGGTGACATGTCCACGAATATCAATACCAAACTTTTCAGCAAGATATTTCTTGGCAATCGCACCCGCAGCAACACGCATTGCAGTTTCACGCGCACTTGAACGACCACCACCACGATAGTCACGGAAGCCGTATTTTTGCGTATAGGTATAGTCCGCATGGCCCGGACGGAAAGTTTGGGCAATATTGCCGTAGTCTTTGGATTTCTGATCGGTGTTCCGGATTAACAAACCGATTGATGTGCCTGTAGTTTTACCTTCAAACACACCCGAGATAATCTCGACCTGATCCGGTTCTTTTCGTTGCGTGGCAAACTTTGACGTTCCTGGTTTACGGCGATCAAGATCTTTTTGCAAATCGGCTTCACAAAGCTCAAGACCAGGTGGCACCCCATCGACAATTGCCATCAAGCCAACACCATGTGACTCACCACAGGTTGTTACTCGAAACAGTTGCCCAATACTATTCCCTGCCATGTTTTATCGCCTCTTAATTTTGAACGGATTGCTGAAATAATTCTTTATAACGACGGCATTGTTCAGCAGTTAAAGCAAAAATACCAGAACCACCTTTCTGGAAAGTCAGCCAATGGAAGTCAACGGTGTTGAAGTTCTGGCGCATTGCCCATTCAGAATTACCCACTTCAATTACAATCAAGCCATCTTCTGTTAGATAATCTGCCGCTTGAGCGAGCATTTTACGAACTAGATCCAGACCATCCTGACCCGCAGCCAAGGCAAGCTCAGGCTCATGCAAGAACTCTTCCGGCAAATCAGCCATATCTTCGGCATCGACATATGGCGGATTGCTCACGATCAGGTCATATTGATTTTCAGCTGGAATTTTCGAGAACAAATCTGATTCAAGTAAAGCCACCTGATATTGCTTATCATGATGCTCGGTATTAATTGAAGCCACTTCCAACGCTTCTTTGGAAATATCCGTTGCATCCACTTCGGCATCCGGATAAGCATAAGCCAAGGCAATCGCGATACAACCTGAACCCGTACACATATCCAGAATGCGTTGCGGCGTTTTTGGATTATTATTTTCAGGTAAGTTGTTTAACGCTTCCAGCATACGACCATTCTCATTGAGGCAGTATGGTGCAAAACGCTGTTCAATCAACTCGGCAATGGGTGAACGTGGAATCAGCACGCGCTCATCGACATAAAATGGCTTATTGAAGAAATACGCCAGATTTAATAAATATGAGGTTGGAATACGGTCATTGATACGACGTTCTAATAAGCTCAGGAATTCCGCTTTTTCACTTGGTAGTAACTTCGCATCAAGAATCTCAGCATCCGCTTTCCACTCAAGTGACAATGTTTGTAGTACCAATGCAGCACTCTCGGCAAAATAGTCCTGAGTCCCTTGACCTAAGTGTGCGTCATATTGACGCATTGCGGTTACCCCAAAACGGATAAAATCTCGAATGGTTACTAGGTTTTCAGCCGCTTCTTGTAAATGTTCAGGGCTGATTGTCGGTCGCTCCACTTAGGCGTCTCCAAAAGTGCTAATTGCAAAACGCTTTATTCTAACGGGATTAAGATTGATTTAACAATAAAAAAACCGCCTCTCTACAAGAAGCGGTCTATTAACATGAGATATTCAGTCAGAACTTATAGGCCTAGCTTTTCTGCCACATAGTCCGAGTCTTTATCGCCACGGCCCGAAAGATTGACCACAATCTTGATGTTCTTCTCCATTTTAGGGGCTTCACGTAAAGCCCATGCCACGGCATGTGAACTTTCCAGTGCCGGTACAATCCCTTCCACCCGTGAAAGGGTCATAAATGCATCAAGACATTCTTGATCCGTCGCCGTTTCATAGTGCACACGGCCCAGCTCTTTCAGGTAACTATGTTGTGGCCCGACACCTGGATAATCCAGTCCTGATGCAATCGAATGCACTGGTAACGGTTCACCGTGCTCATCTTCCAGTACATAACACGCCATACCATGAATCTGCCCCGGCTTACCCAAAGTCAGTGTTGCAGAATGCTTATCGGTATCCAGACCATGACCTGCCGGCTCAACGCCCACCAGTTTGACATCAGTTTCGTTTAAAAATGCAGTAAATGCACCAATCGCATTTGAGCCACCACCGACGCAGGCCACTACATAATCAGGATTCTGACCAAAATGCTCATTAGATTGGGTTTTAATTTCCTTGCCAATAATTGACTGGAAATCACGTACCATTTTAGGAAACGGGTGTGGACCCACTACTGAACCAATCGCATAGATATAGCTTTTCGGATCTTTTAAATATTCTTCAAAGGCACTATCGACTGCATCTTTTAAAGTGGCTGTTCCTTGAGTCACCGAAACCAGTTTTGCACCCAATATTTTCATCTTTACGACATTGGGATGCTCTTTTTCGATATCCACTTGTCCCATATGAATTTCACACGGAATACCGACCAAGGCACAAGCCGTTGCCAGCGCCACGCCATGCTGTCCTGCACCTGTCTCGGCAATGACTTTGGTTTTACCCATATACTTGGCAAGTAAAGCTTCACCTAAGCAGTGATTGATCTTATGCGCACCGGTATGGTTTAAATCTTCACGTTTCAGATAAATCTGTGCGCCACCCAGTTGTTCAGATAAACGCTTGGCATGAAACAATGGACTTGGCCGACCGACATAGTTTTTGAATAGGTCATTCAGCTCATCCTGAAACTCGGCCGTATGGCGAATCTCTTCATAGGCCGCATTGATCTCATCCATCGCCTCTTTTAAGTGAGGTGGAATGAACTGACCGCCAAAATTTCCAAAGAAACCCGCTTCATTAGGCAATGCAACGCCATTTATTTGATGTTCCATCATTATTCCTGTTCTTATAAAGTTGTCGTCTTAATATAAATATTAACGCGATAAGTAGCGCGTCATGTCTTCGATACCTTTCAGCGTCATCGGAAACATATGATTTTCAAAAATGTCTTTAATCCAGTGAATGGTCTGGGTGTAATGCCAATAGCCTTCCATTTCAGGATTCAACCAAGCAGTTTTATCGAAATGCTGGCGTAAACGTCTCAGCCACACTTCACCCGCTTCATCATTCATATACTCAACCGAACCACCGACCGACTTTAACTCATACGGTGCCATACTGGCATCACCCACCACAATAACGCGATAATCACGACCATAGGTATGAAACAGATCCCAGGTATTCATACGAGTTGCACTACGGCGATGATTGTCTTTCCAGACATAGTCATACAGGCAGTTATGGAAATAGAAATATTCCAGCGTTTTAAACTCGGATTTGGCTGCACTAAACAGCTTCTCGCATTCAGCAATATAGGCATCCATCGAACCGCCGACATCAAATAGCATCAATACCTTAATACGGTTACGACGTTCAGGCACCAGTTGTACATCCAGAATGCCCTGTTTGGCGGTCTCACGGATGGTGCCATCCACATCCAGTTCTTCAGCAGCCCCTTGACGGGCAAACTTACGTAAGCGACGCAAGGCGATTTGCATCTGGCGGGTTCCCAGCACCTGATCATCATCCAGATTCTGGTATTTACGCTGTTCCCATACTTTCACCGCCGAACGTTTACGCCCAGGTCCACCGATGCGAACACCTTCAGGATGATCACCAAAGGCGCCAAAAGGTGAAGTACCACCTGTGCCAACCATACGGTTGCCGCCCTGATGTTTCTTATGCTGTTCACGCAAACGCTCTTCCAGCATTTTCATCAGTTCTTCCAGAGAACCGGCTTTTTGTAATTCCGCACGTTGTTCAGGCGTCAGATGCTTTTCCAGCAGTTCAAGATCGAACCAGTCTTTCGGTAACTTGTGAACCTGTTTCAGCAATTCATCCAGATCAAAGGTTTCGATACCATCAAAGTAATCTTTCATGGCACGATCGAACTTGTCAAAGAAGCGTTCATCTTTGACTAAAACCGTTTTCGCCAACTGATAGAACTCGTCCTGATCTGCAAACACAAGACCTGAAGCTACTGCCTGATTGAGATCAATGAGCTCACGTGTCGTGACCGGTACGCCATATTTGCGTAAGGTGTAAAACAGTCGCACAAACATTGCTCAGTACTCTTAACGACGTGACATAAAGGCTAAACGTTCAAGTAATTGCACATCTTGTTCATTCTTGATCAAGGCACCATATAATGGTGGAATCGCTTTCGATTTGTCATGATTACGCAGTACATCTTCCGGCATATCATCCGCCATCAACAAGCTTAACCAGTCAATCAGCTCTGAGGTTGATGGTGGCTTCTTCAAATTCGGGATTTCACGTAATTTAAAGAACACCTGCAACGCTTCACTGACCAGTGTATTGGAGATATTCGGAAAATGGACTGCAATGATGTCGCGCATGGTCGCTTCATCAGGGAATTCGATATAGTGGAAGAAACAACGACGCAAGAAAGCATCTGGCAATTCCTTCTCATTATTCGAGGTAATAATCACGATCGGGCGTTGTGTGGCAGTAATGGTCTCGCCTGTCTCATAGACATAAAACGACATTTTATCGAGTTCATGCAACAAGTCATTCGGGAATTCAATATCTGCCTTGTCAATTTCATCAATTAACAAGACACAACGCTCTTCGCTGGTAAATGCTTCCCACAATTTACCCGGCTTGATATAGTTTTTAATGTCATAGACACGATCATCACCTAACTGGCTATCACGTAATCGCGACACCGCATCATACTCATACAAACCTTGCTGGGCTTTGGTGGTCGATTTGATATGCCAGGTAATCAGCTTCAAACCCAGACTGGCAGCCACTTGTTCTGCAAGCAAGGTTTTCCCTGTACCCGGCTCCCCTTTGACCAGCAATGGTTTTTGTAGGGCACGTGCAGCTTTCACTGCAAGTTTTAAGCTATCGGTCGCGATATATTGATCTGTACCGGCGAAGTGTTGTGTATCAGCAGACATTTAAAAACCTTATTTTTCTATATTTAACTTAGTATCTAAACTGAACGTGCAGTTTTATTTGCAGTGTATTTTGACCAGCAGAAGCCAATCAGTAGCCCTGTACCAATGACAAATAAAATCAATGATAGATTTGACCAGATCAAGACATGCTCTTTGGTCAGCACACCAAAAATCAGACCAAAAATTGCAGGGGCAAGGGCTGAATTCGGACCTTCTGAAATCGTTGGCGTTGCAAGAACTGCAAAAGCCACGATCCACAGGATGCCACCAATCGGATTGGGCAGACGTGACATCAAACGATACCAGCACCACAATGCAATGAGCGTCCCCGTAACATAAACAATGATCGCGACATTTTCTTCAGGAAACTGATCCAGTACCGAGAGAATGTTCGACCAGATTGCTGTTAAAGTTTCAAGCACCGCGTAAGCCCTCTGGTTCTACCGCATTTGGATTGATGAGTCCTTCAGGCGGCATTTGAATAAAAAAGCCTTTGGTATTCAATGAATCTAAAACATGTAAAACGTTGGCACGTGCAAGTTTTCGCTCATTATGAAGTTCTAAATGCATCACAAAGGTGGCTTTGCCGAAGGCCTGTAAAACGCTTTCTGGAACACCTTCAAACGGGTTCTCTTGTTCCTTGTCATCAGGATAATTTGGACGAGCAATGTACATATACATTTCATCTTTCTTGCTCGATCTATAAATATCGCAGTGCATGTTTACTCACATCTATTAACAATCAAAGACAGCATACATGAAAATAAAAATGGATACATTAAGGATTGTTAACGCCAGAGTCGACTTTTTTCTTTCGCCACCTTAGCCCTTATTTCCATGCCGTGTCTTAGAATGCCATAATCAAACACTGATTTTTTAGTGGAACAGTCATGCAACAAAACAAATATGATGATCCTGTATTTTTTACTGAATATTCAAAAATGCCTCGTTCGGTATATGGCCTGCACGCTGCTGGTGAATGGTCGGCATTTAAAGCACACCTACCAGAGTTAAACAATAAAACGGTTTTGGACTTGGGCTGCGGCTATGGCTGGCATTGTCAACATGCTGCTGATCAAGGTGCGAGCTCTGTGACCGGAATTGATTTATCCACTAAAATGCTAGAAAAAGCACGTCAGTTAAATATAGCAAAAAATGTGGTTTACCAACATAGCTCGATTGAAACTTTTATCGCTGAAGCAGCATCATTTGACCTGATCATCAGTTCACTGGCCTTGCATTACGTGCAAGATCTGGATGCTGTATTCGAAAAAGCGGCTCAACTGCTCGTGCCACAGGGCGAACTCTATTATTCTGTCGAGCACCCGATTTTTACCGCACGTGCGCAGCAAGACTGGATTTATAGTCATGAGAAACAGCCACTGTATTGGCCGGTGGACCATTATTTTGTAGAAGGCCAAAGAGAAACACGGTTTCTGGGCACCCCTGTGGTGAAATATCACCGCACCCTCGAAACCCATGTCATGGCTTTACTCAAAGCAGGTTTTGAAATCACCGCCCTGATTGAACCACTGCCTAGCGATGAAATGATTGAAAAGATGGGCTGGCAGGATGAACGAAGACGGCCCATGATGCTGATCATCAAGGCCAAAAAAAAGAGCTAATCACTTAGCTCTTTTTTCAAAACACTAACGGGCAATTTTCATCTGAGTAGCCAGATACTCAATATCTTCCCGTAATAAGGCAATCAAGGGTTGAGTCAGCAGATCATAGCGCCAGCCCATCAGATAATGCGGCAAGCTCTGCTCATCCCGATGAAAGACCACATGATCATAGATGGCATTCATCCATTTCTTACGCAGCAATACTTCTTTCGGGATTCCGGTCTGAAGCACAACATCTGCAATTAAAGCATCGATTTTAGGTGCCACTTCTTTTGAATTACTCTTGACGGGACGTGCCATGCGTAAAGGCCATTCATTCTCAGGCGGTAAGAATTTCAATAAATCCAGAATGGTTTTACCATGCTCACGGATCACATTCGGCCGGATATCCTTGATCTGGGCAAGCTGAAAGGTATTCCGCGGATTCTTTTCAACCAGATCAATCATGGTGCCATTGCGAAGAATAAAGCTGCGTGGTTGATTTAAGGCCTTGGTAATCTGCTCTCGCCAGATACTCAACTGCTGCAGTTGCATCAACTCACGGCGTGAATGGCGGTAGTTACCAATGTCGGTATAAAGTTCTGGCAATGGTGTTTCCGTTGCAATCTCCTTGGTGAGATTCTGACAGTCTTCCAGTACGTATTGATACAACCCTTTCGCTTTCAGGTCAGTTTTGAGGGTATCTGCTAGCTTGCTTAAATAGATGACATCATTTGCCGCATAGCTCATTTGCTCCTGCGACAGTGGTCTTGCCAGCCAGTCTGAACGGGTCTGGTCTTTTTCAATATCGATATTAAGACAGGTCTTTAATGCATTCTGATAACTGACCTGTAAACCATGCCCCAGAAATGCCATTGCGACCTGGGTGTCAAACACATTATTCAAGGGTTTCTGATCTGCATAATGATAGATCAAGTCAATGTCTTCACTGCAGGCATGGAAAATGTTCTGTTGAGCAGCAAAAATCTTTGGCCAGAAATGGGTCAGATCCAATGCTGCACCGTCCAGTAACAGAATCTGGCCATTTAAATTGATTTGGCAAACACCAAGTTTGGGATATAAGGTATCGACCTTGATAAATTCGGTATCAAGTGCATAGACAGAACACTGTTCCATCTGGCTAAGGAGAACAGCTAAATCTTGTTGCTGCTGGATAAACTGAAACATGTGTGCTCAAGTAAAATAATATAGAACCATACGCAATAGAGTGATCTAACCAAGATCAGGCATTGCTTAACTAAAAACAAAATACAAAAAAAATTTAATTGGTATTCCACATATAAAACATGAAATTACTCCTCTCTCCATTTCATCAAAAAACGAAAATCCTTTTCGCCAGCTCATAGTGCCACAAATCATCGTAAATAGATCTACGATAATGTTAGACAAAATGTAAAATTTAATTATTTGTTTAAATTAACAGCATGAATTTAAAATAAATATAAGAAAATGCCAAGAAAGCTGTTATTTCATGCGCATTCGGTTGTGTACAGCCTGACTTAAGGTATGACTATCGACATATTCCAGCTCACCACCTTGCGGTACGCCTTGTGCAATTCGGGTCATCTGAATCGGTAAATGTTTGGTCGCTTCAACCAGATAATGTGCGGTTGCCTGGCCTTCTACTGTCGCGTTGGTCGCCAGAATGACTTCCTGAATCTGTCCTTCGCTCAAACGCTGAATCAGGTAAGGAATCCCGATTTCTTCTGGGCCAATTCCATCTAGAGGTGACAAATGTCCACCCAAAACGTGATATTTACCGCGGAAACTGCCACTTTGCTCAATCGCCATAACATCTGCTGGTGATTCAACCACACACAGCAATTGCTCATCACGTTCTACCGAAGCACAAATATCACAGACATCATGTTCTGTTAAAGAGTGACAGATACGACATTCATGAATATGGCTGGAAGCTTCATGTAAAGCATAAGACAGTGCAAAGGCACCTTCGCGATTTTTCATTAATAAATGCAATGCCATACGCTGTGCTGATTTTGGGCCAACACTCGGCAGAATACGTAATGCTTGAACCAGTTGTTCAAATCGTTCACTAAACACAAATTAACTCGATTATTTGTAGAAAAAAAGATTCCCCAAGCACCCTGATCGAGTGCTTGAGGAATACTCAATTAGAATAGGCCAGATAAACCTGGTGGTAAGCCCATACCTGAGTTTGCACCTTGAAGTTTTTCTTCTGAAATTGCTTCTGCCTGACGTGCAGCATCATTCATTGCCGCAGCAATCAAATCTTCAATCATGTCTGCTTCGTCTTGTAACAGGTCAGGACTAATTTCGATACGCTTAACGACATTACGGCACGTCATGGTTACTTTAACTAAACCACCGCCTGCTTCCGCATGAACTTCAGTATTTGCAAGCTCTTCTTTGGCTTTTTTAAGATTAGTTTCCATATCTTTTTGCATGCGCTGAGCTTGCTGCATGAGCATATTAATGTTCATAAGTTTCTCTCGTTAAATTAAATCTAAACCGCGTGATAAGTCGCGAATAATATCATCAATGTCTTCTAAACCAACAGACACACGAATTAAACCTTCTTCAATTCCTGCAGCTTGTTTAGCTTCTGCCGACATTCTACCATGTGAGGTGGTTGCTGGATGTGTAATTGTTGACTTAACGTCACCCAGATTACTGGTAATCGACAAGAAGCGCGTATTATCGATCACTGTCCATGCGCCTTCACGTTCACCTTTCACCACAAAGGATACGACACCGCCAAAACCTTTTTGTTGTTTTTTCGCGAGTTCATGTCCAGGATGATCAGGTAAACCTGCGTAATAGACTTTTTCCACTTTTTCGTGCTGATGTAACCATTCAGCCAGCTTTTGCGCACTCTCACAATGGGCTTTCATACGAATGCTAAGCGTTTCAAGGCCTTTCAAGAAAATCCATGCATTAAACGGACTCATGGAATTACCCAAAGTACGAATCACGCCGTTTACTTCTTCAAGCAAGTCATGCTTACCGACTACTGCACCACCAAGCGCACGGCCCTGACCATCGATATATTTGGTTGCTGAATAAAGCACTAAATCCGCACCAAACTTAATCGGTTGTTGTAATACAGGGGTACAGAAACAGTTATCAACGGCAAATAAAGCGCCATTGGCATGGGCAATATCGGCAATCGCCTGCATATCACCGACTTGTGCCAAAGGATTCGACGGCGTTTCGATAAATAAGATACGGGTATTTGGACGAATCGCCTGTTTCCAGCCCTCAAGATCACCCAGATCAACAAAGGTCACTTCAACCGCAAATTTCGCCACATATTTTTCAAATAAGGCAATGATTGAACCAAATACTGCGCGAGAACAAATCACATGGTCGCCCGCTTTTAAGTAGGCCATACACATGGCATGGACTGCCGCCATACCTGAACTGGTCGCGACGGCACGTTCTGCACCATCCAATACGGCTAGACGCTTTTCAAAAGCCTGAACGGTGGGATTGGTATAACGTGAATAGGTATTACCTGCAATTTGTCCAGAGAATTTTGCAGCAGCATCCGCCGCACTGTCACACACAAATGATGAGGTTAAAAAGATCGGCTCACTATGTTCACCTTCCGAGGTACGATCATGCCCTGTGCGAATTGCCAGTGTTTCTAATTGGTATTCTAAATCATCGCTTGGATTCATCGTTTTGTATGCCTTATGATCATAATGAGGAAATATGCCAATATTTTGATCGCCTAAGGTATTTAAGGTCAAGGCGTAAGATGAAATTATCGCTTAGACTTCGTGCAATCTTGACTCATGACGAGACTTTATAAGATGAAATCGCTTGTGGAACAGCAAAAAATAAATTTTAAACATCTGGCTATGCGTGTATTCGATGCCGACAAACTGGTTTTGTCTCAATCAACGCCGTATCAAGTGATTGCGCAATTTAAACAAACGCGTGTCCGTTTCTACGCTTCCGAGAATAAGCGTTATAAGGAACCACTAGTTTTTGTTGCCCCCTTAGCGATTAATATGGATATCTATGACCTGTATCCTTACCGTTCATTGGTCAAACATTTTCAGGACAGCGGTTTTGATGTCTATCTGATTGACTGGGGCAAACTTACTTATAAAAACTATCAGATTAACTTTCTATCTTTTATTGATAAGTTTATTCCAAAATGTATTGAAGCCATTCAACAGCATGCCCAATCGGAAAAAATTTCACTGCATGGCTGGAGTATGGCAGGCATTTTTGTCACGCTTTATACCGCACGCCATCAACCAAGTGTCGTGAAAAATCTGGTGGTTTTGGGTAGCCCAATCGACAGTTACGCTTCAGGTTATATCGGCAAACTGTATAAAACATTGGCTTATCTCACCAACCGTAACCCAACCATTAAAGACTATATCTATAACCGTTTGCCCAAACTGATGATCCATTCACCGGGTTTCCTTAATTCTTTAGGATTCAAGTTGTTGGACCCTAAAGGCTGGATTGATGGTAATATTCAGTTGTTGAAAAATCTGGATAATTTGAAGCTGGTACAGGAAGATGCCACACTCAGTCACTTCTTGAATAATATGATTGATTACCCGGGCGGCGTAAATCAGGACATGTTATTTAATGTCTGGCTGCAAAATCCTTTAAAACATGGCGCGATTCGTCTCAAGAACAAAACCATTGAACTTAAAAATATTAATTGCTCACTTCTTGTCGGTGCAGGCAAAGGTGATCAATTGGTAACTTCCGAGTCTGCCTTTCCGCTGACCCAGTTGACAAGCAGTCAGGATGTCACGTTTACTCTTATCCCGGGTGGACACTTAGGTTTAATGTCCAGTCAAAACAGTTCAATTGAGTTCTGGCCAACTTTAACCACATGGTTAGCCGAACGATCGACGCAAATAAAAAGGTAAAGTATGACTCAATCTGTTGCATTCATCGGTTTAGGCGCTATGGGCTATCGCATGGCGGCGCATCTTCCTAAATATTTTGAGAAAGTTCTGGTCTGGAACCGAAATTTTAGCAAGGCAGAACAACATGCAGCAGAATATGGCACCACCGCAGTAGAACTTGCTCAGGCAGTACAGGCTGACATTATATTTTCCTGCTTACCCACCAGCGATGACGTTGAGCAGTTGATTGAAAGTGTTGCGATTAAATCAGGTTCAATCTGGATTGATTGCACCAGTGGCGTACCAGATTCAGCCCGCCGTCTGGTTGAAAATTTGAAAGCACAAAATATTGATTTTCTGGATGCACCTGTCAGTGGTCAAACAGTCGGTGCTGAAAATGCAACCTTGACCTTTATGGTCGGTGGTGATGTGAATGCATTTGAACGTGCTTATCCTGCAATGGCAGCATTAGGTAAATTGATTCAGCACGTCGGTGAACCTGGCGCTGGGTTTGCGGTAAAAGCCATTAATAATATGCTGCTTGCCGTAAATTTATGGTCAGTGACCGAAGGTTTCAGTACCTTAAAAGCGCATGGTGTGAACCTGGATGCGGCATTGAACTGCGTGAATGCATCGAGTGGCAAAAGCTTTGTGACCGAAAATATTTTCCCGCAACGTGTCCTGAGCCGTGAATTTCCAGTGACCTTTGGTCTACCCTTACTGGCAAAGGATACTGGTATTGCACTGGATCTGGTTAAGGATGCCAAATTACCGGCACCTCTGCTCGCTTTAACGCAGAGCCTGATTCAAACTGCAAATTTAACTGCGGAACCCAATAGTGACTTTTCCGCAGCAGCCAAACTGTATGAATCATGGAGTAAAATTACGCTGAAATAAGGAAAAAATTCAGAGTAAAAAGTAATGTTAAAACCGCTCTTTTGAGCGGTTTTTTAAATTACGACCAACTCATTATTATGAGCAAATTAGATTGTTCAAATTCTTTAGTTTATTTACAATTATTTATATTAATTTTAATAATTCATAATTTTTTGAGGGAAAAATGGAGTTTTTACCAGTTGAAATGGATAGTGAAAAAGTCTACGCAGGATTTTGGAAACGACTAGCAGCCGCTCTTATTGATTCGCTATTAATGATTCCTTTGATGGCTATTGTTCATCTTACACAAAGTATATCGATAATCAGCTCGATGATTACATTAGTTGTTTCATGTTTATTATTTACGGCTTATGTCATTTACTTCCATTATCGATTTGGAGCTACTCTTGGAAAAATGGCAGTTGGTATAAAAATAACATGTCCTGATGGAACTCCGATTAACCTCAAACAAGCTTTATTAAGATCTTCCGTCGATATCTGTTTTTCTTTAATCGCGGTTATCGCGCAACTTATTGCATTGAAATATGCTGATTCAGAAATATACTTAAATGCAGGATTTACTGATCGAGCAAAATACATTCTTGTTTTATATCCAGCTTGGTATAGCCTAGTAAGTACCCTAAGCCAAGTCTGGTGGTGGAGTGAATTTATTGTTTTACTTTTTAATAAAAGAAAACGGGCTATTCACGACTTTATGGCAGGTACAGTTGTCATAAAAAAGCAATATGCAAAAGACCAACTAACCTACTGATTAACAGCTATTTCAACAAGAAACAAGTAAACAGGTATTAATTTTAAAAGTTTTATCAGTTAACCCTTAACAGAGGTTGCTTTTAATAAAGCTAACCTCTTCCACTGAGGCACAAATCCTGATTTCATCACCCAGCGACCACTCCGCTGCTCTGGCCGCCATAGCAGCAGGAACAGCTTCTGATCCGGGCCCAGCCGGCACATCATAGGTGGCATGGGCATCATGGGGCAACAATACCGAATAACCTCTAGCTAAAGCAGCACGTGCTGTTGCAGCCACACACATTTCTGATAAAACACCACAGATGACTAAAGACTGAACTCTAAGATCATCTAAAATGTGCTGGAGTGATTTTCCCTCAAAAGCATTGTCCTCACTTTTTCGAACCACGTATTCATTAGGCTGAGGAGCAAAAAATAATTCCCAACCTGCCTGATAGGGCTCATCTACCGATCCAGCTTCTCCGTCATTTTGCAGAAAGATCACGGGGGCATTTGCAGCTCTCGCTTTAGCAATTAAAAGATCCACGGCAGTAATCAATGACTCAGATGCAGGAACAGCTTCTGTACCGGTGACAAATGCCCGTTGTACATCAATCACAATCAAAGCGTCTGCATTATTCTGTTGAGTTGAAATAGTAGTTTTTTTATAACCTAAACTATTTTTACAGAATTCTTTCATTATATTTATCTCTAAGGTTATGATTAAATAATAAAATTTTATACCCACCCATTATTTATGAAAGGTTTTCATAAAAATTCAGATGCAGGATAGTGAATATAAAATGCTGTATTCCATAAATATTTTAATTAGAGTTAGTATTGCCCTCTCTTGTTTAATCTTTTCCAACACCCTCTATGCTCAACAAAAAGTGTATGCACAAGCTAAGAATACTTTAGGATGGAATGGGCTGGAAATTGAGTCTGTCTTATTTAAAGATGGAGAAAGAGTATCAAATAACGAGTTTGATAAGAGAATGAAAACCCGTGTTGATAAGTTTAAGTCTCTACACGAATCAAGAATTATTGCAGCGAAAAGTAAGCAAGAAAGATTTCAAGCTGAATGTGACTATTTAGCAGATGCAAAAAAAATTCTAGCTGTATACCTCTCCCTTTACCCAAAACTTTTACAACAACCAGATGCAAAACCTATTTTTCTACAATCTAGAGAATACCTTGAACATTTTAAAATAGAGAACATTCAATGCATTGAATAATTTACCCTATAAAAAACAACCAACCCACTAATCCAAAGAACACCTCAGCCTCTCCTCAAACCCTATGATTCAAGGAGATTAGGTTTTGATTTTGGGCTATCTTGATTTAGAAACTAATGCTGTACTTGCTCTTATATTCCGCCTGCTCTGGTACATTGTGTATGTCCTGATCTGTCATTATTCCGTGCTCAGGCACTTTGGAAGTGTTATGTGCCTCATTTTTAGGCACAATCGGTGGTTTGGTATTAGCGTCATAATCTATTGAGGTACACCCAGCCAGTCCTAGTCCCAATACTCCTGCAAGCCATAATTTTGTCATGAATCCCACCAATTACTATAAAAATCACATAATTTAGCACCTCATTTCAAGCACAACTTATAACCACTCTTTATAAAATGCTTCATTTAAGACACTGAAACTTTAAAACCCATTAGAAATTTAAAACGGCTCAGACCTGTGTTTGCTTGTCAATTTATCCTTACAAAAGACTGCGGTTCATTACACAACAGAATATACAAATCATTGTTTTTTCTATATAAGAGGTATTCATCCTTAACAAACGAGCATATCAGTCATGGAGTCTGTCAGACTTTTATACGTGAGTAAAATTAAGAATATTGACTCAAACTTAAAAACAACTTTGATTGAAATCCTTGATGAGGCTGTAGACTTTAATTATCGCCATAATATTACGGGCGTTTTATATTATGGTCATGGTTATTTCGTACAATGTCTGGAAGGTGCAAAAACAGCTATTGATGACCTGTTTTATAACAGCATTGTCAAAGATGAACGTCATGTCAATTGTGAAATTCTCTACTACATTGAATGTGAAGATAAATTTTTCTCCCAATGGTCTATGAAATTTTCACCGATTAATCAAAATATTACTGATTTTTTCATGAAATATCATTTAGAAGAGTTTAATCCTTACCTGTTAACGGCTGAAACTGTAGAGAAATTTGTGGCGGTTCTGGCTGGCGAACCCGAGTACGATGTACAAGCCTATGTGTCTTAAATAAATCTACTTTTTTAGCAAGATGGCATTCTTGATCAGGAATGCCATTTAACGGATCGAAACACTTTTTTAATTCAAAATTACTTGCAGCATTTTCTGAGAAGTGCTTATATATAAAACAAAGAGGACGACCTCTTTTTTCATTTTTCAAGCTTTAGGACGACCTAAAAATATTATTAAAGAGGTGTCTGTAATGGCTTGGGCTTATCTTATTTTGGCGGGTATCTTTGAAATCATCTGGGCATATTCCATGAAAATGTCCGAAGGATTTACCAAACTCACGCCAAGCATCGTTACCATTGTTTTTATGATCCTGAGTTTTGGCCTGCTCGCCGTGGCAATGAAAACCTTGCCTTTGGGTACAGCCTATACCGTTTGGGTCGGAATTGGTGCAGTTGGTGCATTCCTAATAGGAATATTCTTTTTAAACGAACCGATGGGCTTGTTACGTCTTCTGGCAGCAGCTTCAATCGTATTTGGTGTGGTACTGATGAAAATCACCACCAATTAATGCTTATTTGATAAAGCCCTTTTTTAGGGCTTTTTTAATGCCATTAAATTGCATTTTTCAAGCTATGTTATGCTAAAAAGCCTTTTATATCTTTTAGCAGAGGCAATACGTTGTATAAGATTCGCAAAGCAAGCGCGCATGATTTCGGCGTATTAACAGAAATATGGCTAGCCGCTTCCATTAAGGCGCATCATTTTATTCCTGCAGATTATTGGCAAAGTAATAGTTCCAGAATGCAAGACAACTATCTGCCCATGTCCGAAGTTTATCTAGCTGAAGATATTCACAATATTTATGGTTTTATTGCATTGCTAGACCATACCGTCGCCGCAATTTTTGTCTCCCCTGAATATCAGGCCAAAGGTATAGGCAGACAACTGATTCAATACGCCCAACAAATAAGAAACCGTCTGCAATTAAATGTATATCAAGACAATAAAAATAGTGTGAAATTCTATCAAGCCCATGGGTTCAGGATTTTAAATGAAAGCTTAGATACAGCCACAGGTTCAAAGGAATATATCATGGTGTGGGAGAAGTCATAGAATCCATATGAACGTTAGGCATCGATGATCTAAAATTGATTTTATCCTTTTAGGAAAAGCGCCCTTTCCACCTCACGGCGGCGTACCAGTCCCTTAAGAATTTGTCCTCCCCCTTTATTCCAGACGAGAAACTGCTCTGCTGCGGCTTGATAATCTCCGGTATTTAAACACTTGAGCAGTGTAGAGTTCTTAAACGCATTTTGGCCAATGTTATAACTGAGGGAAACCAATGCATCAAATTGATTTTGAGATAGAGGGACCAGCACCGCATTATTTACACTCGTCTGAAAACTTTTTAAATCATGCTGGAAAAACAGTTTTGCCTGTTCTCTATTGCAATGATCACCGGGTTTGACCCGAATGCCGTCAGGATAAACTGTCGTACCAAAACCAATGGTCCATGTCCCTGTTCCATCGTCATAAGCCGTTAGTTTCAAGTCTTCAAAACCGGTAATTAAATCAACTCCCACCTGACTTACAGATCTTTCCAAATAATCCAGATCGACCGCCACACCAATTGATGCATCAACATCCCCTGCTGTAGCAATATTGGAAACCTGACTTGGATTGTGATGACGATGTTGGACTGACCTGTAATCAAAAATCTTTTTTAAATAATCAAAAATTGTTTTCATGCTGCATTTTCCACGCTTTGACGCCATCTTTTGCTTCAGCTCAATACTAAAATTTTATAATTAACGTTCACGCCTAACATGAACAACAGCTTAGCGAGGTAAATAACCCAATAAAAACCCGCCGAAGCGGGCCCGTTTATTCCTCAATTTCAATCGGATCACCATCTTCAGGGCGAATATGTTTTTCACCGTCATCTGCCGGATCTACACTCGAACCATCTTTGGTAATGCTGTTGTATAACTCATCCTCTTTTTTATCATCAATGAATTCTTCATCTTCAAAATCCAGCGCTTCATTATCGTCATCAAAATTCAAAGGCTTATTTTCATCAATCATGATCTCTATCCTTTATTAACACTCACCCTGTCATGCTTGAATAATTGATCAGGAGATTCAACAGTGAACACACATCATTTGTGTAACCAATGCTTCAGAATGTATGTTTAAGCGATAAAAAAAGGCGCCTGCGCGCCTGTTTTACTGTATTTGCTATAAGTTTGTTACATTCACAGGTGAATAGAAATTTTATATATCGACAATTCACCTTGCTGGTTTATAAAATTACTTAGCTGGTCCTAAGCTTGCGGCTAATTTAGCGAATACTTAATTTGATAAACAAGCTGACTTTTTGGCTATCCGAGCTAAAAATACGGCTTGCAGAAGATGAAAAACACAGTAATTAATTTGTTTCAATCTTGATTATCACATATTGCAAACCTACATATTGGTCGAGTTTGGCGTGATTCAAGGTATCATGAAATTCCGTGGGTACTTCAAGTTCCGTATCTTCAAACATCCATTTGATATTCTTAATAATTTCAAATTTCCCACTGGCGTCAAACTTGATGCCTGGATCAATCACTGACTTGACCCGGAGGTTATTATTCGCCTCGATATCTCTTAATGTGATAATTGCCATATCCATCCCCTGATAAAGAGCTGTTATAGCATATACAATAAAAAAATACTGATAAATTAAATATTTATTTTAGATTCTTTGCATTTGTCTCTGTCTACGGACCAATCCCAGCACTGCTTTACGTGCCCAAATTTCTTCCTCTGAAAAAGGTAAATCTAAAATTAATTTCTCCATAGGCAAGCCACTATTTTCAATCAGAAAACAGTCCTGTTCGGTGGTCCAGTTCGAGGTGACGAGTATCGGTTTAAGGCGGGATCTTTTCATTCCCATAATCTAGTCTATTTTGATCAATAAAAAAGCCCACTCCAGAGGAGTAGGCTTGCCCTTTATTCTTTTGCGCTGAATGAGGGTTATTGTTGTTTAGTTATAATGAAACAACAAAGCGAATATAGAGCAAAGTGTGACGCATATCAACAAAAATATGCAAATAAGCCTGCAACTTTAAAGCCCAGCTACACAATATAAACTTTGACTGTCTAGTCGATTCCTAGCAAAGCTTATTTTTTTCTAGTCATCTTCGCTATCCAGCCTAGGACCAAAAATATCGTTAAAATAATAAATACAATGTACATAGATAAACTCTAATTTAAATAAATACTTAGCTTATGATAAACCATTAAGCCAATCATTTCATCGCCTAAGCGCATTGTATTATTTTTCTATGGAATGTGTGCAGTATCGATACTTTTCTGCTTTATCTTCAATGGCAATGGTATGAATACATGAACAAAAATGCAGTACTTTAGAATACTCAATCGTTTGCGGAACATCTACACCGTAGCACTCACTATCCACTTCCACTAATCTGGGAGCCAGAATCCATCGTCCAGTGAAAAAAGGGGAACCCAACCCAGCAACAACAATGACCAGCAGTATAAAAACAGGAAAGTTATTTTTAATATATGTCAGCATTTTTAATTTCTTGATGAAATTGAATGTTTAGTAGCGTACTAATTTTAATGAGCATAGCATCATTATAGCCTAAAAATAGACATATAAGATTTGTTCAACCCCAAAATATGAAATGTTTTTGTTTTTATTTCAATTAGATAAATTATAATTTCTTTCTATTGACCTAGACCATATGAAACTTCAAATTCAATGTTTTAGCCCGACAATTTTACTATTAACCGGATAAAATCCAACCGACAAGTTGTGACGCACTATCACTTCAAAGTGCTGTAAATATGACCAGCCCATCACCATATCAATAAGGTGAGTTCTGAAATATATTCCTCTCTCCCTACTTTATTTTTCTTTAAGACATCATTTTTCGAACTCACACCGCTCAAAATTTATTTTTGTGGAGCATGTGATGCAAAAGCAACGCTATACAACCCCTTTCGCCCAATATATGGGCAAAGATGTAAATGGGTTTTACAATGTCCGATTAGGACCCAAAATTTATCTGCTCAAAGTTTCTTTGAACTACACTCCTGAATTTGATACCGAGTTTTTTGGAGGTATTCAGGCTGCGCCTTTTGATTGGAATACGGTGCTGGTCAAAGATACCATAGACAGTCAGCCTCGCCCGATTCACTCAAATGAACTGGCCATGAAATGGCTCAAGAGTAATCTGAAAAGGATTATCAACTACCATCGTGCCATTAAGCGCAATGCTGACAGCCAAACAATGCGCTACAGCAAAGAACAGCGTATCGACTTTCGTAATGCGCAATATAATGCGACTTAAGCCCGATCAAGGCAGTAGCGTATCTCTTCCTTGCCTAACCATTTTCCTTTCAAAGGCTGTACTCGCAGCCTTTGGGAGTATCATCATCATGTCAGATGAGCACTGTTCAAAATAATAACGGATATAATCTCTTGATTGAATATTCAATACCTTCTCATTTCGATATTAATGTGTTGGGTAATTCAATTTTTATTGATCGTTCAGGCCATTTTTTAAGATTAATTTTCTTTTGTTGATTTATATTCTAAGTCCATGCATAGAAAGTCACCCAAACAGTTTATCCACGGATAGATCATTTTTTCAGATGACTGGAGACTAGAGATTGAATGATTTTATAGCCTTTCATCGTGATTTGAATAAATACTTCATTGAATATTTAGGATTAGATTTGTTACTACATCAGTGTCTGGGTAAATATCCAAATAGTTCAATAAAAATAGCTATATAGCACTCAGTTAAGTGCAATAATGTTCGATTATTATCCTCATAATTGTTTATTTTATATGGTATTTCATGAACACCATTGATATTAAAGGATTTTTATCAATATAAGGATAAATTGTGGAGTAAAATTACACTCAAATAATAGAGTTTTATTGAAATTTTATTAAGAAACCTTATATTGGTATATACGTAGCGACCAAGAGCCATATGAATCTATTCTCATACAGCATTGGTTTATACCTTTTTGATTAGAGGAACACCTCATGAATAAGTTAACTGTTGCAGTTTTTGCAGGCCTAATTACCCTTACTGGTGTTAGTGTACACGCTGCAACCCCAGAACAAGAATGTAAAAAGTTACAAGATGACTATAACCTCATCTATGCATCTAAAGGATTCTGTTTTAAAGATGCTGATGCAAAAGCAAAATATGGTAACGAGAACTGCCATACCACTAAGCCAAAATTCTCTGATAAAGAGCAGCAACGTCTAGATGACATCAAGGCGCGTCAAAAAGAACTGAACTGTAAATAAGCAAGTTTGCGCGGAGTGTAAGCACTCCGCTTTACTCTAAACAAGAGTCTGCATTTTCAATATTAAAGCACCTACTCCCTATTTAAGGATGAATCATGGCATACGATGACCAAAATATTTTCGCACGTATCTTGCGTGGTGAATTACCTGCAATCAAAATCTATGAAGATGATCAGGTACTCGCATTCATGGATATCATGCCTCAAGCTGATGGTCATGCTTTAGTTATTCCAAAAACTCCTGCAGTTACCCTACTCGACTTGCCTGCAGAAGCAGCGGCTTATACCATTCAAGTTGTACAAAAAGTTGCACGCGCGATTGAAAAAGCCCTGAATGTTGAAGGTATTGTACTGATGCAACTGTCTGGCGCCGCAGCGGGTCAAACCGTACCCCATGTCCACTTTCATCTGATTCCAAGTTCTGTGCATGAGCTGGGTCGCCATGCGGCACAAATGGGTGATCAGGAAAAAATCAAGGCATTTGCTGAAAAGATCAAAGCTGAGCTTTAAATGTCAGTTTAGTCAAAAGCGGAGTTATTACTCCGTTTTTTTATTTTCTAACTCTTTAAAAATAAATAAGAAATATAATTATTACCAAATATGAATCGTCATCAAACTGTCATTTTTCTTTCACTTCTCTGTCACAAAGTTTACCGATACTGCATACAAGTCAGTGAGCTGTGTAACTTTATGTACACAAGCAAGCTTATAACAGTAACTAAGGCATCGGCCATTTACAAAAAAGTGTTTTGGAGAAATATCAATGAAAAAATTGCTTCTTGCTGCTACTGTAGCAACTTTAGCCATGAACGCAGCGCAAGCAGCACCAACATTGTATGGTAAGCTCAATGTGACTTTGGATCAAATTGATAAAAATGGCTTTAAAGACGAAAGCGTAACTAAAGTAAACTCAAACGCTTCTCGTATTGGTGTAAAAGGTGAAGAAAAACTGACTGATAAACTTTCTGCAGTTTATTTGATTGAATGGCAATTTAATGCGGATGGTGATGGCGATCAATCATTCAGCAACCGTAACCGTTTTGTAGGTCTTAAATCTGATGGGATCGGTACCTTAAAAGTAGGTCAGTTTGATTCATACTTCAAAACTGCTGCCGGCAATAATCAGGATATTTTTAACGATCACAATGAATTGGATATGACCAAAGTTCTTGTGGGTGAAGATCGTTTAAAGAACGTGATTGGTTTTGAAACAGATAAAAAACTGCTGGGTGGTTTAGGATTTAACATCATGTTCCAGCAAGGTGAAGAATCATCAGCTGTTAAGAACGATGTTAAGGGCCAAAAAGGCAGCCGTGATGGATTTGGCGATGGTGTGTCAACCTCTTTAACTTATGAAAATAAAGACTGGGGTCTAGCAGCAGCAGTTGCGGGTAACTTTGGGGTTGCTTCTAAATACAATGCTTATAGTGACTTAAGCGGCGACAATAGTGTTTATTCTGATGCAATCCGTGTTACAGGTTCTGTCGACCTGACACCAGCTGGCGTTGACGGTCTTGTGTTTGGTGCATTATGGCAAACAGCTCAACCAACAGATGATACAGTGATGGTAGGCTCACCAGCTGTTTCATACAAGGGCTTACAAGAAGACGCCTATGGTGTAACAGCAGCCTATACCATCCCTTCAACACCGGTGAAGTTAAAAGCAGAATATATTTCTTCTACAACTGAAGTTAATGGCCGTGATGATCGTAAACAAGATCTTTATGGTGTAGGTGCTGACTATCAAATCAACAAACAAACACGTTTCTATGGTGTGGTAGGTCAACAAAAACGTGATTGGTTAGTAAAAGATGATAAGAAAACAACCATCGGTTTAGGTATGGAATATAACTTCTAATCTGAAGTTAGTTCTTCAATAAAAGTAAAAGGGCAATCAATGGATCTGCCCTTTTATTTTTTGGGCCGGACCGGCTGATTATTAAAAAAGTTTTTTACCACTTTACGAAAATTCTGAATCACTTGCTCCTGTGTTCTACCGCGTCTAAAAATAAGCGAGAATGGCGCGTTATAACCAAACGTTGCAGGCAGTAAAACTTTTAAACGTTTTTGTTCCACCCAGTGCTGGGCAAAATGTTCCGGTAAATAACCAATATATTGTCCAGATAAAATTAAAATAAGTTGAGCCTCCATGGAATCAACTGTCGCAAATGAATGCTTAAATCCCTGTTTTGCCAATTCGGTATGACTCCAGTATCCTCGACTGACCATTTTGCCCTGCCGGATAACGTCCGCAGTCAGGTTCTGTTGTGCGAACATGGGATGTTGATCACTGCAAAATAACCATTGTTGTTCTTGATGCAGAGGCTGGTACATGACTCCATTCATTTTCATAAAAAAAGAACCAATCGCAACATCAAAACGGTTTTCCAGAATCCCCATTTGCAATTCATAAGGCGACTGCACCTGGATTTTGATATAGATCTGCGGATATTGCTTTGAAAACTGGCTAATCATCTGATCCAGAGGAATATTCTGATCGGTTACCATACAATCCAACATACCGATTCGCAGCGTCCCGGTTAACTCTCCCTTAATCTGGGCCGTGTGTCTGGAAAAGTTTTCCAGTTCATGCAGGATACGCTTAGCCTCCTGTAAAAACATCTCTCCTTTTTCTGTTAATGAAAAGCCGCCACGTCCCCGTTCACATAACTTAAAACCCACGACTTGTTCGAGTTGAGTCATATAGGTACTAATCGCAGAGGTGGAAAGATTTAACTCCTGCTGGGCATTGGCAAAGCCTTTATTCCTTACCACGCTGACAAAAATCCGAATTAATTTAATATCAGAATAGGCCACGTCTTCCATCATATTTTTCCTTATTTCCCTGCTTCATTTTAAAACATCCCGGATCAGATTAGTTTAGAAAAATCTGAACTAAGTTTTTTAAAAATAGGATTTAACCCAGTTTGCGGGTGGTGAATAAATAAGAAAAAGGAGAAATACATGAACAAGACGTTAAATCAACCGCTCGGTGGAAATGAAATGCCTCGTTTCGGGGGGATTGCCTCCATGCTCCGTCTGCCCGTGGTAGACAATGATGCAGGCCTTGCAGACCTCGATGCAGCTTTTATCGGAATCCCTTTAGATATTGGTACCTCATTACGGTCCGGTACCCGTTTTGGCCCACGTCAAATCCGTGCTGAGTCCGTGATGATTCGACCTTATAACATGGCAACCGGCGCTGCGCCTTTCGAGTCGTTGAATGTCGCCGATCTGGGGGATGTTCCGATTAATACCTTTAATCTGGCTGAAGCCGTACGCATTATTGAAGCACATTATGATCGTATTCTGGCACATCCGATTATTCCCCTGACACTTGGCGGCGATCATACCCTGACCTTACCGATTCTCAGATCTATCTATAAAAAGCATGGCCCTGTTGGCCTCGTTCATATTGATGCGCATGCCGATGTCAATGATGAAATGTTTGGCGAAAAAGTCGCGCATGGCACCACCTTCCGCCGTGCAGCCGAAGAAGGCTTACTCGATTGCCAGCGCGTTGTCCAGATTGGTTTACGGGCTCAAGGCTATAGTGCAGATGATTTTAACTGGAGCCGACGTCAAGGTTTTCGCGTGGTACAGGCCGAAGAATGCTGGCACAAATCACTTGCACCGTTGATGGAAGAAGTCAGACAGCAAGTCGATGGCGGGCCGGTCTATCTCTCCTTTGATATTGACGGGATTGATCCTGCATGGGCACCTGGTACAGGCACACCAGAAATTGGCGGCTTGACTACCATCCAAGCCATGGAAATTGTCCGCGGTTGCCAAGGTTTAAATCTGGTGGGATGTGATCTGGTTGAAGTCTCTCCACCTTATGACACGACGGGCAATACCTCTCTATTAGGTGCCAATCTCCTGTATGAAATGTTATGTGTTCTACCCGGAGTCACCATACATAAGTAATTGTATTCACAAAAGATAGGAATCAAATAAAGACAGACTCAAGGATTTCAGAGGATGAAAATAGATCAATCAAAACGGGCTGCTGCTGCAGCTTTCGTGGGTACAACCATCGAATTTTATGACTTTTATGTTTATGCCACTGCCGCCGCACTGGTTCTGGGTCTGGTGTTTTTTCCTGAAACTGACCCGGTAACCGGTACGCTGGCTGCATTTGCCACTTTTGTGGTTGGGTTTATTGCCCGACCTGTGGCCGCGGTCATTTTCGGACATTTGGGCGACAAAGTGGGCCGTAAGAAGATGCTGCTATTTACCATGCTGTTAATGGGTTTGGCCACTACAGGCATCGGCTTGATTCCGAGTTATCACCATATTGGAATATGGGCACCTGTGCTATTAATTGTGTTGCGCTTTTTACAAGGACTTTCCGTGGGTGGTGAATGGGGCGGCGCAGTGTTAATGGCCAGTGAGCATGCACCTGCACACAAGAAAACCTTTTTTGCTTCTTTTGCTCAAATGGGTAGTCCAGCGGGCCTGATCCTTTGTCTGCTAGTTTTTCGGGCCATTACTTCATTAGATGAACAGGACTTATTCACTTGGGGCTGGCGTATTCCCTTCCTGCTCAGTTTTGTTTTTATGTTGATCGGCCTTGCAATACGTTTAGGTGTCGAAGAGTCGCCAGAATTTAAACAAATGCAGGAAAAACAGGAAATTGTAAAATTTCCCATCAAGGAGTTACTCAAGCATTACTGGCCTCAGGTACTTTTTGCAGGGCTCTCAATCACGATCGGCACAGCGGGTTTCTTTTTTACCAATACCTTTATGATGACCTATGTCACCCAATATGTAGGCATCAGTCGCCCAACCATTCTGGATGCCTTATTTTGGGTAACTGTATTTGAATTTATTGCGATGCCAGTGGCTGCATGGTATGCCAGCAAAATTGGTTCGCATCGTTTTTTGTTCTGGGCGGCCATTTTATGTATCGCCGTTCCTTATCCCATGTTTATGCTGGTCAGCACTAAAAATATTTATTTGATCGTTTTAGGCATTACCTTAGCCGTAATTGCGCTGTCTTCCCTCTATTCCGTTGTGGCTGGTTTTATGGCTGAAGCTTTTCCTGCACAAGTACGCTATTCCGGTATTTCCATTTCCTATCAAATGATTGCAGCGATCACAAGTGGCACTACACCCTTAATTGGAACATTGCTTGCACAACGTTATGCAGGTGAATGGTTACCCTTGGCGCTTTTATTTAGTTTTTTATCCTTGCTTTCTCTGATTGGTATTTGTGGCATTACACATCTCAGGAAGAAGCAAATGCATAGCTCTTTGACTCAGGAACAGCAGGTTTCAAGAGATGCCGCCTAAATTATAAATTTTAGGACCAGGGAAGTTCCTTAGATAAAGCAGGAAAAACAATATGAACAAACAGAATTCTAAATCAATCACACACATTGAAAGTTTTGGTATCGAAGAAATACCTGCATATGCCCGTACGGCGACACCATTCGATCTGTTCCGCCTGAGTTTTGGCGGTGCCAATACCTTCTCGACCTGTGTATTAGGAAGTTTTCCGATTATGCTGGGTCTTTCATTTCAGGCAGGTTTATTGGCAATTTTATGTGGCGTTGTATTTGGCGCATGTATCTTAGCACCCATGGGAATTTTTGGTGCGCGTACCGGAACCAATAATGCCGTAGCTTCCGCTGCCCATTTTGGTGTGCATGGCAGAATTGTCGGTTCGTTCCTGTCCTTACTTACCGCCATTGCATTTTTTTCACTATCGGTCTGGAGCTCCGGTGACGCATTGATTGGAGCCACCCAACGCTTATTCGATCATTCTTCTCAAAGCAACTGGCGTTACGCGCTGGTCTATAACGGCTTTGCCTTACTTGTAATGGTGATCTGTATCTATGGTTTCCGTTTCATGCTACTGGTAAACCGAATTGCGGTGATTGCCTCAAGCTTATTGTTCTTTTTAGGTATTTTTGCTTTTTCTCAACAATTCGATTCAGCCTATGCAGGAAAAATCCAATTGGGACAAGCTGGATTTTGGGCTGCCTTTATTGGTGCGTCATTGATTGCATTTAGCAATCCCATTTCCTTTGGAACTTTTTTAGGTGGCTGGTCCCGTTATATCCCTCAAGAGACTCCGTCACACAAAATCATGGTCGCAGTTTTTGCTTCTCAGCTTGCAACCCTTATTCCCTTTTTATTTGGTCTTATGACAGCCACCATTGTCGCAACTGATGCACCGATGTTTATGCAGCAGAATAATTACATTGGCGGGCTGATTCAGATTGCACCGGCCTGGTATTTTATCCCCTTATGTCTGATTGCGCTGATTGGCGGTTTATCTACAGGCACCACGGCGCTCTATGGTACAGGTTTGGATATGTCGAGTATTTTTCCAAAAAGCCTCAGCCGTGTTAAAGCGACCATCTGTGTTGGCTTGCTCTCGATCCTGTTTATTTTTATAGGCCGTTTTGCAGCGAATCTGACTCAAAGCGTCATGACTTTTGCCACCCTGATTGTGGTGTGTACCAGTCCATGGATCATCATTATGATTATCGGATTTATATCGCGTCGAGGGTATTATAAAAATGATGATTTACATGTATTTGCAACTGCTATAAAAGGCGGTGCCTATTGGTTTCATCATGGCTGGAACTGGCGTGGCATCATTGCATGGATTCCAAGTGCCCTGGTTGGCTTATGCTTTGTGCATTTACCGGATCAGTTTATCGGGATCTGGGGGAATTTATTTAACGGTCTGGATCTCAGTCTACCCATTAGTATTGTACTCGCAGCACTCCTTTATATTTTACTACTCAAACTGTTTCCTGAACCAAGCTCGGTGTATGGCCCCACATTCACGACTGAAAGCTCAAAGCAACAATGTCATTCATCATTTATTTCAAACTAAGCCATTTTTGACTGGATATAGAAGCTGAACTCATCAACATTGACCCAGAAAAAAGCCTGCTTAGATCAAGCAGGCTTTTTTAAAGGAAAAATTATTTCTTTAAAAAACCACTGACCAGATTCAGCACTTGCTGAATATCCTGATTGGCTTCTTGAGGATTGGTATTGCTGCCCTGAGGCGTCAATGAATCAATCACTTGTGGTAGAACCGAAGCGATCGCACCGTAAATCGCCTGTTTAGGCGCTTGGGTTTGCTGAGCAACCTGCTCAACATCCTGATCATCAAATAAGCTTTGAATATTCTGCGCAGGAACATCTTCGGCATTTTGCTGTTGTGGATCGACCCAGCTTTGTACCTGATTGCTTAAACCGGCATTTTTCAGCTTATCCAAGGCACCTTGTAAGCCACCTTGTTTTTGAATCCAGGCTAAAACCAGAGGTAACACGGCAATCAATAAAGTTTGCGCTGTACTACCGCCACCAGTTGCATTGCTTTGGGTTGAACCTGAGGCACCGCCCAATTGACCCAGCACCGAACCTAAGATACCACCTAGGCCCCCTTGCTGATTTTGCGTATTCTGCTGTTGTCCACCCAGTTGACCCAGTACCGAACCTAAAATCCCACCTAAACCACCAGCCTGACCTGACTGTTGTTGACCACCGCCTAAAGCTTGCTTCGCTAAAATTTCAACAATATTGGTTAAATCTGTCATAACCTAAACGTTCCTTTTGGAATTATTTATCCCAAAAGCATACGCTGCTTTGAAAATACAGCACAAAGATAAATTGTTAAATTTTGCAAGGCTTTGCCCTGAAATAATGATCTGATAAAAAGCGCAGCATGAAGCACTTACCAGCGGAATTTATCCCAGTTTTCCGGATTGGCCCAGAATTTGGAATTGAACCAGTCCGGCACATGCTTATAAGTCAAAATATTAAACTGCCACAGTGCAAAGTCACTGTTATGCGTCGTCTTATCAATCAACTGGGTAAACCCGAGCGAACGTAATAGCTTTTCATCTTCACGCTTGCTCACCACCACGATTCGCTTTGCCATCAGGTCACGTAACTTCACCAACAGCTGTGCTTTTTGCGTTTCAGTCAGATTTTGCATTTCTTCTGTATCAAATAATACAAAACCTAAATCATAACGTTGCGTAAATGGCAGACTTAAAAAGTCAGTTACGTTAAAATAATGCCATTGAATTGAAGCATTTTGGTCAATCTGCTGACCGATACAAAGTGCAGTATGAATGGGCTGTTCTTGAGATAAATCGTCTAGCATAGAAGTGATGACATTTTGTTCAGCCATAACTGCAACCCTTGATTGAGAAAGATGAGAGTTTATTCATGGAACTACAAGGCATTTGTCATAAAATGCATGCAGCGCTCAAAACGCATAGTGTAACTGATCAATCAACAAGCAAGGCAAATGTTGAATATAAATTTATATTGGATCGTACAGAAACTGACCTGCCATTTGTGTTAGGACAGGAAATCGAGATCGAATGGACCGGTAATATCTTTTGTACCTCGTGCGGCTCAAAAACACCGAAGTCTTATTCACAAGGACATTGTTTTAAATGTTTTAAAACCAAGGCCGAATGCGACCTGTGCATTATGAAGCCAGAAACCTGCCATTATCACTTGGGCACCTGCCGTGAAGATGAGTTTGCCCATAGTGTTTGCTTCCAGCCGCATATTGTCTATTTAGCTAATTCCAGCGCCTTGAAAATCGGCATCACTCGTATCGTCAACATGCCGACCCGCTGGCTGGATCAAGGTGCAACTCAGGCGCTACCGATTTTAAAAGTCGGATCGCGCCGTCTGTCAGGGCATCTGGAAACCTTGTTTGGTACCCAGATTGCAGATAAAACCGACTGGCGTAAACTTCTTAAAGGAGAAGCTGAACCCTTAAACCTGATAGAAAAACGTGACCAGATTCTGGAAGAATTTGCACCAAAGATTCAAAGTATTCGTGAGGAGTTTAACCAGAATCTTGAGTTCAATGAAAATCTGGAATTTTTGGAAAACGAAAAACAGCAGGAATTCATTTATCCAGTCGAAGCTTATCCTGAAAAGATTAAATCGCTGAATCTGGATAAAACGCCTAAAATTCGTGGTGTGTTGCAAGGCATTAAAGGCCAGTATTTATTAATGGATATTGGGGTGATCAATATCCGTAAGTACACAGGCTATGAGCTGATTCTTCGCGCATAATCCACACCATAAAAAAGGTGGCTTAATTGCCACCTTTTTTGTTTATCCAGTTGTTAAACAGTTCAAAATTGCCTGTACCGGATCCTCGGTATTCCCCGAGATCAACTGCTTATGCATGCTTAAATGTTGCATCATCTGAATATGCGCCGTTTCATGATCCATGAGACGTTCAATTTCAGTGGCTAAATGCTGAGGTGTTGCATCGGCCTGAATCAGCTCCTCAATCACTTTTTTGCCGGCAATAATATTGGGCAAAGAATAATAGGGAATCTTGACCAGCAATTTGGCAATGATATAGGTCAACCAGTTCAACTTATAAAAAGTCACCATTGGACGATGCAATAGCATTGCTTCAAGTGTTGCCGTACCAGAAGCCAATGCCACGATATCACTGGCATTCATGACCATACGGCCAATCTTGGATTCTGCGTCGCTATTTTCCAGCACATGAATTTTAGCTTTCAGGCTCGCATCTAGATTTTGAATGCCCTGTTCAATCTGATGCTTGCGCGCATCATTAATTGCAGGAATTAAAAACTCGAGCTCAGGATGCTTGCGATGCAGGATTTCTGCAGCACCCGTCAATAGCGGCAGTAATCGTTCAATCTCACCACGGCGGCTACCCGGTAATAACGCAATGTGGGTGCTATGCGCCGATAATCCCAGTTGATGTTTGGCTTCCGTAATTGGATTTTTTAACGGTAATTGTTTCGCCAAAGGATGACCGACGAATGCAGCGGCAACCTCATAATTTTCATAAAAGGTTTTCTCAAATGGAAATAAACAAAGGACCAGATCAATACTGCGTTTAATGCCATGTACACGGCCTTGCCGCCATGCCCATACCGATGGACTGACATATTGCACGGTTTTTATCGGTAAATTCTTTTCTTTAATGGTTTTGGACAAACGCAAATTAAAATCTGGCGCATCAATACCAATAAATATATCAACCGGATGCTCGGTCCAGCGTTCGACCAGACCATCACGCACAGCAAATAATTTTTTCAGGTCTTTGAGAACTTCCACAATTCCCATGACCGACAGGATTTCCATGGGATAATAGCTATGGAAACCTTCCGCAATCATTTGTGGACCGCCAATCCCTTCAAATTCAACATCGATGCCTTGTTCGCGAAAACTGCGCATGAGTTTCACGCCTAGAGTATCTCCAGAAACTTCCCCCACCACGATACCAATTTTTAGTTTTTGCTTTAACAAGACCCACGCCCCACAGAAATGTTTAAAAGATTCTAACAGAATGATTTTACATCGAATCACCCCAAACCATGCAAATTGTTCATGATTGGTGAAAATCAATTCTGATCTAAGATGGCATTTATTATTAAAAACACAATCTAGATTTACGATGAATGAAGAATTGATTGAGATGGAACGAAGACTTAATATAAACAAGAATCATTTCCATATGTGATTTATTTCTCTCTCCTTTTGCTTCAAGACCCGTTATGGCTAAATCTGCATCTGTTTCGCTTGTCTACCGACTGAGCATTTTTTATCGCTTTGTACTGAGCTTTGTAGTGGGTTATCTGTGCATGATGTATTTAAGCCTCGGACTCGGTTCATTATTTAGCCACATATTAGACAAGGCAGAAGCAATCTATCTTGCCGCATTTATTTCGATTCTGTTTTATCTGGGCTTTATCATTCTGAGTTTTTGCGCACATTCACTGTGGAAACTCAGCTTGACCACTCTGGTGTTGACCGGCGCAATGTTTGGCTTATCTGTGGGTTTAAATTAAAAATGCAAAATAAAGGTGTTCGCCAATCAATGGCATGGTTACATGCGTGGACGGGTCTGATTTTTGGCTGGCTTTTGTTTGCTATTTTTTTAATGGGCACCAGTTCGTACTATCGTCACCAGATTAATTTATGGATGCAACCGCAACTGGCGCAGGTTCAAGTCAATCAGGATACTGCCATCACTACAGCGGCCAATTATCTGCAAACGCATGCGGGAGATGCCAAATCATGGTATCTCAAGGTGGCCAATCATGAAGAACCGGTCAATAAAATGTATTGGCAACAAGCCAGTGGGGCTTATGAAAGCCGTAGTCTGGATGCCAATACAGGGCAAGAGTTAAAATTGTCGGCTACCCAAGGCGGCGATTTCTTTTATAACTTCCATTTTCAACTGTATGGCGTTCCTATCATGGTTGGACGGCTGATTGCCTGTCTTGCTGCCTTTATTATGCTGATCGCTTTGGTCTCTGGCATCATTACCCATAAAAAGATCTTTACCGATTTCTTTACCCTCAGAACCTTTAAATCGCAGCGTTCCTGGCTGGACTTTCATAATGTGTGTTCGGTACTGGCACTACCCTTTTTCCTGACCATTACCTTTACCGGATTGGCGATTTTCTTTTATCTGTATTTGCCGTGGGGCATGCAGAAACTTTATCCAGACAATCCTTTTCAATACTTTACCGAGATTCGAACCACGGAAAAAAGCACGTTTCATCAAGCTGAACCGCAAAAGGCGGAGATGTTGCCGATTGGCACTGTATTAGAACAAGTTAAACAACAATGGGGAGATCAAGCCTTAGCATCCATTGAGGTCAAAAATCCTAATACAGACCAAGCCATCATTACCTTTAAACAATTGGAAGATCGTTCGATTACCTTGAATCAGGCACAAATTACCTTTGATGGACAGGGTAAGATATTGGCCAATACCCGAAATGAAAGTGCAGTTGCCATCTTAAATGCAGGTGTTTATGGCCTGCATATGGCGACGTTTGCACAACCGTTATTACGCTTTGCTTTCTTCTGTTCAGGCATTTTAGGTTGCTTGATGATTGCGTCTGGCCTCTTGTTATGGAGCTTAAAACGTCAGATTCAAAATAAATCGGATCAATTCCATTTTGGCTACTATCTGGTGGACCGCTTAAATATTGCAGCTTTTGTCGGTCTTCCGACCGCAATGCTGGGCTATCTATTTGCCAATCGCTTTGTACAGGTGAGCGACACTACGCCCAATTATGAAATTTATACGTTTTTTAGCGTGTGGGGATTAAGCTTTATCATCGCATTATTCACCCAAAAGCAATATTTATGGAAATCACAGATTTTCATGTTTGGATTAGTAGCCTTGCTTCTACCGATCTATAACCTGATTTATCTAATCAATCACCAGCTCATTACGGATTGGCCAAGTTACTGGCTATTTCTACGGATTGATTTGTTCCTACTGGTCTGCGCCCTATTTGCGGTGTTTATTTTTAGAAATATTCAGCCGATTCAAGCCAAATCTACCCAGAAAATCAAGACCAAGTTAGCAAAGCAGCAAGAGGTCAACGCATGATTCTGTTGAGCCTTGTATTGATCCTGATCGGGATGATGTTGCTGTATAAATGTAGCGCCAAGCAAATCAGCAAAACCAAACAACAAGCTTTCATACGCTTTAAAACACAGTTGAAAACTTTAGCTTATGCCTGCTTCTTGACCGCAGGTAGTTTGCTCTGCTTTAGCTATGGCAGTTCAATTGGCTTTATCAGTTGGTGGATCTTCGCGACCCCCGTCACTTTTTTATTGGTGTTGTGGGTTAATGAGCTTAAACCGGCTAAAAAATTTAAATAATCTTGATACAACAGCTATCCTTAACTTTTGCTAAGGATAGCGTTATGGCTAAAAATTAATGCCCGTGATGGCTATGCTCTTCCTGAGCAGCCGTTTTATCTTTGTCATCACAACATTTCATCTTTTCACATCAATCTTTTTCATGGGTGGCCTGTTTTTCTTTACAGCAATCAGTTGCAGCAAAAGCAAGTACAGTCGTGGCCAATAATAGTGTTGAAAGCAATACGGTTTTAATATTAAACATGGTCATGTCCTTGAAATAAAAATAAGAAATTTGAATTTATACAAACAGGACATGATTTGGAGGACGATAAGGTAACTGATAAATGCCTAAAGTCAGTTGATCTACATAGGCTGAATTTGCTGTTTTAATGGATTGTATGCTTCGTTCAATGGAATGATGGCTGTATTCAAATGTTGCAGCAACACAGCACAGACTCTTTTGACAGTGTGATGTATCCATTTTGCCACTGTCCATCCGGTCATGCTCCGTCATCCTAGACATTCCACAATCTGACATTGCATCGTGATTTGCAATGACGTGCTCTACGACAGGTTGATTCACCTCATTCATAGACACAGCCATCGCATAGCTATTGGTGATTAAACCCATAGCAATCAGCAATGAAATAAGACTTCGAATGAAAATAGACATAAGCGAAATGATCAAACATACAATCCGTGTATAAATCTCAAAATAAACCACTCGCAGTTCAGAACGCAAGCTGATCAGCATAAAGATGGCCTAAAAACTAGAAAATTAGCTTTCTTTAGCTTTTTTTTGCATAAGCAAATCATTATTCATCACAACGAGTTATCTCAAAAAAGCATAAGATATGCTGATTTTTGCATATTTAGGCATATTGTCGATGTTTGGTCCTATAGAATTTATTATGGCTGGGGTATTGGTTGGCTTCTGTGTCGGTATCACAGGTGTCGGCGGTGGTTCACTCATGACCCCTATCCTGATCAGTCTGTTTAAGATCGAACCTCATATTGCCATTGGTACCGATCTACTTTATGCCTCAATCTCTAAATTCTGCGGTTCAGTTGTTCATGCCAAAAAACTGAATATTGTCTGGCCTATTGTCCTCTGGCTTGCCTTAGGCAGTATTCCTGCATCATTTGCGACGTCTTGGGTACTCGAACATTACTTAAGCCAATCAACGCATTATAAAGCTGTGCTGACCATGGTCTTGGGCTTTATGTTGACGTTGACGGGTATTTCAATTGTTTTCCGTGCAAAAATTGAAAAGCTGTTTGACCGTTTCCGTAACCGTGAGCAAGCGAATATGGAAAGCGAGCAACATGCTTTGCAACACAAACGTCATTACATTGTCATTATGGGAATCGTATTAGGTATCTTTGTTACCCTGTCATCCGTGGGTGCCGGTGCCTTTGGTATCATGGCATTGGTCCTGATGTTCCCGAATTTACCCATGATCCGTATCATTGGTTCTGACGTGGTTCATGCGGTATTACTGACAGCAGTTGCAGGCCTTAGCCACATGTCTTCAGGTAATGTCGACTTTAGCCTGTTGATGTGGTTATTGGTCGGTTCGATCCCGGCCATTATTGTCGGGACTTTAATCAGCTCACGGATGCCAGAAAGACTGATTCGTAAAATTTTAGGGATTACCTTATTTGCTTTGGGCGTGAACTTTATTGTGAACCCGGTAAAAACCAAACCGAAGCCAGTTGAGACGCATCAGGCTGTCGTTGTACAGCAGACAAGTCATTCAACAACAATTGTTTAAGCGAACAAATGCCGCTGCTTTCTGCATAAATTATCGTTATTGCTAGTTAACCGGTCGGCATTTCATGCTATATTCGCAGACAAAATAACCTCTTTTTTCGATTGAATTTGTGACAGCAATGAATACTCTACAGTCAAATCCAGTTTCTCAGCCCGATATCGATGATGTAAACATTAAAAGCATTCAAACGCTGATTACACCAGCAGAATTGAAAGCTGATCTTCCATTATCTGAGGCTGCGTCTCAAACTGTGTTACAAGGACGTGCAACTGTACGCAACATTTTAGATGGCAATGACAAACGTTTGTTTGTCGTGATTGGCCCATGCTCAATCCACGATCCTAAAGCTGCACATGAATATGCTGATCGCCTGAAAGTCCTGAGCGAAAAAGTAAAAGATACCTTATATCTGGTGATGCGTGTTTATTTTGAAAAACCGCGTACCACAGTAGGTTGGAAAGGTTTAATCAATGACCCTGACATGAACGACTCTTTCAATATTGAAAAAGGCTTGCATATTGGTCGCGGCTTATTGATTGATTTGAATGAAAAAGGATTACCTTGCGCGACGGAAGCACTTGATCCGAACTCACCACAATATTATCAAGACTTGATTTCATGGTCTGCGATTGGCGCACGTACCACTGAAAGCCAGACTCACCGTGAAATGTCTTCTGGCCTTTCCTCTCCTGTCGGCTTCAAAAATGGTACTGATGGCGGCTTAACCGTTGCAACCAATGCGATGCAGTCAGTTAAACATGGTCACAGCTTCTTGGGCCTGAATGAAAATGGTCAGGTTGCGATTATCAATACCAAAGGCAACCCTTATGCACACGTGGTATTACGTGGTGGTAATGGCAAGCCGAACTATGATGCAACATCTGTTGCAGAAGCTGAAGCAGCTTTGGCAAAAGCCAAAGTCAGCAACAAGATCATGATTGATACCAGTCATGCCAACTCAAACAAAGACCCTTACTTACAGCCTTTGGTGTTGAAAAACATTACAGAGCAAATTCTGGATGGTAACAAATCCATTGTTGGTATTATGGTTGAAAGTCACTTAAAAGGTGGTCGTCAGGATATTCCTGAAAACCTATCTGACCTTGAATACGGTAAATCAGTGACTGATGGCTGTATTGACTGGGAAACTACAGAAAAAGCCCTACTCGAAATGCATGAAGCATTAAAAGATGTTTTACCTAATCGTTAATCTTTAAATAGATGTAAAACAGGCTCTTATGAGCCTGTTTTTTTGTTTTGAACTACACGGATATGTTTTGAACTAAGCTCTTATTTTCATTATACTGCAGCCACATTTCTCCTACGACGTATCGCTGATATGAAGTCCAGTTTTCGTCAACATTTGCTTAAGTGGCGTGCCTATTTTGGCGCGGTGACTTTGCTATGTTTACTCTGGCATATCTTCTTACCAACGATGGTCCATACAGGCATCGTACCTGCACTTTATGCAATGCCAAGCCATTGCCAGGTCACAGAAATACAAAATGTCTCGTTGATGTCTCAAACCCATTCCGGTCATCATCAACACAGCATGCACGACATGCATCACGGACCGCAGCTCCAGCATGCAAAACATGCCCAACTGAGTGAATATGCACAGCAAGTTTTTGCGCTTGCAAGCCAGATCATGAAGCATTGTCCTTTATGTTCCCATGGCCTCGATGCTGCTGCGATCGTCCCGCTGATTGCATTCATTATTATATTTCTACTGGCTTGGTTCAGTCGCGTTCGCAGCCTGTGCCATTCGTGGACAGAAGATCTGCACATCGCCCGCATCTTCTATATTTTTCCAATCAAACAAGCCCCGCCACTCGCTTTATAAATCGCAAATTTTACTTCGTGCCCCGTAAATAACGTTGGTACGTCCTTAGTTCTTGCTTTTTTTATAGAGTTCAACATGAATACTCAATTCCGTTTGTCTGTATTAACGGCTGCATGCCTGTCTGTTGGCTATAGTTCCGCTGCTTTTGCTGAGACTTCGCCTTCTGAGACCACCAAAACCTTAGCCACCATTGTGGTCACCGCAAGTCGTGAAGGTGAATCGATTAATAATACCCCTGCTGCGATTAGTAAAATTAACAGCAAGGACATCGAAGATAAACATGCAACTTTTATTGGACAGGTGCTGAATCAAACTCCAGGTGTGTTAATGAACGACTTGGGCAATGAACAGCATATGATGTCTATTCGCCAACCGATGACCACAGCAGCCGTTTATCAATATTTAGAAGATGGTGTCTCGATTCGCCCTGTGGGTGTGTTTAACCACAATGCCTTATATGAAGTGAATCTGGCGGGTATTGATAGCATCGAAATTTTACGCGGCCCGGCCAGTAGCTTATATGGCAGCAATGCGGTTGGTGGAACAATTAATTTCCTCACCAAAGCACCGAGTGCTACACCCACAGCCGACCTTGGGATTAGTGCCAGTTCTGAAGGATATCGCCGTGTCGATGTCGGTGCATCCAATACATTTGATAGCGACTGGGGCGAGCATGGTTTAAGAGTTTCAGCCTATGCCAGTGATCGTGGTGATAGCTGGCAAGACCATGCTGAAAGCAATAAACAGAGTATGACGCTCAGACATGACTGGCGCATCTCTGATGCCACCCAAATCAAAAATATCGTCAGCTATAATCATTTAAAAGCGGATATGACCGGTAGCTTAAATCTGGATGATTATCGCAAACGTCCAGGATACAGCTACCAAACCTTTACCTATCGTGAAGTGGATGCTACACGGCTTTCTTCTCAAATTAACCATCAATGGAATGATCAGCAACAAAGCCAAGTCACCTTGTATTATCGAGACAATACTACCGAGCAAAACCCAAGTTATAACATCCGTACCGATGTTAAAAATGGCAAACCGACGGGCACCTATAGCGGACAAACCACCTATAACGCTTTTCAGTCCTATGGTTTAAATGCCCAGCATTCGGCTACATTGGATCAGGTCAAACTGATTGTTGGGGCGATGGTTGACCATTCTCCCAACCAAGCCAGAACCAATGATATCCAAGTATTTCGTGATCCAAATAGCTTGGTTTATACCGGTTATCAACAACGCCAACGCTTACGTGACTTTAATGTAGACGTCAATAATCAGGCGGTTTATGCACAAGCCAATTGGCAAGTTTTACCGACTTTAAATCTCGTCGGTGGTGCACGCTATGACTGGATCAGTTATGACTATGAAAACAAATTAACTCCGTCAAAAACCACGGGCGCACCGAATGAAAAACGCGATTTTCATAAGGCCAGTCCTCAACTCGGTTTTGTCTGGAACCTGACGCCTGCGATTGACCTTTATAGCAATTGGTCACAAGGCTTTGTACCACCCGAAGTCAGCAGTTTATACGGGGCGAATCTGGTGACACCGGACTTGAAAGAAGCCACATTTAATAATATCGATGCAGGTCTGCGCTTTAAATTACTGGATGATCGCTTAGAGGGTGAAATCACCTTATATCGCTTAGAAGGCGAAGATGAAGTGATGAGCTATACCAAGCCAGATAACACACGCGAACCACGCAACACAGGTAAAACCTTACATCAGGGAATTGAAATTGGAGGAACCTGGAAGCTCAGTGATTTATATGATCAGCGCTTAAAACTCTCAGGCAGTGTGGCCAAACATGAATATCAGCAGTTTCAACCGTCGAGTATTTTAGATTATAACGGCAACACCATGCCAAGTGCGCCGAAAACATTTGGTACGCTTGAATACCAGATCAAGCCCATACCTGAGCTATTACTTTCTGCAGAAGCGGTTTATGTCGGTTCTTATTGGATTAACGATGCCAACACGGAAAAGTATGATGGCCATACTTTGCTAAATCTACGTGCTAACTACCGTAAAAATGCTTATGAAATCTATGGGCAAATTCTGAATGCCACAGATCAGCATTATGCGGAAAGTACGTCGTTTAGTAATAACCAAGTTAGTTATACCCCGGCTGCACCACGCACCTACTTATTAGGTTTAAGTTACCATTTTGGGAAATGAGCAATGAATGCCAAGCAACTGAAAAAGCTACTGTCATTACACCGTAGTTTTGGGATGGTGTTGGGCGTTCTCGTTTTACTCTGGTCTTTAACAGGTGTGTTGCATCCAATCATGAGTGCAACACAACCCCAGCCTGTAAAACGAATGCCGCCACCTCAACAACTGGATTTAACACACGCCCTAGCAGCAACGGATGTTCTGAAGCAATATCAGATATCGCAATTTTCGGCCTTACAGGTGATTGAATTAGAAACCCAGCAGATTTCCTATCGCATATTACAGCCCAATCAAAAGATGGCGGAATACTATGACAGTCAGACCGGCCAATTGCTGAGTGATGCGGAACAACACGATGCCGAGCGTTTGGCACGCTGGTATACGGGGCTCTCTCAACAGGAAATTGTATCCAGTCAGCTGATCACCGGATTTAGTGATGATTATCCGAGCGTGAATCGATTACTGCCTGTTTGGCGTGTTGATTTTCAAAATGGTTTACGTGCCTATGTCGATCCTGCACAAGCACGACTGGCCACGCTGTCTAATGATCAAAAGATGTGGATGGCAAAAATCTTCCGCTTAGGTCATACCTGGACCTGGGGTGATCAGGCCTGGACCGGCCAAGCTGTCCTCATGCAGATCGCCTTGATTGGCATACTGTGCATGCTTGTTATGGGCATTGGCCTATTCTTTAAGATTCATAATCGGCGCAATCACCGTCTAGGGCAAAAACCGCTCCGCTTTCTACATCGTTATTTAGGCATCAGTTTAAGCGTATTTATTCTGCTTTGGGTGCTCAGTGGTTTCTATCATATCTGGCAAAAAAAGCCTGATATAAAAAATATTCAACCTGTTTTTCATACTGCCGATTTAAGTACTGAGGTTTGGCAGCAGGTCACTCAGCAGCCCATTCAGCGTCTTGATCTGGTTCCAACCACCTTTAGCCAGACACATACTCGTGCTGCCTGGATGATTCAAGCCATTGGACAAAGCCCTTTACAAGGCAGCATGAGGGCGGCAAGCAAAGTGCATGATCATCACGCATCTCATACAGCAGCTCCCGCGATTCAGTTTGTAGATGCGGGTAATGGTGAACCGCTTGATATTCTTGAACAAAGCAAACAATTAGCTGCAAGCTATTTAGCTTTACAACCCAAACAGGTTCAACAGGCCTCATGGGTGACAAGTTTTGCTGGAGAATATGGGTTTATCAACAAACGGCTACCGGTGATTAAGGTTGAAACTCGGTTAGAGAATCAACTCAGACTGTATATTGAACCGAGCAGCGGTGTGATTGCAGCTCAGGTCACACAACAAGATGCTTTGGAAGGCTTTAGTTTTGCTTATTTGCATAAATGGACATGGTTGCCAATAGATAAAACGCTTCGAGATATCATTCTGGCTACGATCGCGGCACTAGTTGCCTTACTCGCTGTACTTGGTTTCCGAGTTCAATTGCGTAAAAGCTAATATTACTCAAGTGATCCTTCTTTTTTAGGGAGGATCACGCCATCTCAGGCAAGTAATTTTTTAAATGATATAGAACGAGGCTATCACAGTACTGAGGAGCACACCTGTTTCAGCCAGCTCAATTGCAGCGCCTACAGTATCCCCAGTAATCCCGCCGATTCGTTTAACAAATAATGATCGCATATAAAAGAGCATCACTAAAAAAACCAGCAAGGCAATTAAGCCAAGCCATTTAAACATACAAAGCAATGCAATTGTAATGACAAAAACCATCCAAAGTCGCTTTTTTGGCATGAAATCGGTGATAGAACGGCCTAAGCCTTGAGCACGGATATAAGGTGTGATGAGGAATAAAAACAGCGGCACACTGCGCCCAAGCATGGGCAAGACAATTAAAAAAGCAGCCATGTGCTGTTCAAGCAAAACGTATAAGGCCACAAATTTTAGCAAGCAGACCACAACTAAACTCAGCACCCCGATTGGGCCACATGCAGGGTCTTTCATGATGTTCAAGGTTCGTTCAGGATCACCAAACCCACCGACCCATGCATCTGCCGTATCCGCTAAACCATCCAGATGTAATCCACCAGTCAGCCAAATCCAGAGTACGAGAATCAGTGCTGCACTCAAAATGATCGGAAGCTTTGCCAGTAACATGGCAGATGCAAACAAAATGAGACCAAGTAATACACCCACCAAAGGATAAAACAGCATGGCCTGAGCATTCTGCTTTGCGCTTGGCATCGTTTTGAGTTCAATGGGTAAAACAGTCAAAAACTGCAAGGCAATCCAAAAAGGTGTCATGCAACCTCTCAATGACAACGGGTTCATCATGCCTGAATTATGAAGAAATAAAATTGGGAATAGCAAGCGATTCCCAAATGAAAAGCTGAATATCTTAGATTATTGAATTTGATAACATTGTTTGAGCTTCAAATAATCATAATAAAAACTGTTCGTACTATAACGTGCGTAGTTACAACTTGGCTTAAACAAGGTTTCTTTCTCGTTATAGAACATTTTTACCAAGGTTGTACCTTGCTTGTCTTGATAAATATCCCATTGTAAATTTGCTGCCATAGGTGACACCACCTCACCTCGCCAAGTGCTGTTGTTGTAGCTATAGGTTTGACGTAAAGGTAAAGGCTGCATCATGTTGTGCAACTCTAAACTAGTCGCCAATGGAATGATGATTTCGGCATGCGCAAAACGTAATACCGCACGATGTGCTTGCTGCTGATCTACAATCGCATCAACCTGTTTAAAGAGATCCTGCTTTAGACCTTGCGCAATTGCACTGGTGACGTTGTTCGACTCGGTAAAACTTGGCCCTTTACTATAAAAATCATTGGCATCGTTAAATTCAGCATAAAATTTTGCTGCATCTACAGGCATATACCGATCAAAATCTACACCTTTCAATTCGGTTTTCATACCACCTGAGATTGAATATAACTCATAGACATAGGCTGCAGCATCCACCGCACTGGCAATACTATTTTTGCCCTTGCCTTTTTCAGTGATGGTTTCACCTTTAGGTGAAATGACGCTATATGAACCGGTATTACTAAACACATAGCCAGTGCTTCCCAGTTTTTGAATAAATTCTGCTTTGAACAGTGGATTCAATACGCTCTTTGCCACTTGTTCAGCACGACTATTTTTCGCAAGTTCATCCAGCTTATTGGCCAGATCTGTATCCTCTTCTTCAAAATGCTGATACGCCTGACTGGCATCGTAAATGGCCTGTTGTTGTGCTAATAAAGGCTGTGCTAAATCTTGATCTTTGTTCAAACTATGAAAATAAAGCTTAAAACGATCCACCCCACCATCTTCAATCGATGGCACACTACTACTGGCTAAACTGGTGTATGAAATTGGGGTGATGTGGGTCTTTAATTGTGGTTGCTGTTGAATCAGTTCAGCAGTAAAGAACTTTGCACTGTCCACCGCACGGTCTACGCCTGAACTTTGCACTAAAATTGAAGCTGGTTGGGTCGAGTCAGCTTTAAATAGATCGGGTAAGCGTTTTAATAAGCGATCTGCAATTCCACGATGCTCCTGAATACCGGTCATGGATTCGTTACCATAGCCAAACTGACGAATGCCCTCTACCCCATAACCCAGCAGAATATTGGCTTTCATCATGGTTTCTAAATCTGCCCCCAGCTTTTCACCTAAAGGTGTGAGTGCATTTTCAGCTTTGGCTTGTTTCCAAAGGTTATACAACGCTAAATCATATTTAATACTGGATAAACCGCGCGAACCATGACGTGCAACCAATTCAGTAAATACAGGCTGAAAGCCTGGTGGAGTCGCTTGGTATTTGTTTAGGTCTTGCTGAGGCTGATAAGGGGTTTTAGTTTGATAATATTTTGATGGGCTACTGGTTTCAGGGGATGTCGGGTGGTGTTGCTGGTCATCGTTATTGCAGGCTGCCAATAAAATGCTCGCGCATAACATGCTGCTTTTTAATAATATCTTCATGAATGATCGATTTATTGCTCAAGAAATTGTCCTGTATCATAGGCAGTGGCAATGACAGTTCGATTACATCAACCAAGCAAATACTGGAAATAAAATAAGATTTTATGACTACTAAGTTGCTGTCCGTTCAGAAAAATGAAGTTGAGCGTCAACCTGAGTTAGATTTAAAGCATACAGTTTGCCTAACTCTGCGGGCATGGTTAATAGATCATCCAGCTTTTGCTGACGGGCCAGACAAGTCAGCAACTTAATCACCCCGCCATGTGTCACAATCAATGCCTTGTTCCAGTTGTGTTGCTGCATTTGAACATAAATTTCATTAAAACCATGCATGACACGTTGTTGAAATTGGTGCAACCACTCTCCATTCGGAGCATGATATCGAGTTGGGAATTGCCAGAAATTAGCCAATAACTCAGGCTCATTTTCATAAATGGTTTGAGTGGACATGCCTTCCCAATCACCAAAATACATTTCCTTGATTTCAGCATTGAATAATAAGGGCAATTCGAGTTGTTTAGCTAATGCTACCGCAAAGTTTTGGCAGCGTTGCAAGGGCGAGCTGATGATCACATCCCAGTGTACCTGAGCATCAAGATACTGCTGAATGGTGGACTGCATTTGCAACCAACCCTGTTCGGTCAAGGCATCATCGAGATGCCCACGCAAGGTATGGCTCAGTGTGGTTTCACCATGCCGCAGTAAATCAAGGTGCAACTTTTTCACCGGTCACAGCAGCTTCAGCAAAGGTCGCCATTTGATTATGCAGTACACAAGCCAGCTGCAGCATCGACAGTGCGGCTCCGGCACCGCTGCCTTCGCCAAGACGCAAATTCATATTTAAAATAGGCTGAGCTTCTAAGGCTTTTAGCACCCGCTGATGACCATATTCAGCCGATTGATGTCCAAACAACATCCATGCTCGACTTTGCGGTTGAATGCGTACCGCGCATAAAGCGGCAACCGAGCTGATAAAACCATCTACCACGATTGGCAAACCAAGTTGTGCACAACGGATATAAGCCCCCGTCATTGCAGCAATTTCCAGACCACCAACTGCAGCCAAGATTTTTAAAGCATCATCGGCAACATTTACTTGATGCCGCTTCACCGCTTGGTCAATGACCGAGATTTTATATTGCAACTGTTGATTCGTAATGCCTGTCCCCACACCCGTCAGTTGGGCAGCATCTTCATTCAACAATAAACACGCCAGTGCTGAAGCTGAACAGGTATTTCCAATCCCCATTTCACCTGCAATAAAAATATCGGCAGCTTGAGCTTTGGCGCGGTCAACGCTGTCTTTACCCAATTGCAAGGCTGCTAAGCATTCCTGTTCCGTCATTGCAGTCTGCTGGGCAAAATTGGCAGTGCCTGCACGAATACAATGCCGCTCAACACCGGCATACTCATAGGCTTCACCCACCGTACCACAATCCACCACCTGTAAATGTGCATGATGATGTTTGGCAATGACACTGATGGCTGCACCGCCTGAAGCAAAATTCTGAAGCATCTGACGGGTTACCGCTTGCGGATAAGCCGAAATATTTTCTGCAACCACCCCATGATCGCCTGCAAAAATTGTAATCCAAGGCTGTTGAATCTGTGGATGTACTGTGCCCTGTAAGCCTGCCAGTTGAATGGCGAGCTGCTCAAGCAGCCCTAGCGCCCCTGTAGGTTTGGTCAATTGCAGTTGACGTTGTTCAGCGTGTTGTTTGGCATCTAAATTAGGTTGTTGTACGGCAGCTAAAAACCATTGTGCTTGTTCAGTCATGTTATTTCTCATCTTTTAAAATCATTGGAAAGCCTGCGACACAGAACATGACTTTATGGGCGAGCTGACCCAGAGTCTGATGCAGACGTCCTGCTTCATCGACAAAACGGCGGCTGATTTCTCCCATCGGTACAACCCCAAGCCCGGTTTCATTACTGACCAGAACAATTTGCGAGTGGAGTTGCGGTAAGACCTCGAATAATTTTTGCATCTGTAGTTGCTGCAAGGCTGGGTCTTCAGCCAACAACAGATTGGTCAACCATAAAGTCAGACAATCCACCAGAATCAGCTGATCAGGCTGATCCAATTGTAAAAGCCGGTCGGCAAGATAAATCGGTTCTTCATAGACGTGCCAATGATCAGGACGTTGTTGTTGATGATGGGCAATCCGCTGCTGCATTTCTTCATCTAAGGCTTGCGCCGTCGCCATATAAATGACGGTTAACCCCGAATCTTTGGCGATTTGTTCTGCCAAACGACTTTTACCTGAGCGTGCCCCACCTAAAATCAGTTGCAACATATCTAACCTAGTTCAATTTGCTGATAAGGATACAGTAATCCTTGTAAAATCTGTGCCTTATAATAGCCGAAAGTCAGTTTTTTGACCTGAATCTTGATGCTTTTGAGCGGAAGTTGTTGTATCCGCTGCAATACCCTATCACCCGACCACGCTTCACGATACAAACCTAAAGTGATATGCGGACAATATTCAAGTGCTGCGATCTCTGCGGAGACTTGGGCAAATTGTTGGCGAATTTGGGCCAGTACGCCCTGCTGATCTTGGATCTGTAAGAACAAAGCACTGCTAAAGCTATCGATCTGTGTAATTTCCAGCTGAAAAGCTGTGAGCGGTAATGCTTCAAGCAGTTTGATCTGCTGTTGTAATTGTTGTATCTGAAAATCGTCATCGTATTGTTTAACGGAAGGCTGCAAGAAACCGCAGACGAATAAGGTAATATGATATTGGCGTTGTTGTTTCGGCAGAAGCAGGTCTGAAAACCGGGTTTGAATTTCATCTAAATATTGAATCAGCTCGGGCTGATCAACTTCAATATACCAAAGTGCATAGTCTGAACGTCCCAGATGCCATTCCGGATAATCCCGAACTATGGTCGGACACATTTGGGTAGCGGATTGCAATAACACAACAATATGCAGTCAAGAATATAGAGTTTAGGATTAAAACATAAGCTTAGGAAAAAATGGAATATTTGTGCATCTCTTTCAATATTGTCACAGTTTTTATTAGAAATAACGTCAATCAAGCATATGTGCGTGCGCGGTCAGTTGAATGATCTGGCCCAACGTTCAACTTGACAAAGCTAGTGCCGTAAAGCTAACACAACTTTATAGGTTTAAAGCTGTGTTAGGGCTCACGATCTTGGCTTGTCTATGTCTATGTCTATGGATTGCAATGCTAAACCAGCGCAGACTTGGCTCGGTTTTCATTCAGATCATAGCGAAAGGTATCGTCATGCAATTCGGCCTGAATACCTTGATACAGCATATCTAATAATGCTTTCTTTTGACTGGTATTGATATCCATCATTTCAATATTTTTACCAATATGCTGCACAATCTCCAGCTCCTCAATTTCTAGCTGTTTTAAGGCATAGACATATCCATAGATTGCACCTTGCACAATCTTTTGATAAGGCAATTGCTGCTGGATATGATTTTCCAGACTACCGAATACGCGCTCATTAAAGCTTAGTTTTCTAAGCGGATCGCGTGCCACCCGTTCACAGGTATCTTTATAGGCGGAGCGACAGGAATGCAGAAAACTTTCTGCCATTCGGTCCAGCTCTTTGGCCTGATTGGGCACAATATTGGCTAAACCGAGTTTGACTTCCTCAACCAGCTGTTCTACATATTTCTTGATTTTGGCATCTGCCAGTGCAATCCCGATCATGTCATGGCCATGCATGCTGGCATACCAGGCGGTCATGGCATGGCAGCCGTTCCATAAGCGGTTTTTAATGATCTGGATATCAGAAATTTGCTCCACCAGAATCATTTGCCGCATTTTACTCAAGATCGGACTACGGTTTTCCACATAAATCGGCATATCGGTTTCGCTATGGAACAGGATCAGATCCATATTCTGCAAAAACTGCCCCGCCTGAAACTGTCCACGCATATCCGATAAACAGTCAGTCATTTGCTGTTCCTGTTTCTCGGTCAGTGCGGTTTCATCTGAAAGCTCGATGGCTTCTTCATTCAGGTCAGATTGGTATTGTTTGAATAAACGATGCTTGATATTCAGCTGACGATATAAGGCTTGATCGGAAAGCTTGGCAACCATTCGGTTGACCACGGTATCGCAAAAATAGTGCTCACTAAGAATGTGCTCTGCGATATCCTCATCGGTGATTTCAAGCAAAGCTTCACGGATATTTTTCAGGACCAGATATTTTGCACAGACTTTATTCAGAATAATCAAAAAGGTAATCGGCTCATGCTGCTGCGTATCCTGCGACATGAAGCGTGCCAATAATCCCCTCGCAATTGTTCTAGCTTCGGATGCAATGGCCTGTTCAGGCAAACACAGCGCGATCAGGCTGGAATGCATATACATCTCCAGCATGTGCTGTTCATTGTCAGCATCAATCACCGTCAGATTTTCAATCCGTTCATCATAGGAGGACTGTCCATAACGAATACTGTAACTACCGAAGCTGTTGACCGATTCCAGATATAATCGGTTTCTGGTCGAAGCGAGAATACGCTGGGGTCGGGTAAACCCATCCCAATGTGACAATACCTGTGCGATATAACCGCCACCAATGGCGCCAAAACCATGAATCCCGACAGTGAGTTGATTGATACTTTGCGGAAATGGTTCTTGCAACTGCGGCATGCCCATTTCAGGAATATACTGGTCCAGCGCATTCAGGCATTCATACATATCCTGATAATAGAAATTTGCCTTGGCCAGCATGCTGTCATTCGGTTCTTTGATGTCTTTAAATAAAATCGTGATGCCGCCCGCATCACAGGCTGAACAGATCCCGTTTTCCGAATCCTCAAACATCAGACATTGTTGCGGTTGCAAATTTAATTTTTGTGCGGCTTTGATAAAAATTTCAGGATGCGGTTTGCCTTTTTCGACTTCATCACCACAGACCAGCAGATCAAAAAATTTATAGACATTGGCATTGATCAGATATTCTTCGGCAATTGCCCGGCGACTGGATGTTGCTACAGCCATACGCAGGCCAGATTTGCGTAGTCGTTCCAGTACCTGAATCAGACCTTTCTTAATGGGTACACCATTATGACGAACCGATTCTAGTTCAAGTTCATCTGCTCGTTTTCGGATGGCTTTATACGGAACATCCTCCCCATAAAAGCGCTGGGCAAGCTGTTCGGCTGTTTGTGCACTGAGTCCAAGACACTGCATTAAATATTCATCGGAAAATTCCTGTCCAATGAGCTCTTGAGAGGCCTGTTTTAATGTCTGAAAGCGTAATCGCTCAGTATCAAACATTGTGCCATCCATATCAAAAAGTGCTCCCTGAACAGGATAATCGTGAAAAATCAGCATCTTTACTCCTTTGTTTTGTTCTTGCGTTCCTTAGGTTAACCAAAAAAACATGACAAATTGGCGATGGTAAACAAATGAAATAAATTTGATCAAAAATCAACCTAAAGTTATTTTTTTTCGGCGTATTGTTGACTAAATTTGTAAAGATTACTTGCATCTGCTACAAAATAGTGATCGTTTTTTATTCAACTTGTTTTATAAGATGACATCCACCAAAACAATCACCACTCAACCATGAGATACAGAACGTCGAATATTACTTATGAGTGATGAAGATTTAATCCTGCTCCAAATAACTGGATTCAGTTGGGAAATAAAAAGCGCACCTGGCGGCCTCAAAATTCAGACCTCTACCCGATATTTGGCTTGAACCAGTAACATCACAATCACACAGACAGATGGAACTGCTGCAATCACAAATAAATGAGTGATGATCAGTGATTTAGCCAGATATCCACCGAATAAAGGCCCGATCACTGAGCCTAATCGGGCAATGCCAATACTCCAGCCCACACCTGTAGTGCGCAATGAAACTGGATAATAGCTGGCAGACAAGGCATTAATGGCGGGTTGTCCGCCGACAATGGCAAAGCCGGCAATAAAAATAACCACATAGAGCAAGGCAATATGAGTAACCGAATAACCAATCAAGGCCACACTGACAGCGGCGACCAGAAAGGCTGGAACTAAAACCTTATAAAAACCGATCTTGTCAATTTTTAAGCCCATCACAATACTGCCAATGGTCCCGCCGAGTTGCAAGGTTGAACCAATCATCAGGGCATGATTCAAGGAAAGTCCTGACTCTTTGGATAAGGTCGGTAACCAGTTGGCAAGGAAATACAGACTGATCATATTCAAGATACTGATCACCCAGATCGAGTAGGTAAAAAAAGCACGCTTATTTTTAAATAACTCTAATGGTGATTTTTTGATTTTAGGGCCGCTATTGCCAATTATTTGAGTTGCTGTGTTGAGTTCCAATGCCGGATAAAACTTCTTCAGCCAGAATAGAATCGTTTGCTCATTCTTTTTATTTTCGCCTAAGAAATACAGTGATTCTGGTAACTTAAACAGCATGATAAAGAAAATGACCAGCGGAATAATACCGCCAAAATAGAAAATGGCCTGCCATCCGCCTATGGGCGTAAGTAAAGCGGAAATTCCTCCACCCAGCATGGCACCGACTGTATAACCACAGGAAATCACCATCATGGTCAAAATACGATATTTATTGGGCACAATTTCAGAGCTATAAGCCATGGCATTCGGCATGATGCCGCCCAAGAAAATGCCGGTGATAAACCGTATGACCGCAAGCTGTTCAATATTGGCAACATGGGGTGTCCATAACATCAGTACAGAGAATACTAGCGTTGAGATCAACAAGATCGGACGGCGGCCATAGCGGTCCGACAGTGAACTTAAAACAAATGAACCCACAAACAATCCAAACAAACTGGCGCTAAACACCACACCCAACATGGTTTTTTCGACACCCCACGCCTCGATAATCATCGGCGCGGCATAGGCCATGGCCTGAATGTCATAGCCATCCATGATCATCAGCAATAAGCAGGTAAATAGAATAAATTTTTGATAAGGTCCGACACGTTGCTGGTCAATCAAATCATTTAATGCAACTTCTTTCATGGTGATTCCTTCTCCATGTTGCTTTAACTATAATTTTTCAATCAATTATTACTTTATTCGTAATTCAGTTATGATATTCGTAAATTCAGCAAATAACAATATGTTGTTTTATTCATCAAAAATACTTTTTAATTTTATATATCAATATATTGTTTATTTTTAAAATGATGTTTTCTACATAAAAAAACCTCAACATCCGTTGAGGCTTATCTTCAATTTAACGCTTAAATTCAGTTTAAGTCAGGCTTAAATCTTGAGACTGCTGCAGGCTATGCTGTTGTTTTGAGGCGGTATAATACTCGCCAAACTTGTCATAAAACGTTTCTCTAAAACAGTAATAGAGCATGGCTGTTTTTTCAGGCATCGGGATGAGACGCTGACTTTCATAACAAAGATCAGCAACAACCGCTGCATAAGGTTTTACCGTGTGGTCTGGCTCCCCTACAATTTTGCGTGCAGGCGAATTTTCAAAAATATAGAAACTCAATAAACGGATGGTTGGTCTTAAAAAGCCTTTACCAAAAACCGACTTATCACCGAACAGTAAATGCCAGCCCAGATCATTATCATCACCTTCATAGTAACGACCTAAACGATCACGCTTCCCTTCATAAATTTCGGTATAACCCACATCCTTCCCATCGACGCCGACAATCAGTAAGCGTTGATGGTCATCGGCCAGCATTTTGTCAAAGTAGACCTGCAGCTCAAGTTCAGTCTTGTTCAGTTGCCACTGTGGAATCACATGGGGTTCATGCATCCATTGATGCAATAAAGGAATATCCTGCGGATATTGAACCTGGCGTAAGTAATATTGTGTCCCGTCTTCATAATACTCAAAATAATCAGGAAGTTTTTGTGACAATGTAAGCATGCAGATATTCCTTGCCTTTAATATTAGATGATAATGATAATCAATTTTATTAAGACAGCAACCGTTGTTTTTCTTGTTTTTTGTTAATGAACTGAACCCAGTAAAAAATCGTTAAATAGCCCTCAGCCATTCAATACGCCACACCTTTAATTGCCAGTTAAAGTAAAAATAAGCGCAGCCAGCATTGCACAGCACCAGATCTGTACAAAGTGTTTTCTAAACAGATAAAAACCCAGCACCTGTAAAAAGAAGGCCGCGGGTAAGATCACAAATATCCAACTGAGTGGCCCAACCGAGCTACCTTCAGACCAACAGTTCAGTCCCAAAGAGCATGCTAGAAAAATAATGGCCGAAAAACCCAACAACTTTCTCCTGCTTGCATTCAACCAGGCATATTGCAGTTGCTTCTGTCCATACTGACTCAGCATGCAGGCTTGTATAAAAGCAACCAAGGCCCAGCAAAGTGCTGCAAAACTCATGTCGAGGCTCCTGCAGGTTTAAATCTGGACAGATAAAAATGAATTGCGCCGAGATAAAGTCCACCCATCACGAGCAGCACCAAATCTACCCCAGCCAGTGACCAACGCGAATGGCTGAGACTCTGCCATAAAGCAGCCTCTGGTACCATCACAAAACTACTAACAGGAATCAAGAACAGAACCGTCGCTGTCGTTGCCAATACCAGTAACATAGCCGTTCGGGTACGCAGCAGCAGACTGATAAGCAAGCTCAACAGCCAGGTGAGATAAAAGGCAGAAACTTCATAACTCCCCCTCGGTTCGAATGCTGCAGGTAACAGTCGTCCTGCCAATAGATAACTGGCGCAGGCCAGCGGCAGTCCAAGGAAAGTAAAAAAGTTGAGATGCTGGACCAGCTTATAGCTAAAAGCATGCGCTTCTTTCATGCGTTTTTTCTGCCACAGCAAGGCACCTGCGGCCAACATTACACATCCCATAATTCCCATCACAGACAGGATCAAACGCATCCAGTACGAGGCGAAATAACCCAGATGAATTCCGTAAGAAGATGAAGCCAGTTGAGCAATGGCAGATAAGTTTCGGGGTTGAGCCAGTGGTTCGGCAGTATGGGCTGCAAAAATATATTGTGGCGTATTTAAGGTAATAATATTTTTATAATTATAATCAAAGGTGATCATCGCCTCTGGCGTATTTGGTTTCTGTACTTCAAATTTATCGAGTATTGCGCCTGTTTGTGCCTGCGCGGGCAATTGTTGAATAAAGCGTTCAAATGGCTGCATGTTGCCCTGAGATGAAGATGGTTGCAGTTTTGCCATCTTTACAAACTGCATTTCATTATAGAACTGGGGTATACCGTCTTGCGTATAGTGTTTGGATAGCCCCCACGGCAAGACCAGATAAAATAAAATCAGTAGCCCGGTAAATGCCATCACCAGATAAAAAGGAAATGTAATCACTCCCGTTATATGATGCAGATCAAGCAAGGAACGCTGGCCTTTAAAGGAACGAAACACAAAAAATTCTTTAACGATCTTTTTATGCGTGATCACCCCTGTAATCAAACTGATTAATAAGATCAGGGCGACAATGGCCACGATGAAACTGCCGATCTTGCTCGGCAGAGGATATAAGGTGTAATGCAATTTAAAAAAGAAATCGCCCGCCAGAGTCTGCCGTACGGGATGGAGTAATTCTCCTGTCACGGGATTTTGTAATTGTTGGTGTTTGCCTGTCTGATCCTGCCATTGCAGTAAATTGACCGGCATACGTTCACTGGCAACAGTCACACGCCATCTTTTTGCATCAGCGGCGTGCTGGTTGAGATAGTTAAATGCCGTTTGTGCCGAAGTCTGGGGAGTCGGTAGGCTCTGAATCTGGCTGAGCGACTCAGGTTGTGCCCAGACATTAATTTCTGTACGAAAATAGGCAATCGACCCGGTTAAGAAAATAAAAAAGATGACCCATAACACCATAATGCCAAACCAGCGATGCAGAATGGCCTGTATTTGACGAAAATTCATCTTAACCGACTCCCCACTTGCGCATGAGCCAGTAGCTTGCCAGTAATAATATGCCTGAGCTATTGATGATCCAGAACCAGCGTCTAGACACAATTGCACTGGTCAATATCACGTAAAAGATAAAAAAGATGAAACTGATAAAAACTGCAAAATAGACATTTTCAGCTTTGGCAAAAGGAAGCCAATCCGCTAAAACCAGACTGAGCCAGGAACTATAACAATAGGCAGCCAGGCAGATAAAAAAAACGCTGCGATAAGTTAAGTTAAAAGGTTCTTGTTGTTCTGTACGGCGCATCGGTATTGCCTTAGCCTGTCAAATCCAGAATAAAAATGAAGAAATATCTGCAAAAGCAGATATTTCTTCGGTCAAAGTTAGTAATTAAAAGTATAGCTTAAGCCGTAGGTACGCCCTTCAGCAGGAATACTTGCAACAGGTGCATAGGTCACGACTGCTTGCTGAGCATAAACCGAACGATAATCTTTATCCCAGACATTATAAACCCCAAAATCTACACGACCTTTCCATGCTGGAAAATGTGCTAACACATCCATTGTCGTATAACCTTTGATATCTACAGCGCCTGCGGAATCATCTTTGACCGCTTTATCAGTCCCTTTGATTGCAAGCATTTGTACTCGCGCACCATAACCTTCATCATTGTTCCACTCACCAAACACAGTCCCTTTGACTGGTGAAACTTGAAGTGCATTCAATTCCTTCCATTTACCATCAGTTTCTTTATACTGACCGCGGGTATAACCCAATGTACCACCCACTTTAAAATCTTGCATAAAAGGATAAGTTGCTGTTAATTCAGCACCGTAAATACGCTGGTCAGTATCTACAATACTTGCGACTTTATCCACGAAGCGAAGAACTTTATCAGAAGTATTATAGAAACCAGTCACACCAAGATTTAGTCCTTCATCATTATTCAAACGCCATCCTAGTTCATAGCTGTTGACACGAATGGGTTGAATATCAGCGGTGGTCAAGTTAAATGCATCCCGCATCATACGCTGTACATCTGGGAAACTAAAACCTTGTGAGAAGTTTGCAAAGACTTGTTGATCATCAGTCAGTTTATAGACTGTACCCAGATTAAAGAGCACATCATTATCGCTGACAGAACCTTTCGGTTGCTGACCTTTAGCAGTACTATAAGCATCTGTTTCAGCCTTAATATATTGGTAACGCGTACCAGCCTGCACATTTAAACGATCTGTTAATGTATAGTCCGCTTGTAAAAAAGCCCCTGCACTTTGAATTGTTGTGTCAGGCCCAGCATCTGTTCTAATACCTGTTGGCACATAGCTTAATCCATTATTTGAAGCAATCAGCCCATCATAATATTGATGATCTTTTTCATGGTCATAATCCAAACCATACGTCAGTTTTAAATCACGTTGAGCGACTTGTAGATCACTTTGCACGGTAGAACGAAGTCCTGCTACTTCAATCTCTGATTGAGATTGCTTGACAGCTGGCTTACCGACATAAATCGGAAAGAAACGACCATTTTCTTTCCGATAATAAGCTTCTAAATTAACCACTTGTCCCAATACATCTTTATTTTGATATTGTGTATTGAATGCATAGCGTTCTGTAAAAGGCTGATCAGGTAACTGTAAGCCTTTTTTAGCAACGTATGAACGAGGCTTGTCTGTAGTTAAACCATAATTTGCACCATAATCAGGGCCATAATCCGTATCTTGTTTATCTTTATAATATTGCGCACCAAAACTTAATGATTGCATATCAGTTAAGTCGATATTTAAACGGCCATTTACATCAATGGTATCTGTATCTTGACGACTGGTTTGGTACGGTTCCAGAGCAATACGGTTACCATGTGCATCGAATTGAGAACCACGGCTGGTAAAATTAGCTCCCAACATCCCGTTAAGATTATCTTGGGCAAATGAAACCGATTGGCCTACTTCATAAGCCAAACCATCACCACGGAATTTGTTTGATGATGTAATACCAAGTTTTGTTTCAAAACTTAATGGCTTAGAAGGATCAGCGCGTTTAGTCACAATATTAATAATACCGCCTGTCGCCCCGGAACCATAAATACTAGTTGCACCTGAAAGTACTTCAATACGTTCAATCATGCTTGGACTAATACTGTTCAGTTGACGTGCTACATCGCGTGAACCCGTTTGTGATACGCCATCAATCAAAATCATGACATCACGACCACGCATGGTTTGACCATAATTCGTCGATGTACCACTACTTACGCCCAATGCAGGTACCAGTTGAGCCAAAACATCGGCCACCTTACGTCCCGCGGTTGCCTGTTGCGTAATCTGCTGACGGTCAATGGTCTGAACCGTACCGGCAATTTCTGCAATATTTTTTGGTGTACGCGTTGCTGTGACGACAATCTTTTCTAATTGTGCAACAGGCTTCTGTGTGGGCGCTGCGCTTACTGCAATATCCCCCGATACAGCAGTTTCAGCATGGGCATGCTGTGCAAACATGGCCAGAACAGCAAGGCAACATGGTGTCATTTTAAACAGTACTTGTTTTGCCCTAAACTCATTATTGACTTTCATTTTCTCTTTTCTCCAGAGCCCTTCTATCACTCAAAAAATATCCAAAAGGCACGTCATCATACTAAATTTAATTTTTAATGAGAATGATTTTTATTAAAAATAATAATCTTCTTTCTTCTCTTGTTTAAAAAAAATGTTTTTCCTGTTTTTTTCTGCCTGCTCCAGCTGCTGGAACTGTTCCAGATAGGCTTCCGCCATGTCTGGTTTTAAGATAAAAACTCCATCTGCATCACCAATCAGCAAGTCACCGGATTGCACCGTAAACTGATTGAGCTCGATGCCGATATCCATTTCGACCAAACTTTCCCCTTCATTTCGTGTGGTGAGACAACTCACGGATTGAGCGAAAACCGGCAATTTGAGCTGCAGTAATGCCTGACGGTCAGTGACCGCACCCAACACCACCACACCAGCCAAACCGCAATGAATCGCGGCGACACTTCTCTGCTCTCCCCAGCATGCCCGTTGCAACTCATATCTGGCGTCGATGAGCAGGACTTCATTGGGCCGACAGCTCAGCAATACCTGTCGCAACTGACTGGCATTCTTGGATTGCAAGCGCACGGTTCTGACCAGACCCACCAGATGATGTTGTGGGGACATCGGAAAAATCTGCGGGACATGTCCCAGATCCAGTACATGCCCGATGGTCGAAGTGGCAATGTTTTTATAGGCTTGAACCAGCCATTCGGGCTGGATAACTTGATTCATGATTTCATCTCTGTTGTTTTTTTCAGCTGCAAGGGACAATTTCGACATAACTCCCCACTGGCTTCCTCTAGTTGAAAATAGAAGCAACACTTTTGTCGCATATAGGTGTTGTATTCGGGATGCCAGTTATTGCATAACTTGAGAAAGGGATTTTCTGGCAGGTTAAAACTTTGTGCCGATTTTGCTTTTAACCGCTGTTGTTGCTGTTGCAACCGGTTACGCATGTCATTGTCTAAATCTTGCTGCGCTAAAGAACGATAAAACTGCAGCATGCGCACAGCAACATTTTCCCAGAGCAAGGCATACGACACACGCCCCACACTGGCGATCTGCTGTAACAGGCCATTGAACTGTAGCAACATGGTATCAAGCTCCGGCAGAGACATGCTGTGACAGGCGTAACCCGCCGAATCAGCCAGTTGGATTCGTCGCTCCCAGTTCCATGTTTCAGGTAGCTCTACGATAAAGATCGAAGGTTGCCATTTCACAAAAGGAAGCGATGCCGCCTGACAGTATAAAAAAGGCAACACCCAGAGCGTGGCCCAGTATTTGATAAATAATGAGGTGGCACATCTCTGGTTCGTAGCATGAATACGTGTCGCAAAATCCTGCAGCACCTGCCGACAGATCGAGTCATCGAACAGGTCAGCAAGTGTGATTGCCTGCTGGTTGGAACCATGTATTTCCAGTTTAAGATGCTGTTGCAGCACCGAAAAAGAAGTTTCCAACTCTGCTTGAAAATACTGACACGTATTCATTGCATTTTATGCAGATTGAGCTAAAACATGCCAAAGCGGGTTTCGGGTCTCCCCGATTCCTGACGGCATACTGCCAATACGGGTATCCTGCTCAAGCAAAGGCCGGATCAGCTGTTTATAAGGCCAGTTTGGTGACTCAACCAGTAAGGCCTGTAACTGACTGAGAATCTCAGGTTCAATATCCAGACTGTTTAGCACCTGCTGTAATTGTTCAGCTAAGACAAGCCAGAGTTGATCTGCTGCAATCTGATAATATTTTGCTAACGCCTCGACTATGCAACCTAAATTGATCTGAATCCCCAGCGTCTGGATATAAAACAGCAAGGCTTCAACCGAGTCATGATAAAGCGTATTTCTAAAATCATGCGGGCTTAAATAATCTGGATCATCCAGACCATTTTGTAGCAGCCACGGTAGGTAAATACGCAATGAATCGTGATCCCTGAACATCAGGCCTTCAAATTGACCATGTTTAAGCACCAGACACAGGTTCTGACCATGAATTTCACCCATCAAGCCGAGACGGAACAGACGTAAATTCACCTCAAAGAAGCAGGCACATAATTGGGCAAATTGCTCAAGCACATGTTCCTGATGATTTTCCAGCTGCTGCAGCTGTAAAATATAATCAAACACGGCAGGTTGCCCTGGAATAATGTGTCCTAGACTGGCCATCGGAATCAGTTGATAAGGCTGTTGCAGCAGTTCAATTGGAATATGACGGCGTTGAGCAGCCAGATGAGTCGGCTTTTCTACAAATAGCCATTCATTGTCCGCACTTCGATCATCTTGTTTTTCCGGCAAATAAGACCACCATTGCGTCTCCTCACACAGCCATAATTTTTGCTGCAAAACGGGATCTTTTTGCTGTGCCTGCTGCAATAATTTCTGGTTTTTTTCACCATTAATCATTTTTACAATCGGCAGAAAACGCAATGAACCCAGCGCCTTAATGCCAATCGGCAGTTTCAGGCTTTGCTGTGGAATATCCTCAGACAAAAGACTACGCATCGAAGCGCTGGCATACATGCCTGTTGAGACAAAATTCAAAGGCTGACAGATGCCTGACGCAATATCTTCAGCAAAGAATTGCTGAAATAAATGCTGGAACTGCCACGGATGCACAGGCATGGCGATATGCGTTTCACTCAATCCGCGCTGGAACATTTCCTGTTTCAGTTGATAGCGCTCGGCACGGTTAATGAAAATCTGGCTCGGCTGCTGGGTAAAAATATCCTCGACACCCGCACCAAACATCATTTTGTCTTTATGCACCGCTACCCAGTGAATAATCAGTTCCTGTGCAAATTCAGGACAATATTGCAGATACTCTTGCTGGCTCAGCCCTTCCTTTAACTTGGATAAAGCATGATAAGGCCGATCCCGATAGCCCGCATATTGCTCTAAAACACGAAACACCTGCGCGGGGCTTTGATGAATCAGATCATGAGCATCGACTTGATGCTGTTGCAGCAAACGATATTGCGTTAAACATTTCTGGATTTGCTCTGAAAAGATTTGAAGCTTGTCGGCCTGACAGTGTTGAAATAACCCAATCTGTTGCAGACATTCAAACAGCTCAAATAATTCAATCGGGTGAACTTGCATATGCTGATTGCCTGCTGTAATTCGTAAAATGTCCGACTCGGCCGCAAAAGACCACGCTTGGGTAATGCCTGACTGTACAGCAAAAACAACACAGTAGTGTGATGTTTGCTCAGGCAACAGCACCACGTACTGCTGCTCAGGCCTATGATTAAACTGCTGTTTTAAGTCAAAATCGAATACATCCAGTTTGGACTGTGCGGTTGAATCATCCACAATATACTGTTCAGGAATCAGGGCTTCCACCAGTAAGGCATTTACAAAGTCTTGTAAAATGGTTCTGTCAGTCAATTGATAGACAGGTTGAAGTGCATTCATCAATAACCTCACTTGCCCTGCGCTTTAAACGGCGCCAACGGGTTATCCACAAACTTGATCTGCATGCGACCATCACCAAATAAACGGCGTTTGGTTAATGACTCAATCCGTAGCTTTTCGGCAAAGACATCAAAGATTTGATAGCGTTGATGATGTTCAGGATGTTGTTGCTGATAGTCCTGAATGACTTCGGCAGCCCATTGCCAGAAATCCTGTTCAGTAACGGTGTAGGTCTGATTAAGGAAAATTGCGATATCGGTCAAGGCCACAAAGAACAGGCAGGCGCAACTAAAGTCACGAATTCCATCCAGATCATCCGTCAAGATAAAGGACATGCTATTGGTTTTAGCATGTTCAGGCGGTAACTGGTCCAGTTCAGGTGCCAGTTCCGGATGAGCCAGATGTGCTGGACTGTAGCGTACACCATCGTGGAAATCCTTGAGCAATACCCGGGTTGGCCAACCTTGTTGATGCACCAGAATAATATTTTGCCCATGCGACTCTGTCGCAATCCCTTCGGCAAATAGCAAATGGATCAATGGCGTAATGACCACTTTCAACAATTGACGTGTCCATTGCTCAACTCCGTAGTGCTGTAACCACGGTGCAATCAGAGCCTGACCATCTTTTTGAATATGGCTCACCCCATTCAGTGGAATTGCATCTTCGCCTTCACGTAGATATTGATGCACGCTTTCACGCCATAAACAACCCATGGTGCCATAGGCCTGTTGGGCATGCGAAGCCGGTAAACGGGTAAAATCTACACTCAGACCGTAAACCTCACGCAATACCGCAAAATCCAGTTGCTGCGCCGTTTCACTGTGATCAATCAGACGTTGCAGCCAGTCGGTAATGATGGGCCCGTTCATCACGGTATGTTTTGCCAATACCCGTGAACTTGAGGTATTGGTCAAGCTCATGGAAAGCTTGATGTATGGTTTTTCTGGGTGCTGTAAATTGGTGACGGTTCGCAATGACTGCTGGGCCAGATAACGATCATGGCTATGCCCTAAATAAATGATGTCCTGATCGGCAATTTCTTCTGCAAAAATCGAGATCAGATGATTTTCCCATTGCCAAGGATGGACCGGAATCCAGACATATTCAGTGGCATTTTGAGTTCGCTCATTCAGCTGTTGCTGAAACAGGATAAAGTCCGATTCATTCAATTGTTCTTTAAAAAATGCCTCTGTTTCAAGGTGACTGGAATGGTTTTGCGCAACCAGCTTCTGGTGTACGGCTAACCAGACCAATGCCATCGGCTGGGCAAACTCCACCCCATAACGGACATTGTCTTGCAGACTAAAACCGACACGTGATTTGTAACATGGATGATAGGGATGCCCATCCATCAAATAAGATTCCAGAATATCGTATGGATACTGAATTGCAGGCAAGCTGTAGTTTTCAAAACAGACTTGTGATTGCAGGTCATGAATATAGGTACGCTTTAATTCAAAAATAAAATCTTCGACTTTGGCAGCATCGGCAATCGAGCGCAGGATCTCATCAATGACCTGATTTAGACGTGCTGGCTGTGTATTGCCCTGAGCATCCTGACGAAGTACCTCCTGATCACGTGCCAGTCGCACCAGCTTATAGCTGTATTGACGTTGCCCTTTGGCAATATACTGAACCGCTTGCTGTTGGCGATCCTGTACCTGAATCACAAAATTGTCACCATCATGCTCAGCGCAAATAATTTCTTCAAAAATCAAAGCTTGTAACAGTTGCTTGATCACACGTTGTTCAACCTCTTTCGCCTGCTCCGGTTGTGGCTGTTGCCAGGCTTGAAAGGTATTTTGAAGCATATGTGTATTTGATAAAACTGGATGTAATTGTCCCATATTTGTCTTCCTAATTATTGAATTCATTCATTTTGTGTTGATCTGGAAAGCGCCATGCATAGGGCAAAGCGCACAGGATCAGGACCGTACAAAAAATAAAGATGTCCTGAATGCCCTTAAATGAATCCAGTGCGGTATGAGGACTGGTTTGCAAAAGATCCTGATGTAATTGCAGATACAAGGCAGCCAGTACCACGGCAACTGCGGCAAAGATCCGACGAAACAGATTGTTTAAGGCCGCCGCCTGAGTAACCAGATGCTGTTGTTGCTGACGTAAGCTGTTGAGCCCTGCCGTGGTCGATGGCATATAGGACAGTCCCATGCCCAGACCATGCAACATCATGCAGAAGATAATGAACCAGACATTTTTAACCGGTGCCCATGCCAGCAAGGCAAAAGCCAATGCGGTAATGAGCAAGCCCAAGCTCATAATTTTTGCAGCGCCGTAACGATCGAGATATTTACCAGCAGGCTGGCTGCATAAACCGGTGACCAAGGCACTGCTCATCAAGGCAAACCCTGTCCAGAGTGGGCTAAGTTGCAAGCTCTGCTGAATCCACAACGGCACCAGTAACATGCCAATAAACAGGCCCACCGTTTGCGCCACACAGATCATCAAACTGAATCGAAAACCTGTTGCCGCAAATAATGCCGGCTCAATCAATGGACTGGTCTGATTTTTCTGCCTTCTGGCGAATAGCCAGAATGTTAAAACGCTCAATGCAAGTAATAACCAATAGAACGGCTGTGCGATATCTTCAAGTCGATGAATCTGACTCAAAGTACCTAATAACAAAATAATGCTCAGACTGAGGCAACCAAAACCGATCCAGTCAAAAGACTGGTTGATATCGCCTTGTTCTTTAGGCAGGTACAGATATCCCAACCATAATGCGATACAGGCAACAGGCAGGTTAATAAAGAACAAAGCCTGCCAGTCGAGCCAGACCAGAACCAGTGCGCCTAACATCGGCCCAATCGCCAAAGTCAGCATGATCATGGCGCCCCACAAACCTGTGGTCCCACCCCGTTGTTGGCTTGGCGTGACTGAAAAAATCAGACCGAGTGACAATGGAATCATCAGGCCACTACAAAAGCCTTGCAGCGCTCTTGCAATCAGGACCGACTCAAACTGGTTGAATAAGCCACCGAATGTTGATGCCAAGGCAAAACAAAACAATGCCGTTAGATAAGTTTTCCTTTTACCAAAACGCTGGCTGAAATACCCCGCCAATGGCAAGCTGATACTCATCGCCAGTAAAAACGCGACCACCACCCAACTTGCCCAGACTTCACCAATCTGGAAATACTGCATCAGTTGAGGTATGGCTGGATTAAAACTACTGTTGTTTAAACTGACGGTACCGGTACCTAACATGACCGTGAGTAAAACATAACGCTGCAAGCCCACGTGTGCTGCCTGATTGATGGGTACAGAAGACCGTTCCATATGTGCGATTCCTCTGTTGACCTTAGTCAATGTGCTCTGACAACTTTACTTGTGCATAAAAAGCGGGAGAAGTATGCCGAAGCTGACCGGATTTATGCATAACACGGGTTAATCCTGAATCGGCCAGTTGCACAGGATTTCGCGCAGGTTGATCTGACTGTGCAGCAGGTGCTACACCAAATTGCTGATAAGACTGGGCCTGATCCAGCTTAAACAGCTCTTTGCCTAATAACTGATTGGCAATGGTAGCGGCCCGGTGCGCGCCCAAACCCAGATCTGGCGTCCCGACACCATGATGGAAAACTTCCATATTTTGTAAGAAAATCCGTCCATCGCCCTGATAGTCCACCTCAAAATCGGCACTGACTTGCCAACGCTCGTTTTGATCCAGGCGAATCAAGTTTTGCAAGTTGTCCAGGAAAGCAGGTTTAGGATAACGATAACCTGTGGCCGCGATGACACTATCTGCATCCAGTACATAATGCTCGCCTTGCTGCTGGTGCTCGAAACGTAAACGGATTTTCTGGTTTTCCAGCACTTCAGCATGTTGTAACTGGTGATGTCCAGCCAAGGTCACATCAGTCTGCTGACCACCGATACTCCGGTGATACAGTCGTTCGTAAATATCACGTATGGTTTTACTGCTGATGCCTTTATACAGATTGGCTTGTTGCGCAGGTAATGTAGCCTTTAATCCTGCAGGTAAATGATAGAAATACTGCATATAGTCAGGACTAAAATGTTCTAGTCCTAATGGCGTATTCTCCATTGGGAAAAAACCCGCAGAGCGTGTCAGCCAATGCAAATGGAAATCAGGCGTTGTTTTCCCTTGCGCATATTGACGATCAAACAGATCAATAAAAATTTCCGCAGCGGACTGGCCTGAACCAATCAATACCACATTGCCTTTTAGCTGCGCTGGGCAGTGCTTTAAATACTCAGCCGAATGTAAGCATTGCTTTGTTTTTGGATAGGCCTGCTGCAAACTTTCAGGTAAATGCGGAACTGTACCAATCCCCAAGACCAATTGACGTGCCTGATAGCGCTGCTGTTCACTATTCGCCAGAACTTCGACCTCAAAACCGCCCTTGATCGGTTGCACATCCAGAACACGGCTGTTGAAGCGGATATGCTCGAGCTGCTGCACCACCCACTGACAATAGTGGTTATATTCCTGACGTGGAATATATAAATTTTCACGGAAGTAAAACTTATATAAGCGCTGCTGATGTTTTAAGTAGTTGAGAAAACTATAAGGGCTGGTCGGTTCAACCAGACTGACCAGATCCGCCATAAACGGCACTTGCAGTAAAGCATTGGGTAGCTGCATACCCGCGTGCCAGTCAAAGCCATCCTTTTGCTCAAAAAAATGATATTGAAGGTCACTTTTGTTTTGCAGCAAACTGGCCAGACTTAAATTAAAAGGCCCCAAGCCAATGCCGATAAAATCAAGCATAGCTCACATCCTTCTGCTCAATAAACAGCGGATTTTGCAATTGCACATACACAGATTGATGCTCAACAGGCGCGATCAATTCATCCAGCTCATGCAAGCGTGTCAGCAAATTACCTTTATATGGCAAGGTTTCATTAAACAATAAGCCTTGTAACAAGGTGCTGTCAGGATACTGCTGCAATAAATCCTGCAAGAACACCTTCAAATGCTCAAGCAGCACATCTTCGCTCATATGGCCCGTTGCACCAATCGCGTTAATAATACCGAATAAGGTATTGCCAAAGAAATAATAGCTGAAACGCTCATCAACGAAATCTTTCGGCCCCACTGCAAATGCTTTTTCTTTTAGCTCAGGTAAGGCCTTTAAAATTTCAGTAGCAAATTCTTCAATATAGTAAAAGCCCTGATTGTCACGTAACCACAGGGTCTTGGGAAAATGATTCTCCATTTCCAGCAGTACATTTTGCTGATGCGATTCGAATGCCATTCCATAACGGTGATAGAGATACATCAACGGCTGCAAACTCACCTCAAGGAAGCGGTTAAACCAGTCCAGTGCAATCTCGGAAAGATCCATTTCAGGATGTGCTTTGGCAATGTTTGCGAAAAGCGCATTAAAACGATTTAAAGCCTTGCCCGGATGGTCCTGACACAATGAGGCAATACAGGTGACTTGCTGTTGCGGACCAAAAGGCTGATCACGGAAAATACAGATACTTTCATTGACCACTTCACCATCAATTTGCAAAGCCATCCATGCAGGATCATTGACCGCTTTCAGAGTTGGGCAGTTTTTTAAGATATTCTGGCCAAACTCACTGTGCCATAAACGATGGGTCAGTTCACCACGGTGACATTCTTTTGCCAGATTGACACGGATTGAATTGGTAATCATCACCGACAGTGACGGTTTCACCATCCACGGCGCATTAAAACTTGCCAGCGTGCGAATTGAAGTTGTCGGTGCAAATTGCCAGCCACGTAAACCCAGATCAATCAGCTGTCCAGTTTGTTTCAAACGCTCAAACCACGGCTTGCTTTGCAGATAACGTGCCTGCCAAGGATGTAAAGGCAGTAATTTATATTCGGTATGAGTGTTGAGCAGCTTAAGATCCTGTTCAGACAAATACCATTGCAACGCACTTTTAAGCTGGGCTGAAATGGCTTCATCAGTCGCGCTACCTTCAGCAATATAATCCTGATGCACAAACCAGTAATGCAGTTGAGTTTGTCCCTTATTTTCCGGAGAAAACTTGTACCAGTCCTCATGTACAAAACCCGTCCGGCTCTTTGGTGCAGGATGCATGCTGTGCCCAAGGACTAAAGCCTGTTCAGATTCAATGAAATTCTGACCTGCCTTGACCAGATCATCGAAGTCATGTTCACGCTGGACTAAAAACTGCTGTAAAGCATCGCGGCTCTGAATCCATTTTTCCACTAGAGAAGCGGCATCTAGTGCAAGCTCGGACTCAAAAACCAGTTCTTCCAGTAACAGGCCAACAATAGCAACGGGACTAAAGGTTCTACTTTGTCCATGAACAATAATTTGCGGAAAATCGGCTAAGCGATGTCGCCCGACTCGACTGACATAGGCCAACGGGAAATAGCATTGTGCTTGAATGGAGTGGATCGGAATGGTTAACAGCGTCAAACCTTGGCTAAACGCTTGCTGTTGTGGACTCTGCTGATTTTTATTAAGCAAGTGACCTTTGCCTGTTTCTTGCGTGTAGGCGTTGACGAAATGTTGTATCGCCAACCGATTGGCAAGTGATTGCATCCGATTGTTTCCTCTATCCAGAGATCTGATTTATTTTTCGAAATGTTTTAGGCCATAAACATATCCTGAACGGAACTTAGGTCCGTTTAAGATGTAGCTAATGATAATTATTATCATTTATATTTTCAATTCTATATTTTGCTGCTATAAAACAATTCAATGCATTGAAATGATTTGCTTTTTATTATTCTCAAGTGAAATCAGATACAAAAAGATAATAATCGTTTTCATTTAATAAAATGATGATTCACTCAATATTGATAGTTTTTTGTGATTTTAAAATTTCTTAAATTACAGCATATTAGAGAAATATATCCCAAAATAATGCATTTGTGTGCCTGTATTATCAAAAACTATGTTCCGCAGATCCAACAACTCCCACTAACAACGTTAAAGAATAAAATGATGATTTCACCTATTGCGCTGGTCACTATTCTCTCCACTATAATGCCGAAAATTTAAAAACAATCTCAGGCTGAGATCACAGGAACGATGATGAAGCGCTATAAAAGCTTAGATAAAAACGCAGACGTGAAACGTATTATTCCCTTTCTATCGATCGGGGGATTCATTTTATTTTCCAATGCATCTTTTGCAGCGGCTTCCACTGAAGCAACTCTCTCTGGCGAAAAACCAGAGCAACTACCGACCATTACCGTGCAAGCCTCACGTTCCGATGAGCTCTCCTCTTCTGCCAAACAAGTCACACGACTGGATGAACAGCAAATTGAACTTTTAAAAAATGCTTCATCAGGCAATCTCGCGACTGTGCTGGCCAAGGCAGTCCCCGGCTTATCCGATTCAAGCCGCACCATTACCGATTTCGGACAAACCCTGCGTGGACGTAATGCATTGATTCTGGTCGATGGCGTGCCGATGAATTTAACGCGGGACACATCCAGAGGACTTTCTGCGATTGATCCGCAAAGTATCAGTAGCATTGAAGTCATACGCGGCAGTAATGCGATTTATGGCAGCGGCGCAGCGGGTGGAACCATTTCAATCACTACTAAAGCGGCTGGCGGTGAACCTGCTGCTAAAACCGTGATCGGCTTACAGAGTCCGCTCACCAATATCCGTTCCGATGCCTTCAGTGGCGATATTCATCAATATTTTTCAGGCAGTCTGAATGACTTCGATTATGCACTGGATTTTGGCTATCAAAGAATTGGTAGCCCTTATGATGCAAGAGGAAAACGGGTTGCACCCGAACCTAGTCAGGGCGATCTGTTTGATGCTGATGCCTATAGTATCGGCACTAAACTTGGCTATCACTTGGACGATAATCAGTATCTACAACTGGCTGCAAACTATTATAATGCCGAACAGGATTCCGACTATGCTTCCGATCCGAGTGTAGCCCAATTACCGCCTGGTAGTGTCTCGGCAAAAGCCATTAAGGGATTGAAATTAAAACAACAAAATAAAAATGAAAACCAGATTTATAATCTGACTTATAGCCATAAAGATTTATTTGGACATAAACTTGATGCCCAGATTTATTACCGCGACTTTTTCACCCGCTTTGCACCTTTTGATGCGCGTGAAGTACCGACCCGCGGAGGACAGGTCGATCAGGTCTACCAAAACAATAAAGTGCTGGGTAGCCGCTTAACCGTTACAACGCCGCTTGAGTTTCTGGGTGACAGTTCACTGGTCTGGGGCGGTGATTTTAGCCATGAAAAGAGTGAAATGCCATTAGATACTTTCGATCGTGACATCTATGTCCAATCCGGTGGGCTGGAATTCGTCAAAAATGGAAAGCTGATTTATTTACCTGAACTCACCACCCAGAGCATGGGTGGATTTGTGCAATTGAAGCATCGTTTTAACGATCAATGGTTGGCTGAAGTTGGCACACGCTATGAAGACAGTTTTGCCAAAATTAACAGCTTTGTGCCCTTGTCCCAGTTAAAAGAATCCATTCCTTATACTGTTCAGGGTGGAAAAGTAAAGGCGGATGCATGGCTCTACAATGCCAATCTTACCTTTGCAGCAAACGATGAACATTCGATTTACGCCTCATTTAATCAAGGCTTCCAGCTGCCTGATGTGGGAATTGTCATCCGAAATGCCAAAAAAGATTTCGACTTGCGCTCTTCTTACTTAGAACCCGTCAAAGTGGACAATTATGAACTCGGCTGGAATGGCCATTTCAACAATTTCAGTTCCAGTCTGGCCGTATTCCACTCAACTTCCGATCTTGGCGGTGTGCAATCCCCTAATAACGGTCTGGAAATTATCCGAACCAAGGAAAAAGTGACAGGTGTTGAAGCGACGCTGGATTATCTTGAAGATGCTAAAGTCTGGGGTGCTGGTGGGAGTGTGACCTGGATGAAAGGACGTGAGACCCCGCAAAATAGTCATACTGAACAGGATATGACAGGTTTCCGTATTCCGCCGTTAAAAGTGACCGCCTATATTTCATATAGCCCGACCGATACCTGGACCAACCGTATTCAGGCGACGTATTTTGGTGCAGAAGACTACCGTCTCAATGGTAACAATGGCTTTGGACGCTATGATGTCAAATCCTATACCACAGCGGATTTAATCAGCAGTTTTGCCATCAATAAACAGGATACGATGACGATTGGTATCGAGAATATGTTCAATCGTGAATACTATCCGCTTTATAGCCAGCTCATGCGCAATAGCAACAACACCAGCCACCTATTAGCGAGTGGCGTAACCGCGAAAGTCTCTTATATGCACAAGTGGTAATTTCCAACATCAAATACGATAGATATCGGCTGATATCTATCGTTGTTTCAAGCATGAGCCCTTTAAGGATTAAATTGCGAATAGCCTTATTTTTAAACATCCAATATATCAGCAAATTCAGCGCCCAGTAATCGGGCCAGATCCTGAGGATTTAATCCAATATCCAGTCCTCTTTTGCCCCCACTGACATAAATTTTAGCCAAACTTTGCGCCGTGGCATCGATCACGGTTTTAAGACGTTTCTTTTGTCCCAAAGGACTAATCCCGCCGACCAGATAGCCAGTTAAACGTTCAGCATCTTTTGGATTTGCCATTTGCAGTTTCTTACAACCGACTGCTGCTGCTACTTTTTTCAGATTAAGCTGATGATGGACCGGTAAAATTGCGATGAAATAGTTTTTTTCATCTGTCACCATTAAGGTTTTAAATACTTCTTCAACCTTGAGATTCAACTTTTCTGCGGCTTCCAGTCCAAAACTTTTTGCATTGACATCATGTTCATATTCATGAATTGAGAATGGTATTTTATTTTTTTCCAGTAACTTACAAGCGGGTGTCATATCTATTCAGTATTTTTGCTTTCGGAATAAAAGTAGGATAAGTGTAGCACTTTAAAAATAAAAGTTTAAATTTGCTTAGGCTATTTTGGATATAAATCTCTTCTTGATAAATCCTGAGACAACCTCATATATTGGCTAAAGATGCAATGAACAGGCTCAAATAATTCATGAGTTATAAACATAACAATTTGATGGCGATGCGCCAGAATTATTGGGATGACGAATCTTCTTCTACTGTGCAAGCTGAAAAACAGTTCTTGCAGGATCTACTGATAGAAGAAGGTGTGTTTAAAGAAGCAACGCCAGATGACACCAAGTATTTTTTCTTTACCCTGCCCAGTATTATTATTGTGAAGGCGTATGCACTCGGTTTTCACAACAGTCAGGTTAAACGAATGCTGGTTAAACATATTCATACCCATCGAGCCACACTGATGAAACGGGCAACATTAAAAATTCAGTTTAAAATTTAGGACATATGTATATGAATACCAAATAGGAATAAGATATATGCTTAGGCTATTTGTATACAATTACCCTATTTCACAAATTTAGACTGATAATTCAAGAGATTGAACTGTTTTAATACGTTCAAAAGCGGTAATATCCGCTACAATTCATATCTCGGCTTTCAACCCTCCGATTTCAGCATAGGATTTTTCTTTCATGTCAGATCAGAACGATAAGCTTAAGAATCTAAAAACCTCCTCGGTGGATCGTCGCTTATCTATCGCAAAAGCATCTTTACTTGCTGGAACACGTTGGGCAACTGCAAGTGCAACTTCTCTTTTCTCCAGTGAAGAAGAAAAAGAGAAGAAACGTAAAAAAGCCATGGCTGAACAGGCTCATTATTTGGTTTCTGAAATCGGCAAACTTAAAGGTTCAATCGTCAAGATTGGCCAGATGATGGCCTTATATGGTGAACATTTCTTGCCTGAAGAAATTACCCAAGCATTAAATACCCTGAATAATCAGACCGTAGCCCTCGCCTGGCCTGCAATCAAAGCACATTTGCAAGATCAGTTAGGTTCAAAACTTGACGATTTAACTATCGATCATGAACCAATTGGCACCGCTTCACTGGCTCAGGTTCATCGTGCGACCCGTAAATCAGATGGTCAGGAACTGGTGCTTAAAATCCAGTATCCGGGTGTGGCAGAAGCGATCGACTCAGACATGAATCTGTTCAAGAATATGCTGAAACTGACTCGGATGGTGCCGCAAACCCGTGAGTTTGATCAATGGTTTGACGAAGTTCGCGACATGATGCATCGCGAAGTGGATTATGCGATTGAAGCAGCGACTACGCGTCGTTTCGCTGAACGTTTGAAAGATGATCCGCGTTATATCGTTCCACAAATTGTGGACGAGTTCTGCGCTGAAAAAGTACTGTGTATGACGTTTGAACGTGGCGTCCCTGTGAATAGCCCAGTAATGCTTTCTCTGCCGCAAGAACGCCGCAATCAGTTGGGCGAAGCTTCTTTAGAAATTGCAGTGCGTGAGTTGTTTGAATGGGGCGAAATGCAGACCGATCCAAACTTTGGTAATTATCTGGTTCGTTTGGGTGATGGCAGTGAAGTCAACGATAAAATCGTTTTACTCGACTTTGGTGCAATTCGTCAGTTCGATAATAACTTGCTGACAGTCGCACGTAACCTGATCCAAGCGGGCTATGATCATGACAAAACCGCGATGGTCAAAGCCATGAAAGGTTATGAATTCTTTGATGGTATGCCAGAAAGCATCAAACCGGGTATGGCAGATGTGTTCCTGATTGCAACGGAAGCCTTTAGCTGTCCAGAAAATAATCCAGATATGCCTGCGGGGATTATGGATGATCAAGACCGTTATGACTGGAAAAAAAGCCAGCTCCATAGCCGTGTGATGCAACAGGCTGGACAATCGATGGCTTCCCGTTATTTCTCGGTTCCACCAAAAGAATTTATGTTTATTAGCCGTAAATTCATTGGTGCCTACACCTTTATGACCGTAATTGATGCAAAAACCAATGTCCGCAAAATGATTCGTCAATTTGCTTAATTAATCAGTTCCGGTGAAATGAGAAAAAGCCTGTCCATTCATATGCACAGGCTTTTTTGAGCTCTATTGATCAGAAAGTTATGCTTTTAAGCACAGGTTTCTGGCATTTTTTTAATTTCATATGGCAGTCCAACATAGTTTTCTGCCAAAGTCGTTCTACCTGCTGTCGATCCTAAAATATAGCTTAATTCTGCCTGTTTAATTTTATGGTCAAACTCGCTTTCTGTTTCGAAACGATGGAGCAAGTGGGTCATCCACCAAGAAAAACGTTCAGCTTTCCAGACGCGTTGTAAACATTTCTCAGAATATTCCTCAATGCCCTGACTCGAACCCTCAGTGTAATACTCAATCAACGCACTCGATAGATAAGCAATATCCGAAGCCGCCAGATTAAGACCTTTCGCGCCTGTTGGTGGAACAATATGCGCCGCATCTCCAGCTAAGAACATATTCCCAAAACGCATTGGCTCAGTCACAAAACTACGTAACGGCGCAATACTTTTTTCGATAGATGCGCCAGTGACTAAATGTTCACGGCTTTCGGAATCTAGACGACATTTCAATTCTTCCCAGAATCGCTCATCTGACCAGTCTTCAACATGATCCGTCAATGGTACCTGTAAATAATAACGGCTACGGGTTTCTGAACGCATACTACATAATGCGAAACCACGTTCAGACTGTACATAGATCAACTCATCTGCTACTGGCGGTACATCGGCTAATACGCCTAACCAGCCAAATGGATAAACTTTTTCAAAAGTTTTGATCTTGTCCTCAGGCACACTGGCTCGACAAATACCATGATAGCCATCGCAACCGGCTATAAAATCACATTGGATTTGAAAGGCTTTGCCCTGATAGTCAAAATGAACTTCTGGCGCATCATAAAAACCGTGCACCTGCACATTTTGCGCTTCATAAAACGAGGTCAGCTGTGCAGCTTCACGCGCAGCCATCAGGTCTTTGGTGACTTCGGTCTGTCCATAAACCGTGACTTGTTTACCGCCTGTCAGTGCAGACAAATCAACACGATGTTTCTGCCCATTGGTGAGGATCTCAATCCCTGAATGCGGTAAGCCTTTCTCTTTTAAATGTTGATCGACGCCTGCCTGTTTCAGTAAGTCAACCGATACCTGCTCTAAAATGCCAGCACGTATGCGTGAAGCGACATATTCAGCACTACGTTGCTCAACAATGATATGTTCAATGCCAGCCTTATATAACAATTGCCCCAGTAACAAACCCGCTGGGCCAGAACCGATAATTGCAACTTGCGTCTTTAAAATATCCATTACATCTTCCTTGTTATATGTCCTGACTTTTAAACTACTGCTTTTCAATGAGGGATACGATGTATGCAAATCAAAAAGAACCGTTTATCATTCAACTTGTCCGATTAGCGGACAAAACATGCAAAATAATAAGGAAAGGAAGGATGTCCTCTACCAATGCTTTTTTAGAGCACCCGAGTTCTCATGAACGTATTCGTCAGGAAGACTATATTGCGGGTTTGGCCAAAGGTCTGGCTTTACTTGAAGCCTTTGGCATTGATCGCCAACGTTTGAATGTCACACAGGTCGCAGAACGGACAGGTATTAGCCGCACAGCCGCACGTAGACATTTAAAAACCTTAAAATACTTAGGCTATTTAGATACCGATGAGCATTATTTCTGGTTGACCCATCGGGTATTACGTTTTTCCAGCTCTTATCTGAGTTCTGCCCATCTGCCTAAAATTGCCCAGTCTTTTCTCAACCTTTTATGTGCCCAGACCTCTTTGACTTTTTCTTTGGTCGTTTTGGATGATAATGAGGTAGTTCCGATTGCCCGTAGCTATCTTCCCCAACATGACAACCTGCGGGTCAGTCCTTATGGCATGCATCTAGGCAACCGCCTACCCGCACATGCCACCTCTACAGGAAAGGTGTTGTTGGCGGCATTGTCTGAGCAGGCTCAGCGCGATTGGGTCAAAAACTATGGCTTAAAGCGCTTAACGCCTTTCACCATTATCGATGAAACTACGTTTATAGAGGCGCTGAAAAGCATTTCATTGTCGGACTATTGTTTATCAAAAGAAGAGCATGAGCTGGGTGTGATTGCGATTGCAGTACCGGTACTGAATGCCCAAGGTCAAGCCATTGCGGCGCTTAACTGCATGTCACAAACCAATCGGGTGCAAGAGGATTATCTGGTTCAGCAAATTCTACCTTTGTTACGTAATACTGCCAATGAGCTGCGCAATGTAATATAAAAATCAAATCCTTACCCCCTTCTTTGTTTACTCACAAAAAACCCAATCAAGTTTATTGTGGTCATCAATCTTGTCTAAATATTGCTCACTCATCAAATCAAGCCTTTTTAAACAAAATGGGAAAGCGTCCATTTTTAGTAAAAAAAATCACCAAGCTAGATTTAAATAAATATCAGCGGCTTAGCATTCTCAGTTTTTAAAATCTTAATCCTTTTTCAAATTTGACGCATAAAAAAAATTGACAGGAATTTTAAAACATAATACATATAGTTTTATATGTTATATTTTAAAACCTAAAGACAAGGAACGACAGATGTCTAAAATTCAATTCAAACATTTTATTAACGGCGAATATGTAGAAGCAAAAGGAACGGATTATTTCGATCTGGTCAGTCCGGTAACAGGTCAAGTTTATGCTGCATCACCCAATGCAACTGACGCAGAAGTCGATGCTGCTTATGCAGCAGCAAAACAGGCCTTTAAAATCTGGGGTCGCAGTACGCCCGCTGTTCGTCAAAAGGCTTTACTTGATTTAGCAGATGCGGTGGAAGCAAATGCAGAACGTTTAATCGAAGCGCAAAGCCGCAATACTGGACAACTCAAGCATTTGATTGCCTCTGAGGAAGTGGCAATTTGTGCAAATCAGATTCGTTTTTTTGCAGGTGCTGCTCGTCTACTCAATGGTTCAGCAACAGGTGAATATTTAGAAGGCTTGACCTCAAGTATCCGTCGTGAACCTGTCGGTGTGGTGGGTCAGGTAACGCCTTGGAATTATCCATTAATGATGGCGGTCTGGAAAATTGCGCCTGCTTTGGCGGCTGGTAATACTGTGGTGTTGAAACCAAGCGACACCACACCTGAAAGCACCCTGCTTCTGGCAGAAATTGCAGCGCCATTTTTCCCGCAAGGTGCATTCAACGTACTCTTAGGTCAAGCCAATGTTGGCGCTAAAGTGGTTTCACACAAAACCCCTGCTCTGGTTTCAATTACAGGTTCGGTACGCGCTGGATTACAAGTTGCTGCTTCTGCCGCTGCCAACTTAGCCAAAGCACATCTTGAACTGGGCGGGAAAGCACCAGTCCTCGTATTTGCCGATGCAGATATTGATAAAGCAGTAGAAATGATTGCCATGACAGGTTTCTTTAATGCGGGTCAAGACTGCACCGCAGCGACACGTGTGATCGTGGAAGAATCTGTGCATGATGAATTTTTAGCAAAACTGGTCGAAGCAGCAAAAAATACACGTTTTGGTGAGCCTGATGACCAAGATGCACTTTATGGCCCATTAAATAACGCCAATCAACTTAAAAATGTGCAGTCATTTATTGAAAAACTACCTAGACACGCAAAAGTAGAAACTGGCGGTAAACATGCCGATCGTCCAGGTTTCTATTTCGAAGCCACTGTAATTAGCGGTTTACAGCAACAAGATGAAGCCGTTCAAAATGAAATCTTTGGCCCTGTCATCACGGTGCAGAAATTTAAAGATGAAGCGGATGCCATTGATAAAGCCAATGATATTGACTATGGCCTTGCATCAAGTGTCTGGACCACCAACCATGCCCGCGCAACCCGTCTATCACGCGAGTTAGATTTTGGTACAGTCTGGATCAATACCCATATCCCTTTAACTGCTGAAATGCCACACGGTGGTTTCAAGAAATCTGGCTATGGCAAAGACTTGTCAGGTTATGGGTTTGAAGAATACACGCGTATCAAACATGTTATGAGTTCAAATGACTAAGACACAAGCTACAGATAGGAGCATAGAATGGATATTCAGGAAGCCAAACGCTTTGTTAGTCAGGCTCATCATGTCTTGTTTAATTTACATGATCCTCGTGCTTTAGATCGTTATTTTTCTAAAGACTTTATCGAGCATTCACCATTGGTTGCAGATGGCCTGTCCGGTCTTCGTCAACTGATTCAGGATTGTCTAGACATTCGCCACGAACCGATTCGTGTATTGGGTGACGGTGATTTGGTGGCAATTCACGGTCGCTTTCATGGTCTAGATGAAACACCTTTGGTCGGTTTTGACATCTATCGGGTTAAAGATGGCAAGATCGTTGAGCATTGGGACGGTTTGGTGCCTGAAGCACAGCCCAATATCAGCGGACGTACCCAACTGGATGGCCCAACCCAGATGGATCACCATGCCGACCGTGAAGCAAACCGTAAAATCATCCGAGATTTTTTTCAAAAGGCCTTGATTGATGGGGACTATGAAGCATTCAGAACCTATACGGACGGCGATCATTTCCTGCAACATAGCCCTGATATTGGTGACGGGGTAAATTCAGTCATTGATTTCCTGAACAAAATCCGTAATCAAGGTGAAGGTTTGGTATACTCCAAAACGCACCGAAGCATTGCCGATGGTCAGTTTGTGCTGACTCATTCAGAAGGTAGTATTGCAGGAAACCGACATGCCTATTTTGAATTGTGGCGTCTCGAAAATGGCAAAATTGCGGAACTTTGGGATGCAATTCCTGCTGTTCCAGAAGATGAAAAGGCAATACACAGCTTTGGCGTGTTTTAATTCATGATCCGTATCATTAAGCGAAGTCATTCAGCTTCGCTTTTAGAGAACTAGCTATGTCAGCATATACGATAATCTTTGCACCAATCACACAATCGACCCGTTCTGAACAGGTGGTTGAACGTTTGGAGAATGCGATTATCTCTGGACTGCTCAAAAGTCAGGAACAGCTTCCGAATGAAGCTGACCTAGCTCGTTTAATGGGCGTTTCGCCGATCACGGTACGTGAAGCGCTCACGACCTTGCGGGTAAAAGGCTTAATTGATACACGACGTGGGCGAAATGGCGGAAGTTTTGTGTGTGAATTACCTGCTGATTTACGTCTAAGCCTACATCCTTTACGTCAGGCCTCCAGTGAATATCTGGCTGATCTTGGTGAATTTCATAGTGCGATTTTAAGTCATAGTGCTTATCTGGCCTCACAAAGAACCACCGAAGATGAGCTGGCTAAAATCAAGGAAATGGTTGAACAATTTCATCAGGCCAGCGAAGCAGACATACGAGCGCAACTGGATTTACGCTGTCTGCTCACCCTGACCTCATTTGCCCAATCAGCGCGACTGGCCAATCAGGAACTTTCGATACAGGCAGAATGGGCCCCACTTATTGCTGTTTTGTACCAAGATGATGTCTTTCACCAAAAAGTTGTAGATCAATACCATAAAATTTTGTCATCATTTACTCAGGGAAATGAGGATGAAGCAGTTCTCCAGGCGAGAAAAATCATCACCATGCAAACGGATCAAATGCTCCAATACAAGTTATCAATCAATTAAAAACAATAAAAAAAGGGATATCTAAAAAGCATAGATCTCAAAAAATATGGAATTTTAGGAGTTATCGGAATGACCCAACAGACACCAATACAAGAGCTTCAAACGCTGCTTGAGCAAGTCACTCAAGAGACTTCTACTCTGGCAGAACGTCTTGCCAACAAAGCAAGTCAAATTCTAGCCAAAGATAAAACAGCAAAGCTTAAAGACATCAAACTGTCTACCACTGAACGTAAACAACTGCAGCAGGAAATCAAGCTTGCCCTGCATCAAAGCCAGTATAGTCAAGGTATGGGCTTTGCCAGCTATAGTCCCGCAACAAGCACCGAGCAGGAATACTGGACACTGGAATGGTGGTATAAAAAAGAAAATCAATTACAGCAAGCACAGCTTGAAAACTACCAGAATGCCCAACGTTTTCTGGATTTCCGTACTTTTGAATGGTTCCAGCAACCTGCGAAAAATAAACAACCCTGTACTTATGGGCCTTATGTCGACTATATCTGCAATGGCGCTTATACCATTACCATGGCTCATCCTGTGATGATACAGGATCAGTTCGTTGGTGTTATTGCAATTGATGTACTGGTTTCTGCACTGGAAAAAGTGCTGCTTCCAAAACTAAAAAATATCAAACAAAAAGCCGCCATTACCAATAATATTGCCCGCGTCATCACCTCAAATGACATCAGCATCAGAACTGGAACACTTCTCAAGAACCTGACTCATATGTCTTTAAATAGCTTACCGAGTCAGTCGCTCCAGTTAGTCATGATTTAGCGTTAATCAAACCTCAATTCAAGGTTTAACGCCCACGTTCCTCTAAATCTCTAATTTTTTGGCTTGCTACAACGAGCCAGGGGATTTTTTTGCCTAAAAATTACATGTGCTTTTCTGGATAGAAAACAACAATAGATCAGGTTGCAACATTATGGAACAACAATCTGCTTCATTTAAAAAACTCTCATTATGGCAAGTGACTGTGATCGGCATTGCTTATATGACCCCGATGACAGTATTTGATACCTTTGGCATTGTGTCAGGCATCACTCATGGCCATGTGCCCTTGGCTTATTTATTGGCATTGACCACCATGCTGCTGACAGCTTTTAGTTATGCACGATTTAGCAAACACTCTGAAAAAGCAGGTTCTGCCTATACCTACACCGCGGAAAGCATAGGACCGAAAAGTGGTTTATTTGTCGGCTGGTGTACCTTACTCGACTATTTATTATTGCCTTTAATCAATGTCTTGCTGGCAGCCCTTTATTTAACCGCCCTCATTCCTGGTGTCCCGTACTGGTGTTGGGTCATGGTCTCGGCTGGTCTGGTCACCTTAGTCAATTGCTTCAGGATTCGTTTACTCGCCAACCTCAGTCTGATTTTTGTGTTTGCACCGATTATCCTGATGATCATTTTTGTGTATCTGGTGATTCAAGGGATTGGAAGCACGCAAGGTTATGAATATGTACTGACCTTAAATCCTTTATGGACAGGTCCACAGGAGTTATTGCCGCTGGTTGCAGGCGCATCGGTACTGTGTTTTTCTTTTCTCGGTTTTGATGCGGTGACCACGCTATCAAATGAAACCAAGAATCCCACCAAGACGATTCCTTATGCGGTTCTCCTGACCACACTTTTTGGTGGCATGATCTTCTTTAGCGCTTCCTGGTTCATTCAACTGTATTATCCTACCAATGCACGTTTCCAACATCCGTCAGAAGCATTGCCAGAAATCGTCCTTTATGTCGGCGGTGCACTATTTCAGTCAATTTTCCTGTGCGGACAGATTATGAATACGCTGGCTTCTGGTCTTGCCTCACATGCCAGCGCCTCTCGCTTACTCTACATCATGGGTAAAGATAATATTTTCCCTAAAAAGTATTTTGGCACGCTGCATGGCTCACTTGGCACTCCATTTTTCTCGGTGTTATTTGTTGGATTTATTTCTTTAAGTGCCATGTTTTTGAACCTGGCTCAAGTGATCAGCCTGATCAGCTTTGGTGCTCTGGTTGCCTTTACCGCTGTTAATTTGTCAGTCTTTGTCAGGTTTTACATTAAAGAAAGACAGCGTTCAGGATTTAGAAATAAATTTTTCAATCTTTTCCTACCACTACTCTCGGTCATTAGCCTTGCCTGTCTGTGGATTAACCTTGATTCATCCGCCTTAAAATTTGGCAGTTTCTGGTTAGCGATGGGTGTTTTTCTGTTTATTTACAAAGTTCTCAGAAAACAAAAGATTCGCTTAAGCAATGCATATTGAATATCAACTTTAGATCTTAAAATGACCTATTCAATATGACGAAGAAGTTAAAAAGTTACTGAGAGACTCGGTAACTTTTTACTGAAATACCATTTATATTTGCATACAATTTATGGACCCTCATGAAGCTAATCTGGAGAATTCTCCATTGGCTGATCTCTAAGATAAAAACATCTGAATACATTAAACTCAAGCTAATGACTTAGGTACCGGGTTTAATCTGATGCTCCGACTGAAAATCCTGATAGGTTTTACGTTCAGATGAATCGGCTGTTAAGGGCATAACCTCGGCCATGCTGTCTAAACAGCGCTGTGTCAGCTGAATATATTCTTGCGTACCTTTGATTTTCCATGCACGTTCCTGTTCTGATAAATCACGCGCAACCTTTGCAGGGCTCCCCATGGCCAGTACATTGGCTGGAATATGATCCTTGGTTTTCACCAGACTGTTTGCACCGATAATGCTGTTTTCGCCAATCTCGGCATAGTCCAGTATCACACTGTTCATGCCGATCAAGGCATTCTTGCCGATACGGCAGCCATGCAAGGTCGTAGCATGACCAATATGTCCCATTTCTTCAATCAGGGTGACGCTTTGCGGAAAACCATGAATAATACAATTGTCCTGGACATTGGCATTTTGCTTGATATGGATCCGGCCAAAATCAGCACGTAATGAGGCAAAAGGACCAATATAGACACCAGCTTCAATGATGACATCACCAATTAAAACAGCGGTCGGATGAACAAATGCATCAGGATGAACGACAGGAATTACCCCATCAATACTGTAACAAGGCATCAGCCACTCTCTCATTATTTTGGCTCAAGCCACCAAAACGCCGCCAAAAATGTGCAGTCGCATTGGGCATAGGCCCTTCCGAGGTTGCCGCAACCGACAAGAAATACTCATCTGCAGCTTCAAAGACTTTTTTATAAATATTCATGGATAAAGTTCGTGCCTTGACTGCAGGCCAGTCTGTCGATAACAGCTCTAACGGCAAAGCAGGATCTTTGAGTAAAATCCGGCGATAATAATGAATCAGCAAGGTCCGGATCTGGAAGGCTTGAATCGGTTCAATACGTTCATCCTCTTGCATCAAGATTGCGCCAATCTCCCGAAACATATCCAGAAATTGCAGGTAACGTTGACGCAGCTCATCAATCGGCCAGTTGGTCTCTAACATACGGCTTATGGTGTCAGTCGAGTTATTAAACAGCTGTAAGGTCTCAGCCTTAAACACCACCACCTGCTCGCTCATGTTGAGATCAACCAGCAGTTTTTGCAATTGCAGTCGATTCGAACCCGGGTACGCCATCAGGTTGGTCGAAATATTGGCAAAGCCCAGCCATTCCAGTTCTTTCTTGAGAAAAGCCTTATTGTCCGTATCCAGACTCGACATCAGGATCAGATCCCAACAATGATCCCATTCTTTCATCTGGTCATTATAAATCCGTTGCTCAGCCTGTAAGTATTTGAAACGGCTGGCATCTGTAATCCGGTAAAAACTGGTTCTACCAATTTTATCTGAACCCAACCATTCATTTTTGACCAAACGGAAAACCGAAGTCCTGACAGCACGATCATTAAAATTGAACAGCTCCATCAACTGGATCAAGCTGGCAAGACTAATATTACCGCCACGATGCAGGATTGAATCCCCAAAAATGGTTGTAATCAGAGACGTACCACTTAAGGTTTCGTTCTGGATGATCGAATCAATAATTTGCTGTAACTTTACACTCATAGGTTTATCTTGGCGTTTAGATTCAGGATATAGACGATACTATACCCTGAATGTTCATAATGTTAAGCAATCTGACGCATATCAATGACCCGTTTTGCCTTCCCTTCCGAGCGCGGCAAAGTCAGCTCATTCACCACTTCCACTGTCACGGAAATACCAATCATGGTTTTAATCCGCTGCATCAGTTGCTGAGCCAGTTGTTGCGCCTGCATGTCGCAGTTATGGCACATCTCGGTGCGAATATGCAAGGTATCCATATGGCCTTGCTTGGCAACCAGAATTTCATAGTTCGGCACCAGACTTGGGACTTGCAAAATCTGTTCTTCAATCTGGGTCGGGAATACATTTACGCCACGAATAATCAGCATGTCGTCGCTGCGCCCTACAATTTTATCCATACGGCGCATCGCCAGATTCTGACCTGCCAGCAAACGGGTTAAATCGCGGGTACGATAACGGATAATCGGTAAACCTTCTTTGGTAATCGTGGTAAATACCAGTTCACCCAGTTCGCCATCCTTACACACGTCACCGGTTTCAGGATTGATGATTTCAGGATAAAAATGATCTTCCCAGATGGTCAGCCCTTCACCTTCATCCAGACATTGCATGGCGACGCCCGGGCCCATAATCTCCGATAAGCCATAAATATCCAGTGCCTTAATATTCAGGCGCTCTTCGATCTCACGGCGCAACTCTTTTGACCAGGGTTCTGCACCAAAAATACCCACCTTTAACGAGGTATTACGCGCACTGCCTAACTGCTGCTCAAGTTTTTCAATAATACTGACACAATACGATGGTGTGACCATGATTGCGGTTGGCTTAAAGTCCTGAATCAGTTGTACCTGTTTCTCAGTCTGACCGCCTGACATCGGAATCACGGTGGCACCCAAGCGTTCAGCACCATAATGTGCACCTAAACCACCGGTAAACAGGCCATAACCATACGCCACCTGAATCATGTCCTTGGCACTCAAGCCCGCCATACGCAAGCAACGCGCCACAATATCCGACCAGGTATTGATATCCTTTTGGGTATAACCCACGACGGTTGGCTTTCCTGTCGTACCTGAAGATGCGTGTAAACGCACAATCTGCTCTTGCGGAACGGCAAACATGCCAAAGGGATAGTTGTCACGTAAATCCTGTTTGGTGGTAAATGGAAACTTGGCCAGATCATCCAGTGTCACGAAATCATCGGGATGCACACCAGCATCATCAAACTTTTTCTTATAGACCGGACTATTGGCATAAACATAAGTCAATGTCTGTTTTAACCGTTGGGTTTGAAGCGCTCGCAACTCCGCAAGCGTCATTTTTTCTACGTCTTCTGTGATGAGGCTATCCACTGCCGTCTCTCCTGTTTCGTTATATTATTCGAACCGTTTCGTTTCAATTGAATTAAGCTATATTTTCTAAAATCAGGGCGACACCTTGCCCAACACCGACACACATGGTACAAAGCGCGTATTTACCTTGGCGTCTTTTCAGTTCTCTGGTTGCGGTCATCACCAAACGCGTGCCACTCATCCCAAGCGGATGGCCGAGTGCAATCGCACCACCATTCGGATTAACACGGGTATCATCATCCTGAAGACCTAACTCGCGCATACAGGCCAAGGATTGCGCGGCAAAAGCCTCGTTCAGCTCAATCACATCCATTTGGTCCAGACTGAGCCCTGTTTGTTTCAACAATTTTTGTACTGCAGGCACTGGTCCAATCCCCATATATTTCGGTTCAACCCCGGCACTGCTCATCGCCACCACACGTGCCAAGGGCTTTAAGCCATGTGTATCGGCAAACTGACGATTGGTGAGCAAGACACACGCCGAGCCATCGTTGACACCCGATGCATTACCCGCCGTCACCGAACCACCTTCTTTACGGAATGGAGCTTTCAGTTTTGCCAAGCTGTCCAGACTGGTATCGGCACGCGGATGCTCATCCTTTGAAAAGACAGTGATCTTCTTTTTACGATCGGCCAGTTCAACAGGCAGTATTTCACCTTCAAAAAAGCCGGCCTGTTGTGCCGCAGCCACTTTTTGTTGACTCCTAAGCGCAAATGCATCCTGATCCTGACGACTGATCTGGTATTTTTCAGCCACATGCTCAGCGGTTTCAGGCATGCTGTCCGTCCCATAGTCAGCTTTCATCTTTTTATTGATGAAACGCCAGCCAATAGTGGTATCAAAAATTTCAGGGCTACGACCAAAAGCCTCGGTTGGCTTGGCTTGCACAAAAGGTGCCCGACTCATCGACTCGACCCCGCCCGCCAGTACAAATTGTGATTCGCCCGATTTGATCGAACGTGCCGCCAAGCCTACGGCATCCAGTCCTGAAGCACAAAGACGATTCACGGTCATGGCAGGAACTGCCTCTGGTAATCCCGCCAACAAGGTTGCCATGCGTGCCACATTACGGTTATCTTCACCCGCCTGATTGGCACAGCCCAAATAGACTTCATCTAAATCTTGCCACGGCAGATGCGCATGTTTTTCTTTTAAATGTTTGATAGGCAATGCCGCAAGATCATCCGTACGTACCGAGCTGAGCGCACCAGCATAGCGGCCAATCGGGGTGCGAATAAAATCACAAATTAACACGTCTTCCATGATCACTCCTTTTTATGCACATGCGGTTAAATCTTTTGAATCATCGAGCGCCAGGCTTTGTTGCTTTGCCACGTATTGCTTGAGATAAAGACTTGCACGATATTTTTCTTCGCCATAGATGGCATATAAATTATTGAGGGTTTGTAGCACATACGCTGCGCCCAATTGCATCATCCATTGATACGGCCCCTTAGGATAATTGACCCCATATCGCATGGCATTATCAATATCTTCCATAGTGGCAATCCCGTGCAGGCTGGCCTCACAGGCTTCATTGATCAACAGGACAATAGTTCGCAAGGTTAATAGTGCAGGATGGTCTTTAATCCAGATCACATGAATCTGATATTGGGCAAAAAATGCCTCAACTTTTGCCAGATCATCGGCTTGGCATAACGGGTTATGACTCAGGACCACCGCTTGCGCCTGCGCAAAATCATGATGCCAATCCATCAATACCGTTTTACGGCTTAGATAGTTCAGGTGGGCAGATTCACCCTGACTGAAACGCAGATCAATATCGTCTATCTGAATGATATTTTGTTCATGTTCAGTCCCGCTATTGAGTGCCAGGCGTGTGAATAACTCAGGTAACTGAGACCATGTACCTTTAACCTGTATCTGTGCTTGAAAAGGTGTGGTGCTCAGGGCTTGAGGTTGAAATGTCGAATACTGGTTTCTTGCATCATAGTGATAGAAACCTTGCTTTGACTTGCGTCCCCATGCGCCAGCATCGACCAGTTCCTTCTGCACCAGACTCGGACGGTAGCGTGGCTCATAAAAGAACGCTTCATAAACACTTTGGGTCACAGAAAAATTCACATCCTGCCCAATCAGATCGGTTAACTCACATGGCCCCATGGCAAAACCACCACACTGCTTTAAGGCATAATCCAGTTGATCATAGCTGGTGACCTGTTCTTGCAAGGCACGAAACGCTTCTGCATAAAATGGACGGGCAATCCGGTTCACAATAAAACCAGGTGTCGATTTGGTCAGTACCGGGATTTTTTTCCAAACCAGCATCAAGGCTTTTAAGGCCTGACATAAGGCAACTGGCGTTTTTAAACCTTGGACAATTTCGACCAACTTCATTACTGGTGCAGGATTGAAGAAATGCAAACCCACCACACGTTCAGGCTGCGGAATCCCTGCTGCAATCGCAGTGACTGAGATTGAAGAGGTATTAGTGGCAAAAACAGTCTGTTCACTACAAATGCTTGCAAGCTGTTGAAACAATGCCTGCTTGACCTCCAGTTTTTCAACCACGGCCTCAATTACTAGATCCACATCTGCTAAATCGTCTATACCGTTGGCAATGCTTAGACGGGAACATGCCTGCTGAACCTGCTCATGCGTTATCCTGCCTTTTTCAACCAGTTTAGCAAAAGTCTGATGTAATCCATCAACCTCCTGCTGAGCCTTTTCACGATCAAGATCATAAAGAATCGTAGCGTGACCATTAATGATCGCCAACTGGGCAATCCCAATTCCCATGGTCCCCGAGCCAATCACGGCGATTTTGGCATGGGATAAATCGAAACTCATCATGCTTAACGCCCCTGAAAGTTTGGCTCGCGCTTATTCATAAAGGCTTGGACTCCTTCACGATAATCTTCTGAACGGCCCGCAATACGCTGAAAATCGCGTTCTAAATGCATCTGTTCATCAAAACTATGGTTACTGGATTGATGAAGCGCTTTTTTAATCAGTGACAGACCAAAAGTCGGTTGCTTGGCAAGACGTTCCGCCAGCTCTGTGACCTTGCTTTTTAATTCGCTATCTTCAGCCACATCCCAGATCATGCCCCATTCTTTGGCAATTTCAGCAGGCAATTTATCACCCAGCAACGCCAGTCCCATGGCACGTGCATGACCGACTGCACGTGGCAGGAACCAGGTTCCGCCCGAATCAGGTACCAGACCTAAACGGCAAAAGGCTTGCACAAAGTTGGCAGATTTGGCGGCAATCACCAGATCGCAGGCCAAGGCGATATTTGCTCCGGCACCCGCCGCCACGCCATTTACGGCACAGATCACCGGCTTTGGCATATTCACAAGGGTTCTAATCAGCGGGTTATAGTAAGTTTCAATCGAATATCCCAGATCGGGTGCCGCAGCGTTCGGATCAACGACACGATCCCCCAAATCCTGTCCTGCGCAGAAACCACGACCTTCGCCGCTGATCACAATACAGCGAACCTCCGTTTTTTTCGCCCAGAGATTCAAAACTTCTGCGACTTCTCGGTGCATGTCTACATTAAAGCTATTCAAGGCCTGTGGACGGTTAAAGGTTAAGTAGCCCACCGCATTTTTTTCTTCCACGATAATATTGTTATAGTCCATCACTCACCTCTAAATACTGGTTTTCTTTTTTCAAAAAATGCATTAATGCCTTCATTTCGATCTTTGGTGGCTGCCAACCAGACAAAGTTTTGCCGTTCGGATTTCAGGCCCTGACTTAATGTGGTTTCATGGATACTTTTGATCGATTGCTTGATCACCCGAATTGCCAAAGGCGCCTGTTTGGCAATCTTGCTTGCCAGTTGAATGGCATATTCCACGGTGAGCGCAGCCGGTACCACTTCACTACAGATGCCATGTTGCTGTGCCTGCTGAGCTGGGATCATTTCACCCGTCATGGCCCAGCGCATGGTCAGTTGCTGTCCCACCAGACGGGCTAAACGCTGTGTTCCGCCCGCACCGGGTAACATGCCTAAACCAATTTCCGGCAAGGCAAATTTGGCATTATCTCCACAAATCACCATGTCCGAATGTAGAACCAGTTCAAAACCTGCACCCAAGGCATAACCATTCACTGCTGCAATGATAGGTTTGCTAAAACTGTCAATTTTTTGCCACAGCTTTGGACGAATATCGAGTTGTAAAGACACTGCATCCATTGCCGCCAACTCGCTCAGGTCTGCACCCGCAGCAAAGCAATTACTATTGCCGGTTAGCACAACCACTTTCACCTGGACATCGTGTTCAGCCTGTTCCAGCAAATCACATAGATGCTGTAAGGTGGCATTGTTCAAGGCATTGCGTTTTTCTGGACGGTTTAAGCTCAACAGCATGACACCCTCAAGCGGCGTTTCAACCTGAATCAATGTTTGCATCGCTGTTTCTCTACTCATCAAAGCTCAAACGCACATTTGCGCCTTTGGGTAAGGTCTGGCAGCTCAGTACATAGCCTTTTTCCACCTCATCCTGTTCAAGGCTATAATTCAGGAACATATCCACTTCACCTGACAGTACCTTGCAGCGACAGGTTGCGCAGACGCCACCTTTGCAGGCATAAGGCAAATCTGCACCTGCACGTAAGGCAGCATCCAGAATACTTTCATCCTCTTGTCCAACCGCAACAATCAACTCTCGCCCATCGAGTACGATATTGACTTTTTCTTCCTTACGATTGGCATCGGCTTCCACTGACCGTTTACGGACATGCCCAGTATTAAAACGCTCGGTATGAATGCACTCTTTAGCCACCCCGTAATCCGGTAACAGGCGTTCAACTGTGTCCATCATGTCATCAGGACCACAGGCAAAGACATGGTCAAAGTCTGGTTCTAACACGTCATGTTCAAATAACTGCTTGAGCTTGTCTTCATCAATCCGGCCATTCAGCAACTCGCTGTCATTGAATTCCCGAGAGAAAATATTGATGAGCTGAAAACGTTCTTTAAACTGGTCTTTCAGGTCCATGATCTGCTCGGCAAACATGGTCTGTTTCCACGAACGGTTGCCATATAACAAGGTGAAATTCGCCGAGTCTTGCTCGAACAGCACCTGTTTGATAATTGACAGGATCGGAGTAATGCCACTGCCCGCAGCAATACCTAAATACGCCTGACCGCCGGTTCGCGCCGCTTTCTGAAAAAACACCCCTTGCGGTGGCATTACTTCCAGCACATCACCTACTTTTAAATGCTCATTGACCCAATTGGAAAATTGACCCTGCTCAATCTTTTTCACGGCAATACTGATGTCTTCTTTTGGCGCATAACTACAGATTGAATAGCATCGGCGAATTTCCCCAGCTTCGGTTAAATGGCGAATGGTGAGATGCTGCCCTGGCTGAAATTGAAACTGTTTCTTTTGTTCTACGGCCAGATCAAAGGCAATGCAAATCGCCTGATCGGTCTGTGGTGTAATTGTTTTTACTTTTAATGGAATAAATTGGCTCATGGCTGATTTCCTTATCCAAGACTTCAAATACATTTAAAATAATCAAAGGGTTCAAGGCAGTCCTGACATTTGTAAAGTGCTTTGCAAGCGGTGGAGCTGAACTCGGTTAACAGTCGGGTTTTTCGACTCTTGCAATGAGGACAAACCACACCATCGCTCAGATGCACATGCGTTCCGCACTGTTGTGCCGTACCTTCTGGTGGGGCGATACCATAGGCTTGCAGCTTCTGTTTGCCGGCGTCCGACATCCAGTCCGTGGTCCATGCTTCTGATAAATCAATCATGACTTTTGCGGGAATCAAATCTTCTGCTGCCAGTGCTTCGACAATCTGTGCTTTTAACAAGTCAGTAGCTGGACAACCGCTATAAGTTGGTGTCAATCGAACAATAATTTCTTGCTGTTCATTCAACTCCACGCCACGGATCATGCCCAAATCCACCACCGACAGCACTGGAATCTCTGGGTCGCTGACCTTGTGTAAAACATCCCAACATTGGTCAATACAATGACGAATCATCTGCATGGCGACACTCCTTGCCTTACCAGGTCATTTCAGGATAACTGCGTTGAATGGATTGCATTTCAGCCAGCAGATAACCCAGATGTTCGGTATGCAAACCTTGTTTAGCACCACGGCGGTAGGCACCATTTGCAGGAATGCTCAATTCAAAACGCTTCAGCTCAGCAGCTACGACCTGGTCCCATTGCGCTTTTTCGCCAGATAAATCAGCAATGATGCCCTGCTCAACCAGTAGCTGTTCTTCCGCAGTGAGTTCAAACAGTTCAGCGCTAAAACGCCACAAATTGTCTAATGCCTGTTGCACACGTTGATGCGCCTCTGCTGTGCTGAGGCTTAAACGCTCCATCCAGCTGGTAGAGAAACGAATGTGATATTTGGCTTCTTTTAAGGATTTCACCGCCAATGCCGCGACTTCTGGCGTTGCCGATTCAGCTAAAGCGGTTAATAACAGCACATGGTAATGATCCATTAACCATTGACGCACGATGGTTTGCGCAAAATCACCATTCGGTTGTTCGCATAATAGTAAGTTCAGAAACTCACGTTCATTACGAAAATAGGCCAACTGGTCTTCATCACGCTTTTCGGCTTCATATTGCCCAGCCAAGGTCAGGAAATTTCGGGATTGACCGAGCAAATCCAGACCGATATTGGCCAATGCAATATCAATTTCCAGTTCAGGCGCATGACCACACCACTCGGCCAGACGTTGTGCCAACACCAGTTGACTGTCGCCGATATGTAATAAAAACTTCGATAAAATCGGGTTATTCATTTTCATACTCCCTTACATGTGCTCAATGCCATCAGGGATATGATAGAAAGTCGGATGACGATAGACTTTGTCCAATGCAGGTTCAAAAAACTCGGCTTTTTCATCAGGCTGTGAAGATTTAATCAGTTCCGAACGCACCACCCAGATACTGATACCTTCATTGCGGCGGGTATATACATCACGTGCATGTTGTAGGGCGATCTCATCATCAGGCGCTCTTAAACTACCCACATGACGGTGGCTCAAACCCTGTTTACTGCGCACGAACACTTCATAAAGCGACCAGTTGTTCTTATTTTCCATTGCGATATCCTTAATTTTTTCCATCAATGCTGTTTTAAGCAACTTTACCGACCTGTTGTTGCTGTTTTTTGGCGTAGACCACGGCTGCATCACGCACCCACTTGCCATTTTCCCAAGCCTTGCGGCGTGCCTCGATGCGTTCATGGTTACAAGGCCCGCGACCCGCAATCACCTCATTAAACTCTTGCCAGTCAATCTCGCCATAGCTGTAATGACCGGTTGCTTCATTCCATTTCAAGTCAGGATCAGGCACCGTTAGGCCAAGCTGTAATACTTGTGGCACGGTGTTATCGACAAACTTCTGGCGCAATTCATCATTACTAAAACGCTTGATTCCCCAGGCCATGCTTTGCGCACTGTTTGGGGAATGCTCATCACTTGGACCAAACATCATTAAAGCTGGCCACCAAAAACGGTTCACCGCATCTTGCGCCATTTGTTTCTGTTCTGGTAAACCAGCGGCCAATGCCATCATGGCTTCAAAACCCTGACGTTGATGGAAACTTTCTTCTTTACAGATTCGCACCATGGCACGCGCATACGGCCCGTAAGAAGTACGACACAAGGCCACCTGATTGACAATTGCAGCACCATCGACCAACCAGCCAATCGCCGCGACATCAGCCCAGCTCACCGTTGGATAATTAAAGATCGATGAATATTTCATTTTCCCATCAATCAGTTTTTCCATCATCTCATCACGGTCTGCACCCAGGGTTTCAGCCGCACTGTAAAGATAGAGACCATGTCCTGCCTCATCCTGAACTTTCGCCAGTAATACCGCTTTACGTTTTAAGGTTGGTGCACGGGTAATCCAGTTACCTTCTGGCAGCATACCGACAATTTCCGAATGACCGTGTTGTCCAATCTGGCGAATCAAGGTTTTACGATAGGCCTCAGGCATTTCATCCTTGGCTTCGATGGTGATGTCATTGGCAATATTGTGCTCAAATTTCTGATAATTATTTTCCATGTGTCAATTCCTTGAGGATTTCATCCATGAATCTATTTTTCGATACACACAAAACAAAGTCAATCAATATTTTTGTATCAAATTAAAATCAATCACAAAACAGAATTCAAGATATTGATTTATTTAATTTTAATTAAATTATTAAAAATTTTATTTCGACTTTAAAACAAAATAAGGTTGACTTTTAACGCGTTCAACATGAAATTATGAATCATATTTTTAATATTTCTAGAATTGATGTATCACATAAAAATGGAGTTTGATCATGCTTGAACAAGCACACCAAGAAGAAACAGCCAAGGATATTGATGAACAAAGCTCAAGCCAGCCATTAACCAGACTGGCGTCTTATGTCTATGGAACCTGGCATTCCAGCCATGAAGATACGCGTACTGTTGTCCATGCGATTACGGGTGCGCCGATCTATACCGTCAGTAGTCATGGCATCGATATGCAGCAAGTGGTCAAGTATGCCAAGCAGAATGGTACTGAACTGGCCAACTGGACTTTTCATCAACGTGCCCATGCCTTAAAACAAATTGCCCAGCATTTACTTGAACAAAAAGAACAGTTCTACGGCTTGGCGCATGCCACTGGTGCAACCCGTAAAGATGCCTGGATTGATATCGAAGGCGGGATTCAGACCTTATTTGCCTATTCAAGTCTGGTGCGCCGTGAACTCAATGATGAAAAAATCATTACCGAAGATAGCTGGATTCAGCTCTCTAAAAACGGCACTTTTGGTGCCAAGCATATTTTAAGCCCTAAAGCTGGTGTTGCTGTTCATATCGATGCCTTTAACTTCCCGATCTGGGGCATGCTGGAAAAAATTGCACCAACCTTATTGGCTGGCGTGCCATGTATTGTCAAACCCGCGACTGAGGGTGCCCAACTGACCCAAGCGGTTGTTGAGGCGATTGTTGCAACAGGCATCTTACCGAAAGGTTCACTACAACTGATCTGTGGTCAAATTAATGATCTATTTGATTATTTAGGCCCGCAGGACTGCGTGACCTTTACCGGCTCGGCCTATACCGGGCAAAAGCTGCGTAATCATCCGCATTTAAACAAATATTCAATTCCATTCAGCATGGAAGCAGATTCAGTCAATAGCGCGATTCTCAGTCCAGAAGCGAATGAAGCAACCCTAGACCTGTTTGTACGCGAAGTATTTCGTGAAATGACCACCAAAGCTGGACAAAAATGTACTGCCATTCGCCGTGCCTTTGTACCTCAGGCGTTACTTGAACAGGTCCAGCAAAAACTGAGCGCTAAACTGGCAAAAGTCGTGGTGGGTGATCCACAAAAACCAGATACGACGATGGGCGCATTGGCCAGCCCGAAACAAAAGCTTGATGTGGCAGCCAAAGTGGCTGAACTGGCAAAAGAAGCCCAAATTGTATTTGGTGGAGATAGCGCATACAAATTTAATGCGGACCATCCAGAAAAAGGGGCCTTCTTTCCACCAACACTTTTACGATGCGAAAAACCATTAGAAGCCGTCTCAGTGCATACCACGGAAGCATTCGGCCCGGTATGTACCTTGATGCCTTATCAATCCATCGATGAACTGGCTGATCTGGTGGCACGTGGTGAAGGCAGTCTGGTGGCCTCAGTAGTAAAAAATACGGATGAAAATATTGAACAGATCATCCAGAAAATTGCACCGTGGCACGGGCGTGTCCATATTCTGGATGAAGAGTCAGCCAAAGAAAGTACCGGACATGGTTCTCCACTACCTCACCTCGTTCACGGCGGCCCAGGCCGTGCTGGTGGCGGTGAAGAACTGGGTGGCATCCGTGCAGTCAAACACTATATGCAACGTACCGCAATTCAAGGTTCACCTAATAGCCTGACTCACGTCACCCATTCATGGACCGCAGGTGCAAATATCAATCAAGACCGCGTTCATCCATTCAAAAAATCATTTGATGAGCTGGTCATTGGCGAGCGTTTACTGACTGCACGCCGTACCGTGACCGAAGCAGATATTGTCAATTTCGCCTGCCTCAGCGGTGACTATTTTTATGCGCATACCGATAAAATTGCTGCGGCTGATTCGTTCTTTGGTGAGCGTGTCGCCCATGGTTATTTCATTGTCTCGGCAGCAGCGGGATTATTTGTCGATGCAGCCCAAGGCCCTGTGATTGCCAATTATGGTATGGACAACTTACGTTTTGTTGAGCCGGTTAAAATTGGTGATTCGATTCGTGTTGAACTGACCTGTAAGCAAAAAACACCTAAACCGCAAAAAGATCCATCCCAACCTGAACACGGCGTCGTGGTCTGGGATATCAAGGTGAAAAATCAACGAGATGAATTGGTGGCAACCTATGATATTTTAACTTTGGTTGCCCGCGCAGCTTAAAATTAGCGCTTGATGGATACCCTTAACGATCCATCAAGCCCATTCAAAATAGGCTATGTTCACCCTCAGTTTAATGCAGGAAAATCCATGAGCGCTTATATCATTCTGATTCGTAAAGAATTAAAAAATAAAGATGAAATGAAAACCTACACCACTTTGGCACGCCAGGCGAGTCAAGGTTTTTCAGCTGAACCGATTGTTTTTTATGGACAAGCGATTGCTCTGGAAAATATTGAAAGCGACGGCGTTGCCATCATTAAATTTGGCACGATGCAGGAAGCTCAGGACTGGTATCACAGCGATGCCTATCAGCAAGCCAAAAAGCATCGTGATTTGGCAGGCGAATATATTGTGATTTTGACAGAAGGTTTAAGCTGATTTAATTAAAAAACTAAAAAATTATCTAAAATTTAGAAATAGAATCATATTTTTAATTATCCTTCTTTTATTATAGACGGGAGGAGTTAGATTGTATGCATCATAATAAAAATATAGCAAAATTCATAATACAGTTATTTTAAAACTCATAATAACAACAAAGTATTAAACCCACCATCCCCATGATAACCCTTTAATAAATAAATCCTATTTTGTATAAAACCATTTCCTCAACCTTCCTGTTTATAAAATATTTATCCATTTTCTTTATTCTTTTGATTAATTTTCACTTTTGTTCTAATTGTGTATTGCTTGATTAATTAAAACTTTATATAAATAAAAAGACGATACTAAAAAATAAATAATTCAATAAAAAAGTATCAAGTTTAAAATCCCAGTCATCATAGGAAGATGCAAATGAATGATAACAACCTAGAAAATGTGCTCGGCAGGAATGAGCACGAAACCAACCACTCACCCGAGCACATGGTACAGAAAGAGCAGGAACTTCATACCCAAGAAAGCTTCGGCTATCAATGGTATGTCGTCGTGATCTGTATGGTGGCGTATATTCTTTCTTTTGTAGATCGCCAGATTCTGTCCTTGATGATCGAACCGATTAAACAAGATCTCATGTTAACTGACACGGAGTTCAGCTTATTACAAGGTCTGGCTTTCTCTTTATTTTATGCTTTTATGGGCATTCCGATTGCTGCGCTTGCAGACAAAAAATCACGAATCAAAATTATTTCTATTGGCATCGCCTTCTGGAGTCTTGCTACAGCAGCATGTGGCTTGAGTAAAAACTTTATCCAGATGTTTATTGCCCGATTAAGTGTCGGTGCGGGCGAAGCCGCTTTATCACCAGCATTTTATTCGATCGTTACAGACCTATTCCCCAAAGAAAAACTGGGACGTGCTCTAGGTTTATATGCGATTGGGGCATTCATTGGTTCAGGTCTGGCCTTTCTAATTGGCGGTTATGTGATTAGCCTATTAAAAAATATAGATATGGTGGTTTTGCCTGTGATCGGACAATTAAAAACATGGCAACTCACCTTTTTCATCGTAGGATTACCAGGTGTTTTACTGGCTTTAGTCATGATTCTGACGGTGAAAGAACCTAAACGTAAAGGTTTAAAGCTGGATCAGAATGGACAGGTCATACAGGCGTCCTTTAAAAACTCCATTGCATTTATTAAAACTCACAAAAAAACCTTCTTTTGTCATTTTATTGGTTTTTCTTTCTATACCATGATGCTGTACTCACTGCTTGGCTGGGCGCCTGCATTCTATATGCGTCACTTTGGTTTAGATGCCAGCCAAACAGGTTATATTCTCGGGAGTATCATTTTAATTGCCAACACTGCGGGCGCATTATTTTGTGGATGGCTCATCGATTACTTTTCTAAAAAAGGATATAGCGATGCTGCCATTCGAGCAGGTATGATCGGCTGTGCCGCGCTTGTACTACCAAGTGTTATATTCACTCAAGTTGACAATATGTATCTATCCTTTGGCCTAATTTTTATCGCCATGTTCTTCTCAACTTTTCCAATTCCCGCCTCGGCAGCGGCCACCCAAATGCTCACTCCAAATCAATTACGCGCTCAGGTTTCAGCCAAATTTTTGCTTATCTCTAATCTAATTGCATTAGGTGTTGGCACAACAGCAGTCGCGTTATTAACTGATAAATATTTTGAAAATACACTGATGGTTGGAAACTCCATTTCGATTGTGAATGCGATTGCAGGAATAATTGGTGTTTTCTTGCTGTTTAAAGGATGCAAATATTATCGGGAAAGCATCCTGCTTGAAAAACTGAATTAAAACAGTCTACTTTAAGCCTCCCTTATTCGTAGTTTAAGGAAGGCTTAAATCTAAGTGCTCAAATAAAAACGCTATCTGAAATAACATATTTCTAAATCTGGATAAAAAATTTGACTGGCAAATCTATCTAACTAAATGATTCCAGACCAAAACTTTTGCCAATCTTCAATCAGCTAAACTTAAACTTTGTCATTTTGGTCAATTTTTTTAAAAATTATTTTCCTGATATTTTTTTAAACATATAAAAAACAAAAACCTATAAAACTTTAACTATACACTTTACTCTTTATCTTTCTCCAGTCCACATGTCAAACAGGACATAGTCTTTTGATCAGGAGCATGTCAGCATAAATTTACAACCATCCTCCAGGATATAACCATGTCAAACATGATGAATAAGGCTCAAGGGTTTGGGCTATCTTTGATCACCAAACTCGCAGGAAGCGAAATGCTTGATCAACTCAAATTAAGAAAATTTGTAGAAAAATCATTATATCAGGGTTCAAAAACAGGCTTTAAGGTACTGAATAAAACACAAAAAGCATTTAAGCCACAACCGATCGACAAACAGCGTCTTCCCACCCAGACCAACAAGAATCTGTTTGATCTGAGCCTGACTGAAGAACAACAAATGACGGTTGACGCGATGTCACAATTTGCTGAAGAAGTCCTATACAGTTTGGCGCATGAGGCAGATCATCAGGCCCAATTCCCTGAACAGTTGTGGCAACATTTGGTTGATTTGGGACTTAACTATTACGCTTTGCCAGAGGCATTGGGCGGTGTGGCAGCAGAACAAAATATTGTCAGTAATATTTTGATTGCAGAAAGCTTGGCTAAGGGGGATTTCAGTCTGACCGCAGGTTTACTCAGCACCTTCAGTGTTATCAATGCCATCACACGCTGGGGCTCAACCCAAGTGCAATCGATGTATTTACGTGTGTTTGCAGAAGATACTGATGTTACGGCAACTTTCGCATTTCAGGAAGCAACACCTGCTTTTAACCCCTACCAGTTAAAAACCACGGCCACTGAAGCCAATGGACAGTTCTATATCACCGGTGAAAAAAGCTTGGTTATTTTAGGTGACATTGCTGATGTTTTCTTGGTCAGTGCGGAGTTCAATGGCCAGCCTGACATTTTTGTGGTGCAAACCAATGAAACGATTGCCATCAAAGCCAACCCTGCAATGGGACTCAAAGCTGCTGAAACAGCAACCCTTTTATTCAATCAAACGCCAGCCTTACGCTTAGGCGATGCTGATTTTGATTACACTGCTTTTGTCGATCTGGGCAACCTGATGTGGTGTGCCATGGCGATTGGCACATGCGAAGCGATTAAAGCGTACTGTATTAAATATGCCAATGAACGTACAGCTTTTGGCGAACCTATTTCGCATCGTCAAAGTGTGGCCTTTATGATCGCAGATATGGCGATAGAAATTGATGCCATGCGCATGCTGGTGCTCAATGCTGCAAGCTTGGCAGAAGCCGGACAGCCCTTCCATCGTGAAGCCTACCTGGCACGTCTGCTCTGTGCTGAAAAATCAATGAAAATCGGAACGGATGGCGTACAAATTCTGGGGGGTCATGGCTTTACCAAAGAGCATCCTGTTGAACGTTGGTATCGTGACCTGCGTGCGACTGCAATCCTGCATTCTGGCTTACATGCTTAATTTTGGAGAACAATAATGAATTTACAAAATCCGAAAAAATTCAAAATGCTGGTGGATCAGGCACACGAAACTGCGCTGAATGTTTTACGCCCTATTTCACGTAAATATGACAAAGCTGAACACGCCTATCCCAAAGAGCTGGATATGCTGGCGGCTTTACTGGATGGTATGAATGAAAGTGGTGAAGGTGTCGGTGCAGCCAATGCCAGCAAACGTGGTACGGTAAACCCGGATACGGTGGTGAATGGCGGCAATATGTCAGCAGCGCTCGGCATTATTGAAATGTGCTATGGCGATACAGGCCTGTTACTGAGTATGCCGCGTCAAGGCTTGGGGAACTCTGCTATCGCGGCAGTCGCCAATGATGAACAACTTGAACGCTTCAAAGGAACCTGGGCAGCAATGGCGATTACAGAGCCGGGTTGTGGTTCTGACTCTGCTGCGATCCGGACCACGGCGACCAAAGATGGCGATGACTATATCCTGAATGGTGAAAAAATCTTTGTCACCTCAGGAGAACGTGCTGACTCTGTGGTGGTGTGGGCAACATTAGATAAAAAGTTAGGGCGTGCTGCCATTAAATCTTTCGTGGTACCCAAAGGTACGCCAGGAATGAAGGTCGAGCGTCTGGAACATAAACTGGGCATTAAAGCCTCTGATACTGCGGTGATCAGCTTTATTGACTGCCGTGTTCCTGCTGCCAATTTATTGGGGAATCCAGAAATTGATGTGGCTAAAGGTTTTGCAGGCGTCATGGAAACCTTTGACAATACTCGTCCGCTGGTCGCTGCAATGGCAATTGGATGTGCTAAAGCCTCTTTAGAGCGTATCAAGGAAATTTTTAAAGATCAGCTTGATCCTGACTATGCAACACCCTACTTACAAACCTCAAACTTGGCTGCACAAATCTATCGTATGGAAGCCGAGTGGGAAGCTGCGCGCTTATTGATGATCAAGGCAACCTGGATGGCAGACAATAAAAAGCCAAATTCCAAGGAAGCGTCGATTGCCAAAGCCAAAGCAGGTCGTGTAGGCAATGAAATTACGCTGAAATGTGTCGAGTTGGCTGCCAGTGTCGGTTATGGCGAAGATGAATTACTGGAAAAATGGGCGCGTGACTCAAAAATTCTGGATATTTTTGAAGGTACACAACAAATCCAGCAGTTAATCATTGCCCGTCGTGAATTAGGTAAATCATCCAGTGAATTGAAGTAATTGCTGTTTCATCTAAATAATCAAAATAAAAAGGACGTGTTGATCATGTCCTTTTTATTTTAATGAATAAGATTTCTATTACCGTATCGTCACAAATTCTTCGGCAGAGGTAGGATGAATCGCAACAGTATTATCAAAATCTTGCTTGGTGGCACCCATTTTTAGAGCCACAGCAAAACCTTGCAAAATCTCATCCATGCCAAAGCCGATCCCATGAATACCGACAATTTTTTCATCTTCACCGACACAAACCAGTTTCATTTTGGTTGGCTGACGATGCTGGGTAATGGCACTATACATCGCAGTAAAGGATGAGTTATACACTTTAACCGCTTGTTGACCGTATTGTTCAATGGCCTCTTTTTCCGTAATCCCCACTGTTCCAATCGGAGGATGGCTAAACACCACGGTCGGAATATTGTCGTAGTCCAGATGCTCATCCGGTTTATGGTTAAATAAACGTTCAGACAGTCTACGCCCCGCAGCCACAGCAACCGGAGTCAGCTCCATTTTCCCAGTAATATCACCCACCGCATAAATTCCTTGCTGTGAGGTATTCTGGTATTTGTCGACTTGAATATAGCCTCGCTCATCCAGCTGAACATTGGCTTTATCCAGATTTAAACTCGCAGTATTTGGCTCTCGTCCAGTTGCCCAGATCAAGCAATCCACCGTATGGCTTTCACCATTTTCTAAATATAAAGTAACGGAATCATCGGCATTTTTTGTGATTTTCATTGGCACAGCTTGAGTATGAACCGCAATGCCATCTGTTTGCATAACTTCTACCAGGGTTTCACTCACAAATGCATCAAAACGTCTTACTGGTAAATCCTTACGAATAAACAATCCGACGTGTGAGCCTAAAGCATTGAGTACACCCGCCAGCTCAACCGCGATATAGCCTGAACCGATCACTGCAGTGGTCTTTGGTAAAGCGGTCAGTTCAAAGAATCCATTTGAATCAATACCATATTCAACCCCTTCAATGTGGGGTAATGATGGCTGGGTCCCTGTTGCAATCAGGATATGATCGGCAGTAAATCGCTCACCGTTGACTTCAATGGTATTTTTATCAATAAAATGAGCCGCGCCATGAATAAGGTCAACCTTATTATTGCTTAGGCTATTTTGATAGGACTGATGAATCCGATCGATATATGCTTGTCTATTTTTAATTAAGGTGTGCCAGTCGAAAGATTCAACCTTACTGTTAAAACCGTAATCTGGACCATATTTATGGATGGCCTCAGCTACATGCGCCGCATACCACATCACTTTTTTAGGTACACAGCCTACATTGACACAGGTTCCCCCAAGCTCGGCTTTTTCAATTAAGGCACACTTTTTTCCGTACATGGCAGCACGATTTACCGAGGCAATTCCGCCACTTCCAGCACCAATCGCAATATAATCATAATGTTTTGTCATCTTTGCCTCATACATCGCTGATAAAATTATTTTTAAGTTATACATAGATATACAGCAAGAATATGTAAAATCCGTACTTGTTTAAAGTTTTAATACAAGAAAATAAAAAGGCACTGATGATGACTCACCAGTGCCCTGCTTTGAACATGCTTTTATGAATTATTCAGTCGTTTCAGTCGCAACCGAAGTTTGTTGTAGAGATTGATCCACTACACCAAATTTTTTAAACAGTTTGGCACGACGCTTTGGATAAATATTCGCTTTATTCAAATCACCTTTATAATGATCAAATACGCGCTTATCCATCATTTTTGACCATAGCGGTGGAATCAAGGCAGGCAATAGCATACTTGCATAACCACTTGGCAGTTCTGGAGCCTCATCAAAATGACGCAAGGCTTGGAATGGACGGGTTGGATAAGCATGATGATCTGAATGACGCTGCAATTGATACAGGAACAGGTTGGTCACAATATTATTATTGTTCCAGCTATGCTCAGGCATGGTACGTTCATATTTACCATTCTTGTCTTTTTGACGTTTTAGACCGTAGTGTTCGATATAATTAATAATCTCGAACAAGCTAATCCCATAGAAAGACTGGGCTGCCAGATAAGGAATTACCCCCTTACCAAACAAACCAATCATTGAACCATGAAATGCAGCACTCATGCCCCAGCCTTGGAGCAATTCATTTTCAGTTGACCAGAATTCTTTGCCCTTACGTTTTAAACGTGTGGTTTCAATCTCAATTGCCGATTTGAAAGATCCGATTACGGTACGCGGCCAAAACTCATAGAAGGTTTCACCCATTTGTGAAGATGCTGGATCCTCAGGCGTAGCAGCACGCTTATGGTGACCATAAGGATGTTCAATACGGAAATGGTTGTAACCCGTTGGCACCAATGCAAGATGTGACAAGATATGATCAATACGATCATGTTTATGACTCAGCTCATGTGCGGTATTAATTGCAATCCCGTTGACGGCTCCCATTGAGATGCCCAATAAGATTTTGTCTAAGAAGGAAGTTTCTTTACGGCTGGTTAAATAACAGGCATAGACATTGGCGGCATATTGTAAGGGAATAAAGCTTTTCACCAAACGAGAATAATACGGGTCTTTTTCCAGCAGTTTAATATCTTCATCTGTTGGATTATTTGCATCTTTTCCAATAATCGTATCAATCGTTGGAATCACAATGTGTAAAACAATTGGACCACCTAAAGCAAAGATTTTTTTCAATGGACGTGGTGCAAATTGATAACCTGCTAAAATACCAATCCCAATGGCAGGTAGAGCCGGGCTAATCGCCCATAAATAACGTTTACGATCCAACTGAGTTTTTGACTTTGGAATGCTTACTGGTGTAAGTTCTTGCTCAACATTTACTGGCGCATTCATCATCTTATCCATGTCTTTGTATATATAAGTATATTTTGATGAATTATGGAATTCATGACAGTTGCAAGCGTCCAAAAAAGCTATGTCAAAGTCTTTGGCATCATCCCCCCTGTTTTTGTCCTATAAACACATATTGAGTTATTGGCGCAGCTCTCTATAATTTAAATGAATACATCGTTAAAAAATCATATGGATGCTTTAAGTAAAATATTTGCGGATATTCATTTAAATCACACTGAATATATCTACTTGAAAACTCAAGGAGAATGGAGTTTCATTTGCCAAGATCAAACGGCTTTGCTTGTTCATATTGTTCTGGTAGGTTCTGTTTTTATTCAAATTGATGCACAAAATAGTTTAACTGCCCATGCGGGTGAAATTGTAGTTATTCCATCCGGAAAAGCCCATACCGGTGCAGACAATGCGATTACCAAACTGGTTGATGCGGTAGATATTTCAAAATTGTTTGATGGACATCAAGAAGAAGCCATCGAGTTCGGTACTCATTCATCTGAGAAAAATCTCATTCTGACAGTACGCTGCCAGATTGATACCATCATGGCACGTCCTTTTATTCAGGCTTTACCTCCAATCATCCATCTGCAACATGGAGATACCAATGCACCTGAATGGCTACAAATCGGCTTACATTTCCTGGCTTTAGAAACACAGAATATTCAGGCCGGTCGCGATATTATTATCGATCACTTGGTCAATATCCTGCTCATTAAATGTATCCGTGATCATATCCAGCAAATCTCAAGCCAGCATGGCTGGCTTAGTGCCTTAAATCATCCAGAACTCAGTAATAGTCTGGCAGCCATCCACAACCATCCTGAGGATGCCTGGACAGTGGAATCACTGGCAGAACAATGCTGTATGTCACGTTCCAAGTTTGCCAGCTTATTCCATGAGGTGATTGGTGAATCACCTCTGGCCTATTTGCAACAACATCGTATGCGTCTGGCCAGCCAATACCTACGTAAAAGTAACTATTCGATACAACAAATTGCCAATAAAGTCGGTTACTCCTCAGAAACTGCGTTTAGTCAGGCCTTTAAACGTACTTTCGAACATTCCCCCAAACAATATCGGCAGCTATTTATCGAGGAAGAAAATCAGGCATAAAAAAAGACACTCATGTGTCTTTTTTCCTTCTCGTCATTGATTAACGCACGATACCGCGTGTGGATTGTTCCAATGAATCAATGAACAGCTGGGCTTCAGGTGTTTTGAGCAGAATTTCATTACGAATCTGTTCAATCGCCTGTTCAGTGGTTAAGCCCGATTTATAAATCAGTTTATAAGCTTCTCGTAAACCCTGAATCGTATCACGAGACCATCCTTTACGACGCATTCCTTCAATATTCATACCGAAAGCGCGTGCAGGATTACCAGAGGCCATGATATAAGCCGGTACATCCTTAAGGATAAGCGCTGCGCCGCCGATCATGCTATATGAATCGATTTTGCAGAATTGGTGAATGCCCGCATTACCGCCGACAATCACATGATCGCCAACATGGACATGTCCTGCAACACCGACATTATTGGCAAAAATATTATGGTTCCCAATCACACAGTCATGCGCGATATGCGTGTTTACCATTAACAGGTTATGGCTACCAATTTTGGTCAGGCCATGATCCTGAGCCGTACCGCGATGCAAGGTACAATGTTCGCGAATCGAGTTGTGATCACCGATTTCTAACCAGGTTTCTTCGCCCTGATATTTTAAATCCTGACAAATTTCCCCAATACTCGAGAACTGGAAAATATCATTATTTTTACCAATTCTCGTAAAACCGCCAATAACAACGTGTGAATGTAATTTTGTACCAGAGTCAATACTTACATTTGGACCCACAACGCAATACGGACCAATTTGTACATCAGATGCGATTTCTGCAGACGGGTCAATAATTGCTGTGGGATGTATTAAATTTTGACTACTCATGTCTGCTCTATTTTCTGGTGTGAAATAATAATCTCTGCCGTTGCAGCAACAATGCCATCAACGCTAGCAGTACAATTGTACTTGTAAATGCCACGTTTTTGCATCACAAGTTCAGATTTTAAGACAAGCTGGTCACCTGCAACAACCTGTTTTTTAAATCTGATTTTTTCTGCACCTGCGAATAAAAACAGTGAACCTGCTTTCGGCTTTTGATTAGTTAAGACAAAACCCAAGATTCCAGAAACCTGTGCTAATGCTTCAATCATTAGAACACCAGGCATAATTGGATAAGTCGGGAAATGCCCTTGGAAAAACTCTTCATTAATCGAGACGTTCTTATAACCGACAATACTGTTCTCAGTTATTTCCGTAACGCGATCAACTAATAAAAATGGATAACGATGGGGTAAATATTCACGAATGGTAAGAATATCCATGGGTAATTCAGGCATCGTAAATGCTGGAGATGTAGACTCAGTCATAATAAATTATTTACGTAACTTAAAGGTTGATTCAAGGGACTCTAATTGAGCTTGCATATGATCAAGCCTTTTAGTGATTTGGGTCAATGGCACATCTGCTAATTGTCTAAGACGCACAATCGTCTTTTTCCAGTGACTATTCTCAAAAAGTCCCATGCCAGAAGAATACGTTCCAGCCTCAGAAATATTTCTTGTGACCATTGACATTGCAGTAAGTGTCACATTATCTGCAATTGTAAGGTGTCCAACCACCCCTGAGGCACCGCCCATGATACAGTTTTTGCCAATCCGTGCACTGCCTGCGATTCCACAGTTGGCTGCGATGGCGGTATTTTCACCAATATGCACATTGTGAGCAACTTGCACAAGGTTATCAATAATGACACCATCTTCCAGAACTGTATCGTCCAGTGCACCACGATCAATACTGCAATTTGAACCGATTCGTACATCATTTCCGATCCGAACCGAACCCAGTTGTGCAATACGATGCCACTTGCCTTGATACGGTGCAAAACCAAAACCTTCTGTACCAATAACCGTATTGGCATGGATACGCACACGATCTTTCAGTTTTGCAGCACCGGTAATGGTGACATGTGCATCAATAAAACAGTCTTGTCCAATCTCGACTTCATCATCAATAAAAGCATGTGCCTGAATAATCGTATTGTTACCCACCACACAGTTCTCACCAATTACAACATAGTGACCAATATATACATCATCGGCAATCATTGCAGAGGGATGAATTTTGGCAGTACTTTCAATACCGCGTTGGCTAATCTTTTTTTCAAATATATGCGTTAAAGTCGCAAATGCGAGATAAGGATTATCGACAACAATAAAGTTTTGTTTATCGATCAGTTGTGATTTCAGCGAGGCTGTGACGATATAGGCACCCGCTTGACTGGCTTCAGCCTGAGTTAGATATTTTTCGCCATTCACGAAACAGATCTGATTTTCTTGCGCATGTTCTAAACTTGCCAAGCCCGAGATCTGAAAATCTTGTGCACCGAAATACTCACCTTTGACAAGGTGAGCAATTTCTTCTAAACGATAACTACGTCTATTCATTGATTATTTAATTGAATTAACCTTTTGAATCATTTTATCAGTTAAATCATACTGAGCGTCAGAGGCAATCGTAGAATTTTTATTCAAAATAAAGTCTAAGTTGTTCTCTTTACGCAATTGTTCAGCAGCTTGCTTCACACGTGTTTCAAAAGTTGTGTTCATCGCCTGCAAACTCGACTGAACTTTGCTTTGCAAACCTTGCTGAGTTGAATTGAATTCACTTAATTTTGACTGATATTGAGCAGTTAACTTCTGAATATCAGCCTGATTCATTTTTTGGCCTTCAGTCTGTGCTTTTTGTTGTAAAGACTCCAGCTCTTTACCCAATTGCTCAAGACGGGTTGAAGTCGGTTTGACTGACTGGCTCAAACTTGCATTTTGTTGCTTAAGATAAGTACTACTTTCTACAACCTTAGCCAAATCAACTACAGCCAATCCTGCAGCATTTACTGTTGCAGAAACCGTTAATCCCAAACCTAAGATCAGCTTTGTCAATGTTTTCATTATTGCATCCTTTATATCTTTTACAGCGCTAAGCAAGGCCGTACTTAGAAAGTACGACCGATTTCGAATTGGATCGATTTAGTATCATCACCAGGCTTATCATTTAACGGATATGCGTAGCTCAGTGATAATGGACCAATCATGGTAATCCAAGTAAAGCCCACACCAACACTATAACGCATATTGCCAAAGTCAAATTTGTAGTTGTCATTACAATATTGTTTGATATCGATATCCCCACCATTCATACGCATTTTTCCAGTTGGGACATCACATTTAGTATCAAAAACTTGTGCGCCTTCAGCAAACAATACTGGACGAACCTGACGAGTCCAATCCCCTTTAAATGGTAAAGGCAACGCCAACTCTGTACCGAACTGAACCAGTGCATTACCACCAACTTCTTCAGGATCTGGATCGTTCTTATTGGTTTCCTGGAAAATGACACTTGGATATTTTGGACCTAAGGTACTGTTGTCATAACCACGGACCGAACCATAACCACCTGCATAGAAGTTCTTATAGAATGGTAAATCGTTACCGTAACCTAATTTACCATAACCACGAAGTACGAATCCGGCACCAAGTGTTTTAAAGGCTTGCGCATCATAAGTGACTTTTTGATAATCAACATCACTACCTGGTAAACCAACTTCTAGACCAACACGGTGCGACATACCTGAGGTTGGGAAAACTGGTCGATTGAGTGTGTTATAAGACCAACCAAGATTTAGCATATAGGTTAAGAAGGTACCTTCGAAAGCACTTTCATAAGTATCGTAACCGCCTTTACAAATAGGCAGACCATTCTCATCAAGTTTTACAGTACCATCCTCATTTTTTTCATATTCATCACTTAGACAACGCTGAGCAGAATTTGTCGCCTTACCCCCATTTGCTTTTAAGTAGTCACGAATATAAGTGGAAACACTTGGCCCTGTACGGACCTTAGTCTGGTCCACCCCTAGAGATGCACTTAAACTCTGGTTTTCATCAATTGGATAACCAAAACTTAAACTACCACCAATACTATCCGTCACATAGTTATTAACGTTATAGTCTTTATTTAACTTGGTTTTACGGTAGTAAACGTTATAGCCACGACTCACCCCATCAATGGTGAAGTACGGATCTGTCACACTTAAGTTATAGTAATCTTGAGTTTCTGAACGAGACAGATCGATCGCGACACGATTACCTGTACCCATAAAGTTGGTTTGACTCAAACCTGCCTGGAAGGTTACACCACCATTCTGTGAGTAACCAACAGCCAGTGTAGTCGTACCTGAATGCTGCTCCTCAACATTGACGTTTAAGTCAACTTCATCAGGAGAGTTTGGTACACGAACAGGTTTGACATCAACTGTTTTAAAGAAACCGGTACGTTCTAAACGAACTTTAGAAAGATCAATTTTCTCATTGCTCGCCAACGCACCTTCCATTTGACGCATTTCACGACGCAACACTTCATCTGCAGTTTTGCTGTTACCTGTGAAGTTGATACGACGTACCGTCACTTGCTGACCTGGGTTGATATAATAATTCAGGTTAACAATACCTGTTTCATTATTGATTTCAGGTACAACATTCACTTCAGCATAGTAATATCCTGCATTACCATATTTACGCAGTAGAAGTTGTTTAACTGCATTTACTTTTTCTTGTGAATAGGTTTCGCCATCTTTATACAGTTTAAGTGCCGTGAGCTCTTCTGGTTTATAAAGTGCATCACCCAAGAATTTGGTTTCACCAAACTTGAACTGACTACCTTCATCAACGGATACTTCGATAAAGATATGTTTTTTATCTTCGCTGATGTTCAGTTGTGAATTGATAATATTAAAGTTGATATAACCTTTATTTAGGTATAAAGCACGTAAAGCTTCCAGACTGGCAGCCATTTTCTCACGTGCATAACGGTCATTACGGGTCACGACAGAAGCCCAGCCGCTTTCTTTCACTGCAAAAGCCTGCTTGATATCACTGTCGCTAAATACGGTATTACCGATGATGTTAATATCAAAAACTTTTGCCGCAGTACCTTCGTTAAAGTTTAACTTCAACTCGACACGGTTATTTGGACGTGCAACTGTTTCAACGGTGACGTCAGCATCATAACGACCTTGCTGGGTGTATTGCTGCTCCAGCTCAGTTTCAATAATCTGTAAGGCAGATTTTTTGAAGACTTCACCTTCCGCGATTCCCATTTTCTTCAAGCCTTGTTCCAAGGCTTCTTTAGGAATCAGTTTATTGCCTTTGAACTCCAGCTTTGAAATCACTGGACGTTCAACAACCTTAAAGACTAAAACATTATTTTCTTTATATGTTTTAATGTCATCAAATAAACCAGAAGCATACAAAGTGCGAATTGCCTCAGCAATCATCGGATCACTTACTCTATCGCCACTATTTATTGGTAACATAGAATAGATACTTGCAGGTGTTAAACGCACTAAGCCATCAATTCGTATATCTTGCGCAAGAAACTCATCTGCAGCGTATGCTTGTTGTACCACTGCCATCGCACTAACCAGTGCCAAAGGCATTAATAAATGTGTGTGACGCATGCCCATATATTTTCCAGTAAGTTAAATTCCATTTGCGTTGTTATAAACGCATGAAGTCGTTAAATAAAGCCAAAAGCATCATGCTACCGAGCAGTACCATACCAACTTTTAGACCAAACATCTGTATTTGTTCAGAAACAGGTTTACCACGAATTGCTTCGATAAAGTAATACACGAGGTGACCACCATCCAGCATCGGAATCGGCAACAAATTCAGGATTCCCAGACTGACACTCATCAACGCCATAAACGAGATAAAGGTCTGCCATCCCATTTCCGCACTTTGACCAGCCATTTTTGCGATCGTAACCGGGCCAGATAGATTATCCAATCCAATTAAGCCACGTACCATCTTGATAATTGAATTAAAAATCATGCCTGAGAGCTGAGTGGTCTTATCGACGGCAACACCTAAAGCTTCAATCGGTGAGTATTGAATGGTTTGTTTATATTCAGCTGGAATCGTGATCTTGCCTGCATCACTCTTCACACCCAGTACACCCGTGGTATTGCCCATATTATCGCGTTGCCCTTGAGGCATCACTTGTAGATGGACCAATTGACCTTGACGCATCACCTCAATATTTAAAAGCTTCTCTGGTGATTTTTGCACCACATTCACCACATCAAACCAGTCTTTCATTGCAACATTATCGATTGCAACGATCTGATCACCCACTTTCATGCCTTGACGTACTGCTGCACCATCTGCACTCAGTTCTTTCACTTTAGCCGGGATAACCGGACGGTAAGGCAAGAAACCTAGCACATCCAAAGGAGACTGACTTTGGTCTTTCAGGAAATCTTTAATCGGTAGACTCACCTGCTTTTCAGTGCCCGCACGATCAACGATGATCGAAACTCGCCCGGTTTCACCAACACGATTTACCAGCGCATAATTCAGTTTTTCCCATGTTGGCGTTGTTTGTCCATCAACATTGACAATCTTGTCACCCACCTTCAAATCAACTTGAGCAGCCGGTGTATTTGGCATAATTTTACCAATACGGGTGTTCAGCTGCTCTTGTGCCGGCAAAAATAAAATCCAATACAGGAACACTGCAAAAATTAGGTTAATCAATGGACCTGCAGCAACAATGGCAATACGTTTCCAAGGAGACTGCCGGTTAAAGGCATACGGTAAATCTTGCTCAGCAACATTACCTTCACGCTCATCCAGCATCTTGACATAGCCACCAAGTGGCAAAGCAGAAAGCTGGTATTGAATCCCTGATTTTTTAGACTGCCATTTTAATAAAGTTGGACCAAAACCAATTGAATAGACCAGAACCTTGACACCAAGTTTACGTGCCACCCAATAATGACCAAATTCGTGAATTGCGATTAAAGGACCAAGCAATAAAATCGCTGCAACAATCATAAATAGTGCATTCATACGATTTAGCCTCCCTTACTCACAATATACTTTTCTGCAATCTGTCTAGCGATCATATCAGTCTGTAAAATGATGTCTATGTTTTCTGCTTTAGCATTTTGTACAGCTTGCAAAGTATGATCCACCACTTGAGGAATCTCGGTGAATCGGATCTGTTGTTGCAAGAATGCAGCAACTGCAATTTCATTGGCCGCATTTAATACCGTCGGTGCCAAACCACCTGCCCGCATTGCCTGACGCGCTAGGTCCAAAGCCGGGAACCTGATAATATCCGGTTGCTGAAAATTCAGTTGAGCCGTCTCAAATAAATCGAGTGCAGGCACATCTGTTGCTAACCGTTTTGGCCATGCCAATGCATGTGCAATCGGCGTACACATATCTGGGTTACCCATTTGTGCCAAAGTTGATCCATCCACATATTGCACCATGGAATGAATGATACTTTGTGGGTGAACAACAACTGTAACAAAATGTTCTGATATTGAAAACAAATGGCAAGCTTCGATCAATTCCAGACCTTTATTCATTAAGGTCGCCGAATCAACCGAGATTTTTTGTCCCATTGACCAGTTTGGGTGCTTGCATGCCTGTTGTGGTGTAACCTCATGCAATTGTGCCAAAGAATGATTGAGAAAAGGTCCGCCTGATGCCGTCAATAAAATACGGGACACGCCTAATTGTGGCTGCCCCGTCCGTTCTGCATTGAGATAGTCATGCGGTAGAGACTGGAAAATCGCATTATGTTCAGAATCCACTGGCAACAATAACGCATTATGCTCGCGTGCTGCCTGCATCATGATGTCACCCGACATCACCAATGATTCTTTGTTGGCCAATAAGACACGTTTACCCGCTTTTACTGCGGCCAACGTCGGTAACAAACCGGCCGCACCTACAATAGCAGCCATAACGATATCAACATCAGCATGTTCGGCAATTGCGATTAGGCCAGCCTCATCTGTGAGGATTTCAATATGGTTTAATTTTTCTTGTTTGAGACGTTGTTGCAACTCCAGTGCTTTTTCATTGGGCACAACAACAATTTTTGGATGATATTTTTTACAAATTTCTAAAAGTTCATCTAAACGACTATATGCAGAGACTGCAAATACGGTGTATTGGTCTGGGTGCTGTTCCAACACCTTTAAAGTACTTTGACCAATTGAACCAGTAACACCCAATATACAAACAGCTTGAGTCATTTAAAGATCTACACCAATAAGTTTTAATATATACATACCTGTTGCAAAGATCGGTGCAGCAGCAAGTAAAGAATCAATACGATCAAGCACACCACCATGTCCTGGAAGTACGCGACCAGAATCTTTAATTCCAGCGCGGCGCTTAATCATGGACTCAAACAAATCGCCCAGCACAGATGCGAACACGGTAATGATCGAAAGAATTAAGAATAAGATTAGCTGTATTGCGGTTAAGTTTAAATAGAAATATTGCACAAACAGCATAATAATCACGGTTGTTGCCACACCACCATAAAAGCCTTCAACCGATTTATTCGGGCTCACAGAAGGAGCAAGTTTTTTCTTGCCAAACTTACGTCCAACAAAGTAAGCACCACTGTCCGCGCCCCATACCAGCAGGAATAGATACATGAGCCACCAAGGCGAACTATGCCAGACTGCATAGAGCGAAGTGACGGCAGCAGAAATCAGGATAAATCCAATCAGATGCAGAGACGGGTTGTACCAGTTATCCGATTCAGGATAGTTCTTGACCCAATAGATGCTTCCCAGCCATGTAAGAATCGATGCTGCCCAAAGTAAAAGCGCAACATCATCAAAAAATAATGCCAGTGTTGATACTGCTGCAACACAGCCCCCATATACCCAAGCCTTCGGCTTTGAAACAGCGGTTACACTACGTGGCATAAGCTTAAACCATTCGTAGCCTGCAACCCCTGCAGCTAAAATCATAAGCATAAACATTGGATAATGTGATTGCGTTGCAAACATGCAACTTAAAACAACAGCAACTAACACCAATGCGGTAATAATCCGCTCTAACATTATTAATTCTCTATTTTCGCTTGTTGAATCTGTTCTGATGTCTTGCCAAAGCGTCGTTCACGTCCTGAAAAAACACGAAAGGCATGATCTAGCTCTTCTATGCTAAATTCTGGCCATAAAGTATCGGTAAAATACAGTTCTGCATAAGCAGCTTGCCAGAGTAAGAAGTTAGACAAACGATAATCCCCACCGGTACGGATCAATAAATCAACCGCTGGAAGATCATTTAGACTGACATATTTATCAAATAAATCAACATTTATCTGATCTGCTTGAAGCTTTCCTGCAAGCGCATCCTGAGCAATCATTTTCGCAGCTTGCGCCATATCCCACATTCCACCATAACTAATCGCAATAGTCAGGGTCATGGAGCCATAGGCTGCTGTTTTTTGCTCGGCATATTGCATCAGATCACGTAGTTGGCTGGACAACCGAGAACGGTCACCAATAAAACGCAGTGCAATATTGAACTTTTCCATACGCGGCAGTTGCTCATGAATTGTTTCTTCCAACAATTTCATTAACAAATCTACTTCGTATTGAGGGCGGTTCCAGTTTTCACTTGAAAATGCAAAAACGGTTAAAGCGCGAATGCCAACTTTCTTGCAATGCTCGACAATCGGATCCAGGACATTTTTGCCTTCACGATGCCCATCGCCTTTTTGCATTTGATTTTTTTTGGCAAAACGATTGTTGCCATCCATGATGATGGCAACATGTTGAGGAAGAAGCTGTTCTTCTTGCGAGGTCATAAAATCAGACCTTCATCAATTCTGCTTCTTTTGCTGCAAGACGTTTATCAACTTCTGCAACATATTTATCAGTGATTTTCTGGATATCATCCGATGCACGGCGATCATCATCTTCAGAAATTTCTTTTTCTTTCAATAATGCTTTGAGATCACCTAATACATCACGACGAATATTACGAATCGCAACTTTGGCATTTTCAGCTTCGGCACGCGCAACTTTCTGCATATCACGGCGGGTTTCTTCTGTTAACGCAGCCATTGGTACACGGATTGCATCAGCAGTAATAGGATTCAAGCCCAAACCTGCTTCACGAATCGCTTTATCTATCGCAGCAACCATTGAACGTTCAAATGGTTGAACCAACAGTGTACGTGAATCTTCAAGCCCGATATTTGCCACTTGATTCAATGGAACATCAGAGCCGTAGTAAGAAACCATCACACCATTTAAAATAGATGGGTGCGCACGACCTGTACGAACTTTGGCAAAGCCTAACTCTAAAGAGTCAAGCGACTTCTGCATGCGCTGTTCGCTATCTTGTTTGAGATCGTTAATCATATGATCTTCCTTACTTATTCATTAGGTATTACAAAATATTTAAACAATAGTATAAAGAGCTTTCTGGCTCACGTACATTAATTCGTTACGTGAGTACCCTCTTTTTCGCCCATGACGACAGAAAGTAATGCGCCAGATTTGTTCATATCAAAAACTTGTAATGGCACATTGTGGTCACGGCACAAACAAATTGCCGTAAGATCCATCACACCAAGTTTTTCATCAAGCACTTGGTCGAAAGTTAAATTGTCATATTTAACTGCATCATCGTATTTGCTTGGATCTTTATTATAAACGCCATCAACTTTAGTTGCTTTCAAGATCAGGTTCGCTTCAATCTCGATACCACGTAAACATGCTGCAGTATCTGTGGTAAAGAATGGATTGCCTGTACCCGCAACAAACACACATACTTCACCCTGGCTTAAATGACGAATTGCGTCACGGCTTGAGTATGGCTCAACCACTGTACCAATTGATAGCGCTGACATTAAACGGGTTTTGATATTGCGACGCACCAATGCATCACGCATTGCCAAACCGTTCATCACAGTTGCCAACATACCCATCTGGTCACCAGTTACACGTCCAACCAGACCGTCTTTTTGAAGCTGGCTACCACGGTATAAGTTACCACCGCCGACAACGATACCGACCTGCACACCCAAACCAACCAAGTGTGCAATTGAAAGTGACATCTGATCTAATACTTGGGCATCAATACCCATATCTTTATTACCTGCTAAAGCTTCACCAGAAAGCTTGAGCAAGATTCGTGCATAACGTGGATTTTTAGAAGCTGACATACTTTTACTCCAAACCGACCAATCTCAAAATTTTCTTAAATTTAATTCAACATCAAGCAGATTTAATCTGGATTAACTTTGCAAATAAATCGTATTCATCTGCATCGGTAATTTCGACTTCCAGCAGATCACCTGCTTTAATCACACTCTTATCAATATCTTCAACAAAAACGTTGCCATCAATTTCCGGGGCGTCTGCATAAGAACGGGCAACTGCAACTGGAAACTCATCTTCCAGGCTATCCACCAGTACTGTCATTTTCTGACCAATACGTTTTTGCAGTTTTGCTGCTGAAATGGCTTGTTGCACTTCCATGAAGCGTTCATAACGCTCTTGCTTGATCTCTTCTGGTACATGATCAGGAAGATCGTTTGCGGTTGCACCTTCAACTGGTGAATAGGTAAAGCAGCCAACACGATCTAACTGCGCTTCTTTTAACCATTCCAGCAAGATTTGGAAATCTTCTTCAGTTTCCCCCGGGAAACCCACCACGAATGTAGAACGAATCACCAATTCAGGGCATTTTTCACGCCACAATTTAAGGCGCTCCAAGGTATTTTCACTATGCGCTGGTCGCTTCATCAATTTTAAGATGCGCGGACTGGCGTGCTGAAAAGGAATATCCAAATAAGGTAGGATTTTACCCTGCGCCATCAAATCAATGGCAGCATCCACATGTGGATATGGATAAACGTAATGCAAACGCACCCAGATGCCTAACTGACCCAACGCTTCACACATGTCATAGAATTTGGTCTTAACCGGCTGGCCATTCCAGAAATCCAGCTTATATTTGGTGTCCACACCGTAAGCTGAGGTATCCTGAGAAATCACCAGAATTTCTTTTACACCTGCACGCTTCAGTGCAGCGGCTTCATCCAGCACTTTTCCGACCGGACGAGACACAAGATCGCCACGCATACTTGGGATAATGCAGAATGTACAACGGTGATTACAGCCTTCCGAGATTTTCAAATAAGCATAATGCTTCGGTGTTAAACGAACACCTTGCTCAGGGACTAAATCAATAAATGGGTTGTGTTTTGGCGGTGCCGGTACATATTCATGTACTGCTTCCATTACATCTTGATAAGCTGCTGCACCTGTCACTTTAAGGACATTTGGGTGCATCTGGCGAATTTTGTCTTCGTCTTTACCTAAACAGCCTGTAACGATAACTCGGCCATTTTCGCTCATGGCTTCACCAATCGCGTCTAAAGACTCTTGTACTGCAGATTCAATAAAACCACAGGTATTTACAACAACCAGATCCGCACCATCATAATCTGATGCAACTTGATAACCTTCAGTCTTTAACTGAGTTAAAATTCGTTCAGAATCTACCAATGCCTTAGGACAACCTAAAGATACAAAACCGACTTTGGGGGTCTTCATGAATCTGCGCTCCACTTGAATCGGCGTATTGTATGACTTTTCTTGGCTTACGCATAGCTGCAAAGCCATCTCTTTGTGTAATGCACCAAAATACGACCAAAATTTTAAATAAAATCCACAAGCGCACTATTTTGGAACATAATAATTTATTGAAATCCCTGCATGTATGTGAAAAATACTGCATAAATCCCTTTTTTAAGAATTAAGTTGTTGAAATTTCATTAATACAAAGTTGGCTTGTATTTTGCATAAAGTACATTTTAGAAGTTAATGGCTATTCATTAAAATTTATATTTATTGCGCCATTTTAAAACAGGATGATTCACAAATGGATCAACAGAACATTATCGACTATCGGCTCTTAGTAGATAATTTGAGCACTGCCATTTTACTGGTCGATAGTCAGCTGAATATTTTTTATTTAAATTCTGCTTGTGAAGCATTATTTGATATCAGTCTGCTGCGCGCATCAGGCCAGCCTGTTCTTAACTTATTACATTCACACGACGATACCTTCAACACACATGAAGCGTTATTGAACACTTTAGAAAGCGGCCAACACTACACCCGACGTGAGGCTGTCATCAATGTAAACTTTAAAGCGATTCATGTGGATTATACGGCTTCTCAACTGAATGCAGGCAAAAGCTATCACCCGCTTTTATTGATTGAACTAAACCCGATTGACCGCATGTTAAAGATTTCCAAAGAAGAAAATCTGGTACAACAACATCAAGTAGCACGTCAACTGGTGCGTGGCGTGGCGCACGAAATCAAAAACCCGTTAGCGGGCATCCGCGGTGCAACCCAGTTACTGGCACGCAGCTTAAATGATGACCGTTACGGCGAATTTACTGACATTATTATTAGTGAAGTCGATCGTTTGACCAATCTGGCGGATACCATGCTCGGTTCACGTCAATTACCGAGCTATGAACATGTCAATGTACATGAACCTCTGGAACGGGTTCGCTCGCTGATTGCTAACCAGACCAAAAAGAAAATCAAGATTACCCGTGATTATGACCTGTCTTTACCCGATGTGATGGCTGATCGAGATCAGTTGATTCAGGTCATGCTGAATATTAGCGTCAATGCGGTGCAAGCCATGACCGAAAATAAAGACTTTTTTACTGACTCAGAACCAGAACTGCTGCTGAGAACCCGCATCCAGCGTCTAGTCACGATTAACGGCGTCCTCAATCGCTCAACCGTACGTATTGATATTGAAGACAATGGCCCTGGAGTACCCGAAAGTATTCTGGAATCGGTTTTCTATCCATTAGTCACAGGGCGTGCTAAAGGGACAGGACTGGGACTCAGTATTGCTCAAAATATTATGCATCAACACAACGGAATGATTGAGTGTCAGTCAGTTCCGGGAAAAACCGTATTTAGCCTATATCTACCTTGGGAGTTAAACCATGTCACGAAATAAAATTTGGGTAATAGATGACGATCGTGCCATGCGTTGGGTACTGGAGAAAACCTTTAAAGAGGAAGGTTTCGATGTCACCAACTTTGAAGAAGCCCAAACTGCACTTGAACGCTTGCATGACGATGCGCCAGATGTCATTTTGACCGACATTCGCATGCCAGGGATTGATGGTCTAACCTTCTTATCGAAGGTTAAAAATACCCATCCTGACTTACCCGTCATTATCATGACTGCACACTCAGATCTAGAGTCTGCTGTCTCAAGTTACCAAACTGGTGCATTTGAATACTTACCTAAGCCTTTTGATATTGATGAAGCCTTAGCGCTGGTTAATCGTGCCATTTTGCACATTAATAAATTACAGCAACAAGAAGCCACCAAAGCCGCTTCACCATTGCAGTCGACCGAAATCATCGGTGAATCGCCTGCCATGCAGGAAGTGTTCCGTGCCATCGGTCGTTTGTCGCAATCACATATTACTGTCCTGATTAATGGTGAATCCGGTACGGGTAAAGAATTGGTGGCGCATGCCTTACACAAGCATTCACCGCGACGGGCCAAACCCTTTATTGCGCTGAACATGGCGGCAATCCCCAAAGACCTGATCGAAACCGAATTATTTGGCCATGAAAAAGGTGCATTTACTGGCGCCAACACCCAACATCAAGGTCGTTTTGAACAAGCCAATGGCGGTACCTTATTCCTGGACGAAATCGGTGATATGCCATTTGAAACCCAGACACGTTTACTTCGAGTTTTGGCAGATGGTGAGTTCTATCGTGTCGGCGGACATATTCCGGTTAAGGTAGATGTACGTATCGTTGCGGCAACCCATCAAGATCTTGAGAAACTGGTCAATGAAGGCCGTTTCCGCGAAGACCTTTACCACCGTCTGAATGTGATTCGTATTCACATTCCAAAACTGGCGCATCGTAGCGAAGACATTCCGATGCTGGCGCAGCATTTCTTGGCACGCGCAGGCAAAGAGCTTGGTGTCAGTCCAAAAATCTTGCGTACTGAAACCACTGACTATATGCAGCAACTGCCTTGGCCGGGAAATGTACGTCAACTAGAAAATACCTGCCGCTGGTTAACCGTTATGATTACGGGGCGTGAAGTTTATCCTGAAGACCTGCCAGCAGAACTTAAGCAAGCCTCTGTCCACAAGACCAGTGATGCTCAAGCTGCACCAAGTACTAGCCCTGCACTCGTTGAACGTATCGCAGTCCATCATTGGGATGAATTATTAGGTCAATGGGCCATCCAGAAACTTAAAAATGGCGAAATGAAAATTCTTGATATTGCCACCCCTATGTTTGAACGCACGCTAATTAATGCAGCACTCCAGCAGACCCGCGGTCGTAAACGCCATGCAGCAGAGCTATTAGGCTGGGGACGTAACACCCTGACCCGAAAACTCAAAGAGCTGGGTATGGATTCTGCGGATGACGATGAAGAAGAAGAAAGTCGCACGGCTTAACCCTCTAAAAAGCGAGTCTAAAATGACTCGCTTTTTTAATCATTTTGAGATCTTTTGAAACACTCCGAAATTTCATAGCCATACAAGTGATATGGTTTTTGTTATACTAAGCACAACCCGATTACCTCAAAGTAGATAATGACTGATATTTGCTATTCAGGCTGTGCCAAACCTCAAACTCGTCGTGGAGAAGAACGTCGTCTTGCCCTGTTATTGTGCGCAACCGATTTATTTCTTGAGAAAGGTTATGAGGCAGTGTCTCTGGATGATATTGTCAATCATGCCGGAGGTTCCAAAACCTCGATTTATAAATATTTTGGTAATAAAGAAGGGCTTTTCACTGCCATTTGTGATTATCGTCGTGAAGTTTTCTTTAAGGGCGTGTGCTTACCCTACACCCCAGAAAAAACCGATCTCAGGACTTATCTGACCCAGACCCTATACCGGTTTTATCAACATATTATTCAGCCTGAAAACATTGCCTTTATGCGCATGTTTACCGAACAAACACAAAAAGATATCCAGCTTGCTCATTATTTCTATGATCAATGCGCCTTAAATATCCAGAACACCATTGCCTATGCCTTAGAGCATGCCCACGCCAACAATGAAATTTTCTGTGCCCAACCCAAATTCTCTGCCATGATGTATTTTGGCACGCTCAGAGATGTTGAATGGCGCAATTTAATGGGCTTGGATGTACCAAAAGATGATATCGAAATTATTGATTATATTGATTATTCTGTAGACCTGTTTTTAAAGGCTCATCAGAAGGTCTAATTCTTTTGCATTTTTCTGAAGCTATAGTATAGTAGTCAATTCTTTTTTATCCACCACTCGTCAAACAACAATTAATTATTGATTTCTCTCAATAATTATTGTGGGAGTAGCTATGGCGCTTCGGCATTTCCTAACTTTACGTGACCTATCCACTCTAGAACTGCAACGCATTTTAGATCGTGCGCAAGAACTGAAACGCATGCAGCATAGTCATACGCTGTATCAGCCGTTTGCAGGTAAAGTTTTAGGAATGATTTTCGAGAAATCGAGTACCCGTACCCGTATTTCTTTTGAAGCAGGCATTTGCCAGTTTGGTGGTAGTGCAATCTTTCTTTCTCCACGTGATACACAATTAGGACGTGGTGAGCCAATTGAAGACTCGGCTCGTGTCATCTCAAGCATGCTGGACATTGTGATGATCCGTACTTTCGGCCATGACATCGTCGAACGTTTTGCATCATATTCAAAAGTTCCTGTCATCAATGGTCTAACTGATGACCATCATCCTTGCCAGTTACTCGCAGACTTGCAAACCTTCCAGGAACATCGTGGTCGCATCGAAGGCAAAACCGTTGCCTGGATTGGTGACGGCAACAATATGTGTAACTCATATATTGAAGCTGCACATTTAATGGGTTTCAAACTTAAAATTGCTTCGCCTGAAGGCTATGAACCAAAACCTGAATTTTTAGCTGAATTTGCAGACTGTGTTGAAGTCTTCAATAAAGCCGAAGATGCTGCTGTCAATGCCGACCTGATCGTGACCGATGTCTGGGCAAGCATGGGGCAGGAAGAAGAACAAAAGCTGCGTGAGAAAGCCTTCGCAGATTTTCAGGTCAATGAAAAACTGATGGACTTGGCACATCCTGACTGCCTGTTTATGCATTGCTTACCAGCGCATCGTGGTGAAGAAATTTCAGAAAACATGCTGGATCACAAAAATGCTGTGGTTTGGGATGAAGCTGAAAACCGCTTACATGCACAAAAAGCATTGATGGAATTCTTACTCAATGAGAATCTCAAAAAAGATTAAGTCATCCCAAAACAGCATCAAATGATGCTGTTTTTATTTATGTATTCCAAATTGAACAGTAAAATAAAAACAATTATAGTAGGCTAAGCCTTTTAGAATAAGTTTCTCATCATATGAGAACCTCACTCAATACACAGCGGACGTCATGACTTCACTCGAACAAGCATTATCTCAAATACCAAGTTTCTCTTTGGTGCATGAGCATCTGTTTAGCTCAGCTCAACCATCGGCTGAACAACTGCAACAGATCAAGGAATATGGTTGCAGTACGGTCATTAACCTTGCAACCAGCAAATCAGAAAATTACTTGGCCAAACAGGATCAAATCTGTCTGGATTTAGGCCTGAACTATATTCACATCCCGATTGACTGGGATATGCCCTGCTCTGAACAATGCTTACTGATTCTGGACCTGATTGACCATCTCGTTCAAAACGAGATCGTCTGGCTGCATTGTGCTAAAAACAAGCGGGTCAGTAGCTTGATGTATTTATATCGCCAGTTTTATATGAATGTGGATCTGCCTAGCGCGCAAGAATTACTTCACCAGATCTGGGAGCCGAACGAGACCTGGACTGGACTCATTCATAGTCTGACTTTACAACTGCAAGGCCGTAAAGCAACACAAGAATTAGAACAGTCACTCATCAATAGTAATCATTTTGCCTGATGTGAAACCAATACGGTTGCCGTTGCCAAGATGCCTTCCTGACGGCCGGTAAACCCAAGTTTCTCTGTGGTTGTGGCTTTAATACTGATTTGAGTCACATCCACTTTTAATACATCTGCAATACTTTGACGCATTTCCAGATTATGTTTCGCTAACTTTGGACGTTCACAAGCCACTGTAATATCTGCATTATTGAGATGATAACCACGATCTAAAATCAGCTGGTATACATGTTTCAGCAACAGACGACTGTCTGCACCTTTATATTCTGGATCTGTATCTGGAAAATGCTGTCCGATATCCCCGAGTGCTAAAGCACCCAGTAAAGCATCACTCAACGCATGCAATACCACATCTCCATCTGAATGCGCTTTTAAACCATGCGTATGCGGAATTTTAACCCCCGCCAAAGTAACAAAGTCACCGTCTTCAAATGCATGTACATCAATCCCTTGTCCAATACGGATTTGAGCAACCATATGATTTTCCTTTTACAATATACCGAACTAATCTTGTATTCAGGCTTTCTATTTCGCTATAGTACGTTGAGCAAATTAGACTGAAAGTATAAGTGATTATGCTGTTTAACACTGTAAGAAATCAATTAAAGAAATCTGGTTATATCATCACATTGAGTTGTTTTTGCTCAACATTTGCCTATGCGGAATCTATTGACTGCAATAGCGCTGCTTTGCAAGCACAAAAAATATGCACCAAGCAATACAAAGAACAGCGCCAAAAGCTGAATAGCAAATTCTTAACGGCGTATCTGGTGACGGATGCGCCTCTGCAATTGTTACATGATACACAGACCCAGTGGCTCACCCAGATTCAGCAATGCAAAAGCAAAGCCTGCTATGAACAGCAATTTGAGGTGCGTCTGGATGACCTGAATTTTTATACCTCGATGAACCAGACCCTGACCCAACATTATTTAAAATATGAACATGGCAAAATCGCAGCTCAACCTGTTCATCTGCAAATTCATCAACTGGATAAAGACAAGTTAAAAATTGAAGGCATCACTTACCGCAATCCGAATAACCGACCAGAAACTCAAACCTTATCATTACTTGCTTATAGCACGACAGAACAACGCAATCAGATCACCGATAATGAAAAAAAGTGCCAATATCAGTTTGATTTTCAAAAAGCATTACTGGTGATCAAATCTACGCAAAAAGGCTGTGAACGTTTTACCGGGATTTACCGTCCTTACGACTAAGCTATCAACCGTTTAGAAAAAGCCGATGTGATCACACCAGCTTTTTTAGTTTTAGCTTGGAAATTTTTGCGCAATTTCCTGACTGATCAGCACTGCCGTTGCAGCCGATAAGGTCCAGCCTAAATGCCCATGTCCGGTATTATAAAATACACGTGGTTGTTTGCCTTGTTTAACCACAGGCAACATATTCGGCATCATTGGACGTAATCCTGCCCATGGCACCACATGTTCAGTCGAAATATCAAAATTCTGGTTGACCCAGTTAATCAGCGGTTGAATACGGTCAGCACGAATATCACGATTATAACCGTTAAACTCAGCTGTTCCCGCAACCCGTAAGCGATCTGCACCTAAGCGCGAGGTAACAATTTTTGCACTCTCATCGAGTAGGCTGACCCAAGGTGCATTATTGACACTACGCTCATCTTTAAGCTGCACTGTAATCGAGTAACCCTTTACCGGATAGACGTTGACACTATCGCCTAACATATCTGCCAATTGATAACTGCCAACTCCACCACAGACCAGTACCACATCTGCAATAATTTCGGTAATCCCATCCGCAGTTGGATTTACATTTTCTGAACTGTTCTTGCAGTGAACAATTGCCTTATCTTGATTGAATTGGATATCAACCACATCCAGGCCAAAACAATACTTTGCCCCATATTGTTGCGTCCGTTCTGCCAGCCCCACGGAATATTTATGAATATCTCCTGTTGCATCCCCCGCGGTATAATAACCACCGAAATAGTCACCTGTTAAAGTCGGTTCAATCGCCTTCATTTCATCAGGGGTAATCGCATTACGCTCCAGTTTACCCTCAACCAGCACATCATTGACCTTCTTGGCAATCTCATAGTCTTCTCTGGTGTGATACATATGTAAAATGCCACGCTTTTCCAGATCAAAAGACAGACTTTCTTTTTCAGCCACTTCAAATAGACGTTGTCGGGCTAACAATGCTAAACGCACGGTTTCAATGGTATTGGCTTTGTAATTTTTGATATGGGTTAAAAACTCAATCAACCAGCGATATTTATGGGCGCTAAAGGATGGGTTGAGCAATAACGGTGCATCTTTTTTACTCATCCATTTAATGCCTTTTAGCACTGTGGCTTTCTGGTTCCAGACTTCTGCATTACAGGCAGACAATTGTCCACCATTGGCAAATGAAGTTTCCATGGCTGGAAAAAGATGACGATCGATCACCGTCACTTCATAGCCCAGTTTAATTAATTCATAAGCAGACGTTACACCCGTAATCCCCGCACCAATTACAACAACATGTGGCATAGCAAACTCCCTGAAATGCATAACATTTCATAATGCTTAGCCCCATCTGTCATGGTACCTGAGAGTTTCGGCAGATGATTACCAATTAATCATGAAGCCTTCCCCTTCGGTGAGTGTTTATCGTAGAAGAAATTAGTCCTGTGTTCCTACAAATTGAGCACTGCTCTCCAGATTTTATGTCTATTATTACAGTCCTTCTGCCTGAGAGTTTCCGGGGTCGTTGCTCCTTCGGCGAGTTCATTGAAGAACTTCTCTCCCGCAATAATATTTATATTCCTATAAGCAATATATATGCCGCTCCAAAATACGCACACTAAAATCTTGTAAATGTTTGTAGATCAAGATTTATACGTCTGCATTTATTCATCGAGTATAAAAAAGCAGACTCGAAGTCTGCTTTTAAATCTTAGAATTTACATTGCAAAATTTGCTCGGAGAATTGACCTTTCCAAAGTTCGCGCAATGTTGGCAAATAGAATTTTTCACCGATCATCACCAGTTCAGCATCAATCAAGGCATGAATCTCATGCATTAGCACATAATCCAGTGCAATTAAAGACAATTGAGGTTGTGTCTGGGCAATCTGCTTACGCTTAACTTGTGCTTTTTTCACCAGCTCATTGGCAAAATTCTTATCTTTATAGGTGGTAATTGCACTCAAACGAAGCTCAATCACACCCCAACCTTCCAGTAACTTTTTAAACACGTCAAAATCTTTTGAGGTTGCTTCCCAGGTTACATTTTCTAGATTATTGTCTTCTGGCAATACCGGTAATAGTAAATCAGCGGTACTTGGAAAAATTTTCTTTAAATTCAACAGAAACTTAACAGGATTTTCATTGGGTAAATCAGAAAATTGGATGTTGGTTTTAGTATCCGTTAAATAAATATTGAGCATAATGAAGCAACAGTCAGATAAATCAAAACTGTATTGTACGCAGTTCAGTTTATAAAAACTACTCATAAAAAAATCCTTCCACGAGCAGAAGGATTTTTTATCTTATTGATTAAAGATTTTTATTTACTATTTGGAGAAACCATATTTTCAGGTTTAACCACTTCATCAAATTGTTCTGCCGTGACCAAACCCAGCTCCACAGCAACCTGTTTCAAGGTTTTATTTTCCTTATAAGCGGTTTTCGCCACTTTGGCAGAGTTCTCATAACCGATCACAGGATTTAGCGCAGTCACCAGCATCAAAGAGTTATGTAAGAAGTGATCAATCTTGTCGCGATTCGGTTCAATTCCCACTGCACAGTGATCATTAAAGCTATTACATGCATCGCCCAGCAACTGAATCGATTGCAATAAGTTATAAGCAATCACGGGCATAAACACATTCAGCTCGAAGTTGCCAGATGCACCCGCAACGTTAATAGTGGTGTCATTTCCTAAAACTTGAGCAACCACCATGGTCATGGCTTCACTCTGGGTGGGATTGACTTTACCCGGCATGATACTTGAGCCCGGTTCGTTCTCAGGTATACGGATTTCACCAAAACCACAACGTGGCCCACTCGCTAACCAGCGAATATCATTGGCGATCTTATTTAAACTTGCAGCCAAGGTTTTCAATGCACCCGATGCAAATACCGCTGCATCACGGCCAGCCAAAGCTTCAAACTTGTTTGGCGCGGTCACAAACGGCAGACCCGTCAAGATGGCCAATTGCTCAGCCGCTTTCACCGCATAATCAGGATGAGCATTTAAACCGGTTCCAACTGCGGTACCGCCTAAAGGCAACTCGTACAGTCCAGCCAATGCTTGTTGCAAGCGTTTTAAACCATGTTCCAGTTGCGATACATAGCCGCTAAACTCTTGACCCAAAGTTAAAGGCGTTGCGTCTTGTAAATGCGTACGACCAATTTTGACAATGTCATCAAATTCTTCTGATTTGCGCTGTAAGGTCTGTTTCAACTTTTCAACCGCAGGAATCAGGAGTTCATTGATTTGCAGACTGGCAGCAACATGAATCGCGGTCGGAAAAGAGTCATTGGTTGATTGTGCGCGATTGACATGATCATTCGGATGAACGGGTTTTTGTGCACCCAATACCTGTCCTAATTTCTGGTTGGCAATATTGGCAATCACTTCATTGCAATTCATATTGCTTTGCGTACCCGAACCGGTTTGCCAGACTACCAGTGGAAATTGTGAATCCCACTGCCCAGCAATTACTTCTTCAGCAGCACCGACAATATATTGGCTTAAATCTTCAGGAAGTTGTTTTAATTCAGCATTGGTGATCGCGGCCGCTTTTTTGACCAAGCCCATCGCACGAATCATCGGACGTGGCAAACGCTCCTGACCAATCTTAAAGTTCTGTAAACTTCTTTGCGTCTGCGCACCCCACAAGGCTTCGTTCGGGACCTCGATTTCACCCATGGTGTCGTGTTCAATTCGCATTTGCATAAACAACCTCTGCTCTATCTGGTTAAAATTTTCACGGGCTGAAGCAAAGTAATGCTTTGGCTGGTCAGCTTATCCTAATCAAACCAGTCAAATATGTAAATAAGAATCATTATCTTAATTACCTTTCAGAGTATTCAGATAAAAACGCCATTCATCTTCAATCATTTGTGCCAAAGACCGTTTCGGTGTCCAGTTTAAAATACGCTGTGCCTTTTCAATATTGGCACCCAGCTGAGCTAATTCATCATGTTGATAGATTGCAGGCTGTATACGGACCTCAGCCTGAGTGACCGTGAAAATTTCGTCTAGCAAACGTTGAATTGAGGTCAGTTGTGTATGCGCAATATTGAATGATTCCAGGCATCCAGACTGAGCTTTTAGCCAATTCAAGGTCATTAAAATCGCATCACACGCATCCAGAACATGTAAGAAGCTACGTTCAACCGTGCCATCCTGCGTTTGAGCCTGATTTTGCAGTTCAATACAATCACGTTGCAAAGCAGCCACCTGTAGCGCCAAAGGTACAATATTTTTAGGTAACTGGGTGACATACTCCCCTAGAACGCCGTGCTCGAATGCACCCACGATATTAGATAAACGTAGATTGACGATCTTCCATTCAGGATCGACCTTATAGGTATCCGCGATAATATCTTCGACCATTTGCTGTGAGCGGATATAAGGATTGGCAGAGTTATAATTAAATGCTGTTTCTTCTGAAAGTGCTGGATCAGACTGACCATAGACGGCTAGACTGGAAAGATTGACTAACTGTCTCACCCCCATCCGTTGCATCGCACGTAATAAGCTCATGATACTACTGACATTATCATTATAATATTCGAGTGGTTTTAAAGTAGATTCTTCCAAAGACTTAAAACTTGCCGTATGAATGACGGTATCAATTGAATATTGTTCAAATACTTTATTTAATGCAGGCGTATTCCGTACATCCAGTTTCGCAAAAGGAATATACATGCCTGAAATATACTCCAGACGTTCCAGAGTTTGTAAAGTTGAGTTAGCCAGGTTATCAACAATGACAATCTCTTGCCCATGAGCCAATAAACTCAAGGCAATATGTGAACCGATAAAGCCTAAACCACCTGTCACCAAAATCATTGTATACTTACCTTCTTTTTAATCTGTCCATCATCATTTTGCCTACTATGACCATAGTGAATGTTCAATGAGTACACTACTGTTAATTACTTCTCCGCCTACGTCTGTGATTGCATGGCATGCATTCGGTTTAGCCCAAGCATTACAAAATAAGCATGAGGATTTTCGTGTTTTCTTTTACCAAGACGGTGTTCACGTTGCGAATGATTTACAGTGGTTTCCTGATGATCAACGCAACCTGAAACAGGAATGGCAAAAACTGAGCATTCGACTCCCTGTCTGTGTCAGTGCTGCCCTTGCTCGGGGTATCACTGATGCTGGCAATGCACAGCGTCATTCACTTCAACATCACAACTTGGCACAAGGTTTTGAGCTGGTTGGGCTTGGAGAGCTTGCTGATGCAGTGCAAAGCTGTTCTCGTTTAATTCAATTTTAATTTAAGTTCTTTAATAGAGTGTTGCTTTAAAAAGGTAAATTGTGTGAAATCTGTACTTGTCATCCTAACGCAGCCTAATTTAACGAATTTGCAGACCAATGAAAGTCTGTCTGCAACTATGGTTTTAGCAACCTTTGGTATTTCTGTCAAAGTATTATTAAGAGATGCCGGATTGAGTTTATTGAATAATAAATTAGAATTTGACCAGCTCAAACACGCCTTTAAAATCGCCGCCAACATGGTCGACAGTTTTGAATTCTATGATTTAACCCCAATTTTGGTTGAATATAAAAATCAACAACTTAGCATCATAGAAAACACCGATCAGGAAATTGAATTTATCAATATGAGCCCTGAATTCATCCATTCTTTTGATCATGTCTTGTATTGGTAAGGACTTTTACTATGGAAAATAGTGCTTTATTTTTAATCCAATCGTCCTATAACAATCTCGATAAAATCTGGGAGCAGTTAGCACAAATGGCACAATCTGATGACCATATCGTGATTATGGGTGATGCTAGCTTGGCTATTCCAGCGACAGTTTTTAGCCGCTATGCTCATCTCTACTGCCTGGAAAATGAACTGAGCCTGTTGAGTAATGAGAATCAGGAACATGTTAAAGTGATTGATTACGCAGCATTTGCAGATTTAGTTTTGCAATTTAAACGCTGTATCACCTTAAAATAATTTTTAATCGGATTTATTTAAAATTTACTTAGGCTATTTATGCAATTAGAGTTAGATCAAGACGGTCATCTGGTCGATTACACCATCTGGAACCCTGAAGTGGCTCAGGAACTAGCGAAAACACTGGATTTGGAACTGACCGACTGGCATTTTGAGGTCCTCCATGCCGTACGTCAGTTTTATCAGCAATTTGGGCATTCACCCGCGACCCGCCCATTGATTAAGTTTTTAATGAAGACGGTCGGTCCCGAGATTAATAATGCCGAGTTACAGCAACGATTTAATACCGGTCTGGTTGCCCGTCATTTAAGCCGTTTAGCGGGCGTACCCAAACCGGCAAACTGTTTATAATCACCTTCAAGCAAATTTCTTGGCACAGGCTACACATATAATCACTGCAACTGTGACTGCAAACATCGCGATGCTGACCTGTTCATGCAGCAGCACCGCAGCAATGATTAGGCCAAATATCGGTTGCAGGAGTTGTAATTGGCCTACAGTGGCAATCCCGCCTTGCGCCAGACCTTTGTACCAGAAAAAGAAACCGATCAGCATACTGAATAACGAGACATAGGCTAAACCCAGCTTTGCAGAAACTGAAACCTGTGCAAAGTTGACTGGTAAGTAGAGATAGGAAAGTAACAACATGATCGGTAAGGTTATGATCAGTGCCCAGCAAATCACTTGCCAGCCCCCTAAATACTTTGATAGCTGCCCACCTTCTGCATAGCCAAAACCACAGAGTAATATGGCACATAGCATGAAAACATCGCCATAACCAAATGACCAGACACCGGTCTGAAACACCATAAAACCAAAAACCAGCGCTCCGCCTAAAACAGCAAGCAACCAGAATGCGAGATTGGGGCTTTCTCCACCCCGCAATACACCAAAAATCGCAGTCGCCAACGGCAATAACCCCACAAATACAATGGTATGGGCAGCACTGACATATTGAAGAGCTAGTGCAGTAAATAATGGAAATCCAACCACCACGCCAAGGGCGACATACAATAAAGGTAGCCAGTGTTTTTTCTCAGGCAATTTTTGTCGTGACAATAGAAGCAGTGCCAAGCCTAAAAGTCCTGCAATCGCAGCCCTTGCCGCAGTTAAAAAGGTCGGACTAAAATCCATGACCGCCACACGGGTGGCAGGTAAAGAACCTGCAAATATGACCACACCAATAAAACCATTGATCCAGCCACTGCTTAAAGATTTCATTTAAATTCTCCAGATCTATATGCAGAATTTAAACTGTGCTAAGGTGAATGCACCATACACACTACAGTACAATTTCAAATAACTGTACTGGTATAAAATCCAACACAGTCAGGCTCAAACCTATGAAAAGCACGAAAATTGATTCTGTGATACAACATATTCATGATCAGATTAAAAATCGCTCCTTGGTGCCTGGCTCGCGTCTTCCTTCCGTACGCGCCTTGGCTGCTGTTTTAAACCTATCTGTCTCGACCATAGTAGAAGCATATGAACGTCTGGCGGCACAAGGCCTGATCGAAGCAAAAACAGGTTCAGGCTTCTTTGTAGCCGGACCACTGGCACCGTTATCAATCTCGGAAATTCACCCTAAAATTGACCGCAATATTGACCCGCTCTGGATTTCCAGACAAGCACTGGAAGCAAAACAAGGGGTACTCAAACCAGGCTGTGGCTGGTTACCAGATAACTGGATGCCGCATGAAAATATACGCAAAGCAATGCGCAAAGTCTCCAGAGCCAGTTCAAGTATTCTGACTGATTATTCAACTCCTCTAGGGTTGGCACCGTTACGTGAATTGCTTTCGCGTAAAATTTTGACCAAAGGAATTGAAGCGACTTCTAATCACATTCTATTGACAGACTCCGGCACCCAGGCCATTGATTTAATTTGCCGCTATTTTCTAAAACCCAATGTTGTGGTACTGGTGGATGATCCTTGTTATTTTAATTTTCACGCCTTACTCAAAGTTCACCAGATTCAGATCATTGGCGTGCCTTATACGCAAACCGGACCTGATATTGAGGCATTCGCTCAGGCCATTCACAAACATAATCCCCGCTTATATATTACCAATTCAGGCATTCATAATCCGACCGGTGCCGTACTCACCGCATCCAAAGCCTATCAGGTGTTAAAACTGGTTGAGCAATCTAACCTGATTGTGATTGAAGATGATATTTTTGCAGATTTGGAACTCCACACGGCGCCACGACTCGCAGCACTGGATGGCCTGTCTCGTGTCATTCATATTGGCAGTTTTTCTAAAACTTTGTCGGGTGCAGTCCGCACAGGTTATATCGCAACCAAACCAGAGTGGATCGAGGATTTAACGGACATCAAGATTGCGACCAGCTTTGGCGGCAATAACCTTTGCGCAGAAATTTTATTTTCAGCTTTAACGGATGGTAGCTATCGTAAATATCTGGATGAATTGAAAATAGATCTGGCAAAAGCCATGGATTCAACCATCAAACAGTTAGAGAAACTGGGCATCAAGCCGTGGGTGAAACCTCAGGCAGGTCTATTTCTATGGTGTGAATTAGCTGAACATCTGGATACAGCACGAATTGCTCAATACTGTCTGGAACAAGGCGTGATTCTGGCACCCGGCAATGCCTTTAGTCAAAGCCAGAAGTTTAAAAATTTTATTCGTTTTAATGTGGCGCAATGCCAGAACCCAAAAATTTTCGAGGTGCTATCGCATGCGATTCAGATAGCACATCAGCATGGTTGATTATGCACTTTTTTGTTTCTGTTCGATAAAAGCAAAATAGCCCGGACCAGCAGCCACCCGCACATCTTTGACATGGATCGGCTCTTCACATTCTGAACAGATCACTTTCGGGCTAATTTTCTTGCCACAGCTTTTATGCGTAAATTCAAGTGGCTTGCCCAGTCCCATATCCATCCATTTATCTGCCCATTGCACCATCGCCAGAAGGATCGGATACAGATCCAAACCTTTTTCAGTCAGTTGGTATTCAAAGCGTTCCTGTCGGTCGACATACGGCACCTTGATTAAAATCTCGTGCTCGACCAGACGTTTTAAGCGTTCTGAAAGAACGTGACGGGTTAAGCCCAGACTTCGTTGAAAGTCATCAAAACGGCGTACACCCATAAATGCATTACGTAAGATGAGCATTGTCCAACGATCACCTAATACTGAAAGCGTCCGAGCTACTGAACATGGCTGATCGCCAATTTCTTCCCATTTCATTATTATCACCTAATCATTTTTTTAAAGTTTTTGCAGACATGGAATCTATGTCTTGAACCGTCATGTTTAGAAACTAAACAATATAAAATATACACTAAACTACCTTATCCATCAGATGCAATATTGGCACTTGGCGAAAAGTGACAATATTCACAAATTTCATTCATTTCTGCTGAACCTTTAATTACGAATGAATACTCCGTTCATTTCCATTCCTGCTTCAGGCTGGATATGCGCAGGAATACGTACCAGACAGTTGGCCTGCATCAGATTACTCAGCATATGCGATTGCTGCTTGGCAAGGCTTTTCAGCTTGAGTTGACCTTGTTCAAAATAGGCATGCATGCGTAAGAATCGCTCACGTGCATCCGACTTCAAATCATGGGTCAGTATTGCGTTAAACCATTCCAGAGATTGAGTCTGGTTTTGTAAGGCATCGAATAGAACCTTGCCATACATTTGCATACACACATACACGGCTGCCGGATTACCAGGCAAACCGAGTATATAGCAGTGATGATTGGGAGCCGTATATTCAGCAAAAAATAAAGGCTTGCCTGGTTTTTGCTTGACCTTCCAGAACACCTGCTCAAAACCTGCTTCAAACGCACAAGGACGGACGAAATCATAGTCCCCCACAGAAACACCGCCTGTGGTAATAATCACATCATAATGCGGTTTGAGCTGTTCAAAGCATTGTGTCACCTGTTCTGCTTCATCTGCTATATGACGTATTTCTACCGCTAGCCCATAGTCTTGCAACCAGGCTTTTAACAGCGGACCATTGGCATCAAACACTTTGCCAGCCTGTAGATCATCGGGAGTTTCAGCAACTTCATCACCGGTAATCACCACGGCAACTTTGGGCTGTTTAAATACTTTAAGCGTTTTCACACCCGCCATACTTAAAGCTGCCAAAGCACCGATATTAATGCGTTGACCAGGCTCCGCCAGTTGTTGCCCACGCTGCACTTCTTCTCCGGTAAAACGGATATCGGCCTGAGCCTTGATATGCTCAGTCAAACGGATCAGATGCTCGCTTTCAACATGTACAATTTCTTGCCGAGCTACATGGGTGGTTCCTTCAGGGATTTTCCCGCCAGTAAAAATACGAACGGCTTGTCCATCCCTAAGCTCTACATCAGACTCACTGCCCGCTTTAATTTCACCAATCACCGAGAAAGTCGCCTCTTGCAGATTTTCACTTACACTATGGATTGCATAGCCATCCACTGCACTTTGTGAGAAGCTGGGTAAATTCACCTGAGAAGTGATCACTTGAGCCAGATAACGATTGAGACACTCGCCCAAAGGCAAGGTCTCAGTGGCTAAGATTTTGGTTTGAGCTTGAATCAGTGCGAATGCATCATCAATACTGATCAAGCCTTTTTCAGCACCACATCCAGACATTATTCATAACCTCCCGGATGTGGTAAGTCTCGGCAGACATCAAAAATATGTACCAATGCAGGTAAAATCGCTGCCATGGACTCACTGGCACCGCCGCGACTGCCCGGCAAAGTCACCACCAACGAACGATCAATAAACCCTGCAACACCACGTGACATCGCCGCATAAGGCGTGCGCTTCTGACCAAATGAACGTGCCGCTTCCATCAGACCATCCAGTTTTCTTTCCAGCAGCGGCTCAAGCGTATCCACCGTAATATCACGCTTGCCAATTCCTGTTCCACCAACCGTCATGATGCAAGCATAAGATTTAGTTAACTCCAGAACCAGATCTTTTAACTGGTCAGCTTCATCAGGCAGGATTTGATAATGAATCGGATCAAAGCCCGCTTCGGTCAAGGTCTCAACCACGGACTTACCTGCCGTATCCGGTTTACGTCCCGAAGCCACAGTATCCGAAAGCACAATCACAGCAGCAGAAACAGGCTGACGCAAAGTGCGTTTAAAGTGGGATTTACCACCCTTTTTCTTCAGTAACTTGCATTGATCCAGACACAGCTCTTCAGGTTCGCAATGCGGTTTCAGCATGTCATACAGGGTTAATCCGGCCAGACTGGCAGCCGTCAAAGCTTCCATCTCAACACCTGTCGGTCCGATGGTTTCAACTGTGGTTAAGATCACCACATGATCATCCTGCAGCTCATATTCCACATCAGCACGATAAATCGGTAAGGGATGACACAGCGGAATCAGCTCGTCTGTGCGTTTCGCTGCCAGAATGCCTGCAATTCGCGCGGTTTTTAAGGCATCGCCTTTTTCGGTATTTCCATCACGAAGTAACTGAATACAATGGGCGGGTGCATGTAAAATTGCTTGAGCTTCTGCTACACGGTAACTTTCGGGTTTCATCCCAACATTTTTCATTTTAACTTCCTGAGACTTTATTCGTGTGTATGCGTATGTGTGCAATTTTCTGAATGATGAACATGTTGATGCCGCTCAGCCTGAGACGTTGATTCAGCCGTATCTTTGCGGATACAACAGCCTTCCACATAGTGACTGGTGCCATCCATGAAAAACTCTTCTTTCCAGATCGGAACCTCATGTTTGACCCGTTCTACAGCTTCTTCACAGGCCTGAAAAGCTTCACGGCGATGAGCGGCATAGGCAATGGCAATAATTGCCGTTTCGCTGACCTCTAGATAACCGATACGATGCATCACCCGAACATAAGAAACCTGATATTTGTCTTTGACTTGCTGTTCGATTTCACGAATCATCTTTTCAGCAACGGGCGTATAGGAGGTATATTTCAAGGCCTTGACCGCTTTACCTTCATGATGGTTACGCACTGTGCCGATAAAAATATCAATCCCCCCACATTCAGGAAAGGATTGAATGGGATCAAAGCTGTCAAGGCTTAGCGGCTGATCCTGTACTCGGGCAAATTCACGCATATTTAGCCTCCTGCTACTGGCGACAACAGTACTAAAGTACAAGATCTATCTAATGCGGTTTGACGCGTCACCATATCTTCTCCTATTGCGCAGGCACATTTTTCCATGGCCTGATCAGCCTCAGGATAGAGCTTTACTATACGGGTCAATACATCTTTGACACTTTGATTTTCTGCAAACACGAATGCTAGCGCCTTGGGCAACAATCGTTCAATTGCGCCAAAAGCTTCAATTTTAATCTCAATGGTTTGCATATTTACTCCAGATCACATGCGGGTTTAACCACCCAGCATATGCATACTGATTTTACGGGTGTGTTGCTGTTGTATGGCATGATAACCTTGGGCTTTATGCCAGATATAAGGTTTAAGCTGTTGTTCGAGTTGCAGTAATGCAAGCTGCTTTAATTCATTATTCTGTTGAAGTATATCCTGTAAATAAGGCTTGATATTTAAGCCTTGTTGAGCAAATAGACAGTTATACAGTTCACCTTGAGCCGTTAAACGGATTCGATCGCAATCGCCACAAAATGAATGGCTAATGGTCGAAATAATACCAAGTGGATAATTGCCATCGAGTTGATAGATCCGTGCAGGCTCATGCTGCTGTGGTAAAAGCTGAACCTCATAATGTGGCTGGAGTTGCGCTAAAATTTCCGCTTCAGTGACCACCGTATCATTCGTCCAGTGCCGATCACCATCCAGTGGCATAAACTCGATAAAGCGCAATGGGATGCTCTGTTGTTTTGCCCACTGTACCATCGGCACAATCTGGTCATCATTTCGACCTTTCATTAACACACAATTGAGTTTAAATGGCAGCTCAGCCTTTCTTGCAGCCTCTATACCATTGAGTACGGGTGCAAGTTCCTTTTTGGTTAGTTGCTTGAACTGGGCCGGATTCAGGCTATCCAGACTGATATTAAGATCGTCTAAACCCGCCTGTTTCAAAGCTTGTGCATACTTCGCCAGATAATGGGCATTGGTAGTGATTGAAATCCGTTTTAAGCCGAACGCTCTTAGCCGTTGTAAATCAGCAATAAAATGCACCACGCCCTGACGCATTAACGGCTCGCCACCCGTGATACGAATATTCTCGATCCCTTGCCCGACCATATATTGGCAAAAGGCAAATAAGGCTTCGAAACTAAGCAAATCCTGTTTTTTCATCCATTCAGGATGCTCAGGCATACAATAAATGCACTTGAAATTGCAGCGATCCGTCACGGAAATCCGTAACTTACGCTTAATACGACCATACTGGTCCTGAAGAACCGGTAAAGTCGTTTCAAGTTTTTCATGCTTCATCATACGCACTCATTTGTAGATCTTTTAACTGGCCCAGCACAAGTTCTGTGCAGGTTTGTTGATGTATTGAATCAAAGTATTTTTTATTACAGCAATAATTATTCCAATCACATCCTGTGTTCAAGCTTGCTGCTGCTGATTCATACAAATCAGCAACACATTCAATTTACGCATAAAAATATCTGATGTCTTGCATATTTTTGTTCAAAATTGCATGCACTATTTTCAAGCAATTTGCTCAGCAGTGATTAAATTTGGTGCATCATTATAATAAAATCAATACCCTGATCGTCTAAACCATTACTGGCTGCAAACGTACAGGTACATATTTATGGTAGGGCGTCTTGGACAACGGGTCACAATGCCGTGTCGAGGTCAGACGGTTCAATTGTGGTCCAACCGGTGCAGCACCAGCATAACTTAAACCATAACCGTGCGGTAATGACACCACGCCTTTGCGCATCCCTTCATCCAGTTCCACCATTACCAGAATCTGGCCATGCTCAGAAATACATTGCAGCATTTGCCCTGTTTCAACACCTAACGCCACCGCATCATCAGGATTGATTCTTAAACGCCCTTCTGCATCGACTTTACGCCAGGCAGGATCTCTATAGATCTGGTTGGCATTGTAGCTACGTCGCTCACCAGCCAGCAAGATAAAAGGATAGTCTGCCGTGGCTGCAAATTTCTGATGCTGTAACTGCGCCAGCTCGATAAACATTTCCGGAATTGCTAAACGGATCATTTTATCTTTATAGGCGATCAGCTCCCAGACATCGGCATAATCATGCTGCGACAGCACCACGCCTGAACGCTGTTGCAAAATGGCCTGAAACAGCTTGACCCCAAGATTAAGACGATTGCCTGCATAGCCCGCTCGCTTCACCGCTTTAAAATGCTGTGCCGCATATTGCATGCATAAGGGCAACAATAAAGCGGTCGAAGCTGCATCGTCTGGTAATGTTTTACCTAGAGTTCGATAAACGATAGAGGCAGCATAAGGAATCAGTTGCTTATGTTGAACAAAACTGGCCCCCAGCGCTCCGAAATAGGCAAGATAAGCCGTTTTTGCACTGTCTTTTTGCGCAATTTTGCTCAGGATGGGAAACTGTCGCGGAATCACCTGCATGGCTTCCAGTAATCGGGTATAAATTTCGGCCTCAGGCAAAGTATCACCTTGGGCTTTAAAAAGTGGATGGCGTAAATGAAAGCCATTTTTAGGAAATTCCAAATTGAATCCGGTAAATTCCCATTTTTCGAACTGACTATGCGCCGGCAAAATATAATCGGCCAGACGTGCAGTTTCTGTCATCGCAACGTCCACCACGACCAGAAGCTCCAGTGACCGGAAGGCTTGCTCATAAGCTGCCGTATCAGGATAAGTCAGTAAAGGATTACAACTATCCACAAATACGGCACGAATCCGTTTTTCTCCTGCCTTTAGGATCTCATCTGGCAAGATATTCGGCGGAAAGAACCCCGAAATCGGAAACATTTTATGGTGAACTGTACGCCGATACTTGGGATTGCGCTCATCGGTATGGCTCAGGATTGGAATAAACATACTATGCAGATTATTGCTTCCCTGCTGTCCAAAATGTCCTGTCAGGAGATATAGAAGTTTCTCTAAATAGCCATTCAAGGTGGTGTTTAAGGTATGTTGAATTCCCAAATCAATACGTACACAACCACGTTTGGCTTGAGCAAAGTCACGTACGATCTGATAAATCAACCCAACCGGAACGTCTGCTTTGTGGATATATTGTTCTATCGGAACCGCCGCAAAAGCCTGCTTTACTTCATCAAAACCATGAGTATGTTGATCTATAAACTGCTGGTCATAAAGATTTTCCTGCAACAGGATCGCAATCATGGCAGACATCAGATAAGCGTCCGTTCCCGGTTTCAGCTGTACATGAATATCCGCCTGTTTGGCTGTTTCGGTGACACGCGGATCGAACACCACCATGGTGCGATCCGGATCTTTTTTAATCTGTTTCAAGGTATCTCTGGCATTGGGAATGCCATGTGCCTGAAAGGGATTGGTTCCAATAAACAGCACATAATCAGCATGCTCCACATCCTCGGTGGTATGACAGGCCTGGCTACCAAATAAACGACCATTGACCCAGAAATCTCCTGTTTTTTCCTGAGCTAAGGAGTTATAAGCATAAAAGCTTTTCATGGCATATAACAGTTGCCGACCATAAGCAGCGCCCAAATGATTGCCCTGCCCACCGCCACCGACAGTAGCGAATGCAGTTCCACCATGGGTATCCCGAATCTGGACCAGCTGTTCGGCAATCTCCTGAATCGCCTGGTCCCAGCTGATCTGCTGAAAGGAACCATCAGCTTGACGCTTTAATGGTGCTGTCAAACGGTCTGCATGTTGCTGATAATGTTGCAATCGCGCTGCTTTCTGACAGATATAACCTTGTGAAAAAGGATGGTTTACATCACCTTTGATCTTTTTAAACTGGTTATCTTCAATGTCCACACTCAGCCCACAGTTACGTGAACATAGTATGCAAGCTGTGACATCCTGTCTGGGTACCATGCCAGTCATTATTTTTCACCTTAATATTTATTGTTTTATGAATATTGACCTGTTAAGCAGATTTGTCCTGCTGCTCCCACTAAACGGACATGATTCTGCCCCTGCTCGCTGCTGATTTCGACTTGGTTATGTTCTGAAGGCAATTTAACCGGTTTTAAAAAGCGCACATCAATTTGCTGGATCGGTTCAGGAAGTAATTCAAAGCTGCGTGCAAACATACCAAAGCCATGTAAAACTTTTTGTCCAAAGCTCGACATTTTCGCTAACGGCCCGATCCAATGAATTGGATTAAAGTCACCCGTCAGCAAGGCAAACTTAAAACCATCATCCGCTGTCGCCGACCACTCTCCCACAGATTGCCAGGTTTTGTCATCACGAGATTCTGTACGTTTGCTTTTCTTAAAATGCGGCAACATAAATACCATGTGTAATACCGTTTCGACTAATTCTGGCTGGGTAATCGTTCCGGTAATGATTTGCACGGAAAGACGTGCCAGACCATTTCGTTCGTCCACCGTGGCGATTTTGGCCTGAATCAGCAGCTTTTCATTTCTTGGAATATCACCATAAATTTTTAAACTCACTCCTTGATTAATCACCTGACTGAGCGGATAAGCAGTCTGTAACAGTAGACGGGTCGCAAATGACAGCCCCCACTGGGATACCATATGTGCCGGAATTGTATTGGAATATTTACTGAGCGGCGCTCCGCTCCATTGAATGTAGTGATTCACCAATTCATCACTCGGCGCTTTAATAATTTCTTTAATGGGTGCAAGTGCTTGCCAATCACTTTGCACTGCTTTGGCTCTTTTAAAGCTTCGTAAGAATATTTTTCCAAGCCCAGTCAAGGTTGCCTGATGCTCAAATAAAAATTGCAATGGAATCTGCTGATAATGAACTGTCCGCATCTCCAACTCCTTATTCCTGTTATTTTTTTCATGAGGTAAACGACAATAAGGCAATAGATTACCTGAATTGCAGTACTCTCGCCGTGCTTAAATTTCAAACAGGTTCTAAAATAGAACTCGTTAAGCCGAAGGTCAAGACCTTTTATCTGAATTCAAAAAATCTATGGATAGCCGCATGACTTTGAGATGACAAGCTTATAACAACTTAATATAAGACAATTTAAGTTACAATTATGATAACAAACCACGTATTAATATATTGAGGTTTATTCTTTTTTATAAAAATTTAAATAAAACAAAACTCAACTCAGCATTTTAGAAATAAAATTTTATTAAAATTCATACAATTACAATTTCACAAAAGTATTTTAATCCAAAATAAAAAGGGCTTTTCATCTTTATGTAAAAGCCCTTTTATATGAGACATATAATAACAAACTGACCTAAAAATGATTACTCAATCACAAAATGCTCATCAATATATTAACTTCTTATGTTTTACCAAGAGGTCTTTTTTCTCATTATATAGCTTTTCATTAATATCTTTTGATTGAAACATTTTGCTTCTTTTAATCATATATTCAGGTTTGTAATTTCCTTCCTGATCATAATTTGCAGGATTAAATTCAGGAAAATCATCATAATAGTCAGATACTTTTTGCATATTCATCTCCTAAGACTCAATACAGTTTATTAAAAATTAATATATTGAAGTATGTACTACAACAGAGCCATGCACTATATAAATCTTAAATACCAAAACATTCTATATGAGAAATGTAAGAAAAATTTACGATGTATTACAAACATTACTAATGTAAATTACGTTCTGCTTATGTTTGCTTATTGACAACTCAACTATTATAAATTTTTTATCGCTCTATAATAAAATAAAATGGTAATAAGAGATATTAAAATTGAACAATAGAACAGATAAAATAAGTTCAGCATCAGATTATTTAACCTGTCTGAGAGATAAGCTTAGCTCGAATAATAATAAGCCATGCCTGTTTCTGGATATAGATGGGACTTTATCGGATTTCCAATTAGATCCTAATGATTGCTATATTCCATCGAGCACTTTAGATATTATAAATAAAATAATATTAGAACAAATTCCGGTGGTCGCAGTAACTGGACGAGATATTGAATCTGCACGTAAACTATTTGAAACGATTGATCTTCCGATTGCTGCATTACATGGCTTAGAAATATATCTAGGTAAAGAAAAACAATTAAAAACATCGAAGAATTTTTTAGAAATTTCCTATATTTACAACATATTAACTAAAGCATGTAGCTCTTATCCTGACTTACTGATTGAAAATAAGAGCTCTTCAATCGCCTTACATTATAGAAAAGCGCCTGAACTGGAAAATATTGCAAAAAAAATAATATTGGAAACCCAGCAAGTATTTCCTCAGCTGAAATTAATTCAAGGCAAATTCGTTTATGAGTTAATTCCCGCACAAGCCAATAAAGGTCTGGCAATTAAGGAAGTTTTAGCGCACCTCAAGCAACAAGATGCTTATGCACCCATTTTTATTGGCGATGACGTTACGGATGAAGATGGCTTTTATGTTGTCAATCAGATTGAACAAGGCATTTCAATCAAAGTAGGCCAAGGATTGACCCATGCCAGATACCAACTTGAAGACACAAAACAAGTTCATGATTTTTTAGAATTATTTTTAGAGCATGTTCAAAACCATGACAACAATATCAACAACATTAAGGGCAACAACAACTTAGGTGGAGAGAAAATATGTCTAAATTAATTATTTTATCCAATCGTGTCAGTATTCCAAACGGGCAAAAGGCTTCGGCAGGTGGACTTGCTGTGGCAATACAAGATGCTTTAGATGATATTGGCGGTGTATGGCTTGGATGGAACGGAGAAAGAGTCGATACACCAGATGAGGTACAGTTTAATTTACTTCGTAAAGATGACGTTGAATATATCACCTGCCCTTTAACTGAGTCGCAATATTCAGATTATTATGCCGGATTTGCCAATAATACACTTTGGCCAGCCATGCATTATCGTTCTGACCTAATTGAATATAAATCATCGGAGTATGAAGGTTATCAGCAAGTTAATTATTTATTCGCTCAAAAACTTGCAGAAATTGCAGAACCCGACGATACCATCTGGGTGCATGACTACCACTTCTTGAGCGTGGCAAAATACTGCCGTGAATTGGGTATGCAAAACAAGATTGGATTCTTCCTGCATATCCCTTTTGCTCCTTTATTTATCTGGCAAAAAATTCCGTGTGCACAGGCATTGATTGAAGACTTGTGTCAGTACGATGTGGTGGGTCTGCAAACCGAAAAAGATCAGAAAGTATGTATGCAAGTCTGCACATCCTTATTGAAAGTACAAAAGATTCAGCAAACTTTATTAAGTTACCATCAACGTTTGACCATGATTAAATGCTATCCGATTGGGATCAATCCAACAGCCATCCAAAAAGCAGCCCAACAGTTTATCGATGTTCAGGATTTCATTACCCGTCCTGTGGAACTGAATGCCGCGAAAACCATTATTGGCGTCGACCGGATCGATTACTCAAAAGGTTTGCTGGAACGCTTCCTGTCCTATGCAGAATTTTTAGAGCAATATCCTGAATATCATCAACATATTCAACATTTGCAGATTGCTTGCCCGTGTCGTCTGGAAGTCCCTGCTTATCAACGTTTATTTGAGCGTTTTAAAATTAAGATCGAGATGATTAATCAGGAATTTGCCCAAGAAGACTGGCAACCGGTGGAATGTATCTATGATGCAATGAAACATCATCACTTGATGCAAATCTATCGTCAGGCCGATGTCTGCTGGATCAGTTCAATTCGTGACGGCATGAATCTGGTCGCAAAAGAATATATTGCGGCACAAAATCCGTCTAATCCAGGCGTATTAATTTTGTCTAAATATGCAGGTGCAGCGGAACACATGTCAGAAGCAATTCTGGTAGACCCGACCGATAAAACGGCGATGGTCAATGCCTTAAAAACCGCGCTGGAAATGCCGCGTCAAGAACGTATTTCACGCTACAAACAACTGATGAAAGGTTTAAAAGATTTTGATATTAATGACTGGCGCAATGCATTTCTTAGTGACTTACATTACAAAACCGCTTTACAGGATTTCAGATTTATGGGAATGCGTAACGTTAATCCGATTTATCAAAATTTATAACAGCCATTTAGCAAGCAACTGGCAATATCCAGATATTGCCAGTTCAATTTTACCTGTATCTTATTTCACGTAAGTCCAACGATTTAATGCTACTATCAGCAATAATACGCCTGATAAGGCCATAAAAACCGTACTTAAACCGAACAGCTCAGCAATCATTCCAATCATAGCAGGCCCGACCAGTATGCCTGTATAGGCCAATGTTGACACACAAGACAGTGCGATTGCGCTTGTCATGACGGTCTGACGTCCGGCACGTGAAAACATGATCGGTACGATATTGGAACATCCTGCACCAACTAAAGTATAGCCCAGTAATACCAGCCACCAATGCGGTGCAATACTGACCAGCGCCAAACCCAAGGCGGCACAAATCGCGCTATAGCTGAGCAGTTTTTTCTCACCGAAATAGCGGATCAGGGTGTGTCCGGTAAAACGTCCTGTGGTCATGGCAATCGCAAAAAAGGTATAGGCCAATCCTGCAAAGGCAGCATTTACCCCATATTCATGGGTTAAATAAATCCCGCTCCAGTCCATTGCTGCGCCTTCCATCATAAAAATGATAAAGCAAGCCAACCCGATCAGCACAATCAAAGGTTGTGGCAAACGCTGGAGAAGCGACTTTTTAACGGTCGAGGATGCTTCTGGTACTGTATTTTCCACCGCTTTTATACTGAGTGGCGCTAAAAGAACGGCGATAAGTACCAACAGCAAGCTCACTGCCAGCGCACTCACCAGCGGTGAAACACTCAAGGCCAGTAATGCAGTAATGGTCAGTACGCCGGCCAATCCGCCCAGACTGGCCATCCCATGAAAGCCGGACATCAGCGATTTCAGGCTGTTCTTCTCGACCACCACAGCCTGGATATTAAGCGCAACGCCCAAGCTTCCTGAGGCGGTACCAAATAAGAATAAGGAGATGGCCATCATTAAAGGGGTACTGCATAAACTCAGGCTAGGCAGCAAAACGGCGAGCAACAATAAAGCAAAGCCAATCGGTACACGGCAGCCAATACGCTGGACGATTTTGCCCGTCGCAGGCATAGCCAGCATGCCACCTAAGCCACCGCATAATAACAATAAGCCGAAATCTGCATGATTAAAATGCAGACGCTGTTGCGCAAAAGGGATCAGCGGTGCCCAGGCAGCCGTAGCAAAACCCAAGCCGAAAAAGCTGAAGCGAGTTGAAAGACGTTGAGCACTTAATTGAATTTCAGGATCAACAAGGGCAGCTCTGGAAAAAAGGATCATTTAATACCATCCACACAAATTAACTCAGATCTTCCATCTCAGATAAATCTCCATAGAAAAACCCCTGTGGATCTATAGAGCAGTTCTATAAATTCACAGAGGCTTTTATGGCGAAATTATACACAAAATTACATGAAAAACATCTTTTTTTACAAATATAAAGTTATTAAATTTCAAATACTTAATTTCATATTTACAATAAAATTAAAATGTTTATTTCTAAGGCTTTTTTGATTTTCCTAAACATATTCAATCATAAATCGAAGCATATTCATGGCTTAATCAGCATTTATATAAAATTGTGAAGCATGTTGTTTGTATAAGAAAAGTTTCAGATCAACCTTACAAAGCTTCATTTTTCTAAAAGATAAAAAACTGCCGCTGAAAAGCAAAAACCCCTGCCAGCGCAGAGGTTTTATTTGTTTATTTTAACCCCCCCCATTTAGATTTTGGAGTGGGTGCCATATTGATCAATCATGATTGAACTGGCTTCATTCAGTCCGCGGACGGTGACATCGACGCCATTTTTCTGGAATTTACTCACTACAGTATCCAGCATTGCCACTGAAGTCACATCCCAGATATGCGAATGGGTTAAATCAATAACCACCTGTTTTACCCCTTCTTTAAAGTCAAAACAATGTAAGAACTTTTCGGATGAACTAAAAAAGATTTGTCCATGCAGTACATATAAGCGTGCCGGACCTTCAAATGAGGTCTTCACATGAATGTCATTTTCCAGTTTATTGGCCAGGAACAATGCCGATAGCAGCACACCGGTTAATACCCCTAAAGCCAGATTATGCGTGGCCACCACCACGCCAACTGTTGCGATCATCACCACATTACTGCTCTTTGGATTGGAACTGAACTGGGTAATCGACTTCCATTCAAAGGTGCTGATCGAAACCATGATCATCACAGCCACCAAAGCCGCCATCGGAATGACTTTGAGCCAGTCACTCAGAAACACCACCAGAATGAGTAAAAACACACCCGCACAAAAGGTCGATAATCTGGTCAGTCCACCTGATTTTACATTAATCATGGATTGACCAATCATGGCACAACCGGCCATGCCGCCCATGAAGCCCGAGGCAATATTGGCAATACCCTGCCCTTTACACTCTTGAAACTTGTCGCTGGGCGTATCGGTCATTTCATCGACAATCGTGGCGGTCATCATCGATTCCAGCAGGCCGACGACCGCCATGGGAATGGAATAAGGCAGGATGATCATCAATGTTTCAAGATTTAAAGGAATATCAGGTAACAAAAACACCGGCAGCGTATCCGGTAATGCACCCATATCGCCAACGGTTCTGAGATCCAGCCCCATAGACATTGCTATCAGGGTAATGATGATAATGCACACCAACGGCGATGGCAGCAGCTTTCCGAGCTTCGGAATCAGGGGAAATAAATAGATAATGGCTAAACCGAGGGCAACAAAAGCATATACATGCCATGTCACATGCATCAGTTCCGGTAACTGGGCCATAAAAATCAGAATGGCTAAGGCGTTGACGAAACCGATAACCACAGATTTAGAAACGAAGCGCATCAACTTGGCCAGTTTGAGATAGCCCGCAATAATCTGGAATACACCTGTCAGAATGGTGGCTGCCAGTAAATACTGCAATCCGTGTTCCTTGACCAACGTGACCATCAGTAAAGCCATGGCACCTGTTGCAGCAGAAATCATGGCTGGACGACCGCCAACAAATGAAATCACCACCGCAATACAGAAAGAAGCATACAGGCCAATTTTTGGATCGACACCCGCAATAATGGAAAATGCAATCGCTTCTGGTATAAGAGCCAGACCAACCACAAGCCCGGACAAAATATCCCCGCGAATATTGGAGAACCACTGTTCCCGAACATTGGATAACATAGAAATAGCCTATTGGTATATTTTTAAATAAAGGCCAGTGATGTGATATATACATGCACACGACTACACCACATCACTAGTCAAAGTGATGAGTTAATTTTCAAGCAAGAGAAATCAACTAGGGTGGCGTAAGCTGCATAAGATGAATGAACAGATCAGAATGAATTGTGGCGCTAGCCTAACATAGGGATAAAATGATGTCTAACCGTATCTTCACATCCTTAAATGACCATCTCCTGTCTATTTAAGCAAAAAAATACCGCCAATAAAGACGGTACGCTGCAGTCCAGCGATTGCAGAAGTATGAGGGGTTCGGAGCCTCATACTTCTTTAGCACAACTTGTTTAACTCATTGAATGTTGTTTGAATTCTTCGCTTTTAAAATAGGAGACCAATTCGTCATAGCAATCCTCTGGCTGCGGACGAACCAGTTTCTGAATTTCATAATGAACCGTAAATTCAGGTGGAATATGTTCCAGAATTGGAGGAAGCTTTTTCTTACCGCCAATGGTGATTCTTTCAATAAAACCTGCTAACCATAAAATGAATTCATCCCGATGTTGATGATGTGGCACCAGGCTAACATCAATATTCAGGGCATCTTCACGTAGCGGCTTTTGGAAACCTTCCTGAAAATCGATATACTGGTACAGCAATTTCATTTCTGTCCCCTTGATTTCCTCGCGCACTTCTTTAATTAAAAAATTTAAATACTCAACAGGTTTTTGCGTAAATTTTTTTTCATCTTTAAACTTGTTATACACTTTTTCCGCTATACGCAAATATTGTGGCATTTGTTATCTCCTCCATATTTTCTACACAGGGTAAATTATGGAGATATCCTAGTTATCATTTGTAATGATTGTTTAGTTTTATTTTTACTATGTAACTGTAATGTATAAGGAAAATCCTGAGTTGCTGACTCAGGATTCGGCTAGAACCGCACTTTAAATAGTGACTCTTTTAACACTTTTGAATCTTTATGATATCGGTTAGGTTATTTCCGCTTTCCTGTTCTTTATGTTGATAAACAATTTGTAATATTTGCTGACTTTCTAAATTTTTTAGAAAATGAAGAATATTTTGCATCTCATCGATGCCATAGCCGTATCCGATGAATAAAAACTCACCTATACCCAGCCGGGTTATACTCTGTTCAAGCTTTTGTATATTATTCATTGTCCTCTCCAATCCATAAACCAGCTTTATTTATATAATATGACATAGAGATCAATTAAAAATACGGCTTGTACATTTTATTAACAACTCATATTCAAGTATAATCAATAGAACGTGTAACTTTACAAAAAAAATTTTTAAATAATTAGTCTAATAATTTTTATATTTATTTAAATCGGCCATAAGGGAGCCTCAACAAAACCACATAACGATTTTAATTTTTTATAAACATAATTTATATTCGTAAAGTCAGATTGATAATAAATACGTTTATTAAAACCCGATTACTGCCACTGTTGAAGTACCTGCAACAGCTGCTCTAAAATCAGCAAAAATTTTGGCAAACAATAAGCCAAAGCAATCCCGCTCCTGTCTGGGTAAAACACATAGTGAAGCGTATAACTTATAGAAAGATGAGACAAATAAGCTAATTCTCGCTCAATGCTGAGTAGCACCTAACAAAGAATTTGCCGGAATAACTTTGAAGTTACATGTGATAATAGTGTTAACAATTTAATAAATAAATTTAGTTAAATCTTACATTTATTCAGGTTTTACTAGAGATAATGCTGATGACTTGAAGAATAAGCTCCAATGACATATCAAAATGAAATACAGACTTTAACCCATCTTGCTACCACCTTTCGCGAAGCGTTGGATCACGTAACCAATGGCTTTATTACTGGTGCGTTTAGTAAATTTCCCAAGGAATGTGGTTCAGATGCTTGTGAGCTGTTGCAGTATTATTTACTTAATGTCCATTATATCAAGTCTGATTATCGGGTGGGAAAAGTTCAGATTTCTTCACGTACACCAGAAATCGCGCACTGTTACCTGGTGGTTAATGGGGTCATTCTCGATATTACCGCCGATCAGTTTCATAAGGAATGGTTCCCTAAAGTGATTGTTTGTGAAAGTGCGCAGTATCCTTTAACCCCTTATTTTAAATATGTTCGCAGCAAATCAGGACAGGATTTAATTCCATTAAATCCTTACTTACAGTCTATTTATGACCAGGTGGTAAAATATCTGGAAAGAAAATAGCTTGAAATTTCAAATAAGCGATTCGAGTATAAAACGGGATGATGTTATTTTATACTCGAACAACCCTCAACTTATTCAAAGCTTGATTAAAAACAAATATCAGCGCCAAGCTAAAAGCGAACTATTTCACTTTGCTGATCCGGCAAAGACATCATTTGTAAATGCTCAAAAAATTGATGCATGTTGCTTGCCCATTTGTTTGTATCAAGATCGGCAATAAGGTAAGTGTGCATGTCTTCAAGCAAATCTATAGCGTGAATGTGCACCCGCTGGGCAAAATGCGATTGCTGTACATAACTGATCGGTAAAATCGCAAGTCCCACATCCAGACTGACACAACTCACAATGCCATCCAGACTCCCCATTTCAATAATGTTGACTGCCGGAAGATGCCATGAAGACAGAAATAAATCTATTGCTTTTCGATAGCTACAACCTTGCTTAAAGGCAATAAATTTCTTTTGCAGCAGATATTCTTTAGAAAGTTGTGGGGGTGCTTTTTTTGAAGAAATTAACACCAGTTCCTCGGTCCAGACATGAAAATTAAACATGCCTTCAATCGGGGCGTGATTGGCAACAAATGCACAATCCAGCTTTGAAGCTTTCACCAAATCAATCAGTTCCCTGCTGGGTGCAGTTGATAATGCAAAAGGGAAATCAGGCGTAGATTCTTGTAAGTCACGAAATAAGGCTGGAAGCCTGACCGCCGCCGTTGTCTCCATACTGCCAATCTCTAAAGGGAAATTGGCAGCAAGCTGATGATGAGCAAATGTATCCAGCAGCTCTTTTTGTAAGTGGAGCATTTTTTCTGCATAGCCATATAACTGCATACCCGCTCGGGTGGGCTGCACCGGATTTTGCCGATGTAACAGCTCAACCTTCAGTTCTGTTTCTAGTTTTTTGATATGGCTGGTGACATTGGACTGCACCGTATGCAGGACCTTCGCCGCTTCAGAAAAGCTACCTAGCTTTACCACCCGCATAAATATTTCTAAAGACTTAATCTGCATCGCTATCACTATTAAAGATAGTTGGTATCAATTCAAATCATTTTACATGATTAACATCTATTGTTTAAATCTTATTGAATTTTTCGGGATCTAGAGAAGATACAGCATGAACGCTTCTAAACTTATATTTTTAATCTGTATTTTAAGCAGTTTGAGCTATGGGTTGTTTTTAGTGGACACCAAAGTGTTTGGCAAAGCACGGCCCTTAGATCACCTCAACTCTCGTGATTAAATCGTGGTATTGAAAAAATGAGCAGGATGAATACAGCAATCTCCAAGCAAGGCCCGCTTAAATCAGCATTCAGTGCAGCACTGATAATAGCGATTGGCATGGGTTTTGGCCGCTTTGCATTTACGGCAGTCTATCCACATATGATCGCGGAAGGCATCTTGAGTTTACATAGTGCCAGTATCGCGGCATCGGCCAATTATGCAGGCTATTTATTCGGGGCTTTATTCGCGATTAAGATTCAGTCACAGCATAGCTATGCCACCTCAGTATTTGCCACTATAGGTACGACACTTTGCCTCATCCTGCTTGCTTATGTGGATTCAGCTTCGGTGATTATTTTTATTCGTGGTCTTGCCGGTGTATTGAGTGCCTTCGCCATGGTTTCAGCCTCGTTATGGCTGCTACAACAACAGAAACAAAGCCATCAAGCCCCTATTTTATATGCTGGTGTAGGGCTTGGGATTACCTTGTCCGCTGAACTTTTGGTGTTTGGTACACAACTGGGTTGGCAGAGTAAAAGCTTATGGTTATTTCTTGGCGCATCGAGTTTGATACTGGGTTTGGTTGCTATTGCAGGGTTATCCCGAGCTCAGCCCCGATCAGCTTTCGAATCGAATCTATCTCATAGCTATGTTAAAGCACCCAAAGCTATAGCATTGATTATGATCTATGCCCTGGCAGGTTTTGGCTACATTATCACGGCGACCTATTTACCCTTGCTGGTCAAACAGGCTCTACCAAATATTGAGGCGGCACACATCTGGGCAATCTTCGGTTTAGGTGCGATTCCTTCCTGTTTTTTTTGGCATTATCTCCATGACAGACTGGGGACACGAGTCGCTTTATCTTCTAATCTGGGATTACAGGCCATCGGTGTAGTATTACCCATCATTATCCCAACCGCATGGGGTTATCTGTTAAGCGCGTTACTGGTAGGTGGAACCTTTATGGGAACGGTGACCATTGCCATGCCGGTGGCACAGCGAATCACACGTCAAAGCAAAACTAATTTAATTGCCATCATGACCGTGGTGTATGGCCTCGGTCAGATCATTGGGCCAATCATAGCAAACACCCTATTTTCAATGTATCACACCCTCGATAGCTCACTCATCACCGCAGCGACTGCATTATTGATTGCAACACTGATCAGTCTAAAATCAGCTGAGTCGATTCATTAAGCGGAAACAGAGGATTTAAAAAACCTTCATCTGCTTGTATTGTTGCAACTCATCCAAGGAGTTAATGCTATGACAAAACAAGCTTTGCTTCTGAAATGCCACCGTCTGCGCCTCCAGTTGTTGGAAACAAGGTCGCAAGCTGAGCTTGTTGTCAGCGATTGCTTGTTCCAGCACCGATAAACTATCCCGCTTTAGCAGACAAAATGGATATAACCCATCTCCATTGATGGTGACGTAGGCTACTTGTGCTTGAGGAGCTTTTTCTAAAGCCCGATGCAGTTTCAACACAACCTGATTGGGAATATAAGTCACATCACAGGGGATAAATAATACATGATCTGTTTTGACATGTGACCACGCGCTTTTCATGCCCATTAATGGACCTAAAAACCCGGCTTGATCATCCGCATAACAGTGAATATCAGTTGCAATTTGCTGGTAAATCGAACGGTCACGATGGCTATTCACCCAGATTTGCTGGACCTGATACTTAAAGTGCTCAGAAATTTTTAACAGTTGAATCTGATCATCAAACTGTTGCAGCAGCTTGTTCACGCCATTCATACGGCGCGCTTGCCCTCCCGCCAGGATCACCAGATCTGTAGCGGGATATTCGATATTCATGCTTCTGCCTCCAGTTGACAGGTTTTAATCAAGCCACGTATCTCAGCTAAACAAGAACCACAATTTCCACCCGCTTTTAAACAGGCCGTGACTTGTTTTTCATGCGTGATATTTTGCGTTTTAATGGCTTCAATAATCCTGTTTTTACCCACTTTAAAGCAACTACAAACCAGTGGTCCATCATTATTTGCAGTGGACATAGGCATACCCGCCAGTAAGGCTTTACGATGTAAGGCACTCAAACGTTCACGTTTAAATAGACTCGCCACCCAATCCCGATTTGGCAATAACTCAGCCGGTGCAATATATAAACTGGCAATCAGGATACCCTCTTTTAAAATCACACTATGACTGAGTTGCGATGAAATATCTTCAAGGCTTAACCATTCATAGGTTTCATCGACAAAAGGCAACAAGCTTTTTAAATTCTTTTGGGTCTCATCAAGACTGTGACGATCAGCAAGTTCATAACGGATGGCTTTTGCCGTTTTGATCTTGGTCCACCATGCACAACGTTGTAAAGATGCTTTAATCTGATGTTCAAAACCTTCACGGACATAAAGCACCCCTTGCCAAGAGGTATGGAAGGGCTGAATCGCCACAGGGGTATGTTTAAATTCAGGCTCACCTGAAATCGCATCCACTACTGGATTGACCACTTTACCAATCCGCGCATCCGAAGCGACTTGCTCAGTCCAGTGAATTGGCGCAAAAATTTGACCACGGCGTACGCCTTGTGCCAAGGTCACACGCAGTACACAACGACCCCATTGTGATCGGACTTCCACTAAAGCTTTATCACGGATACCGAATTTTAACGCATCATTCGGATGAATCTCGCAAAATGGTTCCGCACGATGCGTAGTCAGGTTTGCCGATAAACCGGTACGGGTCATGGTATGCCATTGGTCACGAATCCGTCCCGTGTTCAACACCAATGGATAATCTTCGGAGATCGCATGCACTGGATCGATGGCAACGGTTGGAATCAGTTTAGCTTTTTGGTTTTTATGACTAAAACTGCCACGATCAAATAACTGTTCCACCGCGATGCTTTGCCCTTTCTCCCACACAGGCCATTGTGTTGGACGTAAATGGTTATATTCGTCCAGACTTAAATTCATGAGGCCTTTTAAATTGAAATAACGGAAATTTTCAACTTGCTCACGTTGGTCAACACTGGCATTTTGATAAGCCGATAAAGCCGCATGTTCATTAAAAATGTCACAGGCATGCTTAAAATCAAAACCCGTAAAACCGAGTTTTTTTGCAACCTCTGCTACCGCCCACCAATCCGCTTTGGCTTGCTTGGGTGGAGTTAAAAATGCACGCTGGCGTGAAATACGGCGTTCAGAATTGGTGACTGTGCCATCTTTCTCCCCCCAACCTAATGCAGGTAACAATACATCGGCATAGGCTGTGGTATCTGTATCTGCACAAATATCGGAGACCACCACAAACTCACACTTTTCCAAGGCGCGTTTGGCTTGATCTGCATCGGGCAAACTGACGACTGGATTGGTTGCCATAATCCAGATGGCTTTGATTTTGCCGCTCTCTACCGCTTGGAATAGATCAACGGCTTTTAAGCCAGCTTGCTTGGCAATCACAGGACTGTTCCAAAAGCTTTGTACCAGTTGTTGATGCGAAGGATTGTCCAGCTCCAGATGCGCAGCCAACATATTGGCCAATCCTCCCACTTCACGACCACCCATGGCATTGGGTTGACCGGTCATGGAAAATGGCGCTGCACCTAATTTACCAATTTTTCCAGTGAGTAAATGGCAGTTGATAATGCTATTGGCTTTATTGACGCCTTGAGAGGACTGATTAACGCCCATTGAAAAGAGTGTGATCACCTTTTCAGTTTGCGCAAACTTATCAAAAAACAGTTGTAATTTTTCTGCAGAAATTCCGGTACGTTTCACCAAAGCATTAACATTTTGCTCGCTTTCACTTGCAGCTACCAATGCCGCTAAACCTTCGGTATAGGTCTCTACAAAATGATGGTCGGTGTAATCATGATGATAAAGATGCTGAAAAAGGCCGTTAAATAGAGCCACATCCTGACCGGGTAGAATCGGCAAATGCAAATCCGCTTGTTCACAGGTACTGGTAAAACGGGGATCGACCACCACCACAAATAAATCAGGATTGTTGCTCTTGGCCTGCATGATGCGTTGATACAAGACAGGATGACACCAAGCGGTATTAGAACCAACCAGAACCACCATGTCTGTATGTTCAAAATCTTCATAACTGGCAGGGACGATATCTTCACCGAAGGCACGTTTATGCGCTGCAACTGCAGACGACATACATAGGCGTGAATTGGTATCAATATTGGCGGTACCTAAATAGCCTTTTACAAACTTATTCACCACATAATAATCTTCGGTCAGCAACTGACCTGAAACATAAAATGCAACGCTGTCAGCGCCATATTGATCAATACAAGCTTGGAACTGGTCTGCAATTTTTTCAATCGCCTGATCCCATGTTGTGACTTGACGATGGTTTTTACGGCCAAACATCGGATGCAAGACACGGGTTTCCAAGCCTAGCGTATCGGCTAAGTTACTGCCTTTAATGCAGAGCCGTCCGAAGTTGGAAGGATGATCCAGACTTCCTGCAACTTGTACCGTCGTGCCATGCGTTTTATGTTGGACACTGACATCCACACCACAACCTACACCACAATAAGGACAGGTTGTTTTGGTAATAATTGTTTCTGCTTGATCGGAGCGACTGTGTTCTAAATTTTGAATACTGTTCATGACTGCCCCTTTTACCTAGTTAATCCGCTGAACTTTACACTCAACTAAAAAATCATTCTGAGTTCTTCTCCAGTTTCAGCTTATGGATAAACTTTCTAAAACTAGATTTTTCTCATCACACACTATCGTGACAGGCGGCATGGATGCCGCCTTGTTGAGCTGCGGTAACAAGGATGTACCGTCAGCTCAACAAAGGATTTTTGTTACTTTTCATCCTTGAAAAGTAAGGCCATGCCTTTACAAATAACATCAGCCCATACATGAAATATGCGGCAATGCCATTAATGCATAACCTATTCTTCACGAAAAAGTTAGCTTTTACCCTGCCTTTTTCATTGCAAAATCCTTACCAAATAACAGCTTGTTTCTAAAGCTAGAAACAGGAGTTTGATCTGCAATCAACTCGGCATACCACATACCATCTTCGGTATCACCAAACAGAACCGCACCAATAACTTTGTCCTTTTGGATAATGATACGTTTATAAATTTGACGCTTGTCATCATTGAGGATGATGTCTTCATAATCTTCTTTCGGTTCAAAGTTTCCAGCCGAGAATACATCCACCCCACTGACTTTTAACTGTGTTGGTACAGTCGGTGATTTAAAGGTTAAGCTGCCATGTTCAGCCAAATGCGTTGCACAAATAAAGGCTTGTCCCCACAGTGGCTCAACCAGACCAAAAGTTTGATTACGATGCTCAATGCATTCGCCCACGGCATAAATACTTGGATCAAAGGTTTGCATGGTGTCATTCACCAAGATGCCCCGGTTACAACGCAGTCCTGCACGTTGAGCCAATGCAATATTCGGGCGAATCCCGACCGCAAAAATGACTAAATCTGCGTCCAGTACCGTTCCATCTTTAAGTCGGACTTGACTGACATGACCGTCTACACCAAGCAATGCTTCAGTATTGGCTTCGGTAATAATATTGATACCCTTTTGCTCAATACTATGACGTAACATACGGCTGGCACGTCCATCCAACTGACGTTCCATGATTCGATCCATCAAGTGCAGAACAGTCACATTCATGCCACGTTGTTTCAGACCATAGGCCGCTTCCAGACCCAATAAACCGCCACCAATTACCACAGCATTCTTCTTGCTCTCGCAATATTTGATCATGGTGTTGACATCATAAATATCACGGAAGCTGATCACGCCTTTTAAATCCACACCTTGCACAGGTGGAATAAACGGCGATGAACCTGTGGCAATGATCAGACGGTCATAATCAACACTTTCACCTTTCTCGGTATGTACCACTTTGCGAGTACGATCAATCTTGATTGCAGGGTCATCGGCAATAAATTTGATGTCTTTGTCACGATACCACGCATGTGGATGCAGCATGATGTCATCAATGGTTTTTTCACCGGAAAGTACGGGCGACAACATAATCCGGTTGTAATTGCCCCAAGGTTCCTCGCCAATCACGGTGATGTCATAACGCTCTGGTGCCATATCCAGTAAGTCTTCCAGACAGCGCATCCCCGCCAAACCATTACCAATCAACACCAGTTTCAGCTTTTCTTGAGCAACGCCATTGTTGGTAATATAAGTCTTTTGCGGAACAGCCCCGACCCACACCCGACCATTTTCAATTTTGGTTGGGAAAACCAACAGCTTTTGATCTTTATCTTCCAAACAACGACCCGTCGCTAAACTGAAATGTTGCTTATAAATCGGCGATGCAATCACGCGTTCACCTTGTAAATCGCCAATGATGCCGCGACACATTACATTGGCTTGGCTGAATGGATCTTTATTACTAAGCGCATAAATGCGCTTTTCGTGACCGACACGAAACAGCGCCACCGATTGACCTTCAATCAATGCGCCGACACCTGTATTTGGTGTGATGTCATCTAGCGCGCAGACCTCAACCCATTGATTTTCTGGCAGCATATTGATGTTCTTTAAACTGGTCATTTGAGTGCTCCTTATGCTTCAACCATGGGGATACGATCGACTGAACGTTCAGCATCATTCAAAGGGCGAATCTGATCACGTACTTGAGTAAATTGAATATGTGGATCAGCTTGTTCCTCTGCACTGGCGTTGATATAGGTTTGGAAACGTTTACGGATTTCAGGGTCTTCAACCGCAGTACGCCATTCATCTTGGTAAGTCCCAATCACGTGGCTCATACGGCTTTCGAGTTCTTCGGCCAATCCTAAGGAATCATCCACAATCACTGATTTGAGATAATCCAGGCCACCTTCCATATTGTCACGCCATACGCTGGTACGTTGTAAACGATCGGCAGTCTGGATATAGAACATAAAGAAACGGTCGATATAACGAATCAGGGTTTGAGTATCCAGATCAGATGCCAGTAGCTCGGCATGGCGTGGTTTCATGCCACCATTGCCGCAAACATATAGGTTCCAGCCTTTCTCGGTGGCAATCACCCCGACATCTTTACCTTGCGCTTCAGCACATTCACGGGTACAGCCCGACACCGCCATTTTTAGTTTATGTGGTGAACGTAAGCCTTTATAGCGATTCTCAAGTTCAATCGCCAAACCCACAGAATCATCAACACCATAACGGCACCAGGTACTACCGACACAAGATTTCACGGTACGTAAGGATTTACCGTAAGCATGACCCGATTCAAAACCTGCTGCGTTGAGCTCTTCCCAAATAAACGGCAGTTGATGGATTTGTGCACCAAATAAGTCGACCCGTTGTCCACCGGTAATTTTGGTATACAGGTTATATTTTTTGGCAATTTGACCCACGGCAATTAAGCCATCTGGTGTGACTTCACCGCCTGCCATACGTGGCACAACCGAGTAAGAACCATCTTTTTGAATATTACCCAAGTAGTAATCGTTACTGTCTTGTAGACCCGCATGGCTGGGTTTAAGTACGAAATCATTCCAGCACGATGCCAGAATATTGGCCGCCATTGGCTTACAAATATCACAGCCTAGACCATGACCATGTTGCTGAATCAAATCATCAAAGGTCTTGATTTCATTGACACGAACCAAGTGATAAATTTCTTGGCGTGAATACGGGAAGTGTTCACAGACATGGTTATTCACCGTAACGCCTTGGCGTTGCAGTTCAGACTTCAACACTTGTGTGACTAAAGGTGCACAACCACCACAGGCTGTTGCTGCTTTGGTACATTTCTTCAAAGCACCCAGTGAGGTTGAGCCATCACAAATCGCTTGACAAATATCGGCTTTAGAGACGTTATTACATGAACAAATGGTGGCACTATCAGGCAATAAATCGACACCACTGCCGCCTGCTTTGGTACCTGAATCGGCAAAGCCAGGCATAATCAGACTTTCGGGTGTTTCAGGAAGCGTCAAGCCATTCAGCATCATTTGTAGCAAGTCATTGTATTCTTTGGCATCACCGACCAAGACTGCACCGAGTAACTTGGTTTTATCTGCATCGACCACGATCTTTTTATAAACCAGTGCATCCTCATCCGCATAAAAATAGCTAAGTGAGTTTGGGGTCATGCCATGCGCATCACCCACAGATGCCACATCAACCCCCATCAACTTCAACTTGGTGCTCATATCTGCACCGGCAAAACAATGGGTTTCTTCTTCTAGAATATGTTTTGCTGCAATACGTGCCATGTCATAGCCCGGTGCGACTAAGCCATAAATTTTATTGTCCCACAGTGCACATTCACCAATCGCATAGATATGTTGATCTGAGGTTTGGCAATAATCATTGATTTTAATCCCGCCACGTTCACCCAACGCTAAACCACTGACACGCGCTAATTCATCACGTGGGCGAATCCCTGCTGAGAATAAAATGATATCTGTTTCCAGCTCGCTGCCATCCGCAAACTTCATCACATGTGTTGCGCTTTCACCCGCTTCAATACATTGCGTCGCTTTTTGGGTATGAACTTTAACCCCAAGATTTTCAATTTTACGGCGTAGAACTTTGCCACCAAGATCATCGATCTGTACTGCCATTAAACGTGGCGCAAATTCCACCACATGCGTTTCCAGATTTAAATCACGTAGCGCTTTGGCTGCTTCCAGACCCAATAAACCACCACCAATCACCACACCTGTCTTCGCATTTAAGCTTGCAGCACGAATCGCATCCAAGTCTTCGATAGTACGATACACAAAACAGTTTTCACGGTCATTACCAGAGATCGGTGGAACAAAGGCATATGAACCTGTCGCCAAGACCAATTTGTCATAATGAATCACATCATCGTAATTGGTGGTCACCGTTTGCTCAGCTGCATTAATTTCCACCGCTTTAGTATTTAACCGGAGGTCAATCCCATGCGCATCGGCAAAGTCAAAACGCGCCAGTGATAAGTCTTTTGCTGTCTTACCAGAGAAATATTCAGTCAAATGAACTCGGTCATAGGCAATACGTGGTTCTTCAGCAAGAATGGTAATTTCCAGTTCATCATCCGCTTTCTCCAGGATGGCTTCGATGAATTTATGTCCCACCATACCGTGACCAATCATCACTAATTTCATTGTGTTTCTCCCAAAATCTGTCCAATGATTAAGCTATGCTGCTGTGTTCTGAGCCACGTTCTAAAACAGCCTGTTCAAACAGACGTTGTTCTTTTTCTTTATGTTCAACTGAGAAGCGGATCAACATGACTGAACCTGCGGCAAACACCACCAGACCACCTAACACCATCAAGCAGGTTTGAATATCGACCATACCTTTTAACAAGAAGCCCGCTGCAACGGCCCCCACATTCCCGCCAGCCCCAATGATGCCTGCTACACCGCCTAAAGCATCACGATCAATAAAAGGAACCAAGGCATAAGTTGCCCCACAAGCCATATGGGTAAACAACGCAAAAACCGTCATACTGATCATGGCAAGCGCAACGCTATTCATTTGTGAAAACAGCATCAGGAATAAGCCTTCCCCCAAAATCAGGATAAATAGCACTTTGGTACGACCATCCAGTCCTTTTTTCAGTGCGACTTTGTCTGAAACCAGCCCACCCAGCGCCCGGGCAAACAGCGCCAATAAACCAAAGATTCCCGCAGCCAGACCCGCTTCCTTTAAGCCAAAATTGAAGTGCTCGACGTAATACATCGCAATGATGTTGTGCATGAAAATTTCGATACCGAAACACGCGGCATAAGAGGCAAACAGGATCCAGACACGATAGTTGCGTGCAGCATGCATCAAGATCGCAACACCGCCTTTTTTATCATTTCCAACCACCACACCTTGTGCACGCAATGCTTTAAAGTCGCCTTGAGGGCTGTCTTGGGTCAGCTTCCAGTAAAGGATACCGACAATCACCATCATCACACCCGGGACGATCAGCGCAATTCTCCAACCCATCGCTTGCTCAACACCAAACATCACCAATGCAGCCAATAACAAAGGCATTAATGCTTGTGTAGCACCACCACCGGCATTGCCCCAACCCGCAGAAGTTGCATTGGCGGTTCCCACCACATTGGGTGCAAACATAATACTGGTATGGTATTGCGTGATCACGAAGCTGGCACCGATGGCACCAATCAGCAGCCGGAAGAACAGGAAAGACTCATAACTGTTAGCAGCGGCCACACCAAATACTGGAATGCTGCCAATGAGCAACAAAGCAGTATAGGTTTTACGTGGGCCATATTTATCACACAGTGGCCCGACAATAAGGCGAACCACAATGGTGATGGCGACAGCAGCAATATTGATATTTGCGATTTGGTCTTTGCTTAAATGAAATTCACCAGCAATCACCGGCATTAACGGCGCGCAGGCAAACCAGGCAAAGAAGCAAACAAAGAAAGCCAGCCAGCTCATGTGGAATGCCCGCATTGCTGGTGCAGAAAAGTTAAATAACTTGATTGAAGTTGCTTTTTTAGCAGATAAATCTATAGACATTGCCATCTCCCATACTGAACGTAATTTGCTTTGCTGACACATCAGGTTGTGTCAACAAATCGATCAGATCGGACATCGTTGGCCGTCTTAAACATTTATAAGTCATCTTTGACTCATGGAATATTCAGCAATTGCTATGCCAACTTTTAATAATAGAACTTTGTTAATAATACAAGTATTTGTTTTATATAGATTAAAAATACAATCACTCTTCTAAAAATTGATTCTTTTTTGTCACTCCATTTATAAAAACAAGAAATGAACTGTTTTAACGCAGCATTGAAATTGCTTCAAAAAAACTCTTTTTTTGCACCACGAATGTGCAAATTTATTTTGTATTAGCGAGTCAATGCTTTTTCATTTTTCTTTCTATTAATTGCAGTACACTCCTATCTATGCAACATCTGGCAATGAATGCATTTTCAGATTTAACCCGTTATTGACTGGCATTAAATTTGCTTCAAAACAATCGTCTCTATCCTATACCGCACATGACCTTAAATGTGCTTTGACTTAGCCTTTGACCTTTATACTTATGCCGAAACTCAAGATCGCTCTTATTGATGACGACCAGGCTCGGGCTGAATACCTAAAAGCATGCTTGATTGAACATGACTTTGATGTGGTGGCTTGTTTTACGCTGGATCACTTCAATTTATTTAAACTGGAACACCTCCAAGCAGATGTGATTCTGCTGGATATGGAGCATCCACATCGCGATGTGATTGAAAGCTGTGTCAGCAACTTTGACCTTCCGACCGTGCTGTTCACCAAAAATGCAGATAAGGACACCATTAAGCAAACCATTGATGCAGGTATTACTGCTTATATCGTTGATGGTATTGACCCCAGTCGTTTACATACCATTCTGGATATTTCAATTGAGCAATATAAGAAACATAAAAAGCTGGAGGGTGACCTCAAAGATGCCAAGACCAAACTGGCTGACCGCAAAGATATTGAAAAAGCCAAAGTGTTGCTGATGCAATTGCATGGGCTGACTGAAGATACCGCCTTTCAACTGCTCAGAAAAAATGCCATGAGCCATCGTATGACCATCGGAGAAATGGCACGGCGCCTGCTCGATGCCCAGCAACTGTTAAATAATCAATTAAAGGATGAGTAAATGATTCATTCTGTCGCATTAGAAAAAACTGAATTACAACTGGGCTATATTCCTTTACTCGACTGTGTTGCCCTGCTGTGGGCCAAGCAGCGTGGTTTTTTTGCTGAAATCGGCTTAGAAGTAAATCTGGTCAAAGAAGCTTCTTGGGCCAGTTTACGCGATCGACTGGCCTTTGGCCTGCTGGATGCAGCGCATTGCTTATCGGCAATGCTTCCTGCGGCGGCCATCGGGGCTGACCAGATTGGCATTCCGTTGCAAACACCTTTGGTACTGAGTGAAAATCGCGCTTTTATTAGCATCAGCCAAAAACTCTGCTATCAACTGAATATTGATTCTCACGATTCGGCCGAGTCTTCTGCGCAAAAAATCGTTGAATATATCCAGAATAATCACCCTTTATCCCTCGCGCATGTATTTCAGTATTCAATTCATCATTACGGCTTAAGAGAATGGTTGGCCTTGGCCAGTCCTGAATTGGCACAATCCATTCAGCTGAAAATCTTACCGCCACCGTATATGGTAGAAGCCATCAGCAATCATCTGATCGATGGATTTTGTGTGGGTGAACCTTGGAATACACAAGCTGAAATTCAGGGCCTGAGCCATATTGTCTGCTCCAGCCAACAGATCATCCCGAGTGTTGCAGATAAGGTGCTTGCCGTAACACAGGACTGGGCCAGACAGCATCCCAATACGTTAATTGCACTCAGCCGTGCCATTCTGAAAGCCCAACAGGAATTACGGGAACTGCAAGACTTTAGGCAGGTATGGCAAATGCTGGTTGAGTTTGATGTGATTCAATTTCCATGTTCAGCGGAGATTCATGTCGAGAAATATTTTAGCATTCAGAAGATTATCCGTAATTTAGTGCAAAACAGCGCTGAACCTAAAGTAGAAGATTTTGAAAGGCTGTTTCAGCAAATGCATAAATGGAATGATTTGGAGCCAAAACCAAGCACTTATCTTGAGCAGGCACAGCACTGTATCTTAGGCTCGATTTATCAGGCAGCCCAAGCAAGTTAAATCCCAGACAAAAAAAAGCTGTCTTGAAGTTCCAAGACAGCATTGAAAGACCCATAAGAACTGACGCCAATCAAAAGTCAGCTCTTAAGTGATTGTTATGATATGGAACTCATGCATATCTTTTTCGGACATTTTTATGTCATTAACTGCCATCTAAAACCCGTGTTTTCATCATTTTTGCCAATGGTCATCACAACCCTAATGTTCAATCCATAAGCAGTATGCCTACCAACAATCCTACCTTTATCTCCAACTTGATCAGGCCCAGCTGTTTATATGAAAAATCAATCTTTATCTGATCCCATAGCAGGAAAATTCACGACCAAACACTCAGATTAAATATTTTAAAAACATAAACTTAAACAAATAAAAACCAAAGCTGCATTCAGCTTTTCAAAGCAATCCGACTATCCCTTAGTGTTTAAAATACGATATAAAAATCAACAGCCAGCCGCCAGATTGACTGCTGAGTTACACAAATCCCATGAACGAAATGGGGTAATTCAGTTTAAAATACAAAAAAACGAAAATACGCTGAAATTTGTCATATTTTAACATTGCCAATTCCTTGCAAAGTTTTCATTATATGCACCATGCTTGGTATGCAACATTCTTCATTGATTAAAACAAATTATAAAAAAATTGCAGAATTTTATGCCATAATAAGCAAACTTTGCAGACATCTTGCAAAAAACATTTGCAGTTTTAGAATTGGAGCAGGCTGAATGAGCTCAACCATTTTGGTGATTCACGGACCGAATTTGAACTTGCTAGGAAAGCGCGAACCAGAAGTTTATGGTTATCTCACTTTAGAGGATATTAACCAGCAACTCACTGCTCAGGCTAAACACGCATCACTCACACTAGATTCTTTTCAAAGCAATTGGGAAGGTGCGATTGTCGATCGCATTCATCAGGCACAAGCTGAAGGGGTGAAATTCATCATTATCAACCCTGCTGCCCTGACCCATACATCGGTTGCTTTACGCGATGCCATGCTCGGCGTTGCGATCCCGTTTATTGAGGTTCATTTGTCAAATGTTCACGCGCGTGAAGCATTTCGTCATCACTCATATTTATCAGATAAGGCCATTGGCGTGATTTGTGGCTTAGGTGCGAAGGGTTATTCCTTTGCACTCGATTACGCTATCGAAAAAATTCAATCTTCTAACTAATTTTAAACACATTAGGAATGCTCACTCATGGATATCCGTAAAATCAAGAAGCTCATCGACTTGATGATTGAATCTGACTTACAGGCGATTGAAGTTAAGGAGGGTGACCAGTCCATCTCGTTAACTCGTCCTACACCTGTTTATGCAGCAGCACCGGTTGCAACAGCGCCAGCAGCGTCTGCCCCAGCAGCGCCAGCAGCAAAAACACCACGTGGTGCTGTTGAAACTTCTCCAATGGTTGGTGTGTTCTATGCCGCACAAAGCCCGGGTGAAGCACCATTTGTAAATGTAGGTCAAACAGTTTCTGCCGGTGAAACACTCGGTATCATCGAAGCGATGAAAATCATGAACCCGATCGAAGCAACCAAGAGCGGTGTCATTGAAGAAATTTTAGTGAAAAACGGCGAAGTGATCCAATTCGGTCAACCACTTTTCCGCTACCGTGCTTAATTTGTCTGGGGATTCCGATGTTGCAAAAAGTATTAATTGCAAACCGTGGTGAAATCGCTTTACGAATTACTCGGGCTTGTAAAACTCTTGGCATTAAAACAGTAGGTATCTATTCAGATGCCGACAAAGACTTAATGCATTTACGCTTCGTTGATGAAGCAGTATGTATTGGGCCAGGTACCACAAGTGAAAGCTATTTAAATATTCCTGCAATTATTACTGCTGCAGAAATTACAGGTGCAGATGCAATCCATCCTGGTTATGGCTTCCTGTCTGAAAATGCTGAATTTGCCGAAATTGTAGAAAGCTCAGGTTTCATTTTCATTGGTCCTCGCCCTGAACATATCCGCCTCATGGGAAATAAGGTTTCTGCCATTATTGCCATGAAAAAGTCGGGTGTTCCAACCGTACCGGGTTGTGACCATGCGGTTACCATTCACAACGCACTTGCTGAAGCCAAAGAAATTGGCTTTCCATTGATCGTAAAAGCCGCTTCTGGTGGTGGTGGTCGTGGTATGCGTATTGTCGAACGTGTCGATACCCTGCTGGAATCAGTTCAGGCTGCACAGCGTGATGCTGAAATGTGGTTCGGTGATGATACCGTGTATATGGAGCGTTTCTTACAGAAACCTCGCCATGTTGAAGTACAGGTTCTCGGTGATGGGAATGGTCATGCGATTCACTTATATGATCGTGACTGCTCGTTACAGCGCCGCCATCAAAAAGTGCTAGAAGAAGCACCTGCGCCAAACTTACCAGAACAAGCGCGTGCGGATATTCTGGAAGCATGTGTCAATGCCTGTAAATTGATGCAGTATCGTGGCGCGGGAACATTCGAGTTCTTGTTTGAAGACGGTGAATTCTTCTTTATTGAAATGAATACACGTGTTCAGGTTGAACATCCTGTGACTGAGATGGTGACAGGCGTCGACATTATTGAACAGCAACTTCGTATTGCTGCGGGTTTAGGCTTAGCGCTTGAACAGGAACAAATCGAAGTTAAAGGTCATGCGATTGAATGTCGTATCAATGCCGAAGACCCGACTACATTCCTGCCTTCACCAGGCAAGATTGAAAGCTTCTATGCACCGGGTGGTGCGGGCATTCGCCTAGATTCACATATTTATCAAGGTTATAGCATTCCGCCTTACTATGATTCAATGATTGCAAAATTGATTGCCCATGGTAAAGATCGTGAAACTTCTCTGGCCCGTATGCGCCAAGCCTTAGATGAAATGATTTTGACAGGAATTAAAACCAATATCCCATTGCATAAAGATCTTATCCTGCAAGATAAGAACTTCTGTGAACAGGCAATGGATATTCATTACCTCGAAAAGCATTTGCTCAAACAGCTTGAACCGCAAGCTGAAAAAGCCTAAATAAAAAAGCCTCTTATTTAAGAGGCTTTTTTATATCTGTTTATTGATTAAGGTAATACGCGGCGTAAGGTTGCAAAGCATTTATCGCCCTTCTCGCTGGCACAGAAATCAATGGTGTGATCGTTTGACCATTTTACGAAATATTGGGAAACCTCGCCTGTTTGATCCTGCGCTTGGCCAGAGCAATCTTTTTCATTATTGTCATACTTGATCTGCAAGATCAGTGCAGGTAAACGCTCTTGATGATCCTCAGAAGGCTGATAATCATATAAACCGTACGACCACTCCTGTCCGCTTTTAATCACTACATCGCTGGAACCACGAAAATTATAGTATTCCACGCATTTCTTATTATTTGGAATTTCCATTCCCCATAACCCCATAATTTCAGGGCGCGTGGTTACACGAATCGCATTCGCTTTAGCCACTTGCTGAGGCGTTGGTGCTGTCTTGTTATTTACGACCGTCTCGGCCATAGTCCATGTTGAGCAAGCCCATAATAATCCAATAATATAAATATTTTTCATAGATTTAATTAAGTCGTCATCTAAAACGGTGCATGCGCTTAAATTAGCATATTTTTTGATAAAAACACGCATTCATAACCATATAAACACAATATTTTTGGCATGTAATTTAATTGATTGTTCTGTTATTTTTTCAGGTATTCTATTTTACAACTTATATTTATTTTTACTTTATAACAATTTAGCTTTAGGGATAAAAGCCATGAAGTTTTCAGAATATGTGCAATACGATGGTCTTGGCCTCGCCCAACTAGTCAAAACAAAACAAGTCCAGGCTTCCGAATTGCTGGACATTGCACTACAACGCACCCAACAGGTCAATCCCAAGCTCAATGCTGTGATTATTCCCATGTATGAACAGGCAAAACAGCGCGCAAGCCAACAACGTTCTGGCACATTTGCAGGTGTTCCGTTTCTGGTGAAGGATCTGTTTCAGGAATACCAAGGCATTCCGACCTCCTATGGTAGTCATGCCCTTAAAAATCGCAATTACATCCCTGATTTTAATGCTGAAATTGTCAATCGCTGGGAAAATACCGGTATTGTCACTTTTGGCCGGACCAATACGCCAGAGTTTGGCATTAAAGGCATTACCGAACCTGATGCATGGGGTGCATGCCATAACCCGTGGAATTTAAAGCATAATAGCGGCGGTTCTTCAGGCGGTTCAGCATCTGCGGTAGCGGCAGGTCTTGTCCCGATTGCGGGTGCAGGTGATGGCGGTGGTTCCATCCGTATCCCCGCTTCTTATTGCGGTCTATTTGGCTTAAAGCCTAGTCGCGGACGTACGCCGTGGGGACCACAATTCAGTGAGGCCATGCACGGCGCAGCCATGCAGCATGTTCTAAGCAAAACTGTACGTGATAGTGCGGCCATGCTTGATGCCGAGCAAGGCCCTGAACAAACCTCACTCTTTAGAATTGAAGCGCCAGCACAAAAATACAGTGACATCATTCAACAAGCACCTAAAAAGCTCAGAATCGCGTTTAATACTCAATCCCCGATTGGCACCAAAGTATCTCAAGATGCTATTCAAGCAGTGCAACAAACTGCAAAATTGCTGGAATCATTGGGACATATGGTGGTGGAAGATCAACCCCAAATTGATGGGTTGGCCTTGGCAAAAGACTTCGTGACCACATGGTTTAGCCAGTTTTCTTATATGCAGGCACAAATCAAACAGCAATATGGGGCAACCGATCAGGACTTTGAACTGGATTCAATCGCATTAGCCGCTTTTGGAGCCAAAACTACGGCAACAGAATATATTCATACCCTTGATAATTGGGGCCTCTATAGCACCCAGATGAATATTTTCTTTGAACAATATGACCTGTATCTTACCCCTAGCACCGCTTCGGTGGCGCCAAAGAACGGTGAAGTTGCCACACCGACGTGGCAGAAACCTATTTTGAAAGGCTTGTTAAAACTGGGCAAAGCACATTATCTCGCTCAAGGTAAACTGGTCGAAAAAATGGTACAGGACAACCTGAGCTGGGTCCCTTTTACCCAGTTAGCCAATCTCACCGGCTTGCCGGCCATGTCCGTTCCCCTCTACTGGAATAAACAAGGCTTGCCGTTGGGTAGTCAGTTTATCGCGCCGTTTGGACGGGAAGATCGCTTGCTACAACTGGCAGCACAGCTTGAACAGGCACAACCGTGGATGCCTCAATATCAGCATATCCGGCTCTAGACTAGCTTTTGGCTGCTGTTTCCACTTGATTCGGTAGCCATACCACCAATAATAGCCCCAATAACACTACAGCACTGGCACAGAAAAAGATGGTCATGCCTGAAAGCATCTGCCAGTAGTGCCCTGCCAGTAAGCTGCCAGACGCTACGCCTAAGCCCCACATGGTGCTATACAGCGCTTGTCCACGGCCTTGTTGCTCTGCCGAAAAATTCTGGAAAATGACTTTCATGGCGATCAGATGGAACAGGCCAAAACTAAAGGCATGTAAGCATTGTGTGAGTAATTGTCCAATATAATTGCTCTCTAATATCCCCACCAGCCACCAGCGCAGACTGGTGAGCAACAGACAAATCACCACCAGTGTCCGCCAAGAAAAGCGGGTAAAAAAGACTTTTTGCGCGACCGCAAACATGACAATCTCGGCGATCACCCCCATCGCCCACAAACTACCGATTTGTGTGGTACTAAATCCAATCTCTTTGAGAAAATTACTATAGAAACTATAAAAAGGTGCCAATGAAAATAATAAAATAAATTCAATACTAAAGAATGCCGCTACAACTGGTTTTTTTAGAACAGGCCACAAGGGTTGTAATTTTTTTTGCGAGCTCGGCGCATGCTCTGGTTCCTTAATGCTAAATGACCAAAGAAAGGCCAGAAATGAAATCGCTAAAAGTAAAACTGGCAGCATGGCGATCGGAATAATCTCCAGTAAGGCACCAATCACAAATACCCCGACAATAAACCCGACTGAACCCCACTTCCGTACTTTGCCATACAGTTCAGCTCGTTTCTCACCCAGCCAGAATAAGGTCACCCCTTCAAACTGCGCCAGAATAGCATTCTGGAAGAAGCTAAAAATCAGCATCAATAATGCAACCGATTGAAAGCTATTTGGAATCACAAATATAGCGAACCAGATACAGGCTTCCATCCAGGTAGCAATACGTACCAGTAGCATTCGTTTACCTGATTTATCTGCAATCCAGCCCCAAATCAGCGGTGCAAAGAAACGGGTAATAATGGCAATTGACGAAAGAATGCCGATCTCTTGATAGTTGAACCCCTGATCTTGTAGATACAGGTTCCAATACGGCATGAAAGTCCCAACGATGGAATAGTAGAAAAAATAGAAGCCTGACAGCCGAGTATTGATTGTAAGTGATGGCATTGAACTAGGGACACTAAGCTAAAAATTCCAGCCGATGAAATAAAAATGCTTTTATTTTAATCGGCTTCAGGAAGTGCATGATACCTTGAAATGCGCTAATGCCCTATCTCTTTCAGATTCTTTCTAAACTTTTGCTACAGCAAATTTATTTGTCTTTTTTGCCATTGCTCTAAAACACCAGCTTAGCCGATTAACCTTACTCTGATCTACTTGTAAATTTAACAATAAATTTCAATTACTTAATTATTTATTAATGATCAAATTCAAAAATGTAATACATTTCTATTTACCATTAAAATTATATCGTATACGATATTCAAAATAACTAGAGCAATACCGTTAAGGAAAACGTGATGTCAGGTCAATTTAAGAAACAACTCTCACTCATGGATCTCACCTTCATTGGTTTAGGTGCCATATTTGGTTCAGGATGGTTATTTTCTGCCAGCCATGTCGCGGCACAAGCTGGTCCCGCAGGTATTATTTCCTGGCTGATTGGCGGTTTTGCCGTTCTCATTTTAGGAATTATCTATTGTGAACTCGGCGCTGCTCTGCCTAGAGCTGGAGGGATTATCCGCTATCCGGTATTTTCCCATGGCCCCTTACAAGGATACCTGCTTGGTTCAATTACGGTCATTGCATTTTCAAGCCTGATCGCCATTGAGGTGGTTGCAGCCCGTGAATATGCAGCCGCCTGGTTTCCCTCACTGACAGTTATCCATGATGGTATCCGCTCACCGAGTGTTATCGGTTGGCTATTTCAATTTGCACTGTTATGTCTGTTTTTTGCGCTCAATTATTTCAGTATCAAGACTTTTGCTGTCGCCAATAATATTATTAGTATTTTGAAGTTTGCAGTCCCCGTTTTAGTCATTGTAGCCCTCCTGTATCACTTTAAACCTGCAAATTTTAGCATGACTGAATTTGCACCAATGGGAGCACAAGGCGTACAAGGCGCTGTTTCAGCAGGTGGGATTATTTTTGCATATCTCGGTCTCACGCCTATTATTTCTGTTGCAAGTGAAGTAAAACGCCCACAATTCACCATTCCATTTGCCTTGATTTTATCTGTTGTCCTGGCCACCGTGATTTATGTGGTATTACAAGTTGCTTTTCTAGGGGCAGTACCAACAGATATGTTAAATCATGGTTGGCAAGGCCTAAGCAATCAGTTCCCGCTTCCCTATCGTGATATTGCCATGTTACTGGGTTTAGGATGGCTAGCCATGCTGGTCGTATCCGATGCCATTATCTCACCTTCCGGTTGCGGTAATATCTATATGGCAGCCACGCCACGGGTCATCTATGCCTGGTCAAACAGTAATACATTTTTCCGTATCTTTACTCGAGTGGACCCGAAATCAGGTATTCCGCGTTATGCATTATGGCTGACTTTTGCATTATCACTGTTTTGGACCATGCCATTTCCTTCTTGGGAAAAGCTTATCTCTGTAGTTTCAGCCGCATTGGTTCTCAGTTATGCGCTTGCCCCAATTACTGTCGGTGCTTTACGCCGTAATGCACCGGATTTACCACGCCCATTCTTCGTAAAAGGCTTTACATTTCTTGGTCCGGTTTCTTTCATCATTGCTTCATTTATTGTGTATTGGTCTGGCTGGAATGTGATTTCGTGGTTACTTGGTTCACAAATTGTCTTGTTCGTTCTTTATGTGCTCTTTAAACGCTATGTACCAACACATGAAGTCAGTTTGGCTCAACAATTGAAATCTTCTGGCTGGCTCATTAGCTATTACATTTTAATGATCGTTGCATCCTATTTAGGTAGTTTTGGTGAAGGTGCTTCCCATGTGCTTGTAGCACCTATGGATACCCTACTGGTTATGGTGATTGCGATCGCTTGTTACTACTGGGGTATCAATTCAGGTTTGCCAAAAGCCATGATCAAAGATGACAACGAAGCTTAATAACGATCCTTACAGAGAAAGCCAATTGTCGAGATGTTGTAGCTGCCAAGCATTGTATATGAAATACGCTGAGCAAACCTGCCTCTCAAAAATTTTCAATCGATTCGTCAACATAAACACAGCCTACTTTCAAACTTATTTTAAAAGAAGGCCTCGTATTAATTTTCATTTCCATCACATGAGGAAGAATATGTTTAATCTTTCAGGTCAGAACTTTATTGCAGGTCAACGCTCAAGCGCAGGCGAGAAAGCTGTTTTCAGTTATGATGCAAGTACTGGTGAGCGCCTACCTTATCAGTTTGCTCAGGCTACAGCAGAAGAAGTGAATCAAGCAGCTCAAGCCGCATATGTCGCATTTGCCGTATTTAAACAAACCTCTCCCGCTGAACGTGCCCATTTACTTGAAAGCATTGCCAATGAAATAGATGCACTAGATGATCAGTTCATCAGCATCGTCTGTCAGGAAACTGCCTTACCTGAAGCGCGTATCCGTGGTGAACGCGGGCGAACCACAGGCCAGTTACGTTTATTTGCCCAAGTGCTACGTCGTGGCGACTATTTAGGAGCACGTATCGATCAGGCTTTGCCAGAACGCCAACCCTTAGCCCGTCCAGATTTACGCCAATACAAAACTGGTATTGGCCCGGTTGCGGTGTTTGGCGCAAGTAATTTCCCACTGGCATTTTCGACAGCTGGCGGAGATACTGCCTCGGCGCTTGCCGCGGGTTGTCCCGTTATTGTCAAAGCGCACAGCGGCCATATGGCAACTGCAGAATATATTGCAACGGCCATTAGTACTGCAATTAAAAAATGTGCCTTACCAGACGGGATATTCAGCATGATCTATGGGCAAGGTGTAGGTGAGGCCCTGGTTAAACATCCACTGATTAAAGCTGTGGGTTTTACAGGATCTTTAAAAGGAGGGCAAGCTTTATGTGATCTTGCAGCTGCACGCCCTGAGCCGATTCCAGTATTCGCAGAAATGTCGAGCATTAACCCGATGATTCTGCTCCCTGAGGCCTTAAAGGTCCGTGGTGATAAAATTGCGGCAGAGCTGAGTGCTTCGGTTGTTTTAGGTTGCGGTCAATTCTGTACAAATCCGGGTTTAATTCTTGGTATAAAATCGCCTGAATTTAGTCAGTTCCTAATCCAGTTCACTCAGCATATGGCACAGCAGCCGTCACAAACCATGTTGAACAAAGGTACCTTACAGAGCTATCAACAGGGACTGGATGCATTACTTGCCCATGCTAAAATCCAACATTTAGCGGGGCAGGCACAACAGGGAAACCAGGCCCATCCTCAGCTGTTTAAAGCAGATGTATCCCTGCTACTTGAACAGGATGAATTATTGCAGGAAGAGGTCTTTGGACCAACAACGATTGTAATTGAAGTTGAATCTGCCCAACAACTGAGCCTTGCTCTGGCTGGTTTGCGCGGTCAACTTACCGCATCTTTAATCGCTGAAGCACAAGATCTCAATGACTTCTCCGTACTTATTCCATTATTAGAAGAAAAGGCTGGGCGCCTGCTGCTTAATGGTTATCCAACGGGTGTTGAAGTTTGTGATGCAATGGTACATGGCGGACCGTATCCAGCCACTTCAGATGCACGCGGAACTTCAGTCGGTACTCTGGCTATTGAACGCTACCTTCGCCCGGTGTGTTATCAAAACTACCCTGATCATTTACTACCACCTGCCCTGCAAAATGCCAATCCGCTTGGGATTCTGCGTTTGGTCAATGGAGCAATGACCGCAGCTGCACTTTAAAATTATTCAGGAGTTCATTGCCGACAATGAACTCCTTTTTATTTCAATCTAAAAATCTGAATTACAGGTGATTCATCTGTATACCAATAAAAATACAAAACAAGAGACTCAAACCCATACAGCTCTCATCAGTAGAGAAGCGTTTGAATAAGGATATTAATCTATGACAACTTTAAAAAAGGTGGTTGCCGCCTCTATGGTTGGCTCCGTTGCAGAATGGTACGAATTTTTTCTCTACGGCACAGCTTCAGCACTGGTCTTTGGCGAACTGTTCTTTCAACAAACAGGCAGCGCTATTGATGGTATTTTGGCTGCCTTTGCCTTATATGCTGTTGGCTTTCTGGCTAGGCCTATTGGTGGTTTAGTATTCGGTCATTATGGTGATAAATTTGGCCGAAAAAAACTATTACAAATCAGCCTGATTATTGTGGGCATAACCACTTTTTTAATGGGCTGCATTCCAAGTTTTCATCAAATTGGTTATTGGGCCCCGACACTACTGGTGATCCTACGCTTAATTCAGGGCTTTGCTTTTGGCGGTGAATGGGGCGGCGCAGTTATTCTGGTTTCCGAACATAGTCCTGATGATCGACGCGGATATTGGGCTAGCTGGCCCCAAACCGGAGTTCCTTTGGGAAATCTGGTCGCAACGCTGGTGCTCCTGCTTTTATCTAAAAACCTGTCCCCAGAACAATTTTTAGATTGGGGATGGCGCTGTGCCTTCTGGTTCTCGGCCGTGGTGGTACTGATTGGTCTATGGATTCGTAAGAATGTTGACGATGCCGACGTATTTAAGCAGGCACAAGCAAAACAGCAACTTATTGAGAATCAGCAACTGGGGATTATTGAAGTCTTAAAATATCATAAGAAATCAGTGATTGCGGGGATTGGAGCCAGATTTGCTGAAAACATCTTGTACTATATGGTGGTGACCTTTTCGATCAGTTATTTAAAGCTTGTGGTGCATAAAGATACTTCCCAGATTTTGCTCTTGATGTTTGGAGCACATCTGATTCATTTCTTCATTATTCCACTGATGGGACATTTAAGTGATGTTTTCGGGCGTAAACCAATTTATCTGATTGGTGCAATCCTTACGGCATTTTGGGGATTTATCGGTTTTCCTTTAATGGATACAGGCAATGATTGGCTCATCATGTTGGCGATTGTGCTTGGCCTGTTTATTGAATCAATGACTTATTCACCCTATTCAGCTCTCATGACAGAATTGTTCCCAACACATATTCGTTATACCGCTCTGTCTTTTTGCTATCAGGTTGCACCAATCATGGCGGGTTCCCTCGCTCCACTCATTGCCCTTAGTCTATTGAAAGAATTTAATAGCTCGACTCCTATTTCACTTTATCTGGTTGCAGCAAGTCTAATTTCCATTATTTCAATCCTGCTGGTCAAAGAAACAAAAGGTCGCTCTTTGGCATTCGAGGATAAAAAAACTTCTTGCTAATACACGTTGATGAAATAGGCCGTCTCGCTGAACAGGCCTATTTCAGGATTCGTTTATCAACTTTCCGTACGATTTAGTGGCTTTATATGTACCTCTAAATAAAGTCGGCGACATGCCTGTATGTAGTTTGAATTGACGGCAAAATGCACTATGGTCGGTATAACCACAGCGTAAGCCAATCTCGGTAATGGCTAAATCTGTTGCCAATAGTTCTGTTGCGACTTGCAAACGAATCTTGCTAATCATTTGCCGTGGCGTTAAATGGTAAATTTTTTTACAGTACCGTTCTAACTGTGCAACTGATACCCCGGCAATTGCAGTCAAATGAGCCAAAGTAATTGTTTCAGCATAATTTTTCTTGATATATTCCTCAACTTGCACCATTTTATAAAATGCGGGATGGGTATTTTCTGGCACATTCAAATCATTGGAAATTCCAGCTATCCCCACCAGCTTGCCAGCAGGATCAAATAAAGGCTCTTTATAGGTTAAACACCATCCTGACTGGTTTTTCGCATACAAATGAAGTTCAAGCTGCTCAGAAAGTTTTTTGCCACGGCGAATCACTTGCAGATCTTGTGATGTATATATTTTACCGAGTGAATGGGGGAAAACCTCTTCCGAAGTTTTCCCCAGCAAGGCTGCTTTCTCTTTTAACCCACACCGATTGACCAGAGTTCGATTGACAAACACATAGCGTGCTTCCGTATTTTTAATAAAAAAAACCACTGAAGACAAAGCATCGAATAAAGGTTCTATATTTTCCAGATTCTTTAGAAAATCGTCTAATGTTGAAGTGAGTTGAGGAATATGAGCCAAGGACATGAGCTAGAGCAGAACCGAAATAATCACTGTCCTACTCTAGAACATTTTATTTTTGATTTAAAGAACATGTCGTCATCGACATTAAGCTTTTTACCCGTGTCGGCAGTAAGGGTGGTCGAGCACTAGAAAGTGGCCAGTCAAATAAGCAAGCTGCTGCAGTCGCACAGGTACTTCCCTGACAAGCACCCATTCCACAACGTGTATGCAACTTTGCATCGATCCAGTTCGCTCTTTCAGCAACCTGATCAAACCTTACATCTTCACAGCGGCAAAAAATCGTTTGTGGACGGGCCAATGTTTTTAACTCAGAACGTAACTTGAAACTTTTCTGAAGCAAAGTGGCAAATCGTTGATAACGCTGTTTTTTGGCAAAGAACTGCCTTGCTTTTTCATATTGAGCAATTGCAGCATAACCGGCAATAGCCCCTTCAACTATAGCCAATTCACTCCCTCCAAAACCGGTACACTCACCTGCCGCAAAAACCTGTGGTTGTGAACTACGCTGATATTCATCGACAACGATGGCCTGATCTTTGATCTGACATCCCAGCAACTGTCCGAGTTGGATATTTGGGATCAGGCCAAAACCATAAGCCAGACGATCACACTCAACCTCGATAATGCCTTTTGGAGTTTGCAGTCGTACGCGTTCAAGGCGTTCTTGTCCAATGGCCTCCACAACATAACTGTCAGGTTGATATAAGCGATGAGGTAATGACAATGCCTGAAAGATTTTTGCAGGCCAACGCCAAAGCTGTAGAGCAAACTTTCGTACTGTCGAATGATTCGCCTGCTCAGCGACATATAATACCTGCGCTCCAGCTTTTTTAGCTGTATCAGCGCTAGCCAATAACAAGGGGCCTGATCCGGCAATAACAATACGCTCATCGTGTACAGGCGTACCGGCCTTGACCAAAGCCTGCAAACCACCTGCGCCTGTTACGCCCGGCAATGTCCAGCCGGGAAAGGGTAAGAAGAGTTCTCTGGCACCTGTACATAGTATCAACTGGCGATAAGTCACATTCAGACTGTCATGCGCGCGCTCAACCAGTAATTGGCCAGTAAAAGGTGCTGCGACAATCTTGGCACCAAACATAAACTCAATATTAGGTTTGGTTTGGATCTGCCTATATGTTTGTTGCGCCAGTTCTGGATCTGGAAAAATCGGCCCTGCCCGCCAAATCTGACCGCCGGCCTGAGGATTATTATCCAGTATTAATATACGCTCCCCGCTTTCAGCAGCTGCAATGGCAGCGGATAAGCCTGCGGGACCGGCACCGACAATCACAATATCATATTCTGTTTTCATTATTGCGTTTCCACCTGCATGCCTTGCTGACACAATGTTTGGCAAGCCAATACTCTAAACCCGTTAATCTTGACACGGCACTCCTGACAAACGCCCATGCCACAAAAAGGAGTACGTTGCTCCCCACGAACAGACACACGGCTATAGGATTTTGCCTGCGCCAAAGCAGCAGCAACGGTCATTCCATCCATCACAGTCAAGCAATTGCCGTTAATAAAAAGCTGGATCATTTATACAGCTCCAATAAAACGATCAGGTAAAAAAGGTTCAGGATCAATACCGAAAGGCAATCTACAGATATGTGAAGCAATCAGCTTTGCCGTACCTGTAGCCGTGGTCACCCCGAGTCCTTCATGACCTACGGCTAAATAAACGGACCGAAAAGCCGGATGCCGCCCAATGACTGGAATGCCATCTGGTGTTGCTGCACGAAAACCCGTCCATGCCCGAATAATATTGAGATCGGCCAATGCTGGAAAATAGTCCACCGCTTCTTTAAGTACACGAGTAAAAACTTCTGGCTCGACTGTCGGATCGACAGTATTAAACTGGCGCGATGAGCCAATAAACAGCTGGCCTGTCGGCCTAGGCTGGATATTACAAGCAACTGAGATACCACTGGTGGCTTGTGTACTGGCAGCATAGGCCAAGGCCACCAGTGTATGTTGTACCTTTAATTCAGGATAACGATCGGTAATAGCCAAATGCCCCTTTTTAGGCTCAATAGGTAACTCGGGGAAAAAATCTGTCACATGAATGCCATTTGCCAGAATAATATGTTCTGCTTCCAACCAGATTCCATCACTCACTTGAACCCGATTTTCTTCAATGACAGTCACTTTGCTTTGTTGGTACTGAATCTGCTGTGGAAATTGTTTTAGTAACCATTCGGCAGCACAGGGTGCATATAGAATCCCATCATCCAACACTTCTAATCCACCATAAACACCCTGTTTTAAATGGGGTTCAAGCTGGCGAATTTCTTCGCTAGACCGGAGCTGGCACCTGACGCCTTGTGCGCTAAGTCGTTGGTATTTTTCTTCGGCAACCTGCATTTCTTCAGCGCTGCTCGCAAGCCACAAGGTTGGAATCTGACGATAGGCACATTCTTCTGAAAGCTGCTTTCCCAATGTATGCCACAACTGAACCGACCAATGACTGAGTTGGAGTTCGGCTTCCAAATCATCCATAATCACCAAATGCCCCATGCCTGCGGCTGTCGCACCTCCTATACGCGCATCTAAAACAAGGACACTTAGTCCTTGCCGTGCCAACTCATAAGCACAGGCCGCTCCGACAATACCTGCACCAATGACAATTACATCGGTGCTCATAGCTGAATGCCCCAGGCAAATGGATCCTTTTCATCCATAAACAAAATGGCTTCGGCACTCATATAAGCTTCACCCCGAATCGTCGGAATCACATATTCCCCAGCCTGTTCATAAGACGCAACAAACTGACTTCCAATGATGCTGGCCTGTTTCCATAACGTTCCTGGCTCGAGTTTGCCATCGGCCGCCAAACACGCAATTTTTGCACTGGTTCCGGTTCCACAGGGTGAACGGTCATAAGCTTTTCCAGGGCACAACACAAAATTTTTACTGTCCGCCTCGGTATCACTTGTGAATAACTCGATATGGTCGATTTCCTGTCCATCCTTGCCTGTGATCCCTTGCGCGTTTAGTGCTTGTCTCACGGTCCATGCGTATTCAGTCAGTTGTTCTAGATGATCACTTGTAACACTTTGACCATGGTCATTGATCAGGAAGAACCAATTTCCCCCCCAAGCGATATCGCCAGTCACTTTTCCATACTGTGCTATTTCAACTTCGACCGCTTTTTGGTAACGATATGCAGGTACGTTGCGGACACTGACCGAACCATCCTCATGCAGGGTCGCTTCAATATCTCCTACAGGCGTTTCGATTAAGTGGGTGCCTACTTGTATTTGTCCCAGGTGTGCCAAGGAAGCCACCAAGCCAATGGTTCCATGACCACACATGCCCAAGTAACCTGTGTTATTAAAAAAAATCACGCCAGCACTGGCTTTAGGGTTAACAGGTTTACATAATAAAGCACCAACCAGAACATCATTACCCCGTGGTTCCAACATGGTTGCTGTACGGAAATGATCATATTGTTCTGACAAGATCTTACGGCGGCTTTCCATATCGCCTGAGCCCAGATCTGGAAAACCCTCAAGCACTAATCGGGTCGGTTCTCCACCTGTATGTGAATCCAAAACCTTTACTGTTTTCATCCGAATATCCTTTCATTTTTTTCTAGGATGACTCAACAGAACATATCAGGCTTGATCATTTTCGACTTAAAATATGACGAAATCGGCATAGTTTTAGACGAGAACTTTTTTAAAAATCAAAGACAAAAAAATTAGGTCATTGGACCTAATTTAACTCATAGCAATAAGGGACAAACATCAACTACACTTATTTTTTGTTCGCCTTGTAATGTGGCAGATGTTCATATAATGACTGACACACACCATTAATATGCTCTTCAATCAACCTGACCGCCAAATCAACATCTTTCGCTTTGCAGGCTTTCACAATTTCTTTATGTTCATCATTGGCTCTGGATTTACCGGATGAGACATTCATTTGTAGCCTGAGATAACGCTCAATCTTGTCGTAAATCGAACGGATCAAACTGAGCATATAGGGACGTTGTGCTGGTTCATACAGACAGGCATGCAATTGCCAGTTTAGTGTGGTCCAGCTTCCGATATCCATCGTGTCAATAAAAGCATTACAAATTTCTTCTGCTTTCCGATAAGTCTGTTCGGTCATGTTCGGCACAGCCAACTGGATCAGTTTGGTTTCCAGCATCACCCGTACCTCAAAAATCTGTGCCAGTTCCTCTTCAGAAATACGGGTAACAATAGCACCACGATTCTTTTTGAACTCAACCAGACCTTCTGTCTCAAGTTGCTTCAAAGCTTCACGAACCGGGATTTTACTGACATTAAAAAGCTTGGCAATTTCATCCTGACGAATTGGTTCACCTTCAGCAATATGTCCAGCAATAATTGCCTCTCTAATATATTTCACAATCACTTCAGACACTGAAGGTAGTGCACCTAAATCCGATACATTAAAAGATGGTAGCGTCACGGATATTCTCTTTACCTCAAGATATGACAAAAAAGAAAAGCTTTGAACTCATCCAATATATTGAAATCATAGCTTTTTATAAACATATTTATTCAATCTAGTTTAGCATTGATCAAATCAATTTTATTAATCATTTTGACCTGCGACATGAACAGATTTTTTAAAAAATGAACCATTGGTTAAAGTATACCTTATACAATTTTATTGACAAAATGACTATTCACTATGCTGAAATCGTCATCAAGATGAAGTTTTTATTCAAGTTAAAATCGTAATACACAGGCATACTCTAATTTCTTATGACGGGAAAACGTCAACTTCTCTCTTAGCACTCAACTCAGTCTTTAATTATGCACGGTAAACCATTTTACCCTGTACAACAATGTCTGCGTAAAAGCTTTCACGTTTGAGCCAATCTTTATGAATATGCCAACCAAACCAGCTTTTTCCCTCAATTATTACACTGGTTTCCTATCTGTATTATTTGCTGCTTTTTTATGGGGAAGCGCAGGCACAGCAGCTTCTTTTGCTAAGGGGATCAGCCCAATCGTCATCGCCAGCCTTTCAGTATGTTTCGGCGGCTTAATTCACGCATGTCTCAGTTTTAAAGCAATTCAAAAAAATTACCTAAAACTGTTTAATTTCAAGACCAAGATTTGCATCGCCGTTATTGTTTCAATCCTTTGCCCTTTTGCTTTTTATTCCTCTGTCTCTTTGGCAGGAGTATCGGTCGGAACTGTCATTTCAATTGGTTGCGCTCCTTTATTTTCAGTTTTGCTGGAATGGTTTTTCGACAAACGTAAGCTCTCTCTGCAATGGTTCATCAGCTTTGTTCTCGGTTTCACTGGAATTGTTTTTCTTTGTTTTTCCAGTGACCATCGCCCTCAAGATCAGGTTATTTCTTCTGAGCATATCCTAGGTATATTTTTTGGGCTGCTTTCCAGTCTCAGCTATGCGACTTACTCCTGGATCATGAAAAACCTCATTCATGAAGGGGTGGATTCAAGGGCTGCAATGGGCGTTATTTTTGGTATTTCAGCGGTTCTCTTATTTCCAACCCTGTTCATTACAGCAACTCACTTATTCGATTATGCAACGAATATCTGGGTAGCACTCTATATTCCCCTTGTTCCCATGTTTCTGGGGTATTTATTTTTTAGCTTTGGACTAAAACGTATTCCTGCCAGCCAAGCCATGACTTTAGCTTTGGTAGAAATTCCGGTGGCCACCTTATTGGCTGTCTATTTAGTCGGGGAAAGCCTGACGTTTAATAGCTATTTAGGACTAGTCTTGATTTTGCTATGCGTGATCGTGCTGACTAAAAAAAAGGACTGAGATCTAAACCAGCTTATCAGAACTAAAAAAGGCTAGATTTCCTAGCCTTTTTTAAAATTAACAGAGCTTACTCAGATCTCAGCAGACCAATTACGATACCAAGTACGGAACAATGCATATTGCGTTTCAACATACTTGCGCTGAGATTCACTTAATGCATCTGTCTCGTTGAAATGCAAACTGTATTCTTTATCCCCATTCAGTACCATTAAGTACTTATAATAAAGAACCAGATCTGTTCCTTCATCGAATGATGAAAGTACTTCTAAAGCACCAGACAGCTCTTGAGCCAAGCGACGTGCTTTCGCATCACCTGCTGCAGCTTTTTTGCTTAAATCCACCAGCTGTAAAACTTCTTTCGGTAATGCATTGCCAATTCCTGTAATTGCCCCTGTTGCATTACAGTTCACAAAACCATGAAAGACTTGGGTATCCACACCCGCCATCAAGGTGACAGACTCATCTTGCGAAGTAATAAACTCCGCCGCATAGCGCATATCAGCCGCACCGCCAAATTCTTTGAAACCGATTAAATTCGGGAATTCACGACGTAACTCAAAAAATAAGTCAGCGCGAGTAGCAAAGCCATAATATGGGCTGTTATAAATGACCGCAGCCAGATTTGGTGCAGCTTTTAATATGGCAGAAAAATGGGCTTTTTGTGCGGCTGGAGAAGCGCCACGTGACAACACTCGAGGAATAACCATCAATCCGTGCGCACCCACTTTTTCAGCATGTGCCGCATGAGAGACTGCTTCTTTAGTATTCACTGCACCAGTTCCCACAATTGTCGGGATACCCGCAGCTACCAGACGAGCGACACCTTCTTGACGCTGAGCTTCGGTCAATAACGGCCAGTCCCCCATTGAGCCGCAATATACAACCGCACTCATTCCAGCTTCAATCAGTTCGTGCCCTTTTTTCACAAGCGCATCAAAATCAGGCTCACGGTTAGGTGTACATGGAGTCATCAACGCCGGGATACATCCTGTAAAAATATTGCTCATAATTATTCCTCTATCATCAAGATTAAAACCATTCATGGTTATGCATTCGTGTGCTTCCAATTTAAAAACGAATATTAGATAAATTGGCTTACTCTACATTTTGAATATCGTATACGATATACATGAATAAAAAAAGCCCTTTCTAAAAAAGAATCTCACTCATTTATCCATCGACAAGATCTGATCCGTTATTTGCAAAGAGAATTTTCTAAAAATAATTTAAATTCAATCTTATTTTTCTTAACAAAAAGGGCTGAAAATTCAGCCCTTTTATTTACATCATTTATTCAAAATTTATGCATCTGTATTCAAGGCAACACTGGGTTGCGCATTTTTCAACTTACGCTGCTTCAAATAATACGCCAGCATTAAACACAGAATCCAGCCAGGAATCATCATCACCGCAATACGCATATCTGGTGTTAATGACATGACCACCAAGATTCCCAGCATAAAGATCATGCAAAGATAATTACTAAATGGATAGGCAATACTTGGAAATTTGGTTGTAACGCCTTGAGCCTGCATGGTTTTACGGAACTTGAGATGTGTCCACGAAATCACCACCCAGTTAATCACAATGGCAGCCACCACCAGCATCATCAATAGACCAAATGCTTTTTCAGGAAATGCATAGTTCAACAATACACACAAAACCGTTACAAAAGCTGAAAGATAAACAGCATTGGTTGGGATCCCGCGCTTATTGATATGCTTGAGGAATTTCGGTGCATTGCCTTGTTGAGCCAGACCTAATAGCATACGGCTGCTGCAATAACTGGTCCCGTTATAAACTGATACGGCTGCGGTCAGAATCACAAAGTTAAGTAAAGTCGCTACACCCTGGCTATCCAGTGAGGCAAACACCATCACGAATGGACTTCCACCTTGTGCCATCTGGTTCCAAGGAAATAATGCAAACAGAATGAAAAGTGTCGCAATATAGAAAATCAGGATACGGTAAATAATCTGATTGACGGCTTTGGGTAGGGTTTTATCCGGTTCACGCGCTTCAGCTGCAGTAATCCCAAACAACTCGATGCCACCAAAGGCAAAGATAATGACTGCCATCGCCATGACTAAACCTTCAACACCAAACGGGAAGAATCCACCTAATGCCCAAAGGTTACTGATGCTGGCCTGTGGCCCTGCTGTGCCGGTTGCTAGCAAATAGGAACCAAAGGCGATCATGGCCAGAATTGCCAGAATCTTGACAATGGAAAACCAGAACTCCATTTCGCCAAAAAATTTGACGTGTAACAGGTTGATACCGTTAATTAAAATAAAGAAAGCCAGTGCTGAAACCCAGGTCGGTATTTCAGGCCACCAATACTGAATATAGAGACCAATTGCACTCAACTCTGCCATACACACCAGAACATTGAGTACCCAATAGTTCCAGCCCGACATAAAGCCTGCAAATGAGCCCCAGTATTTATAGGCAAAATGACTGAATGAACCACTCACTGGCTCTTGTACGACCATTTCACCTAACTGACGCATCATTAAAAATGCAATCAGTCCTGCAATCGCGTAACCCAATATGACCGAGGGGCCTGCCAACTTGATTGATTGGGAAATCCCGAGAAACAGACCTGTACCAATTGCACCACCTAGCGCGATAAGCTGGATGTGCCGATTGCTTAAACCATGTTTCAGGTTTCCTTGCTCCTGTTTTGACATATGATTATTCTCGTCCTTGTAGCGTAATTTTTTTATCTAAAATTACGTATATCATAAATTAATCACCAATGCCTACCTCTAATCAAAAAATATTTGATTTACTTTTCAGATAACCGCGCATATAAACAGAAAATTCAATAAATAACAAATATTATGAATAATGTAATTAAATTATGTATTGCGTAATTAATTATTTTCAGTATGATAGAAATCATAAAGTCGATATTTCTTGCTTGAGCCAAGACAGCTCAATGGATAAGACGAAAAATATGTATCGTTTTTTCAAAAGCTTGAACATAGCAAGATAAAAATTTAAACGTTTTTCACAGAATGAGAGACAAGGAAGGTACAACATGGCGCAACAATTAAACTCTTTTCTTGAGATTGATCCACAATCAGATTTCACAATTCATAATTTGCCTTACGGAATCTTTAGCGAAACAGCCCAAGGAGATCAGCGTGTTGGTGTTGCGATTGGTGACTGGGTACTCGATCTTGCAGCTTTGGAAGCAGATGGCCTACTCCACAGCAGTGTGCCGAACTGTTTTAATCAAACCACACTGAATAAATTTATCGAGACCGGTAAACAAAACTGGCAAGCCGTTCGTAAAACCTTACAAAGCTTACTGTCTGCTGAAAATCCTGCATTACGCGATAACACAGACTTACGCCAGAAAGCCTTATTCAAACAAGACAGCATTACCCTGCATTTACCTGTGCATGTGCCTGGTTACACCGATTTCTACTCATCTAAAGAACATGCCACCAATGTGGGCACCATGTTTAGAGACCCGAAAAATGCACTGCTCCCTAACTGGAGCGAACTGCCAGTAGGCTATAATGGTCGTGCCAGCTCTGTAATCGTCAGTGGTAAAGATATTGTCCGCCCTTCTGGTCAGATCAAGTTACCGAATGAAGAACGTCCTGTTTTTTCAGCAACACGCAAGCTCGACTTTGAGCTGGAAACGGCGTTTGTGGTGGGTAAAGCGACTGAACTGGGTGAACCGATTGCGATTGAAAATGCATGGGATCATATCTTTGGAATGGTGCTCTTAAACGACTGGTCAGCACGTGATATCCAGCAATGGGAATATGTTCCGCTGGGCCCGTTCAATGCCAAGACTTTTGCCAGCGCGATTTCTCCCTGGATCGTCACCATGGAAGCCCTAACGCCATTTAAAGTGCAAGGCCCGGAACAACAACCGCAACCTCTTGCTTACTTACAGGAAAATGTTGCCAACAGCTATGACATTCATCTGAGTGTTGAAGTGCAAACCCCTCAAGCACAACAAGCAGAAGTGATTTGCCAGACCAACTTTAAATATATGTACTGGTCAATGGCACAACAACTGACCCACCACACCATTGCAGGCTGTAATGTTCAGGTTGGCGATTTAATGGGCTCTGGTACTATTTCAGGGCCAACTGAAAACTCTTACGGCAGCTTGCTTGAGTTGACCTGGAATACCACCAAGCCACTTCAGCTATCCAACGGTGAAACACGTGGTTTCCTTGAAGACGGCGATCGTGTGGTCATGAAAGGTTATTGTGAAAAAGATGGCATTCGCGTGGGCTTTGGCGAAGTTGCCAATACCATTTTACCCGCACGTCACTTTGCTTTTAATGAACAAAAGGACGAGCGCTATGAAACTGTATAGCTATTTTCGTAGCTCGGCCGCGTACCGTGTCCGTATTGCGCTGAACCTGAAACAGATTGCCTATGAAACTCAGCCTGTTCATTTAGTCAAAAATGAACAGCAACAGGCAAATTATGTTGCGCTGAATCCAAGCCAACTTGTTCCTACGCTGATTGATCAGGATCAGGCGCTTTCACAGTCACTCAGTATTTTGGAATATCTGGAAGAACAGTATCCAGAAAAGCCACTGTTGCCTAAAGATGTGATTGAGCGCGCTCAAGTACGGGCCTTTGCTCAGGTCATCGCCTGTGACATTCATCCGCTGGATAACCTGAGAGTGTTGAAATATCTCAAAAATGATCTTGCGGTCAGCGATGAGCAAAAAAATCAATGGTATCAGCACTGGATTATTGAAGGCTTTAAAAGTCTGGAAAAACAGTTGCAGCATTCCAATGGGCAATTCTGTTTTGGCACACAAGCCACTTTTGCTGACTGTTGCTTGATTCCTCAGGTCTATAACGCCAAGCGCTTCAAAATAGATTTAAGCGCTTTTCCAAAAATTGAATCGATTTATCAACATTGTCTAACCCTTCCAGCATTTTTACATGCTGCACCAGAACAACAACCAGATTGGGAATAGCGATAAAAGGAGTTTTATCATGAGCTTTGCAATTAAAAAAATTCACCATGTGGCCTATCGCTGTAAAGATGCCAAAGAAACCGTGGAATGGTATAAAAAAATGCTCAACATGGATTTCATTCTGGCCTTTGCAGAAGACCATGTGCCGTCTACCAAAGCCTTCGATCCTTATATGCATCTCTTTCTCGATGCCGGACAAGGCAATGTACTGGCATTTTTCGAACTCCCGACCCAGCCTGAAATGGGACGTGATGAAAATACACCACAATGGGTGCAACATATTGCCTTTGAAGTTGAAGACTTAGATGCCTTGATGACAGCAAAAGCACATCTGGAAGAAAACGGGGTCAAGGTGCTCGGTGTCACCAACCATGGTATTTTCCATTCGATCTATTTCTTTGATCCTAATGGTCACCGTCTGGAGCTGACCTACAATGATGTGCATGCTGATGCAAAAATTGCACGCATTACCGAAGAAATGAAACTGGAAATGCTGGACGAATGGAGCCGAACCAAACGTGCCCCACACCATACGCACTTCCTACATGAAGATGAATTAGGCGCCTAATTCATCTTCATGCGTTCGGCATTGGGGATCTATCGCTTCAATGCCGATTTTTATTGCCTGAATTTAAGTCAGGTATCGGCTGTTCATGGCCGATCGATGCTTGCCATACAAATATCGTGTAAGCTGATTAAAAACAATTGTATGCTTATACAATTCACCTATTTAAATCATTTAAAAAGGTGATTTCTATTTTAGCTCATGCTCAGGCATTATGTACTGCAGTAAAACGAAATACGGATCGCGAACGTATGCAGATTAAGGGTTAATGAATGATTGAAGAAAAGTTATCTGGTGGGGTTCAATCACTTGAGGTCGGTTTAGCCGTACTCAATGCCCTTTTGGAACATAACAAACCGATTATATTAAAAGAACTGTCTAGCCGACTGGATATGCACCCTGCCAAGGTTCACCGTTATCTGGTCAGCCTGATCCGCATGAATTATGCCAAACAGCTTGAAGATGGTCAGTATGCCTTGGGTGATCAGGCATGGCGTCTGGGTCTAAACTGTATTCAGCATACCGATGTATTACAACTGGTACAGCATCTGATTTACGAATTACAAAACAAGATTGGTTGCGGTATCCAGATCAGTAAATGGTCACCTAGAGGCCCGCTCGTGGTGCAGTCCATTGAGTCAAACCACCCGATTTCAATTGTCACCAAAGTGGGTTCGGTTATGCCTCTGATCAACTCCGCTGCGGGACGGGTATTTGCCTCTTATATGCCAGAGGCAATCATTAAGCCGCTGATGCTGGCTGAATGGGATAAAGCTGCACAGAACCATTACCCGATCAAACCGAGCAATTGGGATGAGTTCCTTGCCCTTAAACAGACCACACTGCAACACGGTATGGCGATCGCACAAGGCGATCTGCTGGTCGGGATCAATGCGGTCGGTTTACCAATTTTTAATGCCCATCACTCGATGGAGTTCTGTATCGTGGCGCTGGATAGTGAAATGTTTTTCTCGGTACAGGAAGGTAGTGAAAAACTGGAACTGTTTAAACGCGAAGTGGCTGCCATCAATCAATATATTCAAACCCGTTAATTTTTAGACAGTCAAAAAAAAGCCAGAAAGTTCACTTTCTGGCTTTTTTCGTTTCTGCCAGTTTTAGCTTATTTTGCTTCTAATACACCACGGCGAATCTGGTCACGCTCGATTGATTCAAACAGTGCCTTGAAGTTGCCTTCGCCAAAACCATCATCATCTTTACGTTGAATAAATTCAAAGAAGACAGGCCCGAGCATGTTTTGCGAGAAAATCTGTAATAACAGTTTTTTCTGACCATCTTTGGTGTTGCCATCCAGCAAGATACCGCGTTTTTGCAGCTCTTCAGTTGGCTCGCCATGATCCGGTAAACGCTCTTTCAACATTTCATAATAGGTTTCAGGCGGTGCTGTCATAAACTCCATGCCTAAACCTTTTAACTTGTCCCATGTTGAAATCAGGTCATCGGTAATAAAGGCAATATGCTGGATGCCTTCACCATTAAAGTCTGCAAGGAACTCGGCAATCTGACCGTTACCCTTGTCTGAATCTTCATTCAATGGAATACGGATCATGCCATCAGGTGCAGTCAAGGCTTTCGAAGTTAAACCGGTATATTCACCTTTAATATCGAAATAACGGATTTCCTGGAAATTAAAGATTTTTTCATAGAAGTTCGCCCAGTATTCCATACGTCCTTTATAAACGTTATGGGTTAAATGGTCGATTTCATTTAAGCCTGCGCCTTTTGGATTACGCTCGACATCATCAAAGAAAACAAAGTCATTTTCATAAATATCACGGTCTACCAGGAAGATTGGCATACCACCAATACCCTTGATTGCAGGAATATTCAATTCCATTGGACCCGCTTGTGAGTACATCGGCTCTGCGCCCAGTTCAATTGCATTTTTAAATGCCTTGGCTGCATCACGGGTTCTAAAGCCCATTGCACATGCAGATGGACCATGTTCTTTAAAGAAGAATGAAGCATAGGATTCTGGCTGGTAATTCAAAATGATATTGATATTACCCTGGCGCCATAAATAAACTTTTTTAGATTTATGCTTCGCCACCTTGGTAAAGCCGATTGTTTCAAAGATCTGGTCTAATCCATTTTCCGTCGAAACAAATTCAATAAAAGCAAAACCACATAGTTCTAATGGGTTATCTAAAATGTCCATCTAGTTTCCCTTATTTAGATTAATTCATCCGTTGTGAATGCAAATTCCCATGTTTTGTGTTGGCTAAGCTAAGCTGACTCAACAAACTGGTACTACGATGCATTACGTTTAGAAAAGGTCACCGGTGTTTTTATAAGTATGTCAAAAGCATCCGTGTTGAAACCTTTCCTTCCATAAGTAAGCCCATGCAATCGTAAAGTATGAACTTTTTCTGCATAGGCCCTCAACCATAAATTCATGCTACAAGAAAGATTTAATTTATGCAATACATAATTAAATTATGTTATGTGTAATTTTATAGGTTTTTTCTTATCCAACATCAGCTGTTTTTAAGCTCCATTCGGGCTCATTCTTGCAGGAGACAGAATTTAAAAAGAAAAATGCCATGAACTAAATCAGACATTGGTCTCAAGAGCAGAAAATTAGCGCTTCAAAAGCAGAATATTATTTTGAATAAAAATCAAGAAGGTCTAGAAATAAGGAATATAGAAGATGAAGGCATACCGATAACACACATTTATCGGTATGCTCGCATTTTAGGATGGAAATGCCCAAAGATCCTGAGCACCGATGCGATCTGATAACAATCTGAAAGCAGCCGGTTCCAGCTCCTGATCGACCACGATATAGCCTTTTTCATTATTCTTTAAGGCTGAACATTTATTTTCAGTGAATTGATAACTCGCGGTATTTGCCAATGCGCTTTCACTGATTTTTGCTGTAAAGCGACAGTTTTGATCGAGTGAAAGCATTTGTCCTTGCGCTTTCACTTCAACTGGAATTGAACTGCCGTCAGCCAAAGATAAGGTATAGCGTCCCACCAGCTCATTCACACTTAGCTTTTGATCAGCAATTTTTTCATAATGGGCAAACTCAAGCTTGAGATTTTTATCGCTTTGATTGCTATGCCAGGTGTTAGTTGCTACATCATAATGCATTACGATCTGAGCACGGTCCTGTTCATCATTCAAAACCAGCAGCTTGCTGCCATCCGCGCCTGAATAGTATTTACCCACTGTCGGCAATTCCTGATCGGTTTCGATACTGACCGAATAAGTACCCACCGCTAAAGCAGGCACTGGCTCAGGCTTCTCGACGGGCTGTTCTTGCCGGTCATGGTTGTCATCATGACAAGCGCTCAAGGCTAAGCCAAGAAGTAATATCCATAAACAACGTTGCATTGGCCTTCCCCTTATTTAAACAGGTTTTTAAGACGGATCTTGAGCCATTGTTGCGCTGCAGGACGATGGTCATAGGCCACTTGCATTGCAGTCACTGCTATCTTGCTTTGCACCACCGCACTTTCATCTGTTGCCTGAGCTGCTGTCGGGGCACTGGAATTTATGCCAAAACCTAAACCGTATTGATTAGCACCTTTATCATCTTTGCTGACTTTAAAATTAAAGTTGTACAGGTCATAGCTACCAATTTTCGAGAAGGCGAACGGCGTGCTGGTGCTTAAGTTCTTTGGAAAGTTGACATTCAATGTAATGCCTTTCGGTAACAAAGTACCCTGTCCGGCTTTATTTTGCAGCTCTTTCAATAATACGACTGTCTGTTTTGCCACAATCACGGAATTGGCATTATTTAAGGTCTTGTCATCCACCGTATTGGAGTCTGCACTTAAGGCAATCGATGGAATGCCTCGGGCTGCCGAAAACTGTACATTGCCAATCGTGCCAGAATGAACCACCACCCGACCAACATTCTGCCCTTCATTGGGTCCAGACAGGACCAGATCCGGGGCTTTGCCCCAGCGCTTATTGGCAACCACATCCAGACCATACGCAGTGGCCATAACCGGTGTACCGTGCACATAGTTCCAGTCGCCATTGTTATAACCGGCTTTGCTAAATGGGCCTGCGGCTGGTGCCCCAATCGCTGCTGCTCCATTATGGCAGCCGTTTTCAGCCGCAATCTGCTTATCATTGTCTGCTGAAATTACGCTGGCACTGTACATCACGATCGCCCCGCCACGCCCACTTTGCGGTGAACATGGCACAGAGACCAGCACACTATGACCATTGGCCTTTAACTCGTCATACAGCGCTTTGACATTACTGGTTAAACCATCATCGTTGACGATTAAAATATTTAAAGCAAAGGTCTGCATGCTACAGCCCGCTAAAATTAGTCCACCCCAAAAACGCTTTTTCATCCTTCGATCACTATGCAAAATATTTGCTAGAAACAATAGTGCTGGAATATGAAAATTTTATGACCCAGCCCTCTTAAATGCTTTAGAAAACAAGCGGCTTCAAATGTGAGTGACTGTCTTAAATTCTTAACAAACTTCGATTAGTTTAAATAAATAATGAATAAGGCCTTAATAGAGCATTAACCATGACCGAGATATCAACCTTCGAAAAACTGACCCAACTGCTGGATGCGTATAGTCATGAACATGGTGCCCGACCGCAAAAAATTTTAATTGGTTATAAGGCCTATTATCATCTTATGGGAAATTCAAACTTCGCCACAGAAGTCACCGATTCAGCCTTAAATCCAAATAAAAGAAGGTATAAAAAGATAAAAATCAAAGTCACCAAAGATGACTATCAACTTGAGCTGGAATAATGTTCTTGCCTAAAGAGGCAGGTGGTTCTATCTATAATGTATGGGCTTAGATCAGAATTTCATTTTCGTTATAATATTTTTCCAGTTCAGTAATCAACTGTTGTTTGCCATCCATGCCATAGAATGCAAAATTGATTTTTTCCAGATAATTGACAATAAAAATCAGGCGACTGTTTTCATCATTCTGACGCTTCTTTTCTTGCAGGAACTTTTTATATGCGATAAACAGTTGCTCACTTTTACGCATTTTTTGCCGTCTCAAGCGCACTTTATTTTCTAGCTCAAACATATACTTTAGACCTTACTCCTTCGGAAATAAAAACCCACCGAAGTGGGTTCAGAAGCCATCAGAATGTTGTGTTAGAAAACATCAAAATTATTATTTTTATGCTCTAACCAACTGTTTCTTGTTGTTGTAGAACCAGCATAGTCTGAGGTGATGACAGTTCTATGACGGATCAGATGCCTTTCCATTCCCGTTTCATCAGCTTAGCTTTCTACACGATGTTGTTGAGCATTTTTGAGGGTATGCGATGAGGTCATTGATGACTCTTTTCCAGATAAATTACTTTGCTATAAGGCAGTTGTAGATGAATTTTTTCCAGCTTTAAATGATCAAGATAATGAATAATTGAATCACAAGGTCAAAAATAGAAGTGAGTACATAGGATTGGTTTCTAGAAAAGTCCACGCCTTTTTTTGTTTGACTTGCGTACGGGTAAAATATATACATAAATAATGATACAGGTTGTATCACGATATAAAAATACAAGAATCAAGAATAGGATTTATAACAATGTCTCATCAAATTAATCTGCCAAGGATTATGGAAATTGGCAAAAATGCACGAAGCAAGCTTCCGCTGATTCTGAAAAGTTTAGGTGCAAAAAAACCGCTGATCATTACCGATAAGATGATGGTTTCACTAGGATACATCGCACAGATTCAAGCAATATTAAAGGCTGAACAGATCGACAGTGATTACTTTGATGAAACCATTCCCGAACCCACGTCGAGCTCGATTGAAACAGGTGTTGAGCATGTCAAAAACCATGCTTATGATGCCATTATCGCGATTGGTGGCGGCAGCCCGATAGACAGTGCAAAAGCGATCAGCATTTTAAGCAAACACGGTGGTGTCATCGCTGATTATAAATTTCCCCGCCAAGTCAATGAAATAGGCCTTCCGATTATTGCCATCCCGACCACAGCAGGAACAGGTTCTGAATGTACACGTTTCACCATCATTACCAATGACCTGACCAGCGAAAAGATGCTTTGTGCGGGTTTAGGCTTTTTACCTGTTGCAGCGATTATCGACTATGAACTGACGATGTCACTGCCTGCCCGAACCACGGCAGATACAGGAATTGATGCACTGACCCATGCCATGGAAGCCTATGTGAGTAAAAAAGCCAGTCCCTATAGTGATGCGCAAGCAATCGCTGCAATGAAACTGATCGGCCCAAATTTGCAAAAAGCGTATCACCAGCCTAACAATGAATCTGCCCGTGAAAAGATGATGCTTGGCTCAACGTTGGCAGGCATTGCCTTTTCCAATGCCTCTATTGCATTAGTGCATGGCATGAGCCGCCCAATTGGTGCTTTTTTCCATGTCCCTCATGGTTTGTCGAATGCCATGTTGTTACCTAGCATCACAGCATTTTCAGTTCAAGCCGCGCCTGAACGCTATGCAGAATGTGCCAAAGCGATCGGCTGTGCGGATTATGATGACTCGGATGAGGTCGCCAATCAAAAGCTCATTGCTACGCTTATTGAAATTAATCGAGATTTGGCGGTACCCAGCTTAGCTGAATTTGGCGTCAGTAAAAGTGATTTTGATCAGGTGGTACAGACTATGGCTGAGCAAGCATTGGCTTCAGGTTCACCGTTAAATAATCCAGTTGTACCCACAATTGAACAGATCATCACGCTTTACCAACAACTTTGGCAAGAACCAAAACCAGCACTGATTTACGAGAATAAACTTACCGAAAAAAGCTACACATATAACTGATCTAAAAGGCTGAGCATGATCGCTTATCTGCCATACGATTATGCAATAAGCGATCAATCATTGATCTGCGAATATTGAGTTCGATCGAAAGTTTTAGAGCTGCTAGAAGCTGTTGAGCGGCCAAAAAATGAAATACCCATTAAAAAAGGATATTGAGTAAAAGACTTACTCAATATCCTTTAAGAGTGACTCAATAATGGTTTAGGCTAAAAAAGCACTGGCCATTATTGAATGCAATCAAACCGCTGGATTTAGCTGGTAAAGCGCCCGTATTCATCGCGTTTTTGATTGCCGCGCCCACGGCTGCCACGATCACCATCTTCATCGTCGTCATCATAACGGCTACGGCCTCGGCCACCAGAACGGCTGCCACCGCGACGATCGTCTTCATCATCATCACGACGGCTGCGACCTCGGCCACCGGAACGGTTGCCACCGCGATCATCTTCATCGTCATCATCACGACGGCTACGGCCTCGACCACCGGAACGGTTGCCACCTCGACGATCATCTTCATCGTCATCATCACGACGGCTGCGGCCTCGACCACCGGAACGGCTACCACCACGATCATCTTCATCGTCATCACGACGGCTGCGACCACGACCACCAGAACGGTTGCCACCACGATCATCTTCATCATCGTCATCACGACGGCTACGACCTCGGCCACCGGAACGGTTGCCGCGACGATCATCATAATCATCGTCGTCATCGTCATTGCTGCTGCGGCCACGACCACCTGAACGGTTACCGCGACGATCGTCTTCATCATCGTCGTCACGACGGCTGCGACCACGACCACCGGAACGGCTACCACCACGATCATCTTCATCGTCATCACGACGGCTGCGACCACGACCACCAGAACGGTTGCCACCACGATCATCTTCATCATCGTCATCATCGTCATCACGACGGCTACGGCCTCGGCCACCGGAGCGGTTACCACCACGATCATCTTCATCGTCATCATCACGACGGCTGCGGCCTCGGCCACCAGAACGGTTGCCACCACGATCATCTTCATCATCGTCGTCACGACGGCTACGGCCTCGACCACCGGAACGGTTGCCACCACGATCATCTTCATCATCGTCGTCACGACGGCTGCGACCACGACCACCGGAGCGGCTGCCACCACGATCATCTTCATCGTCATCATCACGACGGCTACGGCCACGACCACCGGAACGGCTGCCACCACGATCATCTTCATCATCGTCATCACGACGGCTGCGACCTCGGCCACCAGAACGGTTACCGCCGCGATCATCATAATCATCGTCGTCATCGTCATTGCGGCTACGACCTCGGCCGCGACCACCGCGATCCTCATAATCGTCATCCTCATCGTCACGACTGCTAGAACGACGACCATTTCTGTGACTTAGAGAGCCTGCTTCACGTGCTTCTTCAGAGGTAAATTCGTGCGCATTTCCGCGGGAATGGGCAATACGTCCTGCCTCCCGGGCTTCCTCTGTGGTAAATTCATGCGCATTTCCGCTTGCATGGGCTGCACGTCCGCCCTTACTTGCGATTTCCCGTAATCGATCGGGATCCATGCTCGCGAATCCACGGTTTGAGGTACCTGAGTTATTATCTTGATCATCGTTTCTAGAATCTTGATTAGCCATGATTATCTCTTCCTCTATTAAAATTATATAGGCCGTTATATAGCGGCTATATTCACCATAAGAGATAAAATGCTTTTGCTCTAACCCCGCTATGTTTCAATACTTTTAAATGTTTCTCAGTTATATTTTTCTGAAATTCATATGTTCATGTTATCTGTGATTTTTTTAAATTATATATTTTAAAATTACCCGCTGATTTTTACGCTTTAAATCACACAGAGATAAAAGCATTAATAAAGTCAACAAATAAACATTCATTTACAACCCTCATCTAAATAGTTAAAGTTTACATAAAAAAATACAAAGCATATGTTTAAAAAAACAATTGAATTGAAGACATTAAAAATTGAGCAGAGAAAAAATTTTAGGAGAGTTAAAATGAATAAAAAACAAGAGACAGATTTAGTGATAGAACTGCAATCGACCTTTATCCGTTTGCTCAGTCCTGAAATTTTGCTGGCTCATCTCGACATTAATCATAATGACTGGATTGCCTATGACTCGGACTGGTTTTATAAGGTAGAAAAAAAAGATATTGCCTTGCCGTTACAGCGCATCCTGTACATGACCAACAATATGAAAAATATTGAAATTTGCAGTAATGAACAGGAGTATTCCAAGGCGTTAGACGTTCAACAAGCTGCTGTCAGTAACAGTACTTTAGCAACAGCTGAAAAAATAATTCGAGCAATCCTCAACCTGGCAGATGCAACACCCATTGAAAACTGGACTCAAGATACAGAAAACAGAACACTTGTTGAAGATATTATTGCCAGTAACCATATTAAGATTTTAGCGATTGTCTAAATGTCATTTTATAATCGTTAGAATTTATATTTTTTTACCACCTTCTACGGAAAAAATACAATTCCAACTTATCAAAACATTGTCCTTACCGAAAATAACATCTTTTTCCAAGATGATGAAAAATAATCGAAGCAAAGGACGTTAGAGATGAGCAATAACCCGAACCAATATCCAACAGCTGCACCGGCGCAAGAACAACAACACCAGCCTGGAGAGCAACAAGTTATGCATCCAGAACCTGAAATCATTAAATCCACCCATCAGGGTAGTCATAAACTTAAAGATAAAGTGGTGCTGATTAGTGGTGGCGATAGCGGTATAGGCCGTTCCATCGCGGTGTTATTTGCCCGTGAAGGTGCAGACGTCGCAATTATTTATCTTGAAGAACAACAAGATGCTGAAAAAACCAAACAACTGGTTGAACAAGAAGGTCAGCATTGTTTACTGCTCAAGGAAGATATTAGCGATCCCAAAAGTTCAGAAAAATGTGTCGCAGAAACCCTTAAGGTGTTCGGAAAGATTAATATTCTGATTAATAATGCGGGTGTACAGTATCAACAAAAAGATCTTGGCGATATTAGTACCGAACAGCTGGAAAAAACATTTAAAACCAATATATTTTCAATGTTTCATTTAACCAAAGCCGTACTGCCTCATTTAAAAGAAGGAGACAGTATTATTAATACCACCAGTATTACCAGTTATCATGGACATGATGAATTAATGGACTACGCCAGTACTAAAGGCGCAATTACCACGTTTACCCGTAGTTTATCCAATAATCTGATGAAGCAGAAAAAAGGCATCCGAGTCAATGGTGTTGCCCCTGGCCCGATCTGGACGCCCCTGATTCCAAGTAGTTTCGATGCAGAAACTGTCGCAAAATTCGGTCAGGACACGCCAATGGGACGAATGGGCCAGCCGAGTGAAGTTGCGCCAGCCTACTTGTTTCTGGCGTCTGATGATGCCAGTTATATCACCGGACAGGTCATCCATGTCAATGGTGGTGAAATCGTGAATGGCTAAGTGAGCACAGAACCTCCTTCGGGAGGTTTTTTAATAAAAACAAGAGGCTAAAACATGGATCAGCACGTGAATATGGAACTTGTACAGCAGAGGGCTTTACTGTATTTACTTAATTTTCTAAAACAAAAACATTACCGTTTCACTGTGATTACTCCGCTCAGCCATGAACGGATTTTTATGCGTAAGCAAAATTTACCCAATGAACTTCGAAACTTAAAGGATATCTTTGGCTGGAATCTGCCCTTTTATCCACAAGATCTTGATCAACGTCTGTTTCTGATATTAAAAAATGCTCACCTGATCCGTATTGAAAACCAGCAGTGGTTGAGTCTTGTTCGGGTCGCTTCTCTGGATGATCAGTTATTTATTCATTCCGCTTTTCCAACCGTTGAAACCGATGCGGTATTCTTTGGTCCCGACACCTATCGCTTTCATTATCATCTTAAACAATATTTGCTTACCCAGCCCCAGACGGTAAAACGCAGTGTAGAACTGTGTTGTGGTGCGTCTCCGGTGGCTATTGCAGTTGCCCGCTTATTTCCTGAAACGACAGAAATTTTCACGGCCGACATCAATCCCAAAGCTCTGTTTTATAGCCAGATAAATAAAAAATTTTTAGGTATCGATAATATTTTTCCCATTCACAGCAATTTGTTCTCTGCTCTGGAAGGTGATTTCGATTTGATTTTTGCCAATCCACCTTATCTGATGGATCTGCATGAACGTCAATACCGCCACGGCGGCAATACACTGGATGGCACGGACCTATCCTTTAACATTCTCACAGAAGGCATAAAAAGGCTTACGCCTCAAGGCACGTTATTTTTATATACAGGAATTGCAATAAGCCAAGACGGCAATAAATTTTTACAAGCCGTCGATCACTGGATGCAACATTATCCAGACTTTAAATACAGTTATGAAGAAATTGATCCAGATGTGTTCGGAGAAGAGCTGGAGCAACCTGCCTATCAGCATATTGAGCGCATTGCCATAGTCCTGGTCAAGCTTTCTGCTGCCTGAGCAATATTTTAAACGGATATAAAAAAAGCTCCATATAGGAGCTTTTTTTATATTAGGCAGGTATGGCTTCGGCTACGGCTTCCCTGTCCCAAACACGATGATGGCGTAGTAAGTGTTTAAGCGTGTCGGCCACCTGCAGGAAATCATCCTGTAATAGCGTGCCTTCATCCGGTTTTAAACCCAACTGATCCAGTAACTCAGCTTTGTCACCCAGCAACACAATCGGTTTTAAATGTTTATAGGCTTCCAGCAAGTAATGCTTGCTCACACCATCGGCTAAAACGGCATCCAGATTGTCACCATCGGCAATCACCACCGCATCATAGATAATCGAGGGTTCGGCTTTCTGCATACCATCTGAAGGAATCACTTCATCACGTGAGCCTTTTACAGGCGCCAGCATTGGTGTCAGTAAATGCACAATGGCATTTTCCTGAATCGACCAGTTGATAATGCTACGTAAGCTCTCGGCATGGACTTTATCATGAATCAGTACCGCTATTTTACGGCCCTTGATATCCTCTGGAATAAATGCCTGCATAGATAGTTTTTCAGATTTTTCAATGCTGGCATGCCTGAAGTTTTCTTTTAAGTCTGGCACTTCAATCCCGAGATTTTGCCCGACTTGCTTGGCAAGATCAGTATCAATATTGGCCAGCACTTCCTGAACTTCACGCTCACGGATGTGTGGGCGCTGGACCTTGCTCAATTCAAAGGTATAGGCATCTATCACATGTTTTTGCTCATGCGGTGCCAGGCTTTGATAGTACAAACGGGCTTGTGAGAAGTGATCCGAGAAAGATTCACTGCGCTGGCGAATTTTATGTCCATCAATACGCTCCTGATAACTTTCAAAGCCTCCATTCTGCGCGGCAGGCGGAATCTCAATTGGCCAGTTATTATCGATCGAATTAGGTTGATAAGAGGCCTGACCTTTATGAATTTGATGCTGATGTATGCCATCACGCTGGTTATTATGGAATGGGCAGACCGGTTTATTGATCGGGATCTGATGGAAATTCGGCCCACCCAAACGACTTAACTGGGTATCGGTATAAGAGAATAAGCGCGCCTGTAACAACGGATCATTGGTAAAATCAAGTCCTGGCACGATATGACCCGGGCAAAATGCGATCTGCTCGGTCTCCGCAAAAAAGTTGTCGACATTACGATTCAATACGAACTTTCCAATCGGGGTAATCGGGACCAACTCTTCGGGAATAATTTTGGTCGGGTCCAGCAGGTCGAAATCGAAGCTCATTTCATCTTCTTCTTCAACAATCTGCACTCCCAGTTCCCATTCAGGATAGAGGCCCTGCTCAATGGCTTCATACAGATCCCGTCGATGGAAATCCGGATCTTTACCTGCCAGTTTTTGTGCTTCATCCCAGACCAGCGCGCTTAAACCTTGTTTAGGCGTCCAGTGAAATTTCACAAAGCGTGCTTTTTCATGTGCATCAATCAGACGGAAGGTATGCACACCAAAGCCCTGTATCGAGCGTAAATTGCGCGGAATCGCACGGTCTGACATGGCCCACATGACTGCATGCGCAGATTCAGGCACCAGTGAGACAAAATCCCAGAAGGTATCATGGGCGGTAGCGCCAGTCGGAATTTCTCTATGTGGTTCCGGTTTAACCGCATGAACAAAATCCGGAAATTTAATCCCGTCCTGAACAAAAAATACAGGGGCATTATTCCCCACCAGATCAAAGTTACCTTCTTGGGTATAGAACTTGATGGCGAAACCGCGAATATCACGTACCGTATCAGCTGAACCACGAGGTCCCTGAACGGTAGAAAAACGCACAAAAATAGGCGTCTGTATGCTCGGGTCAGTCAAGAAGCCGGCTTTGGTAAAACGTTCATTGCCTTCATAGGCCTGAAAATAGCCATGCGCACCCACACCACGTGCATGTACAATCCGTTCCGGAATGCGCTCATGGTCAAAGTGAGTAATTTTCTCACGTAAAATAAAGTCTTCAAGTAAAGTCGAACCGCGTACGCCCGCTTTCAAACTGTTCTGGTTATCTGAAATCTTGACCCCTTGATTGGTGGTGAGCGCTTCATTGGTCGCATCACTTCTGACCTGATCAAGCTGTCTGGTCTTGTCAGTTTGATTCATTTTATCTGGTGTATTCCCAGCTAAAGCACTTTGGCTATTATTCTCTTTAAGATCGTCATTCATTGGGCTACCCTGTTTATTGTTGGCTATATAAAAATGATGAGATGTTTTGCTCATGTTTCCTCACTTAACGCGGCGAAGCGGTTAAATAAGGAAATAAAAGTTCTGCATATTTCTGCGTACTCCATAAACCGATGCTTTTGTGATGGGATTCGGGGGCGAGAAAAGGCGTCAATTTACAAAGCTTGAGTGCAAAATTGTCTGTCTGGCTGACTCTGTTTTGTAAATGTTCCAGTTCGCCATCCGAGATATAACTAAATAAATAGTCATGTAAGGGTTGTTCTTTACTTAGGCTATTCTTATACGGCAATACATGGGTTGAGTATTGTTCGCCTGCAATCCAGTCGTGAATAATCTGTCTTTCGGCCGGAGTAAACACCCCATACATTTTTCCGTCTTCATGGCTGATCATGCGCCAGAACACACTTTCTTCCGGATCACAATTAAATTTAATCCACCGCTTTTCAACCAGTTGATTGATGAAGCTGCCAATTTCTTGAGGATTAGCCAACCACTGATTAATGGATTTACACCCAACAAACTGTTTTTCGTTATGCACCAGTTGTCCGATGAGTGCCTTACGCTTCAAGATTTTATAAACAAAGTTTTCTAGATTCAGGTTTTTAATAATTTGCCGGGAGGATATGCCTTGCTGATTGAGTGCATAACCACGTTTTACCTTCTGCATGAAAACATCTTTATCTTTATATTTTTTATAAACATTTTCAAAGACTTTCAGGGATTTATGTGCATGGCCATTGTCTAGATTATCAATGGTAATATGTAAATTGAAATACTTGGCTTCGATTCCTAACTCTTTAAGTTCATAGTTGGTGATAAGAAGATGTAAAGGCAGCTGCTCATAGCCGAGATTAAAGCCAATGATTTCAGGAATATACTCTGGCGGAGCATAACCGAGTGCAAGTTGAACCGCAGATTGATGGTAATATTCATCATCCAGAAACAGCTCAAAATCATCCAGTCCCAATACACGCAATAAATCATCATAAATGCAGACATGATTGGCTTTTGCCTGCCCTAAGCCAAGCTCTTCCAGATAGATCAGAATCAGATCATGAAAGACCGGATCATTCCAGTAATTGACAATGCTGTATAGCCAGGAACCGTCTACCTTTTTAACTGGGGCAACTTTAAGTAGGAATTCAAAGGCCTGCCCGATATTTTTAAAATATTCTCGCTCGCCTCCTGCATTACGCTGGCTCAAATATTCCTGATAGTCTTGACATACTTTTCGATTTTCATTGTTATACCAAGCACGGATTTCTTCAATTTGATTGGGCAAAGAAATCTTGCTCGGTTTCATCATCTCAAATTCTTGTTTTAAAAAATTAACGGCTTTTTTCTCTTTTTCAAAGTTAGATATATCCCCATCGAGGAAGAAAGAAACTAACTCGTAATAATTTTTATGATCGTCCTGCAACAAATCAAGTAATCTTTTTTTTACGACAACAGACATTTCCATTCTCCGAATCGAAACTATAAAATCACCTTACTTTGCTCATCCTTTATTCCTACCAACATTTTGTTAAAACAGGTTAATATTGAAACACATAAAATTTAAAAACCTTTTATATCAACCATATAGAAAAAGTATATTTTTACATTTTAATATTTTGAATTATTTATCCATAAAATAGATTTCAAAATAATTAATAATTTAATGAATGAGTTTTATTCGAGAAAGCCATGTTTAAGAAATCCTGTGAATTACTCGCACAAAAAAAACTTTCTATCTTCTTTCTGGAAAGTGCATCAGCTGGTTATTTATCTTACCAGTTTTCTTTGAGTCCATTTTCTGGGGATATTCTGACCGGTAGTCTGGTTTGCTATGACCTTAAAGTAAAAGAAAAAGTACTTAAAATTTCTCCTGCGATGATTAAAAAATATAGCGCCGAATCAAGTGAAATTACTGAAGAAATGATTAATAAAGGCAAACATATCTTTAAATCTGATATTTATATTTCCTGTACCGGCTTGCTTAAGCCAGGAGGATCTGAAACCAAACAAAAGCCAGTTGGAACATTCTTTTACTGCATAAACTATAAAAATAAAAACTATAATTTCAGAAATCTATATAAAGGTAGCCCTGAAAAAAAGCTGGAAAGATTACTCAAAGATATATGCACAAATCTTGTTAAAATTATCAAGAAAAAAGATATATAAGAAAGGAGAAACCCTATTTTATGTTGCTTTATGTTACGTTGATATCAACTTATATTAATACTGTTTTCATCAAAACTTGATTACAACCATTAAGCTCTTAAAAAAGCATTATTTAATGAAAATTTGTATATTACATTTAAATAAAGTGAAACAGGCTTGCCCTATTCTTCGGATAAAAATATGTTTTAATTAAACCATCTGATTTACTCAGATAATATCAATAACCAAATGAGGTGTACGATCATGAGTAATACAAATAATCAAAGCAATCAAGAGCGCAATAACCAACAGCAGCAGCAACAAAACCAGCAAAATCAGCAAAACCAAAATAATGACAACCGTCAGCAGCAACAGCAGCAAAATGACAACCGTCAGCAACAAGGATCTAATCAAAAAGATTCTAACAACCAAGGATCAAACCAAAATAATCAGCAGAAATAAGCTTTGATTATTTTGAGATCCGTAAATATTTAGGAGAATAAATTAATATTCTCCTAAATTTTATATACATTGGAAAATTTGCTGGAGAACGATAATGACAAATCAGAATATTACTGATCAAAATAATCAAGGTTCACGTGTAAGTATCGATCCAAATGATCATTGGCGTGAAAGCTATGTGACCCGTCCTTATTATCAGGAAGCTTCACTGGATACACCAGACCTCGATTACGACCGGGACTTTTCCAAAGCATATGAGTTAGGCAGCCGCGCACGATCTGAACATGATCGTAATACCCAGTTCGAAGACGTAGAAGGCAATCTTAAAGAATCTTGGGAAGAGCTGAAAGCCGAATCAAGATTAAAATGGGAACAGGCCAAACAAGCCATCAAAGATGCCTGGGATAAAATGTAGTCCCTGCTCTCCTATAAAAAAATGAGCTTATTTAAAACATAAGCTCATTTTTATTGCGTAGAATATAAGCACTTACAAATTATAAGAAAGAGTAAATCAATAATGGATCTTATCGGTGTTTTCATCCACGATACGACTTGGGAACTGGTCGTAGAAATCATCATTCGCTGTTGTGTCATGTTTCTGCTTATCCTGATCTTTTTAAAGCTGTCCGGGAAACGCGGCATCCGACAACTTTCAATCTTTGAAGTCGCTATCATTCTGAGTTTAGGCAGTGCCGCCGGCGATCCGATGTTTGTTGATGATGCACCGATTGCCCAAGCTTTCGTGGTCATGTGTACCATCATTATTTTATATCGCCTAGTGACTTGGGCCATGATGAAAAGCAAGAAAGTGGAAATCCTGCTGGAAGGAAAACCACTTTGTATTGTCGAAGATGGCTTGATGGTGATACAGGATATGAGAAAAGAAAAATATTCCCATGATGAATTTTTTGCAGAAATGCGCCAGCAAAGTGTTGAACATCTCGGACAAGTCAAAGTCGCTTTGCTTGAAACTGATGGCTGTTTAAGTCTGCTGTTCTATGCCAATGACGACACAAAATGGGGATTGCCACTCTTTCCAAACCATTATAAAAAGACAGATCAATTAAATCCGGCACTTTTTTATTCGTGTATGTACTGTGGTATGACCCAACATTTAAATCATCTGCAGCAACAATGCCCACGTTGCAAAGGAAAAGATTGGGCAGAGGCTTTAAATACGCCTCACATCAACTAGCAAAGAGTCTTCACACTGGCTTGCAATGTGGCGCCTCGTTTACGGTACGGCGCAGCACATTTTTTCAGCTGCCAATACGAAAAACTTTTCCAGTCCGTGGATGGGTAAAGGTTAAGTCATCATTCAGCGGGATCACTTTATCGGTAATGACCACTTTAAATAAAGGTGACCAGGAAAAATCATTTATATTTACATCTATCGGGGGCAGCTTTTCATAAATCTGCTCCACAATAATTTTATCTCCTGCTTCACTACTCGCATCAACTTCTTTTAACATATATTGTTTCGACATCTTAAAAACTCCTGTTTCAAAATAATCGTGGCAAAATACGAAAGATTATTTTATTTCATTAAATGGGTTCTTTATCTTTAAAATATGAAATAATTTCTTCACCACTATTTTTAGTTTTACTCACAATATTACCTGAATCATCATAATAATAATTCGGCATAACCACTTTATTTTTTAGTTTTGTTTCAGACTTCTTGGTAGAAACGATCAGCTTTTCTACAAAGCCTGATAACCATAGTATGTATTCACCTTTATTTTTACTTTTCGGCAAAATACTCACATCCAAATCAATCGATAATGCTTTAGACTTCATTAATAAGTCTTCGAAATTAATATAATTATAAAGCATTTTAAAATCTGAATCTTTGGCAGAATTCCTTAACTCAATCATTAAATTATTAAGATCTTCTACATGCTCGTCAGTAAACCCATATTTTGTTTGAACCTGATCATAAATTTGTTCTGCTATTTTTAAATATTGATGCATGACATTATTCCTTTATATTCTATTTAGGAATTTTGCAGTATTTACAGTAATCAATTGTTAATATTGTTTTAAGTTATGAAATAGCCCTTAAGCTTCATATACATAAACACTACATGATAAGTGAGTTAAAATGCATTACTATAATTTAATGTGATTAAAATCACAATAAAAACTGTCTAGGCTATTATTTAATTTTTGATCCGCTATAAATAATAAAAATGACTAAAGTATGAGCTCGGTACTTTAGTCATTTTTCCCAACGGGTCTTTTGACTTACGACGCTGGGGATTGTCCTGAATTTGAAGTCGTATTACCTGTCTGCACACCTGATGTACCTTGATCGTTCATCATTGCTGGTGCTGATGAATGCTGCATATCATCATGCATTTCATTATTAGGGCTTACAGGTGCTGCCTCCATAGAATGAGGTGTGGTGGTTTCACCTTTGGTCATTGGATCATCGGCATCCCGATTTTTATCACAGCCAGCAAAGGCAAATACACAACATAATGCTAGACTTTTCACGTATAAATTCTTCATTTTTCATTACCTCTCACTTGGTTAATTGAGTAACTCAGATGAATCTTAAAGAACTGCTCTATTCATCCATCATCCACACACACTTCTTTTTACGTTCCTGCTGCAATCGGCTTTTTCGACGCTCAGATAAATGTTTGTGATGTTTAGCTGAATCTCGCTCCCACTCATCGATATCCATCATGCTGTCCAGGACATATTCAGCGTTATAAGGGGGCTTGGAACCGATCAATTGATTATCTTTGGCACTCATCTTTTATTTCCTTATACTTATACTCGACTTTATATTTAGCAAAATTTAGGCTTAATATAAGGGAAGCTTGATCACAAGCTTCCCTTTCAGATTATTTCAGGAACTTGCTCAGCACTTTCTTGCCTTTTACGCTATCGTCCATGCTCAGATCATCATCTTTTTTCTCATCAGATAATTTATTTTTATCTTTATGAGACTTATAATAACAACCTAGAGCAACACCAGTTCCTAAAGTCAAAATCGTTTTTAACATGTGGCACCTCTTAATGTATTTAAGCAACCTCTATACTGAAGATTAATCATGTAAATTTCCCTGTTACTTTTTTTACTTTTCTTAAGAAATGCAATCTTATGTAATTATAAAAAATACGTCTAACGATTAAATATCTCTTTAACTTATTGAAAAATATATCTTAAATTTAGCACCTATGTGTTTCGATATTATTCAATATATATCTCGAAACAAGTTAATAGAAAGGTATAAAAACTTTCAAAACCAAGACAAATGATATAAAGAAATTAATTTCGATGCATATATGCTCATACTTTCATAATTATTTGGGAAAGGAGAAATAATAATGGCTAAAATCAAAGCTTTTGAAGCGGGTTCAATTCAAACATTAGAACACACCATCAATGACTGGCTGAGAAATGAACTTACCCAGAATAATCATCAGGTCAATATTAAATTTATGAGTCATTCGTATGGCAGTGAAAATGACCAAAAGTTTACAGCATTAATTGTTTATGAATATTGCTAAGTAAGCACAAACGCAAGGTCTAATATTTTTAAAAATAATATTGGATCTTGTTGGGTTATATATTATAAAAAGCTAGATAACAGATAAAAACAGAACAGCACCTTGAGCAAACCTAAGTTATTCTTCCAATACTGCTATTTAGTTGCATAAAGCTCCTATTACTCACAAGAACAGGCACAACACTCACAATAAAAAACCTAAAACTCTTCATAATCTCTACATAGCTTGGATTTCGGGAGAGTAAGATATGCCACAATATTTACGTATAGCTGAAACAGTTTATCGACAAGTAAAGGAAAATAAAGACTTCCAGCAGGATCCATTAGAAAATTTAAATAATTTAATGATTGAGATTCGAAAAGAACTCAAAGGGTCTAAATTAAAATTACTTTATAACTTTATTGACTTTGAAGAATGTCTGAACAGGCCTAATGCTGAATGCAAGGTTAAACTGGATGTGAGCCTTATTCCGGCGATAAAAAATGAAGGTGAATTCATCTTGTGGTTAGCAGGTTTTATTCAGAGAATTACCACGGATGGAAAGAGAAAGCTCCCGCCTATTCGTAAAGAGATTCCTCCAGAATTTAAATATACCTTACCCAAAGCACCGCAGAAAACTGCACCTGTCCAGCCAGAATACTCTAAAAGTGGCGAGCTGATTAATTCATATTTTAAATCAGATGAATTTATGGAAGCATTTAATAAAAGCCACTAATTCAAGAAAATAGAAGTGGGCTCTTGACCGTTCACACTTCTATGATTTGCTGACCAGTTTCAGCTACCGCCTGTACGGGCGGTTTTCTTTTTCTACACATAGCACTTTATATAAAAAACCCTGTTCTTAAAGAACAGGGCTTGGAGACTTCAACTTTAAACTATTATTTGGATAGATCTGTCGTCCGGTTCCATGCATCTCGTGAAGCATGGCGTGCTTCATCCCAAGATAAGCGCGAGTCCGCTTTCCCTTCTTGATCCCAGTGTGTTCTTAATTCTGGTTCAACATCTTCAAAGGCCACGTCTGGCTCATAGCCATAACGTTTTTCATAGCCCACACGATAAGCGCCACGATAATCACGATCATAGTCCAGATCAGGATACTTGGCTTTGGCCTCATTATAATAAGGCTGATTCAGGTAATTTTCGCGCCAGTAGGCATCTTCTACAGTCGGATCAATCGCCTCACCCACCGCATTACCGGTTAAACCACCAACAAAGGCACCTACGGCGCCACCCACCAATGTACCCACAGGACCACCTGCACTACCGATTGCCGCACCTGCTACCGCACCGCCTGCTGCACCAACACCTGTTCCAACCGGATGCGAACCCGGTTCACCGGTAATTGGATCAGCATTTAATTCTTTTTTTACTTCATCAGATGAGTTCTTAATACGCTCACGATCATATTGGTCATTATTTGTCATGGTTATTCTCCTTAAAAAAATAATTTACTTGAAACCTTATGCTTAAATAGAAGTTTCAATTCATGTACGCTTTACAGTTTTAGACTAGATAACTTCTTTGTTAAAAACCGTTATAAGAATTTTTTTTAAGTTAATGACGATGATTTAAAGTAAAGCAGGAAATATATTGAAATAGATCGAGAAACTTAATGAAATAAAAACCCTAATAAAGAGGGTCTTCATACATTAACTTTTTACATTTAGGTCAGACTATCTTTGTCTTTATTTAAATATTTTATATATTCGGCCTGATATTTTTCTGCCAGCTCCAGTTTTTGATCATCTGCTAAAATTTTACCCGCTTGCTGGAAAAAACTATGTTCTTCCTCTTTAAGATGATGATGAACCACTTCAGATAATTTCTTGGCTATCGCCAGCCATCCCGGATTACTAAACTCGGTCTCTGTTAGCTGCTCGAGCAACTCATCCATTTCATGGTGCTCTGCTAAAGCATGACGGGTAATATTCAGCCCTGCATCAGACATCATTAAAGGAATATAGAGATAGCGATCTTCAGCAACCGCATGGGCAAACAGTTCATTTTTTAATAAATCAAAAAGCTCTCTTCTTTCAGGGCTATCGCCCGAAGTTTTCACTAACTTTTCAGAAAATTCTCTTTGCTTTTCATGGCTTTCTCGTAAAGCTTCAAATATGGTTAATACTTTTTCACGTTTTGGCATTGTTGGTCTCTTTGGGCTATAGTGAAAAATTTAAACTAAAAATCAGCCAGATATAAAATTGTACAAGTTTAATTTATTTCTTATCTGGAACTGATTTTTATGTATGAAAGGAGTACTGAACGGATTCAATACTCCTTGATGATCGTAACACTTAAGTTAGTGTTGATTGAAGCCATTTAGAAAATCTCCACTCTTGAAATAGGAGATAATCTGCTTACTGTTTTTATCTGTGTTCATCACATCGATCTGCCTGAGATCACTAGTCACGGTAAATTCGGGCGGAATATTATCGACGATAGGAGGAATCCTTTTTTTCCCACCGACGGTAATTTTTTCAATAAATCCTGCCAGCCAGAGCACATATTCATCCTGATATTTATAATTTGGAATCAGACTGACATCGATATTCAGGTAACCATCTATAAGCTGGTTCTTAAAACCAGAATTAAACTCAATAAAATTGTAAATAAGCTTCATATCGGTACCCTTCAGCTCTTTACGGATTTGTTTGAGTAAATCATTGATATATTCGACTGGAGCTTGCGTAAACTTTTTTTCGTCTTTAAGGTTCTTATAAACTTTTTCAGCAATACGCAAATATTGTGGCATTTCGAGGGTCCTCCACTTTTTTGTATTCTTGCTTATTATCTAAAATTCAGTTTTTCTATTTGTAATCATTCTTACATTTATTGTGTTGTTTATTGCTGCTTTGCTACAGATTCATATTTTGTCATAAATAAGTCATCTTAGCTTTACTAAAGCTTGCGTTTTATCTTCAAATAAAGAGGTATCGCACTTATTTTATAAGAGAATAATTCTCATATCTAACAATTCGTTACTTGTGGTTCAGGCAGGTTCTTGGCATCGTTTGTCAGTTGCTTTATTTTTAGGAATCTCCTGCCAATGGCTAGTCCAGCACAAGCGATAAGACATAAATTACTTAACACTTTCTTTTCAAGACATTCTGTTTGGTTTCTTTGTATTTTCATTGCTTTAAGTATTACCTGGTTCAAAACAATTTATACCCCGCATAGTATTTATTATTTTATTTCAGACACCTTGTTAAACGGACTCTGGCTGGTAAGCAGTTTACTCAGCCTGGTCGGCCTACATGATTTATTACAAAAGAAACATGCCATTTTAAGAAACTATCCGATTCTTGGGCATTTCCGCTTTATTTTTGAAGATGTCCGCCCGGAAATCCGTCAGTACTTTATTGAGTCCGATCAAGATGCATTACCCTTTTCACGCATGCAACGTAGTCTGGTCTATCAACGTGCCAAGAATGAGAATGCAGATAAACCCTTTGGTTCCATCATTGATGTGTATGATCCCAATTACCGTTTTATTGTTCACTCGATTGCACCTTGTCCTCCCTCTGATCCAGCGACCTTCCGCGTACAGATTGGTAATGCACAATGTAGCCAGCCCTACAGCGCATCGATTATGAATATTTCTGCGATGAGTTTTGGCAGTTTAAGTGCCAATGCAATTCGTGCCCTCAATAAAGGTGCCGCGCTGGGTAAGTTTTATCATGACACAGGCGAAGGCAGCTTAAGTCCTTATCATTTAGAAAATGGTGGTGACATTGTCTGGCAAATTGCCAGCGGCTATTTCGGCTGCCGTACTCCACAAGGTCTGTTTTCACCGGAAAAATTTGCTGAACAGGCAAAAAATCCGAAGATCAAAATGATCGAGGTGAAACTGTCTCAAGGTGCGAAACCGGGTCATGGCGGTATTTTGCCAAAGCATAAGATTACTGAGGAAATTGCTGCGATCCGTGGTATTTCACGTGAGCATGACTGTATTTCACCGTCTAAGCATCCAAGCTTTAACACCCCGATTGAAATGATGCATTTTATCCAGCAGCTTCGTGAACTGTCGGGTGGTAAACCGGTTGGCTTTAAGCTATGTATCGGACAGCCGTGGCAATTTATGAGCATTGTCAAAGCCATGCTGGAAACTAAAATTGTTCCTGATTTTGTGGTGGTTGATGGTTCAGAAGGCGGTACCGGTGCCGCACCAATCGAGTTCAGCGACTATATTGGTACACCGTTAAGAGAAGGCTTGCGTTTTGTACATAATACCCTGGTCGGTGCCGGTTTACGTGATCAGATCAAAATCGGTGCCAGTGGTAAAATGATCAGTGCCTTTGATATTGCCAGCACTTTTGCCTTGGGCGCAGATTGGGTCAATTCAGCACGTGGTTTCATGTTTGCGGTAGGCTGTATTCAGGCACAAAGCTGTCATACCAACCAATGTCCAGTTGGCGTTGCCACCCAAGATAAAGACCGTCAAAAAGCACTGGATGTACCAAGTAAAGCCGAACGTGTTTTTAACTTCCATAAAAATACCCTGCATGCTCTTTCTGAAATGATTGCAGCTGCCGGTCTAAATCACCCTTCAGAAATCAAGGCACACCATTTAGCTCAACGTATGAATGATCGTGAAATTAAAAACTATGCACAGATCCATTTCTTCTTAAAAGAAAACGAGTTGTTGCTGGGCGATTTGAAAGATGAAGACAATTTCTACTATCGGATGTGGAAACTTGCAGATCCAAATCATTTCTAATCTATGTAAAAAAAGCCACTCAAGAGTGGCTTTTTTATGACTTGTATAAAAATCAATTACCGGCTAATCAAGCGATAAATGCCAAAGATTGCAAGCATCAGGATCAGCAGAAATTTCAGATAAGCAGTCCAGTTGTATTGTGAGCCCTTACCCTGCCAGATTTGTACTTCTACAGACTGGAACTGCAGGTTTGAGACTTCCATCAATTCGGCATGCGCCGCATAATTGCTTCCGTTATTTGACTCACTTACTGAAAATGGATCTGAGCTCATCACCAGCAATATCGGCTCATTGGCATCGTAATGATGCGAATCATTGCTCTGAAAAACTTCAGGATGATAGCCATTTGAACTTTCACTTTGAACACCCCCAATCCACTTCAACACGGTTTCTCCGGCTTGCAGGGTACTGCCTTTCACAACTAGAACAAAACGATAAGGATTTTGGGCTGCATCAGCCTGAAAGCTGATTCCGACATTCGGTCTTTTAAAGGTGTCTTTTGGAGGATCACTGACTGCCTTGTTTAAGGTCTGAATCTCACTCGGAGTCAATAGAATCGAGTTCACCAGCTTTTCGCCATATTCTCCAGCTTTAGGCGCATGCTTCACCTGACCGCATGCAGTGATAATGACGCTGATACTCACTATTAATAAAATTCGAATCCAATTCATTTGCAAATTGAGATGAGCATGTTTACCAAATCTTTGCATTTAAAATACACTCACCGCAATATGACGATCCAGCATCCAGCGAACCACCGGGCCTTGTTTTTCCACAGGTAAAGACAAAATATATTCGAACGTTCGTATCACGACTTCACACTGTTTATTTTTGTCTGGCGCAGTCTCACCGGCATTGAGCAGATCGGCATCAATCGCATAATCCTGTCTTAACTTTTCTGCAATTTCAATCCATTCTGGTGGCGCTTGCATACGATCGACCACTGAACGTGAACCTTGATGGGTTAAAATATAATTCAGTGCGGCAGCGGTCTGTTGCTGCGTAGCAATACTGAGTAAATTTCTTCGTTCATCGATTGTGGTTTTAGCATACAGAGGAAATGCGATAGGAAAGCAATTACCATTGCGTTTGGCATCATAAAGTTGCTGTAAATAAGCTTTTGTCCATAACCGTTGCCCTTCATCATCTGCCTGCTTTTCAACTATTTCTCGAAGCTTCCACCACAAGGTGCTGCTAACTGCAGTCAGCATTTCTTCAGGTTGAACGGTCGCATTGGCCGTTTGCTGAATCGTTTCGTAATCTTTAATTGCATGTTGTTTCAGTGGCTGCAGTAAAACAATCTGATCCAGAAGGTTCTGACGTTGTTCAACTGGATTGTTCTGTACAACTTGTCCTGATGTTAACTCGTGCTGTGAACAACGATTTAACAATAAGAAAACGGCGAAAATTACCCCGATGACCATCAATGCTGCTCTCATTGCGCATTTCCTTGTTATTTTAATATGTGAAAATAAAGTACTTTAAGATCAAAACGTCATTAACGTTTAATTGAACAGGCGGAACTGGTCTGTGTCACCAAAGTATTGGTAGCAGCATTGCAACTGAGATAAATTCCCCCATCTTCAGTACACACGCTTGCGGCATACCGCTGAGGATTATTTTCCAGTAATCGCGCTGGTCGATCTGTATAACGGGCGAATCTCTGCAATGCCTGAATGCGTTGTTTACATTGGCTGAACTCAAGTATGGTTTTTTGAAATTCGGATCTAGAGGTCACTGTTCTGGTTGTATTGCTTGCCAGATCCTGCGTATAAGCATTGTTCTCATGCGTGATGGCTTGCTGCCGTTGTTGTTGCAGCTGACGGCAATCACCGCTAAAGCCATCAGCCGCCGAACCGGTACATGCTGTTTTCTGGCTTGCCTGAATCGCACATGGCCGACTTTGATAGGTTGTACCCTGACGGGTTACACATTTATACAGCTCTTGGGCACCAGCCGGAAAGGTAGCACCGAGCAGAAACAAGACACAAAAACCCCTTAATGTACCTTTTTTCATGATTTCCCCGAATATCTAATTCATTGATATTTTTATAATATTCGAGATTCTATCACTTAAATAATGGCTAAAAAAGCGAAATCAATAATAATAGTGGTTAGGTTTGGCATGCAAAAATGCCGGAATCAGCCCTGTGAGCGCGGCACGAATATCTGCCCGTTCATTGATCAGCTGATGTGAGCCTTCCTCTAACATCAGCAAGGTCTGTAGTCTAAACTTACGGCGGATGTATTCAATGTTATAACGCCAGTCCACCGTTTGATCGAGCGCTCCCTGCGCCAGCCACACCGGAATACGGCAAGCAGGTCGTTGCTCCATTTCCAGCATCCATTTCGACATCGCCAGAATCCAGTCCATACCCATCATACGAGGCTGTAGAGGATCGGTTAAACGGATAAAACGTAGAAATTCGGGATTGTGATTATTACGACGGAAATGGCGTGGTACCTGACTCTTGATACGGCGAATAATGCCCAGCCCGACCGAGTTATGCCACCATGCCGTTTTCGCAGGCCGGATTAACGGAGAAAGCAATAGCACCCGATCAACAATCGGGTCTTCACGCCGTTCAGCAAATTCCAGTAAATGATGCATCCAGATGGCCCCCCCCGTACTTTGACCGATTCCCAGCCACGGCTTCGGTAATTGTCTGGCGCCACGTACTGCATCATAAACCGCATGCAAGACTTGCTGATAATGATCAAAGTTTTGAATACTGGCCGGTGAACCATTGCTCAGCCCATGCCCAGGAAGATCATAGGTCAGCACGCTAAAGCCCTGATCCAGAATTTCCTTGATAATCGGCTGATAGATACCACTATGTTCCAGATAACCATGCAGCAGGCATACGGTGCCCTGTATCTTTTGCTGCTTCGGCTGGAACACCTGTACATGTAAACGGAACAATGGCATTTCCACATAACCCTGCCAATGCTCGCAATCCAGCACATTTAAACCATAGAGTTTACGATAGGCTTGTAGTGGTTTAGATGGTTCAGCAATAACGGATAAATCCAAGGGTTCCAGCACCTGCGGCGTGGTTTCCCGATTTGGAACAGGTAAATCCAGTTGTTTTAGAATTGTCGGATTTAAAAATGGAATATTGGACATTAGGGTATCTCTCGACAATCACTTGAACCAATCAACATATCACGAATTGTAGCCAGCATTTCGTAGTTTGCTCGGCGACTGTGATCATAGTTTTGTTCGCTCGGACGCCAGTCGGTCAAGGTGGTTGGCATAGGAGCAATCACAGGAACCGTTTCAATACCGCTTAAGGCAAATAAACGGCGGGTACGCGGCATGTGATATTCATCGGTAATCAGAATCACCGTTGGTGCACCGCCTTTCTTTTGTAGCAATAACGAGCTGAATCTGGTGTTTTCACAGGTATTCATACTTCTATTTTCAAGTAGCTTGGCTTCTATACCGCGCTCTTTGAGCCATGCCTGCATATAGGGTGCTTCAACGCCGCTCAAGACAATTGGTAGAGCATATTGCTTTTCGACTTCAAGAGTTTTCTCCAGACGCAAACGGGTGTAATTGTTGACCACAATATCTTTACCGTTCGCGCCGAGTGTTAAACCACCACCCAGCACCACAATGGCATTGGGCTGAGACATATTTTGTGGTTCAGGTACACCGTCTTTATTCTTTTTCAGCTCAACCAGATCTTTATTGGTTTCATCCTTATCCTCTTCATTCACGGGCAACTCAATAGGATAGGTCTCAAGAAAAGCCATATATTTACCCATCAGCGCCTGATTGTCCGGGGTATTCCACTGTAAAAAGTCTAATGGTGTAGTGATGGTCACCGCTGAACTGGCCTGATCCTGATCAGTTCGCTCCCCCATCAATGGAATAGCTGGCTGCTTCTTTTCTTCAGCACTTTCTTTTTCCTGCTCTTCAGCAATCAGCTGTTGAAGCAATTTATAACGGGCCTGAATTAGTCTTAAATCTTCAGATTGTTCAGACTGAAAGGACTTTTCCATCAGCTTGAGGTAGGCTTGGCGTGCAATCCACAGATTCGAACCCGGTTCCAAAGTCTCATGTTCACTCAAAGCGGCCGGCTTTTGGCTTTGTGCAGCGACTTCATTCACGTCGACAGGCACAAAGCGGTTCAGCCCTTTCACCACCAGTTGTGAATAAAAAGGCGAATATAAAAAAAGTACAAAACAGCCCAATAGCACGAAGAGTATGGTAATTACCCGTACTAAACTGACCATCCAATGCACTTTAGCCATAAATCTCCTCATCCACGATGGGCTTGAATCAAACCACATTCACTATATAACACAGGTTCAGGCTCTAGCTGAATACTAAACTTTTGTTTTACATCACTTTGTACAGCCTGATAGGTTTTTTGTACGTCAGTGAGGGCGGCGTCGGCATAATTGACCAAGACCAAAGCCTGTTTATGAAACATGCCAACTGGCCCTAATTGCTTACCTTTCCAGCCTGTTTGGTCAATCAACCAGCCTGCTGCCACTTTAACATTGCTGTTCGGCTGTGGATAATGCGGTATGTTTGGAAATTGTTGAGTAATTTTGTCAAATTCGGTTTGCGACAAGACCGGGTTTTTGAAAAAACTGCCCACATTAGGAAATTCTTTAGGATCGGGTAATTTGCTTTGACGAATCAGGATGACCTGATTTTGCAAATTTTCTGCACTGAGCTGATCACCTACTGCCTGTTTTAAATCCCCATAATTCAATCTGAGATCTGCTTTTTTCAGTAATTTAAAAGTGACACTCACAATGATGTAACGGTTAGGATCATCTTTGAAAATGCTATGACGATAGGCAAACTGGCATGCCTGAGCCGGAATCGAATCAAACTGCTTCAATTGACGATCGTAAACCTGAACAGAGTCAATAAACTCTCCTGCTTCAACCCCATAAGCACCAATATTCTGAACTGGCGAGGCACCGACCAGACCCGGGATCAAAGCCAGATTTTGTAAACCGAACCACTGCTGCTCGGTGCTATATAAAACAAAGTCGTGCCAGACCTGACCTGCACCCACTTTAACACTAACCGTATCGGCATCCTGAGCAACAACTTCAATGCCCTGAATATTCAAATGAACCACCAGGGCCTGTATATGCTGTGGCAGTAATACATTACTCCCGCCAGACAGTACCAGCACATTGAGCCCGTGCTGCTCAGCAAAATCCAGCGCTGCAATGATGTCATCGGCCTGATTGATCTGGACATAATGTGAAGCAATAGCATTAAGATTTAATGTATTTAAACGCTTAAGCGAAACCTGCTGTTGTACTTGCATGTTAAATTAAATCCTATAACCCTGCTTTTAATTGCTTTTTAAAAATATCGACCCATGCCTGACTGCTCGATTCACACTGATCCAGCACCCGATCAAAACCGTCTGCACCGCCATAATAAGGATCTGGAACTGCCTGCTGGCCAAATTGAGGATCATGTTCACTCATCAAGGCAATTTTTGCCCGAATCTGCGCTGCACCAAATTGCTGGGTTGCTTTTTGCATGAGTGCCTGAATATCATCAAGGTTCTCATGATCCATTGCCAGAATCAGATCAAACTCCACAAAATCATTCAACTGGATTTGTCTTGCACGCAATGCTGACAGATCATAACCACGTTGCATTGCATGTTGCTGACTGCGTGCATCAGGTGCCTTGTTGGGATGATAATTACTGGTGCCTGCCGAATCGATCACCACGTCCAAGCCATGGGCATGACAATAATGTCTGAGAATTGCCTCTGCAGTGGGAGATCGGCAAATATTGCCTAAACAGACACATAACACCTTATATTGTGCTGTCATTAGTTATACATTCCAACATACTGTTCTATAAGGAGATTAAAATATTGCATGTAAAATTCCTGCAAAATAAAGGCAAACCTGTTCAATGTGATTCTGCATGAGTTGACCACGTTGATCTCTGGCTATTCTGTCAAAAATTGCATTGATTTGAAAGGAAATAGTGTTGATCTCTTTTGAATATTCTGTATGAATATGTTCTTTTTCTGAATGAGTAATACACAATCGCAATCAACCAGTCTGCATAAGCCATTCTTAATCACCAGACAGATCAACCAATTTTATTTCTAAAGATCGGGTATGCCCATCTGAAAGCTTAAGAAATCACTTTTATGCTCAGAAAATATGTCTTGAGTTAAGCCAAATAAGGCTAGGTCTTTGAGTTCTTATTTTGATCAAAAAAAACTAAAAGGATATAGCAGAGATGTCAGCATTTTTAATTATTATTGGATTTATTCTGGCTTTGTCCGGAATGATCTTTGGACCGCATCTATTTGTTAAGCACATAACAAATATCCAGGAAGCCAAAGCCATGAGCTTTTTATGTATGCTGCCCGGCGTATTGAGCTTGGCAATTGGTTTCTATCTGAGATAAGTACTAAAAACGTCCTGCTCTTGTATTTATAAGATTAAAGTTAAAGTAAAGCCCTGACTAAATCATTAAATATACATACAAGTCTGTATACAAACCCAATCATCAATTACCATAAAATGTAACAATACAATTTCATTTTAATTGCAATATATATCACATGATTTATACATTTTTATAAATCTGATTATTACTTTAAAAATCTAAACTTGAGGGTTTCCCATGAAAAAGATACTGCTTACATTCACTACATTACTAGCAATTTCTACTGGTGCAATGGCAACTGATCTCAGTCCGAAGCATGACACGATTCGCGGCGGCGGTTGTGGCTTTAGCTGTGGCCACTAACATCTAAAATTAATATACAACCTCAGCACAGCCAGTAAAGGCCCTCATTAGAGGGCTTTTACCCCTCGTCAAACACCCAAAAAGACAATCAAAGCATAAGTTTCATTTATTTATATATGATCTAGCCACCAAGAGAATTAACCATGCCAAAGCTGATACACAATGGCCAATCGTTATACTATACAGATTCAGGCCGCGGTCCGATCACCCTGATATTTTCCCACGGTTTATTGATGGACAATGAAATGTTCAATCAGCAGATTGAATTCTTTAAAAAGAAATATCGTTGTATAACTTGGGATGAAAGAGCGCATGGTCAAACAGCCAGTGATTCAATTGAAGCATTCAATTACTATGATTCGGCAGATGATCTGGTTGCTATTCTGGATGAATTAAATATACAGAAAGCCATCCTTGTTGGCATGAGCCAGGGCGGCTATCTTTCACTGCGCTGTGCTTTAAAGCATCGTAATCGGGTAAGTGCTCTGGTGTTGATAGATACACAGGCCCAGTTAGAAGACCCTGAAAAATTAATGAATTACAAACCTTTGTTTGAGCAGTGGATTGATCATGGCCTGACACAAGATATCGCTGACTTTATCGCCCATGTCATACTCGGAGCAGATGCACCTGAAAGATTTGTATGGCAGGAAAAGTGGAAAAGCTGGCAACCGCATAATTTAGCCGCTGCCTTTAATGCGCTGCTAGATCGCAAAGATATTTCTGAAGATATTGCAAAGCTTAAGCTGCCCGCAATTGTTATTCATGGAGAAAACGATATCGCAATTGGGCTAGACCGCGCTAAAGATATGGCTTTACGCTTAAATTCAGAACTGGCCGTGATTCCGGAAGCTGGGCATGCAGCGAATCTGACCCATGCCGAACAGGTCAATCAGGTCATAGATAATTTCCTTAACACCCTCACTCAGGATACATAATCAGTAGAATTAACAAACAGAATCTAGAGTTAAAAAATCAAATGACTGGCTACACATTGACAATTATGAATCTTGATCTGATCTATTAAAGTATGTGCAGCATAAAATAGTGTGTAGCATTAACTTTTATTAGATTAACTTTACATTCTGAAATGTGAGCAGCCGCTTGAATTGTATAAAATACAAACTAAGCAGCTCAGCTATTGTTAAAGGTGTTATTTTTGAAGATTAAAGCGGTTGTTCTTCAGGACGAAGAATTAAAATTACATAAACTCCGGAAAGTTCAAGATTCAGTTTATGATTCTGCCAAAAAAAGCAAAGTCTCAACCTGGCTATGGATTTATGCTGAAACAGCAGAATTTTTCAATTTCCATATCTGGGAAGAGCTAGACAATGCTTATCTCAATAAAGTCATTCATTATAAAAACAAGTTTTACAAAGTGATTGAAATCGACCCGACAGATAAGGTCCGTTATTCTTGAACCCTCCATCTGATCGGAAACTTCCCGGCTTGTAATAAAAATCACTTCAAAGATAAGGATGAATACCGCGCTGGTTTAGTCCTACTCTTTTACGAATATAACTTTGATTTTCATGCAGAAGTGCTTCTAGCATGCCCTGCACATTTTGCTCATTCAGCACTGAAGGCATGAATTCTTCGCAGCCTAAACCATGAAAGAAAATATCGACCTTTGAGCTTTTTTGAACATACTTCATCGACCAGTTCTTAAAGCTGTACTTCCTAATTTTTTTGATTTCAAATTCAACAATATCCTGATGTCTTGGATCTCTTTTGATGCTTTCAAACAGAGGTAAAACAATAAAATCTTCCCCTTCCAGACATTGGAAATATGCATTATTTGCATAATACAGTACGCCAAACACCAGATTTTTTGCATTAAAGTCTCTGGCCCTGGTCAGGATATTACTGAGATCATCAATCAAATTATCAGCCAGACCTTGTCGTGAACTTGCATAGCACAATTGAATTTTCATGTTTTTCTCACCTATTGCATGCTATGAATCAATTGACTTTTAATCGTTTAACTCAAAGGCATAGGGTTCGGTTGCATATTCGGCAGCAAGAAGCGTTATGAATGAAGATATTGAGTCTGTGGTCAGTAGAAATGGATTAAAATCGTCTCTATGATGTTCCAGGAAAAAATCACTCAATCTTTTATTGATGGGTGCAAATTTCATATTCCAGTGCTTAAATAGTCCGAAATCGCAGTTTTGATAAAATAAAATTTCGCAGTTTTTATGGCGATCATCTTTTAAAATTTTCTGATAAAAAAGTTCATCTACTTTACTTTTACGCCCCTCCAAGCATTGAACAAAATATCCATGGCCATAGTAAAGAACACCCGTAATATCATTACGAGAATTAAAATCAACTGCTGTATCAAGAATTGTTAATAAATCCTGTTTCAGGTCAGGATAGATATTTGTCGCCTTACTTGCATATAAAACTCTAACGAATTCCATCTGGGACGTGCTCACATCTAAAAAATTAAAGGGAGATAGACAAATAATTCACTTAAATGAGGGAGTTATAGTGTTTTATGTCCACGTATACAAAGCTTAATAACCACCATACAGGCTTTTGTTTTTTAATGCTATTTTTATTTTTTCCAGCTTTCTGTATGTCATCTACCAGCCTTCTGTTAAAAAATATTAATCGATTTTTTTTAGAAATTTATCGATTAAAAATAAAAAATTGATTTCACTATGAATTAATGAATATTTAATGAAACATTATGGTTATTTTTTAATCAAATGTACGATATTTCTCATAATCATGTACGCCAAAGCTTATACCGATCCATTTTCCAATCCCTATAATTTTCTCATACACCAGCATTTCGATAATCCATTATTTTTATTGAGTTTAAGATAATAGCCATGATCATTTTAAACGATAAAAACCCATATAAAGGCTTATTTTAAATAATGGTGTAGACCCACGCCCTACCTTTGAGATGAAGCCCTTAAAGGTAGGGATTTTCTTATGCTCAGCAATAGAGGCAAAACGATGAATATCATCAAGAATTTTTTTATTTTTGCTGTTTCTGTAATCGTTATTTCTGTATTGATCATCTTGTTTGATAAAATCGGAATGAATAAAAACTTCAATCTGTTATTTTCATCCGTTCTATATTCAGTTTTTATTACCCTATATTTTAAGCATATTGCCATCAGTTTATTATGTGTGTTTGCATATTACTCGCTATTATTCCTACTGACTGATTCATTAGAAGTTTTTTGGATGCTTTTAACTTCACTCTCGACATGCATTTTAATTGAATTTGTAATGCCAAAACTCAAGAAAGATGTCCTCATATCGTTTTATAAGACCAATAGCTTATAAATTTTATCCACATGTCAATCAATCCCATCGCCCCTACGGGATTAGCTAAAGATAGATAAAGACCCGCTACTTCGTAGCCAATAGAAGTGATGGATGCATACAGATAAATTAAATAAAAATCCATGTAGATAGGGCGAATTGTTGAACATCAATAATTAAAATCAAAACGCTCTTATAAGATTGAAAAGAGCGTTTAAACAATGAATTTAAAATCATCAATTTATGATTTCATCCCCGTTAAAATATTTTTTTCTTAACCAAAGCGATACGCTAACCAATGCAATCAAAACAGGTACTTCCACTAAAGGGCCAATCACCGTGGTAAATGCCACAGGTGAAGCTAAACCAAAGGTTGCAATTGCGACAGCCAAAGCCAGTTCAAAATTATTCCCAGCGGCCGTAAAAGAAATTGCTGTTGTTTTAGCATAGTCATTCCCCATCCACCTGCTCATAAAGAAGCTAATAAAGAACATCATCACAAAGTAGATTGTGAGCGGGATCGCAATACGAATGACATCTAAAGGCAGACTCACAACTTCCCCACCTTTCAAGCTAAACATCGCCACAATCGTGAACAATAAAGCCAATAAACTTAATGGGCTGATCTTAGGTAAGAAGACTTGCTGATACCACTCCAGACCTTTAACTTTCACAAGAGTTAATCGCGTAATAAAGCCAAGGAAAAAAGGGATACCCAGATAAACCAGTACAGCATGGGTAATTGTCCAGAAATCGACGTTGATCACTTGCCCTGCCACGCCAAAATAAGGTGGTAACAACGTCAAGAACAACCAAGCATATGTACTAAAGAATAAAATCTGGAAGATACTATTAAAAGCCACCAAGGCAGCGACGTATTGATTATCACCACATGCCAAACCGTTCCATACCAGGACCATGGCGATACAGCGTGCCAATCCAATAAGAATTAAGCCGGTCATATATTCAGGATAACTATGCAAAAAAAGGATAGCCAATAAAAACATTAAAACAGGTGCAATCACCCAGTTTTGCACTAAGGAGAGTGTCAATGTTTTCTTGTCTTTAAAGACCTGTGGTAGAGCCGCATAGTCCACTTTGGCCAAAGGTGGATACATCATCAGAATTAATCCTATTGCAATCGGGATATTGACTGAATCTACACTCATTTGATTCAAAGTAACGGAAGCTTGTGGGAACAACACACCTATTGCAATCCCTAAGGCCATGGCAATGAAAATCCATAGCGTAAGGTTACGATCTAAAAATGATAATCTGGGTTGAGCCATGAGCTTCTCATTCAATATCTGAGATGTGATTGATTGCGTAAATCAATTCAGGGCGTGTCATATTTGCTGTGTCCAGTTTAAATAAAGCATCTAAACGACGATTGATATGATCCACAGTCACTTGGAATGCTTTTAGCTTTTGTTCTTTCGGTAAATCCAAATGTGAAGGATCAGCCAAGCCCCAATGTGCTTTGATTGCCCCACCCAAATAAAGCGGACAAGCTTCCTGTGCTGCTGCGTCGCAAACTGTGATGACCACATCAGCTTGATATTGCTCACAGTCATCTATGGTTTTACTCCACAATCCCTGTGTTGAAAGTCCCATATTCTCAAGCGTTTCGATGGTTAAAGGATGAACTTGTCCGGATGGTTTACTGCCCGCACTAAATGCCTTCCAACCATCAGCTGCGCGGTGGTTAAATAAAACTTCTGAAAGGATACTTCTGCAACTGTTACCGGTACATAGAAATAAAAAATTCATTATGTTTACTCACATTGAATTAAAAGAGGCGAATTAACGTTTGTATTCATCATTTTCTCACCCTCCTGATTCGCAATAATGCTTAGAACAGACATTGCCCATTCAGGCAGATCCGGATTTAAGCTGTAATACACCCACTGCCCTTTTCTTTCGTCTAGCAATATGGAAAGGTTTCTTAATAGGGCTAAGTGTCGAGAAATTTTCGGTTGACTCAGTTCAAGTTGTTCTGTGAGTTCACAGACACAAATACTGTTTTTAGCAACAACTAACCTCAAAATATCCAAGCGGGTTTGATCTGAAAGACATTTAAAAAAATCAGTTTGATTCATTTTCAAGCTCAACACATACCTTTATATAAATATACGCATATCCATATATTCAAACAAGTCATTTAAGCTAAAATATTTTGCTTTCATAAAATGCCCACTGCTTAACATTAATTTTTTAAATTTATGTTCTTTTAAAAAGTTAAATGATTAAATCTCAGCTATTTACCCGATTACAGTCCATCAACCTCAAATCTACTCGAATAAGACTGTTCTAGACTGGCTGGTCAATAGACAGAACTGTCTATATTTATTTGATAATATGCCGTGGAAAATTGCCACTGTGAGTAAAGTTTATTATGCCAACGCGATATATCGTTGTAGGGTGTCCTACAACTGGTGGCGGTAAAGTCATCACAGGCAATCCTAACTTTTCAATCAATGGCCAAGCGATTGCCTGTATTGGCGATGAAGCAACCTGCCCCAAACACAGTTGTGTATCTATCATTATTACAGGTGACGCCACAACTCAGCTTGGTGGCCGATCGGTTGCTCGTATTCATGACTCACTTTCTTGTGGTTGTAAGTTGCTACAGCTTGAAAATGCCCCATCTTGATGTAAAGGCGCTGAGACCTCTCTCAATTTCACGACCAAGCAAGATCCTGAACAAGATGCGCTTATCGCTCTCATTTATCGAATAGACTACTCTTTATTCGAACCAGCCAGTTTTTCAGCCACAGAAACACTACAAATATGAAAAAACAAATATTTTTCAATTGCTTAAAAATTTAAACTTATAAACCATATTTCTTATTCGGGAAGACAGGTAGCGTTTAAAATTACACTGTTCAAACGCATCTTATGTTAATTTATTGGAGCAATGACCTAGAGTCACATTATAAAAAATGATGTATGTATGATGAAAAAATAAGGATGTATGTATGAACCCGTTTCAATTTCAAACCATTCCCAACATCATTGCGGGGCTAGGTTCGATACAAGAACTTAAAAATATTTTAACCCAACACAACTATCATAATGCCCTGATCGTGACCGATGCCGGCATGATTCAGCATCAGTTGCATCAACCTATTCTAGAGATTTTAAAAGAAATTGATCTGGCACATCTCATCTATTCAGATATTCAGGCCGATCCACCTGAACATATTGTTCTGGAAGCCGTGGATTTTGCCAAACAGGAAAAGATCGATGTCATCATAGGTTTTGGCGGTGGCAGTTCCATGGATGTGGCCAAGATTATCGCTTTGCTTGCACATCCAGCGCAGCAACAGCAGCTGAGTGAAATCTATGGCGTAAACCAGGCAAAAGTGCCGCGCTTACCTCTTATCTTGATTCCAACCACGGCAGGTACCGGTTCAGAAGTGACCCCCATCTCGATTGTCACCACAGGAGCCACCACCAAAATGGGCGTGGTTTCTCCGATTCTGTATGCCGATGTTGCCATTTTAGATGCTACTTTCACACAAGGACTCCCTGCCCATATCACGGCGGCAACAGGTATCGATGCCATGGTGCATGCGATTGAAGCGTATACCTCGAATATTAAGAAAAACTTTTATGCCGATATGCTGGCGAAGAATGCACTCAAATTACTGAATCAGAATCTGGCAAAAGTCCTCAAGAATGGTGCCGATCTGGAAGCACGCCAGAATATGCTGCTAGGTTCAATGCTGGCAGGTCAGGCTTTTGCCAATGCACCCGTTGGCGCAGTGCATGCGCTTGCTTATCCATTAGGTGGACATTTTCATCTTTCGCATGGGCATACCAATGCGTTGGTTCTGGTAGAAGTGTTAAAATTCAATGCGCCCAAAGCCAAACAGCATTATGCCGAGCTCATGCAACTGTTAGATCCACGAAGTACGGGATGTACCGATGGCTTATGTGACCTGTTTATTGATCATATGCAAAACCATCTGGATCAAAGTGGCCTGACTCTGAAATTAAAAGATCTGGATGTTCCAGAGGCCAAACTGGCCCAATTGGCGAAAGATGCCATGCTACAAACCCGCCTCTTGCAAAACAATCCAAGAGAAATGACCGAACAAGATGCTTTACAGATTTATCAGGCGATTTATGCATGAGTAAACCCGTTTTAAAAACCCGCCAACAATTTAAATTCTTTTTACCGATTCAGACCCGTTGGGCTGATAACGATATCTATGGTCACGTCAACAATGTCACTTACTATAGTTATTTCGATACGGCTGCCAATTCATTACTGATTCAAAAAACCGGATTTGATATTCACACCAGTGAAATTATTGGTCTGGTCGTCGATTCGGCCTGTAGCTTTTTACAGGAACTTTCATTTCCGGAAATGATTGAAGTGGGTGTGGCGATTGGCAAAATAGGAAATTCATCTCTTAGATATGAATTGGCGATTTTTAAACAGGGTCAGCCGCAAGCGGCTGCACAAGGGCATTTTGTGCATGTTTTCGTTGATCGTGAAAATCGAAAAAGTACTGCCATTCCAGAGAAAATGCGGGAAGTTCTCGAGCAATATTTGCTGCCTAGTGAATAAAGTTAATATAAAAAGGCAAAGCGATTAAGCTTTGCTTTTTTATTAAGACCTAAGGCTTCAATTGAATATTGTGCAATTCCGCATCAAAAGTGTCTACCAGACTTTTAATCGTCGGTTCTTGATGTAACAACTCGACAGCACGATTAAAGGCTTTTTGCTTACGTTGATTCTGCATCAACAACGGCGTATTTGAGTCCACTGCACCGTATTGCACATTAAAATGGGTTTGTGGCCATTGCGCTTTTAAGGCATCTTCCAATCCATGCTGTAACTGTGACAGCATGCCTTCATATTCCTGAGGAATCACCAGAACGCAGGCGCCGTTAATTTGCCCTTGCATTACCCCATGCTGTGCCAACTCCTGTACGGCAGGTGAAAGCTGGCTGGTTCTAAACCAGTATTCCCATTTTTCCAGATTCCACTCATCCTCCAAAGTCTGCTCACGCAACTTGAGAATCTCTTGTGGCATTAAATCGTCTGATATTGCTGGAGCAGCAGTCACTACGCTTGTGGTTGTTGCAACCACAGTGTCTACAACCTGTTGCTTGGTAACAGAAGACTCTGCTTCCACTACAGGTTGCGGTTCAAGCTGCAGCTCATCTACGGGAGCAGAAGTTTCAACATTTTCTTCAACCGGGAAAATCAGAACTTCTTCCGAATCGGTAATACTCGATTGAACCATTTCTGTCTGTACTGAAGTTTCCAGTCCGATCAACTGGCCCGCTTCTGCATCAAACACCATCAGGTTACTATCTGATTTCAGATTACTATCTGGTTTTTGCGCAACAGGTTCAGGTTCAGGTTCAGGTTCAGGTTCAGGTTCAGGTTCAGGTTCAGGTTCAGGTTCAGGTTCAGGTTCAGGTTCAGGTTCAGGTTCAGGTTCAGGTTCAGGTTCAGGTTCAGGTTCAGGTTCAGCATTAACCGCTTCTTGCTGAACCGCAAGATGATTTTCTGTATTTACATGTTGTACTGGTTGCTGAACTTCTGCTGCAATCTGGGTTACAGGCGTTGCACTTACAGTGACTTCATTCAAGCTCATCGGTCTAAATGCCAATAAGCGTAACACTGTCATTTCAAAGCCTTGCTCTTGCGTCACCGCCAGCTGTAATTCTGCCCGCCCTTTGCATGCAATTTGATAATAAAGCTGTAAGTCTTGGGCAGAAACCGTCTTAGAAAGCTGTAAAATTTTCTGATTGATTTCTTCACTATACTTCAGCGCAAGATCTGGCAAGTATTGCAACAAAGCCAGTTCATGTAAGGTTGAAACCAGTTGATCCAGCACCAGAGATACATCGAGGGCTTGCTGTCTAAATTGTAGAAGTAGCTGACTGACACGCGCTTGCTGATTTTGATGAATCGCCAGAATCAGGTCGTAAATAATGGTTCGGTCAATCAAGCCCAACATGTCTTTAACATCTTGGTGATGGACTGCGCCTTGACCATAGGCAATTGCCTGATCGGTTAATGACAGTGCATCACGTAAGGAGCCTTGTGCAGACTCGGCAATTTGCCAAATCGCATCCTGATCCGCGTCTATCTGTTCTTTATTCAGAATTGCAGTTAAATGTTCAGTAATTTCATCGACAGCTAACGGGCGCAGAGTAAATTGCAGACAACGCGAAATCACGGTAATCGGTAATTTTTGTGGATCTGTGGTTGCGAACAGGAATTTGACATGCTCAGGCGGTTCTTCCAAAGTCTTTAACAAGGCATTGAATGAATGCGTTGAAAGCATGTGCACTTCATCGATCAGGTAGACCTTGAAACGACCTTGCGTTGGCGCATAAGGAACATTGTCGAGTAACTCACGGGTATCTTCCACTTTGGTCCGTGACGCCGCATCGATTTCGATCAAGTCGATAAAGCGGCCTTCATTCACCGCCTTACAAGTGGTGCATACTTCACACGGCGTTGAGGTGACACCGGTTTCACAGTTTAAGCATTTGGCCAAAATACGGGCAATCGTGGTTTTCCCCACGCCACGCGTTCCTGTAAACAAGTAAGCATGATGCAAACGACCGCGTTCCAATGCGCTGGTTAACGCACGAGAAACATGGTTTTGCCCCACTAACTCATTGAAATTACGTGGACGGTATTTTCTTGCCAGTACTTGATACATGTATGCTCCTTTTCGCCTGTTAAGCATACTGTTTTTTTGAAAGACTGTGAACGAATACGCGTTCAATTGATCAAGATTAAGTACTTTATCTGATCTTTTCTGTGGTTTTCATCACTTTCATACAAGACTTGCACCAATATTCAACTCAAGGGACAATACACACCAATTTAAATGTTGTTGGTTTCATTTCCCATGTCTCAATCTTTAGCGGTACTCGGCGGCATTACCGCAGAACAGTTTCTTAATGAATATTGGCAAAAAAAACCTTTACTGGTTCGTAACGCCATGCCTGAAATTATTGGCCTATTAGAACCAGCGGACGTACAAGAGCTGGCGCTGGAAGAACATGTCACGGCCCGTCTGATTCGTCAAAAAAACAAGAATCCAAATGAATGGCATGTCAAGTCTTCACCACTCACCAAAGGCGACTTCCAGAAATTACCTAATCTATGGACACTACTGGTTCAAGCCGTTGACCATTACTCCTTCGATATTGCTGAGTTATGGAAAAAATTTCCGTTTATCCCGCAATGGCGTCGTGATGACATCATGGTGTCTTATGCGCCCAAAGGCGGTTCTGTTGGAAAACACTTCGATTTTTATGATGTGTTCCTGATCCAGGGTCACGGTCACCGTCGCTGGCAACTTGGTCAGATGTGTGACGAATCAACCCAGTTCATTGCTGACCAGCCGTTAAAGCTTTTGGCTGACATGGATGTGCATTTTGATGAGGTACTCGCACCGGGCGACTTACTTTATGTCCCACCCGGTCTATCACATTACGGCGTTGCTGAAGATGATTGCTTAACCTTTTCCTTTGGTTTCCGTATGCCAAATCTTTCTGAAATGATTGATCAGGTCAGCGATAAATTTGCAGAAAACACCCTGCTCAAGAATCCATTGGCAGATATCTCACGTCAACAGACAGCACATCTAGGTGAAATTAATAGCACTGAGTTTGCTTATTTAAAAACCCAACTCCTAGACTACCTCACTCAAGCACCTGAGTTTGATGCCGCCATCATGGCCTACATGAGTGAAGCAAGCTATCCAAACAATATTCCTGAACCTGAAGAAGTAGATGCGAATGATGTGGCGGAAGTGATTGATGCAGATTACCAGATTATTTTAGAACCTGCTTCAAGATTGCTTTACCGGAAACAAGGCGATTCTTTTGAATTTTGGGCCAATGGCGATACGGTTTGTATCTCGGCAGCGTTCATGCCTTATTTAAAACAAATTGCAGATGGTGAAAGCCTATTACTGGATGAACGTTTTAATGAAGCAGATATTCTGGTAGACATCGCATTGTTACTTAACAATGCCATTGTAATGCTATTACCGCCAAATTAATCCATATCTCCTCAAACATTCTGGCCCGATAGAGAAGCCTTTTCTCTTTCGGGCGACGCCAATGAAAGCCCCTAAAAATAAATCCCTACTTTTTATATTGATTACATTTTACTGCTTGAATAAAGTCGTTTTTTAAATAGACTCAAATTAATTCATTACAAAAAAATATTGAATAGAAACCATGCTTATATAACTGCAAGGAGTATCACTTGTGTTTAAAAAAATATTAGGTTTTTCTTTTCTTGCCACTGCATTGATCTTGCAAACGAGCCATGCCTGTACCCGTGCGGTTTATCTCGGAAATAATGATCATATTATTACTGCCCGATCGATGGACTGGAAAGTGGATGTCGGTACCAACCTGTGGATTTTACCCAGCGGCGTAGTTAGAGACAGCAATGCCGGCCCTAAATCGCTGAAATGGAAAGCCAAGTATGGCAGTGTGATTGCCACAGGCTATGATATTTCCACTACAGACGGCATGAATGAAGCCGGATTGGTCGCTAATGTTTTATGGCTGGTTGAATCTGAATATCCCGATACCAAACACTCGAATAAACCGCAGCTGAGCATTTCTGCCTGGGCGCAATATGTACTGGATAATTATGCGACTGTCGCCGAGGCTGTCAACGCATTAGAAAAACAACCTTTTGACCTGATTACCGACAGTGTGCCAGGTGAACAGCGTCTTGCCACCTTGCATTTATCCATTTCAGATAAGACCGGAGACAGTGCAATCATTGAGTACATTGGTGGCAAACAAGTGATTCATCATAATAAAAAATATCAGGTTATGACCAATTCACCCACCTTTGATCAACAACTTGCATTAAACAGCTACTGGCAGCAAATTGGAGGAACGGTGATGCTACCTGGTACTAACCGCGCAGCTGACCGTTTTGCCCGTGCCTCTTTTTATATCAATGCCATTCCCAAAAATGACAATCCTAAAGATGCTATTGCCTCGGTGTTTAGTGTTATTCGTAATGCCTCCGTACCTTATGGACTAAATACCGTAGAAGAACCGAATATTTCTTCTACCCGCTGGAGAACGGTCGCGGACCATAAACAGCAACTTTACTTCTTTGAATCTGCGGTTTCACCCAATGTGTTCTGGGTAGATTTAAAGAAAATCAACTTTAAAGATGGTTTAACGCGTAAACTTGATCTTGGAAAAGATCAACAAAATACCTTTGCTGGTGATGCCACCAATCAATTTAAAATATCAAAACCATTTGAATTTCTTGGCCCACAACTACACCATTAATACTAAATCCTAGAGAGTTGAAAACATGAAAAAAACCTTAAGTTTAATGAGCCTTTGTCTTGTGATGAGCGGATGCTCGACCTTGCCCGACCCTACTACACAATCAACAGGTAATTTGGCGACAGCAGGCTCTTTAAACTGTAAAGCAAACGAACTTTGCCCCAATGTCTTTGTGGAATGGGATCAGCAACAGAAACAACAATTAAGAGTCGAGACGGTGCTCAACAGCAGCTATGACTACTATGATATTAAAGCGATTACCTTCCTGCTTGATGGCAAAGCATTTTCATATCCGGCGACTGGCCCAACCCAGCAGAAAAATATTAATCGCCTAATTCCAAGACGCTCTTCAAACAGTTTTATTGTTCCGAGCTCGTTTCTATATGAACTCAGCAAAGCTCAACAGGTCGAGCTTTCAATCGAAACCGACAAAGGGAATATTCAGCGTTCAGTTTATGCACCAAACCAGCCATCAATGCTCTATCAAAATTTTGTCAAGTTGATCGCTGGTCTACCAACGTCTGCTAACAAATCGTAAAAAAGAAAATTATACGATTAAAGTCAGTTATTTATTTTAACTAAAATAACTGACTTTTAAATATTACAGTTTTATTAAAAATTCGGATTCAGAATCAATTTTCAAAAAGATCTCTGTGAGAATTAAATAAGCCATATCAAACAACAATTAAACTCTTCTCATTATTTTCCAAACGATAAAGATTATTTGTATCACAGCACATATCTTGTAAAAACAATTAGATGAATTATCACCCATTCATTACCCTCCCTGATTTTATTTAAAACTTCGTCTAAATAAACTAATTCCAGATTATTTCTTAAATATTCATATCTTTAATTTTTATACTACCCTTGAAAAGAAAGCCTGAAGGATCAATTAAATAAATAATATTATTTTTCCCTATGATATTTTTTAAATACCATGTAGAATCCCAGCGAAAATTGCATGATGAAATGCAACTTGGTGCTCTTGGTGATGGGCTAACTTGAGGCGTTATATGTCAAAAAAAGAAGATATTATTAACACTGCATTAAGACTTTTTAATTCGCACAGTTACAACTCGATTGGCGTCGATCGTATTATCAGTGAATCTGGCGTTGCAAAGATGACTTTTTATAAATACTTTCCATCAAAGGAAAAGCTGATTGAAGAGTGTCTGATACAACGTAATATCAACCTTCAGGCCTCTTTGAATGCAACTTTGGCGGAGTGTGACCAGTCAGATCACCTGAGCCAGCTTAAGGCGATTTTTCAATGGTATGCTGCATGGTTCAATAGTGAAGACTTCAATGGATGCATGTTCCAGAAAGCTTTAGAAGAAGTCATCAAAATCTATCCATCGACCTTGCAACCTGCAACCCAATACAAGATCTGGTTAACTGCACTGGTGCAAAACTTGCTGACCAATCTCGAAATTCACAATCCGACTCATCTCGCCACGCTGATTGTCAGCATTCTGGATGGGATGACGATTCAAGCCCATGTCAACAGACATTCCGTTGAGATGAATGAATACTGGAAGCGTGTTGAGCATCTAATCAATTTTGAAAAAGAATTTGCATAAGCCTGGTTATCCCTTTATGAATAAGGGGATAATCATTCATTAAATTTAAGCAGAATCTGAATAAAGAATTGAAAAAAATAAAGCGTGATTTATAATTATTATTGTGGCTCACGCTTGCGTCTGAGTGTAAAAAGAATAATAAGTATTATTACCCTCTGGAGGTTGTACTTTCGTACTCCCAATCCTTCTTATGCAGACAGATCGTTCTGTCTTGTTTTCTATTATATATACTTTCTATTAAAGCACAATCTTTTTTTCAATATTTTTATATTTGTTAAATATATTAAGCACTTAATTTTATTTTACAGTTTAACTAAAGAATAGCTTGGCCTAAAAACTGGCCTAATTCTCAAAATGCGACAAAAAACACATTTAATCACCATAAAAATAACTAAAGCACACTATTCCCAAGAATCAAGAAAAGCACCACATTTTGAATTGCTTTATCAATTTTACTTATATGTATTTTCATTAAAAACCATTGCAATTATGCAGTTTTACTACAATTTTCTCCTATGCTGACTTTATACTAGCCACGGCTGTAACGTAACGAGTGTAAGTATGCAAAAGGATTTTGAAATCGACGCAATGAGAGAATCAGCAGGTACAATCGTCAATGTACTTAAATCTCTCGCCAATACCGATCGGTTAATTATTTTGTGTCATTTAGCTAAACAAGAGCTGAATGTTTCACAGATTGAGGAGATTACGCAAATCTTCCAACCTACCCTGTCTCAACAGCTAATGATGCTACGGAAAAGCAATGCAGTGTCTACCCGCCGTGATGGTAAACAAATTTTTTACTCCATTCTCGATCCGAAATTAAAAGCAATTTTAAATACCTTGTATGAACATTATTGCCCTCAAGCATAATTTTTGAGGAAATTACAATCAGCATCAGTTTCTTTAGCATTTTTTCTGCATAATATATATGAATTTATGATTTAGACTATGATGCATGAAATTGTTCAACCAAAATGTTTCCAGACTTTTTCCTGCACGAAAATGGCTAAGTGAATATCAGTTTTCAAGCTTTAAGTCGGACTTAATTGCCGCGCTTATTGTGCTGGCAATGCTGGTACCCCAAGGTATGGCCTATGCTATGCTGGCTGGGTTGCCACCAGTTATGGGGATATACGCCAGTATATTGCCCATGATTGTTTATGCCTTTACCGGAACCAGTACAACGCTGTCCATAGGGCCCGTTGCCATTATTTCCATGATGGTCTTTGCTGCATTAAATCCACTATTTCCCGTAGGCTCTACCGCTTATATTGAAGCTGCCTGCCTACTGGCGCTTTTGGTGGGTATCATTTCGATGATTCTGGGGCTATTACGTTTCGGATTCCTAATCCAGTTAATTAGTCATCCGGTGATTCAGAGTTTTATCATTGCATCGGCGCTGTTAATCGCTTTGGGACAATTCAAGTTTCTACTCGACATTCCCTTAAAAGCCACCAACATTCCAGAATTTATAGTCAGCTTATCTCAAAATTTTCACCGGATCACAGTTTCAGGAATGAGCTTTGGCCTGCTCTCGGTATTGTTACTTTTTTTGCTTCCCAAATTTATCCGCTCGGAATTCCTCAACAAAGTCCTGCCTCTGCTTCTGGTCGTCTGCTCCATTGTCTTACTCAGCCTTTGGAGTGAAAATAATCTGGGCATTCAAACCGTAGGGATCATTCCGACAGGTTTACCTGGCTTACAGTTTCCAACATGGAACCTCAGTTTAGTCCAGCAACTGTTACCCAGCGCTTTTATGATTGCCATGATTAGTTTTGTTGAATCACTGGCCATTGCTCAAGCCACCGCTTTGCAAAAACGCGATGATTTAAATAGTAATCAGGAACTGATTGCTTTAGGTCTGGCAAATATTGTTGCTGGTGTAAATTCAGGTTTTGCGGTATCGGGCAGCTTATCCCGTACTGTGGTCAATGCCGATGCAGGTGCAAAGACCCCAATTGCGGGTGTACTTTCTTCATTGTTCATGATCGCTGTGAGCTTATATTTTACGGGATTTTTCCAAAATTTACCTTTAGCTGTGCTGGCTGCAACCATTTTTGTTTCCATCTGGAAGCTGGTTCGCCTGAGCCCCTTTATTGAAACCTGGAAATATTCAAAAGCCGATGGTCTCGCCATGTGGGCAACATTTTTTGGCGTCACCTGTATTGATATCTCGACAGGATTGATTATTGGTATTATTTTAACCTTTGTTCTATTACTGTGGAAAATTAGCCGACCGCATATTGCAGTGATTGGTCTGATTGAAGGGACCCAGCATTTCAGAAATGTGTCACGCTATGATGTCATTACGACCCCAACCGTGGTGGCTTTTCGTGTAGATGAAAATCTGACCTTTTTAAACGCACATGTGTTAAAAGGTCATGTGATTACAGAAGTCAGTCAAAATGCAGAGCTACAACATGTGGTAATCAATTGCTCAAGTATTAGCAATATTGACCTGAGTGCTTTAGAAATGCTGGAAGATCTTAACCGTGAATTAGCACAGTTAAATATTCAACTGCATTTGTCAGAAGTGAAAAGTTTTGTGATGGACCGGCTGGTTAAATCTGAACTGACCACGCAACTCACAGGCCAGATTTTTCTATCACATTATCAAGCAATACAAACACTTTCGCCTGATATGCTTGTAGAATAAACAATTTTACCGGATTATTTTTTATACAAAAGGATGTGTCATGTTTTCCTAATTTTTTTTTAAAAACATTGTCTTAATTTTTTCAATATTTTTAAAGTAATTGAATTGCAAAAAAAATTTTATTATTCACGGTTCTTAGGTATAGAATACCGCGCTTGTTTAACCTTAAACCGTGCATAGGTTTATAAGGCCTTTATATGTTTAATGTATTGTCTCGCTTGAGTTTAGTTAGCAAAATTATTATCGCTATTTTTCTAGGGATCGGAGTAGCTCTGCTCTTTCCTAACTTTACACCCTATTTAAGTTTATTGGGTGAATTATTCATTAAAGCATTAAAGTCTGTTGCACCGATTTTAGTTTTTGTTTTAGTCCTTTCTTCGATTGCAAATTTCCAGATCGGACAGCACTCTAATATCAGACCTGTTCTGGTGTTGTATCTGGTGGGAATGCTGCTGGCGGCATTTAGTGCAGTAGCAGCAAGCGTGATGTTTCCAAGCCAGCTATTTTTACACTTACCTGCTGAAAGTGGACTTCAGGCGCCTGGTAGCCTGGCAGAAATTTTAAAGAATTTACTTTTAAGTTTTATTGCCAACCCTGTTCAAGCCATTGGTGAAGCCAACTTTATCGGTATTCTGGCATGGGCAATCGGCTTAGGCCTAGCTTTACGTCATAGTTCGGATGCCACCAAACAGGTATTGACTGATGTTGCCGATGCGGTGAATAAGATCATTCATACCGTGATTGGATTTGCCCCAATCGGCATTTTTGGTCTGGTTGCGGTGACCTTCGCAGATGCAGGCTTGGCGACATTACAAAGCTATGCACATCTCTTGTTCGTATTAATTGGGACCATGTTGTTTGTCGCGCTGGTGATCAACCCGATCTTGGTTGCGATTACCATGAAAGCCAATCCCTATCCGCTGGTATTTACCTGTCTCAAAGAAAGTGGCATCACCGCATTCTTTACCCGTAGCTCTGCAGCCAATATTCCGGTGAATCTGGATCTGGCACAACGTTTAGGCGTAAACGAGGCAACAGCAAGTGTATCTATCCCACTTGGTGCGACTATTAACATGGCAGGTGCTGCCGTGACCATTACGGTACTTACCCTTGCGGCCGTGCATACTTTAGGTATTCCTGTTGACCTAAGCACGATGATTATTTTATCTGTGGTTGCTGCTATTTCTGCCTGTGGGGCCTCAGGCGTTGCGGGTGGCTCTTTGCTCCTGATCCCTGTTGCTTGTAGCCTGTTTGGTATATCATCTGAAGTTGCAATGCAAATCGTTGCGATTGGTATGATTATCAGTGTATTGCAGGATTCAACAGAAACAGCGCTAAACTCATCAACCGATGTCCTCTTTACCGCTGCTGTAGATTTTAGAGACCGTCAAAACCCATAGGTATATATGCCACTTCAACGTTTACCCAACTGGATTCAACTTGGTGCTTTTTTTCTTGCACTGAATGCAGGAATGGTAAACGTTTTAGGCTTATTTACCGTGTTGCATCAATCTGTTTCACACATGACAGGCAATGTCAGCATTCTGGCCATGAGTTTGCTGGACTGGCAGCCTGAACATTTTATCTATCTCACTCTGGTCATTCTCTGCTTTATCACAGGATCATTCTATAGTGGCCTGATTCTGGGGAATGGCAATCTGGCCTTTGGTCGTCGTTACGGCCTTCCTCTCAGCCTAGTGGCTATCTTTCTATTTCTGACCTGGTTGTTGCTGCCTTACTTCCCCCGTTATGGCCTGCTCTGGGCGTGTGTAGCCATGGGCGTGCAGAATGCCATGGTCAGTCATTACAAAGGTGCGATTATTCGGACAACGCACCTTTCAGGCGTTCTCACCGATATTGGGCTGGCTTTAGGATATAAAGCCCGTGGCTTACATGTAGAAAAACGCCGGATTTTTCTACATCTGCTTATCTTTATCGGTTTTTTATTGGGTGGACTCATTGCGAGTGCACTTTATCCTTATTTAAAATTAAATAGTTTTCTCATCCCTGCCGGCTTAAGTTTAGGGATGAGTATGACATACTGGATTTTTTATTTTCGTTCTTCATCAAACTCACATCTGGATTGAATTATGGTTAAAAATGCATTGCAGGCCCAATTATTAAAAGCTGGTTTGGTGGATAATAAAAAAGCGAAAAAACTGACCAAACAGGCTCAACACGGGCAACGGACCGGACAAAATGATGATGCGACTCTGAAAGCGGAGATTGATCGTGCCAAACAAGAAAAATTAGCCAAAGATCAGGCGCTGAATCTGGAAAAGCAAAAGATTCTGGAAGAGAAAGCCCTAAAAGCTTCGATTATCCAGATGATCAAGCAGCATAAAGTACAGGATATTAAGGGTGATGTGACCTATCAATTTATTGATGAAGGCAAAATCAAGAAAGTCTATCTTTCACAACAGGTTTATAACGCACTTGTTTCAGGTTCACTGGTGATTGCCAAAGATCAGGACAGTTATGCTTATCTGCCTAAAGCGCTGGCTGACAAGATTGACCAGAAAATGTCAGGTTTTATCTTGGTGAATAACAATAGCGAAAACAATGATCAGGCCACCGATGAGGAAGATCCATACGCAGCTTATGTGATTCCTGATGACTTGATGTGGTAAAACACCACGGCGTTATGTAAAAACGCCTTACAGAACGTATATAAACTGTGATCAGATTATTATAAATATCAAATACACCTTACAATTCTGTCTTAAAAGAAATGTAAGGTGTATTCGTTTGGATTATTTAGGTTTTATCCGTGATATTCGGGTTGAGTTAAGTCATTATCCCTGGCTTGAGATGATATTGTCCTTAGCTGTTTTAATTTTATTTGCAGCGCTTGCGAACTTTATTGCGAAAAGAATTATTGTTCGTGGCATTCGCCATCTCATTACAAAATTTAAGTCTCCAAACCAATCTATATTTGCACAACACAGTGTTACTCGCCGTTTTGCAAATATTGTTCCTGCCATTGTCATTATGAATGGGATCAGCACCATTCCTCATCTGCCTGCAAAAATCGTAAGTCTGGTTCAAATGGGTGCACAGGCATTCATCTTCCTCACACTTGCACTGACCGTGAGTGAAGCTTTAAATATCTTCAACCTGATTTATCAGCGCAATCCAAAATCAAGAAACAAGCCCATCAAAGGCTATCTACAGCTGGTTAAGCTGATCCTGTTTGTGGTGTGTGGCTTGATGATCTTGGGAACTTTCCTCAAAAAAGATGTGTTTACCCTGCTTGCCGGTTTTGGTGCCATGGCCGCAGTGCTGATGCTGGTATTTCAGAACACTATCCTTTCGTTAGTTGCCAGCGTACAGATTGCTTCTTATGACATGGTACGTATCGGGGACTGGATTGAAATGCCATCGTTAAATGCGGATGGCGATGTCATTGATATGTCATTACATACGGTGACCGTACAGAACTTTGACAAGACTTTTACCACCATCCCCACCAATAAACTGGTGACAGATACCTTTAGAAACTGGCGTGGTATGAGTGAGTCCGGCTGTCGTCGTATTAAACGCTCTCTTTTCCTCGATCAAAGTAGCGTTCACTTCATGAGTGATGAAGAGCAGCAAAAGCTAAAAGATTTTCTATTACTGGATCAATATCTGGATGCCAAGAAATCTGAAATTGAAGAGTTCAATAATCACTTAAGTAACCAGTCGCGTTATAACCAGCGTCGTTTAACCAACCTCGGTACATTCCGTGCTTATGTTGAATTTTATTTACGTCAGCATCAAGGCATTGCACAGAACCAGACCATTCTGGTACGTCAAATGCAGCCAACAAGTGAAGGTCTGCCACTAGAGATCTATGCATTTACCAATACCATTGCTTGGGCCGCTTATGAAGCCATCCAGTCAGATATTTTCGATCATCTGATTGCGATTATTCCGGAGTTTGGTCTGAGAATTTATCAAGCACCATCAGGTCATGACTTTCAGTTACTTACGCCAGAGCATGAAAACAAAGTTTAAATAAAATATTAAAAAAGCACCTTCGGGTGCTTTTTTATTTTTTGATACTCTACAAACTTAAATTAGGTAAGTTCGACAATGTCTTCCGTGATTGAGGAAATCTTAAGTGATAGATATTTCTTTAGTCATTTTTTGGCCTTTCCGCAAAATTTCAAACTTCACAGTCTCTTTCTTTAAATAATTAGATATATCCACAAAATGACTTACGTCTCTCACTACAATATCATTCATTTTTAAAATAATATCGTCTTCTAATATTTCCCCAAAAGCAGGAGATTTTTTGGATATCACTTTAGCCTTTACACCTTCCAAATAACCAGTTCGAGATTTGTCCGAATCAGATAAATCAATTGGATAAACTCCTGTAACAGATTCAAATCTATAAAAATAACTGACCGTATATTCTTTTTGTGGTTGATAGATAGGAGCTGATTGCGTTAAGGCTCCATTAATATTATTGGATGTATTAACACTACCAAATCCATTGCCATTGTTTTCTCCTTGATTCTGAGGATTATGAGGAGCTGACGTCAAAAAACTATAGTATCCCATTGATTCTGTTGATTGATTATTGCTAAACAATACAATCTGGGCTCCAAGAGAGTCTGCTCTTTTTTCGAGTTCATTAACAATGTAATCATATCCTTTTGAGCTATCTCTCCCATTAAATTTCTGCGATTTAATTGGTACAAAACCTTCTTCTAATAGTTGTATTGTTGATACATTAAACTCTTCTGTCTTCAAGGCTTGCGCTTTAACGAATTGGGATTTATTTGCCTTCTTAAAAAGAGAAATAGGAATATAAATATTTGCAGATGTTTGAGTACTTAAACAAAGTATAAGGACGCTAGAAAAAAACACGCCAACTAAATTTTTCATTTTAAAAATCACTTTTCTATTGTCATACAACTAAATAATCTAAGAAACTAGAATTATACAAAAAACCATATCAAATTTAATTTTTATTCTCAAAAATTTCAAGTCATACATATTCTAGAGATTATTAAATTTCGGTCTATTTTTAAAAAATTACAGCCTAATCTTCTTATATTCCTATAATCCACTGATATATAAAAAAAAGTCATAAACTACTTTTAATGAATCTCAAAATATCGCTTACACCCTTCCATCCATTCTTTAGACACAGGTGCTTCAGGGGGGTATTCGGTATTTGCCAGCTTACAATCTTCTACCTTTTTTAAGCCATTGTCCGCTGGAAAAGTATAACCATAATAACCGTCACTATTGCGCTGATAGCCTCCTGTTTGTCTATAGTCCAGATACAGGTAGCCCATACATAATAATATGATCCCCAAAATTACAAGCATCACCCCTTTTAAGCTCATTGTTCTGCTCTATGGCCTATTTTTCAACATTATAATCATATTTTATTAACATTTTAGGATAAAAGAATCTTATCTTCTCAATGAGCTCTGGCTCCTTTTTCACATTATATAACCAACAATATTTTATAAATCACATAAAAAAAGCCCTAAAAATTTAGGGCTTTTTTGATCTTCGTATTCAGTCCCACTCTAGCTGAAACTGAATATTGGTATTGGTAAAATTAGGATTCAAAAACACGCGGTAACCTGCGGCTTTTAACTCAGAGACTACGATGTCTGCGTCCTCACTACTGACTTCATGCTTAGAAAATTGTTGTAAGGCATCGCGATCGCCGTCATTGGCTCTTAATTTAATGGTACTTGAAATCTTGGAGAGAATTTTATCTACAGTTAATTTTTTAACATTGGCATTTGAAATTGCAGTAGCTCGTGATGCAGGTAACAAAATTTCTTCGTTCACTGTATTCCGCCTGTGATATCAGAATAAGAAAAAAATATAATATGTTCTATTTCCACTTTTTCAAGTGTTAAAATTGAACTAAACGACATATTTTGGCGCATATCAAGAAATTCTGTATGCAGCTTGATTGATAAGTACAGCTTAACGCAAATCATCTAACTGTTTTAAAGCAAGTTTTACCGTGTAATTTACTTGATCAGGATTAGTTTGTTTTCGAGACGTGATTGCTGCTGACACTTTTTTATCAATATTATGTCCAGCCAATTGCTTTGCATCCTGACTATTGAGATAACCGACCGTTAAACCTTGAACTTCCACCCTTATGGCATGCTGATCAGATGGATTGGAAGGTTCAGACAGAACTCTCGCCGCGACTTCAATCAATTTGGATGCAGGATCTGTGTTTTCTACAATTGTTTTTAAATTAGTCTGATAAGAAGATTCACTCACAATCTCGAACGTATATAAGACATTATCAACAAAAGAGGCATCTTCTGAAGCAGAGGTAGATAAACTTTCATTATTTTGAAATTTTCTGGCAAATAATATGATCAATAAACCAATGACCAGCGTAATTATTATTGTCCACATAAAAATCTCCCCAATGTTTAGAGGTAGATATAGCATGTGTAAATTATGATAAATTTCTATTGTTTGTATACGGATCGCATTTAGTCTGCAAGATTTGTTATTTTTCTTTGCTCATAATATTGCAAAATACTACTCACCTTAAGCAGCAAATAACCAAACAATAATCCATTCATAATAATGCCGAGCCCAACAGCAATAATTTTTCCAGACCAGACTTGAACAATATCCAGATTCTCATTTCTGACTTCGATTTGCCCAAAAAGTATAATAAAAGCAATGCCCGCAATACATCCTAATACCATAACAACCCAGGCAACAAACGTATTGGTTGTGCTTTCTCTCAGTTGGGGTTGGGTCTCGCTCATATTGTCCCCTGAATAGGCCTAATGATTAACATTATGTGATGAATATATCAAATTATATAGAGAGAAAAAGCTCCATATTGGAGCTTTTTTATTGCAGTTCGTTATTGTTTATTTACAGATGATATCCAGCTTTTCAGCATAGTAATCTGTCGAAATCTTCAAATCATTCATCAATTTTTCTTTGGTGTAATCTTTTGGCGCCACCTTTAACAAGGCTGGAATATATTTCGATTCATATAACTTCGGATAGTCCTCACAAAGCACTTGGGTCTGCTGTTGTTTAGGTGTGTCAGGATTATCCAGAATATCCATGTACTCGGAAATTTTATTGTCTACGTTCTCGAAGCTTTCCTGAGCCTTTTCACTCTTTACTTCAGGCTGTTTATTACAACCTGTAAAAAGGATTGCAATCAAACCAAAGAATAGAATCTTGTTTTTCATAAGGATCTTTTAAATTCTGGAAAGTAATACAAGTGAGTGTATATCAGTTTTCATTTGAATAAGTGACAATTTCGTTTTCAGTTTCTTGTCTATTTCGTAAAGTTTAGTCTTCGGCTTTTGTTGGCTCCATTCTATTTATATTTGTCATTCATCTATCTCAAAAAAAGGCTTTGCAGCTCAAAGCCTTTTTCGTTATGAGATTAATTTTATAAATAAATTTCAGGTGGATACGGCATGTCGTCACTAATTGGGGAATATAAACTCTGCCCTATAAAGAAACCGTTTGGAGCCTGTGCAATATCAATGGTGACTGAATCGGCCATAACCTGAGGATAGGCCCAGATGAACTGTTTCATCAGTCCCAAAGGTTGATTATTTTGCATATCACCAAAGATACGCTGCCAGATCGGTGTTTGGTAAGGTTTACTCGCGTCAAATCCATATAAATGTGCAATGGACGAGTCAGGCACAAACCCAGCCAGATACGCAACCTTATCTTCCGGATAGTTCAAATCCTGAGTTGGGATTTCAGCCACAGCCTGATGTGCCAATCCCAAACGCGCTTCTAAAATCCAGTCATAAGCTTCCGTCATCAGGTAATCAAAATTCGGATATGCATAATGTTCACGTGGATAATTGATATCCGTCACCAAAGTTTCAATTGGGGTGCGAATGGTTGGGAAGAAAATCAGCGGAGATACTTTTGCCTGTGGGTATTTTGTCTTAACCACCGACCGAATATCCTGACAGGTTTGCCCTAATTTGTTTCTTAACCAGCTTTTAAACTGATCATACGGCGTTCCGGTCTTATTCATCGCTTCATAAATGGTGCCTAAATCTGGCGCATATAAACCAGTATCCGCATTAAAAGCCAGTTTGGTTGGGTAATCATAGACACATGGCAGATCTGTACCCTGGTTATACCACCACCACGGTTCGCCAATCTGCATATTCACTTCACAGCCACCGGCAACCATGGTATCGGCAAACTCAATAAAGGCTTTATGTAAATAAGCCTGCGCATTTTGATCACATGGACTAAAGAAGTAACTTGGTGGCTCATAGCCTGTTCGACCCAGATTATTATTCCAGTCCCGCTGTGCCCAGTATTCATTGGCACCCAAGGAATACATTTCAAAGCTCACCCCAAAGATAGGCTGCATATTGGCACAATGGAGTGCCTGGGCAAAATGTTCGTGCCATTTTCGGGTACATGGATTAACGACGTTGGCATTGCTGAGTAACGGATCAGGAATCTGCCATTTATTGATATCAGCATTCCATGCCATTTCAGGATATTTCGACATGCCACAATAGTGATTGATCAGTCCGTGATAACCCAAAGCCGCCATATTATCGACCAGTCGCTGTGGGTTGAGATCATAATGATCATCATAACTGGTACATAGACCATACTCATGCGCAGGTACTGAGACCCGATTTAAAGCCAGCTTGGCATTCGGGCCGGTAGTTACGGAGTTGGTTACTCGAATGTACCCCTCTTCTGCCTGTGCTAATGGCAGAGTTGAATGCCCGTTATAACTCAGGGTAAATCCAGAGAAAGAAATACGCTGAATGTTACTGACAGGAAATGGATCTGTTGCAGAGAAGCCCGCCTTGACAGTATCCCAATTGATATGAATATGGGCTGATCGTGAAGCAGGCTGATCGGCATAATTAAACAGCACGATATAGGCGACCTTATCTACTCCATTTTCATGATATTGCACAGTCAAGGTCGGGGTTAAAGCGGGGTTATTTAACGTTGGCATACTGGCCGACAATTCAATATCAAAATCCCAGATTGTACCGCTGTAATCATATTTGGTCTCATAGGCAAGAAACTGATGATCTTTTGCATCATAAGAATCCCAGCTAATCCCTACCAAATCAGTGCTGGTACGAGAACGGAAAAAGGCTTCAAAACCGTTACTAAAACTGGTTATGGCAAAAGACATGGTTTGCGGGCCATCAACTCGCCAAAACTTTGGGCTAAACCGATCAATGCTCGAAGTTGTAACAGTTAAGCTAGGAGATTTTTTAAAGTTTTTTTCAAATTTATTCGTCATTTGATAATGCTCTCATTTAATAATTAAGTTTTCATGTTAAATAATCTTGTTATTTTTGGCTGTTTGCATCGGTAATCGTTGATCAAAAACCCAGCACTTACATGGAGTTTATGTAACTTGATTTTTTGAATGCATAAAAAAAGCTTATCTATCGATAAGCTTTGCAATAACCTCTCCATATTGATACCGATCCTTGCAGTCCGGTATTGTTATATGCAACTCAAATAAGCTGCTTATCTCAAGCTAGGCAGTGAACAGCTTAAGCAGCCATTCTTCTACATTCTATGGCACATTGATGGCAGGTTTCGGCACACTGTTGACAATGTTCAGAAGCGTGTTTGATACACTCTTCAGCGCACCAGTCACATATTTTTGCACAGATCTGGCACATATCCGCCAGAAAGATTGATTCTCGTTGCTCAGCTTTGGCACATAACATACAGATATCCGAACATTCCAGACATCGGGTAATGCACTCCCGCATCATCTCGACTTTTTCTTCTTGTAAACATGCGGATGCACAAGTAGTACAGGCCAATGAACAAACCAGACAAGCTTTGGCGCAATCTGAAAACTGGATAGAGTCCATCTTATTCTCCTTAGCTAAATCTTCAAAAATGCTTAGTAAATAAGCTAACCAGATAAAGTGCTGCAAAACATAGGGATTCGGTTATAAAAAGTAAGCCATGTTTTATTCGGTAACCGTATTAAAAAAGACTATTAAAAGTCATGTCCTTAAACTTAACAGACTTAAGGACATGTAAACTTAAATCATAAAATTAGAAGCGATAACCCACACCTAGATAAGTAATAAGTGGATCAATATCGATTTTAGTGGTTGCATGAATAAGTTGGCTATTGGCATTTTGGTTGATTACTTTAATGGTTGCCTGATTATTCAGTTTGGCATAGGACAATGAACCAGTAGCGAACCAAGACTCATTCAGGTCGTAGTTAAACCCTAGTGAAACAATTGGTGCAATTGCATCATCCGCATCAACTTTAACAATCATTTTCCCGCTAGAAGGACGTCCTTCCAATGCCGCACCTGCTTGACCATCATGAATATTTTGAATCATATGTCCAGCAGCAATCAGGTCATTCTTAACACCATTATTGATTTTAATATTACTATAATGCGCATACAGTAAACCTGCACCAATGTAGGGTCTAAATTTATTCACCCCGGTTTTTCCAAAATGATAAGTTGCCTGAATTGCCGGCGTCCATGCCGTAGCTGTGGCTGCCTTATCATATTTATTTAAATCCGTAATCAATAATCCATTTTTTAGATAGACATTTATATCCGGCGCGTTCGGATCATAGTCGGGGGTACCTGGGATATTTGGTAATGGATGGCCAATTGCTTCAAAAGGTGCATATACCGTTCCTTTACCTTTTAACTTTACTTTAGGGGGTATACCGCCAATCAGTTTCAATGAAACATTATCATTCACATAATAATCAAACATTAACCCCAAGGTATCAATATCATCAGCTTCAAGACCAGCATCTGATTGCCAATTTTCAATTCCTGAAATTTGCGCATCTCCCGTTATAGTTTTTAAAATTACATCCCTCTCCTCAGGTGTTTCACTTCCATCTAGATTCATCTTTATGATTTCATCTAAATATTTTGTTTTGATAATACTATTGTAGATAGTCAAATCAAAACTATTAGGGTCTGTTTTCTCTAACTCAGCATATTTTGCGGTATCTACATTTTTGAGGATTGTATCTCCAGAAATCATACCGACATCTGCCACCGTTCCGTTTTTAACATTAGTATTAATATTAAAACGATTCGCTTTACCCTGAGGCATCACATGTAACCACCCTGCAGAAACAGAATAACGTTTAAATTCCTGCGCATAGCCCATATTGGTAAAAGCTAATAGACTTGTTGCTATTACAATTATTTTTACTGTTTTTTTCATTTTATTTTCATCCTGAAATTCATATTATCCGATCTGGCAATATGCTTTTTAAATATAGCACGATAATATTTTTATCAAAAAGTAAATTTTAGTTACTCATAAATATAGAAAAATTAAAAATACTCTCAAAAAAAATTAAAGATATATTTATAAATAAAATAAACATAATTGTAGTGATAAAAATCACAAAATATATAGAAAGAGAGTTTTAACTAGCGAAAATTATTGATCAAACTTCATGAATCATTTATTTTCTTAGCTTCTAAGGTATTTTTATAATCTGTAAATATTAGTATTTTTAACATATTAATCCCATATATTAGAAAATATTAACAATTAGAAATATTCAAGTTCATTATGTACAAACTCTTTCAGCATTTTCAGCAAATATTCGGAGATAAAAAGCATTTAATTCTAAAGTTTTAATTGATAAATCTAAAACTATAAAAACTACTTCTCTCTTCATCAAGATAAAATAAAGCGCTCAAAATCATTGATGAAGATGAGCGCTTTACAGTTAAGAGAGATCAATATATGAAGATTAATTAGTGCTCATAAATATTTTTATGTAATGTGCTTGAAAGCCAGTGGATAAAGCCTGTTTTATTCTTAAACTGCGGAGTATCGAATAAATTTACATTCAACTCAAAATGATTAAAATTAATAAATTTATAGCTCCCGCCGCCTAAAGCAACCACATCGCTGTGTGGATATTTGAGCGTTTTTAGCGCTTCGCTAAAGAATAAGGCTTTAAGCGCTATCTCACTATTCTTGTGCGCCTGATAACTTTGGGACTGAAGGAATAAATCATATTCTTGATCTAAACGTGTCATGATTTGGGAAATAACCACTTTAGACTCCTTTATTATTGGAACACCTGTTATCGCATAGAAAACTATAAAAGCCCACCTTTTGATGGACTTTTATAGTATTAAATTGGTATGACTAGTGCAGGCTTAACTCTTCATCTTTGGCAATCACGACCGAAGTGAGCATCGGAATTCCCAAGATCACCGGCACCATGATAATCCATAAATCCGTCGTTATATGACTTGAAAAGAAGAAATGGATAACCATGGCCACCAACGCCAATACACTCAACAATACACCCATGAATCGAACTGCAAATTTAATCAGCATTTTTGATCCTATATAATTGTCAGTACACTTCATCAGTATACGCCTAGCATTTCGATCAAGATACCTGCTTTTATACAACCGATACATCACAATAAGCCCCCATCCTTGCACCTGAGCTTTTCTCCTCTCTATTGCTGATTTTCTGCTATGCTACAGAACAAGCTGAATTAGTACTTGATATTAGAGGAAACCGAAATGCTGCGATGGTTTGAAAAGCTAGTCGATCCATACCCCACCAAAGACTTAAACAAACCATTACCTACGACCTTTTTTGCTTTCGTTTGGCAATCGACTCAAGGCATTCGCCCTTTTCTATTTTTACTGATTGCATGTACTGCTGCTGCAGCATGTTTTGAAGCTTTATTCTTTTCCTATATTGGTAAATTGGTCGACTGGCTCACCAAAAGTCAACCCAGCACCTTTTTACAAACCAATCAACAGAACTTAACCATTCTGATCAGCATTCTGTTTGCCAATATTTTCTTTGTCAGCCTGCAATCGATTATTAAACACCAAGTATTGTTCAGTAATTTTCCAATGCGTATGCGTTGGCGTTTTCATAATTTATTACTGCAACAAAGCCTGGACTTCTTCCATACCGATTTCGCTGGACGTCTTTCTGCCAAAGTCATGCAGACTGCACTGGCGGTACGCGAATTCTGGATGATTCTCGGGGACATGCTGGTTTATGTACTGGTCTATTTTGTGACCATTAGTCTGGTCATGGGTGCAATTTCGCCAGTGCTGATTGTACCGCTGATTTTATGGTTAGCCTTATTTATTGGCATTGCCAGCTACTTTATTCCACGACTTGGCAAAATCTCCCAGCAACAGGCCGATGCGCGTTCCGTCATGACCGGTCGAGTTACCGACGCCTATACCAATATCCAGACAGTAAAACTCTTCGCTCATGCGGGTCGTGAAAGCCAATATGCCAAAGAGTCGATGCAGGAATTTATGGTGACCGTGTATAAGCAAATGCGTCTGGGGGTGAAATACCAGATCAGTATTCGTGTACTCAGCGCATTCCTGTTTATTAGTGTGATTGGAACCTCGGTCTGGCTTTGGACACAAGGTCAGGCAGCAATCGGGGTGATTGCTGCAACCACAGCGATGGTATTAAAATTGGACAGTCTGGCCGAATTCATCATGTGGCACATTACCATGCTGTTTGAAAATGTCGGTACCATTCAGGACGGGATGAAAACTTTGGGCAAACCGATCCAGATTCAGGACAAGGAAAATGCCTCTGAGTTACAGGTACAGCACGGCGAGATTCGTTTTGAAGATGTCAGCTTTGCTTATAACCAGAAGAATGTCATTGATCATTTTAACCTGACCATCAAACCGGGTGAGAAAATTGGGATTGTCGGTCGTTCCGGTGCGGGGAAATCGACACTGATTCAACTGTTGCTGCACTTCTATAACATCAACCAGGGTCGTATTTTGATTGACGGTCAAAATATTCATGATGTGACCCAAGATAGTTTACGTGCCAATATTGCCTTGGTAACGCAAGATACCTCGCTGCTACATCGCACCGTCGCTGAAAATATTAAATACGGTCGCCCGAATGCAACTGAAGCTGAAATTCAACAGGCGGTCAGAAAAGCCAAAGCGGAAGAGTTTATTCCGCAGCTAACAGATATGAAAGGTCGTGTTGGTTTTGATGCTTATGTGGGTGAACGTGGCGTGAAACTGTCGGGCGGACAACGTCAACGTATTGCCATTTCACGGGTTTTCCTAAAAGATGCACCGATTTTAATATTGGATGAAGCCACCAGTGCCCTTGATTCCGAGGTCGAAGCCGCAATTCAAAGCAGTTTAAATGACTTGATGGTTGGCAAAACGGTCATTGCAATTGCCCACCGTTTATCTACTATTGCTCAAATGGATCGTCTCATTGTGCTGGATCAGGGCAGAATCGCAGAACAAGGCACACATGAGGAGCTGATTGCTCAGAATGGTTTATATGCTCAACTATGGAAACGCCAGACAGGCGGTTTTCTGGTTGAACAACGGGTAACGCAGGACACAGAATAATGTTGTATTTAGAAGACCTTAATATTGGCGATCGTTTCATCAGCCGTGAATATGAAATGACACTAGAAGAAGTTAAGCAGTTTGCCAATCAATACGACCCACAACCCTTTCATACCGATGAGCAGGCTGCTGCCCAGCATCCTATTTTTCAAGGATTGGCAGCAAGTGGCTGGCACACCTCAGCCGTGACCATGCGACTTTGGACGGAATGCTTTCCGGTTGCTGGCGGCTTACTGGGAACAGAATCGAGTTTACGCTGGCCAAGACCGACACGTGCAGGAGATAAAATTCACGTTGAAGTTGAAATTACCGCAATCGTGCCGTCTAAAACCAAACCAGATCGCGGTATCGTCAGCTACGTAACCCAAGCTTTGAACCAGCATGGTGATGTGCTATTAATATCAACAACCAAAATTATGGTGTTTAGAAAAGCAACTTAAGACTTGGACATTCAGTGACTGTTTTGTCCAACAATTTTTATGATTGATTATTTTATTTCATGTAAAGATGATTAAGACTTTAATGTTTAAAAGATATTGGCAAAATTGATGAGCGCCACGGAAAGCCCATGAAAACAAGCACAACTCGTCAAGATCAAGGAATACCAGGCGTCTATGGCTTATTGCTATTAGATGTAGTTTCTCGCTGGGGATATAGCGATGAAACTTTATTTGCTCCATTTCATTTAACGAGTGAACAGCTGGCTGATCCGAACTATCGAATTCCAACACCGATTGCCAATGAATTGGTGAAGCATTCTTTGCGCCTGACTGGTGAAAGTACACTGGGTTTTCATCTCGGTACGCAAATGCGGATTTCCATTCATGGCTTTATCGGTTATGCCATTATGACGGCACATGATATTACCGATGCCATTGCACTAGCCAGCCGCTTTATTCAATTACGCCTACCCTTTCTACAGTTATATTTTTCGACCTTCGGCCCTAAAGCCACTTTACAACTGCAGTGTGATATCGAAGTCGAACCTTTGCGCACCGAAATTATTCTAGGTCTGACCATTGGCATCATGACCATGGCCAGAGCGCTTACTGGCATAGAAGATTTAAGTGGTGAAGTGGATCTGGATTTCCCTGAACCGGCAGGCTTTGAAAAATATCGGGACAAACTCAGCAGCAGCATTCGTTTTAATCAACCGCATTTGATCTCGAGCTTTGATAAAAAATATCTGGGCCTGAAAATGGTCAATGCCGATCCGATTGCCAGCCAGATTGCTATTAACCAGTGTGAAACAGAATTGTCAGCACTTGGCGAACGTCGGCGTTTAGCGATGCGGGTGCGGGATATTCTGACCAATTCAGAGCAGCATTATCTCAGTATCGAAAGTGTGGCTGAACGCCTGCATATGTCCGACCGTACCTTGAAGCGTCAGTTAGCAGCAGAAGGCACCTCTTTTTCCACTTTAGTGGATGAAGTACGTTATCGTCATGCGACCTCTTTACTTTCCAGAACGGATTATAGTCTGGAACAGATTGCAGATGAGCTTGGCTATTCTGACGTGGCAAACTTCAGTCGTGCCTTTAAGCGCTGGAGTGGCCGTAGCCCAAGTAACTGGCGCAAAGATCCATACTTATAATAAGTTCAACGGCGAAAGCTTTTGTTTTTATTGAAAAGCATGTATAAACCAAATAAAAATGATACGACAGATTGTTAAGGAGTTGTCATGAATCATCCAGCAGAATTGAAATATGCACGTACGCATGAATGGGTAAGAATCGAGGGTGACCTCGTTGTGACTGGTATTACCGACCATGCACAAGATGAGTTGGGTGATTTGGTCTATGTGGAAACCCCAGCAGTGGGCAGTCATGTCACGGCAACTGAACAAGCCGGTATTGTTGAATCAGTTAAAACTGCCTCAGATATTCATGCACCTGTTTCAGGTACAGTCGTTGAGGTGAATAGTGATCTTGAAGATGATCCTGATTTTGTCAATGATGAACCTTATGGCAAGGGCTGGATTTACAAGATCAAACCGGACAATATGGCAGATGTAGAAAAACTACTTTCAAATAGTGAATACGAGTCAGGTTTATAATCGAATAGATCTGAACAAAAAAGCCCGGTAGATTTGACCGGGCTTTTTTTTAAATGAATGCATGTGGTGATACCTTGCAGCGCTCATACTTGCGTCTAAAATCTGAATTTGACGACACACATGCGATCAACTCACAGCTTAATCCTTGAAGCATCTTTTCGGCCAATTGGCTGAATCATTTTTTCTTTTCTCGCCAAACCGTCATCTTGAAAATTCGATAAATAAATAATCAAAATTTCTGCTACTTTTTTATGTAGAAAAGCACTCAACATTATATTTTTTTAATGTCAAATTTCTCTGGCTGGTTACCTTTGTAACATCATGTGTCAATATTTTTGCCTAGTTTTTGACTGCTTTAATTTAATCTACATCTGTACTTTTTATAAATTGTAACTTTTGAAAACATTGTGCGTAAATTTCAATCATCAACCCGAGCATTTTTGCTGAAAAAAAACGCGCTTTTTTTAATAAAAAAATTAAGATTCATAGAGTTATTTTAAATTACATAAAATATACAAATAAAACACACAAACATAACAGTATTTTAAAAATCATTTGTGCTTGAATCTGTGACCTTATCAATCCCAAGAATAGTCATTCATTTTTTTAGCTATTCAGTTGTGATTGCAAATTATGGATATGTAAGGACAGGCATCCATTATGAATTTTTCGAATCCCACAGTTGTTGTATTCGTGGTGTATATCCTGGCCATGCTTGGCATCGGTTTATACGCCTATTTTTCTACTAAAAATCTTGATGATTATATTCTTGGAGGCCGAAGTTTAGGCAGTTTTGTAACCGCATTATCTGCGGGTGCATCAGACATGAGCGGTTGGTTACTCATGGGCCTACCTGGCGCTATTTACTTGACGGGTTTATCTGAATCGTGGATTGCGATCGGTTTGATTATCGGTGCATGGCTGAACTGGTATTTGGTGGCTGGACGTTTACGTGTCCATACCGAAGTACAAAACAATGCCCTCACCTTACCTGATTATTTTACTGGTCGTTTTGATGACCAGAAGAAAATCTTACGCGTCACTTCTGCATTGATTATTCTGGTATTTTTCGCAATTTATTGTGCTTCTGGCATGGTCGCTGGTGCACGTTTGTTTGAAACATTATTCCAATTGCCGTATAGCACAGCTTTATGGATCGGTGCATTTGCAACCATCGGCTATGTTTGTATCGGTGGCTTCCTTGCGATCAGCTGGACCGATACCTTCCAGGCTGGCTTAATGATTTTCGCATTATTACTCCTGCCAATTGTGACCTACATGTCTTTAGGTATCGGCATGGAAGAGTTTACTGCTGTTGTTGAAAGTGTTCGCCCACATGCCTTTGATTTTGCGACAAATTTAAGTGTTGTTGCGATTCTTTCTGCAGCTGCATGGGGCTTAGGCTATTTTGGTCAACCACATATTCTGGTCCGCTTCATGGCTGCTGATTCTGTGAAATCAATTCCAGCGGCTCGCCGTATTGGTATGACCTGGATGGTTTTATGCTTGGCGGGTGCAGTCGGTTCAGGTTTTATCGGTATTGCATACTTCCAGATGCATCCTGAATTTGCGGCAGCAGTAACAGCTAACCCTGAAACTGTGTTCATGGAATTGACCAAGATCTTATTCAACCCTTGGGTTGTAGGCGTCATTCTTGCTGCAATTTTATCGGCAGTCATGAGTACCTTGAGCTGTCAGTTACTGGTCTGTTCGAGTGCCTTAACTGAAGATTTGTACAAAGGCTTTATCCGTAAAAACGCGTCACAAAAAGAACTGGTTTGGATTGGTCGTGCCATGGTACTTGCAGTTGCAATGCTTGCACTGGTGCTTGCTCAGAACCCAGACAGTAAAGTACTTGGTCTCGTTGCTTACGCCTGGGCTGGTTTTGGCGCAGCATTCGGTCCATTGATTATTCTTTCATTGTTCTGGAAGCGTATGACCCTGAACGGCGCATTGGCAGGTATGGTTGTGGGTGCTGTAACCGTTATCCTTTGGAAAAACTTCTTCGGTGCTACTGGCATCTACGAAATTATTCCGGGCTTCGTTTTCGCCTTGATCAGTATTGTGGTGGTGAGCTTACTCGGTAAAGCGCCAAATGCTGCTGTAACCAGCCGCTTCGAACAAGCTGATGAAATTTATGCACGCGAAATGAAATAATTTTGCTGAAAAATTTAAGGGGCTTTCGAGCCCCTTTTTTTTATTTAAAATTTTGTCCGTGATTTAATTTTTATTTTCGAGCTGTCTTTCACCACCTGCATCACCGGATAACTACGGGTTTCCTTCACCCCTGGCAACTGCCATAAAATCTGTCCTGCAATGCGACGGAACTCCTCCATCCCCGCGCTACGCAATTTAATCAGAAAGTCAAAACCGCCACTGACCATATGACATTCCACGATTTCAGGATACTGCGTGACTGCGTCAATAAAATCATCCAGTACATGCGGTGTGGTCTTATCCAGCAGCACTTCCACAAAGACCAGAAAATTGGCATTGAGCTTATTCGGATTCAGTTTCGCCTCATACCCCAAGATAAACTCATCCTTCGTCAATTTCTGCACGCGCGCCATCACTGCAGTCGGTGACAGGTTCACGAGTTCTGCCAATTTACTATTGGAAATCCTTCCATCTGTTTGAAGAATATCCAGAATTTTCAGATCAGTTCGATCTAATGTATAAATAGGGCCATTCAACTGAATTTTCCTCTAAAAAATAAGCAAATTATAGTGAGTTACTCGGGATTTATTCTGTAATCATAAATTATCTAAACCTCTCTGCTCAATATGTTTTAGAGATTGTTATTGGAATTTAGCATGAATACATTGGATACTCCCGCACAAATGGACACAGCTCACGCAGACGGTTATATCACCGAATTTAAAGAAAAAAGTGAGTTTGAGCAACGCATCAATACGGCATGGCGCCGTGCAGAGCCTGAAGCAGTCGCTGTACTTGCTGAAGCAGCCAATATTTCCCCTGAACTTGACCATAAAATTTATGAGCTCGCATTTAGCTTAGCGCACAATTTGCGTGAGCGTAAAAGTTCAGCGGGTAAAGCTGGTATCGTTCAAGGTTTACTTCAAGAATTTTCACTTTCTTCACAAGAAGGTGTGGCCCTGATGTGTTTGGCAGAAGCTTTGCTTCGTATTCCAGATACTGCAACACGTGATTTATTGATCCGTGACAAAATCAACCAAGGCAACTGGAAAGAACACGTTGGTCAAAGTAACCTGATGTTCGTCAATGCCGCTGCCTGGGGTTTGATGTTAACTGGTAAGTTAATGGAAACGCCGAAGCAAACCAGTTTATCAAGTGTCTTAACTGGCCTCTTGGCACGCAGTGGTCGCGGTATCATCCGTAAAGCCGTTGACGTTGCCATGCGTATGATGGGCGAGCAATTCGTTACCGGCGAAACCATCGGCGAAGCGCTTGAACATGCGAAACCATTTGAGCACAAGGGTTTCCGCTACTCATACGACATGTTGGGTGAAGCAGCCCTAACTGAACATGATGCTGAGCGCTATTACAACGACTACACCCAAGCTATTCATGCCATTGGTAAAGCATCGAACGGTCGTGGTGTTTATGACGGTCCGGGTATCTCAATCAAGCTTTCTGCATTGCACCCACGTTACCAACGTGCGCAAATTGACCGTGTTCATCATGAACTTTACAACAAAGTTTTTGAACTGGCGTGCTTGGCAAAACAATACGATATCGGTTTAAACATCGATGCTGAAGAATCTGAGCGCTTGGAAATCTCACTTGAATTGCTTGAACGCCTATGTTTCGAACCGAAACTTGCCAACTGGAAAGGTATTGGTTTCGTGATTCAGGCCTACCAAAAGCGCTGTTTCTATGTGGTTGATTACATCGTTGATCTTGCAAAACGCAGTAACAAACGCCTGATGATCCGTTTGGTGAAAGGTGCGTATTGGGATAGCGAAATCAAGAAAGCGCAAATCGATGGCATGACCGACTACCCTGTGTTTACCCGTAAAGTTCACACTGACTTGTCTTACATTGCGTGTGCGAAAAAATTACTTGCTGCACCAGATCAAGTATATCCGCAGTTTGCAACACATAATGCGCAATCGCTTGCAACGATTTACAACTTGGCTGATCCAAGCAAATATTATCCAGGTCAATACGAGTTCCAATGCTTGCACGGTATGGGTGAGCCATTGTACGAACAAGTGGTTGGTTCTAAAGAAGACAATAAACTTGGTGTGCCATGTCGTGTTTACGCACCTGTGGGTAACCATGAAACTTTGTTGGCTTACTTGGTCCGTCGTTTACTTGAAAATGGTGCCAATACCTCATTCGTCAACCGTATTGCGGATAAAACTTTAAAAGTTGAAGATTTAATTCAATCTCCAATCAAAGACATTCAAACTTCAGCGAAAGACGAAGGCCAGCTTGGTTTAAAACACCCAGCGATTCCGCTTCCGCATGATCTTTATCCATTACGTCCAAACTCAAGTGGCTTTGATCTCAATAACGATCAACCATTAGCAGACCTGGATGCGACCGCACAGAAGCTACGTAACCAGATTTGGAAAAGTGGCCCTTTACTTGGTTTTGAATCAGCAGTACACGATGAAAGTAATGCGCTTGCAATTACAAACCCTGCACAAAACAGTGAAGTTGTCGGTTATGTCAATGAAGCAACCAGCGCTGATGTACAACTGGCGTTAGAAGCTGCGGTACAAGCTGAACAAAGCTGGGCAGCAACCGATAAAGTTGAGCGTGCTGCTTGCTTAAAACGTGCTGCTGACTTGATGGAAGCCCGTATTCAAGAGTTGATGGTTTTACTTTGCCGCGAAAGTGGTAAAACCTATGCCAATGCGATTGCAGAAGTTCGTGAAGCGGTCGATTTCCTACGTTACTACGCAACTCAAATTGAAAACCTGCCTGCAAATGCACAGGTGAAGCCATTAGGTACCGTATTGTGTATCAGTCCATGGAACTTCCCTCTTGCAATTTTCTCGGGTCAGATTGCAGCTGCATTGGTAAGCGGTAACTGTGTTATTGCCAAACCAGCGGAACAAACACCACTCATTGCAGCACAAGCGGTGCAAATGCTTTGGGAAGCTGGCGTGCCACACGGCGCTGTACAGCTTGTTCCAGGCCGTGGTGAAACAGTCGGTGCGCAATTGAGCCAGGATGACCGCATCCAAGGCATCATGTTCACAGGTTCGACTGAAGTTGCAAAAATCTTGCAAAAAACGGTAGCAAAACGTTTATCTCCAAATGGTCAACCTATTCCGTTAATCGCGGAAACCGGTGGTCAAAATGCGATGATCGTAGACTCTTCTGCGTTGACTGAACAAGTGGTTCTCGATGTTGTCAGTTCTGCATTCGACAGTGCCGGTCAACGTTGTTCTGCACTTCGTATCTTATGTGTACAAGAAGACAGCGCTGCAACCGTCATCAAAATGTTGAAAGGTGCGATGCAACAGTTGATCGTCGGCAACCCTGCGATCTTAAAAACCGACATTGGTCCTGTGATCGATACTGAAGCGAAACAAACCATCGATACGCACATTCAAAAGATGAAATCTAAGGGTTACCCTGTTCATCAATTGATGTTCAACGATGCTGCAAGCCAACAGGCACTTGCACAAGGTACTTTCGTTCCGCCAACAGCAATCGAATTACCAAACCTTGATGACCTTGAGCGTGAAGTATTTGGTCCGGTACTACACATCATCACCTATAAGTACGGTGAACTTGAGCAGTTGATCGATCGTATCAATGCCAAAGGTTACGGCTTGACCATGGGTCTACATACCCGTATCGATGAAACCATTAATACGGTTATTCAACGTGCTGAAGTGGGTAACTTATACATCAACCGTAACATCGTCGGTGCAGTGGTAGGTGTACAGCCGTTTGGTGGTGAAGGCTTGTCTGGTACTGGTCCGAAAGCCGGTGGTCCACTTTATATGTACCGTTTGATGGAACATTGTTCAGAGAAAGTATTGGCGACCCCATTTGCGGTAAAAGCTGAAATCTCTCAGTTTGATGCCGTATCTAATGTGGCTTACCAAAGCTTGCTGGCTTGGGCAAAACAACACATGGCTCAAGCAGTACCGACAATTCCAGCATTTGGCGTAGGTAAATTCTACGAGTTGCAAGGTCCGACTGGCGAAAGTAACCAGTACATTATCCTGCCTCGTCATCGTGTGCTTTCGATTGCCAATGATGATGCTAGCCAGCTTCAACAATTGCTTGCGATTTTCGCTGTTAGTAGTACAGCGGCGGTATTGAAAGACAATGCATTCTTGGTAAAACACAAAGCGTCTTTACCAAAAGATGTCTTGGATGCAATCACTGTGATTTCAAGCGTTGAAAAAGATGCCTTTGATGCCGTGCTTCATCATGGTTCTGTTGAACAGTTGCAAGATTTGCAAACTAAAGTTGCTGCCCGTTCAGGTGCGATTGTTGGCATTACCCAGCTGCAAACCAATGAGCAGATTCCTTTAGAACGTCTTGTGATTGAACGTGCCATCAGCGTGAATACTGCAGCAGCTGGCGGTAACGCAAGCTTGATGACTTTATCTGAAGACTAATATTCGCCTTTTCGAGAAATATTAAGTCTCTCACTGACCCGAATCATGTTTACATGGTTCGGGTTTTTTATTATGTTTTAGTTGATCTTTATTGCAATTATAAAAATGAGAACCTGAAAATGCAGTTTTTCCCCGCTACTGAATATCAGCCTCACTGTGCCCAGCTTTTTGAAGATTATAAAACGAAGATCAAGCAGCTTATCCCTTTTGCCATTGTTGAACATATTGGTTCATCCGCGATCCCCAATGCAATCTCAAAGGGTGATCTCGATATTTATATTGAAGTCCCCGCTCAACAGTTTTTAGATGCCATTAAAGAATTGCAACAACTTAATTTTAAAGAAAAGCTGGATACATTACGTACTCATGAGCTATGTATGTTGCAATCACAAGCGCATGATGTCGCCTTGCAAATAGTTATGACGGGCTCGGAATTTCAAAATTTTCTTACTTTTCGGGATCAACTACGACGTCACCCAGAGCTGGTTCAGCAATACAACCAACTCAAACAAAGTTGTTCAGGTACTTCACCAGAGCAGTATCGTCAGATTAAAGCACTATTTATACAGAATGTGCTGAATCCCCATCCAGCTTACAAATAAGCAAATTTGATAATTTCCCTGCACCTTGTAGCACTTTTTTTGATACCATTCCTGTTTAGATTTCACCTATAGTTTTCTTGTTTATGACCATCTCTTACCAGCAGCAACTTCAAGAGAAAGTTGAACGAATCACCGCACAATTTGCCCCGTTCAATCCACCAGCTTTAGAAGTGTTTCAATCACCCGAACAACATTTCCGTATGCGTGCCGAATTCCGTCTCTGGCATACCGAAGATGATCTGTTCTATGCCATGTTTGAACGTGCTGAAGATGGAAAGCAAAAAGAAGTTGTTCGTGTGGATGAGTTTCCGATTGCCGACCAAAGCATCAATGACTTGATGCCGCGTCTATTAGAAGAATTAAAAGCAGTACCGACTCTATCGCAACGTATTTTTGAAGCGGATTTCCTTGCAACATTAAGCGGAGAAATGCTGGTTACGCTGATTTATCACCGTAAACTGGATGCAGAATGGGAAACGGCAGCAAAAGCGTTAGCTGAAAAACTGAATATCAAGATCATGGGGCGTAGCCGTGGCCAAAAAGTGATTATTGGCGATGACTATGTGGTTGAGCAGCTCAATGTTCATGGTCGTACTTTTAAATACAAACAAATTGAAAGCAGTTTTACCCAGCCAAATGCGCAAGTGTGCCAGCATATGCTGGAATGGGCATGTGATGCTGTACAAGGATCTCAACAAGATCTTTTAGAATTGTATTGTGGTAACGGTAACTTTACCCTACCGTTGTCTTTAAAATTCAATCGTGTCCTTGCCACTGAGCTGGCTAAATCTTCGGTTTATGCGGCGCAATGGAATATTGAGCAAAACCAAATTGAGAATATTCAGGTAGCGCGTTTATCTGCGGAAGAGTTTACCCAAGCCTATCAGGGCGAACGTGAGTTTAGACGCCTGCAAGAAGCTGAAATTGATATTCAAAGCTATGACTTCGATACAGTTTTCGTCGATCCGCCACGTGCAGGCATTGATGATGAGACGCTGAAACTGCTACAGGGATTCAAGCGTATTCTCTATATCTCATGTAATCCGGACACCCTGCATGACAATCTCAACACACTGACTCAAACCCATCGCATTGTGCAGTTCGCTATGTTCGATCAGTTCCCTTTTACCCATCATGTTGAGTCGGGTGTTTTACTTGAGAAGATTTAAACAAATTATTTCAACGTAACAATAAATTATAAAGGGTTTCAATAACCCTTTATTTTTGCTCAAAGTATATGAATAAAAAAGTGATATTTTTCAAAGGTCAAGTCATGATACCGTCATAATTTCGTTTGAGATGAGCAGACTCATCGAAAAAATTGAAGTTCAACTGCTGCTTTTATCACTTAAGCTGACTTGTATTTTATTTTAAAGTGGCTATATTTCGAGCTATGTTAGGTTGTTAATGAAGGCTCTATGAGTTTTTGGCAAAAATTGTTCAATGCAGACGAACAATATAACGAACACAAGAACCAGACTTCTTGCGTTGAAAACGATTGTTCTTGCAAAACCAATGAACAGCTACTCGATGCTTTAGTCAAAGCAACAGATGAGGATGTCATTAAAGGCATTAAGAAAGTACTGATTTCTCGGGGTTATAGCCGCAAAGAGTTACTTGCGATGATCAAACCACCGATTCAATAAAAATAAGCCCCTCATCTCCTTAAAATCAGGAGATGAGGGTGTCATCAAGATTTACACTTTTCCCGATTCACTTCTGCCACCATCGGTCCCAGATTAAATCGCTTATCATGGCGTTTGTTTTGTATTGAATACATACTTGAAATCGATCCATCCAGATATAACGCATGATCTATTTTCAACTGTTGCTTAAAAAACTGCGCAAACTGGTAAAAACTTACCCGTTGTTGTGAAATCACAAAATACAGCTCATTATTTTTTATGCCCACCCCATTTCTGATTTTAAGTGAAGTTGAGTCAGGTAAAAATTGATCATTAATTCTACCCTGATAGACCAGCATCGGCCCTGACTGGGTCGCAAACTGTGCCTGAAAACCTGAATGTGCATAATCGGCCGTGGTTTTGATAACGGCACGGCGATCATTCCACGCCACAACTCCATTCGGTTGCATAAAGAAATTACCAAATCCTTGGGTCTGATTTAACTGGCGCAGCTCTTTGCCCTGTTCGACATATAATCCGACGGGCTGAAAGTCAGCATGATACATTCCCGCATTCATGGCAAAATTGAGTTGGGCACAAGGCGGCAATGCTTTTTGTAAAGTTGCAAACTTTTGATAGTAGCGATTGCTTTCAGGATTTTTTAAAAATAATTCCAGTTGATCCAGGTGGTCGACTTTAATGACATCGTAGCTGTTCTGATTAAATTGAATAGCTTGCTGCTGCATCGCATATGCAGATGGAACAGCTAAAAATGTAAAGGCGAACAGTAACCAGATTTTCATTATGCGATATATTTAAGATGAGATCTGGCTATTTTCTCACAACAGCAAATCATGCTGAATGACAGATACAAACTCCACACATAATCATCGGATTGAGTGTATAAATAAGCTCGATTGATTCACATTTTTTCACTAAAATAAGCGTGTAAATACAATAACCTTGTATCAACATGCAGCAAAGACATCCGCGCTTTCCAATTGGCGCCCATCTGATCGTAAAACACTTTGGTTATAGTCACCACGGCATTTATGCAGGACGTGGCCGAGTCATTCATTATTCCGGTTTTGCCCATATCTTTAAAAAGCATCCGATTGAAATGACCTCTATCCAGCGTTTTGCGCGAGGAAAGCCTATTTATATCAGGGACTATCACTCCCCGCGCTACAAGGCCAGAACCGTAGTACGGCGTATGCGCTCACGCATGCATGAAAATCACTACCATCTCATCATTAACAACTGCGAACACTTATGTACCTGGGCGATTACCGGTGTTGAATCCAGTACTCAGGTCGAACGCATGCAACGCCGTTTAGCCACGATCGGTTATGTCAGCTCGGTCATGAGTTATATGAATGGCCTGATGCTGACGGTTGCGACAGCCTGCTTCGCGATTGTGCTGTATATTAAAATACTGTTGCGCCATCAAGCTAAAAAATCGGTTCCAGCTTACTTACAGCTCAAAGAAAAGCGCCCGAAAAGATAAGCTTTGCCTGCACTTCAAATAGTGTTTCTCACACAATTATTGCTTTTTAATTTATCTTGCTTTAGTATTTTCAGCGATACACATCGTATCGCATCCATATCGAGGATTTTATGTTGGAGATAGCAGTAATCTGGTAACTAAATTTCAATAGCACATTGAAATTGGTTATCTGCGCGATTTTTTGGGCGTTAAGCCTAACTTTGCCTCTGATTATTTCTATCTGGATAACAACATGAACTTATCTAAGTCCGAACAACGGACACTGCACGTCTTAGCAAAAGGCGGAAAAATCGTAAAACTTCGTAATGACTCAGGTCAAATCATCGCTGTAGAGTGCTATAGCCGAGAAGGTTTCTTGCTGTCCGATTGCGACCTTGCCGTTTTTAACAAGCTAAGAAAGAAAAAACTGATTAAATCCATTAATGGACAGCCCTATCAAATTAATTTACATGGGCTTAGATCAGTACGCCCACAGTTAGACAATCGTTAACACAACCATAGGTTTGGATAAATCCTTGGTTGTACTTTGATGATGTCTATCAATCTAATCTTAGATCGGGTTTGTCCAAATTACATATGGTTTATTTTGAGAAAGAAAATGGAACTAGACGTAATTCAAAACCGCTTAGCTTTTTTACGAGAAGCGGAAAAACTAAAAAATGTGCTGCGATTTTCACATACTTCCAATGGTCGCCAAGAAAGTACTGCTGAACATAGTTGGCGTTTATGCTTAATGGCGATGATTTTTGCAGATCAATTCGAAGACATTAATCTCGAGAAAATACTAAAAATGTGCCTGATTCATGACTTAGGTGAAGCTCTTCATGGTGATATTCCAGCCATTATGAAAGATCAATTTCCAGCGAAGAATCAGCAGGAGAAACAGGATCTTTATCAATTAACCGAATGTTTAGATGATCAACCTCAAATGTTGATTCGATCACTTTGGCAAGAATATGAAGATGCAGAAACAACTGAAGCCAGATTGGTTAAAGCTCTGGATAAGTTAGAGACCATTCTGCAACATAATCAAGGTATTAACCCTGTTAATTTCGATTATGCATTTAATCTTAGTTACGGTGAAAAATACACTCAAGCCAACCCCACTCTCAAGCAGATTCGGGCCATCCTAAATCAGGAAACACAAGAGAAAATAAAGATGAACATACAGATTCGTGATGAAAAACTATACGATATTCAAGCTATTTTTGACTTAACGCAAGCGGCTTTCGCCGATGCAGAGCATTCGAGTCATACAGAGCAATTTATTGTGAATACTTTACGTAATTCAGGCCAATTGAGTTTATCTTTGGTTGCGATCAGTAATAATAAACTAATTGGACATATTGCATTTTCCCCTGTGAAAATCTCAGATGGCACTAAAGGCTGGTATGGCTTAGGGCCAATTTCAGTTTTACCTGAATATCAAGGTCAAGGCGTTGGCGCAAAACTGATGCATGCAGGCCTTGAAGCTCTCAAGGATTTAGATGCTGTTGGCTGTGTTTTACTCGGCGATCCTGACTATTACGGTAAATTTGGTTTTAAAGCAGATGCAAGACTTGTATTACAAGGTGTGCCAGCAGCGTATTTCCAAATTTTGCCATTTACTGAACATGTCCCATCAGGTAACGTGGTCTATGCAGATGCATTTAATTAATGCGACTGCATAGTCTTATGCGCTCAGCTTCAGTTAACGCTGAGCGCTTATATTTGTGAGTATAGAATTCCAAAGGGAATAGATTGAATATACGCTTAATGACAAACAACCTCTTCAGAAGCTTCTAAAGCCTGTTCAAAGATTTCGGCATAGCTCGCAATCAGTTCAGCTTTATCTGTTCCATTGACAATATAGCGTGCGCCCACATAATTCTTTTTATGCTGATTGATGTAATCAGAAAGTCTTTTACCTGTGAACATGCCCTTTTTCATACCGACAATCATGACACGGGCCGCGATATCAGCTTGTAAAGCCAATTTTGGATTTTTGACTAAATCAATTTTTAAGTAATCGCCCATGCGTTTATAGTTGGACAACCATGTCAGTTGCACATAGCCATAACCAATATAGGGATAATATTGCTTAGACTTTAAATATTTTTCAGAGCCGTACTCGATCACTGGCTGCATGGTTTTTGCTGTTTCATGCCAGGCCGTTGCCAAGATATAAGCCGCCTGTGTAGTTATAATGGCCGTATCTTCAGCCAGCACCGAGACAAGAAAGTTAATGCCATCGACCTGAGATTGTGCCAACTTGCCAAAATTTTTGCGCAAAATATCAAAACCATCTTGTGTAATTGTCATGTTCTTTTCCTCTTTATAATAAAAAACCGCCCGAAGGCGGCATTAAACTGAAGTTATTATTTAAAATTTGTCTTTAAAGTCTTTTACTTCTCTTGCAACATCTAGAATCGTTGAATCCTCTCTTGCATTGATATAGTTAAAAGTCCAGCGAATAAGTGCCCACACAGGTAAGCCACAAAGGAAATACAAGCCACCGAGGGCAAATGCGCCAAACATATTCTTACTCCAGTCTTGCAAATCAAAATGCTGGATCATAAAACCACCACCCGCAATGCTTCCGACCGAAGTTGAAATTAATGAAACCACCCACTCACGCCTAGATTTTGGCAACCGTGTCATCACAACAACAATCCAGGCCAAAAGCATGAAGGTGAGTGCCATCAAGATAATAAAAAACACACCATAAGATTTTATTGCGGCTGCAATGTCTGCACCCGCTGAAACGAGGTCTACCATTTTCCTCCTCCAAAAAGAAAAGCCCTGAGAGATACAGGGCATTATTTAAATAAGGTAATTTTATAAAGCAGCCGTTATCCTTATTGAAGTCATCACTCTTGTTATTCACTTCCTATCACAGCACATGTTTTATCTATAAAAAAACCTCCCGCGTGGGAGGTCAACTCATTAAAAAAGTCACAGTGGATAAAGCGGCAAATACTGCGAATGAGAAAAAGGTAAATAATGACCTGTTCTCAGTCGCTTAGGCGAAAGCTTGTATTTATGCACTGAGTCATAATTTTTTGCATTGTTTGTATTTACAGCATAGATCTCTTCTTCAACTGCTGCATAGGCTGCTCTTAAGTCAAAATCCAGTTGAGTCAGCCCATCCAATGCAATAACTTGATAAAATTCTGGTAACTCTAATCCATGACTTGAAACCCAGCCCCCCATCAGTTTTCCATCAATATAGACATTCATCGAATGCTTGCCTGTGATTTCAAAAGTGATAACTGGATTTAAACAAGGCTCATCTTGCGTAAAAGTGACATTATCCATACTGCCATAATCCCCTAATATCACCGTGAACTTCTCATCCACAAACAAACTGTAAATGACAAATCCCTGCTTCACCTGATCAGCAATCAGCTTTCTTTCTGGTGGATAGGCAAGTCCAGCAAGCATAAAAGCATGCTGAGATGCATTTGAGTTACTCAAGGAAAAACTACCCTGACCTACCTGAAAATAAGCCGATAAGAACGGTACCTTGGTCAGTTGCTCGGCCCATCCAAACTGGATAAAGACATTGGACAGATCATAAGGCAGTTCAGTTGCCTCCAGTTGCACATATTCGAAATCCATATCTAATTGATAGGCCTGTGTATGGACAGTCTTATCATTGATTTTTAACAACTGTACAGCGTTTGCTGTTACCCGAATCACCAGATTCTCAATTTTATTAAAATCATTTAGGGTGATGGGCAAATCAGTACTACTGAACATCACAACTCGTTTAGCTTCGATACTAAGCGTGACATGATCATGATCATTCTTAAAAAGAATCAGGGTTTCAGCCTGCTCACCAATCATAATTTTATAGTCACGATCTGCCTGTAGCGGCTCGATCATTCCTTGCATGTTTGCAGGACGGAATGCAGTAATATCCGGTATAAATTTGGCTTCCGTCACAGCAAGCATATTGCGCGACTGGATGAGCTGATAATCATCATAACTAAGAGCGGGTTCCTGCATATCTTCAACAACTTTTAAGGCACCTAGATATGGATTAGATTCCATTAAGGTCACACCCGCCGCATCTGGTGTGATCTGCATACAAGACGGGGCAATAGCGGCGGGAGAAAAACGCGTTAAATCTTGGTTTAAATAGCTAATATTATTTGTACTCTTCATTTTCAAATACCTCAAATTCTTTATAAATTTCAAACCCATTCCAGGTTTTAGGCATAAAAAAACTCGGTCTCCATGACGGAACCGAGTTTTCATTAGGCAACAAAAAAGCCCATCTATGATGAGCTTTCAAGTTTTGTCATATTTAATCTTTAATACGACCAGTATAGTAAAACTATAGCGTGCTTTCCGAAATAATGGAATCCTTAGTTATGCATATTTTTGTAAGTGTTTTTACGATATTGCTCAATCACGATTTCTGCTTCTTCAATAGCTGTCTCTAATGCTTTAACCATCAAATTTTCATAAGTTTTCCAAGTCTTTCGATAGCTCTCTACATTAAGTTGATGGCGATGGATTCCAGCATAGGCCAAACGTCCTTTCGCTGTGTAATTTTCTTCCAGTTCCGGATTTAAAACGAAATCCAACACTATTCTAGATACCAACCAGGCCAAGTGATACATGGCGATCCGTTCTGGTTCACGCTTTTTATCTCGTTCAGCCTGTTTAATAAAAATATCTGCCAAATGCTGACGGATATAGTCATAATCTGTAGCTGACTTATTTTCAAACACAATCAATGCGGTCACGGACTTGGCCAACTGCGTATCCATTGCAGCAATCGCACCTAAACGATCCTGATAGCTTAAACGCTCGCCTGTGCCACGCACGTAAGGATCAAAACCTGGAGAACTTACCGTTAAACCATGTGTTAACCACTCAAATTTTTCAAATTTAGTTACCATCGCATTCATATTTTCACCTCATCTCATTATTTATTTTTCTGGCTTGATCTATGTTGTCCCTCAAGTAATAGATCCTTTGCCAACTTGAATCATCATGTTCATGCTTGCTTGTGCATGTCATGACTTTATTTACGACCTGACGCTACCTTGCTTTCTCTTTTCATCTTTGAATTAATGATATTTTTCTGTTTGCTCCACACAGTGCATGGCCTGTTTGATCTCTTCAAATCGGCTCTTGCTACATGGCCGGGTAAAGCTCTTGATTTGAGAAATATAGCTATGCGCACAGCCGAGCACTTCAACCAAGGCCTTGGCTCTACCCTTGTGTTGATTGAGCCAGTTGCTGAGCATCGTAATCTGTTGTTCCGTAGCCTGATTGTCGATACGCTTTTGTTTTTTGAGCTGTTTCTGCTCATCTTCCAGTCGCATTGCTTTTAGTTTTTTACTGTATTCCACTCTTCGTGGCTGAAATTTAGTTTGAATCTGGGTGATTGCATTGCCTTTTGCCAACCAGGCTTCAATTTCAGCATTTAAGTTTTGTTTGATATACATGTTTGGAGTTATTGCTTTGCCCATACGCCACCTCTCACATTGAAATTTAAGTAATACGACCATAATATTAGCAAACTAATATTAAATCAATAAGAATACTAATTTGACTTCACATTAGTTTGCTAATATTCTGAATTTAATAATATTCAGGTCGATTGAAATGCTAAAAGATAGGCTCAAAGAAGCTAGAAAAAGAGCAAAGAAGTCTCAAAAAGATGTGGTTGCCGCTGTCGGAATAACCCAGTCCGCTTTGAGTCAACTGGAAACAGGATTAGTGAATTCATCCTCGCATCTTCCCTCTATCGCCAAATACTTAGGTGTCGATGCTTACTGGCTGCAAACTGGTCAAGGACAAGCCGATCCAGATCCATCCCAGCCCGAACATGCAATTAATATTTCTCCGGTTCAGGCCAAGATGGCACCAGTATTGTCATGGGTACAAGCAGGTATTTTTACCAATGTGCAAGCTGTTGATATGGCTCAGGTTGAAGAATGGTTACCGCTACCCGATGATTGTGATCAGTGTTTTTATCTTAAAGTTCAAGGCCTAAGTAATTATCCTGTATTTCATGAAGGTGATTACATTCTGGTTGATCCAACCGTCCAGTATAGTGATATGCAATCAGGTGACATGATTGTGGTGAGAAAACATGAAGATGCCACCTTCAAGAAACTGGTGATCGAGACTGATAATTCGAGATACTTACAGGCGCTTAATCCGGAATTTAAACCGAATATTATTCCCTTGGACGAAGAATGTATTTTCGTGGGTGAAGTAGTCGATTCGATTCGTTATATTTACCAATCCAAACGTCGTTCAAAGATAAAACACAGTTAATGGTCACGTATTAGTATAAAAAATTAGTATTCTGATAATAAATAAATATTAGAAAACTAATAATAAAACATGAATAATAAGCAAATAAAAAAGCCTGAATAAGCTAGTCATTCAGGCTTTTTGATCAATTTCGATATTACTTTGCAGCAGTTGCTTCAGTTGTAATATTCACAGTGATCTTATCCCCTACGTTTGGAACGTAATTACCAATACCAAATGCTGAACGGTTAAAGCTTGTGGTTGCATTAAAGCCAATTGCAGGTACTTTTGCCATTGGATGCTCGCCTTGTTTATTCAGTACAGCATCTAATACCACAGGTTTAGTTACACCTTTAACCGTTAAATCACCTGTAATTTTGAAGTGTTTCTTGTCTTTGGTTTCTACCTTAGTACTTTTGAAAGTTATGTTTGGATATTTTGCAGCGTTAAACCAAGCTTCTTCCTGGAACTCTTTGTCTAAGGCAGGCACATTAGTATTGACACTGCTTAAAGGAATCGTTACTTCAACGGATGAGTTTGCAGGTTTTGCATTATCAACTTTAATTGTACCCTGAATATCTGTGAAGTTTGCACTTGGTGTAGAGAAACCAAAGTGGTTCCAGCTGAATACTGTCGCAGTATGTGTTGGATCAATTTTATAATCGACTGGCGCTGCCAAAGTTACAGAACTAGCTAACGCGACTGCTAAACCGAGGCTTAATGTTTTAAATTGCATTTTTCGTATCCTTGTTTGATATAGCCATTAGTGTATAGATCAAGTATTTTTATTCACTAGTCTTTATAAAACGATATGTTTCATCCATGCAACAATAAAAGCGTTACAGTTATTATGTAAAACGCCTATCATAAGACTATTCGCTACTCGACAATTGATCTGAGAAGTAACAAGATCAGTTCATATATAGATTTAAATTCTTAAAGATAAACAACAAGGTAAAACATGACACATACAGCTCAAGCACTCAGTACGTCAACACCTTATCGCGTTACATTGACAGATTCTTCTGGTCATAGCTGGTATGCAGATGAGCCAGCCGATAAAGGCGGTCAAGATACTGCACCCAACCCAGTTCAGCTATTACTTTCGGCTTTAGGTGCCTGTACGACCATTACCTTAGAAATGTATGCCAATCATAAAGGCATCAAGCTTGAGCATGTGCAGGTCGATTTAGCCTTAAATCCCAATGGTGAACCTGAATCAGGACACAACAATATTGAACGTAAAATTATCTTAAAAGGTGAATTTACCGAAGACCAGCACAAACGTTTGTTAAAAGTTGCGGAAAGCTGCCCGATTCATAAGTTATTAACGTCAAATATTTCAATTCAGAGTGAATTAAATATTGCGTAAGTAGCCCTTACACTAAATTTCAATCACATTTGTATACCATTCCAATGAGCCACTCATCGAAATATCTATTGCTAGGTCGACAATATTTGTGAGCTCATTTGGAATAAATGAATATAAATTTACCCCATCGAAATGAATCCAAAATTCAGGAGGTGGTGTATCAGAACCATCTATAAAGCCAGCTGTTTCTTTTTCACCTAAACAGTCAAACATTGATGAGTACACATCAAATACTAATATTTTGCCCTTTAACTTTGTCCAACTTGGCATGTGATGATATTTCACTCGAGCTTGAATAGCCTCTTCAAAATAAGTCTGCATACGATAAGCATAATCACCACCAAATACTGGGTCACCATTTTTATTTTTAAAACTTTCCTGAAATGCGAGAAATAAAAAATTATATTGTGCGCACAACCAAAACATTTCTTTTTTATTTAAATTTTTCAAATACCTATATTTAATATCATTTAATATTTCTTCAAAAGCACCAAGTACAAATTTTTTTTTCATCCTAACACCTTAATCTTTTAATTTTCAATAAAGTACCAGTAATCGGCTATATAATTATCTGTTTCATTTTTCGGGTCAATATAATGAATATGTACTCCTTGCTCTTTCATTTTCTCAGGAATTTTTAATCCCCAGCTACGAGCCAGACTCATTTCATCTCCTAAAAGATATTTGGAATCATAGCATCCTGTCGACAAGGTATGGGCATTAAAATAATCTTCATCCAGATATAAACAAATTTCACTCGCAAACATATCTGGTTGCACAATGACACATGCCACTTTACAAAATTTTGCCCTAACGGGCTTAGCCTCAATTAAATACTGACAAGCATTAATAAGATATTGAGCACACTCAGCCTTTATGCCTTGTTGAGTATGTTTTCCTTGGACCATATTCATGGGTACAGGTATCTTCCAATTATAATACCGCTCTTCATACCCCTCTAAATTAGGGAAATACCCTTTAAAACTTTCACTCCAACACCTAAGATTTCTTAATTTACGTGGAATTCCCCGTTCTTTTTTATTTGAAAATGCAAATCGTCTCATTTTTTTATATTCCATTTAACCATCATAAAAAAAGCGCTCTAATCAGAGCGCTTTTTTACACCACTTAATTCAATTAAGCAGTCAATTCTTTAACCGCAGCAACAACCGCTTCAGTGGTGATACCGAAGAACTGGAACAAGTCTTTTGCTGGCGCAGATTCGCCGTAAGTGGTCATACCGATCACTTTGCCGTCTAAACCAACAAACTTCCACCAGTAGTCTACATGAGCCGCTTCAACCGCTACACGTGCACGGATATGCGCAGGTAATACCGCTTCACGATATGCAGCATCTTGCTTCATAAACTCTTCGGCACATGGCATAGACACGACACGCACACCTTCAAGTTGTGCATATGCTTCCATTGCCAATGAAACTTCAGAACCTGTTGCGATGATGATTGCTTTCAACTCACCTTTTTCTTCAGCAAGTACATAACCACCTTTTGCAACGTTTTGAATTTGAGCTTCATTACGCGCTTGGAATGGCAAGTTTTGACGAGAGAAAATTAACGCAGATGGGCCTTCTTTACGTTGAAGTGCAGATTTCCAAGAAACAGCTGCTTCAACCGTATCACATGGACGCCAAGTATTTAAGTTTGGTGTACCGCGTAATGATGCAATTTGTTCGATTGGCTGATGCGTAGGACCATCTTCACCCAAACCGATTGAGTCATGCGTATACACATGAATCACACGTTGCTTCATCAATGCAGACATACGTACTGCATTACGCGCATATTCCATAAACATCAAGAATGTTGCAACGTAAGGAACGAAACCACCGTGTAAAGCCACACCGTTCGCGATTGCAGTCATACCGAATTCACGCACACCATAGTACACGTAGTTACCCGCTGGGTTTTCTTGAACGCCTTGGCAACCTTTCCAAAGTGTCAGGTTAGAGCCCGCCAAGTCAGCCGAACCACCTAATAATTCAGGAAGTAATGGACCGAATGCCTGTAAGGTATTTTGGCTTGCTTTACGTGTTGCAATGGTTTCAGCTTTAGCATTGGTTTCAGCAATGAAAGCATCTGCTTGTGCTGCAAATTCAGCAGGTAAATCGCCATTGATACGGCGTAATAATTCTGCTGCTTCAGTTGGATATTTTGCTTGATATTGAGCAAACAATTCATTCCAAGCTGCTTCAGAGGTTTGACCTTTTGCTTTTGCATCCCAAGCTGCATAAACATCTTCAGGGATAACAAATGAATCTTCTTTCCAGCCTAATGCTTCACGGGTTAAAACGATTTCGTCTTTACCAAGTGGTGCACCGTGACAGTCTTCTTTACCTTGTTTATTTGGTGAACCCAAACCAATCACTGTTTTACAGATAATGATGGTTGGTTTATTGCTTTCAGCTTTCGCTTCTACAGTCGCTTGACGAATTGCATCAGCGTCATGACCATCTACACGTAGCACTTGCCAACCATAAGCTTTGAAACGTTGTTCAGTATCATCGCTGAACCAGCCTTCAACTTCACCATCGATCGAGATACCATTGTCATCGTAGTATGCGATTAGCTTACCCAGACCTAATGTGCCTGCAAGTGAACATACTTCGTGAGAAATACCTTCCATCAAGCAGCCATCGCCAAGGAAACAATAAGTAAAGTGATCAACAACGTTTAAGCCATCTTTATTGAACTGTGCAGCCAACGTTTTTTCAGCCAGCGCAAAACCGACTGCATTGGCAATCCCCTGACCCAATGGACCAGTTGTAGTTTCAATACCAGGCGCATAACCATATTCAGGGTGGCCCGGTGTTTTAGAATGTAATTGACGGAACTGTTTTAAATCTTCAATAGATAAATCATAACCAGTCAAATGCAATAATGCATATTGCAACATCGAGCCATGACCATTCGACAAGACAAAACGGTCGCGGTTCGCCCATTGCGGATTGGTCGGGTTATGATTTAAAAATTCACGCCAAACAACGTCAGCGATATCTGCCATCCCCATTGGTGCACCTGGATGCCCTGAGTTTGCTTGTTGCACAGCATCCATTGCCAAGACACGAATTGCGTTTGCAATACGACGTTCATTTAAAGGGGTTGTCATAAGTCAGAATCCGATTAAATCAAATAAGATGAGAGAAGATGAGAAATCATCTTTCAAAAACTGAGACTATTGTCTTAAAAAAACGCCAAGGGGTAAAGTCCAATACACGATATTTCTTGTTTTTCACGCAATCATTTAACATTAAATGTGTAAATGTTCATACGATAGGCGACGTCTGTGCTTCCTTGTAAAAAAGTTAAACAGTAAATTACAGATTTATTCATATCAAAAACTATAAATATCAATTTCCCTGATACACATATCAATAAAAACATCATGAAAATGAAATAAATTCACGCTTTTTAGTCAGCTTGTGCTAGTCCTATGCGCCAAGTCGATGTAACATACTCTGTCTTTTTGAAAATACCAATGATAGGACGTTCATGCGCGAGTATGCTGTTTTTACTTCAGAATCTGTAAGCGAAGGTCATCCAGACAAAATGGCTGACCAAATTAGCGATGCAATTTTAGATGCAATCCTAAGAGAAGACCCGTATGCGCGTGTCGCTTGTGAAACATTAGTAAAAACAGGTGCGGTTGTTCTTGCTGGTGAAATCACAACGACAGCAAATGTGGACTTTGAAGCGATTGTACGTCAAACCGTCAATGGAATCGGTTATCACCATTCTGATTTAGGTTTCGATGGTTCAACTTGTGCCGTGATCAACATGATCGGTAAACAGTCTCCTGAGATTGCACAAGGTGTTGATCGCCAAAAGCCAGAAGATCAAGGTGCAGGTGACCAAGGTTTGATGTTCGGTTATGCAAGCCGTGAAACCGATGTACTGATGCCTGCCCCAATCTCTTATGCGCACCGTTTAATGGAGCGTCAAGCAGAATTACGCCGTTCAGGTGCATTACCGTGGTTACGCCCAGATGCGAAGAGCCAGGTGACCTTTGCTTATGAAAATGGCAAACCTGTTCGTTTAGATGCAGTTGTATTATCAACGCAACATGATCCTGAAATTTCTCAAATCCAGTTAAAAGAAGCTGTGATTGAAGAAATCGTTAAACCGATCATTCCTGCTGAAATGTTCCATGCAGGCACGAAGTTCCATATCAACCCGACAGGTATGTTCGTCATTGGCGGTCCTGTAGGTGACTGTGGCTTAACAGGTCGTAAAATTATTGTAGATACCTATGGCGGTATGGCGCGTCATGGTGGTGGTGCTTTCTCTGGTAAAGACCCATCAAAAGTTGACCGTTCAGCTGCTTATGCGGGCCGTTATGTAGCAAAAAATATTGTTGCAGCTGGTTTGGCAGATAAATGTGAAATTCAGGTGAGCTATGCAATCGGTGTTGCTGAACCGACTTCGATTTCAATTAATACCTTTAATACCGGCAAAGTATCGGATGAGCTGATTGTTCAACTTGTACGTGAACATTTTGACTTACGTCCATATGGCATTACCCGTATGTTGAATCTGATTCAACCTATGTATAAGCAAACAGCGGCTTATGGTCACTTTGGCCGTGAAGGTTCTGATTCTGCATTTACCTGGGAAAAAACCGATAAAGTTGACATCCTTAAGGATGCTGCTGGACTGTAATTCCATTACTGTAAAAAAGCTCGCCATGGCGAGCTTTTTTATTGCCCCAGAAATTATTTATTCGAATTGGTATTGTCCTGTTTGAACATCTCCAGTAGCGAATTGCTTTGCACTGGCTGATCTTCTTGATGATGCTGACTATATAAATGTGCAAGTTTAATCACAACCACCACTACCAGACAGGCAGCAACACAAAACATCCACATGCCATACGGGCTGCGAATATGCTGAGAACCACAATAAGGGCACTCTTTATCTGTTGATGCAACGACCTTGTCACAACATGCACAATGATATTGATATAACATCATTCATACCTCCTCTTTATTTTTTTATTTTCTTTTTACAACAAATACTCATATGTCACACTTTTATCCTATGAGAAAAAAAACCATAATTCAATCACGTTTTCTGACCTACACATTCAAATTAACAAATTTTTATGACAATTTGATTAGAATCTCAAGTTTGACTCAATGATTAAGCTGTTCATTTTATTTTGATCTTTCATGTAATTTGATAAAATAAGATTTTACGCAGTGTGGAGTAATGCATGGCCCAATTGATCAATAAAGGTGGATTCCGCGAACGCGCCAATCGTAGTCGCAAGTACCAACAGTCAGAAAATGAAGTGACCACCCTGCCACCGAGCCAATATCAGCCACCTTCCAAAGAAACAGCTACGTCTACCAATCCAGAATCACCCGATCCAGCCAGCCCAAAAGACCAAACATAAAAAAAGCACACCAAATAAAGTGTGCTTTTTATAAAAAATGAAATGAATTAATTCACATCTTTAAATTCAATTTGCTTCTGATCCGGTTTTACTTCACGTGCTTCACCATCAATAATGGTTGAGTCACGATGCTGACCACCACCTTGTTGCTGGTTTTGCATATCTTGCATCTGGCGCATCAGATCAGCAAACGGATTTTGCCCTGCTGCACCACCGCTCATGCCACCCATACCGCCCATCATTTTATCCATCATGGCTTGCTGACGCTTGGCCATAGTTTTCATCAAGGCATTGCGGAATGCGGTTTGAACTGGTGGAATCAAGACCAATACTGCCAACACATCAGAAATCAAACCAGGAATCATCAATAAGAAACCTGCCATCGCAAGTGCCAGTTTCTTGGTGACAGCAGGATCACCACCCAACTGACCTGTCATCTGCATTTGCTGTAATTGCGGCATGATCGTTGAAGCACTTGAACGCAACAGGTTTAAACCAATAAAGAATGCGATGATGAACCAGAAAAAGACATACCACATACTTCCAACGAGGTCACCCACGCCAATCCAGACCAAAACCTCGGCAATTGTGCCAAATACCACGATAAGAAGTAGATTCATGTCAAATCTCTAAAATTAAAACCTTGTGCAATATTGATGAATCAATCCTGACACAACAAATAAAATAAACCCAATAAAGTTAATGATGGGTACATTTTCAAATTTATCAAGTCTTGTAAAAAAGCTTGTATAAAAAAGCTCCCAATTAAATTTGATCTAATTGAGAGCCCAAAGCGTCTTTAAAAATTAGCCACAAGTTGCTTGGGTAATTTTCTTCGATTGAGGATCAATCGTTACGGTCACACGATTTTCACGGTAATCCATGGTAACAGGCTGATTTGGACCCACACTGCGAACAATTTCAGATTTGGTTTTTTGTTTAATCTGTGCTTCTGTTAAACCCGACTGACCGATTAACTTGGTTGCTTCGTCAGCGATACATTTTGGCTGGCTTGCACGGAACAGCTCCCACTCTTCAACCACCTGGCCATTTGGTAATTTGCAATAACCTACCTGACCATTGGCTTCATTGCGAATTTCCAGTTGTCCACCTTGATCTACGCAGAATTTACTTGCTGGATTAGGCATACCAATTTTTGGTGGCGTCATATCTTTATTTGGAGTTGCTGAACACGCTGCTAATGAAGCGACAATTGCACCTAAAAGTAAGATCTTTTTCATAATTTGAATTCTGATAAAGTGAAAAAGCAAAGATAACAAAATAACTTAACTTTTTATGTCAATGATTTGAAACAAGATGAAAACTTATATTCGGTCCATAATTTTTTAAAAGTACTTATAAGCCTTTTAAAGACTTTAATCTCCTGACCTACTCATCTGCCTATAATTTTTGTTCATTTGCTATTTTTCTTAAGCGATATTGCATTTCCTGTGCAATGTCTTGATTTTGACTTTGTGCATAGCGCTTTAACACAGCCATTGCATCTAGCGTACCCATATCTGCTAAAGCATGACTAAACCATTTTGCAATAACACTATCATCAGAAGCAGTATATTCAAAACGCTTAAAATCCTGTTCAAGGATTCTGGCAATAATTGCGACGCTTGATGGATGAGCAAGACCTTGCAATTCTTTGGCTATCATTTGATGCTGGTCATGTCCATCCAACAATAATAAATGATTTAGTGCCGAAGCTCTGATTTCCAGATTCTCTATTTTAAATGCCACGTCGACTACAAATTCAAGTGTATCAGTCTCATTTTGCTGAACACCACGCTCAAACATTTCTAACAAATACGTTACTTTGTTTTGATCCGCAATATTCACGTCCTCCCAGAATGAATCTATTCTTGCATCATGATTCAAAACAGAATCTCCTTTTCTCAAATCCTAATTATGATTATTGAATAATAATATATTCCAACCGAATCGCCTCATCGACCAAATAGTGCTCTTTGATGATATAGAAATAAGGTCGCGTATTAATCCACGCATCCATCGCCAGAATCGCTTCAGTATAGCCAATGAATGCCGGAAAATCTTTGACTTGTATGATATCCATGAGCTGATCTCTTTTTTATCAAGCCTAGCACACCCAGCGCATTTTACTAAAGCATAAAATCTGGCCAGATTCATTAATAGATTTTTATACGGCCATGTTCAATAGCCCAACATTACAAAACCAAGATGCAAAGAGCCTCTAGATAAGAGGCACTTTTTAGGGACAAGATAGATTGTTATTTAGAAAGAAACCATTTTTCCGGGATTCAACATACCTGTCATACCATACCAACCTTTTGACATGGGAATCGCCAGCGGTGCCAGCAAACGTCCAAATAAAATATCGCTATGCTGGATTTTGGTGAGCATTGCATAATCGGTATTTAAACCAGAAAAATCATCAGCAATGGCCTTACCGATCCGTACGGTTTGAGCCACACCATGACCACTCCAGCCGTGCACTGCATAAATTGGATATTTTTCTCCAAATTTACGGTTATCCGTCGCACCGTTTACGGTCAGATCACTGACGCCACTCCAGCAGAAGTCCATCTCTACCTGGTTGAGCTGCGGAAACACTTTATGGGTTCGGCCCAGCAAATACTGATTGATACGGCCTACGCTCCAGCTGGTGCCGGTTCCTTGCCCACCAAATAATAAACGGTTTTTCGAAACACCACGATAATAGTCAATCTGCAACTGCGTATCATAGACCGGATGATCCTGCGGTAATAACTCGGTCAATGGCACCTCCAAAGGTGCGGTCACCGCAATATAAGTATGAAATGGAATCGCTGTCTGTTTTTTCTCAGGCAGCAATTTAAAAGCATTGTGATGCACGGCAATCACAACGCTTTTACGCGCTTTAATGGTACCGCCGCTCGTATTGACATAGACCCCGTCAGCCTGCTCAGAAATAGACAATACTTCAGTCTGCTCGAATACTTGACCGCCATTTTTACAAAAGCCATGTATCAAAGCACGGTTTAAAGCCAGCGGCTGGATATGACCACCCAAATCATCGACCAGTCCACCTTTATACAAGTCAGATTTGATCAATTGTTTCAGTTCATATTCGCCCATCACCGTGGTGTTGTTTTCACCTAAATACTTTCTGGCGTCTGCGCCTTGCGTCAAAGCAATAAGATGCCCTTCATGTACCGCAGCGGTAATATGTCCACGCTTACGCGCCAGCTCAACATCATATTTTCCACTGATCTGGTCGATTAATGACATTGCCTCGGTAGAAGTAAAATGCCAAAGCTTTTTCGCATCTTCATAGCTAAAACGCTTGATCATTTCTTCCGCTTCCCAACGGGCCAAACCAGGTGTGAGTTGTCCACCATTTCGGCCAGAAGCAGATGAACCGATGCGGTTTTTCTCCACCAGAATCGTATCCACACCCTGTTCCGACAAATGCAACGCTGCCGAAGCGCCCAATAAGCCCCCACCAATCACCACAACATCGCATACTTGGTCCGAATTGAGTGCATCAAAGGTATGCCAGTCGCCCAAAGAACTCTCATAATAATTGGCCGGATGTTCAAATTCCCCATGCTTAGGATTGACCCAGCTCCACTCATTCGAATTTTGAGATGCTTTACTTTCCTTAAAGACCACATCATCTAAATGGATTGGTTTATTAATACCGTTAAACATTTGAAATTCACCCAAAAAATAAATTTTCTTACTTCACAATAAGACAAGGTTACCGCCAAAACAGTGATTAATAAAACCAGAATCTTTCAATATTTTTGATAATTTATTCTCTAGAAAAGCCCTATCGCGACAAATTTTAAAAACATTAAAAAAGCACCCGAAGGTGCTTTTCATTTCTATAGGCTGGTTGCAATTAAAACCATAAAGCTAAACAACAACGTGCCTAAAGATCTTTTACAATGTACATGAACTTCCTGCTCAAACCCTTGAGCATATGACTCCAAGTTTTCCATAACCCTAACGCTCATTAAATGTACTGCACTTGTTAATTTGCCTAATAAATTAACACTATAAAATTAGCAAAAAGTCGTAGTCCTGACTAGCACAAATTTTGCACAAAAAAGTTGTTTTATGACAAAAATAGGCGCTTAACACAAAATAATTAAATATTTAATTTAGAGCAATGCAAAAACAGGAATACAAAAAAGCCCACGAAGGTGAGCTTTTTTTATATGGTTTTTTTAGGGTTCTAAGGAACAACCGTAATCCCTGTTGCTTGTGGGCCTTTTTTACCATCGGTAATGGTAAATGTCACACGTTGACCTTCATGTAAAACTTTAAAACCGCTACTTTGGATTTCGCTGAAATGAGCAAAAACATCCTGTCCAGAATCAGCATGAATAAAGCCAAAACCTTTGGTTTCGTTGAACCATTTCACTGTACCCGTCACAGTATTCGACATATATTTAACCTATTTAATAAATTTTGGGGTGCTTGCTAGCACGTAACTTGGAATCATAAACTCTGAGATTAGATCTGATAAAACGAAAGGTTTATTCAAATGATGAAATGCAAGATTTACTGAATCAGCAGCGTTATTCTTCTCGTTGTAATTTACTATACACCAGTTTACTTTTTAGGCACAATGAATATTTATTGATCGCACCCAGATAGCCTGATTTATTGATCGGCACAGCGATTCCCCTACTGCTATCCCTATAACTTTTATAATACATTTCAAATAATTATAAGTCTTTTTTGCTTTAAAAATTATACCTTAAAATAATGATATAAATTTTTAACATATTATTTCATCGAATTTTAGGCTACAAAGAGAAACAAGCAGCCTATTATCAAATGCTCAGACCGTTCCTCCACCCTATTTTTCTTCACAAAAAAAGCCCACAACGTGTGTGAGCTTTTTTTTACTGGTCTAAAAATTAGATAACAGTGATAAGGGTTGCTTGTGGTCCTTTCTTACCTTGACCAAGTACGAAAGAAACGCGTTGGCCTTCTTGTAATACTTTAAAACCTTTGCTTTGGATTTCGCTGAAGTGTGCAAAAACATCTTCACCAGAATCAGCTTGAATGAAACCAAAACCTTTAGTTTCGTTAAACCACTTAACAGTACCGGTAACTGTATCAGACATACTTTTAAACCTTTTAAAATTTGTTCATTTATAAGTTAAATCAAAATTTATTAATTATGATTTAACTTAATCTATCTTTATTTGACAGATACTGCAAGCATACCAAACTTTAAGCCATACGAGATAGTAGATTGAGAGAAGTATAGATAGTTTTATACCCTAAACAGATGAGGTTGGACTTTAATAAACCAAATCATTTGCAAATAACATTCACTGCTAAATCAAAAAATTACCTGTAGAGGCTAAGCGATCTAGCATCTAAAAACTGAGGTTTAGCCAAATAAAAAATATTTTTGTTTTTTCTGCTCAAGATATTTTTTTGCATCAAGATTTAAATTTAAGCCTGGTTTCTTATGCAAAATTCAAATTTTTAGCCCTACAATTTACTTCAGCACAGCTATGGGTAAAGCCTCAAACGACAATTTGTTCAGATGTAAAAAAAGCCCACCTAAAGTGAGCTTCATTTTCAAGCAATCTTATTAGATAACTTTAATTGTTGTTGCTTGTGGTCCTTTTTTACCTTGACCAAGTACAAACGAAACGCGTTGGCCTTCGTTTAATACTTTGAAACCATTGCTTTGGATTTCGCTGAAGTGAGCAAAAACATCTTGGCCAGAATCAGCTTGAATGAAACCAAAACCTTTAGTTTCGTTAAACCACTTAACAGTACCAGTAACTGTATCAGACATACTTTTAAACCTTTAAACTTTGTTCATTTATGAGTTAAATCAAATTATTAATATTGATTTAACTCAATCTATCTTTAACCAATAGATACTTCAAGTGCGTAAATCATCTATGTTAATCGATAAAGCTGATTAACATCAGTATAGAAGCTTTTGCCATCTAGATTAAAATCGATTTCCCGACCTGACTCTAGCTGGATTTTCTTTCCAACTTCTACCCATTTGAAACCATCCAACGTATTTTGCTGACGTTTCATCGGGATAATTTGCACACAAATTTCATTGCCATTGCTGGCTTTGGCTACACGCCATTCATTAATAATTTTCAACACAAAATCACTCATTCCTGAGCTCAAGTGATCGATTTGGATTTACTATAACGCTAGATATATGGAGAGAGGCAAACTACAATTCTAGAATCTAATAATTTTTAGCTTTCTTTAGGGTTATTTCAGCTAACTTAATTGCTGTCTAATCTTTCAGATAACAACAACTCAATAATCACAGAGCTAATATTCGATTAACTTTAAAAGTGGTAGCGGGAGCTGGATTTGAACCAACGACCTTCGGGTTATGAGCCCGACGAGCTACCAGACTGCTCCATCCCGCAACAACATATTGATCAACATCTTCGATCAATGAGATGCTTTATACGCCCATCTCCCCCACAATGCAAATTTTTTTTAGAAAAATCACATAATTTACGCTCTAACGCTCAAATTAAATACAAATTGATCAAAATCCCCTCAGATTAAGCCATGCCGATCGAACTGTTGAAATGAGACCGAATTGCAGGATAATTAACCGAACAAACCGAATTTGCTTAATAAATCTGCTATTTTGTTATAATTCAAAATCCTACAAAAATAATATGCATCGAAAAGCCTGCTATGTAACAATATCAACAATCTTCTATTGTTATATTTCAACATGTCATTAATTATTGGTATTGATCCCGGCTCACGCTTAACAGGTTACGGAATTATCGAAAAAGATGGCAATAAACTACGTTTTGTAGATGCAGGCACCATTCGTACCGAAACCCAAGAAATGCCAGAACGTTTAAAACGTATCTTTGCCGGGGTTGAACGGATTGTTAAATTTCATGGTCCAACTGAAGCTGCGGTAGAGCAAGTCTTTATGGCGCAGAATCCTGATTCGGCGTTGAAACTCGGTCAGGCACGCGGTGCTGCAATTGCCGCTCTAGTTAATCTGGATTTACAGGTGGCTGAATATACCGCACGACAAATTAAACAGTCTGTGGTCGGTTACGGCGCAGCAGATAAAGAACAGGTCCAGATGATGGTGATGCGTTTATTGAACCTGAGCATCAAACCACAGTCTGATGCTGCCGATGCCCTAGCTGCCGCCATTTGCCATGCCCATGCTTCGGGCAGTATGAGTAAAATGGCTGTGCTTAATGCATTAGGTGGCATGGCTCGTGGCCGCAGCCGTGTCAGCAGCAGACGCCGTTAGTCATTTTGATTGACCACCTGATAAATCATTTTGCCCATTTCATGCGCCTGTAATCCGCGCATCCCCTTTTCAGCCAACAGATCACCTGCCTGTGCATGTAAGCTCACGATTTCATGCAAAGCAATCTGCTGATGAAACTGCGCTTTTAAACTGGCAATCATGCCTGCCAGTACATCACCCATTCCACCTGTACCCATGCCCGCATTGCCTTGGGTACAAATGACTAATTCTTTCTCTAAAATGAGACTGCCCGCGCCTTTAAGTACCCATTGACCAGCGTACTTTTGCTGCAACTGCTGAATGGCACCAATGCGGTCCTGTTCAATTTCCTTGGCGCTACAACCTAACAAGGTCGCCGCCTCACCGGGATGCGGGGTGGCATACACATGATTATTTAACTTTTGTGGATCTTTTGCCAAAAACCAGAGCGCGTCGGCATCAAGTACCACGTCTAAATGAGAATTTTGATTCAGTCGCACAAACCATTGCTGATAAATTTGTTCAGCCCATTGATCCCGCCCTAAGCCCATACCCAAACCTACCGCATCGACATGTTCAAGTAATTGCTCGATGCCCTTCTGATCCAGAAGATTGATATCTCTAACCATAATATTAGGTGATCGTGCCAAAATAGCCTGATGGTGTTTGGCATGACAGACCACACTGACTTTGCCAGCTCCAGCATGAAAAGCGGCTTCAGCCGACATGATAACGGCACCGCCCATATCGGCATGACCGCCTACCACCAATACATGCCCATAACTGCCTTTATGTCCAAAGGCTTGCCGCTTGGGCAAAACCACTGTTTCGGGAGATAAATAAGCCAACGGCTTTAATTGTGTATCTGGCGGAATCAGGCTGACTAACTGTAATTCGCCAACATATTGCTTGCCTTGACCTGTGAATAGACCAGCCTTATAACCCAAAATTGTAAAAGTTTGATCTGCCTGTATCGCAATGGGTAAAGCCTGGCCTGTGTTGGCCTGCAAACCGCTCGGAATATCAATCGAGATTTTTAACCCTGCCTGGGCATTAAAGAGCTGGATAATCTCTTGCCAATGTTGGTCGAGTTCCCGATTCAAGCCAATGCCAAATAAGGCATCAATATGACAATCAAAACTTGGAATTTCTTGATGGACTGCTGTTTCTGTTAATAAATAATCGATGGTTTGAATATCGACTTGATAAGACTGCGCATAATCTGCAGCTTGTTGTAAATCCGCTGATTGTCCGAGTTTTGTCGCAAACACGGTCACTTTTATTCCCTGCTGCTTCAGATAGGCAGCCATATAGTAGCCGTCTCCCGCGTTATTGCCTTGTCCGCACCAGACTGCGATCTTTTGAATTTTCTTTGACTTAAATTGCGGAATTAACTGCTGTGAGATCACCCAGGCGGCTTGCTGCATAAGCCCTAATGATGAATTTTGCTGAGCAAACCAACGCTGTTCCCATGCTTGGATACTCTGGCTATGGTAAACTACACCTTGCATGTTCTCTCCCTCATTCTTGGTTTATGGCTTCAACCTCTTCATCTCAGACGCAATCTCAAAAGATTGAACTACAGCAGCTCGATCCACAAGCACTGAAGGCTTGGATTAAACAACAAGCTTTGGATTTGGGTTTTTCTGATTGTGTCATTGCCAAACCAGATGCTCAAGATCAAATGCCGCGTTTTAAAGAATATTTAGGACGCGGATACCATGCAGACATGCACTATTTAGAAGAAAATCTGGAAAAACGTGCAGATCCCACCTTACTTGTGCCTGGTACAAAAAGCATTATTTGTGTGCGCATGAACTATCTTGTGGCATCACCGAAGCCCCGTTATGTTCCATTTGAACCCAATTCAGCCATTATTGCGCGTTATGCACGGGGCCGTGATTATCACAAAGTGATGCGTGGACGGTTAAAGACTTTAGCCACGCGTATCCGGGAAAAAGTCGGGGATTTTGAATCGCGCCCCTTTGCTGACTCTGCTCCGATCTTTGAAAAATCGCTGGCTGAAAGTGCAGGCATGGGCTGGACCGGGAAACATACCCTACTCATTCATAAAAAATCAGGCTCTTTCTTTGTCTTAGGTGAAATGTTTACCTCACTGGAACTGCCTTTTGACCAACCTGCAACTGCACATTGCGGCTCATGTACCGCCTGTATCGACATTTGTCCGACCCAAGCCATTGTTGAGCCCTACATGCTGGATGCACGAAAATGTATCGCTTATTTAACCATTGAATATAAAGGCATCATTCCTGAAGAATTACGCTCTGGTATTGGTAACCGAATTTTTGGTTGTGATGACTGTCAACTGATTTGCCCATGGAACAGCTTTGCCAAAACTGCCTCCATTCCGGATTTCGATCCAAGGCATGGTCTGGATAATATCAGCCTGCTGGAGATCTGGCGCTGGGATGAAGCCACTTTTCTTACCAATACCGAGGGCAGCCCGATCCGCCGTACTGGATATCAATCCTTTAAACGTAATATTGCAATCGGCCTTGGAAATGCTCCATACTCAGCTGAAATTGTCACGGCCTTGCAAGACGCAAAAACGTGGCACGACGAGATTGTCAATGTGCATATTGACTGGGCAATTCAACAGCAATTGCAACAAGCAGATATGCCCCAAATAGAAAAATGATGTTTTTTGCCCTTTGGCTTTGGCACGATTTCTGTATGATTAGTCTCAATGTTTGTCATCAATCATCATGGATATAACAATGACCTTACGTAATGACTGGACTCGTGATGAAATCCAAGCTCTATATGATCAACCTTTTCTAGACTTAGTTTTTGAAGCGCAAAGCGTACATCGTCAATATTTCCAGGCCAACTCGATTCAGGTCAGCACCCTTCTTTCCATTAAAACGGGTAAATGTCCTGAAGATTGTAAATACTGTTCGCAATCGGCGCATTACGATTCAAAATTAGAAGCTGAAAAACGTATTGCGGTTGATAAAGTCATTCGTGAAGCACAGTCTGCCAAAGAATCAGGCTCTTCACGTTTCTGTATGGGCGCTGCATGGCGTAATCCGCATGAACGTGACATGCCTTATGTGCTTGAAATGGTACGTGAAGTAAAAGCATTAGGCCTTGAAACCTGCATGACCTTAGGTATGTTGAACCAGTCACAAGCCGAGCGTTTAAAAGATGCAGGTCTGGATTATTACAACCATAACCTGGATACTTCCCGCGAATACTATTCTCATATTATTAGCACGCGTACTTTTGATGATCGTCTGGATACTTTGGATCACGTTCGTCAAGCAGGCATGAAAGTTTGTAGTGGTGGTATTGTTGGGTTGGGCGAAAGCCGTAATGACCGTATTGGTCTATTACATGAACTGGCAACCATGCCTGTCCATCCTGAATCAGTGCCAATCAACATGCTGGTTCCTATCGAAGGCACACCACTTGCTGATGTCGAAAAACTAGATGTTACTGAATGGATCCGTACCATTGCGGTTGCACGTATCATCATGCCACACAGTTATATCCGCCTTTCAGCAGGTCGTGAATCACTCAGTGATTCTGATCAGGCACTTGCATTTATGGCGGGTGCAAACTCATTATTCTCCGGCGACAAATTATTAACCACACCAAATGCTGGCGAAGGCAAAGATCAGATCCTGTTTGCTAAATTAGGTTTAACCGCAGAAAAGCCAAAACCGACCGTTGCAGAACTTTCGGTCGATGCCATGAGTGCATAAATGAAAAAGCCTTGTCAAATGACAAGGCTTTTTTTAGATGAAAAATCAGATAGATGTCACCAGAATGCCATACTTGGCAGTTAGATACATGCCGACTCGAATAATATCCACGCCTGCTGCATGTGAAACTGATAGTTCCTGAGTATGCACATCAAAATGTAATGAATCGAAAACCTCCTGATGATGCATTAGCCATATCATTGTATCTGCCATATTGTCATCGACAGTATAGGTTTCTGATTTAAAATCCTTATTCATTAAGCCAATCTAATCATTGAATACATGACGCTATCATAGCGAATAGACAGCTTTAAATCAGCTAAGTCAAAGACATTTAGCGATATCAATGCTCGCTAAATGTCTCAATAAGGCTTGGTCGTTTTAAGCTTGGGTTTAAGCAGCCTTTGGATTCACAATCGTCTGACCTGATTTCAAACTATCAACTGCTTTCGGGTTAAACTCCAGAGTCAACACGTGATTGTCTAAGTGGACGTGATACGAACGAATCAATGACTGCTGCCCTTCATCTGTTTCAAGCACATATTCATCGGCAATATTTAAAATCCCTTCCAGATTGGTCGTACTTGAGGCACGGTCGTGACCAAACAGATCGTAGATGGTTTGCAGATTAAAGCTGGTTTGTTTTTCCAATGGATGGCTTTTCAGATGACTTTCCAGAAATAAAACCAATTTATGTGCAAAGAAATAGTAATTCGGTTTATGGGTATAAAGCATGTTCATTGAAAGCTCCTCTTGAGGTTTTTTTCATCTAATCATGACTAAAAAACTAAAGATTGAACCTTAAAAAATTCTTAAAAGCAGTACGCATATTTTGTTAATGGATTGTCATTTTTCTTCAAAATTGTTAATCAAAAACTACAAAAAAGCATTTGTTTTACATTTTTTCTCGGCAAAGCATTTTCAGTCAGCCCCATAATTCTGCATAAAAAGTAAACAATCTATTCTTTTTTTCTAAAGGAAAAATCAATCAATCTTTAGAAATATTAAAAAAAAAGATTAAAAAAATTGAATTTTTACTCTATAAAATACAAAAATATAATATATATCACAAACTTATTTTAAATCGGAATTTTAGATTAAAAAAATAGAAAAAATGTGACGTAATTTGCACTTTTTAAATTAATTGCGATATATTTTGCGCATTACTTGTTCAGCGCAAAAATTCAACTGAAAAGTAATTTTAATTCAAACTTTTAGCTGATGTATTCGAGAAATTATTATGAAAAAACTTGCTTTGATCGCTGCTCTTTCAGTTGTAGGTATTGCTAACGCTCAAGCTGCTGATGGAACGATTACAATTAATGGTCTAGTCACAGACAAAACTTGTGACATCGTAACTCCAGCGGGTAAAGACTTTACCGTAACACTTCCAACTGTATCTAAACAAACACTTGCAAAATCAGGTGATGTTGCTGGTCGTACTCCATTCCAAATCAACTTAGGTAACTGTTCAGAAGGTAAAGTTGCAACTTACTTCGAACCAGGCGCGACTGTTGATTTCAACACCGGTCGTTTATTAAACCAAAACGCTGCTGGTGCTAAAAATGTTGATGTTCAATTACTTGGTAACAACAACCAAGTAATCCCAGTGCTTGCTGCAGGCAGCAATGGTGCTCAAACGAACTCTCAATGGGTTGATGTGGTAGAAGGCGGTACTGCTGATCTTAACTACTATGCTGAATATTATGCAACTGGCGCTTCATCTGCTGGTGAAGTAAACACTTCAGTTCAATATACAATTATTTATCAATAATCTATTGATAGACTTTGCGGGTTTCTAGGCTTCTAGGAATTCGCAATTGTAAATTTCACGCAATCATAGAGTAAATTTAAATGGCACTGAACGGTTACAATTTTTTGCTTGGTTTAACACTATCATCAGCATTTGTCGCAAGTCACACCCATGCAGAAATTATTTTGCACGGCACTCGTGTGATTTACCCGTCTGATGCACGTGAAGTAACTTTGCAAGTGAGTAACAATGGTTCTAAACCATCGCTTGTTCAGGCATGGATTGATGAAGGTGATGCTAAAAGTACACCGGACCAGTCAAAAGTTCCATTTATGATTACCCCACCGATTTCGCGTGTCGATCCAACGAAGAGTCAATCCCTTCGTATTACCGCATTACCTAATGCAGCTCAGTTAAATCAAAAACAAGAAACTGTTTTTTGGCTAAATGTTCTGGACATTCCACCACGACCAACAGCGAATAGCAAAGATGCTGTTCCTGATAATTTTTTACAGCTTGCGATTCGTTCACGCATTAAATTTTTCTATCGCCCGGCAAGTATTAAAACTGATGCCAATCTTGCAGGTGAAAAATTGCAATGGACTAAAAGCGGACAAACGCTGATTATAAAAAATCCAACGCCGTTTCACGTCACCATGACGGCGATCTACCAGCAAAATGCTGGAAAGCCGGTGGATCTATTACCCAAAGGTTTAATGCTCTCACCTTTTTCAGAAGACAAAGTCCAGTTAAAAACGGGAAATACTGAAAAGATGAGCTATGTCAGCATTAATGATTACGGCGGTCGTATCGAACACCAGATCAAGCTTCAATAACAAACAAATTTATTCCCAATCCATAAATGATTTTGTACCTATCATTGAATAGGCGAACCGATTATGTCAAAGAAAAATGCAACAGCTAAATTCTTGAAGCGTCGTATCTGTTATTACCTGACTTCAGGGGTAATCACCGTAACGCTGCCTATGGCTGTTTATGCAGTAGAACAGACAACAGAACAAGCAGCACCTATGGAAGCGGAATTCGACTCTGTTTTTTTAATCGGTGATGCACAAAAAGTTGATATTTCCCGCTTTAAATACGGCAACCCTGTTTTACCGGGCGAATATAACGTTGATGTCTACATCAATGGCAACTGGTTTGGCAAAAGAAGAATGATGTTTCGTTCAACGGAACAAAACCAGAATGCTTTTACCTGTTTTACTTCAGGTTCTTTACTTGAATATGGTGTAAAGCAAGAAGTTCTGGTCAACCGTACTGAATCGAATGCGCCAAATGCATGCTATAAAATCGAAGAATGGATTGAAAATGCCTATTACGATTTCGATACCTCACGCCTGCGTATCGACATTTCGATTCCACAAATTGCATTACAAAAAAATGCCCAGGGCTATGTAGACCCAAGTATCTGGGATCGCGGTGTTAATGCCGGATTTTTATCGTATAGCGGTAGTGCTTACAAAACTTTTAACCGTTTAAATGATAATAAAGAGACTACCAATGCCTTTATGGCAATTACAGCGGGTGCAAACATTGCAGGATGGCAACTTCGCCATAACGGTCAGTGGCAATGGCAAGATGGCGCTCAAAGTGAACTAGACCCAACGAATAAGAAGAAATCTAACTACGAATCTACCAGCACTTATTTACAACGTGCCTTTCCTCAATATCGCGGGGTTTTAACCCTAGGTGATAGCTTTACCAATGGTGAGTTATTTGACTCATTCGGTTATCGCGGCCTAGATTTTTCCAGCGATGACCGCATGCTGCCGAATAGTATGCTCGGCTATGCGCCCCGTATTCGTGGTAATGCCAAAACCAATGCGAAAGTAGAAGTTCGTCAACAGGGTCAGTTGATTTACCAGACCACGGTTGCGCCAGGTAGCTTTGAAATTAATGATCTCTACCCGACAGGTTTTGGTGGTGAACTTGAAGTTTCGATTATTGAATCGAATGGTGAAATACAAAAGCTAGCGGTTCCTTATGCATCTGTTGTGCAAATGCTGCGCCCGGGACTCAGCCGCTACTCTATCACTGCTGGTGAGTTCCGTGATCGTGATATTGATTTAACGCCGTGGGTGACGCAAGGTAAATACCAACGTGGTATTAACAACTACTTGACCGGTTATACCGGCTTTCAACTGGCTGAAGACTACAGTGCCTTACTATTAGGTGCCGCGGTAGCAACACCTATTGGTGCGGTCTCTTTTGACGTGACCCAGTCCAATACTGACTTTGACAAGCAAGGTTCACAATCTGGGCAAAGTTTCCGTCTCAGTTATAGCAAACTGATTTCACCGACCAATACCAACTTAACCTTGGCAGCCTATCGTTATTCGACGGAAAACTATTATAAATTACGTGATGCCCTGCTCATTCGTGACCTTGAAGATAAAGGTGTGAATACCTTTGCGGTCGGTAAACAACGTAGTGAATTCCAGATTACCCTGAACCAAGGCCTGCCTGAGGGCTGGGGTAATGTTTATATGGTCGGCTCGTGGAATGATTACTGGAACCGTAATGAGACCAGTCGCCAATATCAAATCGGTTACAGCAATAATTACCATGGTTTGACCTATGGTCTTTCTGCGACCAATCGTGAGATTGAATACGGTTCAAGAAATCAAACCCGTGATACTGAATATTTGATGACCCTTTCTTTCCCGATCAATTTCAGAAAGAGTTCTGTCAACGTCAATGCGACCGCGTCTGAAAATAGCCGCACCGTGGGTATGAGCGGAATGGTTGGTGATCGTTTCAATTATGGTGCTTCTGTATCTCATCAAGACAGACAGAATCCAAGTTTTAACGTGAATAGCCGTTATCGTACGAACTTTGCGACCGTAGGTGGCTCATATAGCATCGCTGATGCTTATCAACAGGCGATGCTCAGTGTAAGTGGCAGTATCGTTGCCCATGAAAAAGGTATCCTGTTTGGTCCGGAACAAGGGCAAACTATGGTGCTGGTCTATGCACCAGATGCTGCAGGTGCCAAAGTTAACAATACCGTTGGACTCAGCGTAAATAAGGCTGGTTATGCCGTGATTCCTTATGTCACACCTTACCGTTTGAATGACATCACACTTGATCCGCAAGAAATGTCAACCAATGTTGAATTGGAAGAAACCAGCCAGCGTATTGCCCCATTTGCGGGCGCGATTGCAAAAGTTGATTTCTCGACCAAGAAGGGCTATGCCATCTACATCAATACCAAAACAGCAACAGGTGAAAGCTTACCGTTTGCATCGCAAGTTTTTAATGCTAAAGATGAATCTGTTGGTATTGTTGCCCAAGGCAGCATGGTGTATTTACGTACCCAAGAGCCAAAAGGTGATTTGTATGTAAAATGGGGCGATGAAGCCAATGAACAGTGCCAATTCAGTTATGATGTTAGCGCACAAATTTCTAAAGATCAGCAAAGCATGATCATGTCTGAGGCCGTATGCAAATGAAAAAATTACTATTAAGCAGTGCCTTGGTTGCTGTAGGTTTTGGTATCAATACAGCAGCTCAAGCTGCTTGTTCAACTAGCGCGGGTTTCAGAACAATTGACGTCTCCATGCAAGTTGGTCGAGTTGTAGTTCGACCAAGTGACCCCGTTGGTAAAATCTTAGTTAAATCTCTTTTTGAAATTCGTCCTGATTCTAGAACAACATATACTTGTAATAGTAGCGATATGATGGTCGCACGGTTACTACAAAATTATGCAATTAGTCCACTGGGCGATAATATCTATTCAACCAATATCCCAGGTATTGGAATTCGTCTTTATCGAGAAGCTTTTAACGCAACGAATTTCTCAGGATATTATCCTTATACCCGATCTGTACCAAGTACTCGTATTAGCCTTGCCGAGGGCTATTTCGTTGTTGAAATTGTGAAGACAGCAGAAAATACAGGCTCAGGAACATTAGTGCCTGGTGTTTATAGTACTTATTATGCTGGAAACAGGAATGATCGCCCTTTCTTAACCAGTACTGTTTACGGTAACGCTATTACGATTGCTTCTTCTTCTTGTGAATGGAGAGGTGATATTAATAAAGCGGTACAACTTCCAACTGTGATGAAATCAGGCTTTAAAGGAATTGGTTCTACTCAAGGAGAGCAATCTTTTGAACTAAATATTCTCTGTAATGGTGGTGAAAACCAAACAGGTTATGAAGAAAAGAACCTTATTAGTTTAACCTTTGATTACCAACAAGAAGGCAATAACACTCAGGTTTTAAAGAATCTTGAGCCAAACTCGACTAAAGCGAATGGTGTTGGCGTTCAACTTGTGTGGAATTATCAGAATAAAAATCAAGTTATTGGCTTAGGTAATAAATTAGAGCTAGGAACAGTGAAATCGAACCAAACCGTTCAATACAATGTTCCACTAACAGCTCGTTATTATCAAACTGCAGCCAATGTCACTGCGGGTAAAGTCCGCGCTATGGCTACAGTGACGATCCAATACGATTAACCTTTTATAAGACCTCTTCCCAAACAAGAGGTCTTTTTTTATAAAAACTCAAAAAATATAATTAAGTTATTAATTTTTAAAATCAATAACTCAAAAAATACTCACATTTAATTTTTGATAAAAGCCGTAAATAACACACCAGAGGAATAATCAATGAAAAAACTGAGCATATTTGCACTTAGCCTAGCCTTACTCGGCTGTGGTGAAAATCAAAATGGTTCACAACAAAATGCTATTTCTACTCAATCAACAGCAGCACCATCCTCAAGCTTTAGTTTGCGTAGTTTTAGCCAGCCACAAACATGTCAGTATAACTTTGATGCCACACAACAAGATTATGATGCTTTATGGAACAATCAAAATTCAGAATATCTGATGGGTATATTTCCAGCAATCAATGGTCAAAAGTTTAGCTTAACCGTTGCCCCCCTTATTTTTCAAATAGCGACCCTGAGTACGGTACTTTTAATTACTTACAATACTTAGCTACCAGTAAAGCAAGGTTTTATTCGGCAATAAATTCTCCATACTTTCCATACTTACAAGATGGTTTAGGAGATTTTAACTTACCAAAAACAGGGATTCTTGCACTGGAAATGCAACTCTATATACCTGGCGCCCCACTAAGTGGGGGTTATTACGGAGAACCAGGTTCATCTTATTTCGCAGATATTAATTTTAGTGGAATCTCTGAAAATGGATATGTTGTAAGGTCAGGATATAGTTTCATGGCAGGTGCCGCTGATCCTGATTTCGGTGAAAACCCACCATCCGTATTATTTATGCTTGGTTACCCAAATAGTGATGAGACTGAGTATACTTCAGTTGCTTATTACTACAATAAAATGACCGACTATCAAAGTAAATATCATCGCGTAGGTATCTATATCAACCAAAATACCAAACAGGTTGGCTTTATTGTTAATGGTGTTGATCAGGGGTATCAAGGAACACTCCCTGCTCCATTGAAAAATATAGGTTTTGATATTCGTAGCTGGGTTGGTTCTGATAAGGATGGTGTATTCTCAGACAAACTTGCGGGACTAGAATTCACATCTGAGCTGATCACTGACCGCAATGCACTACAATTCAGTTACCCTCAAGGCACAACGGACATCTGCGGTAATGTAATTTAGTCTAGCTTAGTGTCACAAAAGCCTAATCGACGATTAGGCTTTTTTTGTTACCCAAAATAGCAATCGCATAATTCTCCCGTAACAATGGTATGCCTAAGTTCCATATTTGAGTTTTAAAATATGCTACAACAGTCGCATAATGTATACTAGAAAGATCAGGTTTTTAAATTCGCATTAAAACAAAAATATGTGACACGATTAACAAAATAAATTTATTATATTAATTATCAATTTAAAAATAAAACCTTAAATAGATCACACTTTAAATAAATATTTAATTAAAAATTTATTTAAATATTGCCTCGATAATAAATTCCATGTTAATTAATACTTAATACATTTATAAAAGGCAATAAATATGTATAACTATATTTATAAATCTGCCCTACTTTTATCATTAATGGCATTTGCTTCGGTTAGTTATGCTGCAAGCACAATCCAGCTGAATGGAAGTATTGTAGAAGATACCTGTTCTCAACAACTGCAAATCAATGAATGCGAACAATTGAACATGTTACGGCAAAAAATTGAATCCCAAACTATTTCATTAAGCGATTTAAATACTTCACCTCAAAAAAACACCATGACTGAGATTAGCTTTGAGCAATTTCCAGATCATAAAAACGCCATTATTATTGCAAACTACTACTAGTTAATATATTTATTATCAAGATGTGATTCAGTTAACATTAATAACAGATTCACATCTTTTTAATAATCAAAAAACTTTTTTAGATTTAATTGTTAGTATTAAATACTTAAAATTTATTTATTGCATTTTTATCAGCATGAAAAACGAGCTATTCAATATTTTGATTAAGTTACGGGCATAACGAGCAGACATTTACTCTGCACGTTCTTACGTGGGTAGATTGAAGATAGAAAGCAAAAATGGCGGATACTTTAACAAATCCCAAGCAAGCATAGAGCTCAGCGGTTTGAGTACAACTGATCTAAAAAATTTTTGTAGCTGCCCTCTTTTACAATATGACATTCCCTTATTTAGTTTAGTCCTTTAAGCTGAAGAAATAGCTAGGATGCTCTGATCTATTTCTCACGATATTCTGCTCTGCGGGCAATGCTAAACCATATACAAGTCTTCAAGCGCGATTCTACTCAAAAATACTCACTTGAGTCTGACCATCTATTGAAAATATACATTTGCCTTTAAATTCTTGTGCATTCCCCAGCTCATTTTCAGCGCAGAACTCCAGATAAAGATATACGTCTCCACTTTTTTGATTTATATAATAATTCCCACGCAAATTATCGTTAAAACTCACGCTTTTTTTCTTTATTACATTGGCCAGCACAAGTTTTTTGCACTTTTGGATCAATTTTTCTTTATTTAAATTAATTTCAGATTTTCGAATATAAGAAGTGTTTTTACTCAAATCTCTGATATTTTCTTGATTATCATTCTCAATAATATAAGAATCAAACTCCGTCATTATATTAGAGTCTTTACTCTTATAATCTTCAAAACTTTCACACCCGAATAAAAATAACATCATGGTGAAAGCTAAGACATTCTTCACTTTAATAATCTATAAGAATAAAAACTATAAGATATCAAAAATAATGAAATATGACAAAGGATAATACCTCCGTCTGAGCATAATTATGATGGGACTTATATAGTCTTAAGATAATTCAAGAAGATACTACAGGTCTTGCCCTATTGTTTTATTGCTATTGCGACCATTAATTTTTAGACATTAAAAAAGCACTTACAATAAATACATGTAAGTGCTTGATATATATGGTGGGCCCACACAGACTTGAACTGTGGACCAACGGATTATGAGTCCGCTGCTCTAACCAACTGAGCTATAGGCCCTATAAATTTCAATCATATTGATATGATGAATGCTGCCTGATCTTAGTCAAATTTAACTTCAATTACAAGCAGATGATTTTATCAAACCACCTAAAAAAGTGTTAAAAATCATAAACTGCGCTGATTCTATCTGATCTCGCTATAATGAGTAAAGTAAATATTGCACGGTTTTGATCATTTTAAAGCCATCCAAATTGCTGTCATCTGGTGTTTTCGGATATGTATTTTCCTCAAAACTCGTATTAAACTGCGACCACGCACAGCCAATGATCATGGATATGAAAAAGTTTTTAGGAAAATCTATTTTTAAAGCAACAGGTTGGACATATAATGTTGATCCAGCAATCTTAGAGAATAAACAAGTCATTATCGGTTTTGAGCATACCTCTAATCTCGATACCATCCTTTCTCTGGCTTTGTTTGATATTTTAGAGATTAAAATTCATACGCTTATTAAAAAAGAATTATTTAAAGGCCCATTAAAACCAATTTTACAACGTTTAGGTGGCATTCCTGTAGACCGCAAAGCCAGTAAAGATATTGTCACGCAAATGGTGGAGCTATTTAACCAGAATGATTGTTTTAATCTGGTGATTGCACCGGAAGCAACCCGTGCTAAAGATGGTGAAGCGCGTAAACCGATCCGTACCGGTTTCTGGCATATCGCCAAAGCAGCCAATGTTCCAATCATTCTGATGTATGCCAATGCCCGAACCAAACAAGGCGGCATCCTGGGCAAAATCTACCCGACCGAACTGCAACAGGATCTGGAAAAGATCAAGGCGCTGTATGCGGAATACGACATAGACGTAAAAATTAGCTAATGGCCCCTGTCTATTTGTTCAATCTTTGATACTTGAGCAAGATTTTAAATTTTGAATATCAGTTCGAGCAGTTTTCAACAAAACCTTGCCTATGCTAATATTCCTGCACTTTTTTGAGTTTTAATTTTTTGGAGTTACTTCCATGGCGGGTCATTCTAAATGGGCCAATATTAAGCATCGTAAAGCTAAACAAGATGCAAGTCGCGGTAAGGTTTTTACTAAATACATCCGCGAAATCGTAACTGCTGCGCGTTTAGGCGGACCAGATGCTGCAAGCAACCCACGTTTACGTGCTGTTGTCGAAAAAGCACTTTCAGTCAATATGACACGCGACACCATTAACCGTGCGATCCAGCGTGGTGCTGGCGGCGAAGATAATGATGATTTAAAAGAAGTAACCTATGAAGGTTATGGTGTTGGCGGTGTGGCCGTTATTGTCGAAACCATGACCGATAACCTGAACCGTACCGTGCCAGATGTTCGTCACTGTTTCTCAAAAACCAATGGTAACTTGGGTACTAATGGTTCAGTGGCTTATCTGTTCACCAAACGTGGCGAAATTTCTTTTGACGATGTGTCTTTAGAAGATAAAGTCATGGAAGTTGCTTTAGAAGCAGGTGCTGACGATATCGAGATTGATGAAGACAGTATCTTGGTAATTACCAGCCCGGAAAGCTTTGGTGACGTTCAGGATGCACTTACAGCTGCAGGTTTAAAATCTGACAACGCTGAAGTTGTGATGAGCCCATCGACTAAAGCTGAAATCACCGATATTGATCAAGCTAAACAAATCATGAAGATGATTGATATGCTTGAAGATCTTGATGATGTTCAAAACGTGTATACCAACGTTGAATTCTCTGAAGAGGTTTTAGCGCAACTTGATGCCTAAACCTTTCTGCCGAGTAAAAAATGCATCTGTTTAGATGCATTTTTTTATAGCTTGTTTAAAAGTTTATAGCAGTTAAAGACATTATATTCCTTAATCACAAAGCTGGAATGCAGCGCCACCACACTGTCGATCTTTCCAATACGGCGCAACAGGATTTCACTATAGTCATCCATATTGCGGGCCACCAGTTCCAGGATAAAGTCAGCGCTCTGTCCGGTCACCAGGAATGCATTGGTCACTTCCGGAATATCTTCCAGTTCCTGCAAGAACTTATCAAAAGTTTCACTATCGTGTTTGCTCAATGAAACCTGCAAAAGAATATGTAGGCTAAAGCCCAGTTTATTAAAATTGATTTCTCGTTTGAGCTGTCCCATCACTTGGGATTCGATCAGATTTTTAATGCGTCTATGCACTGAACTAACCGAAAGGTTAATACGTTCTGATAGCTCATTCAGATTGACATCTTCATGGGTCAAAATTTCAAGAATTTGTTTATCAAAACGGTCCAATTCCATTTTACAGTCCTCATGTGTTATCTCGGTTTTTTCGGAACTGTTTACCACCAGTAATTTTTAAGGGTCAAGGGAAAACATTCGTTTAACTTTTGACAATGCTGCATGGATAACGCAAACACGATTCCGATAAACTTGTGGTTTATCTTTGTCTCAAAGCCGAAACAAGACCTTTTGAGCAACTGTTCAACTGATCTCCCAATAGCTGAACAACTCGTTTCGATCCCCATCACACCCTGAAACATAAGATAACAAAGCCGTTTTATAATTATTTCCCTCTTTTCAGTTTTTTTAAAGTAAATTTGGCAATAATTTCTACTATTTTCAGCTTAAAACGAATTTTCTTTTAAAAATTAATTTTATTCACTAATAATTTTTTACTTTTTCGGCAGTTTTTCTATTTTCTTTCTCATTAAAAAAAGCCCCGATGATTGCATCAGGGCTTTTTTACAGCATCATTTACTTATAACCCACGCCAATCGACGCGTGCATTACGCTCCGTGGCATAAATACGCTGTACATATTGTCCAATCGGTAAATCAGACAATTCGTCATAATATTGTTTCAACTCACCACTGAACTGCTCAACATCATCATTCTCCAGCTCCCAAGGGGTGCCTTTGACCATCAGTAAAGGGGCGAGAATTGAACAGACTGCAATATCAGCCAGCCCCAGACGATCACCCACCAGATAACGCCCTTGATTATCAATCAGACGCTGGTTGAGATCCGTAATCAGCTCGGTCATGCGTAACTTGGATTGCGCTACTTTTTCAGGACTTAACTTATAATTGGTTGACACCAGACTTTTTAAGATCGGCTTGGAAATTTTTTCAAACTGCCGCAAATAGCCCTGCTCCCCCATCATGATTTCAAGTGGATGATCACCCACTGACAAGGCATGCGCCAAAGACCAGCGCCGGACATGTACACCCAGCTCATCAGCCAGCTTGTCAATCTCCAAGGCCTGTTCACGCAACTGTTCATCACGTCTGAGTAATGCATGTTCAGGATAGGTCGTATCAAGATATAAAGCGATTTGGGTTGAATCAGCAATCCAGTGTTTATCATCCTTCAACATCGGCAGTAAATACTGCCCCGATTTAAGGAAGGTAAAGGCGCGATGAAAACCAGGAATCAAATTATGTGCAACATAGTCCAATTCCTTATGATCTAACAACCAGCGAGCTTTTTCACAATAGTGAGATAAAGGAAATTGGTATAAAACCCGCATAGACTCTCCAGATTTATTTTTCTACTCGATCAAACATAAGGTTTTTCATACTTTAGAAGTAAAAGCCAATGAATACAATGTCCTTTTTGCTCGATCTTTTTTAATTTTGGCGAGTTTGCTTTATAAATATTCCTGTTGAGATTATTCATTTCTTTCATAGAAAATACGGTTTCCCTTTGAGCAATAAAAAATCAAACACGACTAAGAATCTGTTTTTAAACAATATTATATATCTGTTTTTCTGTTATTTTTCTCATAAAAAATGCTTAATAATTATTGTGATAATTAAGCCATAACTGATGGTTTAGTGGAAAAGTAAAACTTTTGTAAAGTTCCTCTTATCTATTAGAGGTGCTCACATGTCCAGTAATCAATCAGTGATCCACGCGCAAATACAACTGATTTCAAATGATCAGCAGGCCCTTAATGCTGCCTATCAAGTTGCTGACTTTGCCTTAGAAGAGCGCAATATACGTGATCAAAACCGTATACTACCCACAGAACAAATCATCCAGTTTAGCCAAAAAGGTTTAGGCGGTATCCGTGTACCACAGCAGTATGGTGGGGCTTTTGTCTCCAATAAAACCTTGGCCCACGTGTTCCGTATTTTAAGTAAAGCCGATGCCAATGTTGGACAGATTCCTCAAAACCAGTTCGGGCTACTCAATTTTATCAATATCACCGGTTCAGATGCCCAAAAGCAGTTTATCTATAATGAAATTCTTGCAGGTAAACGGATTGCCAATGGCGGGCCTGAAAAAAACGCTAAAGATACCAAAGCGATTCAAACCACGCTAACGTTGCAAAATGATCAATATCTTTTAAACGGGGAAAAATTTTACTCGACTGGCACCAGTTTTGCAGATTGGTTAGCGATTCGTGCCTTACATCCAGATGGTTATACCGTATTGACGATCATTGACCGACATGCTGCGGGCGTTGAGGTCATTAATGACTGGAACGGCTTCGGTCAACGCACCACAGCCAGTGGAACAGTAAAACTTCACAATGTCATCGCTGATCCGGCCTTATTTTTTGATGAACGCATCATTGCCGATACTCCAAATGTCCGTGGAGCTTATTCTCAACTGTTGCAAGTCGCGATTGATGTTGGCATTGCCGAGGCTGCCTTTGATGATACCTTGTCCAGCGTGCGTAAAGCGCGTCCGGTTATTGATGCAGGCGTAGAAAAAGCCAGTGAGGAACATTACTCCCTGCAAGAGGTCGGCAAGCTCAATATCCTGCTCGATGCAGCTATTTTATTGCTGGATGAGGCAGCAGAATATCTGGATGAACTGGATCAACTCACTGAGATTTCTGCCGAGCAAGCTGCTCGCGCTTCGATTTTGGTCGCGGAGGCAAAAATCTATGCCAATGATGCTGCCCTGCACATCTCCGAAAAACTACTTGAACTTGGCGGTAGCCGAGCCAGCCTGAGCCAACATAATCTTGATCAGCACTGGCGCAATGCCCGTGTGCATACCCTACACGATCCTGTGCGTTGGAAATTCCATGCGATTGGTGACTATTACCTGAATGGTACTCACCCTGCCCGCCATGCCTGGATTTAAGGAGAAAATCACCATGACCTCATATCAAGAATTACAAGGTTTTGCCAAACCCCATTTAAAAGCGGCACATATCATTCAAAGCGATGCAGAAGCATTGGAGATTGCTACGCAACTCAGTCAGCAGTTTAAACAATCTGCGGTTGAACGTGATGCCAATCGAAACTTGCCATTTACCGAAATTGAAGCGTATAGCCAGTCAGGTTTATGGGCAATTACCGTACCTAAACAGTATGGCGGTGCAGAGGTTTCCAGCCACACCGTTGCCAAAGTGATTGCCCTATTTAGTGGTGCGGATGGTTCAATCGGTCAAATTCCACAAAACCATTTTTATGCACTGGAAGTATTACGCAATACCGGTACCGAAGCACAAAAGCAGCGTCTCTATCAGGAAGTATTACAAGGTGCACGGTTTGGTAATGCGCTGGCTGAGTTTAAAACCCGTACCTCAGCACATAAACAAAGCGCCCTAACTCCAAGCGAAAATGGTTATCTGATTCAAGGGGAAAAGTTTTATTGCACGGGTAGCCTGTTTGCCCATCGTATTCCAACCCTAGTGGTGGATGAATCTGGACGCGAATTTCTGGCTTTTGTGCAGTGCGACAGTCAAGATTTGGAACTGATTGATGACTGGTCTGGTTTTGGGCAACGGACTACAGGCAGCGGCACAGTCAAGTTTAATCAGGTCTACGTTGCCAAAGAGGATGTGATTCCGTTTGATACTGCCTTTAAACAACTGTCTTTGGTCGGCCCATTTGCGCAAATCATGCATGCTGCAATCGAAGTCGGGATTGCTCGCGCGGCCTTTGAGGAAACCTTGCAACGCGTGCGTGTCGCTCGCCCCTGGATTGATGCCAATATTGAATCAGCAACCCAAGATCCGTTAACTCTATCTGAATTGGGTCGTGTCGCGACCGATGTTAAAGCCAGTGAATTACTCCTCAAACAGGCAGCTCGATCTGTTGATGCTGCCAAACAGGATCTCAATTCAGAAAGCTTAGCCAAAGCCTCAATTGATGTTGCCAAAGTTCGTGCGCATAGTAGCGAAACTGCATTAAAGGCCTCATCGAAACTGATTGAACTGGCGGGCAGTCGTGGCAGTCAACGTGCCGATGGGCTGGACCGTCACTGGCGTAATGCGCGTGTACACACCTTGCATGATGCTGCACGCTGGAAATATTACTTCATCGGTAATTATGTATTGAATGGCATTCTGCCTCCACGTCGGGGGACATTGTAATGACGCAAACCACTGCAAAAAAAATTTTACTGAACGCCTTTGATATGAACTGTGTCGGTCATATCAATCATGGCCTATGGACACATCCGCGTGATCAGTCACATCGCTTTAATGAGCTGAATTATTGGACTGAATTGGCACAGACCTTGGAACAGGGTCTGTTTGATGGCTTATTCCTCGCCGATATTACCGGTGTTTATGATGTCTATCAGAATGGTATTGAGCTGACATTAAAAGAGTCAATTCAACTGCCAAGCCATGATCCGTCTACCCTGATTTCAGCCATGGCTTTGGTCACAAAGAATTTGAGTTTTGGTGTCACGGTCAATCTCAGCTATGAGCAGCCCTATCAATTTGCACGGCGTTTTGCCAGTCTCGATCATTTAACCCAAGGTCGTTTGGGCTGGAATATTGTCACCGGCTATTTGGACAGTGCCGAACGCCTGATCGGACAAAAAGGCTTAAAAGATCATGATGCGCGTTATGATCAAGCCGAGGAGTTCTTACAGCTTTGCTATCAATATTGGGAAGGTTCCTGGGAAAATGACGCCTTAAAGAAAGATAAACAACAACGCGTTTTTACTGACCCAAATAAAGTCCACTCGATCAATCATCAAGGGCAATATTACCAAAGCCAAGGTGTGTTTCAGGTTGCGCCGTCGGTACAGCGCACACCAACACTTTTTCAGGCTGGGGCTTCACCGAAAGGACTACAATTTGCCACGCGTCATGCAGAATGTATTTTTATTGGCGGTGATCAACCCGAAAAGATTCGTCAGCAAGTCAATAAAATACGACTACAAGCACAGCAACAAGGTCGAGATGAAGATGCAATTAAAATCTTTGTCGGCATTACCGTGGTTGTGGCTGAAACACATGAACTTGCCCAGCAAAAACTGGCTGAATATCGTCAATATGCCAGCCCAGAAGCAGGTTTAGCACATTATGCCAGTTCAGTCGGTATTGATCTTGCCAAGTTTGCAGATGATGAAGCGATTCCGTATCAAAAGAGCAATAGCATTGCTTCCGTCAATGAGAAATTTAAAGAACAGCGCATCAGCAAAAATGATCTAAAAGCCCAACATGTGCTGGGTGGACGTTATCCCCTGATTGTAGGGAGTGGTGCTGAGGTTGCGGAATACCTGATTGATCTGCTTGATCAGACCGGTATTGATGGTTTTAACCTGACCCGTACGGTTGCACCTGAATCACATCATGATTTTATTCGACTGGTCATTCCAGAGTTACAACAACGCGGACGTTATAAAACTGAATATGCCACAGGTTCATTACGCAATAAGCTTTTTGCCCAAGGGGACCATTTAGCTGCCAGCCATCCTGCTGATCAGTTCCGATGTAGAACGCATAACAACACAGATACCCTAAAAATAATTGAAGAAATTAGTGCTTAACATTAAAGAAAAGAATTGGAGAAATATATGGCTCAAACAGCCTCTAAAAAATGGCTCGGTATTGGCCTGGTCGTTGTTGTTGCGATTATTGCCTTACTGGTCTGGAATAAACATAGACAAAGCAGTAATAGTGAACTGGTAATTGGAATAAGTCCTTCTTTTGCCCATCCGCTTCAAGTCGCAGCGGATGAAGCCAAACAACAGGGATTAAATGTCAAACTGGTCGAGTTTTCCGACTGGAATACTCCGAATATCACCTTAAGTCATGGCGATATCGATGCCAACTTTTTCCAGCATCAGCCCTTTCTGGATAATGCCATTAAAGAAACCGGCTTTAAGTTAAAATCCTTTGCTGCAGGTGCAGCGTCGCATGTGGGGCTGTATTCAAAAAAATATAAAAGTTTTAATGAACTGCCAAATGGCGCTACTGTTGCCATTCCGAATGATCCCGTCAATCAAGGGCGCGCACTACTCCTTTTACAGCAAGCCAAGTTAATTGAACTGAAAGATAGCAATAATCATCTTTCTGCACTGAAAGACATTACCGCAAATCCGAAAAACCTCAAATTTACTGAAGTTGAAGGACCGCAAACTGCACGTGCAATTGACGATGTTGATCTCGCTTTTGGCTATCCACATTACTTACGTTTGGCCAAAACGGCTGACCCTGAAAGTGCCTTGTTGTTTGATGACAACACCAATAAGCGTTATGCAATTTTATTTGTGGTGCGTGATGACTATCAGGACAAAGACAACAAGCTACAGAAATTTGTCGAGATTTATCAAAACTCTCCAAAAGTGAAAGCGGCCTTGGATAGCGATTTCGGTCCAACGTTGTGGTTCCCTGGCTGGAAATAAGGAGAACGATGATGGTGAGTTTTGGTTCACAAGTCGATTTTTCAGTTCCACATCTGAAAATACGCGGTTTAAACAAGTTTTATGATGTACAGGGCCAACGCTTACATGCCTTAAAAGATATTCATCTTGATATTCCCAAAGCACAAATTGTCGGAATTATCGGAAAAAGCGGAGCAGGTAAATCTTCCCTGCTCCGCACTCTAAATGGCCTAGAATCCATTGATACCGGCAGCATCCTGATTCATCAGCAAAATATTGCTGAACTCAGCCATGCCGAGCTGATCAAGACCCGGCAGAAAATTGGCATGATTTTTCAGCATTTTAATTTAATGTCTGCCAAAACGGTGTGGGAAAATGTGGCTCTACCATTGCGGATCGCAGCTTATGACAAGGCTGAGATTGAGCAACGGGTCAGTGATGTCCTGAAACTGGTAGGTTTGGATGCAAAGCGACATGATTATCCCTCCCAACTGTCTGGAGGACAGAAACAACGTGTCGGTATCGCACGTGCCTTGGTGTCGCAACCTGAAATCCTGCTGTGTGATGAAGCCACTTCTGCACTCGACCCGGAAAGTACCACCAATATTCTGGCTTTGCTGAAACAGATTAACCAGGACCTTGGTTTGACCATTGTTTTGATCACCCATGAAATGCAGGTCATCCAGGAAATTTGTGATCAGGTGGTCGTGATTGATCAGGGTGAAATCGTTGAGTCTGGACAAGTCTGGTCGGTATTTTCCAATCCGCAACAACAGATCACACAGGAATTGCTCAATTTTGAACAGGTGAATTTACCTTTTGAACTGAGTCCAACCATTCTGCCTCAGAGTACCCATCAGCTTTTAAAACTGAAATATGTCAGTGAATCGAAATCGGTGCCTGATTTTTATGAATTACTGGATAGATTTAACAGCCCCGTTCAGGTGTATTACAGTCAGATTGATACTATTCAGCAGCATAGCATTGGTTGCTTAGTCATCGGGATTGGCAATCTCGAATTTGATCTGAACAGCCCCCAATTTGCAAAACATCCAGCAATAACACAACTTGAGGTGATCGGTTATGTACAATCAACTCATTGATCTTTTACTGACAGGCACCACCGATACCCTGATTATGGTTGGTGTTTCTGCGATTCTCGCCTTTTTGATTGGTTTGCCGATTGCCTTGATTCTGGTCAGTACCGCCGATTTTGGCATTTATCCGTCCAAGAAAATCAATCAGTCCTTAGGCTGGATCATTAACATCACTCGATCAGTCCCCTTCCTGATTTTAATGGTGGCTTTGATTCCGTTTACCCGCTGGATCGTCGGCACCAGTTATGGTGTGCTTGCCGCAATTGTACCTTTGACTATCGCCGCGATTCCGTTCTTTGCCCGTATTGCCGAGGTCAGCCTACGCGAAGTCGATCAAGGGCTGATTGAGGCAGCACAAGCAATGGGCTGTAATCGCAAGCAGATTCTTTGGCACGTGCTGCTCCCGGAAGCATTACCCGGTATTATCGCAGGTTTTACCGTGACTATTGTTACCATGATCAGCTCTTCTGCTATTGCCGGTGCAATAGGTGCAGGCGGCTTAGGAGACATTGCTTACCGTTATGGTTATCAGCGTTTTGATATGCAAGTGATGCTTGCTGTGATTTTAGTTCTGATCGTTTTGGTCATGTTGGTGCAGGCCACTGGCGATCACATTGCCCAACAACTGGATAAACGTAAAGTTTAAGCCCGAATGGATCATCCACTCTAGCCATGACTTTGTCATGGCTTTCATGTAAAATCAGCAGCAATTTTTATATTACACATTTGTGAGTGGTTTCATGGGTTTTAATTGCGGTATTGTTGGTCTGCCAAACGTAGGTAAATCTACATTATTTAATGCATTAACAAAGGCAGCGATTGCTGCTGAAAACTTTCCGTTCTGTACCATTGAACCGAACACAGGCATCGTACCCGTACCAGATCCACGTTTGGACAAACTTGCTGCGATCGTAAAACCACAACGTATTTTACCAACCACGATGGAATTCGTTGACATCGCCGGTCTGGTAGCAGGTGCATCTAAAGGTGAAGGTTTGGGTAACCAGTTCCTTGCCAATATCCGTGAAACAGATGCGATTGCACACGTGGTTCGTTGCTTCGAAGATGAAAATGTCATTCACGTAAATGGTAAAATTGATCCATTAGATGATATTGCAACCATCAATACCGAACTTGCCCTAGCTGACCTTGATACCGTTGCTAAAGCATTGTTACGCTTAACTAAAGCGGCAAAAGGTGGTGATAAAGAAGCGCTTGCAACCAAAGCAGTGCTAGAAAAAATCCAGCCTTTACTTGATGAAGGTAAACCGGCACGTGCCGCTGACCTTTCTGATGATGAGCATAAAGCAGTACGTGGTTTTGGTTTAATGACCCTTAAACCAACCATGTATATTGCCAACGTAGCTGAAGACGGTTTTGAAAACAACCCGCATCTTGAAGCAGTACAAAAGCTCGCTGCTGAAGAAAACGCGATTGTTGTGCCACTTTGCAACCAGATCGAAGCTGAAATTTCATTGCTTGAAGATGAAGATCGCGCTGAATTCCTTGAAGCAATGGGCATGGAAGAACCAGGCCTAAACGTGGTAATCCGTGCTGGTTATAAACTGCTTGGTCTACAAACTTACTTCACTGCGGGTGTACAAGAAGTTCGTGCCTGGACAGTTAAAGTGGGTGCAACTGCGCCACAAGCAGCTGGTGTGATTCACACTGACTTTGAAAAAGGCTTTATCCGTGCTGAATGTGTTGCCTATGATGACTTCATTCAATTCAACGGTGAAAATGGTGCCAAAGAAGCGGGTAAATGGCGTTTGGAAGGTAAAACCTATGTCGTTCAGGACGGTGATGTCTTGCACTTCCGTTTTAACGTTTAAGTCATTTTTTTGATTTCCAAACCGCCAATGAGGAATTTATTGGCGGTTTTTTTATTTAAAATATTCATTTTAAATAAACACTTTATCAATACCTATGTGTATAGATAACAATCCAATAAAGATGCACATTTATAATTCTTATCTATTTTACAAACCATAATCAAAGAATATCAGAAATTTTAATAAACCCATTAACCACACCTTTTCGTCCACTATATTTAACACTCAAATAAAAATCGTCATTAAATTTTTCAACACCAATTATATCAACAACATCTCCTTCAATAAGATAAGAGTTTGTTTTTTTAAATTCCTCATTATACAAAATAGATTTATCTACACTGATTAAAACTCTTTCAACCTTTTCACCAGCATCATTTTTCAAAAAATAACTCTTACTTTTAGTGAAAAAAATTGTACTTAACTGGACATTATCTCCAAGAGTTTTTAATTCTTCCACTAAATAGTACTTATTATTTTTCATCTTATAAACTCTTGTATAACTCACTACACCATCTTTAAAACGCTCCAAAATTGTTTTTTCTTTTTTTAGAAATTCTGGATCATATAAGGAACTCAAATAGAATTTTTTTACAGAATTTTTATATAACTCAAATATCTTATATTCTCCACTAAGGTTACAATCCTCAGTATAATTAACAAACAAATACTTTCTACTATCATTTGTCAAGTTTTCAATAAAAAAACTATTTTCCTCAAAACAAAAATCAGAATCATTAAATAGAAATATTTTAGAACCTCCTGTTTTGAAAAAAATTTTATTTCCCTCATGGAGTAATTTATCATTTGCAGATGCGTGTATTGAAAGTGAGAGTAAAATTATAGAAAAAAATTTACTATATAAATCCATTTCTTTTCTCCGCTTCTTTTAAAATTTTCAAAAATAAGATTTTTCTTTCCGCCATTCCTACATAACCACCATTAATTTTCTTACTGACTTTTTCAACAACCCTTAAATGTTCAGAATCTGTATAAAACCCATTCAAATCGCTATAACTCTGACTAACAATAGCATCCGCATTTTTAAACTCATTAAATGCCCATACTGAGCTTTCTACCGCATGGAACAAATTATTACAGAGAAGTTCTGGATCTTTTACAACATCAATTCCTGAATAATTTTTATATTTTTCGTATGCACTTTTCCAAGTTAATTGGATAAGCCCCCTACCTTTATATTTAGGGCCATCACCAGGAGAAGTATTTCCTTCTTTTAATATTTGCTTACGTCTTTTACAAGATCTGCTTTTTTCTATTTCACATACGGAGGGGGGGAAATTTGAAATATCATAATCTTGTCCGCTAGCATATTCAATTAATGTTCGAAAATGATCACATTCATGATAAATTTGGGCAAGAAAATGACACAGCATTAACTTATCCTTAATCTTATATTTAATGAGACACTTATTCAAAGCAGGAACAAATTGCTCCGGCGAGGAATTCTGAGTGGTTCGTCCCGCCATATTTTTGTGTGAAAACAATTTCCCTGATCCATAAACCTCTTTAAAAAAGCTTAGAGAGACCACTTCTCCTCTTTCTGTATCTTCTATTCTTCTCGTTATGCTCGGCTCATTTACTGCAGTTTTCCCGTTTAATACATCCACATCTAGTTGTAAATCTACAAACTCTGTTTTTACTCTTTTAACCGTAAAATTCACAGAATCTAAAGGTTTTCCATCTGGCTTATAAACCGTTAATTTAATTTTTTGCCCAACCCAATTATACAGCTTTAACTTACCTTCTTTGACCTTTAGGGTTTGCTTCTGATTATTATCAAAAATCATTTCTACAATAGTATCATCAACAGCATAATGATTACCTAATCGATCCAAAACTTTAATCAAGGTAATACCTTTAAAGCTATCGTAAGCTTCATCCAGCTGAACTAAAATAGGGCTCTCTATTTCATTGCCAGAATTCGCCGAACTTTTTAAAATAAAGTTATCCTTTGATGTCAATACTAGAATTTCGATATCACGATTTGGCGAAGATAAGACTTCAACTATCCCTTTTTCATTGGTATAACGCTCATAAGCACTGGTTTTTCCTTTCGGTCTAGACTGAACAGGGAAATTCTTCATAATTTTCCCATTACTATCCACTACTTTAAAAAATGTACTTACAATTCCTTTAGCCGACGAAGGCTGTTTACTTTGTTTATATTCCTCTATTGTTTTAGGCAGTTGAACTTTAACAGGATTCTCTGCTGACGACGCAATAGAGGAATCTATGGTTTTGAATACCGTATAATCTTTTTGATTCTGCGGTTTAGCTAATAATTCCACCTTCCTGTGTGGAGATGCCTGAAAAACAAATAAACCATTAGAATCAGCTTTTTGAGTATTGGCTTTAGAGGAACCTTGATATCTAGACTGAACATCCAAATGACCAAAAGACTGTCCAGATTTATCATAAAATTTGGCTGTAATGGTGACTAAGTTACTCATTGGTCGGCATCCTCTTCCGTATCTCTTTCATCACTTTCTTGTTCATAAAGCGCTTCTTCTAATAGTTCATCAATATTTTCACTATCAGGCAGATCCAGCTTTAAGCGTGGAAGATCTGAATTAAAGATCAGTGCTGTAAAGTCGGTTGTTTGCGGTGTGTAGAAGCGTAGTGAACTCACTTTATTTTCAGAATCAAGTTGATCCATTTTTGTTTTTATGAGGTTGTTACTCTTTCGGTCTAAAATAAAGATCTCTTTTTTTCCTTCAGATTCTATATTCCAGTTATAGTTCACCTGATTGCTAAACAATGTCTTGGCTGTTGGCAGGCTCAATTTTGGAACTACAATATTCGCCCCACCTTCAAACCGATGCTGTCCCGCCTTCACCTCAAACTTACCGCCTGTAGTTGGGAAAATCCCTGAACCATTCAGCTTGATTTGTGAAGACCCTGCGGTAAATACAATTTCTTTGGGGCTGATGATTTCAATCCGGTCTTCAGTCGAAATAATCTGAATACCTTGTTTGGCAAACAAGTCCATACCATCCGACTGGGCATGCGCTTCAAATTTTCCTTTTGCAGCAACCTGCTTGATCCCATGTTGCGCAGCAAAAAGGCTGATCCTGTTCTGTACATGCGCAATCAAGTTCTTTTGCGTGCTCAGGTTAATACTCTCGCCCGCAACCTGATTAATCTGGCCCTCTGCTGAAATATGAATATCTGCATGGCTACTCAAACCAATGCCATCGGGTGAACTCAGTAACAGCAACGCCTTATTGAACTTGGCAATCTTTGCTTCGATCTGTGCAGCGAATTCTTTGAGTTGAGCTAATGATTCAATTTCATCGGTCTGCTGATGCTTGGCCACTTCACTCAGTGCTGTAGCATTGCTGTGATTGTCTTCGAGCTGTTGCTTGGCAGGTTGTGCATCCAGTTGTTCACCTTGCGCCTGCTCTTGCTTGTGCGTCGAAAATAATAAACCTTCACCTGCACGCACAGCGCCCCATTGGTCCGTCCGTAGTTCAAATCCTTCACCACGGTCATCGCTTTCAGCCGTGTCTTTCGGATAACTAAGCTTGCCGAGATTGAGTTGGCTCGCAGCATGGCTACTTTGTAGTTGGGCACTGATCTGCCCCTGAGTATCATCAAATCTCAATTGATTAAAGCCGCTACCTTGGTATTCTCTGGACTTGATTCCTGCCAGTTTCTTGGTGTCAGGCAGCTTGCCTATATGATCGAATTTAGTCGGACTGCGATGGGCTTCATGAATTCGTCCAGCAACAAATGGTCGGTCGATATTGCCATCAAAGAAGTTGATCACCACAATCTCGCCAATGCGTGGCAAGAAGCGTGCGCCATAGCCTTCGCCAGCCCAAGGCGTCAGCACATCCACCCAGGCAGAGTCGGTATCATTATTATTGGCGCCTGCGCCACCATCATGCTGATGATCCTCTGCACGAGTAAACAGGAAGCGAACTTTAATCCGTCCCCACTCGTCCACATGGATCTCTTCACCTTCAGGCCCAACCACTTTTGCCCGCATGGGATGAGCAGTCGGTCTAAGCGTGAAGGGATGATATTCAGGTACGATTTTGATACTACGGCGCTGCAGGGTCAGTTGATTCGCCTGACGTTCCTCACGATCTTCAATATGCCAGTCACTTTCGGTTAATAACTGGTTGATCTGTTGTTTTAAGTCTTTCGGCAAATTATTTTGGTTATAAAACTGTTTGGCTGTAATCAGAAATTGCTGATCACCGCCTGGGTGCAGATTAATTTCAGGATGTTCTGCGAGCTCAAACCAGTATCCAACATGCGCGTCGCGAACGGTGGTATGGGCGACAAAATGTTTTGATTGCAGATCATGATAGTGCACTCGGTTCTGGGTGAGTTTTTCAATCTGTACATTACCCGACTCAGTTGCGCCATCTTCACCGTTGAGGTCCTGCATCCATGCCGGGCTGAAATGCCATGCATCTTCGAGTGCAAGGGAAGCTGCATCATGGTCTTGGCTATGCTGATGTTTGGTTTGAACACTGCCCGCACCGTCTTCTTGCTCCAGTGTATCAGCTTGCCACCGCTGGATATGTACAGCGGTTGGCTGTAGACGATGTTGTGCCCTCAGGCTGGTCATGCTGTCATATTGTTCCGTGGCATTGCTGCGATGGTAACGAATCGTTCTTCGGTCTAAAGCTTGGTATTGACTATTGTCATCAATAAGGCGAAGTTCTTGTGGCTGGATCTGGCGATTACTATTCGGAACAGTAAGCGCTGCTTCTTCTATTAAGGTGCTAATTCCTTCCGAACAGAGCAACCGTTGAATAAACTCGATATCCAGCTCATTCGACTGCATCATAAATGGCCGAATATCGTAGTTTCCTGTGAGCCCGCTCAGATCAAGACTTAAACTGGAAGCAAATAAAGCACTACGTTGCTGCCACTCACGGAACAATATTTCTATAACCTCAACCGCAGACTTATTCATAAATACGCGACTGTTACGTCGTTGTTTCCATAGCGTGGTTGGATCTTCTAAAGTGAGCTTATACAGCGTCAGGCTACCATCCGATTGTCCTTGCAGTGCCTGAGTAATGATCCCTGTGACGCGGGCGAATTGACCTTGATCCGTCACCATATCAACCGCTGCTTGGCTGCCGATAAATCGTTTCAGGGGAATGGCCGCATCCGTGGATAGGCAGATCAGCTCTGCCTTGAATCCAGCATTGAGTTGGTGTTGACCATCAATACGTTGCAGGAACACCTGAGTATTTAAATTCTGATTTGAAAAATGAATAGAAATGGCACGCTTTTGGGTAGTTAGTCCTATTTTTTCTAATAGATACTCAATATTGTTGAATTTCATCCTAATATTTTTTATATGAAACGATTTAATTATTTATTTTAAATGAGGAAACAGTGTTTTATTTACCACTTTAGATCATATTAAATAGCAGTTTATGCCTTTATTATATCTAACAGAGATAAATAGGCCCTTCGAAATCTTTTTTGATTTTTTAAGAGATTAAGCGTATTAAAATTAAAATATATAAAATCTAAAAAAAACCTGAAAGTTAAACAATTTCTGTCTAACTTTCAGGATTGAATTGTATAAAGCAATCTATTTGCTTAAGCGACTGTCTGCGGCTTCATATCCATTTCAGCACGCTTGATGTGGGCTTCTTTTAAAATCCGCTGGTGTAACGGTTTACGAAAGCCAAGCAAGAAAACGAATTCAGCCAGCACAAATAACGGTCCAATGGCTAAACCAATCACATCATCAACAAAAGCAGGCTTTTTCTTTTCAAAATAATGCCCCACGAATTGGAACACCCAGCCCACCACAAAAATACCGATACTGGCCCCTAGCCAGCTCCACATCGATAAAGCCGCAATTTTTACGGCCAAGGGATAAGCCAAGACAAAAAGAATCAACATCAGGCCACCAAACAGCTTATCCAGTGAAATATAGTAAATGCTACTGACTACAATGAGTAGCATGGCTAATGTGATTGCAAAGCCAGAAATTTCAATACCTGCACGTGCCGTTAAACACAAAATAGAAAAAACAATTAAAGGAATACCCACAAAATGGGTCACAATATTATTTCGATCCAGATGATAAGCTGCATACTGGCTGAGTAGACGTTCCAGATTTGTCATTTTTCTTTCCTCATATCATTCGTTTATGCTGTTAATCTATAACAAATAGTGTGAGCAAGTTGTCACGTAGCTGACAAATGGACATCTTTTTAAACAAGGAACAATCGTGTTAGAGCAGCTTTATATTCAGCATTTAAAACAAAACGCATGGTTTAGCCACTTAGCAGAGCCTTTTCAAAATTTTATTCTTGAACATGGCAAAAAATACACTGTTGAGAAAAATGCGGCTGTTTTTAGCGCACAAGATCGTTTTGATGGGGTCTATGGCGTGCTGGAAGGCTCGATTAGTCTGGGTTATATCGATGTCAATGGTAACGAAGCCATCGCTGCAATTGCTGAACCGATCATGTGGTTTGGTGAAATTTCCCTGATTGACCGGCAACCCCGCTCGCATGACGCGATTGCATTGAAGAAAAGTGTGGTACTGCAAATACCAGCGCAACCGCTCAATGATTTCTTGCTCCAAAACCCCTATTACTGGTATTACTTTGCCCTGCTCACCAGTCAAAAATTACGCTATGTATTTTTAGAACATATTGCGATTCAAACCCAAAGTATTGGCCAGCGTCTGGCGCAGCGGCTGTTATTTATTTTGGAAGGTTATGGTAACCGTTCATCGATTCAGGACTTCAACATTCAGATCTCACAGGACCAGCTGGCCAATATGCTGACTGTTTCCAGACAAACCATCAATCACGAACTGAATCAGTTTGAAAAGCAAGGTGTGATTCAGTTGGGTTTTAAAAAAATTGCAGTACTCGATTTAGAAGGTCTCAGAAAATTGGCCACGGTCGGTTATCTAAAAGAGTAAACCTGAACTTTTGTATTTTAAATTGATAAGCACCGCATTTTTTGCAATATGCTTTTAAACTTAAACCTAAATTAAAAGACAAACTCTCACTATAAAATGCTACGCATGCTCTAAAATATTTCACAAAATCAGTCTGCTTTCCTCTCATCAACACGCTTACATTAAGGCTAAGCACTATCGCTTACCCGATGCAGATGACAATCATGAGAAAAATTGCAACGATTCTAACAGCAGGCTTATTTACCGTACTTAGCGCTAGCGCATTTGCCTGCCCGAAAGGAACTCAACTCCAGGGCGGTACAGGACCAAATCACAAAGGTGGTAAATGTGTTGCAACAAGTGTGGTAAAAATCAAGAAAGCAGCAACTAAAACCACTCAAACCGCTAAACATGACATGACGAAAATGAAAGATACGAGCAAACATGATGCAATGAAGGCAGCAACAGACAGCAAAAAAGTAGCCAGCATCACAACAAGCAAAGCTAAACAAGAAGCCGCAAAAACAGTCAAAACCTCATAACCGTTTGATGACTTTAACCATAAAAAAGCGAGATCAATGATCTCGCTTTTTTATTGAAACAACATTCTGCTATCCAGAGCTAACAATCCAAGCTGGGATAAATTGCTAATGAGATGATTTTAACGTGGAGCTTTGGCCAATTTCATTTTTTTGACAATATTATTAGCCTGACGCAATTGCTCCTTGGCGGGCAAGCGATCATCTACTAGGTAACACCATAATTTTCGATCTGAAATAGGTCTATAAACCCCTTGTATAACCGTTGCTGGCTGTCCATCAATCATAACGCCTAAACCAATCAACTGATTAAATAGACCTTGATCTTGGCTTTGCGTATTTTTGTTGGCCAACTGATTAAACTTTTTCTGTGCAGAAGCTGAAATTTCAATTTCAACAACTGCGCTTCCATCAACAAGAATCGCCTTTGCATTGACTAGTTCATTGGCAGTAAAAAAGGGAGACAAACTCACAAATTGAAATGAACTATCATTAGAAAAATGTACAGGCTTGGTCTTCGGCATTTGCAGCTGATAGGCAAGATGGAACTCTACTTGCGCATAACTGGTATTTATTCCCAGTAAACCAAATAGCATCAAGAAAACCATAAGATACGAAAATACATTTTTCACTCCTACTTTGGAGAAGTATTCCCTAAAGCCGGATTATCAATCGCATCTTTACATTGTGCTTTATCACGCTCATAGTCTGCCTGCTTTTGGGCAGATACATTGTCTTTATCTTTAACATCACGTGCCCAGGTATCCAGACTGGTCAATGCCTTACGGCACAACGCATATTTCCCTTCAGTCACCGAGTCTGTCATTTTGACATTAATTCGCCAATCGGTACTGAGCTGGCGTAATGGCTTTCTGACCTTCTCTTCAATTTCAGCCGTTTGCTTGTTATAAACAATTGGATCAATTTCATTAATCAGTTTCCATGCAGCATTGGCATAGCTGGTTGCATCATTATTCAGTTTTGGCGCTGGCTTGATCTCTACCTTCTGTTTTGGCTCATCGCCTGAGTTACCACAAGCTGCCAATAAAAAGGCACTACACAACAGAATTGCTGTTACACGCGTATTTAGATTCGTCATATCAGATCGCCGATGAAACATAAGGCCATTATGCTAGTCAATTTGGGAATAATTCTCAATCATTGTGACATTTTAATCATGCATAGCACGCGGGCTAATTCAATGCAGAGGCATGGTTTTCTCGCGACCTATTTGCTTTATATTGTGAACAGTCAAATAAACAATACTTCAGGAAGCAAAACATTCATGTCGCAAGTTAAAATTTATGCCTTACAACAAACCATTGAGCAGTTTAGAAACCAGCTTTCCCATGCCATTCATCAAGCGTTGGTAGACAGTCTGAATTACCCAGTCGAAAAGAAATTTCAGCGTTTCATCAGTCTTGCGACCCGTGATTTTATTTATCCGCAAGATCGCAGTGAAAATTACCTGATCATTGAAATCTCCATGTTTGAAGGCCGCAGCAATGAAGCAAAAAAACGTTTAATCCGGTTACTTTTTACTTATATTCAACAACACTGCGGAATCTCTCCCCACGACGTTGAAATCACCATTTTTGAAACACCAAAAGTGAACTGGGGCATTCGTGGACAGCCTGCTGATGAATTAAAACTAAATTACCAAGTCAATGTCTAAATCAATCAAAGGGCTGTTTAACCGTTATTTTTGTCTGACAAAAAGCAGGTTTTTTTGTGATATATAGGCTTAATTCCGTAAAAAGTTCTGCTATGCTTAAACACAAATTACTCAGGATAGGATTATTCGCATGAGCGTCACTCTTGGAACTCCACTTCAATCTTCTGCATTTAAGGTTTTACTGTTAGGTTCTGGAGAGCTGGGTAAAGAAGTGGTGATTTCTTTACAACGTCTGGGTGTCGAAGTTCATGCTGCAGACCGTTATGATCATGCACCTGCCATGCAAGTCGCTCATTATGCTTATACCCTGAATATGGCCGATCCAGCCGAATTAAAACAACTGATTGAGAACATCAAACCGAATCTGATTGTTCCTGAAATTGAAGCGATTGCCACTGAAGTCTTGCTTGAAATTGAACAAAATAAAACCGCTACCGTAATTCCTTCGGCCAAAGCGGTCAACCTGACCATGAACCGTGAAGGGATTCGTCGTTTAGCTGCTGAAGAGCTTGGCCTCCCGACTTCGGCTTATCGCTTTGCCAGCACTTTAGAAAGTTTCCGCGCTGCCTGTGACGATATAGGTTATCCAAACTTTGTTAAACCAGTGATGTCATCTTCTGGTAAAGGCCAGTCTCGCGTAAAAAGCTTTGATGAGGTGGATGCCGCTTGGGATTATGCAATGCAAGGCGGCCGCGTGAATCAGGGTACCGTGATTATTGAATCACAAATTGATTTCGATTTTGAAATTACCTTATTGACTGTCCGCGCCAAAAATCCGGAAACGGGCGAAGTTGAAACGCATTTCTGTGATCCGATTGGACATCGTCAAGATGCAGGTGATTATGTCGAAAGCTGGCAGCCACAAGCGATGACGCCTGCTGCGCTACAAGAAGCCAAGCGTATTGCCAATAAGGTCACTGTTGCATTAGGTGGCTGTGGTATTTTCGGGGTTGAGTTATTTATTAAGGGCGATAAAGTCTGGTTTAGTGAAGTTTCTCCTCGTCCACATGACACCGGTTTGGTGACGCTGGCTTCACAATTCCAAAGCGAATTTGAACTGCATGCCCGTGCCATTTTAGGTTTGCCTGTGAATACTGCCCGTCACAGTGTGGCGGCAAGTGCAGTGATCTATGCGGGTGTGGATGCCAAAAATCTCAGCTTTGCTGGCTTGAATCTTGCTTTAGCTAATCCAGATACAGACTTACGCCTATTTGGAAAACCGGAAGGTTTTAAGCGCCGTCGTATGGGTGTTGCCACTGCACGTGCTGAGACCACAGATCTTGCGCGTGAATTGGCCCAACATGCCGCAGACCAAGTGAGCGTACACACTAACTCTTAACCTGAATTGAGTAGACCCATTTTCATGATCAATACATCTCCATTGTTGAACTACGTCACCAGTCATCATGATATTCAAGCCATTAATCAATGGCGAACGGATGTAGAAAAGCAATTACAGGAGAGTTATGAAAATGGGCAACCCATTCGTGAAGTGATTGGTGCGCGTTCCGACTCGATTGACGAAGCACTGATCTTTCTATGGAATCATGCGGGTTTAAACCAGACTGAATTGGGCCTATTTGCAGTGGGTGGCTATGGCCGTCATGAAATGCTGCCCTATTCAGATACCGATATCATGATTTTGTCTGAGGATGAAATCAGTGAAGAACAAGAAAAACTTATTTCGACCTTTATTTCTTCTTTATGGGATGTCGGTAATTTCAAACCCGGCATCAGCGTTCGGACCATTCAAAACTGTGTTGAACAGGCGATTAATGACCTGACCGTTGCGACCACGCTGATTGAAGCACGTCTGATCACAGGCAATCCGCAACTGGCAAAGTGGCCGCGTCGTATCGTGGCACAGACATGGACGGATCAAACCTTCTATGATGCCAAAATGGCTGAACAGGCCAAACGCTACGCACAACACAACAACACGGAAAGCAATCTGGAACCTGATATTAAAAATGCCCCGGGCGGTATTCGCGATATCAACCAGATCGGCTGGATTGCCAAACGTCATTTCCGAGTCAATCGCATTTATGATCTGGTGCATTTAGGTTTTATTACCGAGTTTGAACTTGGGGTACTTGAAGAAGCAGAAAGCTTTTTATGGGAAATCCGCACCCAGTTACACCGTCTAGCCAAACGCGATGAAAACCGCCTGTTGTTTGAATACCAGCGCGATATTGCCGCAAAATTTGGCTATGTCCGTGAAGAAGGTCAACCGGTTAATTTTGCCGTTGAACAGTTTATGAAGCGCTATTACCGTACCGCGCAACAGGTCTCCACCCTGAATGAAATGCTACTGGCCTATTTCAATGAATCGGTGATTACGCCTCGTCTGCCAGATTATGAACGCCACATTATCGACATTAATGAGCGCTTTAAAATTGTCGATGGGAAATTGGCTGTTCAACATCATAAAGTTTTTTCAGAAGAACCGATTGCCATCCTAGAATTATTCTATCTGTTGGCAAATCGTCCTGAAATTACCGGGATTCGTGCCCGTACCCTGCGTCTGCTGGTATTGGCTGCCAAACGGATTGACCAGCGTTTCCGCGATAATCCGGAACATCAGGCCCTGTTCATGTCGATTATCCGTTCACCGCATCTGTATAACACCATGGTGGCGATGAAACGTTACGGCGTGTTGGGCAATTACATTCCCGCATTTGGACAGATCACCGGCTTGATGCAATACGACCTGTTCCATATTTATACGGTCGATGCGCATACCTTATTGTTACTCCGTAATTTAAGCCGTTTCAAAGAACCTGAATTTGCCAAAGAATTTCCGGTGGTCAGTTCCGTGTTCCAGCGTATTGCCCGCCATGACATCGTGTATATGGCTGCGATTTTCCATGATATTGCCAAAGGCCGTGGTGGTGATCACAGTGAACTCGGCGCGATCGATGCCATTGAATTCTGTCGCACCCATGGTTTTACCGAACGTGAATGCAAGCTGGTAGCATGGCTGATCAACAATCACCTGTTGATGTCACTGACGGCTCAGAAAAAAGATATTTCCGATCCGGATGAAGTCAAAGACTTTGCTGAAAAAGTCGGGGATATGGAGCATCTCGATTATCTCTATACCCTGACGGTCGCCGACATTAATGCCACGAATCCTAAACTCTGGAATACATGGCGTGCATCATTGATGCGTCAGCTGTATACCTATGCGCGTGATGTGATCCGTTCGGGCTTGGGTCGTCCAGTCGACTATCAAATGCTGATTGAAGATACCAAATTTGCGGCCAGCGAACTCCTGGTCAATGACTTCTCCCTTGCTGAAGTAGAGAAAGTCTGGCAAGAGCTGGGCGATGAATACTTCGTCAAAGAATCAGCCAATGAAATTGCATGGCATACCCAAGCCATTCTGCAACACGGCGATAATCCCGAACCTTTGGTGTTATTACGTGCGCATCGTAATGCAGCAGATGATGCGGTGCAGATCTTTATCTATACTCGTGATCAGCCAAACCTATTTGCCACAACGGTGGCCGTATTAGACCGTATGAATCTGGATGTTCAGGACGCACGTATTATTACCGCCTCAACCTCATTTAGCCTGGACACTTATCTGGTACTGGATCGTTTTGGCACCTTGTTGACTGACCCAGAACGTGAACGCAAAGTGAAAGCCGCTCTAGTCGATGCCTTAAGTCATTCCGACCAGTATCCGGGGATCATGCAACGCCGTATCCCGCGGCATTTACGTCATTTTGATGTACAAAATACCGTAGATATCGTGTTGAACCCGACCTTACAGCAACATATGGTCGAGATTTCCACACTGGATCAACCCGGACTGCTGGCGCGTATCGGTGGCTTGTTCATGCTGCAAGGTCTGGATATCCATTCGGCCAGAATTGCCACCTTGGGTGAACGTGCCGAAGATATTTTCTTTGTCACCAAGAAAAATGGTGTCTTGCTCAGCGATGAAGAAGTCAAAACTTTTGTGGAAACACTAAAAGCCGCTTTGGATGAAGCATCGAATCAAATTTGTAATCCATCTTAAATTTTATTGTTTGGTAACTGTTTAAATGAACTCTAGCTTGTCGTTATTGCATCCCTATCCTTTTGAAAAGTTAAACCAACTGTTTAAAGAGATACAACCTGCCAATTTACCGTTGATTCCCCTGTCAATTGGTGAACCGAAACATCCAGCGCCAGAGTTTGTGAAGCAGGCAATTATTGATAATTTTGCCCATTTATCGACCTACCCAAACAGTAAAGGCTTACCTGAGCTGCGCCAAAGTATTGCACAATGGCTTACAAATCGCTTTAAGCTGAACCAGATTAGTGCAGAGGATCATATTCTGCCCGTTTCTGGCACACGCGAAGGTATTTTCTCTTTTGTACAAGCCTTGATTAAGCGTGAAGATGCACCTTATGTGGTGATGCCAAATCCGTTCTATCAGATTTATGAAGGGGCAGCCTTACTGGCAGGTGCAAAACCTTATTTCATCAACTGTACCGAAGACAATGGTTACTTGGGTGATTTTGATGCGGTTCCTGCGGAAGTATGGGAAAAAACAGCATTACTGTTTGTATGCACTCCCGGCAACCCAACGGGTACGGTGCTGTCAAAAGAACAGTTTAAAAAGTTGATTGCCCTGTCTGATCAATATGATTTTGTGATTGCATCAGATGAATGCTATTCAGAACTCTGGTTTGATCAGGCACCGATCGGTCTACTCGAAGTTTGTGCGGAAATGGGTCGTGACGATTATAAAAACTGTATCGTATTCCATTCACTTTCTAAACGCTCAAACCTGCCGGGTATGCGCTCTGGCTTTGTTGCGGGTGATGCAACTTTATTAAAACCTTATTTGCAATACCGTACTTATCATGGTGCTGCAATGCCGGTACAAAATCAATTGGCTTCAATTGCAGCATGGAATGACGAAACACACGTTGAAGAAAACCGTCAGCAATACCGTGCCAAATTTGATTTATTCCAGTCAGAACTCGGTCATGTATTGCCATTACAAAAACCGGATGCGGGTTTCTACTACTGGTTAAAAGTGGATAATGATGAAACTTTTGCCAAGATGTTGATGGAAAAAGCACATATTAAAGTTTTACCGGGTCGTTATCTATCTCGTGACACAGAACAAGGAAATCCGGGTGAAGGTCATGTGCGTATGGCCCTGGTTGCAGATTTAAGTCAGTGTGAAGAAGTGGTAAAACGCCTTAAAGCCATTCTATAAATAAAAAATCCCCGAATATTCGGGGATTTTTTAGCGCTATAAATTAGAAATCAAAACTTGCACTGAGCATAAAGGTACGCGGTAGACCTGCAACCACATAACCATTATTGGTGTTTGCAATGCTATTGATATTGTCAGATAGACCTATAGAAGACCAATAGTCTTTATTGAAGACATTATTCACTTTAAAGTTGAACGTCGTTGGGGTTTGTCCAAGCTGGGTTTTATAGTTTGCACCGATATCCAGCGTCGTCCAGTCATTCACTTTTAACTTATTGTCCAGACTTGCATAAGTCGAGCCTGTATAAGTCAATTGTGCATTTAGGGAAATCTCTTGCGGAACTGGCAACGCCCATTCAGCACCTAAATTGGCCTGGAACTTTGGCACGCCAACTTCATTATTGCCATCATATAAGGTAGATCCTGTATTTTTTTGCTTGGCATGTAACCACGACGCACCGCCCAATACCGTAATCGCATCAGTCAGCTTGCCATAGGTATTTAGCTCGACACCACGGTGTACGTATTCACCTGCATCACTAAATACCCCATCTTGCAAGACACCACGCTGCTTATTAATGTCAAATAAACTGATACTCGCACCTAAACGATCATTTTCGTATTTAGCACCCATTTCTTTTTGCTTGGCAACAAAAGGTTTAAGCGTAGTGGTTGCATCCGCAGTGGTATTAGTTAACCCTTTCGCCAATGATTCGATATAGTTTGCATATACAGAAAATTCTGGCGTTAGTTTATAAGTCACACCTAAAGCAGGCGTCCATTTCGCCTCATTATAGGCTGGATTGATTTTACTTCCATCGGTCTGATAGTTATAAGTTTCCTGCATGATCTTTTGATAACGCGCACCAAGCATCACAATCAACTTATCATCAAGCGCAGAAATATTATCCCCAATCGCGATACTTCTTAGACGGGTACGGGTGCCAAGCTTAGGATCATTAACACGCTCTGGATTACCAATCGTCAATTCAGGTGCATTGCTATAATCTGGATGAAGAATATTAGTGGTATTACTGTCGCTCATGGCCCAGCCATTACGGGTATTTTGCTGAAATGCAGAGCCTGATAACACTAGATTATGCTGGATAGAACCTGTCTGTAACTTACCACGAACACCAATTTCACCAGTATTCACCATATCGACCCGACCATTGTCAAAGCGTGAATATTTCGCATCGCCATTAGAAGGGTTTTTTAGAGTCGGATTTGCAAGACTATTTTGCTCTTCACCATGACGGAAACCATAAGCTGCATAAGCGGTTACTGCATCATTCAAATCATATTCTGCACGGTAACTACCAAACACATCTTCTTCGTTGGAATAGGTCCATTTTTGTGCATAGTTACGACTCGCCTTTATTGCAGCAGGCACTTCAGTCAAACCCGCAAGTGAAATATTAGGCCGTGTCGCAGTTAAACGATTATTGCTATAGCCCATATCTCCAGATAAACGTAGGTGATCACCACGGTAGTCTAGACCAATTGAAGCCAGACCTAATGAGTTTTTTTCATCATCAACGCTGGTATTGCCACCATGATAAGCGGTGTTTACACGTACACCAAACTCTTGGTTTTCGCCAAAGCGACGAGACATATCACTGGCAATTTGGCCACCGTTAAAATCTGTACCAACCGTAACACGGTTTAACGGTTCATTACCTGCACGTTTTGGCAATAGATTAATTGCCCCACCAATTCCGCCATTGCCCGGCATCGCACCATTTAAGAAAGATGAAGCACCTTTAAGCACTTCGACACGTTCAAATAGCTCTGTTGGAATATATTGGCGTGGCAGAATCGAATATAAACCATTATAAGCGGTATCATCCGAACCTAAATTAAAACCTCGGATGTAATAAGATTCCTGAAAGTTTCCGAAACCACGCCCAACACGAACGCTTGGATCAGCCTTTAATACATCCCCTACACTTTTAGCTTGCCTGGACTGAATATATGCATTGGTATAACTGGTTAAGTTGAATGGTGTATCCAGATTCTTCTGATTACCAAAGATCCCGACCCGACCACCACTGGCAACTTGCCCACCCGCAAAAGGCTCCATTAAACCATCTGCTGATGCATCCGCACTGGCAGTAATACGAATTGTATTTAATGTCACGCTTACATCCGCTGCTTGCCCCTGTTGTAGTTCATCTGCAAAAACGGCCGTTGTCCCCATTGAAGCGCATGTCATCATCAATACTAATGGTTTAAGTTTTCTACCCATGATTTATTTCAGCCGACTTTAAAAAAACCGCATAATAAATGAGAATTAATACGTTTTACACTATTTTTTATCTATATGTGCCATTCCATAATTTCATGATTTTTTCAGTCTTAAACGGCATTAAAATTAACAGACTGAATTCAATCAATATAAAATTTAAAGCCATCTATTCTTAAGGAATTCCACTATTTCCTTAGCCAAGCTGTCCGATAAATAAAATGATCGAGATCATCACCATCAGGACACCAGAAACCCAACTCACAACTTTCACAGCCATTGGACGTGTTGCCAACAATTTATTGGCTGCAATTCCCACCAGCACATAAACGACTGCACAACTCAATAGATGAATCATACCCAGTAACATAATCTGGGTTGTGGGTGCAAAAGACATTTCAGGATGAATAAACGGCGGCAATAAAGCAAAAAACAGCAATAAAACTTTAGGATTTAACCCACTAATTCCAACACCTTTCAGCAACCACGAACGTGCCGAATCTAGTGTTTGTGTTTCATTATGATCACTGGAAATGGTGGCAGGATGAATCAATAAATTTGCACCCATCCATAGCAGATAACAGGCACCTAAAATCGTCATGGTGGTTAACAGTATTGGATAATGTTGCAGTAATGCACCGACTCCAGCAGCCACACACAAGATTGCAATAAAATGTCCCAGAATCAGGCCAGTTACCGCATTTAAGACAAAATTCCCCTTAATGCCTGCAAGAATGGCATAGGCCCAATCTGCACCCGGCGTTAACACAAATAAGATCGAAACACACCAGAAAGCAAAAATTACACTGAGTTCCATAAGCCAAGCCCTTCCTGCATCAGCAACGCTATTTTTAATCGCCTGCTTTTTCACCATTTGGTGAAGATTGTTGAGAAAGGATATGCTTTAATGGTGAAAATGTTATTCCAAATACTTCTATTTATTTAACGCCAACAGGGAGATTCTTCCAAGTGGACCGCATTGATAAGAAAATTATTGCTGAACTACAGGCCAATGGACGATTATCTATCACAGAACTGGCGGAACGAATCGGTTTAAGCCTGTCTCCTTGTCATCGTCGGGTCAAAGCTTTGGAAGAAAGTGGCGTGATCAAAGGCTATCATGCCGATCTTGAAGCCTCAAAAATCGGCCTTAATTTCTCGGCAATTATCTTTGTGACCTTAAAAGACGGAGATAAAACCGCCCTGTCCAGCTTTGAAGAAAAAGTCATCGACATTCCCAATGTCATTCAGGCACAGCGCTTATTTGGCAATCCGGATTATTTACTGCATGTGGTTGCAAAAGACCTGGCAAGTTTCCAGAAGCTCTATGATGACAGCCTTTCCGCCCTACCCAATGTGCAACGCCTGACCTCGACCATTGTCATGAAAAATGTGGTGTCTAACCGGCTTCTGCCTTTATAAAAAGGCATTATCCTCTTAGGTGAACCTAAAATGTATCAATGTGAATAAACTCACACTATACTTATTAGCCATCAAGACTTGATGACTATGGAAAGATGACTTCTCAAAATCCCAAGAAAATAAAGAAAAAGGGTTGGCTCATTTTAGCAATCGTGGTTGTACTTTTAATTATTGTGATTGTGGTTTGGCAGACTAAAACTGCTCAAAAATCTACAGCGACGAATCAGCAAAAAAATGCCGATACCACTGCACAAAAAGCTGCGCTGACCGTTACGGTGGTATCACCTCAACAGCAAAACTGGAAACAGACATTTACCGCCAATGGCAATATTGCGGCATGGCAGGAAGTAGTCATTGGCAGCGAACTCTCAGGCCAGCGTCTGACTCGGGTCAATGTCAACGTCGGTGATGAGGTACGACGTGGTCAGGTTCTGGCAGAGATTAACAGCGACACCATTCGTGCCGACCTTGCCGCAGCAAAAGCCAGTTATGCCGAAGCACAGGCAGTGCTTGCCGATGCCATGACCAATAATAGACGTATTCAGCAACTCAAAAATACAGGTGCAATCTCGGCTCAGGAAGCCACCCAATATCAAACCTCCCAATCCACTGCGCAAGCCAAGCTGGATGCAGCCAAGGCACAGATTGAAAGTAATCAGTTACGTTTAGCTCAAACCAGAGTGGTCTCGCCTGACAATGGGGTCATTTCGGCACGTTCTGCCACGGTCGGTTCTTTGGCCCAAACCGGACAGGAACTGTTCCGCCTGATTCGCGATCACCGCCTGGAATGGCGCGCAGAAGTGACCACCTCTGATTTGTATAAGCTCAAACAAGGCATGACAGCGCATATCATTTCACCCGATCCAGCTCAACCTGCCGTGACAGGTAAAGTCAGAATGATCGCACCCGTAATTGATCCACAGACCCGTTATGGACTGGTGTATGTGGATATTCCAACCACGCAGGCTGTACGCATGGGCATGTTTGTCAAAGGTGAATTTGATTTAGGCCAGAAAGCCGCATTAACCGTTCCGCAAACTGCGCTGTTGTTACGTGATGGTTTTTCTTATGTGTTTATTGTCAATGACAACAATCGTGTGACTCAACAGAAAGTCAGTGTGGGACGCCGTTTGGGCGATCGGGTCGAAATTTTAGATTTGGCCCCGAATGTCAAAGTAGTGTCTTCTGGTACAGGTTTCTTGGCAGACGGTGATCTGGTCAGTATTGCCAAAGACATTCCCGACACACCACTCACCAAACAACTTGTGACCACACAGGAGAAATGATATGAATTTCTCTGCCTGGTCGATCCGTAATCCTATTCCCGGCATCCTGTTATTTATCATGCTGGGTCTGGCTGGATTGTTATGCTTTAAATGGATGAAGATCCAGCAGTTCCCTGATATTGAACTGCCTATGGTCACGGTCACCGCTGCCCTTCCGGGTGCCGCGCCGCCACAACTTGAGACCGAAGTGGCGCGTAAAATCGAAAATTCGATTGCCACCCTGCAAGGACTCAGGAACCAGTACACCAATATTCAGGATGGTGTAGTGACGGTCACCGCAGAATTCCAGCTGGAAAAGCCCTTGCAGGAAGCGGTGGATGACGTGCGTAATGCAGTGTCGCAGGTTCGTTCCGATTTACCCGCTGATCTACGCGACCCCATTGTCAGCAAGATTAACCTGTCTGGCTCTCCGATTCTGACCTATACCATCCAGTCGCCAAAAATGGATGAAGAAGCACTGTCATGGTTTGTGGATTACGACATTGCCCGTGCCATGCTTCAGGTCAAAGGGGTCGGTGCAGTGGCACGTGTTGGCGGTATAACACGTCAGGTTGATGTTGAACTTGACCCTGAAAAACTCTTGGCACTGAATGCAACGGCGACCGATATTACCCGTCAACTGCGTTTAGTCCAGCAAGATGCTTCCGGTGGCCAAACCAAAATTGGTGGCAGTGAACAATCGATTCGGACCATTGCCACGGTTAAGACAGCAGATGAAATTGGTGCAATGGATATTGCCTTAAGTGATGGTCGGCATATTCGTCTGGATCAGGTGGCCACGGTTCGTGACGGGATTGCCGAAAGACGTTCAGCTGCACTGTTAAATGGACAACCCGTCATTGGTTTTGAAATCACCCGCAGTAAAGGGGCCAGTGAGGTTGATGTTCAAAAAGGTGTCGCTGAAGCACTAGATAAACTGAAAACGGCACATCCGGATATCAAGATTACCGAAGCGTTTAACTTCGTCAATCCTGTGGTTGACAATTATGAAGGCTCAATGTCGCTGCTGTATGAAGGTGCTATTCTGGCGATTTTGGTGGTGTGGTTATTCTTACGTGACTGGCGTGCCACGATTATTGCCGCAACTGCCCTGCCATTGTCCATTTTACCTGCCATGATCGGCATGTATTTCTTTGGCTTTACCCTCAATACCGTAACACTACTGGCCATGTCACTGGTGGTGGGGATTCTGGTCGATGATGCGATTGTAGAAATTGAAAATATCATACGGCATCTACGCATGGGCAAGACCCCCTATGAGGCTGCGATGGAAGCTGCCGATGAAATTGGTCTGGCCGTGATTGCTACCACTTTCACCCTGATTGCCGTATTCCTGCCGACTGCCTTTATGAGTGGCATTGCAGGGAAATTCTTTGTTCAGTTTGGCTGGACAGCAGCATTGGCAATTTTTGCTTCCCTCTTGGTTGCACGTTTGCTTACCCCGATGATGTCTGCTTATATCCTGAAACCGTGGATCGGCAAGGTCGAACAACAGGACGATGCTTCAGATGCCAAAACGGCGGCAGACCAAGGCACAGCCCGTTTAGCCCAAGACCGCGCCAAAGATGGCAAAGTCATGCGTGGCTACATGCGTCTGGTGACCTGGTGTCTCAATCATCGCTGGATCACCTTAGGCGGTGCAATTGCCTTCTTTATTGCCTCGGTCATGTTGATTCCCTTATTACCGACAGGATTTGTGCCGCCCCCTGATACAGGTCAAACACAGGTTCGTCTGGAGCTAACACCCGGTTCTCAATTCGGGGATACCCTTAAAGCTGCCGAATATGCACGCAACCTGATTAAAGACCATCCTGAAATCAAAAGTATCTATACCACCATTGGTGGCGGTGCTGCAGGATCAGATCCGTTTTCAGGTGGCGCATCGAGTGAACCGCGTAAAGCCACCCTCACAATTCAGACCACCGAACGCTCTGACCGTAGTGCCAGTTTGCAAGACATTGAAGATGAACTGCGCCAACGCCTTGCCCCACTTCCTGGTGCACGTATACAGGTCGGGCTTGCAGGTAACAATAGCCAATATCAGATCGCACTGTCTGGGGATGATCCAGATACACTCATGGCAACCGCACGGAGCCTTGAACGTGAATTACGAACTGTTCCCAATGTAGGAAGTATCACTTCAAGTGCTGCCCTGATTCGTCCCGAACTGGTGATTCGTCCAGACTTTGCCAAAGCAGCCGATTTAGGCGTCACTACCTATGATATTGCAGAGACTTTGCGTATAGCGACTGCAGGTGATTTCGACCAGAATCTGGCCAAGTTAAACCTGTCGCAACGTCAGGTTCCTGTGGTGATCAAGCTACCGCTATCCGCACGTCAGGATCAGGAATTGATGAAACGCCTAATGGTCAAAGGCAGTCATGGACCTGTCATGTTAGGTACCATTGCCGATGTCAATATTGAAAGTGGTCCATCGCAGATTGACCGCTTTAACCGCTTACGCAACATCAACTTTACCATCGAGCTGAATAATCAGCCGCTGGGTGATATCGCCGCAAAAGTTGACCAGCTTCCAACCATGAAGAATCTGCCACCGACGGTGAAACGTACCAATATTGGTGATGCCGAAGTCATGCAGGAACTGTTCTCCAGCTTTGGACTGGCCATGTTAACCGGCGTATTGTGTATCTATGTGGTGCTGGTGCTGTTATTCAAAGACTTCCTGCAACCGATTACCATTCTGGTGGCCCTACCGTTATCACTTGGCGGTGCATTTGTGATGCTGCTATTGGCAAAAAGCAGTTTTTCGATGCCAAGCCTGATCGGTCTGATTATGTTGATGGGGATCGCCAGCAAGAACTCGATTCTACTGGTCGATTACGCCATTATTGCCAGAGATGAAAAACATTACTCCCGCTTCAATGCCTTGCTGGATGCCTGCCATAAACGGGCACGTCCGATTATCATGACCACGTTGGCCATGGGTGCAGGGATGTTGCCGATTGCCTTAGGCATTGGTACAGACCCAAGTTTCCGGGCTCCAATGGCAATTTCGGTGATTGGCGGCTTGATTACCAGTACCTTCTTGTCCTTACTGGTAATTCCGGTGGTATATACTTTTATCGATGATATTAATCGCAAAATCCACAGTTTCAGGAAAACCCAGCCTCCATCGATTGAACCCTCTTAATAGGTCGGAGTTAAAAAAGGCGGTCAAATGATCGTCTTTTTTATGCTCAGGATAATATTAGTGCCAGCATAAAAAAGATAAAACTGCCGCCCGCCAGATAATACAAATAATGCATCTGCTGATTTAACCATGATAGATACATGGTTGCGCTCATCAATTTCACCATCGCCAGATTCCAGATCAGCACCACGCCCACCATCCAGCCACAGACCAGAAGGTTTTGCATCAGATTGTATTGAGGATAGATCAGGATCACCAACACCGAATAAAACATCAGGTTCTTGGGATTGAGCAGACTCGAACCCAAACCCAGTAAAAAGTGCCTAAACGGTGCTTTTTTTGGTGGTCCGGCATCATGTTCCGGTTCGGTTTTAGTCAATATCCGTGCAGAACGTGCAGCGCGAAAACATTGAACTGCCAGATAAGCCAAATAAAGCACACCCAACCATTTCATGACGACCAGTAGTTCGGTATTGACTTTGCCCAGCAAGAACAGACTGCTATAAATCACCAGCAGAATAATGGCATTCCCCAGTGCAATCCCCATACACGTCAAGCGTGCTGCCTTTATTTGGCTTTGCATCAAGGTTTTTAAAATTAAAAAGAAATCAGCCCCAGGCGTCAGCAAAGCAATAAAATGCGTCACAACAATAGTTAAAAAAAGCTCCATAGCCTCTCTCCAGATGAAGGAGAGCCAGCTTAAAAAAACTTAAAGCTTTATTCTTGTACAAAATTGCGAGCACTAGGATTTTTTAGCATATTGTTTTGGGGTAACCCCCGTATATTGTTTAAATACACGATGAAAATGACTTTGGTCCGTAAACTCTAACTCATGTGCCAGCTGGGCCAGATCACAGCCCTGACGCAAACGTAAACGCGCCTGATTGACCTTTTGATTTAATTGATAAGCATGTGGGGTTAAACCTAAATATTGTTTAAACAGCCGGATCAATGCATAGCGACTGATCTGTAATTCATCAGCCAGTTGCTGGAGCGATAAATCCTCAATATCACTCGCCAGACACTCGATCAAACGGGGTAAATACGACTGAAAATAACTTGCCTCCTCAATATTTTCCCAATGAAAATTCGGTATGAGCATTTCGGTCAAAATCTTAATTAAGTATTGTTCTTTTTCTAAGCGTGAAATCTGAGGATCAAATAACAACTGATTTAATGCAGTAAATGCAGTGTAAAGATGGAGGTCATGGAGAATTGTAGGTCTTAATTGCGGCACATAGGAGGTGTTTAAATCCAAGTGCAGACCCATTTCCTGTTGAAGCTCATCAAGCAGCCCAGCGAACCATGTTGCATCAAGATGCATCATCTGGTAACTCCAGGCCTGTTGTGGTAAAGGATTACAAGCATGCTCCACATGGGCTGGAATAACCACGATGCTACCCGCCTGAATCAACTGTTCGGAAGCAAAAGAACTGGAAAAATGACTCTGCCCCGCATCAACAGCCCCGATTGAAAAGGTAGGATGGCTATGCGATTTATAACAGATCCGGCTTTGACATGCCCTACGTGTTTCAACGTAAGGCATGTCAGGATGGCTCCAAAACTCAACGCTTGAGTTCAAAATAACTTAAACCTTTAACCTGTATCCCGATCATTTCTGCGCTAAAGCTTTTTCAATATCTGCTTCTAAGGCCTCTGGTTTAGTGGTTGGGGCATAACGCTCCAACACCTCACCATTACGGCCAACCAGAAACTTGGTGAAATTCCATTTGATATTACGACTACCCAAAAGCCCTTTTGCCTCACGGGTTAAATAACGGAAAATCACATGGGCTTCAGGTCCTTTGACATCTACCTTGGCAAACATGGGAAAACTGACACCATAATTACGCTGGCAAAAGGTCCCGATTTCTTTATTGGTTCCCGGGTCCTGTCCTCCAAACTGATTGCAAGGAAATCCTAATACTTCAAGTCCCTGAGATTTATATTTTTCATAAAGTTTTTCTAATCCGGCAAACTGCGGGGTAAAGCCACACTTACTTGCAGTATTTACAATCAGCATGACCTTGCCTTTATAATCAGCGAGCGCTTTTGTTTCTCCCTCTAACAACTCAGCTTCAAACTGATAAATGTTACTCATGGATAAGTTTCCTCGTCATTCTTCTCATCTGTTTTAAGTTGTAATGATGCCGAATTCACGCAATAACGCAGTCCTGTCGGCTGTGGGCCATCCTCAAACACATGGCCCAAATGTGCATCGCAATCATGGCAGACAATTTCTGTTCTGACCATACCATGCGATAAATCTTCATGTTCTTCTATTGCAACACTATCAATCGGCTTAAAGAAGCTTGGCCAGCCACAGCCGCTATCGTATTTTGTATCGGAAGAAAACAATTCCGCACCACAACAACGACACACATAGGTACCCTGTTGCTTGTTATTCCAATATTGTCCTGTAAATGCGGGTTCAGTGCCTTTTTGACGGGTGATGCGATATTCCTCTGCGGATAACTCTCTTTGCCATTCTCGGTCTGTTTTATTCACTTTTCCCATAACCTGCACCTTTTATTCTGATGTTAAAAATATCTTGATGATCAGATTTTATATTTACGCCATTCGCAAAAAAAACTCTAGTCTCAGATCGTATAATTTGTTGAAGTTTAAGCATCCAAACCTAAAAATAGCAAAAAGAAAGCAAATTAAATTTTAACAGTAAGCAAATTTTAACAATATTGTCTTTTGCGTGAGCAAATATAGTGATATTCTTGTTTCGCACGGTTGTATAGGACAAGAAATGTCTCAGAAGAAAAGTGTAGTGTTCCAGAACTTATTACCAACCATCAGACAATATCAACAATCGGGTTTTACCCATGAAAAGATTGTTGAATTGCTGAGAGATCAGCATGATCTCAATCTGGTCACAGTGGAAACCTTTAAAAGTTATTTATACCGATATGCAAAAGTGAATCCTGCTATGTCTAAAAGTACAGTTGTTCCCCAGTCTCATCCATCAAGCCGAGAAATTAAAAAATCATCTAAGCTTGAGCATGTTTGTTATGACATCCGTGGACCTGTACTACGAGCCGCCAATGAAATGGAGGAGCAAGGACACAAGATTATCAAACTGAATATCGGTAACCCTGCCCCGTTTGGCTTTGAAGCCCCTCAAGAAATTATTAATGATGTCGCTTTAAACCTGCCGAATGCGATTGGCTACACCGATTCAAAGGGGATCTTCCCTGCACGTAAAGCCATCTGCCAGTACTACCAGCAGAAAGGCATCTTCGATATGCATGTGAATGATGTCTATGTCGGCAACGGCGTGTCTGAACTGATCGTGATGGCCATGCAAGGTCTGCTGGATGATGGCGATGAAATGCTGGTACCGATGCCCGACTATCCGTTATGGACAGCAGCGGTAAATCTTTCTGGCGGTACCGCAGTTCATTATAAATGTGATTCGGAGAACTACTGGTATCCAGATATCGCGGATATGGAAAGCAAAATTACGCCAAATACCCGTGGTATCGTGATTATTAACCCGAACAACCCGACCGGTTCTGTTTATCCACGCCATGTATTAGAGCAAATTGTGGCATTGGCGAAAAAGCACGACCTGATTTTATTTGCTGACGAAATCTACGACAAAATTGTGTATGACGGCATTGAACATGTCGCTGTCGCAGCATTGGCTGACGATCAATTGTGTATTTCATTCAATGGCTTGTCAAAAGCCTACCGGATTGCCGGTTATCGCGCGGGCTGGATGGCAATTACAGGCAATAAAGCACGTGCTGCAGACTATATCGAAGGTCTGGATATGCTGGCTTCAATGCGCTTATGTGCCAACCACCAAGCGCAATATGCAATTCAAACAGCCTTAGGCGGTTATCAGTCGATTAATGACTTGATTCGCCCGGGTGGACGTTTATATGAGCAGCGTAATATTGCCTGGGAAATGCTAAATGAAATTCCTGGTCTCAGTTGTGTGAAGCCTGATGGCGCAATGTACTGCTTCCCTAAACTTGATCCAGCGGTTTATCCAGTTGAAGATGACGAAAAACTGATGCTGGATCTGCTAAAAGCTGAAAAAGTATTATTGGTACAAGGTACCGGCTTTAACTGGCCAACACCAGACCACTTCCGTGTGGTGTTTCTGCCTGCAGAAAATGAGCTGCGTGAAGCAATCAATCGCCTCGGTCGCTTCCTGGCAAAAATGCGTTAATAAAAAAATCCCCCTCTCAATAAAGGGGGATTTTTTTATATTTATTCCGATGCATTGTTCTCGCTTTGAGCTTCCCGCCATATCCTTTCATATTCTTGCGATTTTTTTAGGTTTTTGGCCAGACCGAAACCACCAGTTTTATATAGACGCGCAAGTCCCTGCCAGCCATCCTCATTATCCTGCTCTAAGGCGCGTTCATAAAACTCGGCTGCCTTTTTATAATTTTTAATGATTCCTTCACCATACTCATACATCAGTCCTGCACTAAAAGAAGCAAGACCGGATGCCTCAGAAGCCAAGCTAAATAACCGCAAAGCCTCTTTATTATCTTTCTCGACACCTCCCGTCCCTTCAATATAAAAAAAGGCCAAGGCATTCATTGCCGTAGCGTCACCTTGCTGAGCAGCCAACTGTAAATAGTGTCTTGCCTTCTCAAGATCTTGCGGCAGACCTTTCAGCCCTGCCTCATACATACGCCCTAACGTCGTCTGAGCCACATCAAATCCGGCATCTGCAGCTCGCGTAATCCATTCCACGCCCTTTTTAAGGTTAGTTACCACCCCGTCTTCATCAGAAAGATAAAGATAACCCAAACTATATTGTGCTCGTAATTGCCCTTTTTCTGCAGCTTGGGCAAACCATTTCATGGCAGTCAGGTTATCTTCTTCAATACCCTCTCCCAGATCATACATATAACCGACTTGGTACATTGCATCCGCATTTCCTTGTGCAGCAGCTCTTTTAAACCACGTCAAGGCTTCATCATAATTCCATTCTAAGCCTTCAGCAAAATAGTAGGCTTTGGCCAGCTCATATTGCGCATTCACATCACCAGACTGAGCCTGTACCATTAAAGCTTGTCGGGCTGGCGCGACATCGGCATAAGATAAATTTACCCAACTGCTGGTCAACAATATTGCAAGCACAATATTTTTAAATCTCATTATCTAACTCATATTGCTATATTTTTATGCGATCACATTCTAGCGATAAAACCAATGATGTAAATCGATATTGATATATGTAAGGAAATCAAAAACTAATTTTTATCTTTTCAGCGAAATAACAAAGCAAAGATACGGTTTGCCAAAATATTAAGCATGCCATTTTCGGTTTGCATGCTAAACTATGCGTTGGTTTGAAAAAGGATAGTCCTTCTATGCGGTTTGTTCATCTCGGTATCCATACAGAATTCTCGATCACGGAATCGATTGTTCGCATACCTGATTTGGTCAAGGCTGCCGTAAAAGATGAGATGCCTGCGCTGGCACTCACAGACTTATCCAACCTGCATGCCGCAGTAAAATTTTATGAAGCCTGCCTAAAAAAAGGCATTAAACCGGTTTTAGGCAGTGTCATTCGCCTTAACGATGCCGAACATCGTGCCACCCTGCTGGCCATGAGCAATACCGGCTGGCGTAACCTGACTGAAATCGTGTCTCGCGGTTTTATCGAAGGCCAACAGTTAAGTATTCCATGCGTACAAAAAGAGTGGATACTTGAACAGGCTGAAGACCTGATTGTCATGTTAGGTCAACATAGCGATGTGGGCAAAATGCTCTGCTCTTCCAATCCACAAAAAGCTGAACCTTTACTGGAAGCATGGATTGAGAAGTTTGGTAATCGCGTTTATCTGGCCTTAACCCGTACTGAACGTGTCGGTGAAGAAGATTTTATTCAGCAAGCCGTAAAACTAGCCGCCAAATATCAGATTGGTGTTGTTGCCCATAACGATGTTCACTTTGTTGAGCAAATAGATTTTGACGCGCATGAAGCACGTGTCTGTATTGCGGATGGTTATGTCCTTGGCGATGCTAAACGCCCCAAAAACTATAGCCCTGAACAATATTTTAAAACGGGCGAACAAATGTCTGAGCTGTTTTCAGACATTCCGAGTGCGATTGAAAATACTTACCATATTGCAAAACGTTGTAATGTCGCTTTACAGCTCGGGACTTATTTCTTACCTGATTTCCCGATTCCAGATGGCTATACCATCGACACCTATTTCGAGCATTTGTCTCGTGAAGGTTTAGAAGAACGTTTAAATGTACTTTATCCAGTTGCTGAACGTGACGAAGACTGGGCTGAGATTCGCAAACCGTATGATGAGCGAATCAAATATGAAGTCGACATTATTCTCAAGATGGGATTCCCGGGTTACTTCCTGATCGTCATGGACTTCATTCAATGGGCCAAAAATAATGGCGTGCCTGTCGGTCCGGGCCGTGGTTCAGGTGCAGGCTCACTGGTTGCGTATAGCTTAAAAATTACCGATCTTGACCCACTCCGTTATGACCTGCTGTTTGAACGTTTCTTAAACCCGGAACGTGTCTCGATGCCCGACTTTGACGTCGATTTCTGTATTGCAGGTCGTGACCGTGTAATTGAATACGTGGCACAAAATTATGGCCGTCAAGCGGTTTCACAGATTGCCACCTTCGGTACCATGGCGGCCAAAGGTGCGATCCGGGATGTGGCACGTGTCTTGGGTAAATCTTATGGTCTGGCTGACCGTATTTCCAAAATGGTACCGACCAAGCCACTGGGTGTTGATCTGGCCACTGCGATTGATATGGAACCGCAGCTCAAGGATATCGTCACCAACCCGTCCAATCCGGACAACGATGATGCTGCCGAAATCTGGGAAATGGCACTCAAGCTGGAAGGGATTACGCGTAATACTGGTAAACATGCCGGCGGTGTGGTCATTGCACCGGGTAAAATTACCGATTACTCGGCAGTGTTGTGTGATCCTGATGGGACCAACCGTGTTGCACAATATGATAAGGACGATGTTGAAGCCGCAGGTCTGGTTAAGTTCGACTTTTTGGGCTTACGTAACCTGACGGTAATTGAAGATGCCGTTCAGAATATCAATAAACGGATCAAATCCGAGATCCCCCTAAACATTTCCAATGTCCCTTTAGACGACAAAGATGCTTATCTGGTGTTTGCTGAAGCAAATACGACTGCGGTATTCCAGTTTGAATCCGTCGGCATGAAAAAGATGTTGAAGGAAGCACGACCAAGCAAATTTGAAGAAATTATTGCCTTCGTTTCCTTGTATCGTCCGGGTCCGATGGACCTGATTCCCGACTTTATCCATCGTATGCATGGCGGAGAATTCGAGTATCTTCATCCGCTACTTGAAGGCGTGCTAGAACCGACCTACGGGATTATGGTTTATCAGGAACAGGTAATGCAGGCTGCACAGTTCTGTGCAGGCTATACCCTTGGTGGCGCAGACTTACTTCGTCGTGCCATGGGTAAAAAGAAACCAGAAGAAATGGTTAAACAGCGCCAGATCTTTATTGAAGGTGCTGCGAAAAAAGATATTGATGAAGCCACCGCCAACCATATCTTTGACTATATGGAAAAGTTCGCAGGCTATGGTTTTAACAAATCGCATGCCGCAGCCTATGCTCTGGTTGCCTATCACACGGCCTGGTTAAAAGCCCATTATCCTGCTGAATTTATGGCGGCGGTTTTATCTTCGGAAATGCAGAACACCGACAGTATCGTGTTCCTGATTGATGACTGCCGTAATAACAAACTCGAAGTACTGCCACCTTCAGTGAATATGTCTTTGTATCATTTCCATGCCAGCGATGAAGCCACCATTGTCTATGGTCTAGGTGCCATTAAAGGTGTCGGTGAGCAGGCCATGCAATCGGTCATCGACTCACGCATCAATGAAGGTCCGTATAAGGACTTATTCGACTTCTGTCATCGTATTGATTTGAAAAAGATTAATAAACGGACTCTGGAAGCCCTGATCCGTGCAGGTGCGCTGGATTGTCTCGGTATTGAACGTTCCAGCTTGATGGCACAATTGCCAGAAGCCGTACAAGCAGCCGAACAAGCGCGTAGTAACCGTGAAACAGGAATTATGGACTTGTTTGGTGAAGTTGAAGAAGTTCAGCGTAAACCGGCCAAACCGGTCAAACCGTGGTCAGACGAAGTTCGTCTTAAAGGTGAAAAAGACACACTGGGTCTCTACCTCACAGGTCACCCGATTGATGTCTATCGTCCTGAATTAAAATCATTCATTTCAGCAAAACTGAATGAGCTAACACCGACACGTCGCGGTGTGACCACTGTTTTTGCAGGTTTAGTGGTCGATATTGCCAACTTCCCGAACCGGATTATGATCACACTGGATGATGGTACAGCCCGTGTCGAAATCAGTTGCAACCACGAGCGTTTCCAGCGCTATAAAGAGGTGGTTCGCTTAGAACAAGTCGTGGTGATTGAAGGTGAAATCTACGAACGTGAAGGTTTTGACCGTCCAATGGCACGCTTAAGCAAGGCATTCAGTCTAAATGAAATTCGCCAGAAACGTGCCCAAAGCATTCAGGTTCGCTTGGCTCAAGAGCTGATGAGCAAAACGCTGGCGAAAGACTTGCAGGCCATTCTTCTACCTTATTGTAATGTGGATATGTGCCAGCATATCGGACTGCACATCCAGCTTGAACAGAGTTTTGCAACTGCCGAGCTACAACTTGGCCCACAATGGAAAGTTGCACCACTGGATGAGCTGCTCAGCAAGTTGCGGGATTATTTCGGTAAAGAAGCCATTGCGATCGAATATCAGGTGAAATCTAAAGCGGCCAGAGTGGCTGAAGCGCCTAAAGTGGCAAACATCGCACCGCCGCCGGATAATATGTCAATGGATGAAGCGCTTGATCTCTATCAGGCAGAAGTCTCTCAATACTCTTAATTCTGGATAATATATGAACCAGTTTGACTCAAATAACGTGTCCAAACATTTGGATCATGTCCGTATTGTCATGGTCAATACCACCCTACCCGCCAATATTGGTAGTGCATTACGTGCAATGAAAACCATGGGCTTATCCAAGCTGGTACTGGTTGCACCGAAAACCTACCCGCATCCCGATATTGATGCTTTGGCAGCGGGTGCACAGGATTTGATTGCACAAATTGAAATTGTTGAGACTTTAGAACAGGCCATTCAGGATTGTCATATTGTATTCGGCACCAGTGCCCGTAGTCGTACTATTCCATGGCCATTGCTTGATGTCCGGCCTGCGGCAAAAGAAGCCTTACAAGCGGCTAGCAAAGCACAACATATTGCCATCGTGTTTGGTCGTGAAGATCGTGGACTGACCAACGAAGAACTGGCCTTGGCCAATTACCACTTAACCATTCCGGTCAATCCTGAGTATGGCGTGCTGAATGTCGCACAAGCCATTCAGGTGGTCTGTTATGAATTAAGAATGGCTGCACTTGAACAAAATACTCAAGTTACAGATACACCAGATGACCATATGCAACTGAAACAACAGCAAAGCATGGAATGGGATGAACCGCTGGTGACACAGCAACAGATGGAAGAATTCTATCCTCATCTGGAAAAAATGCTGACTGAAATCGAGTTTTTGGACCCGAATAATCCGCGTTTATTGCCATTACGCTTGCGTCGTTTATTTGGCAGGATACAATTAGATCGTATGGAGTATCATTTATTACGCGGCATCTTCAGTCGCGTTCAGGCACTGGCCAATGGTTCATGGAAAAAAACAAACACGGAGGATCGTTCAAATGATTAAACAGCTTAAAGAAGATATCGAGGCTGTGTTTGCGCGTGATCCTGCGGCTCGAAACACGCTGGAAGTGCTGACCACCTATCCAGGTATCCATGCGCTGATCATGCATCGTATGGCACATGAATTGTGGAAAAAAGAATATAAGGGTACGGCACGCCTGCTTTCTTCATTTAGTCGCTTTGCTACTGGTATTGAAATTCATCCGGGTGCAAAAATTGGCAAACGTTTCTTTATCGATCACGGCATGGGTGTGGTGATTGGTGAAACCGCTGAAATTGGTAATGATGTCACGCTTTATCATGGCGTGACCTTAGGCGGCACCACCTGGAATAAAGGCAAACGCCATCCAACGCTGGAAGATGGTGTGGTGGTGGGTGCTGGCGCAAAAATTCTGGGACCGTTTACCGTGCATAAAGGTGCCAAAGTCGGTTCAAATGCGGTAGTAACGAAAGAAGTGCCTGAAAATGTGACTGCGGTTGGTAACCCTGCCCGATATATCTTCAAAGATAAAAGTCAGGTTGAACAGGATGAAGTCAGTCGCCGTGACTATGCTGAAAGTATTGGCTTCCAGCCTTATGCCACCACTCAGGATCAGTCTGATCCTATTTTAGAAGGTATTCGTGTCCTTCTGGACCGTATGCAAAAAAATGAAAAGCGGATGAATGTGCTGTGTCAGCGCCTGTCGGAACTGGATCCGAGTTTCGCTCCGCAAAGTTCTAAAAATCAACCATTGAGTAAAGAAGAACTGAAAATTATTGAAGAAGTTAGACGTGAGTGCGAAGCACAGAACAAAACTTCGGCAACATAAGCAGATATATAAGAAATGTAACAAGCTTATCATTGCAAGTTGGTTTTGCTTTTCCTAGACTGGTGAAACCAACGATCTACTTCTCATTTAACTAAAATTAATGGATGTAAGCATGAATTTTAAGCCTTTGGCATTACTTGTACTTTCAACTTCTTTTTTAACCGCTTGTGGCGTCGCCCCTGTCAAAAAAGATAAAGCTTCTGAGCCATTTGTATTCAAAGAGCCAGAACCGACCGCACCGTTCTATGCTTTAAATCCAATCAAATATGATGCGCCGCCAAGCTTTGAAGTTGCACTTAAAGATGCTGCAGCCCAGCCGGTGACTAAAATGGTGGTGTCATTACAGAATGACCCGTCAAAAACAACCACATTAGATATCAATAAACTGATCGTTCCGACCATCGACAGTAAACAACGTAATGTTAAATATGCGGTTCTTGCTGGTGAAAACGAAGTCGACGTGACCGAGATTGATGACTTCTTACAACTGGTTGAAGGCAAAGCGCGTCACTATCCACCTCGCTTCCCTGACCGTCAAGAACGCAAGGGCTATGAAGCCAAGTTAAAAGAAACCACGCAAAAACTGGATGCTTTGGCAGAAAAACCAAATGCGTCTATTGATGTTCTGACACGTGCTTTTAAAGCAAGTGTAATGGCACGTAATATGGATTTGGGTACCGCTTATACCACCAAATCCTTGAACTATGCGCAACGTATTCTGGCAATGAACCCGAATGATGCTGAAACAAACTTCTGGTTCGGTTTTGGCCTGTCTGAAGGTGGCGGTCAACGTGAAGCGATTCCTTATTTAGATAAGGCGATGAAAGGTGGTGTTCAGGAAGCTTATCTTTCTGCTGCCAACAATTATCTCTGGTTAGAGCAAAAGAAAAATGCGCTTCAAACCTTAAAGAACTACAAAATCAATTACCCAGATGAAGCTGAAGTCACTGATCGTCTGATCAAGGAAGTTGAATCTGGAAAACGCTGGAATGTGTGGCAAGTATTGAACTAATTACTCGCCCGTGTTGTATTGAAAAATAGACTGTCGTGTACAGTCTATTTTTTTATGGATGATTGAAAAAACATTCGATTTTCGTATTATAGCTACCAACTCCCAGCCAACTTGCTGATTTATAATGCTAGCATTTACCCCGAATCAACGTTTATTTGCGATTAGCCTACTCAGTGCGATGGTAATGAGTGGCTGCCAAGTTGTCAGTCTGAAACAGCAAGACCTGAATGTCACGATTGCGAACGAGCGTAATAGTATTCTGACCCAGAAGAAATTGAGCGAAGCCAGTCTCAATGTGTTGTCAATGTCAGGCAAAGAAGCAAAAGTCTGCATGCAGACACCAGATGAATGTATTGCAGATCTGCATAAAATTCCGCAGATTCAGGATGAGCAGCTGTTATCAACTTCCAGTGAATTATACCTTTCCAAAGCTATGAATCTGTCTGACTCGTCTGAATGTAAAGTCAGCAAGCTCAGCAAACATAAGGGTGAAGAAGAACAAAAAACAATTCAGAAAACCTATGAACAGTGTCTGGATCAAGAGCTTGAAGCCCTCGATAAGAGCATCCGTTATAGTTATGCTTATTTATTTAAAACTGCTCGCCAGCCGCAAGAGCGTATTTTCGATAACAGACAAGTTCAGATCCGGGATTTCTATAATCAGGCCTTGACCAAGCTGGTCAATGTCCATAGCTTAAGAAATCCGGCTAAAACCATTACCCCGACCATTAAAATTGGTAAAAGTACCTATACCATTGATATCCAGTCTTATCAGCGCTTGCAAAACATGCAGCTTGAAAAGTTTATTTCCAGCTATAACATGAACTTTTCCGGCTTAAGAGCGATTAACCGTCGGGATGGTTTCGGCTCGGATTTCGTTGCGGTATTCCCTTCCTCAGAGAATGCTGCCCACGGAGACAATAAATATATTCTTGATCCGTTAAGCTTTGACTACCCCAATGGTGTTAACCCGAACATTCATAAAGCCCGTTATCTGGCTGCCACCATTATTGCTCAACCCAAGAATGCGGCTGCAACGATCAATGATGTTTTAAATAATCCAAACTTTGAAGTCAAAGTTTATGATCCCTATAGTGTCGAGAAAGTAAGTATTGCTGGAAAAGAATATTCACTGGCAGCCAATTTCTCTGCACCCTATGGTCTATGGTTAGCTGAAAACAACTTAGGCACTGCTGCCTACCTAACTTTGATTGACCGCGATCAGCATCTAACCATGCCGCATCTCTACATGCTTGAACCTTATAATCCAAACAAGAAAGTGATTGTACTGGTGCATGGTCTGGCCAGTAGTCCTGAAGCCTGGATTGCGGTGACTAACGATATTATGGGCGACCCTGTATTACGTGAGCATTATCAGGTCTGGCAAGTGTTCTACTCCACCAATATGCCGATTCTGGAAAGCCGTTTTCAAATCTATGCCCTGTTAAAGCAAACCTTTGCTTCACTGAACCCGAAAGATGCAGCTGCACAGGATGCAGTTTTAATCGGTCATAGTATGGGTGGGATTATTAGCCGGCTTTTAGTGAGCAATGCGGATATTTCCAAAGAGGCATTGACCATGATGAATAGCCGCCAGCAGGCACGTTTGCGCAAACATCCGGTGATTGGCGAGCGACTGAAAATGGAACCGATTGCCAATTTTGATCGTGCCATTTTCCTGGCCTCCCCGCATCGTGGTACAGATTACGCCGATCGCTGGTTTACCTTGGCAGCCCGAAAGATTATCAAGCTCCCTGCGACGTTCTTGACCACTTTGGCGGATACACTTACTAGCGATGACATGGACCTTAAGGAGTTTGTTAAAACCCTGACCAATGACGTGATCCAGAATGGCCCAAGCGATCTGAGTAAAAAATCCAAATTTATGGAATTAACCGCTACCATTCCGCCAGAAAAAGGGCTGGTTTTCCATTCCATTATGGGAAATGTCACCAAAAGCAATGATCCAGAGGTTATCACCGATGGCATTGTGCCTTATAAAAGTGCCCATCTGGATGGTGCGGTATCGGAAAAGATTTTCACTGGCGGTCACTCTATTCAGGAAACACCTGAAGCCGTATTGGAACTTCGCCGTATTTTACGTGAACATCTGGTCGATCATGGCTTATATAAACCGACTAAAAACTGAACCCAATAAAAAAAGCCCCAAATCATTGGGGCCTTTTTTATCAGATTATTTAGACACCTGAACGGATCATATAATCAAAGGCAGACAGTGAGGCTTTGGCACCTTCACCGGTAGCAATGATAATTTGCTTGTACGGCACGGTCGTACAGTCACCTGCAGCAAATACACCCTTGACGCTGGTTTCGTTACGATCATTAATCACGATCTCGCCACGGTTGCTCAACTCAACCGCACTGTTCTTTAAGAAATCGGTGTTTGGCAACAAGCCGATCTGTACAAAGATCCCTGCCAACTCAACTGTATGTTCAACATCAGTAGCACGGTCTTTATATTTCAATGCCGTCACCTGAGCACCATCACCAACCACTTCGGTACTCAATGCATTCATGATCACGGTGGTATTTGGCAAGCTGTTTAACTTGTCTTGTAACACCTGGTCGGCACGAAGTTTGGTATCGAATTCAACCAGTGTGACATGTTCAACAATACCGGCAAGGTCAATCGCTGCTTCTACACCCGAGTTACCGCCACCAATCACTGCAACACGTTTGCCTTTGAACAAAGGACCATCACAGTGCGGGCAGTAAGCCACACCACGGGTACGGTATTCGGCTTCACCCGGCACATTCATCTCTCTCCAGCGTGCACCAGTTGAAAGAATGATGGTTTTCGATTCCAGCTTGGCACCATTTTCCAGTTCAACTTCAACCAAACCATTTGCGGTCTGATCTGCACCTGTGATCTTGCTGACACGTTGCAGGTTCATGATATCCACGCCGTATTCACGGACATGTGCTTCCATGTCCTGAGCAAACTTAGGACCGACAGTTTTTTGCACCGTAGTGAAGTTTTCAATGTCCATGGTATCCATCACCTGACCGCCAAAGCGTTCAGCCACAATACCGGTCTTGATGCCTTTACGCGCTGCATAGATTGCCGCAGTACCACCGGCAGGCCCACCACCAATCACCAACACATCAAATGCATCTTTGGCATTGATAGCCGCTGCATCTTTCTCAGCTGAATGGGTATCTAATTTGGCCACGATTTCTTCCAAAGTCATACGACCCTGACCGATATGTTCATTGTCCTGGAACACCATTGGTACGGCCAAGATTTTGCGCTCTTCCACTTCATCCTGGAAGAAAGCACCATCAATCATGGTTGCGGTGGTGTTCGGGTTGTTGATTGCAATCAGGTTAAGTGCCTGCACCACATCTGGACAGTTGTGGCAGCTTAGTGACACAAACACATCAAAGTTGGCAGTCAGGTTGAGGCCTTTGATCTGGGCTAAGACTTCATCAGAGACTTTTGGCGCATAACCCGATACTTGCAATAATGCCAGAATCAAAGAGGTAAACTCATGGCCCATTGGCAAGCCAGCAAAGAACACACGCGGTTGTTCTCCCGCTTTGGCGACACCGAAGCTAGGACGGCGAGCGTTTGAACCGTCAAAACGCGCCGTAACCTGATCAGAAAGTTCTGCGATTTCGGTCACCAGTTCTTTGATTTTCTCTGCTTTGTCTGAGTCATCCAAAGCAGCAACCAGTTCGATCGGACTTTCTAAACGTTCTAAATAAGCTTTTAATTGAGTTTTAATATTTTGATCTAACATGTATTTCTCCAAACCCTAAGACTTTTAAATCGGTCAATTCATTCAATAAGGCTATATTACGTAAAAATGATAAATAGGTAAAACAGTATGTTTTTATGAGTTCAATCGAATAAATCTATCAAAAACAAATCGACCGGCACAGCATACTACGGCAACGACGAAGGTTAACGCGGTGCGGTACGATGTCAGGCGTTCTAAACATAAAAACAGATTAATACTCAAGCTTTTGACTGATCCGATTGCGACGATTTTTTAAATGCTTGGCGAGCATGTATAAAATGGCAGTTAAAGCCAAAACCAGAATAACGATTCCGCACAAGATCACATTCACAATCTGAGAAATACGCTCGGCTTGCTGGGCCCGTAAATCCAGCGGTTGTGTAAGTGCGGTGATGCTTTTACCGTAAAGCTGCTGTTGCATGACCCACAACTGCTCAGCTTTAAAATCGTATTTCTTAAATAAAAGCGGATCATTCTTTTCTGCATCAATCAGCTGATTCATATAGACATTGGCGGTCTTACGATCGGCGGGCTGATGCAATAAGGCCACTTGGGCCAGCACATACGCTTTTTCAGTCGAAGAAATTTCGGCTTGCTGCAAATCCTGGGCAATCTGGCTTTCTACAATATTATTTTGATAACTCATCCACTGCTGATAAGCCTGTTTGGTTTCATCTTTCCAGTCATATTGAATGTAGCTTAAACCAGACCAGAGTAAGATAAATGCAATGATCCATGCCAGAAAGCGTTGCGTCCAAGCCTGAAAACGCTGCTGAAAAAACTTGAGTTTTTTTGCCCAGCTGACCAGAAAAAATGCCCCAACAAATGAAACCAGGATTTTCAGGAACAGCCAGCCGACCCATGACAGTAAATTAAAGAAAGAGTCGAGTGGTTGTTTAAGTGGAACAAGCTCCTGGACACGATAAGGCAAATCGAGTACCTGAACCTGCATGGAAAGATCGAAGAAACGATAGATCAATTCTTTTTGAAAAAATAGCGATGCAATGGTAACAAGTACCAGAGTACTACTTAGAAAAAACCAGATCATTAAATGACGCTGACGTTTTTTTAACACATCTAAACGCTGGTCAAGCGGCTGTACACTAAAATCGTCTATCGATGACAATGATCTTTCCTTCAAAAAATTAATCGTATCAAGATTGAGGTGGCTGGCTATTCTCCAGCACCAGATGATTCAGACTATCCTGTAAGGCCCGTAACCGTGTGGTGGCTTCAGCACGTTTCTGCATGCCTTCTTTCTGGATCTGAATCACATCATTTACTGTTTTAATGAGGGTGTTTTGGACATGTTCAAGGGTTTCCACATCAATCACTGAACGCTGATTGGCTTTAGCCGTATCAACCGAGTTTTGATGAAGTAATTCTGCATTACGGCGTAATAACTCATTGGTGGTGTCATCAATGGCTTTGGCAAGCTGCACGCTATTCTTTTGCTCCTGCAATGAAATTGCCAGACTAATCTGGTTTTTCCAAGCTGGTAACGTGATGTTTTTAATCGCATAGAATTTATCGACCAGCATTAGGTTATTCGACTGGATAATGCGGATCATGGGCAATGTTTGCATCGCAGACTGTTGTAACACCTGTAAATCACTGACCCGTTTTTCCAGATTATTGGCTAAGTGATTCAGATCATAAATCTGCTGTGTGGTCTGCTGGTCCTGCTCTTGAGCCGTCAAAGCCGAAATCTGCTGCTGGATATCCTGTTGCTTCAATTGACCTGCTGCGATATACACACCTAGCTGCTTGTATTCATCCTGTACGGCATCAAACATTTTATCGAGCGTACCAACCCGTGCCTTCAAGCCAGATTGCGAGCTTTCAATTTCCTTAACCAGCACATCAATCTGTTCTTTGGTGGTATTAAAATGCTGATCAAAATTTTGCTTGGCGCTTTTAAACTTGCTGAGTAGACCGCCCAAAAAACCCGAGCTTTTTGATTTATTCAGAATGCTAGACGTATTCAGCTGCTGGGCGACCTGCACCACTTCATTGAGTTTTTGACCGGTGTTATCCAGATCTTTATTCTGCACCAGACTCAGTAATTCATCCGTATAGGTTGAGGTCTTGTTGGCAATATTTTTGCCATATTCCGCCACAACAGTCGGACTCATCTCTGCCAGCTCTTTATGCGCATCCATCACCTCGGCAAGGTCATGCGGCTGTAAACCCAGCTCTTTCAGGTTAAGCTGCTCGAAACGTTGCTCAGTTTTGAGTTCAAGTTCATGAGATACTTTGCTAAGTTCTGAATCTGACATGGTATTCCCCTCTTATTTCTGTAATGATTTTTTCAAATTTTGAATCAGGTTTTCTCGGCTCTTGTCCAGTTGCTCAATGGTCGACGATGACCCGGACTCACGACTTTGCTTCAAATGATATTGCCATGCAGGAATTAACACCTGTTGCGCTTCCTTAAAACGGTCTAACAGGCTAAACGACAAATGCTGGGACAATTGCATCTGCTTCATCGCAATATCATTACTGCTCTGTAAGGTTTGTAGCGTATTCACTTTTTTTGACAGGCGCTCGACAAAATGGTCCAGCACTTGCTGCTTGCTAAATTGAGGATATTCTTTTAAAAACTCATCCGCGGCCTGAATATAGGCTGCCATCTGCTCACGCAAACCCAATGCCTGTTGCAGACGTGACTGCGATTTCTGGATTTCTATCTGCAAGCGCTGACTCAGGTGATTGGCTTCATGAATCAGACGGTCTAAATCTTTGAGATATTTGACTTGACCCGCATCATATTCGACATCAATCCCCAGCCATTTTTGCAATGCATTGAAACGACGTCCACCCAGATATTTTTTTGAAAGCGAAAGCTGCTGAATAATCTGGCTAATCACTTCGCTCAATTGCTGATTCAGTTTAGGATCAACACCATTGAGCAAAACACTCTGGGCTTGTACCAAATGATCTGCATAATGATTTAAACGATGTGGATCGTTCAGCAAAGGCACTAAATCATTACGCTTGATCGCTAAAATATGTTCTTGATTTGACTCAATTTGCGATAAAGGTATCAAGTCGGGCGGTATCGTCATATAAGTTAAAAATCGTGGGTACAAATAAATTTGGACAGCTTTAGTTGTAGCATGTTCTGGCAGTTTCGCCTACAGCATTGTTGTTATGTTTTTTAAAATATATGGCCTGATTAAAAAGCAAAAACCCTCTAAATTACAATCAATAAAGAAGGTTATGCCGAGCCTAATTCATGATTTATTCATCATTCAGTGCACATTCAAAACTATTTGGATTTTGCTTGCAACGCACCTTCTTCAAGAAGTTCATCATTTTCGGATCATAAATCCCGGCCTTGGTCAGGGAAATACGTGCCTCACGCATCATTTTCATATAATTCACCTGCTCTTCAGGGGAAATATTCATCCAGTATCTGGCTGGGATTTCCTTTTCATATTTGGCGATAATATTAAAAGTACGGCCCAATTGACCTGCCACCCATTCACGTGACTTTTGTCCAAAACCAGGCGAAAACTTATCCTTGCGAATAATAAAATTTGCCGAGATTTGCGTGAGCGGGAATTTTACGATGCCGCCTTTATCGCCTAAACCTTTATAAAGTTCAAAAGGCTTATAGGCCACAATCGGTGCAGGCACAATATCAATCTGGTGATTATTGAATTTGGCACCGGCATTGGTCACATCAACCGAAACTGCTTGGGCACCGACCTGAGCCACCAGCTTCGGCTGTGCCTCGTCATAGGCAAACACCCCGACCTTCTTTCCGGCAGCCTTGGCTAAGGTATTGATGCTACGGTCAGAAACAAACAGATAGGCAGGCCCAATGGTACCAAGCCCGGCAATCTCATAAGGCCCATTGATCATGCTTTTTGCAGCTTGTGGCTTGGACAAAATTTGATAGGCTAAAATTGCCGTTTTTAAATCGGTCAGCGCACCAATCGCATCTAGAGAACCGACATATTTATTGAACTGTCGGCCACGTAAGCCACTGATAATTGCTCCATCGCATTGCCCGACCTTCAGATCTTCTGCAGCCACACGTTCATCGACATAAGCACGTAAATCGATATCAGCCCCCCATTTCTTAGCTTCAAGCGCATAATCCTTTGCCAATGCAAAAGCATCGCCCGATTTACCCACAGGATCGAATACACATACTGTTTGCTTGGCCTGTGTAGCGACTGCACATCCTAGCAATGCCAAAGCCATCAAGCCGTTTTTAATGATCATTCCGTTCTTCCCTAATCAGATTGGTTATCTATTGATCACACCTGATTGAGCCGCATGATCCTATGACATGTTTTATTTTTTTAAGTGATTTGCAGTCAATAAAAACCGAGTAGATCCTGCAGATCAGCTGAATCATTGACCCGTCCTAGATATTCAGTCAGATGATTTTTGTGGCAGTGCATAAGTGCCAATCACATGTGCCACAGGTTCTTCATCATCCAGTGAATATAACCAGACTTCGCCCGTAACCAAGGTTTTACCAACTTTGATGAGTTTGCACACCGCCCGGATATCACGATTGCCATTTGGTTTACGAAAAAAGTTAATGGTCATATTGGTGGTCACGGCCATCGCAACCAGACCTAAATGTCCCAAAATGGCAATGTACAGCACGTAATCCGCGACCAGCATCAAGGTCGGCCCAGAAACCGTCTGACCAGGCCGTAAATCACCTGTATCGACACGATAAAGCAGCTGTGCTCCTCTGGGTGTAATTTCTTCAATGCTACTTTTCATTAGTGCTTGCGGAAATTCTTGTGCCAGAAATCCCATGATTTGGTCTTTTGTTGCTGCCATGCGTTCTTCCCTTGCTCCTGTTATTTGATCCCTGATTGAAACTGACATGCTTGTCACGCTCATTTAATCCGTCTGACTGGAAAGCTGATTTAATACCTGCCAATAGCTTGGCGGTTCAGCCACATGTCCACGTTCACGTAGCATTTGATGCACTTTTGGCAGTTTAAAGTAAGGTACCGCTGCCATCAAATGATGTTCTTTATGATAGTTTACATTGATCGGAGCAACCAAGGCGCGTGCCAGAAAGCCCGCTTTGGTGGTCCGGGTATTGGTTAAGGCACTGTGACTGGTCTCCATGCCAGCATGCTCTGCCATTGAACGGACTCTGAGAAATAATGGAAATGGGGTTAAATATGCCACCACCCACAATGCATAAAGTTTAGGATGGCCTGCTGCCCATAATGCTGAAAATAGCGCGGCATTGGTGGCAATTGCCCCACCACTATTCTTTAAAAAGGCTTTAGGATAATCAGTCCAGTGTTTGCCTTCCTGAGAAATCCAGCGACGGTCATTGGAAACTGTCCACTCCATTTTCTCAATATCCATCAGCACACGACCGACCGCAAACTTAAATCCGGTCACTCCGGTTAAGTCACGCATAAATTTGCGCATCAATGATTTCTTAGAAGTGGGAAAACCCGCAACCAGTGATAGATCGGGATCATCTACTGTCGAGGTTTTGCTGTGATGGCGCATGTGATGGGCACGGTATTTATGTAAATCATTCCAGATCGGACGCGCGCACAACCAGTCAGTGAATGTGTCATTCAGCCATTTGGTTTTAAACAGGCTTTGATGTGAGGCATCATGCATGATAATCGCCAAGGCCAGCTGACGCCCTGCCAAAATGACCAGTGCTGCTATGCACATCAGTAATTTACCCCAAGCGGGCAAATATTGCCATGAACTGGCTACGGCAGCAAAAGTTCCGCCAATCACGGCCCAGGTCGAGAACACCGCCCAACCGCCATGCAAATCTGATTTTGCTGTGAGTTCAGTAATTTCCTCTCTACTGAATAAGTCACTAATTGCAACACGTGTATTCATCTGTTCACCCTGTCTGGAGCTGTCTATTTTTATAAAACTACACAATTTATATTTTTATTCTAAACCCAGTAATATTTCTGTCAATAAATTAAAATTAAAATAGATGTAATATTTGTAATCAGAATTTACTCGACATGGCTTTCATAAAATTTGCGCCATGCGTCCAGTCCGGTCTGATCCAGCTGTTGTACACTTGCAGCGAATTGCTGGCGCAGTTGCACATCTACAAAATCTTCTGGCAATAAAGGATCATTCATCAATAAAGAAATGGTCTGTCGCCCGAGCAATAAAGACTCTCGGGCAGCATCCTCTAAGGAGAGTTGCGATACAGTCGCTAACCACTGCTGAATCAACTGGGCATATTTTTCATAATTCTGGTTTAAGGTCTGGGTTGCCCAGAGTTTTGGCAAATTTGCCAAAGTTGTCGCATCAAAATGATTGATTTGACAGATCTTGGCAGACTCTTCCAGTCCCGAAGACTTCAGTTCGGAAAAAAGCGCATCAAAACCAATTGCCAGATTATCCGGACGGATATAAATCCCCTGTTCCAGCTCTTTAAAACCAAAATGCTTGAGTGCTCTTTCACGCCGATTTAAAGCGGTACGGTCAACACGCCCCAACGCTCCGGTTAATACTGCCAAATATTGATGATTCCAGTTCTTGGTCTGTTTAATGCCCTGTTTACGGTTTAACATGACATCAGCCCATTCATGCGACTGCACTGTAAACTGATAGATACCGCGCTCAATTGCTTCAATCACACCATCACTAGACAAACGGGTCACTGCGACGCGAATGCTGTTTTCACTAATGTCAAATAGTCTGGCCGCCACAATAATCTGCTTAATTGAAATTGCACCGCCTTGTAAGCCCAGCAGTAAATCTATTATTAAATCACGCGCATTCATTTTAGCTATTGTCATGTTGCAGTCGAACCGATCTGGAAATATGAAAGATGAGATATAAGAGATTGAAATCTTAACTGAGAATCTTCCTTTTGGCATGTACCAAAAGGAAGAGTTTTTTATTATTTATAGGAAAACAAACAGTAAAATAATACCGAGTACAATACGGTACCAGGCAAATACACGTAAGGTATGGCGTTCAACAAATTTTACCAGGGCGCTGACCACAAACAGTGCCGAGATAAAGGCCGCGACAAAACCCACCGCAATATTCAGCATATTGTCTTGCGTCAATACATCCGCATTACGTGCCAGGTCAAATACCGCTGCGCCCAACATGGTCGGCATCGCCAGGAAGAATGAAAATTCGGTTGCGGCTTTACGAGACAAGCCTGAGAACATTCCCCCAACAATGGTCGCACCTGAACGCGAAGTTCCCGGAATCATGGCCACACATTGCGCACAGCCCACCAGAAACGCTTGCTTATAGGTAATCTTGGTTGCATCCGTAGTTTTATGATCAAATTTAATCGACTCCACCCAGAAAATGATCAGACCACCTACAATTAAAGCGACTGCAACCACCAGCGGACTAAACAGGACACTCTTAATAAAATCGACTGCAAATACCCCGATCACCACCGCTGGAATAAATGCCAGTAAAACACTAAAAGCAAAATGCCGTGCTTCTGCATCGCCACTAAAAAACCCTTTGATCAGGTCAAAAATCTTTTGTCGATATAACCAGCACACCGCCAGAATTGCACCCAGCTGAATCACCACCTCAAACACCCGACCGTCATCGGAATGAAAGTCGATCATATGACCAAATAAAATCAAATGACCGGTACTTGAAATGGGCAGGAATTCGGTTAAACCCTCAATAAAGCCTAAAAACAAGGCTTTTAAAATTTCAATATGTTCCATAAATTACTCAAAAGCAGGTAATACAAGAATAAAAATAAATGGCAAGCTTACCTTGAAATGGCAGCATTTTATGTGTTTGTCACGTAACGTTTTTATCAAAAAAACACGTGCAAGCGAATGTCCCTTAAATAATCATCAGACTATTTTTCTTTTGCATTTGCTCAACCACTTCGTGTGTATCAAAACCCAGACGCCAATATAAAAGCTCTAAAACATCCAACTCATCCTGGGTTATAATTCGGTCGTTCCAAAGACATCTTTCTGCAATCGACAAAATATTGAGACGATCGCGCAATAACAACCCCGATACATCATTCAGGATTTCCGCCAGATCCAGTGGCTCATCCGAAATATCGGCATAAGTTTGCATTTCATCTTCAGTCAACAGCAGTTGCAAGATACGTTCCCGCACCTCAAGCTGATTTGGACTATTAATTTGCTGAACATGCAACAAGGCATCAATCAAATGCACAATCTGGGATTTCACATCTTCAAAAGCCGCAGGTAAATGGGCCGGCATTAAATTCAGTTCATGTTTGACGCGTTCCAGCAACAAAGCATCCAGCAAGCCCACTTCCCCATCTTCCTGAATAATACAGGCCAGCTTGGTAAGAAATTGACGGGCGATACTGGCTGGCATGTGCCCAATATTCTTGCAGGCATCATGGAAAATCTGCACATGGATACGTCCATCCAGATTCAGTAAGGCATCGACGATGGCATGGCTGACCGGTGCATCCTGTGGAATAAATTCGCGATATTGACGGATCATCAAAATCGCCACCATCACCTCACGCGAACCCGTTGCGGTTTGCATGGCGCGCTGAATCAGTTCAGGGCGTTTCTTGTTTTTACGTATCTCTGGGTTAAGCGGCTTAATCGCATCGTTCAAGGCAAAGCTAATCGGCGATAAACGCAATAGCGGCAAAGGCTGCGGTGAGCTCCACGGCGTGGTAATGTCGGTGGTTTCTTCTTCCAGCGAACGAAACAGGCTAAACAAAGGACGATTACGCAGTTTTCTGAGATTTTCCAACTGCAAATCTTGCAATAAGGTCGGGTTCAATTCATAGATGCGATCTTTAATGCTGGGATGAATATTCATCCAGCTTTGCGGGCTCAATGAATTGGCAAAACACATATGTGAAATGGATTCAGAATAGGCGCTATGAATTTGCGAACCGGAATGATGCACGTAAATCCGCAATAAGGTTTGAATATTGGCATTATTATTCATCAATCGCATGGTCTTGAGATCATTACGAAAGGTTCGCCCACTCAAGGTAAGGTATTTAATTGCACGAGTAATCAAAATACCTAAACTACCAATCAGCCAGATCACGCCCCCTATGGCGACAAAAATGGTTTCAAACTTATTACGATAAGAGGTTGCATAAGGGCTATAACCCGCTTGAGCCAGCTTACTGCCCCATTGGCTAAATGTGGTTAAGCCACTGTATAACAATTTTAGCTTGGTATTTTCGACGGCTTCACCGGATAGAATCTGGTTAAACTCATAACTGAGCAAGCCATACAGTTCCAGCTCATCCAGGTTTTGCAAAGCCCCCCAGGTCAGGATAATTACAATATCCTGTGATCTGAAGCCTGCGGTTAAGGCATTTACCCCGACTTCATCCGGTAATACATAGACAGCAGGAGGATCGATGGAAAAACTTTTGGCAACTTGCTCCACAATTTTCAATGCCGTACTTTCTTCCGGTGTACTTTCATCAAATACCAGGCGTCTGGCTTTTAATTGCTTGGCAAGTGAATGCCCACCTTCTCGTAATACATATAATTCTGCGCCGACCGACCAGAACAGCACACAAATCAGCAATAAAATGAAATAGGGACTGAGCGCATGCCACCAGATGGGCTGGGTATAATCAAAAAAATGAACCACCAAACCTAAAATTAGATTAAGAATAAAAACGGTCAATAACATCGCCAGCCAACAAAAGCTCATTGACCATGCAATATTCTTATTTTCGATTAAGTAATGGCTCATTTCTCTCAATGTAAATTTTCCTGATTACATTGTTTCTAGTAAGGACTTCCGTATCCGCTATCATAAAATAAAAAAGCGGGAAATTCCCGCTTTTCTATGGACCAAAAGGTTTACATTTCTTTGATACCGGTTAAATCTACCGAAGCGGCATCAATATTCACATCGATATAGCTATCCAGTTTATTTTTGGCAGAATCGCTACGTTTTTGCTCAAGGTTATCAAGGTAAGCCTTGTCAATGCCACCTGCGACATAAATACCATCAAATACAGAACAGTCAAATTCAGTCAGATCTGGCACTTTACTGGTACGCACGGCATTTTTCAAATCTTCCAGATCCTGGAAAACCAGACGGTCTGCACCAATATTTTCACGGATTTCTTCCACGGTACGTCCTGATGCAATCAGTTCAGCCTTGGCTGGCATATCAATACCATAGACGTTTGGATATTTCACCATTGGCGCGGCTGAAGCAAAGAATACTTTCTTCGCACCCGAATCACGTGCCATCTGGATAATTTCATTACAGGTGGTGCCACGTACAATCGAGTCATCGACCAGTAATACATTCTTGTCTTTAAACTCAAGTTCGACCGGATTCAGTTTTTGACGAACCGATTTTTTACGCTGTTGCTGACCTGGCATAATAAAGGTACGTCCGATATAACGGTTTTTCATAAACCCTTCACGGAATTTCACCCCTAAAATATTCGCCAACTCTAAAGCGGAAGTACGGCTGGTATCCGGAATTGGAATCACCACATCAATATCGTGCTGCTCGCCCCATTCTTTCAAAATCTTGTACGCCAGCTTCTCACCCATTTTCAAGCGGGCTTTATACACGGAAATCCCGTCGATCGTGGCATCTGGACGTGCAAAATACACGTATTCGAAAATACATGGACGGTATTCTGGGTTTGCAGCACATTGCTTGCTAAACAACTGACCATTCTCATCAATGAAAATCGCTTCACCTGGTGCAATATCACGCTCAACTTTAAAACCGAGTGCGGTAATCGCAACTGACTCAGAAGCGATAATATATTCAGTGCCTTGCTCAGTTTCGCGAGAACCATACACCAGCGGACGGATACCATTCGGGTCACGGAAGCCGACCAGACCGTGACCTGTGATCATGGCAACCACGCCATAAGCACCTTTACAACGCTCATGTACGCGAGAAACGGTGTGGAAAATATCATCCGGAGTTGGATTTAAAGTGCGAAGCTTTTGCAGTTCATGCGCAAATACGTTGAGCAGGACTTCGGAATCGGAATCCGTATTCATATGACGTAAATCTGTTTTAAACAGGTCATCATGAATTTCTGCGGCATTGGTCAGGTTACCATTGTGTGCAAGGGTAATCCCGTACGGAGAGTTTACATAAAACGGCTGTGCTTCAGCACTGCTGGATGAACCTGCGGTTGGGTAACGCACATGTCCAATCCCGTAGTTTCCAAGCAATGCACGCATGTGACGGGTATGAAATACATCGCGTACCATACCGTTATCTTTGCGGAGAAATAAACGCCCTTGGTGGCAGGTTACGATCCCTGCGGCATCCTGTCCTCGATGTTGCAGCATCGTTAAGGCATCAAATAACATTTGGTTCACTGGTGATTTACCGGCTATCCCAACAACTCCACACATAGCAACCTCGCGACAAGCTAGCGATTAATAAAAAGGATTTTTCGTCGAATGATCAGAACGCTCAGTGACTGATGCACGTTCTGATTCGTCCATTTCTGGTGAAGGGCGATGTAATAGCGCACCTTCGGATGTCATTTGATGTAAGGCTTGATTTGCCGCATCTTTGGACATTTCAGTTGCCAAAGGTGCGTAAGGTAATAAAATTTGTACGAATTTAGACTGTTTCCAGTGCGGTGAACTTTCAACCCATGGTCCAAGACCTTGCATGGTGATCAGCACAATCAAAAGGCCTTTGAGCGAACCAAAAGCCCCCCCTGCTAAACGATTTAATGGGCCCAGTTTTAAACTTTTCAAGAGCCCGTTGAGCAATGCCGAAACAATCCAGGTACACACCACGATGATCAATACGATAAAAGCAAAAGCTGCAATTTTTTGCACAACCGGGTCTTGGCTCAGACTGCTCATCGCAGGGGCCAATAACACAGCATATTTTGCTCCAATGATCAATGCAAATATCCATCCGATCAAGTTGGCAAAGGCTTTAATAAATCCTTGGCGCAAACCGTTCAGCCCTCCAATGAGCAAGATGACCAGAATAATGATATCAAGCGTGTTCATTTCACAATGTCATCGCATTAACACAATCTTTAATCAGGGTTGGACCGGTATAAATCAGTCCGCTATAGACCTGAACGAGGCTCGCTCCTGCCTGTTGTTTCGCAACCGCATGTTCGCCTGCCAGAATACCGCCGACACCAATCAAAGGAATCTGACCCGCAAGTACTTTCGCAAACTGACCTAAACATTCGGTACTTTTCTCAAATACAGGCGCACCAGACAAGCCACCCGCTTCATTACCGTTTTCCAGGTTTTCGACACCTTCACGGCCTAGTGTGGTATTGGTCACGATGAGACCATCGATCTTGAATTGCAATAATTGTGCTGCAATAAAATCAATATCTTCTGCAGTGAGATCAGGTGCAACTTTAAGCACCAGAGGAACATAATGATTATATTGTTTTGCCAGCTCTAGTTGTCGATCTTTTAATGTTTGTAACAACTCTGTCAGTGCGTCACCGCTTTGTAAGCTACGTAAGTTTTTGGTATTTGGCGATGAGATATTCACCGTAACATAAGAAGCATAATTATAAACTTTTTCGAGACAGATCAGATAATCAGAAACCGCATCTTCAACTGGCGTATCGGCATTTTTACCAATGTTAATACCTAGCACACCTTTAAATTTTGCTGCCTTGACATTCTCAATCAGTTTATCCACGCCGTCATTATTAAAACCCATACGGTTAATAATGGCTTTTGCCTGAGGAATACGGAATAAACGCGGTTGAGGATTACCTGCTTGTGGACGTGGGGTAATGGTTCCAATTTCGATAAAACCGAAGCCTAAAGCTGCTAAAGCATCAATATGCGCACCATTTTTATCCAAACCAGCGGCAAGACCTACAGGATTCGGGAATTCAATGCCCATACATGTCACAGGTTTTGCTGCTACTTTCTGATGCATGAAGCCAATTTTATGGGCTTTATCCAGCATTGAAAGTGTAAGTTCATGTGCACGCTCTGGCGCTAAAGTAAACAACAAAGGGCGAGCCAATGAATATAACATACCAATCACAGTCTACTGTTTTTTCAAGTAGGCATATTATAGGCATAGGCGTATCAAAACGCCATGCCTGACATAGGGTTATTTTTTAAGGTCTGGTGACATTTCAGCCATATATTGCCTGACTTCTACAAAACCATTCAAACGAGACCTCAAATGTAGATAAGGAGACCGCGTTGGCAAACTTTATAAGCCAGTTTGCTGATTTTTTGCTTTAGTCCCAAAGACCTATTTATATTCAGGTAAAGACACGCCGGACTGCTCTAGACAGGCAGCTATGCAGTATTATTCCTCATACAACCGACCTTCCCTGACTTTGTTTACGGTTTATGATTGAGTTCCCGTGTCGCCCGCTCAGAAAGATCAAGTATTACAAAAAGGCTACGCATTCAGGCTGAGCCCTCATACTGTGTAAAAAATCCAAGACCCTGATCTTATTGCACTGTTGCAGTCAATTTAATCTGATTGTTATTTGACACCATATCCATTTTTTGAATGCTAATGCCCATTTGTGACAACTGCATTAAAAAGTTAGCTAAAACGGCATAGTTCTGATGTTCTGCCACCAGTTGAATCTGTTCCCCATTTTGCTGGGAGGAGACAGCCAAGCCCTGCTGCTGCGCAGTACGCTGAATCTTGTCCGCAGCGGACAGTGCAAGATCATTGGCAGGCTTCATGGTGGCAGCATTGCTCTGCATCCAGACGGTCAGATCCTTGAGTTCATTTAAACGTTTTTGCTGTTGATCGGCCAAAGCGTGCATTTTCCACAAGGAAAAACCAATCACAGTCACGATCACAAAGATGGTCGTAAAAATAACCATCACGCGCTCACGTACAGATAAACCTTGCAGATAGTCATTAAGCGCTTCAATTTTCTGGTCGAAGCTGTTTTGTAAACGTGTTAGTGCTTTCATTATTTTACTTTTACCACCCCGATTGCGCCGACACTGTCCGCCTGCACATTACCTAACTCAGCCTGAAAACCTTGTTGATTTAATTGCTGGGTCAGCCCTTGCAGATCTTCTGCCGATTTTGCCTTGAGCGACATGGCCAGTGTTGAAGCCTCATAGCTGACTTGCTGGGCCACAATCTGTTTTTGCATCAGGATAGGCCCGACACGACTCAACAGTGAAAGTGCCTGGGTATCGCCCAGCTGACTCATTCGTAACTGGCTTTCAAACTGGCTTTTGATATTTTGTTCAGTAACCCTGATATTTTCGCCGAACCAGTGTTTATATTGGTCAATGGCTTGAGCAGCGGTCTGATCCGCGACTTTTTTCAGTTTCGACCAGCGCAAGGCATCATAGCCGAGTTGTACCACGATCACAGCCAACAGCACTGCCGCGGCAGCTTTCCAGTAACCCGACCATTGGGTTTCGGCATGTTTTGACTTCGGCAAAACATTAAATGGATGCTGTTTTGCTTTTAACAGGGGCTGAAATTGATAACTGAATTCCGTGCGCTGGTCTTTGCTGGATGCCGTTGCCAGACTGTCCATCTGGGCAGCATTTAAATTGGCAAACTTAAACTGCGTTTCAGCTGGCTGGAACTCAAGAAATAAACCCAGATCATCCACCGAGTTCCCCAACCATGCATTTTCCCTGACCAGTAATTGATCATAGAGATTGACCAGCACCACTTCATGCTGTGCGGGTTCAGGCAAAATCAAAAAGTCAGGCAAGAAGGCACTGATCTGGACAGGTAACAGACTAAGTGCATGTTGCCAGGTTTCAATAGTTGACTGTGCTACCCCCAGAATACTGACCTGATCCTGTTGAAAATGATGGACCACTTTCATCTGGTCAATCGGCAAGCTTACAAACTCTTCCAGAAGATATTTAATCCCTTCTTGACCCAGTTGCTTGTAATGTACCTTGGTCATCGCCTGTTGCAACATCTGCGCATGACGGCTTGGAAAATAAACCACGGTCTCTTTTCCGCTATGCGCCTGCAAGTCTTGAATCAGTTGCTCAAGACTGTCTGCCTGCAACCAGTTTTCCCCAGCCGACCAATACCATGTTCCATTGGTTTCGGGCATCCATAAATACAGCATCGGTGTTCAGTACCCTTATCCTAACGCGGATATATAAAAATTATAATGTTGGCGTAAAACGGTTGTTTTGTGTCGATAGTCCATTCGCGATCACAGCTTGATCATAAATACGGGCTTCTGCCAATGCAAATGGATTAAAGTTTTCATGGGTCAACTGTTCAGCAATATGCGCCACCACATTCATATGACAGACCACTGCAATTGACTCATAGGGTAATTTTGACAACCATTCAATCGCATCTTTGGCATCATCATCCGGTTTGATTTTATCGCAAATCAATACGGGAATACCGTGAAAATGTGCCTTGATATGGGCCAAAGTTTCCTGAGCACGCAACAAAGGGCTCACCACAAAGATGTCTGGCTGAATCACATCTTTTAAAAACTGCCCGGTTTGCTCAGCCTGCTGATGACCACGCTGGGTTAAGGGGCGTTGCATATCGTTTCCATTGATGGCTGGAGACGCTTCACCGTGACGAACTAAAGTTAACTGCATAAAACGACCTTATTTTTTATAGCGGTATCATAACGCGAATAGATGACAGTTTTTTGATACATCTCATGATTTTGCTTAGACTTCATGATGAGGTAAAACAAACTCTACATCACTACGATGACCATTTTTCATTAACGACAATGCAATATTCATGGGCGGTGCACCTTCAAAAATTACTTCATATAGCGCATTGGTAATCGGCATATACACATCCAGTTCTTGTGCTTTGGTACGCACCTGAACAATGGTATTAATCCCTTCAGCGGTCTGCCCCAATTCTTTGCTTGCCTGATCCAGTGTTTTACCTGAACCCAGCGCAAAGCCAATCTGATAATTACGGCTTAACGGGCTATTACAGGTTGCGAATAAATCACCCACGCCCGACAAGCCCAGGAATGTTAAAGGATTGGCACCCTGCTTGACCGCAAAACGGCTCATCTCAGCCAAAGCACGGGTCAGGATCATACTCTTGGTATTTTCACCAATCTTGTAGGCATCACCCATCCCCATCGCCACGGCATAGATATTTTTCAATGCACCACCCAATTCCACACCATGCACATCATCGCTACCAAACACACGGAATAAAGCACTGTGTAAGGCATGCTGAACGGCATAGCGAACCAGTTCAGAATCACTAGCAATCACCGTGCCTGATGGCATCCCGGCCATAATTTCTTTGGCAAGGTTGGGCCCCGATAACACACCGTAGGGTACTTCCGGCAATTCTGTGCGAATAATATCGCTCATGAAACTGAAGGTTTTGGCCTCAATCCCTTTGGTCAATGAAACTACAGCCTGAGAGGTAATAAACGGTGCAATCTGCTTTAACACATCACGAAATGAATGACTCGGAATCGCCACCAGAATAATGTCACGGTCACGTACTGCAAGCTCCAGATCGGCGACTGCACGCAATCCGGCTTCCAGAGTAAAATCAGGTAAATAGCGTTTATTGACGTGAGTCTGGTTAATTTCTTCTGCGACGGCAGCATCACGAATCCAGATCATGGTATCGCAGCCATTACGCACAGCCAGGTTAGCCATGGCTGTACCAAAACTACCACCACCCAATACTGTAATTCTTAATGCTGTTTTTTGATCTACAGCCACCGGCTCAACTAAATCGCTAAATTTTAACTCTGTCATTTTTTATCCTGAAACCTGTTTTCTTTCTTTCATCATTGCAAACCGAGCTTAGTTTGCTTGCCACACCTTGACAAAATCCTGACTGTTTATTTCTGCACGTGGTGCAATCGCCTTTGCCGCAGTGCCAATATAAATAATTCCTGAAATTAAATCTTGCTCTTTTAAACCCAACTGCTGTTTTAACCAGTTTGACTCAACGACGGCACCTGAACGCCACATGCTGGCAAACCCTTGGGCCTGTAAAGATAACAAGAAGTTCTGAATCGCTGCGCCCGTACTCAGGATCTGTTCAAAGTGCGGTACTTTGGGATGATCCTGAAGGGTCGTTAAAGCAAGAACCAGCAACGGCGCACGGAATGGGTGCTGTTTGACCCGATCGAGCTGGGCAGGATCTGTTTCTCCAATATCTGCCAAGGCCTTAGCCAGATGCTCACCAAAAGCAGCGCGCTGCTCAGCAGTAACGATGACAAAACGGGTCGGTTTTAAACGATGATGATCTGGGGCAGTCAGCGCAGCTTGCACTGCTTTTTCAAGTTGTTCTGTATTCGGTGCAGGCTCAATGAGTTGCCCAATAGATTGACGTTGATGAATATTTTGATGAATTGTCTCTATATTTGAGTCCGTCATTGAAATGAATCTAACTAACACAAGGATGGCGCTAGATTAGCATAATCTGAATCAATTCCACTATGCCTAATTCCTGCTTGTAAGGATGGGTTATATTGCTTTTTTGTCAATAAATGGAAAACCTCATGATTACTAAGCTCATCATTCATTTGACAAAATTAACAGAGTCTCTGCACAAACTGTACATAACCTGCCAAAGCACCCATAAATTATATGTTCAAATAATATGATTATGTAATCACTTGAGAACAAGCAATGAAAAAAACCTTCATCATGAGTTTACTTGGCGGCCTGGCATTGGGTCTAACGGCATGTGCATCTACACCGACCAATACCTTGGCCATTCAAAAAGAAAATAATCAGTTTGAAGTGACGGGCATTGGTAAAACCAACCTGATCGCCAAAAATAATGCGATTAGTGCTGCTCAAAAAACCTGTAACCGCAATACCTCACCTGTTGTTGTAGATGAAAAAACCGCCTATCAAGGCGTACTCAAAGGTGTGGTGGATGAGCAAACCGGCAAGATGGTTGAAGCCGCCGCAGGTGTGATTGGCACCATTACAGGTAAAAATGCCTCTTTAGCCAAAGATGATGATTACCAGACCACCCTCACCTTCTATTGCAAGGCCAACGCCTAAATACAAAAAAGCCGATGTTTCTACATCGGCTTTTATTTTATGTATGGCTTAGTGAGCTTGGCTCGCAGCAACTTCTGAAGCCGCCCCATGCTCTGCAACATCGCTATTATGTTCATCTAGATTGGGCTTATCAATGGCATCAATTGCAGCTTGTTGTTCTGGAGTGGTCTGTGTCGATTGAGTAGATACAGCAGAAGCTGCCTGATCCTGCTGTTCAGCATTCTTCGATTCATCTTTCTTTGCACATGCAGTCAGCATGATTGGAGCAATGATTAGCGCGGCAAGAGTCAATTTAAATTTCATCACGGCTTTCCACAGTAACTTGATTAACTTGTGACAAGCATATTTCAGATATATGACACTTTAATGACGACCCTGTTATACAAAAGTAAAAAGAGCCGATTTAAATCGACTCTTTTTTTATTTCTTTATTTAATCAAAGCGCTACGTCTTGATTAAGCACGTTCAAGTAGAACCGCAACCGCCGGTAAAGTCTTGCCTTCTACAAACTCAAGGAAAGCACCGCCACCGGTTGAGATATAACCGATTTGGTCAGCAACTTCATATTTATCAATCGCAGCCAATGTGTCACCACCACCTGCAATCGAGAAGCCAGCAGATTCAGCAATCGCCAAAGAAAGTGCTTTGGTCCCTTCACCGAATTGATCCACTTCAAATACGCCCACTGGGCCATTCCAAAGAATGGTTTTTGAAGATTTCAGGATTTCTGCAAATGCTTTAGCCGTTTCAGGACCAACATCCAGAATCATATCGGTGTCAGTCACATCTGCAACATTTTTCACAACAGCTTGCGCGCTTGCCAATGAACCCAGGAAGTCCTCAAAGTTGATCTGGCTAGCATCTGCAACCACAACATCCGTTGGCAATGGCACACTGACTTTTGCAGCAATTTGTTTTGCCGTTTCAACCAGATCAGCTTCGTAAAGTGATTTACCCACGTTATAACCTGCTGCTGCCAAGAAGGTATTGGCAATACCGCCACCAACGATCAATTGATCGCAGATGGTAGACAATGAGTTTAATACATCAAGCTTGGTTGATACTTTAGAACCGGCAACAATCGCCACCATTGGTTTTTCTGGGGTTTGCATGGCACGACCAAGCGCATCTAACTCAGCAGCCAGTAAGGGACCTGCCGCTGCGATTGGTGCGAAACGTGCTGCACCTTCAGTTGATGCTTCTGCACGGTGCGCTGTACCAAATGCATCCATTACGAATACATCACAAAGCGCTGCATATTTTTTTGCCAGTTCTTCGTTATTCTTCTTTTCACCGTGGTTGAAACGCACGTTTTCAAGTAATACCACCTGACCTGCTGCAACGTCCACACCATCTAGATAGTCTGTGAATAATTTAACGTCTTGACCCAAAGCTTTACTTAAATAAGCAGCAACTGGCGCAAGTGATTGTTCTGGTTTTGGCTCACCTTCTACAGGACGACCCAAATGAGAAAATACCATCACTGCCGCGCCTTTCTCTAAAGCAGCTTTAATAGTCGGCAATGCCGCACGTAAACGTGCATCACTGGTAATTTCCCCATTTTTTACAGGAACGTTTAAGTCTTCACGAATAAGGACACGTTTACCTGCTAAATCAAGATCAGTCATGCGCTGAAAATTCATGGATGGCTCTCTAGTTGATTTTAAAAACGGCACAATTTTAAATGATTCTCTGAAATAAAGGTGAGTTTTTTTGCAGAAAAGCTGCCGAAGCCGTCACTTTTGATTATGATAATCAGCGTCACTCGATCTTTATTATTATTATGTCTATTCATCCAGATCCTAAAATTAATCGTTTAAATGTGCTTGGCGAACCTTTAGCCAGCTGTTGTTATGATCCCTTAACCGGATATTTCCGTAATGGTTTTTGTCACACCGCGGTCACCGATTCAGGCCAACACACCATGTGCGCGCAAATGACCTCTGAATTTCTGAATTTCTCACAAAAAGTCGGCAATGACCTGATCACCCCCTTACCAGAAGTCGGCTTTCCCGGGCTTAAACCGGGTGACTTCTGGTGTATCTGTGTCACGCGCTGGGTTGAAGCCTATCAGGCTGGGCATGCCCCACCGATCAAACTGAATGCATGTCACAATGCAGTTCTACACTATGTACCCCTCAATATTCTTGTGGAATATGCAGTGTAATGCGTCAATATGAACTGATTCTGGCATCCGGCAGCCAGACCCGTAAAGACCTCATGGATCGTTTAAGGCTGGAGTATCGCTGTATCTCTCCTGATATTGATGAATCTGCAACAGGTGAATTACATGCCGATGATTTGGCTAAACGTCTCGCTTTTGAGAAAGCAGCTGTGATTGCTGCGCAACATCCAGATGCGATTGTGATTGGTTCCGATCAGGTCGCTTGGCGTGAACATGCCCCCTATGATTTTATTGGCAAGCCACTGAGTGTTGAAAATGCCATTCAGCAATTACAGGCCAACTCGGATCAAACCGTGTTTTTCAGTACCGCGCTCAGTGTTCAACATGTACAATCTGGCTTTGAAAAGACACTGGTCGAACATTACCAAGTCAAATTTCGTCAGCTGACCTTGGCAGAAATTGAGCGCTATATTGAGATTGACCAGCCCTTGCATTGTGCCGGCAGTTTTAAATGTGAAAGCTTGGGTATTAGCTTATTTGAAAGAATGGCGGGAGATGATCAAACCACATTGATGGGCTTACCGATGATTCAGTTGTGTAAAATCTTACGTCAGTTTGGGATAAACGTTCCTTAAAAAACACCCTGATCCAAACTACTTTAGATCAGGGTCAATCATTATTCCTCAACGACCTTGACTCGCTTTGGTAAAGCAAACCAGATAAAGATCGACAAGATCAAGAATAATAAGGCTGCTACATTCAACACGGAACGATGCGATTGGCTAAAGGCCTGCTTCGCAGCTGCAATCACATGCTCAGCAATCATGGGCTGTAATTGCTTGGCAGCTTGAACCGCCTCTCCAATCGAGCTACTCACCTGTTCAATGATGCTAGATGGCACATCGGTTGGTACCACAATCGAATTGGCATAGAACCATGACAACATCAGACCGAAAAAGGCAATGCCTAGCCCTGCGCCCAATTCATAGGCCATTCCTTCAATCGCACCTGCTGCCGTGGCTTTGCTTGGCGGCACTGACGACATAATGGCCGAGGTTGACGCCAGTAAAGCAATTTCTACGCTGATTCCCAGCACAACCATCCAGCCCCAGACCTGCATCTTCGCCTGCATAAAGTCTGTATTGGCCAGGCCCCACAGACTTACCGCGCTCATCAACATGCCCAGCGATGCCACCGAACGCAGACCGAAACGGTTGACCAGCATACTGGCAATTGGACCACCTAAACTAATCGCCACCATAAACGGTAAAATAAATGCACCCGCAGCCAATGGTGAAAGCTGGTAAACAAATTGCAGTTCCTGTGAAATCAGCAATTCAAAACCGACCAGTGCCATCATGGAGACAATTGCCATCACTACACCCGTTGCAATCACCGGATGTTTAAACAATTGAATATCGATCATTGGCGAAGTTGAGGTGAGCTGTTTACGGATAAAGCCCACCAGCAAACTAAAACCAACTGCGAATATCAACACCGACCAGATGCTAAAACCATGCATCACGGTTTTCACGGCATAGATCATGCTCAGGATCGCAATCACCAGCACAATTGCCTGTAACAGATTAAGGTTCTGTTTCGGTTGCCCTGCCTGTTTTGGAATCACGAAGACCGTTAAAGCCAATACAGCCAGCATAATCGGAACATTAATCAGGAACACTGCGCCCCAATGGAAATGCTCCAATAAGAAACCACCGAGCAACGGACCAAAGGCAGCACCGCCCCCGCCGACCGTTGCCCAAATGCCAAGCGCAAAGTTACGTTGCTTTTCATCCAGGAAGGTATTACGGACCGCAGATAAAGTGGCAGGCAGAATCATGGCCGCACCTACTGCCAATAAGGCACGTGAACCAATCAAGGCATAAGCAGTCGAAGAGAATGCGGCTGCCAGTGATGCCAGACCAAATAAGATGCCGCCAATGATCATCAGGCGTTTAAAGCCAATTCGGTCACCCAATGCACCCATGGGTAAAATCAGACCGGCCATGACCAGAGAATAGATATCAATAATCCACAGCAACTCATTTGCTGTTAAAGAAAGTGACTCACTCAAGGTTGGTGTCGCCACGTGTAAAACGGTTGCATCAATCGATACTGGGAGATAGATCAATACAACGATTGCAAGAATCAACCACTTGCGTGACATAAATGCCTCTAAATTGGACAATTGTTCAAATTGCTGTCATTATAACCAAAATTGAACACTTGTCCAACTTTTAAATTTGGAGTAGTGTGTTCCCGATTTATATCTTGGTAGAGGTGCGAATAAAGAATGGCTTATTTAAATCGCGAACAACGTCGTGAAATGATTCTACAGGCAGCCATGCAGGTCGCCTTAAACGAAGGTTTTTCTGCGATGACTGTGCGCCGCATTGCCACCGAAGCCCAAACCTCGACAGGACAAGTCCATCATCATTTTGCCTCCAGCTCGCATTTAAAAGCAGAAGCATTTATCAAACTGATGCAACAACTGGACGAAATTGAAAATCAAGTCAGCACAGCCAATGCCTTACAACGTCTTTCCCTCCTGCTGGGTTGCGAAAATATTGAACAGATTCAGCCTTATTTAAGACTTTGGAATGAAGCTGAAGTGCTGATTGACCAAGATGAAGAAATTAAACGGGCCTACAATATCGCCATGCAAGATTGGCATCTTTCCATTGTCAATATGATCAATGAAGGTCAGGCACAGGGAGAGTTTCATTTTGAGAGCAATAGCCATGACATTGCATGGCGGTTAATTGCATTTGTATGTGGTTTGGAAGGAATTTACAAACTCGGGCTGAATGGTTTAAATGAAATCGACTTTAAACGTCATACCGAAGCCATGATTCAGGCAGAATTGTTTAAAACTAAAATGAGCAAACAATGAAACCACCTTTATTACAAAGCCAAAGACTTAATTTATTTACCTTTCAACTGGATGATCTTGCTGATATCTATCCATGCGTTACAACAACGCTAACGCGCTATATGAGTTGGGGGCCTGCACACAGTTTTGCAGAGCAGGAAACAATTGCTCAGCAATGGTTAGTCAAAGCAACAAAGCATAGCGACCAACACTTTGTATTGCGCCATAAACAAGAGCAGCGTTTTATTGGCCTGATCGGTGTGCATGGTATGCAGACGTCGACACCTGAACTGGGATTATGGATTCGGGAAGATTGCCACCATCAAGGTTTTGCCAAAGAAGCGATCTTTGAGGTTTTTCGTTGGGCCTCTGCTCATCTATCCGCTCAATATTTCTTATATCCAGTAGCAGTGGATAATCAGCCTAGTCGTAAATTGGCTGAATTTTTAGGGGGCACTATTGCTGCATACAAGACTGAACGTAAATATGAAGCAGTGATTTATCATATTCCGCCCTATCAAAATAAGAGCAATTAAAACCAGCCTTTGCGCCCATTTAAAATTGCATCGGCACAACGTAATGTTTCTTGACTCAGGCCCCACAGACGATAATCACCGGTTGCTGAAGTCACATTAAAATTGTGGGTATAAGCAAAACTCAGTTCACGATCAACATCACACCAAGCCCCCGAGCCATTAAAGCCCACATGTCCAAAGCCGTGGGGCGCACGTTTGCCCAGGGTGAGAATACGGTGATAGCCCAAACGCCAGTGCATTGGAATCGGCATGACCTGATCACGTGTTTTGCTTTGTACCGTACTGAGTTGCTTGAACACTTCTGGTCGAATCAGTTGCTGACCTTGCCATTGCCCCTGATTGGCCAGCATGGCATATACTTTAGCCAGACTACCTGCGGTAAATACCCCATTTGCCGCAGGAATGACCGCCTGTAATCCTTCATCACTGTAGAAGCTAAAATGGCGCATCCCTTTAGGAATCATGGCATCCTGAAAATCTTGCGGGTTTTGTCCTGAAAGCTCTAATAAGCGTTCCGATAAAGAGGCTTTACGGGGTTGACTGTTTTTCTTGTTCTGCGGTTTAGCTTGAGATGCCGTTTTGGGTTTTTCCAATAAACGTGCAACACGATCTAATTCTGAAGCAGGCGTTCCAAAATAAGCGCCATCCAGTTCAAGCGGTTGTACCAGATAACGTTGCATCAGCCAGCTTAACGGCTGTTTGGCTGCTTTCTCAATCACACCACCCAAAATCCACCCATAGGTCAAGGGTTGATAGGCAAAACTTTGTCCTGCCGCAAAACGCGGTGTTGCTGCAGCAATCACATCCAGCATATGCGACCAATCCAGCATTTCTGTGGCAGTATCAATCATATTGCGAATATCGAACAAACCGCTTTGATGGGATAATACATGACGCAAGGTAATATTGGCTTTGCCATTTTGAGCGAATTCAGGCCAATAATGTGCAATCGGTTGCTCATAATCCAGCACACCTTCACTCACTAAAATATGAGCCAGCGTTGCAAGAATCCCCTTACCGGTTGAATAGCACATGGCCAAGGTATCGGCTTGCCAGTCTTCATGTTGAGATTTTTTCCCCGTGAAAATATCAACAACTTTCTGCCCTTGAAAATACACCACCAATGCCGCGCCACCTTGCTGGCTACGTGCATCCTGTAAACGGCTAAACTGGTGAGCCAGATCAATAAAGCGTTCATCAACGCTACCGTGATAATGATGTGTATCCGCAAATAATAATTCTTTAATCAAAGCTCAATTCCTTATGATATTTATGTTTTTATGGTCTCCCTATTGCGCACAACAGGGAGCATTACAATTTAAGAATGGATTAAAGTGCCTTCACTGTACCTGCCACATGTGGCTTTTTAGATTTCAGATTACGGATCAGGAAATCTGTTTGCTTTGCTTCAGCTGCGGTAAGGAACTCAACCGTTGAAGGTAAATACATTGGTAGTTTGAACCAGACATCTGCCTCATAAGCCGCTGGAAGCTCAATGCTCGCCAAAGCTTTGGCCTTGCTCCACATACCATGTGCAATCGCCTGTTTAAAGCCAAACGCTTTTGCAGTCACCGCATGGATATGAATCAGGTTAAAATCCCCTGAAATCACCGCATAACGGCGCCCGGTATTTTCTGAAATATTCCATTCTGCTTGTGGTTGATAAGCGGGTTCTTGCGTATCTTTAGGCTTATCACCTGCTTTTTTCTCAGTTTTTTGACGTGATAAATAGGTGGTTAAACTTTCCATCACCACTTCACCGGCAACTTTGGCAGTGGTAATGAAATCAAATTGCAAACCTTTGTCGTGCGGTTTTAATTCACCAAACTTGCACGACAACGTGATTTGCTCATTCACGCCAATATTACGTATTTGCTTGATCTGGTTACGAATATGCACCAAACCCAAGATTGGGAATGGAAATGCTTCGCTGGTCATCATGTGCATTTGCAGACTTTGTGACAAAACTGCCAAATAAATTGCAGGTACGACACCATCATTTTTAAAACCACAAATCTCGTTATAGCTTTCTAAATGTTTGCTATCAATTTTAAGTGCATCTACCACATACTCAACTTGTGGCAGAACTTTTTCACCTTTTGGCTTTTTGAAAATGAGACCTTGAATGACTTTTGGATAAGCTAAATAAGGTTTTGGCAACTGACTAAAATGACGTGTATTCATAATAAACCTTTCAATATTTTTATAAAAAAGGGATGCACAAGCACCCCTCTTCAAAACCCTAATGCTTAAGCACCTAACAAGCTTTGACCACAGACGCGTACCACGTTACCAGTCACACCTGTTGAACCAGTAGATGCATACCACGCAATTGCTTCAGCTACATCTACAGGTAAACCACCTTGGTTCATTGAGTTCATACGGCGACCAGCTTCACGAATCGCGAATGGAATCGCAGCAGTCATTTGCGTTTCAATGAAACCTGGTGCAACTGCATTGATGGTAATACCATTTTTCAATGTCGGCGCAGTAAATTTAACCAGACCGATCACCCCTGCTTTAGATACTGCATAGTTGGTTTGACCGAGGTTACCCGCGATACCACTGATTGATGATACACAAACGATACGGCCATTGGCATTTAAACCGTCATGAGATAGTAAGTAATCGTTAACACGCTCAATGGCAGACAAGTTAATGTTAATGACAAGATCCCAAAGCTCAGGCTTCATATTTGCCAAAGTTTTGTCACGGGTAATCCCTGCATTGTGAACGATCACGTCTACACCGCCTTGTTTTGCAGCAGCAGTCTTGATTTTTTCACCCGCATCCGCAGCTGTAATGTCGATTGCTAGTACTGAACCGCCAATTGAACCTGCCACACGCTCAAGATCAGCTTGTTGTTGCGGAACGTCTAAACAAATGACATGCGCACCATCACGCGCCAATACATGTGCAATCGCTTCACCGATACCACGGCTTGCACCAGTAACCAATGCAGTTTTACCTGCAAGTGGCTTCGCCCAGTCTAAATCAGCCACATCAGCTTTAGATACACGGATCACTTGACCTGATACATAAGCAGAACGTGGTGAAATCAAGAAACGTAAAGTTGATTCAAGGTTCGCTTCTGCACCTTGGTCGACATAAACCACTTGAGCAGTAATGCCTTTTTTGAACTCTTTACCAACAGATTTGATGAAACCTTCAAGCGCACGTTGTGCAATCGCCTGTTTGACTGTTTTTGCAGTTTCAGGTGTGGTACCGATCACAATCACACGACCTGAACTTGAGATTTGACGAGCGATTGGATTGAAAAAGTTATACAACTCTTTTAACTGCTCAGAATCCTGAATGCCAGAGGCATCAAATACAACCGCTTTGAATTTAGATTCTTTATCATCGGCATTTAATGGACGCAGATTTAAACCGACTTTTGCAGCAGTCTGCTGTAACTCAACATTATTACCGACATAACTATCTGCATGAATATTGCTAAGAACTTGAGCAATCGCAGCAGAAACCGTACTTGATGGTGCTGCGCCAAGCAATACTGCCCCATTCACAACAGGTTGGGCACTTTCAAAACGATCTAGCGTCACTGGTGATGGCAGACCTAAATTTTTTACAACAAATTTACCTAAAGGTGATTGTGTAAATGCTTGGTATTGATCAGTCATGGTTATTATCTCTCATACAAATGAATTTGTTACAAACACATGAATCATGTTGGGATATGGCATGAAATCAATGTCTGATTGACTCATCACAAATCATACTTGAGTTCATGTCTGGATGTCTTGACCTGAATGTGGTCGCAAGCGTCATTCTAGTCAATACAGCTGTATGGGAAATATGGTATGTTTGTAGCAAGAATATCGCAATTATGCTTGGAAAAGCCTTATGAGCAAAACAACTCAAGAAAATCCAGCAGTCGACAATTCTGCTCAGGAGACTGTGTCAAATACATCAACAGCAGCTTCTACGAAACGTAAAACTGCGAGCACAACTCCAAAAGCAGCAACCACGACACCAAAAACAACGCGTGCCCGTTCTACAACACGTAGTGCAGGCGCGGCAAAAAGCGCTGCTTCTTCTACCACGACGAAAGCAGCGACTGCTAAAACAACCAAACCTTCTGTTCAACAGGATAAAACCATGAGCCAAAACACTGTGCGCCGTGTTGCCATTATCGGCGGTAACCGTATTCCTTTCGCTCGCTCTAACGGCGCTTATTTCACAGCTTCTAACATCGACATGTTTACAGCTGCGTTAAACGGTTTGGTTGAGCGCTTCAATCTGCAAGGTCAACGCCTGGGTGAAGTGGTTGCGGGCGCAGTATTAAAGCACAGCCGTGATTTTAACATGACGCGTGAATGTGTATTAAATACGCAACTTGCACCAGAAACCCCTGCTTATGACATTCAACAAGCATGTGGTACAGGTTTACAGGCCGCTTTCCTGGTCGCAAACAAAATTGCTTTAGGTCAAATCGAAGTGGGTATCGCAGGTGGTGTTGATACCACTTCTGACGCGCCAATCGCTTTCGGTGATGGCTTACGTAAAGCCCTGCTTGAGCTTAACATTGCCAAAACAGGTAAAGACCGTTTAAAAGCTTTAGCAAAAATCAATGTAAAAGACCTGATGGATGCACCTAAAAATGGTGAACCACGTACCGGTTTATCAATGGGTGACCACCAAGCAATCACTGCGCTTGAGTGGGGTATTCCACGTGAAGAACAAGATGCTCTCGCTGCTTCTTCTCACCAAAAAATGGCAAAAGCATATGAAGAAGGTTTCTTCGATGACTTAATCACGCCATTCCTGGGTTTAAGCCGTGACAATAACTTACGTGCTGACTCAACTGCTGAAAAACTGGCAAAATTAAAACCAGTGTTTGGTAAAGGCGAAGCTGCAACCATGACAGCAGGTAACTCTACACCATTAACTGATGGTGCGTCATGTGTACTTTTAGCGTCTGAAGAATGGGCGAAAGCCAATGGTCACGAAGTACTTGCTTACCTGACTTTCTCTGAAACTGCTGCGGTTGATTTCGTGGGCAAGAAAGAAGGCTTATTAATGGCCCCTGCTTATGCAGTTCCGCGTATGCTTGAGCGTGCTGGCCTTAAACTTCAAGATTTCGACTACTATGAAATCCACGAAGCATTTGCATCACAAGTGCTTTCTACCCTGAAAGCTTGGGAAGATGAAAAGTTCTGTAAAGAGCGTTTAGGTCTAGATGCACCTTTAGGTTCAATTGATCGTAGCAAACTCAACGTTAAAGGTTCTTCTTTAGCTGCGGGTCACCCATTCGCCGCTACAGGTGGTCGTATCATCGCGACTGCTGCGAAAATCTTAAACCAAAAAGGTTCAGGTCGTATCCTTGTTTCGATCTGTGCTGCGGGTGGTCAAGGTGTAACCGCGATTATTGAAAAATAATTGCTCACCGACCGAAGCAAAAAAAGCTGAATCACTTGATTCAGCTTTTTTATTGCTCAGTGCTTTACTAGGCTTATACCCTGCTTAATCAGATGCAGATTCATCAAGTTGTATATCATTGCTTTCGATATATTCCTGCCAATGCTGATATTTTTCAGGATTTTTAAACTGTTCCGATTCAGCATAATAATGCAGTAACTGCTTCAATGCATAAGGATAATCAGCATACTGCAATGCCTTCTCAAAATATTGGATGGCCTTTTTAATATTCTGTTTAAACTGATGCCCTGCTTCATACATCAGTGCATAATAGATCGCCGTATATGCCTCGCCTTTATCACGCTTGATCAGCTTGGCAACTTGAGCATACGCCACCTGTTGATAGTAGATATCAGCAAGCTGTTCCCCACTGAAATAAAACTGCTGCTCGGCACGTTGATAATATGTTGCGGCAAGTGCCAGATCCTGTTCAACATCAATCCCGTCATAATAAAACCCTGCCAGATTTTTGCAGGCTTGCCCGTTACCCAATTGTGCACTCTTGTTAAAACATTCAATCGCCAGCTGGACATCCTGTTCAATCCCGTGTCCGTTAAGATACATACACCCCAGATTGTTCCAGCCCCACGAATTGTCCAGTTGCACTGCTTGCCAGTAATAGTCCAGCGCGCGCGCATAATCTTGCTGCACACCTTCACCGTTATTATAAATCAGGCCCAAGGCCACCATACTCTCGCTATCCCCCTGATCCGCAGCAGCCTGATAATATTGTATGGCTTGCGCAATATCATGATGTTCTTCAAAAGATTGCGCCATTTTTAACAAGGTGTTGGCCTTCAGCTGGCCAAAATAGCTATCGCCTTGGGCGGCTTTCCAGCGTGAATAGAACTGTTCGAAAAATCTTAAATCCTTGCCTTGGAAATTAAAGCGCCGCAGATAAAATTGGGCAATCTGATCAGGGGCAGCTTGTACCAGTTGACGCTGCGGGTTGATAAAAAATACATTCAGCGCTTTGAATAAAGTTAATAGTCCTTGTTCCGGGTCATAACGCTCAATTGCCGGCGCAATATAATCAAAACTTGTTGTTGCCAGCATGTTTTGTTTTGCATCGTAGTAATAGCTTCCCGCTGTCGTGATGCACTGGAACACGCCGTGACTGACGTGCTGGATACGCTCAAACTGATTGGCAAGCGGGATCAGCCATTGCTGTTGCTTGGCATCGAACAGACCATATTGCCCTGCATGTTCAAAAGGATAAATATCCTCGAGTTCATGCAGATATTCTCCCTCAATCAGCTTATCCATACCTTGCGCTAATAAAAAGCAATGGGTTTCGGTGTGATAGACATACCATTGCTTGTCTTTGCGATAAGCAAAACTAAGATAACCATAGCCCGACCATTCCTTTAGCTGATCAATATCATCAATCAGTAACTCGCCATTTGGTTTTAGTACACAAATCTTGCGCTGGAACTTATTCGGCTTGACCCATAAATAGCCATTACTGAGCGGTTGCAGTACATCTTCAATATATTCTCCCAGATAGCTGCCGTTACTCAGGAAATAACGTCTTTTTGCCGAGCCTTTTTGAGCACAGTAATACAGCTTAACCTGTTCATTTAAATAATCCAGATCGAAAGGATGGTCCGATGATTCAGCGACAATAGCCTGATGCTGGAGATTAACCAGGCGATACTGACCTGCTTTAAATACATTAAAAACATCCGAGTAACGTAGCTGCTCTACTGCTTCGTAGCAGGCGGGAATCATCCATTGACCATCTTCCACACAGATTAGGCCTTCTAATTCCGGCTTTTCCTGTGGATGCACCACTGCATAATTTTTACCATCCAGCGGAAAACTGTCATAGGCATCTGCAAACTGTGCTTCGAGCAGAATCTTCCCATAATGATTGAGATAACCATATTGTGCATTGCGCTCAAATACGGCGATTCCCTCATCATTAAATGCCCAGATCTCGCTCATCTGCGGCGCAAGAACAACTTCTCCCTGACGGTTTCTGAGTCCCCATAAGCCATTTTCCTCAAAGCTTTCCGATGCATCGCGATAAAGTGATTCTTCCCAATAGCCCAGTCCCCATTGCACCCAGTCTGTCTGTAAGATATCCAGAAAGTTTTCATAGCCCGTTCTGGCCAATACCGCATCCAGAACAGTTAGATCCCGCTGCTCCAGAGCCTGATCATACAAGGCTTTTTTCTCCAGGATGTCTTCAAGCCATTGCTGTGCCTGCTGATGATGACTGTCCTCATTCATATTAAAGACATCAGTGGCATCCATTTCTAGCTGTTCATAAGGCAATGTAACAGCTCGAACATGGTCTGCTGGGCCTCGACACAGCCCGTCTGTTCACTGAATTGATACTGTTCACTTAATAAATCGTAAAAACGTTGTAAGTACTCAACACCACCTTGGCGGTCAAAGTACAGCAAGTGCCCCTTACGGGAAGGCTGTGCAAAAAACAGCGGAAGTAATAATTGTGGAATTTCATATTTCCACTCACCTAAATAGCCCAAATCGCTATGCTGTTTATCTTTATTAACATTATATAAATAAATACGATGTGCCATGCATTTGTCTCTAGTTATTATCTTTATGAAAGTTCATACCCGAATATAGGCTAAGACTACGCTTTTGTAGCCACATCTTATATGTGTTGGTTACTTAATAGATGGCGTTGCACTTATACTGCTCTATCTCGCCCGTTTAAACTTCACATAATAATCATTTAAAACTTTAATTGCTTGCTTGAGTTGTTTGAGATTTTCTTGATTATTTCCCAACCGCTCAACAAAACGTTGCGAGTGTAATTCCAGATCAATTTTTTCATTAATTTGCGGTGCAATCCGGAACAGCTTTTCTAAATCATCAAATCGTTCTAATTTTCGGTTCGAGAAATATGCCAGACGAAAACCCAAATCATTCAGTACCACACCATTTAAAATTGGCCCCTGCTCAGCATCAAAAGACAAAGCGTGTTCTTTTAGAAATAGTTGCTCGGGTGTTTGTTTAGAACTTTTAAATAAGTTGCTCAGTTGGCTTAACATTTCAAGATCACATCATTATTTTTTCAACTGTATTAAACCGCTAAACCCATAATTGAAGCAACCGCCATCGCAGTTGATATAAAAAAAGCACCTGTTAAAAGATGCTTTCTGAACAATTATGCGCCGTACTGCTTCTTTAAATATTCCATAATTTTGGCAGATTCAAATATTTTCACACCTGTATTCGGATCAAGCAGATAAGGCACCTGAATATCGCGTCCCATGACCTCAACCACCTTTTCACGTTTGCCATTCGGCAACGGAATATACTTACCGGGCTTTAGACGCAACACGGCTGGCCCCATATCCTGCCAACGTTCTTTCGGTACATTATGCAAAATATAGGGCAGTTCTAACTCGGTCAGGACTTCACGCACCAAACGAGTATATGGGCTCGCCTCAAAGCTCCAGAGTTCCAATAACTGCGCTGGTGCTGGACGATCAACAATCTGCGGATCAATCCAGACGCCACGCGCTGCGTTAGCGACTGTGGCCAATGTAGACACATACGGAAGTTTTGGATAATGGCTATACTTTTTCGGTGTTTTCCCTGTTTTGCCATAGTGCTTAAACAGATGATGAATAATGGCTTGTGACTCATATAACTGGTCACCGGTATTTTCATCAATCAAAAAGGGAAACTGTTTTTTCCCACCTTTGGCTTTGACGATCTGTCGATATTTTTGCCCACCTTTAGGACATGGATAAATTTCCACATCCAGATTCAGTAAGGTGATCACTTCACGGACACGGCGGCAAAATGGTGAACCTTCAAACTCATACAGTTTTATTGCCTTTGCCGGCTGATTAGGAAATGGTGTTCCCATTGCCCCTCGTCCGCCTTCGATTACACTGGCAATAACCGATTGTAAAACCTTGAGCTGGTGATTCACCCTATTCAGCATCGCACTCTCCTTTTAGCAGTCGACTAATTTTTCTTTTGCAATCACAATGCCATTATTATCTGCGTAGATATAATCGCCCGAGTTGATTGTCACACCACCAAAATACAAGCTGACATCGACTTCGCCTATGCCTTTACGATTACTTTTTTGCGGGATTGCAGCCAACGCATGTACGCCCAAATCCAGTTCTGCAAGTGCATCCACATCACGCACGCAGCCATAGATCACCACCCCGTTCCAGTGATGTTTCACTGCTGACTCGGCAATCATGTCTCCCATCAAGGCACAACGCATTGATGCACCACCATCGACTACCAGTACTTTCCCTGTACCATCGGTTGCCAACAGCTCTTTCACACGTGAGTTATCTTCAAAACACTTTACAGTCACCACTTGACCGCCAAAGGTTTTACGCGCGCCATAGCTTTTAAAGAATTTACCATCTAAAGACGGGATGACCACTTGTAGCTCTTTTTCCGGGTTATCATCTAACAAATCACAGGTTACAAAAGGAATTGTCGTCACTGAAATTCTCCATTATTTGCTTTGTTGTATACTCAGGTTATCGTAGAGTTTGAATGCGGCAGTCTGTGTTTGTGCTGCAACCCGCATAGTATGCGCCAATTGTTCTGCGGTAACAGGTTTAAGTTTAAACGGCCGAGTCCAGGTTTTTTCGACCAGTTTAAATGCTGTCTGTGCCAGATCTTCAAGCAGACGAACCTCACTACGTTTGCCAATTAAAAGTGAGGGCTGGAAAATTGATAGCTTATAAATTGACAGGCTCTTCAGGTAATTTTCCAGTTCACCTTTGACTTTATTATAGAAAATTGGCGAATTTGCGTTCGCTCCCAACGCACTTATCAGCAATAAATGAATATTTTTATCCTGAATCAAATCAGCAAAATGCGCATTAATTTCATAATCAATTGCATAGAAAGCCTCTTTGGAACCCGCCTGTTTAATGGTGCTTCCCAAGCAACTAAAGGCATGGGTATAGGCACTGACATCTTCATCATTCAATAACAGGAAGTCTTCCAGAATCAGCTGAGTGACCTTGCTATAAGCTTTTAATGTTTCTGAACTTTTTCTAACAACTACGGTAATCGTGTCAAAATCTTCTGCTTGCTGCAGTTCATCCACCAGTGCCTGACCGACCAGTCCTGTCGCACCAATTACAATTGCTTTTTTATCACCTGTTCTCATTTTTAATTCTTCCAAGCCATGACTAGGCTTAATGTAACGTTTTATTGGACGATTATCACCTGTTAAATGTACTTAAAAGTATCACAAGACTTGACTTCGGGGCTTAGTTTCCTCAAAATATGGCACTTGTTTACGGGCTGGTGAATGTTGCCAATGTTATTTTGGTTTTAACTTCAGCCCGCCCAGACCAACTTATTTTCAAGGAGTGCACGAGTGGCAAACTCTGCTCAAGCTAAAAAACGTGCTCGTCAAAACGTTAAAGCACGTAAACACAACGCAAGCTTGCGTTCTATGGTTCGTACTTACATCAAACGTACTGTAAATGCGATCGCTGCTGGTGATTATACTGTTGCTACAGAAGCTTACAAAAAAGCTGTTCCTGTAATCGACCGTATGGCTGATAAAGGCATCATCCACAAAAACAAAGCTGCTCGTCATAAGAGCCGCTTGAACGCTCAAGTTAAAGCATTAGCTAACTAATTTGATGCATATAAAAGAGCCCGAATTTTCGGGCTTTTTTATTGTCTTCAGTTTTTCAAATATGGCTGTAAACCTGTTCCCGCCTCTTTTACAAGCAGCATCAGTTTCTGACAGAACTTATAACTTTCCTCCAGCAATCCCAGATCACGCGCACGCGCATTGTGCTGAGTAAAAGACCGTTTATAAAACTGATAGCGCTCATTTAGATAATCATGATCCTGACTCAGCGCAATCATCATTAACTCAAATCGAAAATCCAGATCCACCATAAAGTCTTTAGGTATATCGCCATAGGCCCACGCTTGCAGTGTCTCCAGTTTACCTTGCCCCAGATGTGTAAAGATAAAAGCAATATAAGCATCCAGCTGTTTAAAGAAATCCTGAATATTGGCTTTGCTTTCCCAACGTCCCGTTAATGCAAAACAAGGTTCTGGATTATATTCCCCATTAGCACGCTGATGCACATCCATCGAACGCAGCCGGAAAATCAAGCGTTCAGATAGCTGCTCCTGCAAGTGATGAGGAATAAAACGATCGGTAAAATCCATTGCAAAAGACAGCATGGGGCTGATGGTCAGTTTTCTCAACACCATCTTCAATTGATAAAACACACCCAGCTGTTTCTGGGTCAATAAAAAACATCGGTATCCCGTATCCAGCGCCAGCTCCGGTCGACCAATATTGCCCCAGTTTGAAATAAAATCATGCGCTACATTAAACACATCAAGCTTGAGATGCCGGGTATCTTCCTGCTGTTCAAACCATTGACCAATCAGTTGCTCTGCGGCAGCCATATTATGTGGCATCTCAAAATCACCTGTTTGCAACAGCGATTTTGTATCCTGTACAGGCTGAATTTGTTTTAACTCTAATGGCTCTAATAAATACGGTTGCAGCATATTTGATACGGCATTTTCAGGTGACTGCAATTCACCAATCGCCCACACATTATAATTCGGCTCATAAAACCCGACTCCGGTCTCTTGAACCGTTTCATAAAAAACCCGATACATCGCATCATTTTGAGCCTCATTGGCCAGCACTTCGACTTGCACACTGGCACATAATCCTTGAGCAAACTTACTCTTGAGCCCTTGTACCCATTGTTGAGTAGGCTCGGAGAAATAGGCTTGATATTGCGGATCGCAAATTTTATCTGAAAATAACTCCAACCAGGCCTGTAATGTTTTACCTTGGCTGGAAATGTTGCCATATTGCTGATGCAACTCAAAAGCAACCTGTTGAGAATCATCTTCTGCGGGCACTTTGCCTGTAAAAATCTCAGGCTCCCATAAATAAATTGTGTTTGATAACATCTTTTTATCCAATTATGTGTCGGTTTTCTCTTTTTATTTTCCTATCATGACGAAAAAAGACTGATTTTAAAAGTACCGTTTTTATTATTTTTAACTTTTTAGGATATTTTATTGATGAAAAAATATGAAGCCCCCAAGAGCTTCATTTTTTATTTATAAAATCAAATTAAATACTATAATAATTAAGGTATTACTGATAAAGCCTTAGCGGCGATTGGTAAATTCCTGGCAGATAGTCCTGCAAGAAGCAGACTATGATTCATCACCGGAATACTCCATTTCTGATTGGCCCCATTGGTACAGCGATAACGGATTAAGCGTGCACGATTATTGCTTAGATACCCACCTTCCAGATCAAAACACTGATTTGACTGCTTTATTGCCTGTGCAACAGTATCCATCTCCCACACCTGACTATTTGCAGTACCACATGGCATCAGATTAATCACATTTCCAGCCGTAGTGGTTAGGCATTGATCGATATATTGCTTGTTATGGATTTTGCCCAAGGCATCATAAACCCATTTTTCCGAATCATCCCCAACACAACCCGTTGCTCCACTAATAAAGGCATTGAGCTGTCCATTTGCCAGCTTCTCGGCTTTTAAACAATTTGTTCGGTTTATAAGTTTGCTGCTTGATGCAAAACTCAAATCATCTTGCAGTTCCAGTTTTTCAATAAAGGCCTGAAAGGCATTTACCACATCAGGATTTAAATTGCTTAAATCCGAGCGATAGACATTGATCCAGCGATTTACACGATAAAGCTTAATTTGCTGCTGGGTATAACGCATCATTTCGGTTTGTGCATCTGCGGATAACTGATCCTTAAAGCTTCGATATGAATCAAACAGCAATCTAGCTTCAGGTGAGAGATTCACAACCCGCTTATTCTTATTTTCGAGCAAAGCCTGTTCCAGCTGCGGTAACTCAATTGCTCTTAAAGCTGAATATTCGGCCTCTTTACCAATATCAACTGCTGATGTTAAAGCAGGCGTATTAACAGGAATTGACATACTCGACAATAAAACTGCTGCCTGATTGGCCTTTTTACAATAAAGCTTGACCTGCTGTGGTGCCTCAGTTTGAGCAAGATTAATATGGAACTTATTGGCATTACCATTCATGCGCTGCGGTGCCAAAGCAATATTTTGTGTTGCACTTGCAAACTGTACATTGAGCCAGCAATTTGCAGTTACGGCAGCTGGATTTACTTGCGGTAGATCAAATACATTCCCCCAGTTCCCTTTTGCTGCCGGATAAATCAAACCAACTTGTGTCTCTGGATCGTAACCACCTAAAATCGTATACACAGGCACACCAAACATTCTTGGTTTTAGATAGTTACCATCGGCACGGTTATACCAGACATTACTTGAATTTGGCGTTTTAGGTTGCGCAACCTCCATCATACGGGTGCTGGCATTCCACTTTTTATAACCGGTTGGCGAACTCGCATCCCATACATAACGATCAAAAGCCGGCTGAATTTTTAGGTAGGTGCTATAACCGGTGTAATGGGTATATTTGGAAATACTACTGGCCGTTGCACCGCCCGACATCGCATCCCAACCATAGGCATATTTATTCAGGAAGTTCGGTATGCCATTGGCACCATCGCCTAGATTGGTATTGGTCCAGTTAAGATTGCCACGCATTTTGTTTCTAAAGGCGATATACCCCCAGCCACTGTCCGCATGGTGCGCAGCCCAGAACATATTATTCCCCACTGCGCCAGGATAATGCCCAAGCCCATAATGATGGCCGATTTCATGGCTAAACTCATTGCCCACAGAGTCGATCAAGGTCAACATACCATTACCACCACTTAGGCCATGCGTTGCCTCACCATTGCTATACTTCCCGCGTGCATAATGCGCTACCACACTTTGAGTCAACTGAGGTTGTTCCTGACTGGCCATTGAAGCACTGGTGATACCCCAGTTGGCCAGATTAATGCCGACACCGAAAGTCGACTTGGCGGTATTTTCACGCATATCACCGCTATACACATCACCCGTAGTTGGACTGGCTGTATCATAAATAACACCACTTGCGACCATGACCTTATCGAGTTTTAAATCATCATATTTTGCAACGATCATACGCGCTGCCGGAATGGTCTGGAAGTAATCAGTGCCCGCTTTGGCTGGCTCAAGCAGCATATAATGCCCTGTTGATTTCGGCGGATCGGTTAATAAGCCTAAACGGATATTCTGTAGCACCAACTCGCCTGGTGCGGCCAGATCAATCTTGTCTGCCGTTAAATCACCACTACGATTATTCAGTGGATCAATTACCCGAAGATGCAGACCTGCGCGGATTTCATGCCATTTCAATGCGACTGTCCATGCCCGCGTCGAATAACTGACAGGCGGACGCCCATCGGTATTGGATTGATCCGAAGCTGCAATTCTTGAGGGTTCTTTCAATTTAACCGTTCGTAGCAGTTGATTATCCCGATAAATTTCGACATTTAATGCCTGCAGCTCACCCATTTCTGCCAATGGGGTCACCAGTAACAACGCATCTTTTTCCGCGGTTAAGCGTGGCATCGAATCTTTTTCATTCTGGTTAGGATTGACCACATGGCTTTGTGCAAATTGCAACATTGCCGCAAATCCGCCATTTAAATCATTGCGTAATATTCTTGGCAGTCCGAGTTTATCGTAATCATAAAAGCCCAATACCGCTGCATCGATCACATCCTTGTCAGGTTCAGGATACTTTTCCAGAGCAGGAGGCATCGATGGTGTTTCTGTTGTCGTAGCACCACCTTGATTCGGTGTCTCAGGTGTCCCATCGCCTGGCAACTCACTGCTTCCATCGTCTGGCACCAGGCTGCCACTTCCCGCCGTGGTATTATCATTGTTCGGTGGCTCAGTATGATTTGCTGTACTGCTGTCATCTGAACCACCACCGCAAGCCACCAGCATCATAGATAGCAAACAGGCCGTTAAATGTTTAAGTTGTAATTGCATCACATTTCCCCAAGAAAAACTTGTCAGATTATCGTTAATGATAAATTCTGTTAATTAATTAAAATTAATATAAATCATGTATTTATCATAGTAACAATTTAAATGATCGAATGTGAGGTTAATTTTTAATATTGAAATAGCATGCTTGATTTATTGTAATTTTAGGATAATAAACGCGGGTACAAGATCACAACCAGACCAATCCCCAACTACATTTCTACAACTTAAAGGCTCTACTTTATGAAATTAAAATTAATTTAAATTGAAGTGTATATAAATAATTAAATATCACATGCTGGAGAGCATCATGAATAAAATCTGGAAAGTTATTATTCCCACTGCCTTTGCTTTATGCAGCAGCTTTTCCTTTGCAGCAACATGTAATAGCACCATCGATAACGATACGCTCAGTGATCTTACTATTCCAGCTGGCACCACCTGTACCGTGAATAACGCCTCCATTGAAGGCGATGTAAATATTCAAAAAGATGCCAGCCTGATACTAAACAGCTCATCCGTTCAGGGCAGCATACAAGCCCATCAAGCCAAAGCCGTTCGCTTAATCAATTCAAGCGTGAGTGGTGATGTACGGGCAGCGCAGGCCGCAACCATGATTCACTTAGAAAAATCGGTTATTTCTGGGGATCTGCAGTGCTCTGCATCCACTAAACTACAAACCAATTTAAGCAGTATTGAAGGACAAAAAACCGGTAAATGCCGCTAATTTCCTTTCTTCAATCGCCTTCAGAACAAAGCCCAAAAAAAAATATTTGGGCTTTAGTAAACACTGATATTGTTGGCATATTTAGAGCAATCCCGCCTGCCTCATTTTATACATTACAGTTCCAAATTTTCTGTACCTCTATCTATTTAAAAACTGCTTTATATTCAAAACATTTTTCTCGCCGCGCCAAATCCATTTTAACTGGCTTTCGGCAAAATCATCACCTTCAAACCATACAAACAAACCTTCCATCATCGCTGGCCAATCTGTTTGCGCAATCTGGTTTTTGCCGGAAATGACGGCAATGATAGCCGCAAGAATTGTGTCATGACTTACTGCTAGACTTAGGCTATTTTGCTGGGTGGGATGAGTATGGTACAGCAGTTCCAAGACATCAAATACGCCAGTGATCGGATGTTTCATCCCTGGCAGTGCATTATTCACAAAACTGTTAATAAAGCCTAAAGCGCCCTGCTTACGGAAATAGGGAGCCGCCTGCTTGATGTCTAGTACGAAACTTCCTGGCTCAACCAATAAACGCTGTTCCACAATTTCAATACGATGAGTATTCACTGCCTTACGGGTCTGGTCCGCACCTTCAATCATTAAGGCTGCGGTATCGACACAACGTTGAATTGGACTTGAAATACAATGCTGAATGGCCCGATCGCTATGTTGGCTTAAATACTCTCCCCAAGCATAAGCCAGATCACGCCCGGGTTCTGTCAATTGCAGATCATAACCCGCCAAGCCCTGCCCATCCACCAACTCACGCAAGGAGTGTCGGGTAAACAAGGTGACAGGGGTTGAAGCATCAGGTAATAAATCAATTGCTTCGAACATACTTTTCGGCAATAAATGCAGGGCCATATTCACACACAACTTTGAATTTAATCCACTATAGCATGAGTGGAATCACTCTCAATCCAAAATGCCAGAAAGTGCCAGAGCCTCATAAGCAATTTTTTTGCAATGCTGATCTCGAAATGCGATAAAACCGCCATTTAAAACCGTTTCACGCTGATTATATAAAAAGGGCTTTTGATCCAGTGTCATAAGACCACCACCAATGCTTTCCAGTAAAGCCTGCCCTGAACTGGTATCCCATTCCGAGGTGGGATGAAAGCGAGGATAAATATCGATTTCACCTTCCAGCATCATACAAAACTTATAGGCGCTGCCCGCTTCGCGGCGCTCAATAGCACGATGTTGCAAGATCGGTTGCATAAAGTTTTTATACTTCGGATTTTTGCTGTTATGGCTCAGACCAATTTGCAGAGGTGCGGAACAATCATGTTCTTCAATCTGGTACTGAAACCATTCTTGTCGACTAAAACTATATTTATAAGGCAATTGTGAGGTATAGCCGATATACAGCACCTGCTCACATGGCACGGCAATGATTGCAAATGTAGTCTGGTCCGCCTCAATCAGACTCAGATTAATGGTGAATTCATCACGCTCATGGATAAATTCCTTGGTGCCATCTAAAGGGTCCAGCATCCAGCAGCGTTGCCATGCTGCGCGCGCCGAATAATCACTCTCTTCCGACAATACCGGCAGTTGCGGGGTGATGGTCGCTAAATGCTTCATTAAAAAATGATTCACTTTCAGATCCGCCTGCGTTACCGGAGAATCATCACTCTTTTCCTGAATATTAAACTCGCACCCGGCACAATAACTTTGGTATTCTTCCAGCAATAGTTGACTAGCCTGCGCCATGATCGGAACAAGTTGTGAAATTAACTGATTTTGTGGGGCAAGCGTTTTAATAAACATAGACCAACCTTATGTCATATTCAGATTTACAGCAGCAGCCGATTGCCATGTTCGACATGGATGGCACTTTACTCGATTTAGCATTTGACGACTTTATCTGGAATCACTGTTTGCCCGAGCGACATGCTCAAGTGCATCAATGCAGCCTGGAACAAAGTCAGCAAACACTATTTCAGTTTTACCAACAACATAAGCATACACTATCTTGGTACTCTTCGGCGTTCTGGACGGCTAAAGTCGGAGTCGATGTTCTGCAACTTCAATACCAGCATCGCCAGAAAATTGGCCCACGTGCTGGCTGCCATCAATTGTTACAACAACTCAAAGCCGAAGGTTATCGTTGCTGGTTACTGACCAATGCCGATCGTGCAGGCCTGCAATTGAAGCTTGAAAATGTGGAACTTCGCCCCTATTTTGAAGTAATGATCAGTAGTGAAGAACTTGGGCACGCCAAAGAGGAAACCGCTTTTTGGCAAAAACTACAGCAATTGCATCCCTTTGATCCGGCTCAGGCCGTCTTTATTGACGATACCGTTGCCGTGCTCAAAAGTGCAGAAGATTTCGGTATTCGCCAGCTCTATAGTATTTTACAGCCTTCAAGCAGTAAAACTGCCAGAGTGGCAACCGAATTACCTTATCCTGCCCTTGATCACTTAACTGAACTTTTTGATTATCTTGAACCCAACCTACAGGTAACAGATGCCAAGACAGCATGAACCAGAAAGCATGGACGCCATGCGTATTGATAAATGGCTTTGGGCTGCACGTTTTTTTAAAACACGTTCAATTGCCAAAGCTGCGATAGAAGGTGGTAAAGTCCACCACAATAATGACCGCGTCAAAGTCTCCAGAGACGTGCGTATTGGTATGGAACTGACCATCCAGCAAGGTTTCGAGAAAAAGACCGTGGTAGTCAAAGCTCTTTCAGCGGTCCGTGGTGGCGCGCCGGCCGCACAACTGCTTTATGAAGAAACAGCTGAAAGTATTGCCCGTCGGGAGTTGCATGCATCACAACGAAAAATGCATAATCTAGCCCGACCAGATCATCGACCAAGCAAAAAAGATCGTCGTGATATCAATCGTTTTAAGCAGGAAAATGTACAGTCATGGTCTTATCATGATGAATAAAATTTTCTAATTTTGGGTGCGTCATCTTGTGTCGCATAGACAGAGATCAGATGTAGAATAAACAACGAGAATCTGCCACTATACTCAAGTCCCAACAAGTTGAGATTCAATACATCCACTTGGGTTAGTCGTTAAGAAATAAAGTTTTGAGGTTTTGAGATGGATGATAATAAAAGCAAGGCGTTACAAGCTGCGTTAAGCCAGATTGAAAAACAATTTGGTAAAAATACAGTGATGCGTCTAGGTGATAACACTGTACAGGCAGTTGAAGCTGTTTCTACAGGTTCTTTAACACTGGATATCGCATTAGGGATTGGCGGATTACCTAAAGGCCGTATCATCGAGATTTACGGTCCTGAGTCATCAGGTAAAACGACCATGACGTTGCAAGCCATTGCGCAATGTCAGAAAAATGGCGGTACATGTGCATTTATTGATGCGGAACACGCATTAGATCCAGAATACGCACGTAAGCTTGGTGTCGATATTGATAACCTGCTGGTCTCTCAACCCGATCACGGTGAACAAGCGCTAGAAATCGCAGATATGCTGGTACGCTCAGGGGCAATTGACCTGATCGTTGTCGACTCTGTCGCTGCGTTAACCCCTAAAGCCGAAATTGAAGGCGAAATGGGTGATTCACACATGGGTCTACAAGCACGTTTGATGAGTCAGGCATTACGTAAAATCACAGGTAATGCAAAGCGTTCTAACTGTATGGTGATCTTCATTAACCAGATCCGTATGAAGATTGGTGTGATGTTTGGTAGCCCGGAAACCACCACTGGCGGTAACGCCCTTAAATTCTATGCGTCTGTGCGTTTAGATATCCGTCGTATTGGTGCAGTAAAAGAAGGTGATGAAATTACCGGTAACGAAACTCGCGTTAAAGTTGTCAAAAATAAAATGGCGCCTCCTTTCAAAGAAGCCGTGTTCCAGATTATGTACGGCAAAGGTACCAATCAGCTAGGTGAAGTAGTTGATCTTGCAGTTCAGCAAGATATCGTACAAAAAGCGGGTGCATGGTATTCCTACCAAGGCAACAAAATTGGCCAAGGTAAAAACAATGTGATTCGTCATTTTGAAGAGAATCCAGCCATGGCCCAAGAGATTGAAAAACAGATTCGTGAGCAACTTCTGACTAAAACCAATGTTGAAGCTGCACAAACTGAAGATGAAGAAGAACCAGACTTTTTAGAAAGTTAAGCTAAAACGCCCTTCGGGGCGTTTTTGTTTCATGAGGAAATCGATTTTGTTTAATAGTGAAAAAACAGAAAAACCTAAAACCCTGACCGGAACGCGACTACGCTCTTATGCCTTTGCCCTGCTCACACGTCGCGACTATTCACAGGCAGAACTAATTGCCAAGCTCAATCTATATGCGATCAATCCCGAAGAAGTCGAGAAACTGGTAGAGGAACTCGCGCAGAATAATTATCAAAGTGACCAGCGTGTGGCCGAGCTGACTTTGGCAAGCCAGTTAAGAAAAGGAAAAGGCCTACAACGCATTAAGCAGGCATTAAAAGCCAAACAGCTGGATGCAGAACTGATTACAGAAGAGTTGCAAGAAGTGGATTGGCTCGATCAGGCCTATCAACTGAAACTAAAGAAATTTGGCGAAGAAGTCGCAACTGATCCGAAAATCAAGGCAAGACAAATCCGGTTTTTACAATACCGTGGCTTTGATATGGGTGTGATTATGAAAGCGATTGCTCGAACGAGCGAAGAAGAGTAACTGGTGGCAGCCCTACCAGCATGACTTCGGCACATCATAGTTCTACTACCGTTGCTACCTTCCGGTCCTGGCGGGGTTCGTAGAGTACAATTGCGAAGCTACCAGCAGGGCTACCATTGCCTGACAAAGTATAGAGATTTTTGCCTGAGTTGCAAGACTTGTCTCTGTTTTTCAGTGAGTTTTTAGCTCAACTGCCTAATTCATCATCAACCCGTCTGTATTTTTGATCATTTCACTTTAAATATGTGCAAACATTCGACAACAACCGATTAATTTTCTTCAAAAGTGCTTGAAGATTGTAAATGCTTATTGCATTTAAATGAGTTGCTGTTTTAATGGCTAAATCAAAAATCTATATCTGGTGTGTTGCAAGTAAACAGTGAAGACTTGTTCGACCACAGCTTTATATTTCAACTTATGGATGAATTTTTATGCTAAAAAAGCATTCCGTACTTTTTATTGCCCTGCTCAGTAGTGCACATTTATATGCCAACGTCCCTATTGAATCGCGTGCTTTAAGCCAGCAACAAGCCAGTAATGTGGTTGCCGGTACGCCGAGCCTGAACTGGGAAATCATGCAGAAGAACCAAAAGCTTGAAGAAGAGATCCGCAAGTTACGTGGTCAGCTTGAAGAACATGACAATGCCATCGAGCAATTAAAAAAAGAGTTAACTAACCGTTATACCGATCTGGATCAGCGCCTGGAACTGCTGTCACAAAAAATTGATCCGCCTGAGGACAACCCTGAGGCACAAGATCCATCGGCTGCAACTGCCTCAACCAATGCAGACACCAGTGCGCCTGCGATCGTACCTGCAGCACCGGTACCGCAACAGACGACTCCGGCCACCACGCAAGCTCCGGCTGCACAACCGCAGACCAATACAGCAACAACAGAGAGTGCCAGCAGCCAGATTGAATTAGAAAAAGCGGCCTATACCGTAGCCCTGGATGCCTATAAACAAGGTGGCGCAAAAAAGGCGATTCAGCCGATGCAAAACTTTATTAAAAACCATCCCAACGGGATCTATGTCGGGAATGCCTATTTTTGGCTAGCTGAATTTTATCTGGCTGTTGAGCCTGTGGATTATAAAGCGGCAAAACAAAACTATAATATTGTTGCGACACGCTATCCAAACTCAGCTAAAGCATCTCGTGCAGTGTATCAACTCTATAGTATCGCCAAAGAAGTTGATAAAAATACAGCTTTAGCCAATCAATATAAAAGCAAGCTGATCAGCCAATATCCTCAATCAGAGGAAGCAAAATTTATCCAGAAAAAATAAGCTTTTTGCTTTAACAAAAAAGCCAGTGGATATCCACTGGCTTTTTTATGACCTAGATCAAATCATTATTTGATCTTGGCTTTTGATTTTAAATATTCAGTGTAATCTTCTAGGATTTGTTGTCCACGGAACTGCTGGTACAGTTTATTCAACTCTTGTACCTGTTCTGCTGGCAAAGTACTGGCCACACTACTGTTGACATTTGAAACTGCCACGATCACCAATTCATTTGGTAATTTCGCAGTCGTAGCAGACCATAAGCCTTCTTTCGCTGGCGCCGGAATACTGAACGCAGCACGCTCAATCGGACGTTTTAAACCTTGAGAACGCGCAAAAGTACCCGCATTTTCAAAGTTCACCTGAGACTTGGCAACCACTTGTGCCGCTGGCTGGGTTTTAAAATCATTCAGGATGCTGGCAATTTTTGCTTGAGCTGCTTTATAGGCTTTCGCTTCGATCACTTTTGCTTTGACTTCAGCAGTCGCCTGCTCTAAAGGTTTAACACCGGCAGCATGATAGTTACGGACTTTGATCCAGATGGTATCACCATTGGCCAGTTGAATATTTGAAGACGCGTTACGGTCACCATTCTTCACATCATCATTGAATAATTTTGCTTTAACGCCTAGATCACTCAAATAAGGATTCTGAGTGGCTAAAGTCACGCCATTTGCAGATTCAATACGCGCACCCTTCACTTCTTCAGCCACAGCCTCTAGAGAGTCATTACCGACCACCATTTCATTCAAGCTGTTCACGCTATCACTGAACTGATTCGCTAGTTTAGTTTTCTCGACTTCAGCCGTTAAACGAGCTTTTTCAGCTTCAAATGATGGCAATTTCAACATTGGCGTTTCAGCTTCAATGATGTGATAACCATATTGAGTTTTAACAGGTTTTGAAATTCCACCGCTTTTTAATGCATTCACTGCATTATCAAAATCAGCCGAGAATGCCCCTGGTGCATAAGCCTCAACCAAACCACCTTGCGTCTTGGACGTTGGATCATCCGAGAACTGTGCAGCAGCATCTGCAAAGCTCATACCCGACTGAATTTTTGCATAAACGTCATTGGCAAGCTTCTGCGCTGCCGCATCGTCACGCGCATCCGTGGTAATCAGAATATGTTTAACCTGAGGTTTAACCGCTTTTTTCTTCTCATCGATAAAAGCGTTATAGGCTTGTTGTAAATCAGCTTCAGTCACCGCAAGATTTGCCTTAGGCAACAATGCCGGGGTTAATACCACATAATCGACATCAACACTGGCCACTTGCTTAAATTCATTCTTATGCTTGTTGTAGTAATCAGCGATCTCCTGATTTGAAGCCGTTACGCCTTTTTTATAGTCATCCAGCTTAATACTCGCCAAATGCAAAGTACGCTGTTCAGTCTGTAAATTCGCTAATTGCTGTACATCGGATTTACTGACCAAAGCATAATCCATCAACGAGGTTGAAATCATTTTTAGCGCATGATCCTGGCGTAAGCTGCTGATCAAGGCCTGATTGGTCATCCCTACAGAACGTAAGTAGTTTTCATATAAAGTTTGAGAAAATTTGCCATTTTCCTGAAAACTCGGTTGTTGTGCCAACATTTGCTCAAGTTGCACATCACTAAGTGTCATTCCCAGCTTTTCAGCTTGCTGTTGTAACAATGAACGGGCCACCAAGGCGTCGAGTGCTTTCTCTTGAATCACAGGCAAGTTCAAAAGTGATTCATCACCTTTCACCAATGATAAATACTGGTCTTTATAGTTTTTGGTTGCACTTTCTAATTCTTTATTAGAAATATCTTGACCGTTTACTGATTTTGCAACGTCTGCTTTATTGCTACCACTAAAATACCCTTCTATACCGACAAGTGCTAAAGGAGTCAAAAACAAAACTAACAGGACTTTGCCAAGCCAACCCTTAATGAGAGTACGAAACGATTCCATAAGAATTCCAATATTTTATTTCGGGGCAATTTTAACTGAAAAACAAAAGTGAATGAATGCAGAATAAGGATCAAATTAACTTTTTCATTCAATAAATAAAAAACGCACCCAAAATGGTGCGTTTATTGATTTAAAAAGATTACGCAACTGAATCTTTTAAACCCTTACCAGCTTTGAAGCTAGGTACTTTACTTGCTTTGATTTGTAACTCTTCACCCGTTTTAGGATTACGACCAGTACGAGCAGCACGTTCTTTAACGCTGAAAGTACCGAACCCAACTAAAGTAACCGTATCACCCTTTTTAAGTGCTTCAGTGATTGATGCAATTGTCGCATCGAGTGCCTTACCAGCATCCGATTTTGACACGCCCCCTTTTTCAGCAATCGCATCAATTAATTCTGATTTATTCATGATAAAAAATATCCTCTTAATATCGTTTGTTAAGATCCAAGGCTATAGTTTAAAAGGCCATGACGCCTTTATAGCAATGCTTTGGGGGATAACGCAATACTAGAAAGGCCTTTTAATTAAAATAAATACTGAAATACGACATAAACAGACGAGTTACCTGCATTTTTTTTACTTTTTATTCAATTTGGCCTTCAATTGGTTATTTTCTTCGATTAAGGCATCGACCTTGATATGCAGCTGTACAAGCAACTGTTCGATATGCTGCAAATCCTTAGGTGTCACCAGTCCAATCCGGTTAAGCGAATGATTCACACTGGTATCTAAAATCTTTTCAACCTTGTCTTTGGTATCCGTTACCGATTCTTTGGCCTTTTCGGTGACTTTGCCTACCGTGTTATCGGCGAAATCGACGGTTTTTGATTCTAATTCTTCCCCCACCTTGACCAGCGAGTCAAACAACTTGTTGCCTTCTTCTTCCGCACGCGAAAAAGCACCGAGACCAGCAAGCCAAATCTGTTGTGTATATTTTTTGAAATCTAACGCAGATTTTTTAGAACTCTTTGATTTTGGCTTAGTTTTTACCTCAGCTTCTTCATTAGGATTTTCTATATTTGAGTTATCCATTGACCCTTACTCCTAAGCACTTTACAAACAGTATGTCGTATTTAACCATAAAAATGTTTTTATAATATCAAAGTTAGGACTTGATCGTTTTAAAAAACTGTTCTACAAAGCAAGAAAGTCCTGTAAATTATTTTTAACAATTGAGTAAGGATACTCAGGTTTACGGACATTCTGTTTTTATTGATTGATTAACCAGGAAAACCAGACCTATGAATGATACGCAACAAAGACATAAACATCCGCATTTGTTGCTCAATATTGTCATCATTGTTTTAGAGACTTTTTTCTCTTTTATCCTGACTCATGATGCAGGATTGCGTCTGCACGCCAAAAAGTTAATCGATCAAAAAATCACAATCCGGATTAATAGCTACATTCCGTTTTTCGACTTTTATATCCAGTTTACCGAAAAAGGTCTGTTGTTTGATATGAAGGCACTAGATCGCAATATTGATCTTGAGATTAATAGCACATTGATCGACCTGATCAAGATTTTTGTGTTTAATAATCAGCGTAGCATTGCCAATATGCGTATTCTCGGTGATGCCACGCATGCCGAAGAATTTCTGGATGTCCTCCCGCATCTTACCCTGTCCAGTATTCTGGCAAACTGGAAACAATGGTTTAGTGATGAGGCTGAAGCGGTTGCTTCACAACAACGCATCGCTCCGCTACTGGATAAAATCGATCAGCAGCGTTCGGAAATCAACACCTTGCTGGTTGAAGTCAAGCAGTACCAAAACCGCATTCATCGTCTGCAAAAACGTCAACGCCTGATCAATATTAGCTTTGCTGTTTTAAGCTTTATTTTCATCGCCTTTTTTGTTTATAATACGTGGATACAATAATTCCAATATATTTCACTTTTCACGCTCAGAATGGCAATTTAAAACTTGACTATTTTAGTCGGAATTCATAAAATTTAAACATCTAGTCTAACCATGTGTACCGAATCATGCGTCTTACAACTCGCGGTCGTTACGCAGTGACTGCTCTACTTGATTTAGCTTTGCAGCCAACTGAACAAACGATCACGCTTGCGGAAATAGCAGCACGCCAATCCATCTCAGTCGCTTATTTAGAACAGTTATTCGCGAAACTCAAGCGTCACGGGTTAGTTTCAAGTGTACGCGGTGCAAATGGTGGTTATCACCTGGCGCGCCATGCAAGTGAAATTACTGTGCTAGAAATCATCGAAGCTGTAAATGAAACTGTTGATGCAACGCGTTGTGACCATAAGGGTAACTGCCAGAATGGTGCAATGTGTTTGACTCATGACTTATGGCAAGAACTCTCCCACCATATTGCCGATTATCTTGCAAAAATCACCCTTGCTGATTTGATTGCGCGTGACAACGTTCAAACCGTTGCATTACGCCAGAATTCACCAAGTTTAGATTCAGCCCTTCTATCGGTTACAGGTATTTGACATGAAACGTCCAATTTATCTTGATTACGCAGCAACCACGCCAGTACTGCCAGAAGTTGCAGAACGCATGATGGAATGTTTAACGTTCGAGGGTACTTTTGGTAACCCTGCGTCACGTTCACATGCCTATGGTTGGCAAGCCGAAGAAAAAGCTGAATATGCGCGTGAGCAAGTTGCCAATCTTATTAAAGCAGATCCACGCGAAATCGTTTGGACTTCTGGCGCAACCGAATCTGACAACCTGGCATTAAAAGGGATTGCTCAGTTCTACGGTTCAAAAGGCAAACACATCATTACAAGTAAAATCGAACATAAAGCAGTGTTGGATCCTTGCCGTGAGCTTGAAGAACAAGGTTTTGAAATTACCTATTTAGAGCCAGAACCGCGTACCGGTTTAATTACCCCAGAAATGGTTCAGGCGGCTTTACGTCCAGATACGATTCTTGTTTCACTGATGATGGTAAACAACGAAATCGGTACCGTGACTGATGTGGCTGCAATTGGTGAATTAACACGTGCGAACAAAACATTCTTCCACGTTGATGCAGCTCAAGCCGCTGGTAAAGTTGAAATTGATCTTTCAACCATGAAAATTGATTTGATGAGCTTCTCTGGTCATAAAGTCTATGGCCCGAAAGGTATCGGTGCCCTTTACGTTCGCCGTAGCCCACGTGTTCGCTTAAAAGCGCAAATGCACGGTGGTGGCCATGAACGTGGTATGCGTTCTGGTACTTTAGCGACACATCAGATTGTTGGTGTGGGCGAAGCTTTTGAAATTGCAGGCAAAACCATGCAAGCAGAACAAGAGCGTATTCGCAAGTTACGCGACAAGCTTTGGAATGGCTTACAAGACCTTGAACAAGTATTCTTGAATGGTCACCCAACACAAAATGTTGCTAACTATCTAAATGTCAGCTTCAACTTCGTTGAAGGTGAGTCACTGATGATGGCATTGAAAGATGCAGCTGTTTCAAGTGGTTCTGCATGTACCTCTGCAACTTTAGAGCCGTCATATGTATTACGTGCTTTAGGTTTATCTGACGAGTTGGCACATAGCTCAATCCGTTTCAGTTTCGGTAAATACACCACTGAAGCAGATATTGACTACGTGTTAACCATTACCAAAGCTGCTGTTGAGAAATTACGTGAACTTTCTCCGCTTTGGGATATGTACAAAGAAGGTATCGACCTTTCAACAGTTGAATGGGCTGAACACTAATTCATCAGGTGCTCAATAGAGCATCTCATTGAAAAGTATGTTTTAACCCTCATATTAATATTAGGCTGACCCCGAGGTTTGGAGAAGCGACATGGCTTATAGCGAAAAGGTAATTGATCATTACGAAAACCCTCGTAATGTTGGTGTTTTAGACAAGAATGCTGAAAATGTAGGTACAGGTATGGTCGGTGCACCTGCGTGTGGCGACGTAATGCGTTTACAAATTCAAGTCGATGACAATGGCGTAATTGAAGAAGCTCGCTTCAAGACTTATGGCTGTGGTTCTGCAATCGCATCAAGTTCACTGGTAACCGAATGGTTAAAAGGTAAAACCCTTGATGAAGCTCAAGCGATCAAAAACATTGATATCGCAACTGAGCTTGCACTTCCACCAGTAAAAGTACACTGCTCTGTCTTGGCTGAAGATGCAATCAAAGCTGCGATTGAAGACTATCGCGGTAAGAAAGCGAAAGCTTAATTGATGACCGAAATAACATTGGAGTTTTCATGATCCATTTAACTGAAAATGCTGCGACTCACATCAGCAATTACCTGCAAAACCGAGGTAAGGGTGAAGGCATTCGTATTGGTGTGAAAACTTCGGGTTGTTCTGGATTGGCTTATGTACTTGAGTTTGTCGATGACATCGACACACACGACCAAGTATTTGAACAACTCGGCGTTAAAGTCTTTGTAGACCCGAAAAGCCTGGTTTATCTCAATGGTTTAGAGATGGACTATGTTAAAAATGGTCTTAATGAAGGCTTTGAGTTTAACAACCCAAACCAAAAAGGTGAATGTGGTTGCGGTGAATCATTCACTGTTTAACCCCAACCACTACTCTCTTTCTTTTCGTCAAAACAGTGTGTTCCGCACTGTTTTAACGTATTTATCAATAGCGGAATTCATCTCCCATGAATCATTTTGAGTTGTTCCAATTACCAGAAGCACTCGATATAGATTTAGCAGCTTTAAAAAAACAGTTTTTAAGTTTGCAACAGCAATATCACCCGGATAAAGCCAGCGACAAAGATCAGGCGCTGATCAAGTCAAGCGAAATCAATCAGGCTTATAAAGTATTGTCACTGGTTGATAGTCGTGCTGCCTATCTGCTCGCCCTGAAAAAACAAGATCATCATCTTGATCAATCCATCAACGATTTTGAGTTTTTGCAATCTGCACTCGAAATGCGCGAGCAACTGGATGAAGCGACCTCAACCGAGCAGCTCCGTACTTTAAAAGTTGAAATTCAGCAATGGATTGATAGTTTAGTCCGCGAATTCAAAATCGATTATGCGGATGAAGACTGGGCTGAGGCACGTGATACTGTTCGTAAGCTACGCTTTTTCCAACGTGTCATGAATGATATTGATAAAGCTGAAGATCGTATGCTGGACGAAGAAGATAGCTTCGATCTAGACGATGATTTTTAATCCGCTGTTACCGATTATTTTCAAGGGATACCGTACGCATGGCGCTTTTGCAAATTGCTGAACCAGGTCAATCTACCGCACCACACGAACATCGTATTGCGATCGGGATCGACTTAGGGACAACCCACTCTTTAGTGGCGACAGTGCTATCGGGAAAACCGAAAGTTCTACATGATGACAAAGATCGGGTTCTACTTCCCTCTATTGTTCATTACGCGAAAGATTTGACAACGTTTGGTTATGAAGCCAAACCGTTTATGATGACCGACCCCAAAAATACAGTTGTTTCAGTGAAACGCTTTATGGGTCGTTCACAGGCTGATATTAAATTCCAGCATCCCTATACCCTTGTTGGCGCAGAAAATGAAATGCCAGCATTTGAAACGGCTGCCGGACGTAAAACCCCGGTCGAAATTTCTGCCGAGATCTTAAAACAATTAAAAGATCGCGCTGAAGCCAGCCTGAATAATCCTGTCAATGGTGCAGTGATTACCGTTCCTGCTTATTTCGATGAAGCACAACGTCAGGCAACACGTGATGCAGCTCAGCTTGCCGGACTCAATGTTTTACGCTTATTGAATGAACCCACTGCTGCTGCGGTGGCATATGGTCTTGATCAAGAGACCAATCTCAGTACAGACCGCAACTATGTGATTTACGACCTCGGCGGCGGTACGTTTGACGTTTCAATCTTGCGTTTCTCCCAAGGTGTATTTGAAGTCCTTGCTACAGGTGGACATACTGCACTGGGTGGAGATGACCTTGATCGTTTAATCGTAAAATGGGCTAAAAAACAGCTCAATATCGAAACATTAAGCGATGAGGAATATGCGGTATTTGTTATTGCTGCACGTCAAGCCAAAGAACATTTAACCGATCACGAATCGGCCGAATTAAAATTACTGGATGATCGCTTAACACTCGACCGCACTACTTTTGAATCGATTATTCAAGTCGCACTCGACAAAACCATGAGTGTCTGCAAACGCGTATTACGTGATGCCAAACTTGAACTCGATGATATTGAGCATGTGGTTCTTGTGGGCGGTTCAACACGTTCTTATGCCGTACAAAAAGCGGTACGTGAGCTGTTTGAACGTGAACCGTTATGTACCATTAACCCGGATGAAGTGGTTGCAATTGGCGCATCAATTACCGCCAACCAGCTCATCGGCAATAGCCAAGATGGTTCATTATTGCTTGATGTGACCCCACTCTCTCTTGGTTTAGAGACCATGGGTGGCTTGGTTGAGCGTCTGGTTTCACGTAATACCGCTATTCCGGTTGCACGCCGTCAAGAATTTACCACTTATCAAGATGGCCAAACAGCGATGTTGATCCATGTGGTTCAAGGTGAACGCGATCTGGTTGAGCATTGCCGTTCCTTAGGTCGTTTTGTGTTACATGGCATTCCACCAATGACTGCGGGTCAAGCACGTATTGAAGTGACATTCCAGGTCGATGCCGATGGCTTACTCACTGTGTCTGCGAAAGAAACCACCTCTGGTGTGCAAGCGAAAATCGATATCAAACCGTCGTATGGCTTATCCGCTTCAGATACCGAACGTTTACTGGTAGAAGGTTTCCAGCATGCGGAGGAAGATAAACAGCTTCGCCACTTGCAAGAAACCAAAGTTGAAGCACAACGTGAGCTAGAAGCCTTAGAGCAAGCCTTGAAAGCAGATACCGATCTACTTTCTCAGCAACAGGCGCGCGACTTGATTCTTGCCGCTGAAGCGTTGAAAGCTCGTCTTAAAACCGATGAGCTTGCAGCGATTGAACATGCTGTTCAGCAACTTAAAATTCACAGCGATGCCTTTGCTGCGCTTCGCATGAACCGACATATTGACCATGCCTTAAAAGGTACGAAACTTGAAGATTGGTCAAACTCAAACTAAAGGTATAGGTGATCAATATGCCACGTATTAAAGTTCTTCCTCATGCACAAATTTGCCCTGAAGGTGCAGAATTTGAAGTCGAACAAAACGCCAATTTATGCCAGAGTTTATTAAAAAATGGCATTAAAATTGAACATGCTTGTGATATGTCTGCAGCATGCACTACCTGTCACGTGGTGGTGCGTAAAGGCTTTGACAGCCTTGAAGAAATGAATGATGTTGAAGCAGACTTGCTTGATCGTGCCTGGGGCTTAGAGCCTGACTCACGTCTGTCGTGCCAGGTTGAAATTGTGGATGAAGATTTAGAAATCGAGATTCCTAAATACACCATCAACCATGCTTCAGAAAATCATTAAGATCAAGTCATGATTCAAGCAATAGAAAAGCTAGAGTAAATCTCTAGCTTTTTTTATGATTAAACAAAAATTAAAGAACGATGCGCAGCGACGCCTGCCAGAGTACCATCACCAACAGCAAGTGATACCGAACCACCCAAGCGCGCCACATCACCACAGGCAAAAATTCCTGCAACCGAAGTTTCCTTCATGGCATTGGTTTTAATCACCTCACCCATGGCACTCTGTTCCATCTCACAGCCCAGCTTAAAAATCCAGTCCTGAGCAATACTACATTTGGTCGTTGCAAAAATGCCCTCTAGCTGAATAACAGCGCCATCTGCAAGCAAGACATCGCTTTGCCCTATAATTTTCTGAATCAGTCGCTGCTCGATTACAACGCCACGCGCCTTTAATTGCTCAAGCAATTCATCAGCCAACGGATAGTCGTTTATAAACAGAGTGGTTTCGCCCCAGTCTGGGAGCATCATTGCCAAATGAGCAGCATGTTCTGAGCTGGTAATAATGCCAATTTTACCTTGATTCAACTCATAACCATGACAATAAGGACAATGGAAGACTGACTTGCCCCAGCGTTCCGTCAAACCTGCAATATCAGGCAATTGATCGCTAATGCCAGCAGCAATGATTAGACGCTTGGCCGTAATTGAATGTGTTGCATCAATACCTACCACAAAACCCTCTTCAATTTTTTCTACGCGCTCTACACTGCCATTCTGCCAATCCACAGTTTCATAAGCCAAAACTTGCTGCTTTGCGATTTGCGCAATTTCACTTGCCTGCGTCCCATCCTGAGTCAGAAAACCATGGGAATACTCGGCAAAGCGATTTCTGCGCTTTCCAGCATCAATAATCAACACTTTTCTGCGCGCTCTCGCCAATGGCATTGCCGCAGCCAAACCTGCATAACTTCCACCAATAATCGCAACATCATATTGCATAGGATTCACCACCTATATGTAACTTTTAAAGTTACGTTAATACTTTTTATTTTAATTTGCAACTTTTGATGTTACATTTAAATCATTCGCTTATTTCGTTTGGATTGATTAGATGCGTACTGACAGTAAACTCTCCCGAATGCTGCATGTGCTTTTACATATGGCCAGACAACAGAAGACTTTTACCTCTGAAGAAATTGCGCAAATGCTATCAACCAACCCTGTGGTGGTCAGACGGACCATGTCAGGTTTAAAAAAAGCAGGATTTGTCCACTCAGAAAAAGGCGCTGGTGGTGGTTGGCAGCTAACCGGAGATTTAGAAAAAATTACCTTGTGGGATATTTATCAAGCTGTGGGTGAACCCACTATTTTTGCAATCGGTAATGAAAGAGAGGATCCAGAGTGCTTAGTTGAGCGTGTGGTAAACGCCGCTTTAGATCAGGCCATTCAGGATGCACAGTACATTTTAACCCGACAGCTAAAATCCACGACGCTGGCAGCGCTGGCTTTAGAATTTGATCATTTATATGCGATGCATGAACATCAGAATAGCCATACTCAACATTGAGTATTGAATTGTCTATCTCACTTCATCATCTAAAGTGAGTTTAGGAATACCCTGCGCATTGGTAATTTTTTGCTGGGTTTTGATACGCTGCACCATGTTTTCCAGAATCTCGACCAGTTCTGGATATTCATAGTTTTGCACTTCTTCCAGATTGAGCACCAAATGGAAGCCTTTATAATCAAAATCAAACCATTGTTGCGTATCAGACTTTTTGCCAGTGAATTTTTCCATCACCTGCCAGGTTTTCACTGGACCTTGAATGCCTTTTAAATAGATCGGCACTTTTGGCACACATAAAAACTCGTTTTTAATCAGTTGATGGGTGTCATCGGCAATGAGGATTTCATCCACCTCAGCAGCAGACTGCAAACGTGCAGCCAAATTCACATCACGCCCGACAATGGTATAGGCCATACGATGTGAAGCGCCATAGTTGCCAACGTGGCAATAACCGGTACTGATCCCCATGCGGATGTGCAAGGCTGGATAGCCCATTTTCTTCCAGCGTTCACGTAACAATTTCATTTGTTGACGCATCGCAATTGCCATTTCCACACAAGATTTTGCATCTTGTTCAACGCCTTGTGAGTTGGGATCACCAAAGAAAATAAGAATCGCATCGCCCATAAACTTATCGACGGTTGCTTCATATTGCTTGGCAATCTCGGTCATATGACTCAGATAGTCGTTCAGCAAGAAGGCTAAATCGTCCGGGATCAGGGTTTCTGAAAGTTCCGTGAAACCTTGAATATCAGAGAAAAAGATCGTGAGCTTTTTACGCTTATATTCAATTTTCGCTTCCGCCTCGCCGCGCATGATCGACTGCCACAATTGCAAGGGTGCATAGCGACTGAGCTGATTGGCAAAAGCAATATAGCGAGTCATCTGATTATGGTAATGCTGGCGTTGCTGCCCGAGAATATTCAGGCGACGGTGCTGGTAATAGTTACCGATCACGATAAACATCATCAAGCCAAGCAGACTCACGACAGTCAGTTCAGGATTGGTCGGTTCAAAATACTCTTCAGTCCCAAAAATGACATAGGTACTAAAATAAAAAGTCATTACCCCAATCAAACCGATCAGACATGAGACGGGCAAGGAAATCTTATTGTTCAGCCCTACATAGAGCAATGCAAACAAGATGGTAAATGTTGGAACCAGACTTAGATGTAATGCAGCAAGAACCAGCGCAATAAGGATGGCTTCATTGGCAAATAGAACGTTTTTTTCTATTTTTTTATCAAATTTATATTGCAGCCATTTTTCCAAACGCGGGCAAAACAGAAAATAGGCCAATAATAATGGAAGGAGATAGAGTTGGTAGCTAGCACTGGTAGAGGTAAATGTATAAATTACCAGAATCAGTGACAGAATCGAGTATCCCATCAAACGATGGAAATAAGCGAACTGTCTAGGTTCTTTATCAATTAACCTATCTAGTGGCACTCTGTCCTCCTTTCTTATTATAGAATACTGTTTTTATTCTATTTTCTGGATCAGTCCATACGCCAGTCAAACGGCATATCACCCTGACCACGTAACGCAAGCATCAGTGTTTGACGCATGTGCGCGAGTACATCGTTACTATAAGGTACTGCTGGTGTGCCCCAGACAGGTTTCGGCCATGCCACATCGTTTTGATAACGCACCACATGATGAAAATGAAGCTGAGGAACAACGTTCCCTAATGCCGCAACATTCATCTTGTCTGCACGGAACACACGTGAAAGCTGGCTTGATAACCAACTTGATTCACGTAGAAATTGTTCTTGGTCTGCCTGGCTGAGTTCATATAATTCTGTAACACCTGGTACACGCGGTACAAGGATCAGCCAAGGAAATTGCATATCATTCATTAAACGACATGTTGAAAGCGGAAAGTCGCCTACAAAAAATGTATCTTGAGCAAGTTGTGGATGCAAACTAAACATATCTTTATAAATGATGCAGAATAATGATGATCAATACTATCACATCAGTTTTGATGTGAATATTCTTAGTCACCCGTTTGATTACAAATAACAATGATTTTCCTCATTTATTGCAGCAACATCTGACCAAAAACATGTCGCGATCTTGCAAACAACCAAACTTGCTCATTTAACACTCAATGATCATTTTTCAAGATACTAATTCAACTCGCTCACCAGCTTGTTGAGCAGATCAATAATGAACTGGATTCGCTTGTCATACTCAGCCAGTTGCACCATGACTTTCAAGCGTTGCCCGCCTTCCATCCGGTAATACGTCGGCTGCTTCTGCATCAGTTGAATGATACTGATCGCCTGCACAGGTGTGTCTGGAGAAAACTCGATATAACCGCCATTGCTGTTGATATCAATCTTGGTAATGCCCAGTTGTTCTGCCTTTAAACGCAACTGGTGTACGCTAAATAGCTGTTTCACCGGTTGTGGCGGAATCCCAAAACGGTCAATCAGCTCCATACGGATGTTATCGAGCTTTTCCTGACTATCGGTATTACTGATGCGCTTATAGAACAACAGGCGCTGATGTACGTCCCCAAGATAGTCATCAGGAATCAACGCCGGCATATGTAAGTTAATTTCAGCCGTTAATGACAGCGGGGCATCAAAGTTTGGTGTTTTACCCTTCTGGATTGCTTTGGTCGCTTTCTCAAGCATTTCCATATACAGGCTATAACCGATAGCCTGCATTGAACCGCTTTGCTGCTCACCGAGCAACTCACCCGCGCCTCGAATTTCCAGATCTTCGGTTGCCAGCATAAAGCCCGCACCCAGCGTTGAAGCACGTTGAATGGCATCCAGACGTTTCTCTGCATCCCCTTTCAGATGCTTGATAGAAGGCACCAACAAATAGGCATAAGCTTGATGATGTGAACGACCAACACGACCACGTAACTGGTGTAATTGTGCGAGGCCGAGCTTATCTGCACGTTCGATAATAATGGTATTGGCATTCGGTACATCAATACCGGTCTCGATAATGGTCGAGCACACCAATACATTATATTCCTTATGGTAGAACTGCTGCATCACCTGCTCAAGTTCACGTTCACGCATTTGTCCATGCGCCACCGCAACACGTGCTTCAGGCACCAGATGACGGATATTTTCGGCTGTCCGTTCGATGGTATCCACTTCATTATGCAGGAAGTACACCTGCCCACCGCGTAACAATTCACGCAGAATTGCCTCTTTCACCGAATCATCGGTATGCTCCTGAACAAAGGTTTTCACCGCTAAACGACGTGCTGGCGGCGTGGCAATAATCGAGAGATCACGCATGCCAGAGAAAGCCATATTCAAGGTACGCGGAATTGGTGTCGCTGTCAGCGTTAGCATATCCACATCGGCACGTAGCGCCTTGATCCGTTCTTTGTCACGCACACCAAAACGATGCTCTTCGTCCACAATCATCAGGCCAAGATTCTTAAATTGCACGTTTTCTTGCAGGATTTTATGTGTGCCGACCACGATATCGACCTTACCGTCGGCCAAATCTTCAATGATTTTTAAATGGGCTTTGTTACTACCAAATCGAGAAAGTACCTCGATGCGCACGGCCGTATCGGCAAAACGGTCTTTAAAGGATTCATAATGCTGTTGTGCCAGCAAGGTGGTTGGCACCAATACCGCCACCTGTTTATTGTTCTGTACCGCCACAAATGCTGCACGCATCGCCACTTCGGTCTTACCAAAACCAACATCACCACAGACCAGACGATCCATCGGTTTGGCCAGCTGCATATCATGAATAGTCGCTTCAATGGCATTGGCCTGATCGAGCGTTTCCTCATAAGCAAAGCCGCTGGCAAATTGCATATAGCCAGTATGGTCCAGCTCAAAAGCAAAACCGGGTTTGGACTGACGACGCGCCTGAATGTGCAGTAGTTCAGCCGCCACATCATGAATCTGCTCCAAAGCCTTACGTTTCGCTTTGCTCCAGGTATCTGTACCCAGCTTATGCAACGGGGCCAGATCAGGGTCCCCGCCACTATAACGGCTGATCAGATGTAAATTAGTGACAGGAACATACACTTTTGCGCCATCAGCATAATCCAGCTGTAAAAACTCATGATCCTGCTCATCAATTTCCAGCGTCACCAAGCCCGCATAACGTCCGACCCCATGATCAATATGTACTACAGGCGCGCCAATGCTGAGCTCGGTTAAACTACGAATTAAAAATTCTTCTGAAACTTCCTGCTGACGCTTACGACGGCGCTGCACCACCCGATGTTCATACAGTTGATTTTCTGAAATGACCGATAACTGCTCTGTAAGCAACAAACCACGATCTAAAGGGGCACTGGTAATGGCGACCGTTAATTTATCTTTCTGAAACTGGGCAAAACTCTCTACATTCTGAATTTCGCCCAACACAGAACGTAGCGCATCTTTTAAGGTTTCACGTCGACCCGCACTTTCTGCCACCAATAGCACAGGATGTTTAGCCTGATCGATATACTGTTTAACTGCGTCGAAAGGTTGTGGCTTTTTCGGATCAACGGGCAATTTTGGCGGTTGCTCAGCAGCCAGATTTAATACACCTGCTTTTGCTTCAAATGCATCTGCTGAGGCTATAATTCTTGGGAACTGATTGAGTGCCTGCAATACATGATTCGGCATCAAGAACAGTTCTTCAGGCGGCAGAATCGGTTGGTCAATATTATGGCGACGGTCTTCATAGCGACGCATCACTTCTTTCCAGAAATTGATTAATTCATCTTCAATTTCATTATTTGTAATGACAACGCAATGCTTTGGTAAGTATGTCGTGAACATACTTTGCGCTTCCATCACCTTTTTATCAAAGAATAATGGCAGGTAAAACTCTAATCCAGGGGTCGAAATACCTTCAAGTACATCCTGATAAATTGGATTTTTCTTTGGATTTACCGTTGGGAAACTTTCCGCATAACGGTCTCTGAAAATAGAACGTCCTTGTTTTAAAGGAAATTCTTTCGCAGGTAACACCGTGAAGTTTTTTAATGATTCTGTAGTACGTTGTGTTTCTGGATCAAAGAATTTTAAGCTTTCAATTTCATCATCAAATAAGTCAATCCGAATCGGCTGATCTTGTCCAGAAGCAAAAATATCCATGATACTACCGCGAACAGCAAACTCGCCGTGATCATATACCGTATCCACCAGACGATAACCCGCTTGCACCAACTGCTTTTTTTGTACTTCTAAATCGAGCTTTTGCCCAACCTTAATATCAAAGTGTTCACCCACCACCCATGAATATGGCGCTACACGCTGGGCCAAGGTACTGGCCGAAATCAGTAGAATGCCCTTTTGCGGCATATGCGACAAAATCGCTAGACGCTCAGATACAATATCCTGATGCGGAGATAAACGGTCATACGGCAAAATTTCCCAATCCGGAAATATCGTCGGCTTAATCCCATAAAACTCGAGTTCACTTTCCAGTTGGGCCAGATGCTGATTATTTCGAGCCACAATCACATAGAGATTGGAGCTTTGAGTTGCGATTTCTTTGAATAATAATGCAGCCGATGATCCCAGCAAGGAACCGATCCAGCGTTTCTCGCCCGCTTTAAATTGTTGTAGGTTTAATTGAGAGATTTCTTGTTGGAACATAGAGAAAATCATGCAATCTAAAAAGATAAGTCCCCTATTTTAGCATGATGTTTTTTGTGAATAGGAATTTTTTGGCTGATCCTGAATGCAAAATTATCTTTATAAAAGATCACATCGATTTTCAAGAAAGTAGCGATGTTACCTAAAAATCGGATTTGATAACCAATCTTTAATGTTCTGGATTTGCTTTTCTACTTCGATAAGAAGATGAGGATTATCTTCAAGTGTCCAGGTTTCATCACACCAGTCGCATGCATTATATAAGTTACCCAACCATGTTGGATAATATGCGATGTTTACAGGAAGATTTCTTGCTGCTCCCATAAAACCGATTTCGATATTATTAAAAATTCGACATAAATCAAAAGGACTTATCTGTCCATTTTGGTAATGCTCTAAAAGCTTTAGGAAATAACGAGCCGTTAGAACTTCAGCTTCAACGGAGTCAGCTGAAAAGCTGGTATCTGTTGCTTGTATCAATTGAAGTAGTAAAGACGCCTGATTAACTGCGCTATCAAGTAGTTCAAAAAATTCGATCTCCATAATTTCATTGTTTTCTATGTATTCATTGATTTTTTTTAAGATGATTTCTTTTGAATAATCACCATAATAAATTTCAACAAAAAGCGCTTTAAAAGTCCTAAAGTCCCTACTTTTCCATCTAAAACAAGATCAGATCATCTCTTCGGTTTAAAGACCTTTATATTCATGTGAAATCGTAATTTTGATCGGTTTAAAAGCATTTAACCTGCTTAGGCTATTTTTTATCATCTCATTAGATAAATTACAAATAATAAAAAAGCACCTTTCATCAAATAATGAAAAGTGCTTCATTTTTAATCTTTATTATAAATTATGATGCCAGTTTGGCATTTGGAAAGAAACGTCCTTCAATCATGTCATAGCACCACTGGAAGATGAAGGTATATACCAGAATACACATGGTCAAACCAAAGTCCAGAATGATGGCTTCAATGATGGTCATTTTCATCAAATAGGCAATGATTGGAATGGTTGCAAGCATCAGCCCGCCTTCAAATCCGATCGCATGCAGAATACGGACAGGGATTGTTCTTTCCCATTGATACTTCTGCTCTACTTTTTCGAAGTAATGGTTAAAAATCATATTCCAGAATACTGAAATCACCGCCATGATCGTACCTAGAATACCCGTTACTTCGAGTGGCATACTGAAAATAAAACTTAACGCAATCGCGATGATGACCAATAAAATCACTTCATAGCTGATCGCATGAACGAGTCTTCTTTTGGAAATCAACATTTTTGTAACACTCTCTTGTTTGGATAGTGGCTATTTTATTTTTATAATATTGATTAATCTAATCAGATTCTTTCAGTTTTTTTGACAAATGAATATTAATCAAGAACAACTTCTCATGTTTCAGACGGTCATCGAGACAGGTTCCTTTTCTGCCGCTGCCCGTAAATTAGGTAAAGTTCCTTCAGCGGTCAGTATGTCGATTGCCAATCTGGAAATCGATCTCGATCTGAAACTATTTGAACGGATCGGCCGCGAACCAACGCCCACCGCAGAAGCATGGGTTTTATATGAAAAAACCCAACAATTATTGATCGAAATGAATCAATGGAAACAACATGCCCATGCGCTAAGTACGGGACTGGAATCAACCTTAAATATAGTGGTAGTGTCGGAGCTGCTACATACCAACTGGACAGACTACATTACCCTGCTCGATCAACATTTTCCGAGCCTGTCATTGAATGTGGTTTCAGCACCGCAAGAGGATGCTCTGCAAATGTTGCTTGATCAAAGCGCTCAGCTCGCCCTGATGTTTGAACGGGAGCAACTGGACAGTCGCGAACAGTTTGTTGAGCTAAAAAGAGAAGCGCTTGTTCCGGTCATTGCAAAAATTAATCCCTTGGCAGAACTGGACAAGGTTTCCTTTGAGCAAATGGTGCAGACCCGGCAAATTGTAGTGGCAAGTCGTGATAACACCATTCGACCTGAATTACTTTATTCCAAAGATTATTGGCGTACCGACAATCATCATTCGGCATGTATGATGATTGTGCGTAATCTGGGTTGGGGGGTTTTGCCTTTAGAGATGTTTAATGAAAATCCTGAATTGCGTAAAAAACTAAAAATTCTGGATCTGTATGATTTCACACCTAAATTTGAATACTATGTCGATCTGGTCTGGAGCCGGGAAAGTGAACTCGGCGCAGCAGCAAGATTCCTGATTGACCATATCCGGAAACAACGTCAACACACCAGTAATAAAAGATAACCTTAAGGAATAACTCTGCCAACAAAAGCGATGCTTTGCTTTGGGCTGGATTATGTTATAAAAGAAATTACCAATAATATGTTTAAGTAAGAACGCTATATCAATGACTCAGAATGCCTTATACCAATTAAAAGATTTAACCACTGTTGTTGCCGATAGTAGTGACTTGGAAGCAATTGAGAAATTTCGTCCACTCGACGCAACAACCAACCCTTCACTGATCACGGCTGCCGCGGAATTGCCGGAAAGCCGTGCACTGATTGAAGATGCCTATACCCAAGCAAAACAGGAAGGTTATCAAAGCGACGAGTTAATCGAGCGTACCATTGATATCTTGACCGTAAAATTCGGTGTGGAAATTTTAAAACTGATTGAAGGCAGGGTCTCAACTGAAGTAGATGCTTCTTTGTCTTATGATACCGACGCCACCATTGCCAAAGCACGCGAATTGTCTAAGCTGTATCAAGGGTATGGTATCGAGCAATCGCGTATCCTGATCAAGATCGCGTCAACCTGGGAAGGTATTCAGGCTGCTAAAGTACTCGAAGCCGAAGGTATCCCGTGTAACCTCACCCTACTGTTTGGTTTACATCAGGCACAAGCCTGTGCAGATGCAAACGTTACCCTGATCTCACCTTTCGTGGGCCGTATTCTTGACTGGTATAAAAAAGCGGAAGGTGTTGAGCAATATCCAATTGCCCAAGACCCGGGCGTACTTTCAGTCAAGAAAATCTACAATTATTACAAACAGCAAGGTATTCAGACCCAAGTCATGGGTGCAAGCTTCCGCAGTACCGCTCAGGTATTGGGTCTGGCGGGTTGCGATTTACTGACGATTGCACCAAACCTGTTGGCTCAACTTGAACAGGATCAGCAAAAGGTTGAAGCCCAATTGAGCGTTGAGTCAGCCCAGCAAGCTGAAAAAATTGAGCGTCCAGCGCAAACCAAAGAAAGCTTTAAGGCTGAACTTGAGCAGGATTTGATGGCATTCCAGTTACTGCAAGGCGGTATCGACGGCTTTATCAAAGCCCGAGATCAACTGAGTTTATTGCTGCGTCAATCTTTTGGAATTGATGCTGAAATCAAGCCATAATTAGTCGAATTTTCACCCATAAAAACCGATTTTTGCTATATTAGCGAAAATCGGTTTTTTAATGAGTTTTCATCGTGTTCGGTATAACAGATTTAACCACTTATATAATTGGGACAATCTTAATTGTGTTATTACCGGGTCCCAACTCATTATATGTGATGTCGGTCGCCTCGCGTTATGGCATCCGTACTGGCTATGCGGCAGCCTGTGGTGTCTTTACCGGTGATTTTATTTTAATTCTCTGTACCGTTCTGGGCGCAGCTTCCTTATTAAAAGCCTTTCCGATCCTGTTTGTGATTTTAAAAATTACTGGAGCGGCTTATCTGGCCTATTTGGGTTTTAAATTGTTACAAGGTGCTTACCAGACATGGAACAAGCCGCCGCATCATGCTGAGCTGGCGGCTTTACCCAATTTGGACCAGATTCATCCCTACCGTACCGCGTTAAGCATTAGCCTGCTTAACCCGAAAGCAATCTTGTTTTTCCTGTCCTTCTTTGTTCAGTTTGTTGAGCCAAGTTATGCCTATCCGGCTTTAAGTTTTTTAATTCTGGCGATCATTCTGCAACTGGTCAGTTTCAGTTATCTGACCGCATTAATTTTTTCAGGTATTAAACTGGCAAACTTCTTTAAACATAATTATAAAATTGCAGCTGCAGGTATTTGTCTGGTCGGGATTCTATTCTTTGGTTTTGGTTTAAGACTGGCAACCTCAACCCTGTCTTAATCGATTCAGTCTGATCTCTATTCGGTTGCTAAGTCAAAACATATTCAAATCGAAGTCCCATAGCACTGGTCATTATTCGAGATATTTCATTTAATTTATCTCTAATATAAAAAAGCCCTCATCAGGATGAGGGCTCAACCAAGATTGTCTTGATGACTACTTTTCGTCTAAATCCTTTTGTGCCTCTTGGTCATTTAAAATTCTGGCCGCCTGCTTAGGACGAATCAACGGAGCAGTCGGACGTGGGTGTGCATGGGTATATTGTAAACCCACGCCTGCATATACATCATCAGCGGCAATTTCAGTTTCAAAACGCTCTTCGTCACGGTCACGAATTTCATCGGTAATCCGTTGCACTTCATCTTGCTCTACCCCTAACTCTTGCAAGATCACGCCACCAAACTTGATTGCAGACTCGAAGGTTTCGCGAATCATATAATCCACTTTTTGTTTCACCAGATAGAGTGAATGTTCACGGTCATAAGAGCGAACCAGTAACTTTGCCAATGGAAATTCATGTGTGACCAGTTCGACAATACGGTTGGTGGTTTCCTTACTATCCACGCAGACAACAATGGCTTGTGCTGTCGCAGCACCAGAGGCATGCAAGATATCCAGACGGCAACCATCACCATAATAAATTTTAAAACCGAATTTCTCTGCGTTTTGTATCATGTCGATATCATTATCAATAATGGTCACATCAACACCACGTGCCAGTAACAGCTGACTGGTAACCTGACCAAAACGACCAAAACCAATCATTAAAATACTGCCACTCAAACCTTCGGCAACCGTGACATTATCCAGATTAATCGGATCTTTGCTTTCAGTGAAGCGTTTAAACAGAATTCCCACGATCGGGGTCAACACCATAGAAAGCACGACAATCGCGGTCAGATTAGACTTGACCGTGTTATCAATCACCTGGGCACTGACTGCAGCGGCAAACAGTACAAAAGCAAACTCACCGCCTTGTGCCATCAGCAACGCACGATCTAAAGCTTCGGTATGCGGGCTTTTGCTTACACGCGCCACGATATAAATCATCAGCGCCTTGGCAAACATCATGGCGATGACGCCACTCAGAATCAGTTGCCAGTTTTGTACAACCACAGATAAATCAAGCGACATGCCGACGCCCAGGAAAAACAGGCCCAGCAATAATCCACGGAAAGGCTCAATATCGGCTTCAATCTGATGTCTAAAAGTAGATTCCGATAATAATACCCCTGCCAGGAAAGCCCCCATCGCCATAGACAGTCCGCTGACCTGCATCAACAAGGCTGCGCCTAAAACCACCAGAAGCGCAGCGGCTGTCATGACTTCACGGGCTTTTGCAGCAGCAAGCAACCTGAATAAAGGATTTAATAACCAGTAACCCGCAGCTATCAGTCCAGCAATTGCAATTAAACCGATACCGATACTTTCAAGACGTGTAGAGGTACTTTCCACCACATGGTTTGGTGCCATAAAGGCGACAATGGCCAGTAAAGGAACAATCAACAAGTCTTCAAATAATAAAATAGCGACAATCTTTTGCCCATGAGGCTGGGTAATATCGCCCCGATCTCCCAACAGTTGCATCACAATGGCAGTTGAAGTCAGTACAAATCCAGCAGCACCGATGAAAGCCACCTGCCAGCTAAAGCCAAACAGCAGTCCTACCCCAGTTAATGCCAGACCACATGCCACGATCTGTAAAGTGCCCAGACCAAAAATTTCCCGCCTTAAGCTCCACAAATGAGAAGGCTGCATTTCCAGCCCGATCACAAACAGATACATCACGATCCCCAGTTCCGCAATATGCAGAATCGAGGCGGAATCATGGAAAAATGCGAACCCGAATGGCCCAATGATCAATCCGGCAATCAAATATCCCAGTACCGAACCTAACCCGATCCGCTTAAATATCGGGACGGCAACGACAGCGGCAGCCAGCAAAACCACTGGTGCAATTAAACTGATAGAATGTGCTTCTGAACTCATACTGTTCTCATTGTTATCATGTGCGTTTCATTTTAAAGGAAACAATACAGGCCATATATATCATTTATAGGACAATGCATCCCAATTCGATGCTTTAGGGGAAGATTTTCCTAAACTTAATTGATGGTATTTTTGTCCCAAAAGGCCTGACGAACCTGCGGCATGGCATTTAGGTGGTTAATGATATGTTGCGCTTCTTCTGCTTCAATCGAGGTGGCAATCAATGTCACTTCAATCTCGACCTCTTTTTCACCAAAAGGTGTGACCTCAATATCTTTGGCAGGATAATGATGATGCATCAAGGTCAGATTCAGCTCATCCATGACGGCTTTGCTGTGACTACGATCACAAATAATATATATCACATGCATGACCTCAGTATCATCATCCAGCGGACGGCGGTCAATCGCATGCACAATCGGTCTTAGCAAGGTATTTGCCGCTAGAATAAATAAGGTCGCCAATATCGCTTCAATCACCAGATCTGCACCCGCAGACGCCCCGACTGCTGCTGAACACCATAAGGTCGCTGCGGTATTGAGACCATGAATATTACCTTCCTGACGCATAATCACACCTGCACCCAAGAAGCCAATTCCTGAAACCACATAGGCAATCACCCGAACCGCCCCATCGGCGCCGGTCAGATTAATCGCAATATCCACAAAAATGGCAGCACCGACTGCTACCAGTACATTGGTCCGTAAACCTGCAGTACGCTGCCGGTATTGACGTTCAAAACCAATCAGCGCACCTAAAATAAATGCGACAGAAAGACTGATTAAAGTATCCAGAATATTAGAAAAATCTGTATGTTGCAGAAATTTTAATTGCATATTCCACCTCTTTATTATTCATGATTTTGAATGAAGGATATTATGAAAAGCTGCAATTATGATGACGGCGTAAAACTCAGCCCCAAGCCGAACCAATGCTGTTTCTCTGCACGTAAGCGATCACCAAAGGATGCTTCCAGGCTTAACACATTGGGGATAATACTGTACTGCACTGCGGTCTGAAAGAACGGTGCCTGACGGTCCTGATTGTAGGTTTCAAGAATTAACCCCAGCCGATCCGTTATGTTATAGGTTGAAGCCACGCCCCAACGAACCAGATGTTCATCGGCATGTTGATAACCAAGATTGGTATCTAAAGCTAAACGTTGATCTAAAAATTCAAAACTTACAGGTACATTGAAAAACCAGTCCAGTTGGCCACCATGGTGTGAAACATCATCTCGTGACAGCAACAAACTAGAGCCAACCGCCCAATTATTTTCCATCGGTTTTAATATGGTTTTGGCCTGAGCTGAAAAACCATGAATCTGATCAATATCCTTGCTGGAATGATAACCTAAGGATATTTCTAAATTTTCATTAAGATTACAGGCAGGCACAACTTGATAGCCCCAACTGCCATCTTTATTACGCGTATAGGTACTTTCCAGCTGACAATGCTGTGCCTTTGTAATCGAGACATCATCGGTATTGATCAGTGGGCCCGCCTTGGTTTTTTGTGTCAGCAATAAACCAGATAAAACAAATACATGAATAACAGCAAGCCATTGAATGGACGCATGAAAGAACATAGGCTTCTCCCCCATTTTAGGTGAGAAACTAAACAGGTTGCAGTCAATAGAATAAATTTTGTGAATACAGCAAAATTATACAGAAGGGTTAAAAAAATTTATTTCAAAGCTATCTCATTGCAAGACAGCCGACCTAAAAGGCGCTCTTGCTCAGTATTCGCTTTGGTTTAATCGATTGATCAACCCGAACCTCGAACAACTACCCATTTAGGATCTCCGTGAATAAATTCAAAGGCATTATAGGACATGCGAACTGATTCACAAGCCCTATCCCATGAATTTTTTATTACATGATAAAATTTCACGCTAAATTAAAGCTCTCTTACCACCACAGTTTTTGCCATTTTGTCATGCCAGCCTTGTTTCTTGGCATCGAAAGCCACCCAGATCAAGCCAATAAAAAACACCAGCGTTGCAGGAATATAACCGATATAACGAATTACCCCTTGCCCAACGCTAATATTTTCTCCAGTTTTTTCATCCAGCACTTTCAAACGCAGTAAACGCTTACCCGGTGTACCAGCAAACTTGATCCAGCAGAAAATATAAAATATGGCGCTAATGATTTGCCAGATCCAGTCTGAAGTAGACATAAACTGGAACGATGAAAATCCATCAGAAGCGACCGTGGTTTCACCACCACCAAAAATCATGGTTAATGGAATCAAGGCCACCAGTACGATAATTGAATCAATAATTGCTGCACCAACACGAATCCAGAAGCCGGCATACTCGTATTTCTCAGACATTTTCCCCTCACTTTTTATTTGTAAAAGTTAATATTTAGCAATAATAACCTGTTGTTCCAATGATTTATATTATGTTTTGTTTTAATTCCCGATCAAAAAAGTCAACGGTTCGCTGCCATACCAGTTTGGCTTCAGGTAGACCACGACTGACACTCCGGAAACCATGTGGCATGTTATAAGTATAGGCTTCTACCCGATCTCCCAGTTGCTGGATCAGTTTATTGCGTTTGCTGGCCGGACAAAATGGATCGATGTTTGACCAATGTCCCTGTAAAATACGCACCTCATCCAGAGATTCTTTTTTCGGAATGCCAGCCCCTTCAACCCCTAAAGAATGGTGATAAACTACAGGCGCCAGCATATCGTCACGTTTTGCCATCTGAATCACGTATCCCCCGGTCAGGCACTGTCCCAACATTCCTAAACGACCATTCGATCTTGGGTCTGCTTTAAGCGCATCCAGCAATACATGGATTTCCTGATTGACCTCACTATCAGCTGCGTTACTGCGACCTGCTTTGCTTACCATGGCGCGAATACAGTATTTCACTGCGCCGCCACTAAACAGATTTGGCACATAGACCAGATAACCGCGATCGGCTAAGTCTTGAGCATCTTCCCGATAGACATCAAGTATGCCAAATAACTCGTGTAGCAATAAAATTGCAGGTGCATTTTCCGCAGTCTGTGCAGGTGCATACACTTCTACTTCAATTTGACGTGTCGGTAATGTGATTGTTTTTATTTCCATTGCAGTCATCCATTGCATTCGAATCGTTTTCATACTATTTATGACAATTATTATTGTCAAATAAAAAAGGATGCCTGACGACATCCTTTTTGCAATGGAATTGAAACTTGAATTAAATACTTAACAAGCTATTTAATGTCTCAGCTACATTTTTAGATTTTACTTTCGGTTGCAAGGCCTGAAGCGCTTGCTGGACTTGAGTGCGTTGTGGTTCGGCCAAGGTGTACCAGCGAGAAAGCACCTGTAGTAAACGTGAACCCAAGATTGGATTCTTTTCATCCAGATAAGCTGCCAAGCTGATGAAATGATCAACACCAAAGCTCCAGGTATTTACTGGATTGGCTGCCAGACCGCCGCTAACCGAACGGATACGGTTGGGTGTACCGAGATCATAGTCCACATGCTTGGTGAGATATTCAATGGTTTCAGCTGTCGCATTTGGATTAGAGGCCTGAATGGTAAACCATTGATCCAGAGACAAGGCTTCATCTTTAAAACGGTTATAAAAATCCGCTAATGCAGCTTGCGCCTGCGGTGCATCGTTCCAGACCAAAACACGTAATGCGCCTAAACGTTCAGACATGTTGCCCGTGTTCTGGTATTGCGCATAAGCCAGCTCAAATACCGCATCATCACCCTTACGCGCCAGCATATTTAACATGATATTTTTCAGCGCACGCACCCCCATTGCCAGAGAAAACTCTTTTTGCAATTCAGGATCTAGAGCCAGATACGTGTCTTTCCAGAATGAGCCTAACTCACGTGCTAAACGATTCAACACGGCTTCGCGCTTTTCCAGCACCAGCTCAGGTTCATAGTCCTGATCGATACGGCTACCTAAATAATTTTCGCTTGGCACATCAAATAAACGTGATGCCAATAGAGGATCTTTATTGACCAGCTCAGGCAAGGTGTTTTGAATGGCCTGAATATAAATATCGGCTTTATGATCTTCTAATAAAATCCGCTCGAGCAAGGTTTGGGTGGCTTGCCACTGGTTAAAGCCATTGGTTTCATGCTGGATCAGGAAAGCCAGATCATTATCGGAATAATCAAAGACCAGATTCACAGGTGCAGAGAAATTACGCAATAACGATACAACAGGTTGTTCAGTCACGCCTGTAAATTCAATCGTGGCTTCATTCTGGTCAAATAAATACACGCCATCTTTGACATCATTTACAAACAGATCTGCGCTGTGCAAGGTATATTGCTCACCGCTATGGGCATTGAATAATGCCAAAGCGACAGGAATTGGCACTGCCTTCAAGTCCGGATATTTAGGATGCGCTTTTAGACTTTGTTTAAAACTGAGGCGATAAGTTTGTGCAGCTGCATCATACTCACCTTTGGCCTCTAGCTTTGGTGTACCTGGCTGGTTATACCAGGTCAGGAAGTTAGAAAGATCAACACCTGAACCTGCGCTCAATGCAGCCACCCAATCTTCAACCGTAACCGCTTGTCCGTCATGACGGCGGAAGTATTCATCGGTACCCTGACGATATTTTTCCTTACCCAGTAAGGTCGCCATCATGCGGTTGATTTCAGCACCTTTTTCATACACCGTTGCGGTGTAAAAGTTATTAATCTCGACAAAATGATCCGGACGTGGCGGATGTGACAATGGACCTGCATCTTCAGGGAACTGATGCGATTTTAATACCGCCACATCATCAATCCGTTGTACCGCAGCAGATTGTAAATCTTCGGAGAAAGACTGATCACGGAAAACAGTTAAGCCTTCTTTTAAACACAATTGGAACCAGTCACGACAGGTAATCCGGTTACCGGTCCAGTTATGGAAATATTCATGGGCAATTACCGACTGTACCCGCATAATCGCAGCATCGGTGGTGTATTCTTCATCGGCCAGCACGCATGAGGTATTAAAGATGTTTAAACCTTTGTTTTCCATTGCGCCCATGTTGAACTGACTCACCGCAACAATCATGTAGTTATCAAGATCGTAAGGGCGGCCATAATGTTCTTCATCCCAGCGCATTGAATGCTTTAAAGCTTCCATCGCAATGTGACATTTAGGAATATCTTTTTCAATTGCATAGATTTCCAATGCCACATCACGACCTTCAGACGTGGTGTAACGATCTTTCAATACCGCCAGATCACCAATCACACAGGCGAATAAATAGCTGGGCTTTTTGGTTGGATCTTGCCAGATCGCAAAGTGACGGCCATTACCTGCATCACCTGTTTCCAATAAGTTCCCGTTTGCGAGCAATACTGGATATTTCTTATCGGCTTCTACCCGGGTGGTGAATTCAGCTAGCACATCTGGACGATCGGGATAGAAGGTAATTTTACGGAAACCTTCAGGTTCGTTCTGGGTCACAAACAAGTCACCCGCCTTGTATAAACCTTCAAGCTGGGTATTTGATTCTGGGTGAATCACTACCTGAGTTTGAATAATGACCTCATCTGGTGCATCGGTGATCACCAATTGTTCACTGTCCAGATGATACTGATCCGCATTAAGCACCTGACCATTTAACTGGATCGATTTTAATTCTAGATCACGCCCCAGCAGGACTAAATCACCTGCAGTCTGGCGCTTCATCACCAATGTCGAGTCTACAAGGGTATGCTCATCAAAAACCTGAATATCCAGGTTGATCGATTCAACTAAAAAAGCTGGCTTTTGATAATCTTTTAAATAAATGGTTTGGTCTGTTTGTACAGGAGGCTGTGCCGCAATATTCATCAGTATTCCTTATCTTTCATCATGTCGTTTAGATGGTCTTGTTGGCAAGACTTCTTGATCAATCGATCATACGCCAACTTGAACAACCTGTCTTTAGACGCATACATTGGTTTTAACAGTTTTATTGGGCTTGATCTCGCGCTTTTCAAATTGAATGCGGATAGAACCTAGACGTTTAGACAGAATTACAACACAGTTTTCCATTCTTAAATAAAAACTACAGAACCGGTTGCGTTATATCGCCTAACTTACATTTTTTGATTGGGTTTTACATTTTGTGCATGGTTATTGCTTAATCAATTATGCCAATCTAGGTCAATAAAATAACAGAGGGTGATGACGATGGAAGTAAAAGCACATCTTTACCGTTTAGAAAATATCAAGGCAATCCATGATCTCGCAAAAGCAGGTGTGGATCATCATGTCATTTCCGTTTTTTTAACTGCAGAAGGAATTGAGCTGAGCACACTAGAAGTCACCAATATTGTGAATACCTATGATGCGCTTGGCAAAGAAAAGCTGCCAAGTAAAAAAGTACAGGCATTGATTGCCGCTAAAAAAATTGGACAGGAGGACGAAAACTTACCATGCCCTGTTTAGCCATTCACTTTAACCATAAAAAAACCTCGAAATCGATTCGAGGTTTTTTTATTACATTTAAGGCGTGGCGCTATCAGTACGCAGCCAGACCACCGTACGTCCCAGTGCGGAAACGCCCATATAACCCCGCATACGTAAACGCTTTCCTTCACCCGTGACCACACCTTTACCTTTATAGACACGACCCGATGTTGGCTCTAATACACGCCCATCTATATAAGAATCTGGTTTATTTGGATCTTCTCTAAAACCCGACAAAATTTCCAATCCTAGAATCGGTTTATTGGTATTCGGTGCCGCACATTTGGTACAGTTTGTTAATGCAATTCCATGCGAATTTGGATAACGATAAATAATCTTTCCATGATAACGACCGTCATTGCCTTTACGGATTTCGACAATAGAAAGTTGCTCACCGGTTCGTTCTTCGATACTTTTCCAATAACCTTCAATTGAAGCTGAAAATGATGCTGCGCTCGCGCAAGCAAATGTGAGTCCCATGATTCCTTTCATGAGCATACGATTTAGCATATTCACCCCGTCTAAAAAACAACCTATCCAAAGAGATAGGTTTAAAGCACGAAAATTATCACAATTTTCATAAAGTTACACTGTACGCCAGAGTTCATTTGTATAAGAAATAACGGATTTTATGCATTAATTTCATAAGAGAATGAGTACTCTTTAGGCAAATAAAAAAGCCCAAAGCAGTCGTTTAGGCTTTCTTAAAAATCAGGCTCGGTTATGGATTTGCACTATCGGTACGCAGCCAGACTTGTGTTCGTCCCAATGCAGAAACCCCCATATACCCACGCATACGTAAACGCTTACCATCAGCACTGAGTTGGGCTTTGCCTTTATAAACATTGCCGCTTTTCGGTTCTAATACCCGTCCATCGATATATTGATTCGGGTTTTTCGGATCTTCTTTCAATCCCCAAGCAATTTGCAGCCCTAAAATAGGTTTGTTTTTGAATGGTTCAGGACATTTCACACAATGGGTCAAGACCGTACCGCCAGGCACTGGATAGCGGTATACAATTGTGCCAGTATAGGTATTATCTGATTTTTTCTTGATTTCAACGATTGAAAGTTGCTCACCCGTGCGGTCATCAATACTTTTCCAGAAGCCTTCTGGTGTTGCGGCAAAGCTCATGCTGGCGAATACCGCCAAGCAACTCCCCATGATTCCTTTCATGAGTGCATTTTTTTGCATAATAATCTCCGTAATGCAAAATAGATCCATCTATAACTTCATTTTTATGCCATCGTTTACAAACAGTCAACACAACGCATGATTATTTAATCCATTAAAATAAAAGAAAATTTTAATCAATTCACACATTATTGAATTAGTGATGCCAGATTGGCACAGCATGTAAGATTTCACCCCATCGTTTTGAACGCCACAAAGGTATAAGGTATTTAACTTTGGCTTTATACATCTGGTTGAATTCAGTCATTACGACACTATCCAGCAACGTCATGCTGATGTGAATAACAGAGCTTAACTGTCTATAAACTTTGCATCACTCTGCCTACAGAGTATGTATAATTCCCTTTTAAATGGTCATAGGTTTAACATCAATGGATTTACAGATTCTACAAAAACAGTTAGATGAAAGTAGCCATTGCCCTCTGTGCCAAGCCTCAATGAACTGGGTCGAAGCTGAACAATATGCACAAGAATTTCAGTTTCATGAATGTAGTCATTGCCAGCATCGGGTGTTTAAAAGCGATAGTAAACTCAATTGTCATTGTGCCCAATGTACTGCTAGCCGTAAGAAACAGACCCAACAAACCATTTTACAAGAACAACGTAAATATAAAGTCAAAGATGAAGTGGTCTATGGTCTTAATCAGCTCAGTTTTTTGCATAAACTATTTTTGCTGAGTGTGCTCGATGGTTACGCGCGTGAAGACGTACAGCATGATGAACTGATTCATTGGCAAAACATTAAATATCATGACTTTACTCCCAATTATCTGTTTCAGCACCAGCTTGTCCAGGAACTGCTGAAATCCGGGATCTTGAAATCGCAAGATAGCCATATCGAAACTGAACATTTTTATCTGAATATCCGGCTGGATGGCTACGCGGACCCAAGCCTGTTCAGCATTGCTCAACAATTACGTCAATGGTTTTATGAAAACCTGAGTTTGGGTATTCCCTTTAAAAGTACAGATGAAGTCAAAGATGTGCTGTACTTGGTACTCTACCAAGAGATTGTACAATTCATGCAGTTCTCTTGCCGCACCTGGGGTATTCAAATTGCGGGGAACCGCCCTTTTCAGGCATTCTGTTATCGCTTGATGGAAGGACTTGCAGTCGGGCAGATTTTCTATCTGATCCAGACAGCACTGGAATATCTGCACAAACAGAAAGCCTTACAGCCGAGAAATGACAAGTTTATCAATACCAACTTGCTGAAAAAGACGCTGGAACAATATCGTGAACGTGCTTTGTCTGAACGTTGGGAAACCACCACCTTGCCACGCCCTTACACCATTCCATTCAGTAAAATGAGTGAAATATTATTGTTTAAATTTCTGGGTTATGACGAAAGTATTTTTATCCAGCCAGTCTGGAAATCTTGGCGAAAAATCGAGCCCCGTTTAAATTTTTATTCGGTTAAACGTTGCATGTATTGTGGTTCCAATGATCTGATCGTAGATTATGATGCACAGGATTATGTCTCATTGATCTGCCGTAAATGTAAGCATCAAGATCACTATTTCACCCATTAACGCCCTGCTTAAAGCTGCTATAAAGGATATGTCATGTCACAAAAACAACAACTGATTGATCAAGTCATTGAAGCCTGGCGTGCCTTACAACAACAGGCTCCTTTAGTGCAATGCATGACCAACAGCGTTGCCAATAATTATGTTGCCAATATTTTGCTGGCTGCAGGTGCTTCGCCTGCCATGATTGATAATCCTTTTGAGGCTGAAGATTTCACCAGAATCAGTGCAGCACTCAGTCTAAACGTCGGTACACCCACCACTGAGCAAACCCAAGCCATGTTAATTTCGGCGAAAACGGCACAGCAGCATCAGGTGCCTTGGGTACTTGATCCGGTAGGTTATGGCGCAGTTTTGAAATGGCGTAGCGAAACCGTTGATCAGCTTCTGCAATTCCACCCCAGTATTATTCGTGGCAATGCTTCTGAAATCAGTACATTAGCAGGCAACCAGATTCAGTCTAAAGGTGTAGACAGTACCTTAAACAGTCAGGATGTATATGCCCAGGCAAAAAGCTTATTGCAACACACCGAGTGTGTGGCGATCTCTGGCGAGTCTGATTTCATCATATCCAAGCAGCTCGATGCGGTTATTCAGGTCAATGGTGGTTGTCATTTACAGCCTAAAATTACCGCCACTGGCTGTGCCTTGGGTGCTTTAACCGCGGCCTATCATGCAGTTGCTCCAGCTACGATTGCAGCACTGGCTGCACATATTCATTTTGCCATTGCTGGAAAACTGGCCTTTGAGCATGCGCAGACTGTCGGTAGTTTTAATATCGCATTTTTGGATTATGTTCATATGCTTGATGATAATTTAATTCAGCAGTATGTTGATATTGAGGTTGTTTGACGCAACATATGGACGAGATAAAACGCACTGATGAGTGCGTTTTTTTATGGGATAGATTATTTTTCAATATCCAAGTACCCTAAGGCTTCCCCATCTGCTTTAGTATGCGATGGTAATATATCACCTTGATTAAAATAAGTTCAGCTATTAAGTCATACAAAGATAAGAAACAATCTATTTAAATCACAGGAAAGTTTTGCCAAGAACACGTCATTTTCTTAAAACTATTTCTTATTCTTTTCCTCTTCCAATTCTTCTGGCGTACAGTAACTTGGAACAATTTTCATAGTTTTTACATCAAAATATTCGCCACAAATTTCCCTGCCATTTTCATCAGTTCTACGTCCTAATTCCTTTTTTTGTTCCTCAGTCATCGAATCTAAGTAATTATAAAAAAACATATGATCAATTACTTCCGGATCATTAAAGCTGGTACTTAACTCAATTCCAAATTCCTCACCTTTTTGATTTTCATTACACACCGACGTAAGATTGTAGCTCACCCGTGTTTTTGAATGAAATTTACTTCTAATTTCATCATGCATTGGATAAGCACCAACAAGTACACCATCTACATCAATCGCATCTTTAAAGATACTTCTCACTTGCTCTGTATCAGGTTTCTTTAGCTCTTCTTCTATTTCTGCATCTGTTTCTTTCTTTATATTATGCTCTGGTCGTTCTAAACGGAAACGCAAACTATCGATTTGCTTGTCATTCTTTCTCTCAACCAAGCGAACACCTATATCATCATAGATATATAAATTGGTTAAGTTAGCTCCATCCGTGCTGTCCACCTTTCTATAATTTTTTCCTAATGCCTTGAGCCAAAGCTCAACACCAGAGTTCATCTAGAGATCTGTACCATTATAATTAATTGCACAACCATGCACCTTAAACCGATATTGTGGATTTAATTTTTTTACAAATCCTTCAGTATCAGAATCTGTCTGGGCAGTTGGCTGACCATTGCTGCAACTCATACATAAAATAATAGGTAAAAAGCCTAATAGAATCTTTTTAGCGTAATCTGTCATTTTATACCAGTAATGAAGTTTATTGAGAAAGTTTCTCTTTACTAAATGCCAAATTGCTATCACCATCCCCAACTACTTTTTCCACCAGTATCCATGTCGTTTCAACCCTTAGTGGGTTTTCAATTGTATCTGGCGTTGTAAAAAGATCTGGATTCATTTTAAAGCTGAAAACTTTAGGAGCTAATTTCCAGTCTTCAGGATGCTTAGCTGACATTTTTTCTTCTTTTATCATAAAATTACAAGCAGAGTATGGCTCAATTGAACGATAAATCCCTGTCACCATGATCGGCTCACCAGTTTTAACCATAATATTCGTATTGAGCTGATATTTAGGTAAATACTCTGGAAAATCTATCCCCACAACATACTCATCTTCTAATAGATCTTTATAATCCCATTGAGCTGTATAATAATCACTAGCAATATAGATATTCGTTGCTCGAGTTAGAACAATTTTTTCTTTAGCCTCATATTTTTCGACAGCTCCTTTTTCTATTTTTTCCATCCAGTCATATGGATAATCTCTACCCTGTGCGATTGCAGCATTATTAATGCTGCTCATTCTTCTTAATATAGGCAAAAAGCCCTCTTTTAAGTCATCCAAGCCATCAACTAAATGATGTAACACTCCTTTAAAATTTGGTAGTACGATGGTTTCCCAGCCATAGTCGGCTTGATGAGATGGATGTTGGGTACGATGATCGGGTGCTAAATGAGCACTATATTTATCTAATAGTTCTTCAGCATATTGAATCAACTCCTCCCATAACTTTACCGTTTCATAGTAATAGTTATATGAAATAAATTGTTCAATTGCATAGATCTCTTGAGGGAATAACTCTAGCTTCTTTAAATCAATCATTTTAATTATATAAATCTCAAAATTTTAAATGCCCCGAAGGGCATATTAGTTATTCGTCACCATCCCAATACCAATACACCTCACCCCAGTCTGCTTCAGGAAGCACTGGCAATATTGCACCTTGAGTAAAATAGAGCCTTGTATCCGGTTGTGCGGGAGTAGACCAGTAACCAGCTTTCTTTACTTTTTCTCCACCTTTTTGAGATATTCTTTCTTCATTAAATACCAAACTGCCGTCACCCTCCTCAACTACTTTTTCCACCAGTATCCATGTCGTTTCTACTTCTTCTGAATTTTCAATTGTATCTGGTGTCGTAAAAAGGTCAGGATTCGTTTTAAAACACTGAACCGCTGGAGCTAATTTCCAGTCTTCAGGATGCTTAGCTGACATTTTTTCTTCATGCATCAGAAACTTACATGCTGAATATGGTTCAGTAGATCGATAAAAACCTGTCACCATAATTGGTTCATCAGTTTTTACACTTATATTAGGATTTAAATAATATTTAGGTAATATTGGAGGATACTCTATACCCACATCTCTTTTATATAAATCATTTTTTAATAGATCTTTATAGTCCCATTGCGAGTCATAGTAATCACTTGCAATAAAGGTATTATTAGCTCTTATTGATACAATATCCTGTTTAGCTTTATAAATAGCAGCCGAGCCTTTTTCAACATGATCCATCCAGTCATAGGGATAATCTCTCCATTGAGCAATAAGAGCATTACGAATGCCACTCATTCTTCTTAATATAGGCAAAAAGCCCTCTTTTAAGTCATCCAAGCCATCAACTAAATGATGGAGGACGCCTTTAAAATTTGGTAGTACGATGGTTCCCCACACATAGTCGGCTTGATGAGATGGATGTTGGGCACGATGATCGGGTGCTAAATGAGCACTATATTTGTCTAATAATCCCTCAGCATATTGAATCAGCTCCTCCCATAACTTTACCGTTTCATAGTAATAATCATACGAAAGAAATTGTTCCAATAAATAAATTTCTTTTGGAAATAGTTCTAATTTTTGCTGATCAATCATTTTTACTCTCTACTTAACATTATTTTTAAGAACTGGTACGCCAACTAAATCAACCTTATGACCTAATTCATCATCACCGTAGCCCCAACCTGTTGCTTTGCGTGCACTAATATTAGAAGATTGCAGCATCTTAGGGTCAAGTACAATTTGGATTGCTCCACCTTCTAAGGAAAACTCCTTTGCATCTTCCATCTTTTTTGCCCATTCTGCATCAGACAGACCTGCTGGTTTTCTCCCTGTAGTATCCATAACTTGAGCACCCACTTTTCCTTCCCAAGCTTTTAATCCTCCTTTAGGAACAGTATAGGTTACATATTCACCATTGCTGTTCCAGCTCCCCCATACAGCAAAGTTACGACGCCAGTCATCCTTATTCTTGAGCTTTTTAAATTCTGACTCCCGCATCCAGCAAACTGAATTATCCATAGAAGCAGGAGAAATTACTCGATATAAAACTTCACCTTCTTTAAACTCTGTCGCTTTTGCAGCATTCCTCGCAAAAGTTTTAAAACCCTCCCCAATATCTGGATATTCTTGACTCAAAAACTGAACTTGATTAGCTGGAGGTGCAGGATCTGGGTGAGCTTTATTAACTAATCTACCTGCGTTTCTGTCAGCCCAACTTGGAGTTTTCTTTTTCATCTGTTCTAGTTCATCTAGATATGGAAACCAGACTCGATCCAGATTAGTTTTATTTACAGATGCCCGAAAAGCCATATCACTTTCAATTTCTAAACGACGTTGAATTTTTCTCAACATTTTAATCACTGTTCCTAAGACTTCATTATCTTGCAACAGCTTTGGTAATTTATTATTCACAAAATCCTGTAATTTTTTTTGCTCTTCCAAGGCTTCTTGTACTAGCTTATTATTTCCGCCCAGACGCTTAACATAAGTAATCAGCTGATCAAATTTACTCAATAAATACTTTGATTGTTTAATTGCAAATGAGCTATTTTTACTTGTTTCTGCAATTATTATTTCAATTTTTTTAGCTACAAATTTATAAGGATCACCAATTTTTTTAAATTGAATATATTTCTGAACATCAGCCCTATTTAAAAATATTCTGACTTGTTTTAAAGCTTTTTCTAGCGTTTCATCTATTTTTTTCTCGAATGCAGGTAAACGATGAAAATTGGCAGGTACATTTTTAAAACTACGTCGAAGCGTTGAAAGTATAATTTTCAACATACCTTTTGCAAAAGAACCTACAGTTGGAACAATTCCAACAACGGTAATTACCATCATAATTTTAGGCATATTGTCGTCGGGCTTCTCTCTAACTTGAATTGCACATGCAAAGAAATCACGTACATCACAAATCTGATCCACGACAGGGATCATTGAAACAACCATACCTGTAGCAATTTGTGCTGTAGTCGGATCTTCATGAAAGTCACCTTTTATAACTTCCCATAGCCATATCCCAACATTTTTAGCAGCCTCACTACCTTTTTGTGCAGCTGAAAAAAAAGCTAAAGCATTTTTAATAGTCTGATCAGTAACCGCATCCGCAGCCTGTTGAGCAGCCCCTTGCACCTGTTTTTTTGCAGCCTCTAGTTTCTTTTTACCTTCATCTAAATTTTTAGAAATATCAGTGCTGATTTCTTGCGCTTTCTTTTTAGCAGCATCTATATTCTCAGAAATTTCTTTTTGAGCCTGGTTTATTCCTTTTTTAGCCGTGTCATATCCCGATGCAACTGTTTTTTGTGCATTAGAAGCACCAGTAGAAATCGTATCTGTGATTGTGTTTTTTATTTTCTTTGCACTATTTGCAACATCATCTAAAAAATCCGACATATTTTTTCTCTACTTAATATTTCTTTCTACTGCCTGGAATAATTCATCAAAATCTGGCCAAGGATCATCACCTGGATCAAATTCGTATTCCACTTTAATCGCCTTTTGAGGAACATTGTCATGATGAGCTTTACCTTCCGAGTCAAGCTTACCCTCAATAATCTGATTATTTTCAAAATGAATTTTATAATTAATATCAGTATATGGTTCACCCAAGGTATCCAGTAACTCCAAAGCAATCCAATTCTTATTATCGAATTTAGGCAAAGCGGGTAATTGTACATTCGCTTTCGCCCCGCCCATAAACAAATGCTGCCCTGCTTTCACCTCAAACTTGCCACTTGTGGTCGGAAAAATCCCTGAGCCATTGAGCTTGATTTGAGAACCACCCGCTGTAATTACAATTTCTTTTGGACTGATGATTTCTATACGATCTTCGGTCGAGATAATCTGGATGCCTTGCTTGGCCAGTAAATCCATCCCATCCGATTGGGCATGCGCTTCAAATTTACCTTTCGCAGCCACCTGCTTGATGCCATTCTGCGCCGCAAACAGACTGATTCGATTTTGCGCATGCGTAATCAGGTTCTTTTGCGTACTCAGGTTAATGCTATCGCCTGCAATCTGATTAATCTGCCCATCCGCAGAAACATGGATATCTTCATTGGTACTCAGGCCAATCCCCGCCGGTGAACTCAGTAGCAATAAAGCTTTATTAAATCTGGCAATTTTTGCTTCAATCTGTTCAGCAAATGCTTTCAATTGTTCAACCGATTCAATTTCGTCGGTCTGTTGGTTCTTGGCAACTTCGCTTAATGCTTTGGCATTGCTTTGGTTGCCTTCGATCTGTTGCTTGGCTGGCTGCGCATCCAGATGCTCGCCTTGGGCCTGATCCTGTTTCTGCGTACTCAGCAACAAACCTTGACCTGCACGCACAGCCCCCCATTGATCGGTCCGCAGCTCAAAACCTTCACCACGGTCCTCACTCTCAGCCTTGTCCTTTGGGTGGCTCAGTTTACCGAGATTCAGCTGGCTGGCAGCATGACTGCTTTGTAGTTGTGCACTGATCTGACCCGTGGTGTCATCAAAACGTAACTGGTTAAAGCCTTCGCCTTGGTATTCTTTAGATTTAATCCCTGCCAATTTCTTGGTATCCGGCAGCTTGCCGACATTGTCAAACTTGGTTGGACTCCGTTGTGCTTCATGAATCCTCCCCACCACATAGGGACGATCAATATTGCCATCAAAGAAGTTGATCACCACAATCTCACCGATACGGGGCAAGAAACGTGCGCCATAACCTTCACCCGCCCACGGTGTTAGGACATCGATCCAGGCAGAATCAGTATCGTTGTCATTGGCACCTGCACCACCATCGTGGCTATGGTCCTCTGTACGGGTAAACAAAAAGCGGACTTTAATGCGTCCCCATTCATCCACATGGATCTCATTACCACTCGGTCCCACCACGCGAGCGCGTTGTGGATGGGCTGCTGGTCGATGCTGCAAAGGATTGTATTCTGGCACCAATGCCATATTACGGCGTTGTAGCGTCAGCTGATTCGCCTGGCGTTCGTCGGCCTGTGCTGCATTCAGGCCTTTTAACGGCCAATTACTGTGCTGAAGTAAGGCATGAACCTGATCCGTCAGGTCCTTGGGTAAATTATTCTGGTTATAAAAGTGTTTTGAGGTAATTAAAAATTCTTTGTCTGCGCCTTGATGCTGATCAATTTCAGGATGTTCATTCAATTCAAACCAGTAACCGACCTGCGCATCCCGAACTGTCGAATTTGCAACAAACTGCTTGGCCTGAGCATCGTAGTATTGTCCTAAATTCTGATTCAGTTTTTCGATCTGGGCATTGCCTGCTTTGGTGGTGCCATCTTCACCATTCAGGTCCTGAATCCAGGCCGGTGAAAAATGCCATGCCTGCTCGAGCGCCAGTTGCTGGTTATCATGCTGGTCACTATGTTGATGCTTGCTCTGAACACTACCCGCGCCTTCTTCCTGTTGCAAAGCATCGGCTTGCCAACGTTGTACATGTACCGCGCCAGGTTGTAATGTACGCTGGGCGACGAATGCCATGATACTGTCCTGTGTTTCCGTGGCGCTACTGCGATGAAAACGGATATGACGGCGATCCAAAGCGTTATATTGAGTATTATCATCAATCAGTCTGAGTTTCTGGGCCTGAATCTGCTCACTTGAGCTGGCAACTTTTAACTGGGCTTCATCAATCAGCCAGTTGATCCCTTCACTCCGCATCAAACGGGTCAGAAAGTCATAATCGCTTTCATTGCTCTGCATAATAAAAGGACGGACATCATAGTCTTGGCTAAGTCCGCTGACATCCAGGGTCAAACTGGCTGCAAATAACGGACTTTTAGACTGCCATTCCTTGAAGATGATCTGGATGACGTCTGGAACTGATTTCGCCATAAACACACGGCTATTACGTCGATGCTGCCATAAAGCTGTCGGGTCTTGTACACCGAGTTTATACAAGGTGAGCGAACCATCGCTCGCCCCAACATCAGCCTGGGTCACGATACCGGTGATACGGGTCAGTTCAGCGCGATCAGTCACAATATCAATGGCAACCTGACTGCCAATAAAACTTTTTAATGGAATGACGGCACTGGTCGAAAGACAGAGCAGTTGAAGCTCAATACCCTGATTGAGCTGATGAGTGCCTTCTACATATTGTAAGAATACTTGATCATTTAAAGATGAGTTGGAGAACTGAGCATGGATCGCACGTTTTTGCGCGTTCAGCCCTAAAGTCTCTAAAGCTTGAAAGATATTTTTCAGCATCTTTTTATAGATTATTTAATAAAATTTCGCGCATTTTATAAACAGCATACATACTTGTCTATATTTTTAATGTTACGCCCTCACCAGCTTTTCTGCCCATGAACAAAATCATCTGAGAAAATAAAAACATAGCTCACTGTACGGATAAGTCTAAAAATCAGGAATTTTTATTCAAAAACGAATCAACTTCACCTTTGCAATCAAGTGCAGTTGATTCACATAAAATTAAACGCTTGTCTTAAAATAATATTCGCTTGGCATATCAATTACTTCGACACATAGCTGTAACGGTAATTGATTCGCTACCGGCAGATAGTTTTTTTGTTCCAGTATCGCCAATAAGACGCTGCCTAAATCCTGCTTTTGTGCCGCCGTTCTACCGCTGAGCAAATACAGCTTTAAATGGATATAGGCATCTTGTGTTTCGCCCATTCCAATCAAAAAGGCCTCATCTTTAAAAATGCGCGACTTTACATCATTCGGGCTAAACAGCTGGGTTGCAATCAATGCCGAATTAACACTGCTGAGCAATGTGTGCTGATCCAGTTCAGTCAGATTGGCTGAATAGTTGGCAACGAGATGAGGCATGTTTGATTTGTCCTATTCAATAAACAGTAAAGCCAGACGAACCTGATCATAGGCCATACGCGGGGTGGTGGCTTCCACGATGGGACGCAACTTGATTGCACCATCATCGGTAAAATGTTCCGGATTTTTACGCTTATGCAAGCGTTTATAAATCTTGCGCACTTCTTCAACCACTTCATCACCAGGATTGGCCACCGAAATATCCAGCCCCTGCTCCTTATGCAGTCGCGCCAGATGATTGATAATCGTGGCAGGCGTTAAACCACGCTCATGCGCAATATCTTCAATTTCATAACCGCCTTCAAATAAAGCACGGGTTTCATCTAAGGTCGCCGCAGCGTAGTTCTGCTTGCCACCTTTGGCAATTTTCTTCTCATTGCGTGCGATTTCAGTCGCATTCAGCGTACCGCCACAATGACGAATAAAGGCATTGTGCTGGGTGGTGAGATCAATATTTTCAAAGTTGGCTTCCGCTTCGGCAGACAGTTCCTGAAAACGGCGATCGGCTTTAATGGCCAGACTATCCAGTTCCAGTGCCTGCTCATTAAAGCCCAATAATTTCAATCCTGTCAGTGACTTCAAACGGGATAAAGCCACATAGCCCTGACCTTTCTCAAAGGTATGGCTTAAATTAATTTCTGCCGCTTCCAGTGTCATGCCTTGGCTTTTATGAATAGTAATCGCCCAAGCCAGACGTAAAGGAATCTGCTGATAACTGGCAATCACCTTACCTGCTTCATTTTCAATTGACCATGTTTCTGGCTCAACCAGAAAAGTGGTGCCATCGGTCAATTTGACTTTCGGCAAAATACCTTGCTTATCATCTTCTTCAAAGCCAATGACTTCGCCCAAGCTGCCATTGATATAACCCATATCAAAGTTATTTTTGACAAACATTACTTTGGCATGTTTTTTAAGGGTCAATTCTTCTGGCGCACGGACTGAAGATTTCAGGGTTTCAATTAACTTTTCATTACCGTCCAGCACTGCATTAAATTGATGGCTTTCATTGTCAATTTCATTGAGATGCTGATAGTTAATATTATCCACATCCATATTATGCGTGTACAACCGGGTAAAGGTTTCCCCAATGTCATGCTGGCGTGACTGATGTAAGGCCGAGATATGATTGTCCTGAATATTTTGCGCCCGAATCGCATTCAAAATCTGGTTAAGAATCTCGTCATCCTGACGATGTTGTTCAGTTAAATAACAGACCCGGAATTTGGCTTCGACCCAGGCATCGGACATAAAACAGAATTTATCACGATTATTTTCATCTTTTCTGCCCACAGGCGGTAACTGGAAGAAATCCCCAGCCACAATCACCTGAATGCCCCCAAAGGCTTCATCACTTTCTTTAAAGTATTTTAAGACCTGATTGACCAGATTTAGCTGCTTGGCATGCAACATGGAAATCTCGTCAATAATCAGGACTTGGGCATTTTCCAAATGCTCTTTTAAATATTTACGCTCTTTCATACGCTTGAGGTCATCATCACTCAAGCTGTCTTTAATTCCGATACCCGCCCAAGTATGAATCGTCATCCCGTTCATATGCGTTGCCGCAATACCGGTCGATGCGGTAATCGCAACCGGAACTTTACGTGCTTTTAAATAATGAATGTACTGATTAAGCGTATAGGTTTTTCCTGCACCAGCTGAACCCGTCAAAAAAACATTTTCCCCAGCTTTAAGTAACTTCAGTGCAGTCTCTTGTTTCATAATTTCTTCAGTCAAAAACAACAGCACATAGCTTAACGATTTTTTGGCAAAAATAAAAATCTAATCCAGTACCAATCTGCGCTCTAACATGAAATGATGATCCGTGACTCAACTGCTGAGATCGTATATTTACGTTGACATCCAGATGTTTTCATTTAAGGTATTTATTAATGAATTCAGACTTGATCTATAAAAATGACGACTTCAAATCTTTATACTTATCAGCCAGATATACTAGGTGAAGATTATCAGCAACTAACCTTAAATTTCGCTGATGATTATGATGGGAAAGTTGTAGCCACGCTGGTACGCAAGAAAGCTGCTCAAACCACAAAAAAAGCAGTTTTATATATTCATGGATTTGCCGATTATTTCTTTCAGAAAGAAATGGCAGAACAGTTTAACCATCATGGTTATGATTTTTATGCATTGGACCTGAGAAAATACGGTCGTTCCAGACTGCCCCATCAGAAATTCTACTATGTACTTGATTTACGCGAATACGATGCCGAAATCAGCAAAGCCCTAGAAATCATTGGACAAGAAAATCATCAACAGGTGGTATTGGCTGGGCATTCGACTGGCGGTTTGATTGTGACACTTTATGCGGCACATTATCCGGATCACCGTTTAATTAAAGCAGTTTGGGCCAATAGTCCTTTTTATGATTTCTACAAAAGTACCATCGAGAAAAAACTCGGCATTCCCTTGCTCAGTGAAGTTGGTAAACGACTACCAAAGGCGAAGTTCCCAAGTGGTCTCAACCCATGGTACACCCCAAGCTTACATCAAGATTTCTATGGGGAATGGGATTTCAATTTAGACTGGAAACCGAAAACCATGCCCTTTGTGAATTTAAGTTTTGTGACGGCGATTCATGAAGCACAAAAAGAAATTCATCAAGGCGTGAGCTTAAGTGTGCCCACCTTGATCATGCACTCACATCAATCCAACAATCCGAGAAAATGGGGTATTGATGCACAGCAGAGTGATGTCATTTTGGATGTCAAAGATATGACACAGAATGCCAAGAAAATGAAAGGTGATGTACAAACTCTAGCGATTCACAATGGTTTACATGACCTTGTGCTTTCAGCTCCACCGGTACGGGAAAAAGTCTATCAAGCGCTGTTTGACTGGCTGGCAGAAAAACTTAAATAACCACATGAGTTTACGATGCTCAGCAGTCACGATAGCGTCTGAGCATCTGCTTTGCAGGATGATCTATAGGTAATAATTCCATCAATCTTTCCACAACGTCAATCGCTTCAGGATTGTATGCCAGATGCTTGAATAAAATATCACTTTCCTGCGCCTGAAAAATCGCATGACTTAACCGCGATTCGATGCAGTCACGCCATGTACACAAAAATGGACTCTCGGTTTTCGCCAGAAAGATACCGGTATAACATTGTAAAGCGCTATTTAAATAGCCCGCATCCAGTGCTTGTTCCAGTTGCAGAAAATCCGCTTCGACTGGAACTTTCAGTTGATAAGGTCGTGAGCCCAAGGCATTTCCTAATCGCTCTCTCAAATGGAACATCTCTGCCTTTAAAGTTCCGATACTGACTTTGCGTTCCCCATACAGTGCTTGATGCAGGTGATCGAGGCTCATCCCCTGGGGACATAACGCTAATATCGTCATGATTTCAATCTGTCGCGGGGTCAGCAGCAGATTTTTACCATTAAATGAAGCCTGAGGGGCCGAAAAGGTTCTTAAATATAGCGATTGTTGTTGTAACTCTTGTATTGCCATTTGAATAATTGAAGCACACCGCTCAACAGCCAGCACCCCCAGACTATTATGATTTTTCCAGGTCGTTGATAAATCTACCACCCCTAAAATCCGTTTGGAGTGAGGATCAACTACAGGAGCCGCATAACAAACCCAGTCATGTACCGAAGTCATGTAATGTTCATTAGAAAATACGCAACTGGATTGCCGGGTTTTTAGAGACAAAGCCAGCGCATTGGTTCCAACCAGCTCTTCCTGCCACTGTCCTCCTGCAACAAAATGCACCCGTTCTGCTGCATTACGCATTTGCGCACTAGTTGCTGTCCAGATAATGGTGCTTCCCACATCTCCAACCGCCAACACCATCGAAGATTGTTCTGCAATATGCTTCAAGTCTTCTTTGCAATACTCCAATGCCTGCATCAACGAACTTTTACTTTCAGTACTTTGATCTTGTAAAGGCGCAGCATCGCGCTCTTTCGGAATATTGGCTTGCGTGGAACGTTCCCATGAACTCGCAATGCTCTGTCCAAGTTTCTCCGCATGTTTTGGATTTAAAACACTTTGGGTACGACATTGCTCGACCAGCATCCTTTGCTGAAGTAGCTCTTTCTTTGTGAACATTTGTAATTTCCTTGTCCATTTACAGGCAGTTCCAACCTTTTCCCAACCTTGGGCAATTTAATCTTTGTTCAATAACGTACTCGGTACTTTATTCAAATGAACTTACACATAAAGGAATATGTTTATGCGCTATATCGATCCTAATCAACCTGATTCCAAAATACAATTTAAAGCCCAATATGAAAACTTTATTGGTGGAAAATGGATAGCACCGGTCAAAGGAGTGTACTTTGACAATATTTCCCCTGTCGATGGCAAAAGTTTTACACGTATCCCTCGTTCAAGTGCAGAAGATATTGAACTGGCACTTGATGCCGCCCATCAAGCCAAAAAGGAATGGAATAAATCTTCTCCAACCACGCGTTCTAATTTACTGCTAAAAATTGCAGACCGGATGGAAGCTCATCTGGAAATGCTGGCTGTTGCTGAAACCTGGGACAATGGCAAACCAGTCCGCGAAACACTTGCAGCGGATATTCCGTTAGCCATTGATCATTTCCGTTACTTTGCGGGTTGTATTCGTGCACAAGAAGGCGGTATCTCTGAAATAGATGAAGACACCATTGCCTATCATTTTCATGAACCGCTGGGTGTAGTGGGTCAGATCATCCCGTGGAACTTCCCGATCCTCATGGCTGCCTGGAAACTGGCACCTGCTTTAGCAGCAGGCAACTGTGTCGTAATCAAACCTGCTGAGCAAACACCGGTTGGGATTTTATTGGTGGCAGAGTTAATTCAGGATTTACTCCCACCGGGAGTCCTGAATATCGTCAATGGCTATGGCGCTGAGGTTGGTCAACCGCTTGCAACCAGTCCACGTATTGCCAAAATTGCTTTCACAGGTTCAACTCAGGTCGGGCAACTGATCATGCGTTATGCGACAGAGAACATCATTCCTGTGACGCTCGAGCTCGGCGGAAAATCACCGAATCTGTTCTTTGCTGATGTCATGGATCAGGACGATGACTTTCTGGATAAAACTCTGGAAGGTTTCGCCATGTTTGCCTTGAATCAGGGCGAAGTATGCACTTGCCCATCCCGTGCCTTGATTCAGGAAAGTATTGCAGATCAGTTTATGGAAAAAGCAATTGAACGGGTAAAACGCATTAAACTGGGACATCCACTTGATACAGAAACGATGGTGGGTGCGCAAGCTTCACTGGAACAACAACAAAAAATCTTACGCTGTATTGATACCGGTCGACAGGAAGGTGCCGAGGTACTGCTAGGTGGTCATGAACGCAAAGCAGTAGGTAATGGTTATTACATTGAACCGACGATTTTTAAAGGCCATAACAACATGCAAGTCTTTCAGGAAGAGATTTTTGGTCCCGTCTTGTCGGTAACAACCTTTAAAGACTTTGATGAAGCGATCCAGATTGCCAATGACACCATGTACGGTTTAGGTGCTGGTGTTTGGTCACGCTCTACCCATACCGCCTATCGTGCTGGACGTGCAATTGAAGCTGGTCGTGTCTGGACCAATTGCTACCACATCTATCCTGCCCATGCTGCTTTTGGCGGCTATAAAAAGTCAGGTGTAGGCCGTGAAAATCACAAAATGATGCTTGATCATTATCAGCAAACCAAAAACTTGCTTGTCAGTTATTCCACAAAAGCAATGGGCTTTTTCTAAGTCCGATATTCAAGGCATCTGTAACAAGCCAGCGTAAGTTTCTTTTTAAAAATCTACGCTGGCTTCTAAAATGAAAATTCACTTCACACAGCGTTATTGGCAGCTTTTTAGACAAAAAGCATTTTTACAACCGTGATTTCCCTTTTATTGCTATGACAACAGATTAAAACATCGATATTCACAATCAAGATTTGCACAAGGTGTGCAATATCGGCATTGCTTTTGCATCTTGCTGATAAATCGAATACATGGAGTTTTGTATGAACAATCAAGAACACACGTCTACATTGTCAGTATCCCCAAGCTCTTCTGAGGATTATTTTGCACAAAGACAGCTTAAACAAGGCGCTGTAGGCTGGTTATTACTCATTGGTCTGGGCGTGGCCTATGTCATTTCTGGAGATTTTGCCGGCTGGAATTTCGGTATCGCCCAAGGCGGTTGGGGCGGAATGTTTGTCGCCACCACAATTGTCGCCTTTATGTATTTATGCTTATGCCTTTCCATGTCAGAAATGGCAACCATGCTGCCAACTGCGGGTGGTGGTTATAGTTTTGCCCGTACGGCTTTTGGGCCTCTAGGGGGCTATTTAACTGGCACGGCCATTTTGATCGAATATGCAATTGCTCCTGCTGCAATCGCCACCTTTATTGGCGCTTATTGTGAGTCATTATTTGGTATTGGTGGCTGGCAAGTCTATCTGGCCTGTTATCTCATTTTTATGGGTATTCATCTTAAAGGTGCTGGAGAAGCCCTCAAAATTATCTTTGCCATTACACTGGTTGCTGCAATTGCTTTGGCTGTTTTTATTTTTGCCATGTTCCCGCATTTTAGTATGCATAACCTGTTTGATATTCCGGCAGGTCAACAACGTGGTGCCAGTTCGTTTCTACCTTATGGTTATTTAGGAATCTGGGCTGCCGTTCCCTATGCAATCTGGTTTTTCTTGGCTGTTGAAGGTGTTCCTCTTGCGGCCGAAGAAGCCAAAGATCCGGCCAAGTCATTACCTCGCGGGCTAATCGGAGCCATGTTAATTTTAACCGCCTTTGCCATGCTGATTTTATTCTTGGGTGCAGGTGCTGCTGGTGCAAGCGCTTTGCAACATTCTGGTGCACCATTGGTTGATGCTTTAGTGAAAGTCTACGGACAAGGTACATGGCTCGCCAATTTTGTAAACTTTGTAGGACTTGCAGGACTGGTTGCCAGCTTCTTCTCAATTATCTATGCTTATTCAAGACAGATCTTTGCCTTATCCCGTGCAGGATATTTGCCAACCTCACTTTCCCTCACCAATCAGAATAAAGCCCCTTATTTAGCGATTATTATTCCAGGCATTATTGGTTTCTTACTGTCTTTAACTAAAGAAGGTGATTTACTGATTTTAATTGCTGTATTTGGAGCAACCATCTCCTACGTGCTGATGATGCTTTCGCATATTAAATTGCGTCTATCCCGTCCACTTATGTACCGCCCCTATAAAACGCCTGGTGGCATTTTTACGTCTGGTATTGCTTTAATTCTTGCTGCTATTGCTGTGATTGCGGGTTTTCTGGTCAACCCAAAAGTCTGGTGTATTGCAGCTACAATCTACGTGCTATTTATTGGCTATTTCATGTTCTATAGTCGCCATCATTTAATACAAGGTACACCAGAGGAAGAGTTTGCTCATCTCAAAAGCAATGAACAGGAATAAATCAGCAGATTAAGGAGAATCACATGCGCTATCGTCAAATCGTGGCTCAACAACAATACAATTTTGCCGACTTGAAAACCTTGATGGCTAAAGCCACTCCTTTACGTTCTGGTGATCAGTTGGCGGGTGTGGCAGCCCAAGACGCCACAGAACGCGTTGCTGCACAAATGACACTTGCAGAAGTTCCACTCAAAAACTTTTTACATGAAACAGTTGTGGACTATGAAACAGATGAGATTACCCGACTGATTATGGATGAACATCGGGCAGACCTGTTTGCCCCGATTGCACATTTTACTGTGGGCGATTTTCGTAACTGGTTATTAAGTGAAAATGCAACGACCGAAAAACTGCAACAGCTTGCTGCTGGTTTAACGCCCGAAATGGTAGCCGCTGTCAGTAAAATCATGCGCAATCAGGATCTCATCTATGTCGCAAGCAAATGTGAGGTGATTACTCAATTCCGAAATACCATCGGTTTAAAAGGTCACCTATCCACACGTTTGCAGCCCAACCATCCAACCGATGATGTATTGGGTATTTCTGCCAGTATTTTAGATGGTCTGATGTATGGCAATGGTGATGCCGTGATCGGGATTAATCCAGCAACAGATAATCTGCATAATTTATCTGAATTACTAAAACTGATCGATCATGTCATTCAGGAATATCAGATTCCCACCCAGTCTTGTGTTTTGACCCATATCAGTTCAGGTATTCAACTGGCTGAAAGAAATGCCCCGATTGATCTAATGTTTCAATCCATTGCAGGTACACAAAAAGCCAATGAGGGTTTTGGTATCTCTCTTGCCATGTTGCAAGAAGGTTATGAGGCGACACTTGCGCTAAATCGCGGTACGGTAGGTCACAATGTGATGTATTTTGAAACCGGGCAAGGCAGTGCCCTGTCCAGCAATGCACATCATGGCGTTGATCAGCAGACCATCGAGACGCGAGCCTACGCCGTTGCGCGTAAATATAATCCCTTACTGGTGAATACGGTCGTCGGCTTTATTGGTCCTGAATATCTTTATGATGGTAAACAGATTATTCGTGCAGGCTTAGAAGATCATTTTTGTGGCAAATTACTTGGCGTTCCGATGGGCTGCGATATTTGTTATACCAACCATGCCGATGCTGATCAAAATGATATGGATGTACTTTTAACCCTATTCGGGACAGCAGGCATTAACTTTATTATGGGGATCCCTGGTTCAGATGATGTCATGTTGAATTATCAAACCACTTCCTTCCATGATGCACTTTATCTCAGGCAATTACTTGGACTCAAACCTGCACCTGAATTTTCTCACTGGTTAGAACAACAAGGAATCTTGAGGCAACAGCAGCACCAGATTCATTGGGCAGAGCAAGTCCCTACTCAATTTTCCAAACTGTTCATGCATTAAGGAAGAGCAAAAATGAAACTTTCAAAAGATATCCAATATCCAGCCCAGTCTCATCAAGATCAGTGGGAAACGCTAAAACAGTTTACTGATGCCCGCATCGCGATTGGACGTGCAGGATGCAGTATTCCGACTCATGCATTGCTCGATTTTCAATTGAGCCATGCTCAAGCAAAAGATGCAGTTTTCCAGTCTTTAAATGTCGAATTACTGGCTGAGCAGCTACAACAACTGGGATTAAATCCAGTACATGTAAAAAGTCAGGCTGAGCATAAAGAACTCTACTTAAAACGACCGGATTTGGGGCGATTGCTTTGTAGCCACTCTATTGAGCAACTTCAGCAAGTAAAGTCAGATGGCCAGTCTTATGATATCTGTATTGTAATTGGTGATGGTTTATCTGCGCGTGCCATTGAAGAAAATGTACTACCTTTTATTCAGGCACTTATTCAGCCTTTTTCTGAACAACACTGGTCTTTAGCCCCTATTGCTATAGCCACTGGCAGTCGCGTCGCCTTAGGAGATGAAATTGCCGAAATTTTCCAAGCACGTATGCTCATTATGCTGATCGGGGAGCGTCCCGGCCTTAGCTCTCCAGACAGTATGGGCCTTTATTACACTTGGGAAGCACATAGTGGCTGTCTAGATTCACAGCGTAACTGTATTTCCAATATTCGCCCTGCGGGTTTAAGTATTCCTATTGCAACACAACGCCTACTGGCTTTGATGCATAACTCCAGACAGCTGGGACGTTCTGGCGTTGATCTCAAAGATGAGCATGTCGTCCCTGTAATGGAAGAGACTTATAATCGTAAGCTACTATTTTGACATGCTTTTTAAATAATAATCCGCCCTTCTTGCTGTAACTTGATACAGGATGAGCCCATCTGCGGTATAAATGCATTAAGATACCTAAGTTTCCTCTATCCATCCTTGGTACGCGATAATGACAAAGTCCACCTTTATGAAAACCGTGAATGTAATTCAACATCTTGCCTTTGAAGATCTGGGTTCTTTAGAAGATGTCTTTTATCAGCTCGGTTTTCGCGTACGTTATTTTGAAGCAGGTGTCGATGATCTCAGTCCGGCCCTGAATTATGAAGGCCTCACTGTAATCTTGGGTGGACCAATTGGGGTATATGAAACCGAAGACTATCCTTTTCTGCTCGATGAAATTGTCGGACTGAAACAACGTTTGAAAGCCAATAAACCCACCATCGGCATTTGCTTAGGCGCACAATTGATTGCACATGCATTAGGTGCAAAAGTTTATGCAGGGCAGCAAAAGGAAATTGGCTGGAGTCAGCTAGAGATCAAAGCGGTTGAAAATAATCCATTAGCATCACTTGAGCATGTAGAAGTATTGCACTGGCATGGCGATACTTTTGATTTACCAGAACATGCGACCTTATTGGCAAGTTCAGCAATCTATCCTAATCAAGCCTTTTCTGTCGGTAATAATATTCTGGCTTTACAGTTCCATCTTGAAGTGGTCGGAGAGAACTTTGAAAAATGGCTGATTGGCCATACCTGTGAAATACATCATGCAGGCCTGTCTATCCCTCAGCTCAGAGCAGATAATTTGACCTATGCCATGCAACTGGAACAACAGACTGCAAAAGTCGTGCAACACTTTTTGAATAACTTAGAAAATGCCTAATTTCCAAAGCTTCAAAAAACAGCATCTCATCTCAAGTGCTTTAATTTTTAAAGCACTTCTTTTTCTCCCACCTCCAAATAACCCCCTGAATGAAAATAAAGAAATAAATACATTTTAGACAGAAAATAAATACGCTTTAGGACAAATATAGCCCTTGGAAGGCTGAAATATTGAAAGAGAATTCAATTCATTCTAATGTTCAATGAATATGCAGTGATTGCCAAATAATTGGTAATATTTTTGTGATTGAGAAAAATGGTTATATTAAAATTCATCAAAAGTTTTCATACGCTGAATACGTATTTATTCCTAGCTTCTGTTTTATTCCTTGTGCTATTGGTTTATTTTTATCAAATCAATCCGCTTTAATCATGTCCAATTAAAAAAGGGCCTAATCTATTTAGGCCCTTTTTACTCTTACTTCTTGTCGGCTTTAAAACTGTCTTTCAGATCAAGGATACGGTTAAACACCGGTTTTTCTGCCTGATGATCCTGCTGATCCGCCACAAAGTAACCTTCACGTTCAAACTGGAAACGATCTTCAGGTTTTGCTTGTGCCAAAGCAGGTTCAATCACGGCCTGAACCACTTTTAATGATTCTGGATTCAGATGAGCCAAAAAGTCATCATCTGCATCTGGTGCGGCTTCGTTAAACAAACGATCATAAATGCGGACTTCAGCCGGGACACCTTTGGTCGCAGAAACCCAATGAACCACACCTTTCACCTTACGACCTTCAGGATTTTTACCTAAAGTCTCCGGATCAATTGAACATTTAAGCTCAACCACTTCACCATTGGCATCTTTAATCACTTCATCACATTTGATCACGTAAGCATGGCGTAAACGCACCTCACCCTCAGGAATCAAACGCTTAAAGCCTTTAGGCGGTACTTCTTCAAAATCTTTACGATCAATATAAAGTTCACGCGTTAACGGAATAATGCGTTCGCCCATATCCACGTTCGGATGACGTGCATGAGTGAGTTCCAATTCTTCAGGTAAGTTGGTAAGCGTGACTTTAAGTGGGTTCAATACTGCCATACCGCGTGCTGCAGCATTTTCCAATGACTGACGGATACAGAACTCAAGCATCGCCACATCGACGATACCATCGGTTTTTGAAACGCCAACACGCTTACAGAAGTCACGCAAGCCTTCAGGGGTGAAACCACGGCGACGCATCCCCACCACGGTTGGCATACGTGGGTCATCCCAGCCGTGTACATAGTTGCCTTCAACCAGTTTACGCAATTTACGTTTCGAGGTAATGGTATAGTCAACATTTAAACGAGAAGATTCGTACTGACGTGGTACTGCTTGCGAATGAACTTTCTCGACAATCCAGTCATAAAATGGACGGTGATCCTGGAACTCTAGGGTACAGAGTGAATGGGTAATGCCCTCAATTGCATCTGACAATGGATGAGCATAGTCATACATTGGATACATTTTCCATTTATCACCGGTTTGGTGATGCTCTGAATGCAATACACGATAAAGAATCGGATCACGCATATGCACATTCGGGCTGGCCATATCAATTTTGGCACGGAGTACAGCACCGCCCTCTTGGATTTCACCATTACGCATTTGTTCAAAACGTGCCAGGTTCTCAGCAACTGTTGCATCACGGTAAGGTGAGTTTTTACCTGGCTCAACGAAATTACCGCGGTTTAGCTTGATTTCCTCTGGAGTTTGCAAATCCACATAGGCATCACCTTGTTCAATTAACTGAACCGCCCATGCATATAACTGATCAAAATAACCAGAGGCATAACGTGGCTCGCCATCCCAGTTAAAGCCTAACCATTTTACGTCGTTGGCAATACCATCAACATATTCTTGTTCTTCAGCATCTGGGTTGGTATCGTCAAAACGCAAATTACATAAGCCATCGAATTCTTCGGCAATCCCAAAGTTCAAACAAATCGCTTTCACATGACCAATATGCAAGTAACCATTTGGCTCAGGCGGGAAACGTGTCACTACTTTTTGGGTACGACCTTCTTTTAAATCATCAGTAATGACTTGACGAACAAAATCTAAGCCTGCCTGTTGTTCTTGCTGCGCAGCATCGACAGAGGCTTGAGTATTCGGCGTCGGGGTCTTTGGCAGTTCTGAAACAACATCATTTGGCTTCATAGGGTGTAAATCACTTCTTACAGTTAAAAATGGGAAATAAAAACGCAATCTTTACTATTTATGAAAGATTTTAACGTTTTTTACTTGCCTTGTAGTTTACAGTTTGCTTATGCTTCTCTCAACCAAAAACCCATGGTCAATTTGCCCATGTTTAGGAGATTAATGTAATGAGTTTTCCTCAAGTCGAATTAAACACCAACAAAGGTCGTATTGTTCTTGAGCTTAACGCTGAAAAAGCACCAAAAACGGTTGCAAATTTCTTAGAATATGTACGTGACGGTTTCTATGACGGCGTAATTTTCCACCGTGTGATTGATGGTTTTATGATCCAGGGCGGTGGCATGGACGAAAACTTCAAAGAGAAAGCAACGCGTGATTCAATCGAAAACGAAGCTGACAACGGCTTAAGCAACGATGAAGGCACAATTGCAATGGCGCGTACTCAAGCTCCGCACTCTGCTTCTGCTCAATTCTTCATTAATGTTAAAAACAACTCGTTCTTGAACCACACGGGTAAAACAGCTCAAGGCTGGGGTTACGCTGTATTCGGTAAAGTCGTTGAAGGCATGGACGTTGTTGAAGCAATTAAAGGCGTTCGTACAGGTAACCGTGGTTACCACGCTGACGTTCCTTTAGAAAACGTTGTGATTGAATCTGCTAAAATTATTTCTGAATAATAATCTCTCCTGAGTAGCCTCGCTACGCAGGTCCCTCTTTGTTAAAGAGGGATTTAGGGAGATTAAAAAGGATAAAAATGTGACCTATCTGTTTATCTCAGATTTACACTTGTCACCTGATCACCCTCGACTCGTTCGAGGGTTTTTGGCTTTACTGGACGAATACAAGAATAAAAATACCCAGCTCTATATTTTAGGTGACTGGTTTAATGCCTGGATTGGCGATGATTACACTGCTCCATGGTTGGATGAAATTGTCACTGCCCTACAATCCTTTTCTGCTGCTGGTAATCAGATTTACTTCCAAGTCGGTAATCGTGATTTTGCCTTAGGCCAAAAATTCTTGGACCAATTCAACGCTATTTTACTGCCCGATGTTTATACCCTAGAAATTAATCACATTAAATTCCGACTTGAACATGGCGATGCCTTATGTACCGATGATGTGGCTTACCAGCGTTTCCGCAAAGTGATTCGTAATCCAGTGTTATTAGGACTAATAAAACGAACGCCGCTCAGTTTTAGGCAAAAACTTGCCAACGGTTTCCGTAAAAAAAGTAGTGCAACCAAACAGCTCAAAAGTTATGACATCATGGATGTGAATGCTCAAGCCGTAGAATCCGTGATTGAACAGGTTGATTATTTAATTCATGGACATACTCATCGTCCTGAAATCCATCAACTGCAAAATAAGCAGCGTATTGTATTAGGCGACTGGCGTGAAGATACAGCCTGGATCTTAGAGCTCAATCCACAAGAAAATTATCAATTAGATTTTAAACAGTGGCATTATTAAGTATTTAACTAGCTTGCTTACTAAAATATCTATTTCTTATTTCTGTACTTTTTAATGTTTAAATTCATTTCAATCCCCGCGCGATATTAGGTCTTAATCTTCTTACGCTGGATCAGCGTTTAGTCATTCTGATCAAGCGCATATACCACTTAAATCGATATCAAAATCACATTTAGCTACTTTCAGCGGCAGTAAGATCAAGTAAAATAAATGAAACTTTTAATTGAGTGAATGACGGATGGATACCTTAGCTACAGCAAAAACACGTTATGCAACCAAAGCTTATGATGCAGAGAAAAAAATTCCAAAACAGCAGTTTGAAAAGCTTTTAGAAATTTTACGTTTCAGCCCTTCTTCTGTGAATATCCAGCCGTGGCATTTTCTGATTGCTGAGACAGATGAAGCTAAACAACGTATCGCATCAGGATTGACGGGCAACTATGTATATAACGCTGCCAAAGTGCTTCATTCTTCGCATACTTTAATCTTTTGTACACATACTGATATCTCGGCTGAGTATTTAGAACAGTTATTGCAACAGGATGATCTCAGTGGCCGTTTTAAAGATGAAACAGCCAAACAGGGACAACGCACGACACGCGAAGGCTATGTCGAGTTTTATCGTAATGAACTGAAAAATCTACCTGCCTGGATGGAAAATCAGACCTATCTGGCATTAGGACAATTACTTTTTGCTGCAGGTCTGGAAGGCATCGACGCCACCCCAATGGAAGGCTTTGATCGTGATACCATCAATCAGGAATTTGGATTAACCGAAAAGGGTCTAAAAGCCTCGGTCATCGTGGCGTTGGGTTATCGCAGTGACAGTGATTTTAATGCCAAACTGCCTAAATCACGTCTCCCTGATGACGTGATTTTCACACGTTTATAAGCATTCAAAAAAGGGAGTATTGGTTACTCCCTTTTTACATCATGGCTTTTGCCAAACAAAGTACCGCAACAATACCACTGACCAAACCAATCCAGGTATAGGCCTGTAAACGTTCTTTAAAGAAGATCACCCCACTCAATACACCTAATATCACCACCAGAATATTCATACCCGCAAAAACAATGGCAGGCGTTTCCTTGAACAGCATATGTGCCTTGACATATAAAGCGATATTGGCAAAATTCAGTACACCGAGCACTAAACCCGTAAAAATATTTTTAGGCTGCCAATTCGGCTGTGTAATCGCGATATATGCAATTGAAAGGATAAAAGCACCAATAAAGGCAAGATTCAGCGTAACAGCCGATTGAAGCCCCAAACTACTGCTGTATTTAAGCAGCACATCAATTGCAGCATAACCCGCCCAGACACTGAATAAAAACAACGCAGATTTTAAATTGATGCCTTTACTGGCCTGCTCCGTGGCCTGACCAATAATGATGGCTAAAATTGCGATGATTCCCAGAACCACACCAATCAACTTAATCTGACTAAACTGCTCACCAAAAATAAAATAAGCGGCGAGTAATGACAAAATCACCGCAAGTCGTTGCGCAATTTCTGTTTTAAGAATCCCTGCGAATTGCAATGATTTTGCCAGACATAAAAAAATACTCGGCAATAGCACAGCAAGCACTAAAATCAGCCACCAAGGCGTGTGATTGAAAGAAATATGGGTAAGATCGGTTTTAAACCAGTAATAACATAAAATGCTTGCACTTAAATAATTCCATGCAATCATTTGAAAAACATCGAATCCCTTGGCTTTCAGGTATTTCAATACAATCGAGACGAGAACACTACAACATGCCGCAGCAACAATCATTTCCATAATATTTATTCTAGCTTTTTAAAACACAAAAAAATGCCAGTCGATTAAAAGACTGGCATTTTCTTAAAGATCATCGATCAATTAACGATTATTTTCGTCTTCTTGACCATCTTCAAATTTAGTTTCGCCATCAAAGCCACCTTGATGACCGCCGCCGAAGCCGCCTTGACCACCGAAGCCACCTTGACCACCGAAGCCGCTTTGACCGCCACCGAAGCCACCTTGACCACCGAAGCCACCTTGACCGCCGAAGCCACCTTGACCGCCGAAGCCACCTTGACCACCGAAGCCACCTTGACCGCCGAAGCCGCCAGTAGAACCTTGACCACCGAAGCCACCAGTAGCGCCTTGAGCCGGGAAGCCACCTGCAGCGCCTTGAGCACCAGCTGGACGTGGGTTACGCGCAGGAACAACTGTAGAAATCGCGTGTTTATAAACCATTTGGCTTACAGTGTTCTTCAATAAAACGACATATTGGTCAAATGACTCAATGTGTCCCTGCAATTTGATACCGTTTACAAGGAAAATAGAAACTGGAATACGTTCTTTACGGAGAGAATTTAAGAACGGATCTTGTAAAGTTTGACCTTTAGACATTTTTAACTCCAAAAAATTTTTAAATCAGCGCAAAAAAACTATCTTTATTTTTCAACTAAAAATTATTAAAAAGACAGCTTGCGAATTTTGCTTTATCCAAAGAAGTTTCGCAAGTCTTCTTTCGCCTGCTTTATCGTCACGTAAGTTTTAAAATCGTGTATTTCTTGCAAAGAACGTAACCAAGTGTATTGACGTTTTGCTAATTGCCTTGTAGCAAATAGCGCTTTGTTCTCCATTTCTACTTTATTTTCGAGACTCAAGTCACTTTTTAATAAAAATTCTAAAGCTTGACGATAACCGACAGACCGCATCGATGGTAAATCATCATTTAAATCGTATTTTTCAATCAACCTCTCTACTTCATTCAAAAAACCCATATCCCACATCTTGCGCAATCTTTGCTCAATGCGTTGATGTAACTCTAACCGATCTGGCATCAATGCGTAGTTATGAAATGTGTAACGATATGGTTGATTTTTAGGTTGTTCAGCTTGTAATTTTGTTATGGGTTGACCGGTAATTCGATACACCTCCAGTGCCCGAATAATCCGCTGTTTATCTGATACTTTAAACTTTTGTCCCGCCACAGGATCGACCGCAACCAGCTCATCATAAACCGCCTGCCAGCCTTCCTGCTCTGCTTTAGAACTGATTGCATCGCGTATACTTTGATCTGCATTCGGTAGATTATCAGCCAGCCCTTCCAGCAAAGACTTAAAGTACAGCATGGTTCCACCCACCAGAATCGGGGTCTTGCCACGCGCATGCATATCATCAATCAATGGACATACATCTTCTACAAATTGTGCTGCGGAATATACTTCTAATGGCGTAATAATATCGATTAAATGATGCGGATACTGCTCCTGCTCTTGTTTGGTCGGCTTGGCCGTACCAATGTCCATATCTTTATAAACTAAAGCCGAGTCTACTGAAATCAGCTCATAATTACCACGCTCGTAAAGTTCACATGCCAATGCGGTTTTACCACTTGCGGTAGGCCCCATTAAATTGATTACGGGCAATTGATTTGACATGTAAAACTACTCTCCTCGAGCAAATAATTTATCTAGTTGATGCAATGGAAACGCGCGCCAGGTTGGACGACCATGATTACATTGACTGGCGAATTCGGTCTGTTCCATTTGACGTAATAAGGCATTCATTTCTGAGAGGCTTAATTGTCGATGGGCACGTACTGCCCCATGACAGGCCATGCCCGCCAAAAGCTCATCACGTTTTTGCAATAAACCTCTCGCCTCATCATTGGGGTCCAGATCATTTAATAATTCTGGAATCAGATTAGCAAAGTCAGCCTTGTGCAAAATCGCAGGAACACCACGTACAATTACCTGCTCATCGCCATATTGATCTATTTCCAGACCTAAACGTTGCAATTGCGGCTGTAGATCCTCGATCCGCGTCGCCTGCATGCGGGTGATCGAAACCACCTTCGGAATCAGCAATTGCTGTGAGGTCCAGAACTCAGGCTTATCCCATGCCGATTTCATCTGTTGTAACAGAATCCGCTCATGTGCAGCATGCATGTCCACAATAATCAGGCCTTCCGTATTCTGAGCAAGAATATAGATGCCATGTAGCTGTGCGATTGCAATACCTAACGGAAACTCATCCACTCGAGATGACATTGCTTGATCATCTGTTACTCCCCCTTTATCAAGAGCTGGAGAGATTTGCTCATCATCACGCAAAGGTGCCAGATAGGTTTTCAAGGCATTATTCAGTTGAACTGAACCGTTGTAACGTGGTTGCTGAGTTTGCGCTGAATTGTACTGTATTGCCTGCGGGCGACTCTGATGAAAGTCGGTCAATAAATCGGTCGACACCTCGGCAGACTGGGCGGCCTGTGGTGCAGCTTCTACAGCGGCACGATGCAGATTAAATTGTTCCTGATATTTTGGCTGTGCTAGGGCACTGAAATTATTCTCTGCCCCATCTGTTTTCATGGCCTGTGCCAGATCAGCTGTTGCCGTCTGGAATTGCGACAAAGTTGCTTTGGCATAATGCCGTACGAACTCATGCACTTCACGCTGGTTCAGAAAACGGATTTCGTGCTTGGTCGGATGCACATTGACATCAATATTTTCAGGATCAACTTCTAAAAATAACAGATAGGATGAATGTTGATGACCATGCAGAATACCGTCATAGGCCATACGTAAGGCATGCGAAATGGTCTTGTCCTTCACAATACGACCATTCACATAGACATATTGCAAATCGGCCTGTGCCCGCGCATCGGATGGATGACCCAGCCAGCCAGATAAACGCATATTAATACTATCCGAATCGATCCAGTAGGCATTCTGGATAAATTGCTGTCCCAATAATTGTTGCACCCGCTGATAACGTAATTCGCCACTATCCGCGATCGGCAGGTTTAAACGGATATTATCGTTATGTTCCAGTACAAATCGAATATCGAAATGGGTTAAAGCCAGACGACGCACAATTTCTTCAATATGATTATATTCTGTGGTCGGTTTTTTTAAGAATTTACGGCGTGCAGGCACATTAAAAAATAAATCCTGCACCCGAATATGCGTCCCTTTCTGGGCAGCCACCGCCTGAATCTGCTGATGATCAAATGCTGTCCCGTTCACTTCAACCTGATAGCCAACACCCTGCTCATCCTGACTGCTGGTCAAGGTCAAACGCGATACAGCTGCAATCGAAGCCAAGGCTTCACCACGAAAGCCCAGACTCACAATCGCGTGTAAATCATCTGCAGTCTGAATTTTGCTGGTGGCGTGTCGCATCACGGCTAAAGGTAAATCTTCCGGATGAATCCCGTTACCATTATCAATGATTTCAATCAGGGTTGAACCGCCCTGAGCAATCCGGATAATCAGTTCAGTTGCGCCCGCATCAATCGAGTTTTCTAATAATTCTTTGACCACTGATGAAGGACGTTCAATAACCTCACCCGCTGCAATCTGGTTGGCTAATGCAGCATCAAGGGTATGAATACGACGGGTTGAATCATGCGCCATTCAATTGTTCCTGCAAAATTTGAATTAAAGATTCTGATTCTGTAGTTAAGGTGACAGACCGGGTCAACTCATCCTCTGATTTTTGAATATCAATCACGATATCCGGCTTTGGAATCTCATCGCCACCTTTGGATGGCCATTCAAACAGAAATAAGGCGTCAGGCGTTTCCAGATAATCACGAATTCCCATCAACTCCAATTCATAAGGATCATCCAGGCGATAAAGATCGAAATGGAAAATTTCTTTACCCTGAATGGTATAGGGTTCAACCAGCGTATAGGTCGGACTTTTTACTGACCCTTTATGGCCGAGATTTTGTAAAAAATAACGGGTAAAGGTCGTCTTGCCAGCACCCAGATCACCAATCAAGTAAATAATGCCTGAATGCACATGTTGAGACAGGATGCGTGCAAACTGTTGGGTGTCTTGTTCATGATTTAATTTAAATTTCACTGAATATGACATGGCAAATAGAACAAAATTGGGATGCTGGCTATGATAACATTGCCCTGCTTCAAAGCCTAATCCATAGAAAGAAGTTGCTACTTTTTAAAACAACTTCTAAATTATTTTCTGAGGAAACTGTTGTGGAAGAACATCGGATACTCATTTCGAAATTTACGCATCAGCTTTTTTTATCCATTGGGAAACCTTTTGAAAAAACAACTGAGCTAGAAAGGCAAATTCTTGCGAGTTTTAGTTTCGGTGCCATTCATGCCCAATGTTTTTTAAATCAACTACCCGCTTTAGAGATTCATAAACTCGCCATTTTTATTTTGACTGCAGAATTTAAATATACCCCTCAACAAGCTAAAGATTTCGTAGAGCATCTTATTCAAGTTGCTAGCGACAAAGAGCTTCACCCGACCACTCATGCAATCATTCATAGAGGAATTGATGGACACAGGCAATTCATCAATTCTGATTATGTCAATCTAAGCAATAACATCAACGGTATACTTACTCTGATTTGCCCTTAAAATGCGCATCTTGATTTTTAAGGGCATAATTTAACTCAATGAATAAATTCTCAAATACAGATTTTACTCCGCCACTGATCGATGGCGTGAGTGCCAGTAAAGTTTTTTTACCTCATGATGGTTGTGCAAATACCATTTTTGACTATCTCTGCCAGCATTTTCCTCATATCCAGCCAGAAGAATGGCAACAACGCTTTGCCGATGGGCTGATCTATGCAGCAGATGGCACAAAACTCGGTATCGACAGCATCTACACACCCAATACCCACCTCTTTTATTATCGTTTTCTGGCAAACGAAATCCATGTGCCCTTTCAGCATGAAATTTTATTTGAAAATGAAGATTTGCTGGTGGCCGATAAACCGCACTTCCTCACCATGACGCCAACTGGACAATATGTTCAGGAAACACTTTTGGTAAGATTAAAAAAGCAGACCGGTTATGCTGAGCTCACACCTATTCACCGACTGGACCGTGAAACGGCGGGAGTGGTTTTATTCTGCAAAACACCTGCAACCCGCGGCATTTATCAGCAGCTGTTTGCCGAACGCAAAGTCAAAAAAAACTATCACGCCATTGCTGCCTATCGAGCAGAACTCAACTTTCCACAAAGCTTGCAATTGCATCTGGAAAAAGGCAACCCTTTTTACACCATGCAAATTAATCTCGATAAAACCCCGAATACGGAAACAATGATCGAGTTGCTGGAACACAACCAGCACCTTGCAAAATATCTGCTCAAACCGACAACAGGAAAGCAGCATCAACTACGCGTCCATCTCAACTCTCTGGGCATTCCCATCTTAAATGATCCGTTTTATCCAGTGGTCGCACATAAAACAGATGATGATTTCAGCCATCCATTACAGTTGTTGGCCAAGGAGATTCATTTTGTTGATCCGGTATTACAACAGCAAATGCACTTTAAATCTAATTTCGAACTGACACTGTAAATACATCGTAATGACAAAAATTCTATTTTTTCACCTCAAAAATATTGAAATTACATTGCAATGGTTTAAAATACATGACGATAACTAAAAATATGTGGTTACATTTTTTATGCGTAAAACAGAAGTTTATCAGGTTCGCCTTGATTCTCAGGAAAAGAAACAGGCTTTTGCCGTTTTTAAGCAGTTGGGTATCTCCCCTGCTCAAGCCGTTCGTCTTTTCTTCAAACAGGTTGTCCTGACCAAATCGATTCCTTTCGCAATTGAAAACCAGAACATTAATATGGAACAATTGCTTAAATTACGTAAATCCAAAGCTGCTGCATCTGCCGAAAATCCGTCTGCAATCGAGATTGAGGATGATCATGAAGATCTATTCGAAGAGCTAAATGCACTATTGGGTGAAAGTGACAAAACTTAACAATGTTGCATTTATAAACAAGTTTTTATTTTTTAAGCTGAATTTTTTTCGCTATTCTGACAGTCCAAATAAAATTATAACTGTAAGGATGGGCTGGAATGATTGTTAAGCGAGCCACAAAGGAAGATCTTCATCAACTTGCTGTCTTGTTTGACGAATACCGTCAATTCTACGGTGCATCATCAAATCTTGAACAATCTTATCAATTTCTCAAGCAACGTTTTGACAATAAAGAAAGTGTCATTTTCATTCATGTAAAAGACGATGTTATTACAGGTTTTGTTCTACTCTACCTTGCTTTTTCTTCGGTGGCCTGTGAAACCTATTACATACTAGATGATGTTTATGTCACCCCAAGCTATCGCAAACAGGGTTCAGCCAAACAACTGATTGATACCGCGATCCTTTTTGCACGCCATGAAAATGCGCTACGGATTAGTCTGGAAACTCAAAAAAATAACTACCAATCCCATCGTCTATATGAACACATGGGATTTATTCAGGATAGTGAATTTAAGACCTATCATTGCTTCTTGAAATAATGAGGAGCTGTGGAATACGACAAGGCTTAACCGTTTACAACAATATTTTGACTCAACTGTTTTTGCTCAGCACTTAAATACATCCATTCTCCTTCTGGCAGCTCAGGCAGTTCAAGTAAACCCACTTGATGTCGGTGTAATGCTTCAACCTTATTCCCTACGGCAGCCAGCATACGTTTGACTTGATGATAAACGCCTTGATGAACGGTCATGCTCAACTGATGTTCCGAAAATAATGTAACATCCGTTGCAGCAAAGATTCCTTTTTCATTTCGAAGTTCCACACCCTGCTGTAAGCCCTGAATTTGCTCAGGTGTGATCGGATCTGCGGTAGTGACATGATACACCTTAGGCACATGTTTGCGCGGATGAGTCAAGGCTTGTAAATATTGCCCATCATCAGTCAAAAGTAACAGACCTGTCGTGTCCTGATCCAGCCGCCCCACACATTGAATACCTCGATGCAGTAAAATTTCAGGAAATAAACTGAATACACTTTTATGATGTGTGGCCTGATGTGAGCATTCATAGCCCTGCGGTTTATTCAAAACCAGATAAACATGCTCACGATATTGATATTCTTCACCAAACACCTGAAACAGCAACTGATCGGTATTGATATTCTGTTTGGGATTATCACACATCTGTTGATCGATCTGGACAGAACCATTTTTAATTAACTGCTGGCAATACTTACGTGAACCAAAGCCTTGAGATTGCAAAATTTTTTCCAGCAGCATATCTAGATCCTAAACCAAACTTTTTCTATTGTACCTGATTAGCACAAAGCCCGTTGTTCATTGCTTATTCATTCTTTATTTTTATAATTTATTCACAATTTCTTCACTTGTAATAGAACCCATACAAAACCCTCGTGAAATACTCTCAATCCAGATATTGCACTCCATAATTTCACTAAAAACTCTTGTTACATTTGTCCCAAGCAAAAAGAATACTGTCCAAAAGAATGGATAAGGAGTTTCATCATGAAAGCAAATATGTGGTTATGTAGCGTTATCTTGGCAACCTCGTCAATGGTGACTGTGGCACATGCAGACAATGCAACCCGCGTTGCGGCAACTTCAGCGTTAGGCAGTGTGGTCGGTACCGCATTAGGTAAACAATTTGGTGGTGATACAGGTGCCATGATTGGTTCCGCTATTGGTGGTGCTGGTGGTGCAGCTGCCTCCAGTAATAAACGTAACCGTACCGAAGCTGCCATTGGTGGTGGTTTAGGTGGCGTCGGCGGATATACCGTAGGTCGTAACATGGGTGGTTCCAACGGCGGTTATATTGGTGCAGCCTTAGGTGCGGCTGGTGGCGCAGCGCTCGGTCAAAAAGTTGGCCAAGATCGTGATGAAGACAGTCGCTATGACCGCCGTTATGACAATCGCCGTTCTTATGATGATCGCCGTTACTATAATTCACGTCATAACTATCGTCATGACAATGGACGCCATCGTGGCTGGTACAAAAATCGTTAATCCAGTCGGTTTCTTGTTCGTTTTACCCTTTATAGCACCTTCGGGTGCTTTTTTTATAGGCTGAAACAATACATCGAACAAATTCGATATACAAACTCAAACATATATCGTAGTATTTCGATATATGGTTTTGAGATGTAATGATGAAAACACTACAAGATATAAAGTTCTCTATTCTGGAATTAGCTCCTGTTAGAGATGATAAGAGTATTGAATTTTCACTACGCCATGCTTTAGAGCTTGCACAGCATGCCGAAAAGTTAGGCTATGAACGCTTTTGGTTGGCAGAACATCACAATATGGATGGGATTGCCAGTTCTGCCACAGCGGTTTTATTAGGTTTTATTGCGGCAAACACTCAAAAGATCCGTTTGGGTTCAGGCGGGATCATGCTGCCCAATCATGCACCATTGGTGGTGGCAGAACAATTCGGTACCTTGGCAACACTTTATCCAGATCGTTTTGAACTGGGTCTGGGCCGTGCACCGGGCACCGACCAGATGACCATGCGCGCATTACGTCGAGGACGTCAGGAAACAGAGGATCAATTTCCGCAAGATGTGCAGGAAATTTTACAATATTTTAAAGCACCGCAACCGGGTCAACGAATTATTGCAACGCCTGGGCAAAATACCCATGTACCAGTCTGGTTACTCGGTTCAAGTTTATTTAGTGCGCAACTGGCAGCCAAGCTGGGACTGCCCTACTCATTTGCTTCGCACTTTGCCCCAAGAATGTTAGGTCAGGCCATCGACATCTATCGGGATAATTTCCAGCCTTCTGAATATTTGGATCAACCTTATGTATCGATGGGTGTCCCGACCGTGGTTGCTGAAACCGATGAAGAAGCTCAACATCTGGCAACCAGTTCTTATCAACGGATCTTGAACCTGATCCGGGGCCATAGCCTAAAACTTAAACCACCCATTGCATCGACTCAAGGTCTGGCAAACAGTTCTGAGCAACTTGCCATTCAGAATTTCTATGCCATGGCGCAAATCGGTTCAGCAGAAACAGTGAAAGCGGGTTTAAATAAAATTGCCAGTCAATATGAAGTAGATGAGTTTATTTTCACCTGTGATATTTACGACACCCAGAAACGGTTAGAGAACTTTAGCCTGTTGATGGACCTTAAAAACAGCTAAATGGCTATCTAAAAGTAAGCATTATTTCTCATAAATGATGCTTACTTCACGACGCCTACATACTGATAAACCGTATTGCTTTTGCGATAACGCAAATACTTGGCCTGTGGTTTTGAGTTTTGATCCAGCAGCATAATATCAATGGTTTCTAATTTTTTATCACTGCGAATATAGTCAGGCACATCATTCGGGCCTTCATGATTGTTACAGTCAAAATCAACCTGGATATGATCCAGCAGCTTTGTTTTGGTCTGGAAGAGCTTTATTGGCCGCACCGCTCCCGTTTTAGTCGGCTGAAATGCAGCAATCGCATAAGCACCGACACAACTGCTACCTTTATAATAGCTCTCAACCAGATAAACCGGTTGCTTCGCCAATATCGTTTGCTTTACATCAAAAATAAAACCTGTCTCGACAGGTGTTAAGCGCATCTTCCCCTCATTTTGAGTCTGTACATAAGAAGAATATTCACCCATGGTTCCACCACCACCGACATCAAAAGTATAAAACCTCAACTGCTGATCCGGCGAAAACTGGATATGCATATGGTAATGGTCTTGCAAAGCAGGAAAGGAATATTTAAAGCTGGCTGGATCATGCTCGATTTTCTCGACGATTTCCGACTCGATTGCCTGATTGACCTGATAAAAATCTTTATTTGCATATTTCTGAATGAGCTTTTTTTCAAATTGTGCCAAGGTTTCCGCATGCGTTTGCGAAATCACAAGAAGCGGTAGAAGAAGTACCAGTCTTTTCATTCTATTGTCCTGTTTTTATTATTGCCAAAATAGAAAAAAGCGCAGCACATCGACCACGCTTTTTCTATTAAATCTCATCTTTAACCAATACGACGTTTTAAACCGGTCATTTGCAAAACACGGGTTGAGATTTCTTCAATCGACATTTCTGTGACATTGAGATATTTAATCCCTTCCGAGATATAGATGCCTTCAACTGCACGAAGTTCCATCTGGCACTGACTAAAGCTTGAATAACGACTATTGGCCTTACGCTCATTACGAATCGCGACCAGACGCTCGGCATCAATCATCAGGCCAAACAGTTTATTCTTATGTTCACGCAGCACTTTTGGCAAACGGTTGTCATCCAGGTCTTCCTCGGTTAAAGGGTAGTTTGCTACACGAATCCCGAATTGTAATGATAAATAAATCGAGGTTGGGGTTTTACCAGAGCGCGATACCCCAATCAAAATGATATCGGCTTTGTCATAATGACGTGTTCTGGCACCATCATCATTGTCCAGCGCAAAATGCACTGCATCGATACGGGCTTTATAATATTCAGAATCGGTAACCGCATGCGTTTGCCCGACCAAAGTGGTTGGCGGTACCCCGATTTCTTGTTCTAATTTACTGATCAGGCCTTCAAATACATCCAGATTAACCGCTTTGGCCGTATTAATGATTTCACGAACATTCGGATCAACCAAGGTATCAAAAACCAGTGGCAAAGAGCCATCCCGAGACTGGCAGGCATTGATCTCTGCCACAGCCACCATTGCGGCCTCTTCAGTCGCGATATAAGGCATGATATGGATGTCAAAATCCACGTTCGGAAATTGCGCAAGTAGTGAATGTCCAAGGGTTTCTGCAGTAATTGCGGTGCCATCTGAAATAAAAAAAACGCTCCGTTTAATTTCTTTACTTACGGGCATCAAAATTCTCCTTAAACATTTGTCTTAGTGCTCTATAATCTTTATAGTAAACTCATCTAACATGACTGTCGCTTAGTAAAATACTAAATCTAGGCACTTTTGTATAATTTCATACCAATGATGGTCATTCATACTGCAAAAAAAGTGGAGTAAATACTTTGGAAGCGCGCGTAATCGGTCTGGAAAAATTAGGAAAACACGATGTCGAGCTCGTAGGTGGGAAAAACTCATCTCTGGGTGAAATGATCAGCCATTTATCCAATGCTGGTGTATCGGTACCAGGTGGTTTTGCAACAACTGCTGCTGCCTATCGTGAGTTCTTGGATCAAAGCGGCTTAAATGCTCGAATTCAGGCTGAACTTACCCAACTCAATGTTGATGATGTCATTGCACTTGCTGAGACTGGTGCAAAAATCCGTAAATGGATTGTTGACACTCCGCTTACTGCGACATTAGAACAAGAAATTCGTGATGCCTTTGCAGCACTTTCAAACGGTAACCCAGACATTGCCGTTGCTGTACGTTCTTCGGCAACTGCTGAAGACTTACCTGACGCTTCATTTGCAGGGCAACAAGAAACTTTCTTAAATATCCGCGGTATTGATAACATTCTTATCGCAATAAAAGAAGTATTTGCATCGCTTTATAATGACCGTGCCATTGCTTACCGTGTACACCAAGGTTTTGAACATAGTGTTGTTGCCCTTTCTGCTGGCGTACAACGTATGGTTCGTTCTGAAACTGGTGCTGCTGGTGTTATGTTTACGCTTGATACCGAATCTGGTTTCCGTGATGTGGTGTTCATTACTGCATCTTATGGCTTGGGCGAAATGGTCGTACAAGGTGCGGTTAACCCTGACGAATTCTATTTATCAAAACCGCTGCTAAACGCCGGTAAACATTCTGTGTTACGTCGTAACCTCGGTTCTAAACACCAGAAAATGATTTATGGTGAAGAAGGTGCGGCGGGTAAATCAGTGGTGATTGTTGATGTTGAGAAACAGGAACGTCAACAGTTTGCCTTAAATGATCACGAGCTTCACGAATTAGCGAAACAGGCCCTGATCATTGAACAGCATTATGGCTCTCCAATGGACATCGAATGGGCGAAAGATGGCGATGATGGCCAAATCTATATCGTTCAGGCACGTCCGGAAACAGTAAAAAGCCGCCAGAATGTCGGCACAATGGAACGCTACCTGTTAAAACAACGTGGTACTGTAATTTGTGAAGGCCGTTCAATCGGTCAACGCATTGGTTCAGGTAAAGTTCGTGTTGTGACTTCAATTAAAGAAATGGATAAGGTTCAGGACGGTGACGTACTGGTATCTGACATGACTGACCCGGACTGGGAACCAGTGATGAAGCGTGCCGCTGCCATTGTGACCAACCGTGGTGGTCGTACTTGTCACGCAGCTATTATTGCTCGTGAATTAGGTGTGCCTGCGATTGTCGGTTGTGGTAATGCTACAGAAGTACTTGCTGATGGTCAGGAAGTGACTGTTTCATGTGCTGAAGGTGATACTGGCTTCATTTATGAAGGTGCGCTTGACTTTGAAGTGCAACGCAACTCAATTCACTCTATGCCACAATTACCGTTCAAAATCATGATGAACGTCGGTAACCCTGACCGTGCATTTGACTTTGCCCAAATCCCGAATGAAGGGATCGGCCTTGCACGTCTTGAGTTCATCATTAACCGTATGATCGGCGTGCATCCGAAAGCATTGTTGAACATTGACAGCTTGCCACGCGAAACACGTGCAGCAGTGATGGCGCGTACTGCGGGCTACTCTTCTCCAATCGAATTCTATGTCGAGAAACTGGTTGAAGGTATTTCTACCCTTGCAGCCGCATTTGCAGATAAGCCTGTGATCGTGCGTATGTCTGACTTCAAGTCAAACGAATATGCCAACCTGATCGGCGGTAAACTGTACGAGCCAGAAGAAGAAAACCCGATGTTGGGCTTCCGTGGTGCAAGTCGTTATGTTTCAGATAACTTCCGTGACTGCTTTGAACTTGAATGCCGTGCCTTGAAAAAAGTTCGTGATGAAATGGGTCTAACCAATATTCAAATCATGATCCCATTTGTACGTACGGTTTCTGAAGCTAAACGTGTGATCGAATTACTTGCTCAAAATGGCCTAAAACGTGGTGAGAATGGTCTCAAAGTGATCATGATGTGTGAACTTCCTACCAATGCATTATTGGCTGAGCAGTTCCTTGAACACTTCGATGGTTTCTCGATCGGTTCAAACGACTTAACCCAGTTAACGCTTGGTCTGGATCGTGACTCCGGTATCGTGTCGCACCTGTTCGACGAACGTGATCCAGCAGTGAAAGCGCTTCTTTCTATGGCAATTCATGCGTGCCGTAAAGCAGGCAAATATGTCGGTATTTGTGGTCAAGGTCCTTCGGATCATCCTGATCTTGCAAAATGGCTCATGGAACAAGGGATTGAATCTGTATCATTGAATCCTGACTCAGTCCTTGACACCTGGTTCTTCCTTGCTGAAGAGCAAATCAAGAAAGCCTAATCTTTTTTAGAAAAAGACCCTCTCTGGCAGGGTCTTTTTTCATCTTTAGAATAGAGAATTTTTATTTATGCAAATTTACTTGGCTCGTAACAATCAACAAGCTGGTCCCTATAGTTTAGAACAAGTGAACCAAATGCTTGCCAGTCAACAAGTTTTATTGACGGATCTGGCTTGGCACGAAGGTATGGCTGAATGGAAAACACTTGGTGAACTTACTCAAGGTAAACTTGTATACGAACCTGTAGGTTACTCAGCTTTTGCTGCCCCCGTTGCAACCGAAAGCAAAGAGTCTTCTTTTAAAATCAAGGTGGAGCAAAAAGCCAAACCTGAATTGGCGCCTTTTCACTCTCGTGCGCTGGCAAAAGTCTTGGACTTGATGCTTTGGTTGCCAATGGCAGCCATTCCTTCATTCTTTTTTAATGAAGCTCAATATAAAGAATTATTTGAAATTCAAAAGCAATTACAGACAGCGCAAGTGGCGTCGAGTAAAGCGGTTGAATTACAGCAACAGCTGATGCAGCTCATCCCGAATGAAGCCTGGATGAGTATTTTTGCCTACTTGATTATCATGTTGATGATTCAGGCCTTTTTTATTGCAAAATCAGGCCAGAGTATTGGTAAGAAAATTGCAAAAATTAAAATTGTAGATGCTGAAACATTGACCCAGGTCAGCTCAATTCGGGCTTTCTGGTTGCGCAGCATTCTCTTTATTATTCTCAATTTACTGTTTATGCCATTTATTACAATTGTTGATTATGCTTTCTTCGCATTGAACAAAAATCGTCAAACCCTGCACGATAAATTGGCTAAAACTAAGGTAATTAAACAGTAGTCACAATTCGATAAAGAAAAGAGGATTTAATCCTCTTTTCTTTTATATTAAATTGATATCTATACAAAAAGAACTTAACTCAACCTTAATTCCTACAAGATAAATCGGGTTTTAAAACAAGCATTTCAGGCCACTTTATCAGTAGCTTAGTTCTTCAATATGAGGCATAATGCCCAACAACGTAGCGGTGTCGCGTGATTGCTAAGCATTTTTTAAACAATTCTTATCAATCACGCGACACTTTAATCGCTATCCCATAATTTAATTAGGGAATGGGACTCTTCACCGAGGTTGTAAAATGAGACAAACGATTTTAGCTGTATTGTCTTTATCTGCGATGGCCGCGCTCTTAACTGGGTGTGGCGGTGATATGGTACTTCTAAACAATAAAGGTCCAGTTGGTCAAGGTCAAAGTAACTTGATGATGACTGCGATCTATTTAATGCTATTGGTGGTAATTCCATCAATTATTATGGCATTGTGGTTTGGTTGGAAATATCGCGCGTCGAATAAAGATGCAGACTATAAACCTACTTGGGCACACTCTACGACAATTGAGATCGTTGTTTGGGGTGTTCCTGTCATTATTATTGGTATTTTAGCTTGGTTAACTTGGTGGGGTTCCCACAAGTACGACCCTTACCGTCCGTTAGAATCTGATAAAGCACCATTAACTATTCAAGCTGTCGCTGAACAGTTCAAGTGGATTTTTATCTATCCTGAGCAAAACATTGCAACGGTAAACGAAGTACGCTTCCCAGAGCAAACACCAGTAAGCTTTAAGATCACTTCTAACTTTACGATGAACTCGTTCTTCATCCCGCAGTTAGGCGGCCAGATCTATGCAATGGCTGGTATGCAAACTCACCTGCACCTGTTAGCAGATGAACCAGGTGTTTTCCGTGGTTTCTCAGCAAACTATTCAGGTTATGGTTTCTCACAAATGCGCTTTAAAGCACACAGCGTGACTGAGCCGGAATTTGCGCAATGGGTAGAAGCAGTTAAAGCTGGTAATGGTACAAGTATTAACCCTGAAGCAATTCAGAAAGGTACACTTGACCAAGCTGAATTAGCAACTTTGAAAGATGGCGATCGTTCTAAGCATCAGATCGAGCATTTAGTCAACCGTGCTAAAGCTGCTGGTGATGAAGAAGCGCTTGCTAAAGCTGAAGCGATGAAACCGTTCCCGACTAAGCCACACCCAGTGACTTATTACTCATCAGTTGAACCAAAATTGTTTGAAACAATTATCAACCATTATATGAGTAACTATCACGGTGCTGACCATTCTGCTGGACTTGCAACAGCAGAAACTCATGCTGCAGCAGAACACGCTGCTCAAGGGGAATAAGACATGGATATGATTTTTGGTAAACTTGGGTGGGATTCGATCCCGACAGAACCCCTTGTACTTGTCACCATGGTCTTTATGGCACTTGGTGCAATTGCTGTTTTAGGCGGTATCACCTATTTCAAAAAATGGGGATATTTGTGGAATGAGTGGTTTATTACGGTAGACCATAAAAAGATTGGTATCATGTATATCATCGTATCTGTCGTCATGCTGTTGCGTGGTTTCGCCGATGCGATCATGATGCGTCTACAACTTTTCCTCGCGAAAGGCGGCGGTGAAGGTTACCTGCATCCTGACCACTACGACCAGATCTTCACCGCACACGGTGTGATCATGATCTTCTTCGTAGCCATGGGTCTCGTTGTTGGTATGATGAACATCTCTGTACCTTTACAGATCGGTGCTCGTGACGTTGCGTTCCCATTATTGAACTCTTTAAGCTTCTGGTTATTCGCCGGTGCTGCTGGTTTGATGATGCTTTCACTGGTATTGGGTGAGTTTGCTGCGACTGGTTGGATGGCTTATCCTCCTCTATCTGGCATTCAATATTCTCCTGGTGTAGGTGTTGACTACTATATCTGGGCACTTCAGGTTTCTGGTCTAGGTACGCTGTTATCTGGTGTTAACTTCTTTGTTACCATCATCAAAATGCGTGCACCTGGCATGAAACTCATGGACATGCCTATTTTCACGTGGACTTCACTGTGTACGGCTGTACTCATCATTGCATCATTCCCTGTATTAACAGGTACCCTTGCAATGTTGACGCTTGACCGTTACTTCGGTTTCCATTTCTTCACCAATGAGCTTGGCGGTAGCCCAATGCTTTACGTGAACTTGATCTGGACTTGGGGTCACCCTGAAGTATATATCTTGGTATTACCGGCATTTGGTCTATACTCAGAAATCGTGGCAACCTTCTCTCGTAAAGCGTTGTTCGGTTATAAGTCTATGGTGTATGCAACCATCGCGATTACTGTTCTTGCGTTCGTTGTATGGCTTCACCACTTCTTCACCATGGGTGCTGGTGCGAACGTGAATGCGTTCTTCGGTATCATGACCATGGTTATTGCGATTCCGACTGGTGTGAAAATCTTCTCTTGGTTATTCACCATGTATAAAGGTCGCATCACCTTTACTACGCCTATGTTATGGACGCTTGGCTTCCTCGTAACATTCGGTATCGGTGGTTTAACTGGTGTACTTATGGCTGTTCCACCTGCGGACTTCCTAGTACACAACTCATTATTCTTGATCGCTCACTTCCATAACGTAATTATCGGTGGTGTGGTGTTTGGTATGTTTGCCGGCATCATCTTCTACTGGCCGAAAATGTTTGGTTGGAAGCTCAATGAAGCATGGGGTAAAGCTGCGTTCTGGTTCTGGTTCTTCGGTTTCTATTTTGCATTCATGCCACTTTATATCCTTGGTTTCATGGGTATGACACGTCGTTTGAATACATATGACAACCCTGAATGGGATCCATACTTGGCTATCGCGTTATTCGGTGCTGTTCTTGTTGCAATCGGTATTGCATGCTTCTTGATGCAAATCATTGTTGGTTTCTTACAACGTAAGGACAACATGGACCACACTGGCGATCCATGGGATGGCCGTACCCTTGAATGGGCGACTTCTTCCCCTGCTCCGTTCTATAACTTTGCGCATGAACCAGATGCAAGCGGCATTGACCGTTTCTGGACTGACAAAGAAAATGGTGTAGCATACGCACGTAATACTAAATATGAAGACATCCACATGCCGACTGATCGTGCTGCTGGCTTCGTCATTGCCATGTTCATTACCATTCTTGGTTTTGCACTGATCTGGCATATTTGGTGGCTCGTTGTTGTTTCATTTGTTTCAGCTGTTGTTAGCTTGATCGTAAGCTCATTCACCAAGAATGTGGATTACTATGTTCCTGCTGCTGAAGTTGAGCGTATTGAAAATGAACGCTATGCTTTACTTGAAAAACACTTGAAGAAGGACTAAGGAAATGGCTGAAGTACTTCATCACGACAACCACGGCCACGATGGTCATCATGAGCATGATGATACAGACTTGACGGTCTTTGGTTTCTGGACATACTTGATGAGTGACTTGATTCTTTTCGGATCACTCTTCATCGCGTTCGCTGTATTAAGCAGTCATATCCCACCAGGAACCCCAAGTGCATATGACCTGTTCCATGATTCATTAGGCTTCGTGTTAACTGAAACATTTGCCTTATTGATTTCATCGGTAACATTTGGTTTTGCTGTACTGGCATCTTATAAAAAGAATGTAAATCAGGTGATCACTTGGTTATTGATTACATTCCTTTTTGGTGCATCGTTCATCGGGATGGAAATCTACGAATTCCGTCACCTTGTACATGAAGGCCATGGTCCAACTCACAGTGCATTCTTATCATCGTTCTTTACCTTGGTTGGTACACACGGTATCCACGTAACTTCTGGTTTAGTGTGGATGCTGGTATTGATGTATCAGATCAAAAAGAATGGTTTGACTTTACCGAATACACGTCGTCTTGCTTGCTTAAGCTTGTTCTGGCACTTCCTTGACATCGTTTGGATCTGTGTATTCAGCGTCGTTTACTTACTGGGAGTTCTCTAATGAGTAGTCATGAGCATAATGCTGCAGGTGCGTCACACGGTAACTTTAAACAATACACTGTTGGATTTATCCTCTCTGTTATCCTCACCATCATCCCGTTCGGGATGGTGATGGCGGGTGGTTTCAGTCGTGGCGTCTTAGTTACAGTAATCGCAATCACTGCCGTTGCTCAGGTGCTTGTACAACTTGTGTACTTCTTACACATGAATACATCATCTGACCAACGTTGGAACCTTATTGCATTTATCTACACAATTTTATGTATCGCTGTACTGTTAGTCGGCTCTGTGTGGATTATGAATTACCTACACTACAACATGATGATCTAAACTGATTGTCATGTGGAAAAAGTATTTATTCCTGACTAAACCAGGAATTCTCTTCGGTAATTTTATTACCACCTTGGGCGGCTTTTTCTTAGCCGCCCAAGGCTCTATAGACTTCCTCTTATTATTACTGACCTTGCTTGGAACAACTTTTGTGGTTGCTTCTGGTTGTGTCGTCAATAATGTAATTGATCAAGACATCGATCAAAAAATGCAACGCACCATGAACCGCGCGCTTGTGACTAAAACCATTTCCCCTACTGTTGCCATGTGCTATGCCTTGGTCTTAGGTATTATTGGTTTTAGCATTCTCTGGTTCTATGTCAATGCTTATGCATTTTTATTCGCTGTGATTGGTTTTGTGGTCTATGTCGGTTTTTATAGTTTGTGGACCAAACGTACCACAATCCATCAAACCGTCATTGGTAGTATTTCCGGAGCGAGTCCTCCTGTTATTGGTTATACGGCTGTAAGTCATCAGTTCGATATGGCGGCCTTATTGATTTTTGTTGCATATGCTTTATGGCAAATGCCACATTCATGGGCGATTGCAATTTATCGTTTTGACGATTACAAAAATGCAGGCGTTCCGATTTTACCTGTAGCGCGTTCGATTTTAAGAACCAAGATTGAATCACTGATTTATGTGGTTTTATTTACTGTTGCGATGAATGCACTGTATGTTTATGAATACACCAACATGATTTTCCTGGTGATCTGTAATGCACTTTGTATTTACTGGTTCTACATTGGTATTTTAGGATTTAAGGCTAAAGACGATCAGCTTTGGGCAAAACGCTTTTTCCTTTTTTCAGTAATTCTGATTACTGTCATCAGTTTAAGCTTTAGCTTTAGCTTCAAATGCCCTGCACCATTCTTCCCTATTTTTTAAAAAGATAGAGAACGCTCTATCTTTTTATTCTCCCTCGCTGTAATCATTTCGTGCAATAAAAACATTCGCTTCTTTATTGCCTAAATGAACTCTCTTTTATTCTCCCTCCTCAGTTGTTCTGCACTTGATTTAAGCCAAAATTCTCACCCTATTCGTACCTTGCTGTAATTCCATAAACTGTATTTCATCTCCCAAACAAATTGCTGTTACTTTTTTGCTGACCCTACAAAAAATTAAAAAACACAATCCCACTAAATTTGCTTTATCACGCTGATTTGACTATAATCGCCGCTTCGCAATTTGCGACATAACTTTTTAAGTTATGACTCCTTGCTTCTGATTTTTATAATCAGGGGCTGCTTAAACCGTAAGGAGCTGACAATGCGTCACTACGAAATCGTACTATTGGTACATCCAGACCAAAGCGATCAAGTTGTAGGTATGGTTGAACGCTATATCTCTCAGATCAAAGAAGCTGAAGGTCAAATTCACCGTTTAGAAGATTGGGGCCGCCGCCAATTGGCTTACCCGATTAACAAAATTCACAAAGCACACTACATTCTTATGAATGTTGAATGTGGTCAAACGACTCTTGATGAATTAGAAGAATTGTTCCGTTATAACGACGCGATCATTCGTAACATCATCATCCGTCGTGAACACGCAATTACTGAAGAATCTTTACTTGCTAAGAGTGCTGAAGAAAAACGTGCGCGTAAAGCTCAACGTGAAGAAGCACAACAAGCAGTTCAAGAAGCTGAATAAGGAGAACATCAATGGCACGTTTTTACCGTCGTCGCAAGTTCTGCCGCTTTACAGCTGAGAATGTTGCGTACATCGACTACAAAGATATCGACACTTTAAAACAGTACATCACTGAAAACGGCAAGATTGTTCCTAGCCGTATTACAGGTACTAAAGCTCGTTATCAACGTCAATTAGCGTTAGCTATCAAACAAGCTCGCTATTTGTCTTTGATTCCGTACACTGACAACCATAAGTAAGTGAGGTGAGCTGTGGACGTTATCTTATTACAACGCATTAAAAACCTTGGTAAATTAGGCGACAAAGTATCAGTTAAAGCTGGTTACGGTCGTAACTTCTTGATCCCTCAAGGTAAAGCTGTAGCTGCAACTGAAGCAAACACTGCTGCTTTTGAAGCTCGTCGTGCTGAACTTGAGAAGCAAGAAGCTGAAGTATTAGCTGCTGCGAATGCACGTGCTGAACAATTGAACGAAGTAAACATCGTTATCACTGCGAAAGCTGGTGATGAAGGTAAACTCTTCGGTTCTATCGGTACTCGTGACATCGCTGATGCTTTAACGAATGCTGGTCTTACTGTAGACCGTGCAGAAGTTCGTTTACCAAACGGTGCGCTTCGTCACACTGGTGAATTCAACATCGCAATCCAATTGCACCATGATGTTGTTGCTGAAGTTCTCGTTACTATCGTATCTGAGTAATTTCTGCAAAGAAAAAGAGCATGTTTTACATGCTCTTTTTTTATGTCTATTGTTTTTGTTTTCTCAAATAACCCTTATTAAAAATATAAGTTAATGCATCTCTAATAAATAATTCACATAATTCACTGCGCTCTGATTAATTTCATTCCCAGTAGGTAGAGCCTCCCCTTGTTCCGGATTGGTATCCATTCCATAAAAAGCATACATCGGCTGATAATCAGCCTTCACATAGCGTGCGGTTAATTCAAATGGTAAACACAGCTGTTGTAGCGAAAATTGATAGCGACCATCTGTGGTATAGTCTTTTTCTTTAATACCTGCGGAAACTGCAAGGGTTATTTTCTTATCTTTTAGCTGATTTCCAGCTGAGCCATAGGCCCAACCATAAGTCAGCACATCATCTAACCATTGCTTTAATAACGGTGGACAGTTAAACCAGTAGATCGGGAATTGAAAGACCAGATTTTGATGTGCTTCCACCAAAGCTTGTTCTGTTGTGACATCAATAACACCATCTGGGTAGTGCCGATAAAGTTGATGGACAGTGAATTCATCTGGATATTGGCTCAACTCCTCAATCCAACGTTTATTAATAACAGCGTTATCAATATCTGGGTGAGCGACAATCACGAGTGTTTTTTTCATTTCAAAGCATCCCATTAGACATCTGAGTCTTTCTGCAATCAATATGAAATTAATTATAGAAGTATGCTAGAGATAATATAAGTACGGTCATTATGGTTATATACTAGACTAAAAGTTAGTGTCAGAAAAAATTATGGAAACTTGCGCCCCGCCCCAGATTGACTTAGAGCAAACAGATTTTGGATATACGCTTTCCTTGATCAACGGCAAATACAAAATGATTATCATGTATTGGCTTTATCAGCATAAATCCATCATGCGATTCAATGAGTTAAAACGTTCCATCGGTAATATTTCTTTTAAAACCTTGAGTCTGACCTTGAAGGAAATGGAACGAGACCAATTGATTATTCGTAAGGAATATCCTCAAATTCCACCAAAAGTTGAATACAGCCTATCAGAGCGAGGCCTGTCTTTAATTCCACTGTTAGATATGATGTGCCAATGGGGCGCCTCAAATCGACTCTAAAATTCGAACCACACTTTTTCACCACTTACACAATTTTCCCTGAATTAAATTGTCCAGATCAGCTTCATTTGGATTAAGATAGTCACTCGGTATTGTTTCATCTTTTTTATTAGGTCTTGTTATGTCACAGGCGAATGCCAATTTTACAAAAAATTCTCCAAACACAGAGAGTAAAGTGAGTGACTCAGGTCAGCTAAAAGAATTCCGTACCCCGCCACACAATCTCGCTATCGAGCAGGCAGTCTTAGCAGCCTTAATGACGGTGGCTGAATCTTTTGAACAAGTCAGTGACTTACTCAAAGAAAATGATTTCTATGCAACGCGTCACAAATATATCTATCGTGCCATTGAAAAACTGGCTCAAGAAAACTCGCCATACGATGCGGTTTTGGTCAATGACTGGTTGCTCAAACAAAACCTGCTTGATGCCATTGGTGGTGAAGAATATTTGATGCAATTAATGGCAGACTCGCCATCAAGCTTCTACAACCTTGAAATTTATGCCAATAAAATCAAGGAATTTTCAACGCTACGTAACATGATCAAGATCAGCAGTGATATTTTACAAAATGCCTATGACACCAAAGGTCGTCCAGTCAGTGAAATTCTTGATTTAGCAGAAACCAGTATTTTCTCTTTGGCGGAACAGCACAACAACAATAAAAAAGATTCTGGGCCAAAATCAATCAGTTCTGTGACTGCGGACGTTATCACCAAATTAGATGAACTGTCTAAACTAGATGGCAACATTACTGGTTTAACCACGGGCTTCCTAGAACTGGATAATAAAACCTCAGGTATGCAACCGGGTGACTTGATTATTGTCGCGGCACGTCCATCGATGGGTAAAACCACTTTCGCCATGAATCTGGTTGAAAGTGTATTACAATATAATCGCTTACCAGCACTGGTATTCTCTATGGAGATGCCAGCCGACTCGATTGCCATGCGTTTGATTTCTGCCATGGGTAAAGTCCATCAAGGACATTTACGTTCGGGTAATCTGGATGCGGATGAATGGACCAAAGTCACCGGGACCATTCTGCAATTACAGGAAATGCATCTCTATATCGATGATTCCTCTGCCCTGCCACCTACCGAACTTCGTGCCCGTGCGCGTCGTGTGGCCAAAATGCATGATGGCAAAATCGGTTGTATCATGGTCGATTACTTGCAGTTGATGAAAGTACCCGGTATGGGCGATAACCGTGTCGGCGAGATCTCGGAAATTTCCCGAAGCCTGAAAGCGCTTGCCAAAGAAATGCAATGTCCTGTTATCGCACTATCACAGCTGAACCGTAGTTTGGAGAACCGTCCAAACAAACGTCCAGTAATGTCCGACTTACGTGAATCCGGTGCGATCGAGCAGGATGCCGACTTGATCATGTTTATTTACCGTGATGAAGTCTATAACAAGGAATCTAAAGAAGCAGGCACCGCCGAGATCATTATTGGTAAACAGCGTAACGGCCCAATTGGTAGTGTGCGCCTTGCCTTCGAAGGTCAATATACCCGTTTTAGTAACCTCTCACCTGAGTTCTATGCCCAGTATGATGATGAGGAATAATTCTTCCCCTATTTAGCTGCTTTATCTACTTTCCAAGTCGTCCCAAAGGAGAAATCAGGGTGCGCCAAGCAACAGTTTATATTGATAGTGATGCACTACAATATAATTTCAACCGCGTTAAACAACTTGCTCCATATTCAAAAATTGTCAGTATGGTCAAGGCCAATGCTTACGGACACGGAGTTAAAGATTGCTTAGCCGCCTTGGACGCCACAGACGCCTTTGGTGTCGCCTGTTTAGAAGAAGCGCTAGAGATCAGGCAACTGGGATACACCCAACCGATCACGCTGATTGAAGGTATATTTTCTGAAGATGAAATGGCACAGGTGATTGAACAGAAACTTGAATGTATCGTTCATCATAGCCAGCAAGTCGAATGGCTGATCCAGCACAAGCAAGCATATAATGCGTTAGGATTAAAGGTCTGGGTCAAACTGAATAGCGGAATGAACCGTTTAGGCTTTAAAGTGACCGAAATTATCGAGGTCATCCAGCGTTTAAAAGCAGAAGGTTTTACCTGTGTCCTTGCCATGCATTTTGCCAATGCCGATGTCGATCATCCATTGAACGAACAACAAATAGAACAATTTTTGCAGGTTAAACAGGCATGCGCACCAATATTAGCCTCATGCTGCAATTCAGCAGCGATTTATAAATATCCAGAACTGCATTTTGATTTTGTCCGTCCGGGAATCATGCTATATGGTGCCTCTCCCTTTGCTGACAAGAATGTGCATGAGCTCGATCTGAAACCGGTGATGACTTTTAGCGCAGAAATCATGGCTTTGAACCAGATTCAACCAGGTGAATGTGTCGGCTATGGTTCCACTTATGCAGCAACCTGCCCTTCAAGAATTGCCATTGTCTCGATTGGCTATGGAGATGGCTATCCACGCGCCTATATCCAGCAAAACTTTGTAGCTATTGGTCAGCAACTGGTTCCAGTGGTTGGACGCGTCAGTATGGATATGATGGCGATTAATGTGACAAATATCACAGCCGAGATTGGTACCAAAGTAGAGCTTTGGGGCGCCCATCGTCTCGTGGATGATGTTGCTACTGCAAACGGCACCATTGGCTATGAGTTATTGTGTCGTTTAAGCAATCGGCCACTGCGTAAAGTCATTTAAATACACCGAAAATCCAGGCCAATGTCTGGATTTTTTATTTTCCTAGATTTATAAATCATAATCTGCTGTCGGCTTTGGCAATTCTTGTAAACCACGTCTTAAAGTTTCCGACCACTGCTTACTGATCTGGGTGAAATAAAGATCATTTTCACTGATCCGTTTACCGGTTGGAATCTTAAAGCTATCTTTGTGGTAAACCAATGCATCGAGTGGCAAGCCGACCGAGACATTGGAACGCAAGGTCGAATCAAATGAAATCAGTGCACAACGCAATGCATCATCCAAAGGCATTTTATAATACAAGGCTCGATCCAGAATCGGTTTCCCGTATTTACTTTCACCAATCTGGAAATAAGGCGTATCTGTGGTCGCACAAATAAAATTACCCTGCGGATAGACATTATACAGCTGCATTTTATCGCCCTGAATTTGCCCGGCCACCAGAATACTGCAAGAGTAATTCATCTGCTCATGCAGATCTGAAGTAATATCTGCCAGCACCTTACGTAACGTTTTACCAATCAGTTCAGCCACTTCAAACATGGTATTGACGGTATTCAGATTCGGTTCCTGCCGTAAGGTCAGCGCATTTTGCAAATGCCCAATCACCGCCTGAGTCGTCGCCAGATTACCGGAGGTTTGCAAAGCAATAAACCGCTCTCCATCTACCCCAAAGGTGTGAAGCTTTCGAAAAACGGAAATATGGTCCACCCCGGCATTGGTGCGGGTATCACTGATTAGTACCAAGCCTTGTTCCAGTCTTAAAGCACAACAATAGGTCATCTTTTTCTCTCTACATTTAACAAGCCCAAACCTGAAGCGTAGACACCTTATAAATGAATATTTTTTGTCCTTATTTGAAATATTTAAGCAAAAGCGTGTTCATTTCAGTCGTAAATACGTAATCTGGATCGGATGGACTTGCTAAATAGGTATAGTTTTTTTATTGTGTGTGCTTCAGACCATTGAATTACGTATTACGCTTATGTCATCCGTACAAGAAAAAGAAACTTCAAATAGCCTTTATCGCCAGTGGCAGATTTTATCCCGCCTTTCGACCGGAAAATGGATGGGGACCCGAGAATTACAAGAAATTTTAGAACGTGAAGGCATTGATATTAGCCTGAGAACGATTCAGCGCGATCTAAATCAGATTGCGCAACGCTTCCCTATCGAGAGTAATAAAACCGTCCCTCAAGGCTGGCGCTGGCGTTCTGATGCGCCTATTCAAAGCTTGCCCCACATGACCAGTTCGCAAGCGGTGACCTTCATGATGGTAGAAGAACATTTACGTCACCTTCTCCCACCCAGCTTGCTAGAAGAGATGATGCCCTGGTTTGATCTTGCCAAGCGCAGCCTTTCGACCCAGAACAACGTAAGACAATGGATTAACCGTGTCCGTATTGTACCTGCGACACAGCCTTTAATCCCACCTGTGGTGGACAAACATGCCCAACAGGCGATTTACGAAGGTTTATTACAAGATAAACAGATTGAATGTATTTACCGTGCCAGAACCCATCAGGGCGAAGATAAGACCTATATCCTGAATCCATTGGCATTGGTGCAAAAAGGTGCCGTGATTTACCTGATCTGTACCCGTAATGATAAAACCGAAGTCCAGACCTTCGCCTTGCATCGTTTTAAATCAGCAACCGTGCTGGACAATCGTGCATTGCATCCTGTGAATTTTGATATTGATAATTATATTGAATCAGGTGCTCTTGGCTTCCGGGTCGACTATAACAAGCCAACTGAACAGATTCAGTTAAAACTGACCATGAGCGAGAGTACCGCCAAAAGCTTCTACGAAAGTCAGCTTAGCAAAGATCAGGTCATCCAAGCTTTGGAAGAGAATATTGTTGAAGTTTCTGCAACCGTTCCTTTTACCTCACAACTGGTGTGGTGGCTTAGAAGTTTTGGTAAAAAGATTCTGAATATCGAACCTGCCGCTGTTTATAATGCAGTGAAAGAAATTGAAGAAAATGAGCAATAAAAAAAGAGAACCTTTCGGTTCTCTTTGACTTTTATAGGTTTTATTATTAATCACTCAATATTATTATTCTTGTTTTAAACGTCAAACCAACCTCTCTCCCCGCCTTGATCAAAATTGGTTTGCACCTTTTTTAGCGCTGTAATGCAAATCAACATCGGCACGCCAATTCATAGCCATTGTAACGGATTCTCTTTTTCGTCATAGTTAAAAGCCCTCTTGGTTTGAACGTAAAGCTAATATAACGAGGATTCTTAAAGCTGTGAAATAACAAAGTCTGGAATCCAAAGCTGATTTTTTGCTATCACCATTTGCTAAATCAAAGCCATATTACTGATCATTTTGATTCTCAAACAAGGTCTCAAAACGATGTAGATGCGTAAAACATCCAGCTTGTGTTTGATATTGATCAATTTGCGGCACCAAGCGCTGAAAGTGCTCAGACTGTACATGTAAATCCAGCGCAGCCCGATCACCCCATTCTTCGATGAAAACAAAATGCCCTTTCTGCTTATGATCATGATAAAGGTCGTAAGCAATACAGCCTGCCTCAGATCTGGTCTTTTCAACCAGTTCCTGATACAGCGGTAAAACCATCTCAATGTGTTCGGGTTGAATAAAGTCTTCTACAATCAGTTTTAAGGTCATATTGGCTCTTATTTTTCTGAAATTTTTGCATAAAAAAAGCTCTCAAATTCATGAGAGCTTTTTTGTCATCTATTCAGCTTATGCTGAAAATGGATGACGTAATACGATTGTTTCTGCACGGTCAGGACCTGTTGAAACGATATCAATTGGGCAACCAATTAACGTTTCGATACGACGTACATAAGCCAATGCATTGACAGGAAGTTGATCGATTTGAGTTAAACCGACAGTCGACTCGCTCCAACCTGGCATGGTTTCATAGATCGGCTTCAAGCTTTCGAATGAAATTGCATCAGAAGAACCGGCACAGCCTGAATCCACATCTTCATAGCCTACACAGATTTTCACTTCTTCTAAACCATCTAATACATCAAGTTTAGTCAAGCAAATACCAGACAATGAGTTCACTTCAACTGAACGACGTAGAATTTCTGCATCGAACCAGCCACAACGACGTTGACGGCCAGTAGACGCGCCAAACTCATGACCGACTGTACCTAAGTGACGACCAATCGCATCACCAGTATCGGTTGCTGCATTGTAGTGTAGTTCAGTTGGGAATGGACCAGCACCTACACGTGTTGTATAAGCTTTGGTAATACCCAGGACATAGTCTAAATGCAGTGGTCCCATACCTGAACCAGAGCTTACGCCACCTGCAGTAGTATTCGAGCTTGTTACGTATGGATAAGTACCGTGATCGATGTCAAGTAATGAACCTTGCGCGCCTTCGAACATGATTGCCTTACCTTCTTTACGGTAATCATGTAACACTTTAGTCACGTCAATCACTAATGGTTCAAGCACTTCACGCCATTCATTGCAAAGCGCAAGTACATCTTCAAACTTAACTTCTTCAACGCCATAGAATTGAGAAAGCTGGAAGTTATGCAACTCAAGCATTTCCTGAAGTTTTTCTTCAAGCAACGCACCACCACGGATCAAGTCAGCGACGCGTACTGCACGACGTGCAACTTTATCTTCATAAGCTGGACCAATACCACGACCTGTAGTACCAATCTTGGCATTACCACGTTTTTTCTCACGTGCCTGGTCTAGCGCGATATGGTTCGGCAAGATTAATGGACAGTTTGGAGAAATACGTAAACGTTCTTTAACAGGTACGCCTTCTTGTTCCAGAATGGCCATTTCCTTGATTAATGCTTCAGGAGAAAGAACTACACCATTCCCGATTAAGCACAATACGTTTTCACGTAAGATACCTGATGGAATGAGGTGTAATACAGTCTTCTTACCACCTACGACAAGAGTATGTCCTGCGTTGTGACCGCCTTGATAGCGTACTACCGCAGCCGCTTGATCTGTGAGCAGGTCGACGATTTTACCTTTTCCTTCGTCGCCCCATTGGGTACCAAGTACCACAACATTTTTGCCCATAATAGCCTCATTACATCATGCTGTTAAAATTGGAAACCAAGTCTTAAAACCCGGCAATTAAATCTTTTCAATCACCCACTGACCATTTTGAGACACCATCTGATGGGTCGCATAGGGCACTGAGCTTAAATCATCATTACCTAACAGTTGCACCACACGTAAACCTTGGCTACGCGCATCTACAATTGCATTGAATAAATCTTGTTGATTACCTTTTGGCGCGACAACAGTTTCGATGTCGACAAACTGTGTTGCACCTAGTGCATATAAGTCACAGCTAAAACCGGTTGCTGGACGCGCACGGCCAAAGTGTTCGCCAATACCGTCATATCGCCCACCTTGAGCCAGTGGCGCAGCACGATTTGGTGCATAAATGGCATACATCAAGCCCGTGTGATAGTGGTAACTACGTAGTTCAACCACATCGATACCTACATTCAGATTCGGCCAGCTTGACTGAATTTGCGCTAATGTTGTTTTCAATGCATCAAAGGCAATCTTGAAATCAACATCGTTTAAAATTTCCTGGCTTAAATGTGCCTGCAATGCATCCAGATCACTTGCATAACGACCTAAAGCATAAAAATCTGCACCCATAGCCAAACTCTGGGTAAATTCTTCCAGCTCCGGCAAGGCTTTACGCTGATATAAGTCAGAAAGTTCACTTTCGGTATTTTTATTCAGGCCCGCATACTTCACCAGACTACGGAATAAACCGACGTGACCCAGATCTAGATGCGCTCCTTCAAGCGTATGCGTGTGCTCAATTAAAGCGAGCATCACATTGACCATTTCTACATCAGCTTCGATGCTGTCATGACCATACAACTCTGCACCTAACTGTAAAGGCGCACGCGTTGCATTAAAATTCTGTGGTTTGGTATGCAAGACTGAACCTGCATAGCAATAACGTGCCACGCCTTCGACTGGACGTACATGGGCATCAATACGTGCAACTTGCGGTGTCATATCCGCACGAACGCCAAGCAAACGGCCTGACAGCTGGTCAATGACCTTGAACGTAACTAGATCTAAATCTTGATTCGATTCTGAAAGTAAAGACAACGATTCAATGTATTCGATAAATGGCGTATACACCAATTGATAACCTCGAACTGCGAGGAAATCTAGCGCTTCTCTACGCAATGTTTCAACAACTTGCGCTTGTTCGGGCAATACATCTGCTACCCCGTCAGGGAGCAACCACGTCTCTGAAATGGTCATGTTCCAAACCTAAAATCTGTTCAATGTGGAGGCATCCACACAAAAAGCAACCACATAAAAAAATCGGGTGAATGCCCGATTCAGCGTAGTGTAGCACGAAGATTTATGTGATGCACCTTCGAATTTGCATAAATCTTTATAGTTTCATAATCCGTCTATCTCAACTCGAATATAAAATTAATGATTAGATTCAACAGATTGAGTGTTTACATTTGAAAGTCTCGTCGTTGTTCTTATCCCTAAGAACTGCCCAACATCTGAACTATCGCCTTGCTTCCAGTTGATCAGATTCAGATTTTTGAGTGTGTTGACTGCCTGAGTATTGAATGCAAAACAGCCGTTCTCTAATTTGGCATTATTCAATCGTTGATTTTGCTTTATCCATAAATCAATTGGGCTATCTCCACCTTGATAAGGATGACTTTTTTCATAGGCTAAATGCTTGTCCGCATCCCATACATGACTAGAAAAAAATTGGCTATTGGTACTTTGATTTTCACTATTTCCTAATCTACTGTCTATTTCAGCTGTCTCTAAGTTTTCCAATCCAATCAGTTTATAACCATGCCACTGAGTATCCAAAATTCTGAAATATTTCTTATCTTCACCCAGACTATTATATCGATCGACAATTTGCCGCTTCTGCTCATTAAAAGTTGGAGAATCAGAGAAGGAAAAATAAGACTCCAGATAAGCTTGGTTCCACTGGCTCTGTTTTAGCCGATAACAGTAACTCCCTTTAGGAAATACAGCATCTTTATAAGTGGAATAAAATTTAATTAAATTCTGGTCAAGTCGCTCAGGGTTGGCTGTTAAATCAAAATGCTCTCTATAACCCGGCATTACCCGATCAAAAATATTTTGACCTTCTAATTTTACCAGTTGAAAGTTTAAATTCTGCTTAAGTTCAGGTGTCCGTTCATAGAGCCATTGTGTAGAGGATAGCCGTTTCACGATATGCGATTGTGGCGTACCTTTTGCTATCACTTTTGTTTCAGTCAATATCTTCTGCTCTAACGGCTCGTTATGTGACTTATTAAAATTAATCTGATTATTCTTAATAAAATAGTTTGTTATCTCAAAATAGTCTTCAACAATATTGTCAGTAGGTTTGGGTTCCTGATAATAAACTTGGTAAAGCACATCTTCCTGAGTTGGTTTTTCTTCAACTTTAGATTGGTCATTATGACCAGAGCCTCCACCACCACATGCCGATAGCAGCAGACTGCTTGCGAGAATACAGATACCCTTGTTTTTAAAATTCGACTTCATAAAATCACTTCATATTATTTTTTTATAAAAATCATATTATATAAATCAACCACATCATACAAAATGTATTTTAATGGCTCTTGTTACTACCTTTAACCATCATTTCTAACACATTCACCAATTCAACATTCTGCTTTTCTAATGCAGCCATATTTGCCACGGTCCGATCCAGCACTTCCTGTTGCACATGCATTTTCTTGGCAAGGTCCTGCATAATTTCCAGACTCTTTTTAAGATGCAACTCTAAATGCATAACTTTTTCTTCAAGATGCAAAACTTGAAGGTCTTGGTTTTGTACGTCTACATTTTTAAACTGAAACCAGAATAAAAAAGCCACCGCCACCAATAAAATAACAATAAATCCCCAAATCAATATCAATGTCATTGAATACCCCACATTATTTTTTATATCTTATTTAAAATATTAAGTACAAAAAGATTCACACAAATCCAGCAAACGATTTGCATAACCCCACTCATTATCATACCACGCAAAAACTTTCGCTTGGTGTCCCACCACCATGGTTTGGGTTAAATCAACAATTAAAGAATAAGGTGAATGATTAAAGTCACTCGACACCAGATCCTCATCTGTCACTTGCATAATCTGCGCATAATCAAACTGAGCCGCTTTGCTGAGAACTTCATTGACTTTATGTACGGTAATGGGTGAATGCGAAACAAAAGTAAGATCAATCGCTGCCACATTAATGGTCGGTACACGAATAGAATAACCGTCAATCCGGTCTTCCATTTTTGGCATGACCTGTTTTAGCGCACCTAATGCACTCGACGTTGTTGGAATAATATTTTGCCCAGACGCACGTGCTCGACGCAAATCCCGATGCGCATGATCCAGCACTGACTGATCGGCTGTAACCGCATGAATTTCTGTCATTAACGCGGTATCAATACCAAAGGCATCATCAATAATCTTAACCAGCGGCACTAAAGCTTGCGTGGTACACGATACGCTGGAAATGATCTGATCGCTTGCTTTCACCTCATTGTGATTGACACCATAGACAATCGCAGCATCTACAGAGTCAAAAGGCGCCGCCCCAATAATCACACGCTTCGCACCTGCCTCGACATGACGGGTTGCATCGACACGTGAACGGAATAGACCGGTACATTCCAGTACTACATCAATATTTAAATCTGCCCAAGGCAATAATTCAGGTTGCTCTTGCTTCAGAACTTGTAGTTTTAATTGGCGTTGATTGGACTGAATGTTCAGAAAAATACATTCATTTTCAATCAGAATTTCAACTTGTCCGGCAAAGCGACCGTGCGTGGTATCGTACTTAAATAAATGCACCAGCGTCTGAACATCGGCCACATCATTAATCGCAACGATTTCAAATTGAAACTGTTTTGAACTTTCAAACCATGCACGTAATACATTCCGACCAATTCGACCAAATCCATTGATAGCGATACGTTGCATGTAGCGTCCTTATTCATCAAAACATCATCTTTTCTGTGCTATATGGTAAAACATCAGTTGCCCTATTGAATATAGATTTTTAGCTTAAACACAGTTTTATATGATATTGCTTGTAAAATCGTTGGTGAGGCGGGTATTTTCCGTTATAATTTAGCACTTTTAAAATCTATGCCACGCACCGGGTTCGATTGTAAAACTTTAAAAACAACGTACCTTGTTGCATATAGCCAAATTCAAAATTATGGAGTGTCTTGGTTGTGAGTACTCGCTTTATGACATCAGCTGAAATCCGTGAAGCATTTTTGCGTTATTTCGAATCGCAAGGGCATACACGCGTCGCGTCGAGTTCTCTCGTTCCCGCCAACGACCCAACGTTGCTATTTACCAATGCTGGTATGAACCAGTTTAAAGACTGTTTCTTAGGTCTAGAAAAGCGCGATTATGTCCGTGCCGTTTCATCACAAAAATGTGTCCGCGCAGGCGGTAAGCATAATGACCTCGATAACGTAGGTTACACCGCACGTCACCATACCTTCTTTGAAATGTTAGGTAACTTCTCTTTCGGTGATTACTTCAAACAAAATGCGCTTAAATTTGCCTGGGAATTCTTGACCAGCGAACAATGGTTAGGTTTACCGAAAGATCGTTTATATGTCACGGTTTATCACACTGATGATGAAGCCTTTGATATCTGGAATAAAGAAATCGGTCTAGACGCAGATCGTATTATCCGTATTGGAGACAATAAAGGCGGACAGTACGCATCAGATAACTTCTGGGCAATGGGTGATACAGGTCCATGTGGGCCATGTTCTGAAATTTTCTATGATCATGGCGATCATATCTGGGGTGGCTTACCGGGCTCACCAGAAGAAGATGGTGACCGTTTCATCGAAATCTGGAACAACGTTTTCATGCAGTTCAACCGTACTGCGGATGGTGTGATGCACCCTCTTCCAGCACCTTCTGTCGATACAGGTATGGGCTTGGAGCGTATTTCTGCAGTATTGCAACACGTTAATTCAAACTATGAAATTGATTTGTTCCAGCACTTATTAAAAGCAGCGGCTGAAATCATTGGTTTGGATACCACTGCGATTGAAGCTGAAGCGAAAGCACAAAATAAACCGGTTGAATACCCTGCTTCTTTAAAAGTGATTGCAGACCATGCACGTTCATGCTCATTCCTGATTGCTGATGGTGTTAATCCTTCAAATGAAGGGCGTGGTTATGTGTTGCGTCGTATTATTCGTCGTGCAGTCCGCCACGGTAACAAGCTCGGTGCGACCGGTTCATTCTTCTACAAGATGTTGCAACCGCTGATTGAAGTGATGGGCGATGCTTATCCAGAACTTGCTGCACAGCAAGCACGCATTGAAGCGCAACTACTGAAAGAAGAAGAGCAATTTGCGAAAACACTTGAGCAAGGCCTGAAGTTACTTGAAGCTGAATTGGCTCAACTGAAAGGCAATGTCATTCCAGGTGAAACCGTATTTAAACTGTATGATACTTATGGTTTCCCAACGGATTTAACCGCTGATATCGCACGTGAACGTGACCTTACCATTGATGAAGCTGGCTTCGAAGTTGAAATGGCTGCACAACGTCAACGCGCACGTGATGCAGGTAAATTCGCAGTTGACTATAACAGCATTGTCAAAGTTGAAGGCGAAACTCAGTTTGATGGCTATGACGCGACTCAAGGCCAAGGTCAAATTGTTGCGATCTACAAAGATGGCGTTCAGGTTGATGAAATTAACGAAGGTGACGAAGCACTTATCGTTCTAAATCAAACGCCTTTCTATGCGGAAAGCGGTGGTCAGATCGGTGACACAGGTATCTTCAAGAACGATACCGGTATCTTCGAAGTACAAGATACCAAAAAATCTGGTGGTGCTTTTGTCCATCAAGGTATCGTCACCATGGGTAACCTAAAAGCAGCTCAAAATGTTGAAGCAACGGTGAAAGCCGACATCCGTGCTGCAACAGCGCGTAACCACTCAGCGACTCACCTTCTTCATGCTGCTTTACGCCAGATTCTTGGTGAGCATGTACAACAGAAAGGTTCTTTGGTTGCAAGTGACGTTTTACGTTTTGACTTTGCCAACGATCAACCTGTTTCATTTGAACAGTTGCAACAGATCGAGCGCTTAGTTAATGCTGAAGTAATTGCAAATACTGCGGTAACCACTGAACTGCTTGATATCGACACAGCAAAAGCCAAAGGCGCAATGATGCTGTTCGGTGAAAAGTATGGCGAAGAAGTTCGTGTATTGTCGATGGGTTCAGTGATTGAAGAGAAAAACTTCTCAATCGAACTTTGTGGCGGTATTCACGTGAAGCGTACGGGTGATATTGGCTTGTTCAAAATCACTTCTGAAGGTGGCGTAGCTGCGGGCGTTCGTCGTATTGAAGCCGTGACGGGTACCAAAGCAGTTGAAGTGGTTCAAAAAGCTGAAACTGATATCCAAACCATCAATGGCTTGTTAAAAGCACAAAAAGATCAAACCGTTGAAAAAGTTGAAGCGATTGTCGAAACCGCTTCTAGCCTGCAAAAGCAAATCGAGCAGCTAAACCAAAAATTAGCCAGCTTCCAGGCGGCTGATCTGTTGGATCAAGTAAAAGAAATTGCGGGTCGTCAAACTTTGATTACCACTGTACAAGGTTTGGATGCCAAATCATTACGCAATCTACATGACAGCGTAAAATCAAAATTGGAAGATGCAGTCATTATTTTAGCTGGTGTTGATGGTGATAAAGTGAGTTTAATCGCCTCTGTCGCTAAACAATATGCTGCAACTCTAAAAGCAGGTGACATCATCAAACACCTGGCTCAAGAGCTGGGTGGTAAAGGTGGTGGTAAACCTGACTTAGCACAAGGTGGCGCGCCACTTAACGAGAAGTTTGATCAAGTGATGGCAGCATTACCAGCCTGGCTTGAGCAATAAACAAAACTTCACTTTTGTGTAACTGACCCTGATGCCTCTCAGGGTCATGGCTTATATGGAACAACTATGGCATTAATCGTTCAAAAATATGGCGGTACCTCTATGGGTACTCCTGAGCGCATTTTAAATGTTGCTCGTCGTGTCAAGCGCTGGCATGATCATGGTCACAAGGTGGTCGTGGTCGTATCTGCAATGAGTGGTGAAACCAACCGCTTACTTGCGCTTGCCAAAGCCATTACCAGCACTCCTGACCCACGTGAATTAGATCAAATGGTGTCAACGGGTGAACAAGTAACGATTTCCATGTTAGCTATGGCACTGAATTCAATTGGTGTAGAAGCTAAATCATATACTGGTCGTCAGGTTGGGATCAAAACCGATAGCGCGTTTACCAAAGCACGTATTGAATCGATTGATACTGACGTGATGACGGCTGACTTAGATGCAGGCCGTGTAATCGTTGTTGCTGGCTTCCAGGGTTATGATGCCAATGGCAATATCACAACGCTGGGCCGTGGTGGTTCTGATACTTCTGGTGTTGCCCTTGCAGCAGCATTAAAAGCAGATGAATGCCAGATCTATACCGATGTGGACGGTGTTTATACCACTGACCCACGTGTAGCGCCAAAAGCGAAAAAAGTCGACCGTATCTCTTTTGAAGAAATGCTTGAAATGGCATCTTTAGGTTCAAAAGTTTTACAAATTCGCTCTGTTGAATTCGCAGGCAAATATCAAGTGCCATTACGCGTATTATCAAGCTTTGATAATGAAGATGATGGCGCATTTGATGAAGATTTCAAACAAAACGTAGGCACACTAATTACGACTGAGGCAGAAGACGACATGGAACAACCAATCATTGCAGGTATTGCATTTAACCGTGACGAAGCAAAATTAACTATTTTGGGTGTTCCTGACGAGCCAGGTATTGCTTCTAAAATCTTGTCACCTATCAGTAATGCCAACATTGAAGTGGATATGATCATCCAGAATGTTGAAGAAGATGGTACGACTGATTTCACTTTCACGGTCAACCGCAATGACTTGGCGAAAGCAAAAGCGATTTTAGACCAAACTGCTAATAGCATTGAAGGATGTGAAGTTGTAACCCGTGATGACATCGTAAAAGTCTCAATCGTGGGTGTGGGTATGCGCTCTCATGCAGGCGTAGCGAGCAAAATGTTCACTGCACTAGCTGAAGAAAGCATTAATATTCTCATGATTTCTACATCAGAAATTAAGGTTTCTGTGATCATTGAAGAAAACTACCTTGAGTTGGCAGTTCGTTGTTTACATACAGCTTTCGGCCTAGACCGTGAACACGGCGAAAGCAGTGCTCGTGCTTAATTAATAGCTGCTTAAACATATTTACTTGTGAGTAAATAAGAAAAAAAACAGAGCCACTATAGTTTTTTTTATAGTGGCTCTGTTATATTAGCCCTGAGGTTTTTAAGAAGATTCTCACAGAACTTACGAAAAAGAATGTTTTTTACATATTTCTGTTAGAATTTTCTGTATATTAGGCTGTGCTTTCGAACAATGAATTCCCTGTCGCAAGTTTAAGCGTTTAGCAAGGAGATAAACATGCTGATTCTGACCCGTCGTGTCGGAGAAACATTAATGATTGGGGATCAAGTCAGTGTTACTGTGCTTGGCGTAAAAGGCAATCAGGTGCGTATTGGTGTAAATGCTCCAAAAGAAGTTTCTGTGCATCGTGAGGAAATTTACCAACGTATCCAACATGAACGTGCCATGCATGAGCATCTGCAACATCTTGATCAAGATTATCAACATTCTTATGAAGAAGATAATAACGAGTTCCCTCGTCATAATAACTTCAACCGTTAATGTGCAGAATTCTTTTCTGAACAATTAAAGCGACTATTTATAGTCGCTTTAATTGTTTATAGACCTAGTGCTTTTTTCACAGGTCCATAACTGCGGCGGTGTTGATCAATCACACCATGGGCCGCGATCGCTTCAAAATGAGCCTTGGTTGGATATCCTTTATGTTTGGCAAAGCCATAGTCCGGATATTGCTGATCAAGCACCTGCATCTGGCGATCACGTGTGACCTTGGCCAGAATACTGGCTGCACTGATTTCGGCATGACTTGCATCTCCCCCGACAATTGCTTCACACGCAATCGTTATTCCTTTTGGAATCTGATTACCATCCACAATCACTTTTAACGGCTGGGTATGCAAGCCTTCTACCGCACGACGCATTGCCAGAAAAGTCGCCTGTAAAATATTAAACTCATCAATTTCAGCATGGGTTGCTTCAGCAATTGACCATGCCAATGCCTTTTCCTGAATTTCCAAGAATAATTTTTCGCGCTTCTTCTCTGTTAGTTTTTTAGAATCATTTAAACCTTGAATCGGATTATTTGGATCTAAAATGACGGCAGCGGCAACCACAGAACCCACTAAAGGCCCACGTCCCGCTTCATCTACACCCGCAATTGTCATACTACTTCTCTCAAAATAGGCTGATGACTCAGCCTGATCTTATTAACCTGCTTTTTTAAACGTTTCCGCCACACATGCATTTACAGTTTGTGAAACCACTTGAGTCACAATGGTTGCACGAGCAGTAGGATCAATGGCAGCTGTCGCCAATTCAACCGCTGTTACGCTGTTTGGTGCTTTTTCGCTAACACAACCACAGACTTCAGTCTGGATATTTTCACGTTGTTCAGCAGTCATTACACGTGTTGCTGTTTTCCAAGCTGGTAAGGTATTAATCTCATTAATACATTTCGCATTTACCGCAACTTTTAATGCCGCCATACCCAATTGCTGAGAAGTCGCGCCAGCCGAGTTACTGCCATCTGGTGTTACACATCCTGTTAGGGCTAAAACAACAGGGGCAACAATAAGTACCAACTTTTTCATGATTTCTTACCTGTATCTAAATTTTTGGCAGGCGTATTGTGCCTAAATGAGTGGCTTTATGATATGACTCAGCGCAAACTTTACATAATATAACAATTATAACTGAGCAAAATTTTGTATGACCGTTCTAAGCATAAAACGCTCCGTTACATTTCCATTGTATGAGAAATAACAAGGTGTTATTAGAATTAAAATATCCATTTATAAAAATGCCAGGATGTTGCAATGTCAACCTCATCACAATATTACACCCGTACAGCACAAGTTATTCATTGGCTCATGGCTGCAATTTTTATCACTGCCTGGCTGATTGGTTTTTACAGTGGTAATTTTCTGAGCTATGAGGTTGATGGCAGCTTTAAAGGCGACGTCATCACCCTACATAAGAATATTGCCACGACTATTATTTTCTTGGTGGTGATCCGGATTTTCTGGCGCTACACCCACCCCGTTCCGCAACTGCCAGACACCATGTCACCCATGATGAAAAGCTTGGCCCATGTCGGACATTTCTTGCTGTATTTAATGTTATTAGCTTTACCTATTACCGGCTGTTTATTTAGCTGGAGTGCCGGACACCCTGCACCGGTTCTGTATTTATTCGAAATTCCACGCTTAGTACAGGACAACCCTGATCTGATGGCCATTGTTAAACCCATCCATATTTATCTTTCATGGTTTGCGGGTCTATTGGTTGCTGGTCATGCTTTAGCGGCCATCAAACATCATGTAATTGATAAAGATAATGTACTACTCAGCATGCTACGCCAGCCTAAAAAATAAAATGTCCAGATAATAAAAAAACCGCTTAAAGCGGTTTTTTTATTATACGAAAACAATTAAAGCATGTTGACTTCAGCAATCCACTTTTGCTTTTCTTGATCCGAGATAAATGAAGCTTCAAAAGAGTTAATCGCAAGCTGCTTTAATTCTTCATTGCTCAGCTCCAGCGCCTGCTGAATGGCAATGAAGTTATCATTCATATAGCCACCGAAGTACGAAGGATCATCTGAGTTCACTGTCACGTGAACACCTTTCTGTAATAAACGGCGAATGTTGTGATCAGCCATATCATTCACAACACAAAGCTTTAAATTACTTAAAGGACAAACGGTTAAAGGCATCTTTTCTGCAATCAGACGCGTCATCAGTTGTTCATCTTCTTCCGAACGTACACCATGGTCAATACGATTGACTTTAAGCAAATCCAGCGCTTCCCAGATGTATTCTGGTGGACCTTCTTCACCTGCATGCGCAACGATTAAGAAACCTGCTTTACGAGCTTTGGCAAATACACGCTCAAATTTCGAAGGAGGATGCCCCACTTCACTTGAGTCCAGACCAATAGCAATAATGTCATCTTTGAAAGGCAATGCTTGCTCAAGCGTTTCAAACGCTTTTTCTTCGCTCAAATGGCGTAGGAAGCACATGATCAATTGGGAACTAATGCCCAACTTCTCTTTTGCATCTTTACAAGCACGTTTAAGACCAGCCAATACCGTTGCAAACGCTACCCCACGCTCGGTATGCGTTTGCGGATCGAAGAACATTTCAGTATGTACAACACGATCTTCAGCAGATTTTTCAAAATATGCCCAAGCAAGGTCATAAAAATCCTGCTCATGTACCAGCACATTCGCGCCGGCATAGTAGATATCTAGAAAAGATTGAAGATTGTGAAAGTTATACGCCTGCTTCACTTCTTCAACAGATTGATAAGGAATCTGAATCTGATTACGCTGTGCAATTGCAAACATCAGTTCCGGTTCGAAAGTCCCTTCAATATGCACATGCAATTCGGCTTTGGGTAAGGCACGAATCAGCTCGATTTGATTCATATAAACTCCACGTCTAAAGAAAAAAGGGTGTTACCAAACGGACACCCTTTTCGGGTTCTTTGCTGGAATAACAATAGCAGCAAAGAATAATGTAAAAATGATAAATCTTGGATTAGCCGCCAAAAGCAGCAAATTTAAATACCCAAAGTGCTGCGATGATCCAGACCATATACGGTACAGTTTTCGCTTTACCTGTAAATAATTTCACCAATGCGTAGCTAATAAAGCCCATGGCAATACCATCAGCAATTGAGTAGGCAAATGGCATAAATACAATGGTTAAAAATGCAGGTACTGCTTCAGTAATATCATCCCAGTCAATATTGGTGATCCCCTGGATCATCAACACACCAATGAACAATAAAGCAGGTGCGGTTGCAAAACCTGGTACAGATTGAGCCAATGGCGCAAGGAATAAACAGCTTACAAACAAGAATGCGACCACAACAGCGGTCAAACCTGTACGACCACCTGCAGCTACACCTGACGCAGATTCAATATAAGGTGTCGTTGATGAGGTACCTAAAGCAGCACCCGCAACAATCGCAGTTGAATCGGCAAATAAGGCTTTTTTCAAACGTGGCAATTTACCATCCTGCAATAAACCTGCACGATGCGAAACCCCTACCAGTGTCCCTGTACTATCAAATAGATCGACAATAAAGAAAACAAAGATGACGCCGACCATACTGGCTGTAAACAGACCTTCAAAGTCCATTTGCATAAAGGTCGGTGCAATCGAAGGAATCTCGCCAACCACGCCCTTAAATTCATTTAAGCCCATTAAGGTTGCAATCGCAGTCACCGCCAAGATACTGATAATGATAGCGCCACGTACCTTAAACTGATGCAACACCACAATGAGCAGGAAGCCGAATAAGGCAAGCAAGACGGTTGGCTGTTTAATATCACCCAGTCCAACCAAAGTTGCCTGATTGGCAACAATAATGCCTGAGTTCTTTAATGCAACCAAAGCCAGAAACAAGCCAATACCGCCACCAATGGCAAATTTAAGTGACATTGGAATCGCATTGACAATTGCTTCCCGGATTTTAAAGAAGCTGATGGCAAGGAAAATAATCCCTGAAACAAAAACCGCAGCGAGTGCTGTTTGCCAAGGCACACCCATGCCTAAGCAGACAGAATAGGTAAAGTAAGCATTCAAGCCCATACCAGGTGCCAGTGCGATTGGATAATTCGCAATAATCCCCATGACCAAACAGCCGATTGCAGCAGCCAGACAGGTCGCAACAAACACCGCTCCGTGATCCATCCCTGTTTCAGAAAGAATGAGCGGATTTACAATAATGATGTAGCACATGGTTAAGAATGTGGTTACACCTGCCAAAACTTCTGTTCTAAAGTTAGTTTTGTTATCGCTTAATTTAAATAAGCGTTCTAACAAACCAGCTGAAGCATTAGGCGTTGTCATAACATAGCACCTGTTAAAATCTAAGATCGTAGGACGTGAAATCTATACTCTTGTGCGGCAATCTTTTTTGAATTTGCACAAAAGAGTACTCGAAGCTAGAAAGCAATCTATATGCCAGCTTGGTACTTGTTACATAGACAACATGTATAAATTTAATTTCGCTATCAAAACGTAAAAAGCCGCATATCTTGATGCAGCTTTTTATTTAGTGGTAAATATTTTAACAGATTCTATTTAAAACTTGCGCATCGCCAAGCAAAAAAAGACCATTTAATCGACGATCCCAAGTAAACCACTGCATTACCAGCCCCATACCTGATCAATGCCTACTAATTATTTGGCTTATATGAAGACAGTTGGTTGCGGGGATCGTGTTGAATCGTATCCAGGCTATGCTCTGCATCCTGTACAATCTTCATGAGCTCTTGGCGCTTTTTGGTTTGTGCATCGACATAGGCAACATAGCCTAAAATGACAATGGCAAAGCTTACAAGCAAACTAAGTGTAATCTTCATTATTATTATCTCTATTTTAATGTTTTCTTTAATACTAGCAAAAAAGTATTAAACCAGGTACAAACAAGCATAATAAAACCAAAAATGAGAACCACATCACAATTATACAGTTATTTTTAAGTTTTATCGCTTATTTTTCATACAATTAGATATTAGAATATTACCGTAATTTAAGCAATAGCATTTTATATAATTCAATAAGATAGATATGGATTACATCTTTATTTACATGGTCTATTTTATTGACTGACAATAAAAAAGCACCTCTGCTAACATAGAGATGCTTAAAAGAAAATCAACCCACTTATTTAGAATTGGTAATTTAAACGCACCAAGAAGTTGCGTGGAGTGCCCGGCATTGACTCTGAGCGCCAATATTCTTTATTAGTCAAGTTATTAACGGCTAAAGTAATATTCCAAGGGTTAGCACTGTAACCAATCGCAGCATCAACACGGTTAAAACCATCAACAGCAATTTGGTTATTCACATTTGTATAATATGAACCTACGTGAGTCACACCAACTTCACCATACAATTGTTCTGTTGGTAAATAGCGAACAAACAAATTACCTGTATTTTTTGAATTAAGTGCTAATTGATTATCTACATTTGCAGGTGTTCTAACATCTTTTTTCACTTTAGCATCTGTATAGCCGTAGCCACCACGGATAAAGAGATTGTCTAATACTCGACCAATAAAACTAAATTCTACCCCTTTAGATTCATGTTGACCTGCAACAGCCCAATCATCAGGCTTTTCAGCATCAGGTAAATAACGAATATTATTTTTACGGATATCATAAACAGAAAGCTGTGTATTTAAACGGTCATTTAACCAATCACTTTTAATACCCACTTCATACTGTTCATTGTATTGAGGTTCTGCATCAAAAGTATTTAATTTACTATCAGCAGAAACAACGCTCAAACCAACACGCCCACCAAATGGTGCAAAACTCTTACTATATGATGCATAAACGCTCTGATGCTCTGTTGGTTGCCACACCAAGCCAATATTTGGGCTAAAGCTTTCACCATCGATACTACGTTTATGATTTATATCATCTGCTGCCTTAAGTCGATTGGTTGTTGTTGTATCATAGTAATCATAACGACCACCTAGCATGACTTTAAAATAATCATTAAAACTGATGAGATCTTGGATAAATAAACCATAACCTTCACCTTGGTTATAGTTATGTGTATTAATTAATAAATCACCCGTTCCTCTAGAGCTAGTTCGTTCACCGGTTAAAGGGTTTACATAACCATAGATAGGAGAACCATCTTTATTTTTGTTCGCTAATAAAGGTTCACGTTGCTCATAAGTCCAATCTGCACCTACCAAAAGATTGTGTTTTATGCGCCCAGTATCAAATTCACCACGAATATCAAAGGTATTACTTGTTGTTTTATTATCAGTTTTTTGCCAGTAATAAATTTGTGAAATATCACCAACATGCCCTTTACAAGTACCTGCATTTGAAATCTTGGTATCTTCTGTAGCGCAAAGGCCACCTAAATAAAAATGATCAAAATTCTGTTCAGTCTGACGATAACTCACCGCCCAATGGAAATTCCAATTTGGTGCAAACTCATAGTTCAAGTCAGAACGTGCAACTTGCAATACATCATTGACAAAATCGCCCTGTTGCGCAAAACCAGTTTTTATTGAGGTACCTTTTGGAAGCGATGTATATGACGGTCCACGATCAGGAACTCGATGCAACTTGTCATAGGTATATTGCATGGTCCAAGTTAAACCTTCATCATTTTTATAAGTAAAACTTGGAGAAAGCATTTCGATTTTATTGTCTATACCTGAACGGAAACTATTCGACTCTCCGTATTCACCTGTCAAACGTACCGCAACGTTGTCATTCAGTACTTGGTTGAAATCGACTGTGGTACCATAATTATCATATGATCCAGCATAAACACCAACAGAACTTTTAGAATCAAAATTGGCGAATTTACTCACCATATTGATCACGCCACCACCCGAGCTACGCCCATAAAGTACAGATGCAGGGCCTTTTAAAATTTCAATACGTTCAATATTTGCAGTACTACGACGAACTTGACCGCTTTCACGAATACCATCACGATAGATATCGCCCGTATCTGCATTAAATCCCCTTAAGTTGATACCATCTCCACGCATGTCATAACTGGTAGAAACGCCTGGCGTACCTTGCAACATGACACTCAGATCATTGGCACCATAAATTTTGTACTTTTGCACATCAATGGTATCGATGGTCTGCGGAATATCTTTTTTCTTCAAACCATTACGGGTGACACTTGCCTGCTCATAATCGATATAGCTCTTGATCGGATCAAGTTCACTCATCGCTTCAATTTTAATGGTAGGCATCACTGCCGTTGGCGTTGTTGCTTCATCTGCAAATGCATAATGCGCTTGCAACATCATCACGGTTAACAAACTCAGCTTAAAAGCAGATTTGCTGTTCCCACCCAAGTGAAAATTACTCATAAAACTCTCAAAAAATTCAGACGAAAAATTAAAAACAAATTAAAAAATATAAAACATTACAATTTTAATAAAAATCATTCTCATTTTCACTATATTTTCTACCAATCCAATTTTTTAGTTGTTTTCTTAAACAACCTAGACAATTACCAAGGCTCTACTCAACCTAAATCAGACGCAAATCCCTCTACTCTACACTTAAAAAGACATGAACCATCTAAGTGTAGCTACAGGAGAAATTGCCCAAATATTCAATAAAGACTTAGCTCGAAAGTGCTAGAATCAGCCCATCTAGCCTTCAATTGTTTTCCTATAAAAAATGAGAAAAGAACTTCAAGCCAAAATCATTCAAGTCTGTAATGAAAAAATTGCCAAAAAAGGCAGTGATGTCGGGCTTTCTTTTTATGCTTTCTTTGCCAATAAAAATGATGATCCTGAACGCTTAATGGAAGCTGCTCACTGGTGGATTATGAAGCATCAGCTTAATCATTTTGAGAAAGCTACCAAAATTAAAGCCTTAATTCTGGGTGAATCTACTTAAAGAATGAGTCATGGGAAATGCATGGGTCATATGGATGATAAATTGAAGGAGCAAAGCGTTTTTAAGCAACATGTTTTCTTTTAATAGAAGCTTATAGCCAAATTAAGCTCCAAACAAACATTGAGCAGCAGAATCAAAAGCAAAATATTGCAGTGATGTTATAAAAATAGCCAAAGGATTTTAAACCGAACTCAACCAGTTCGGTTTTTTATTATTTTAAAAAAAGTTAATGCGAACTGGATTTTGACAATAGATTCAAGATCAATACGCCACTCATAATCAGCGCAATTCCAATAATCCCCCATATATCGAGTTTTTGATCAAACACGAACCAGGCTACTATGGTAATTAAAACAATCCCGACACCTGACCAGATCGCATAGGCAATCCCGACTGGAATGGTTTTAAGCGTCAAAGAGAGACCGTAAAATGCAATTACATACCCCAGCACAACCACAATTGAAGCGAGCGGCTTGGTAAAACCTTCACTGCTTTTCAATGCTGAAGTGGCAATCACTTCCGCGATAATTGCGATAAATAAAATAATCCAGTTTTTCATTTCACCGCACCTCAGCAGGTCTATATTTATGACGATAAGAGTAAAATACTCAGAGAAAAAAACACCCTTCTGTTAAAGGGTGTTTTTAGTGTTTATTTCAACAAGTCGAATTGAAAGCTTAGGCTGACTTCTTGGCCATATTGTTTTTACGGATGGTAATCATCAGTAATTGTACAGCGGCTGGTGTTACACCTGGAATACGGCTTGCCTGCGCTAAGGTTTCTGGACGAACTGTCTTTAACTTCAAGGTAATTTCACGTGATAGACCTGAAATACCATCATATTCAAAATCAGCAGGAATCTTGGTTTCTTCAAGACGCTTCAATTGCGCCACATCTTCATGCTGGCGGTTGATATAACCCTCATACTTCACCGCAATTTCAATTTGCTCACCGACTTGCTGTGAAACTTCCGAACCGGTTAATTCCGCAATTTGACTGAAATTGATATTTGGACGTTTCAACAAATCAACCGCACTACATTCTTTGCTGAGATCGGCACCCGTCATTTCAACGAATTTTTTACCCATTGGGTTGTTTGGTGCAGCCCACAAATGTTGTAAACGAGATGTTTCGCGCTCAACTGCTTCCATTTTTTCGCTATAAGCCGCCCAACGTTCATCATCCACCAGACCCAGCTCACGACCAATCGTGGTTAAACGTTGATCCGCATTGTCTTCTCGCAGCATCAAACGATATTCCGCACGAGAGGTAAACATACGGTACGGCTCTTTGGTGCCTAATGTAATCAGGTCATCAACCAACACACCCATGTAAGCCTGATCGCGTTTTGGGGTCCACTCGTCTTGTTCCCAAGCACGGCGTGCAGCATTTAAGCCTGCAAGTAAACCTTGTGCTCCCGCCTCTTCATAGCCTGTGGTACCGTTAATTTGACCAGCAAAATACAGGTTTTGAATCGCTTTGGTTTCAAGTGTGAATTTCAAGGCTTGTGGGTTGAAATAATCATATTCAATCGCATAACCCGGACGCAGGATATGTGCATTTTCCATACCACGGATCGAACGTACCAAATTGAACTGCACATCAAACGGCAATGAAGTCGAAATACCATTTGGATAAAGCTCATGGGTATCTAAGCCTTCTGGCTCTAGGAATACCTGATGTGAATCTTTATCGGCAAAACGATGAATTTTATCTTCAATCGATGGGCAATAGCGTGGACCAACACCTTCAATCACACCCGTGTACATTGGTGAACGGTCTAAACCGCCACGGATAATTTCGTGGGTTTTTTCACTGGTATGGGTGATATAGCAATTGACTTGCTCAGGGTGCATTGAGGCGTCACCCATAAATGACATGACAGGAGATGGAAAATCACCCGGTTGTGGCGTCATGACCGAGAAATCAACTGAACGAGCATCAATACGTGGTGGTGTACCTGTTTTTAAACGTCCCACAGGAAGTTTAAGTTCACGTAAACGATGAGCCAGTGCAATTGATGGTGGATCTCCTGCACGGCCGCCACTCGAGTTTTGTAAACCCACATGGATCACACCACCGAGGAAAGTACCGGTTGTGAGTACCACAGTTTTGGCATCAAAGCGAATACCCATCTGGGTCACAACGCCCTTCACTGCATCGCCTTCAACAATTAAGTCATCTGCCGCTTGCTGGAAGATGTCCAGATTGGCCTGATTTTCCAGCGTATCGCGAATTGCAGCCTTATAACGTACGCGATCTGCCTGTGCACGTGTTGCGCGAACCGCAGCGCCCTTACGTGAATTGAGAATACGGAATTGAATACCACCTTTATCCGCCGCAAGCGCCATGGCGCCACCAAGGGCATCAATCTCACGGACCAGATGCGATTTACCAATACCACCAATTGCTGGGTTACAGCTCATCTGACCCAAAGTTTCAATATTATGCGTCAACAATAATGTTTGTCTTCCCATACGTGCCGCAGCAAGAGCCGCTTCCGTACCAGCGTGACCGCCACCAATTACGATAACGTCGTAAACTTTAGGATAGTGCATAGTGGTAAATATGTATTCAAAAAATGACAGAGTATTATATAGGAGTTTTGCAGCAAATTGGCAAAAACCGTCAACATTCTGCTGGATTCTAAGCCGCAGTTATGCTGACAAAACATACAAAAAGAAACGTTCTGTTGCATTTTCATCTTATACTTAACAGAGCTACTTAAACTATTAACTCGAACACCACTGTTTTATTTGATGAATTTCTTATCCTAAAAAGTGCATAACAAATACTTTAGGAAAATGATATGAACACAAAGCTTTTATTTTCATCTCTTATTTGTAGCCTATGTTTTAGCGTAGCTGCACATGCGGCGGATACCAAAGCTACCCAAGACCCACAAGCCAAAAAGTATCAACAGGTTTGTAAAGGCAAAAAACAAGGTGACCCAGTTTCATTTGCGTATAAAGGCGTTGTTTTCAACGGTTCGTGTGAACCGAACGAAGCAGGTAAACTCGCATTCCAACCGCCAATGCCAGCTTCTAACGCTGCTGTAGACACACAAAGTCGTCTCTCTGAAACCCAGTCCGCGCCACGTCCAGTGAGCAGTGCTCCAATGGAAGCTGCGCCTGCGATGAATGCACCGGCAGCAACTCCGGCTCCGCCAGTTGCTCCAGATGTTGAGCAGACTGCGCCATAATTGCAGCAACAATAAAGAAGGTCTTCATGACCTTCTTTTTTTGTCTATAAAATCTAAAAACAATGTTATAGCGCTCACGCCGTCAAATATTTGCTCTTAAAATTGTAATCTGTCTATTTTATAATCCCTTTAATAAGTTTTAATCTATTACAATACCCACAAATACATTTATTTAGGTTTTCCTGTGAACTGGCTACAAATTCATATTACTGTTGATCAAAATCAAGTTGAACTGACCGAAACATTGCTTCTTTCATTAGGTGCGGTGAGTGTTACTTTAGATGATGCAGAAGATCAGGCCCTGCTTGAGCCGTTACCAGGTGAAACACCATTGTGGAATAAAGTCATCGTTACAGGTATTTACCAACAAGAAGAAGATGACCCGATTGATGTAGATGCTTTGGAAACTTTCCTTAAAGCTCAACTTCCAGATGTGCCGATGCGCCATGAATACCTTGAAAATCAGGTGTGGGAACGTGCCTGGATGGATTATTACGAACCGATTCAAATCAGTGAAAAATTCTGGATTGTTCCTGAATGGTTAGAACCACCTGAAGCCGATGCAACCAACATCAAGCTTGATCCAGGTCTGGCTTTTGGTACAGGTAACCATGCCAGCACTTTCTTATGCTTACAATGGTTAGGCAAAACCGATGTTAAAGATAAAGTTGTCATCGACTATGGCTGTGGTTCAGGTATTTTAGGCGTTGCTGCCCTTTTATTAGGTGCTAAAAAAGTTTATGCAACCGATATCGACCCGCAAGCTGTACTCGCAACCAAACAGAATGCCGAGTTAAATGGCGTGCTTGACCGTCTATATGTCGGCTTGCCTGAAGAGTTTGATCAAGAATTCAAACCTCAACAGGCTGATATTCTGGTTGCCAATATTCTTGCAGCCCCACTGATGGCACTTGCGCCTGAATTCTCAACTTTATTAAAAAATGAGGGAGAGTTCGCACTAGCAGGTGTAATTGAAGAGCAAGTTGCTGATGTTTCTAGCGTTTACGCCGAGTTTTTTGATATATTAGAAATTGAAAAGCGTGAAGAAAACTGGTCCCGCATTTCAGGAAAACGAAAAACAAGCTGAGAATTTTATAAATTATGAGTGAAAAACAAACCCGCTGCCCTAAATGTTCAACTGTGTACAAAGTGACCCTTTCACAACTCAGTGTTGCACAGGGCATGGTTTGTTGCCCAAAATGCGTGATTAACTTTAATGCATTAACCAATTTGCTCGAAACAGACAGTGAAGCGACACCAGCACCCGTTAATCGCTCACTGTTTTCCTCGATCCAGCCAGATAGCTCATTTGCAGAAAAACAGATGCAGATCTTACGCATCTTCGACCAGAAAATCGAAAATTCCAATATTGACCTGCTTACCTATTTGAATAACCTGAATTATTTTAATACCGAACCGGTTACCGCCCTGCCCAACCTGAATCTTTCAGAAGATGCACTTTTAATTGAGCAGGAAAATAACGACAAACAACATGGCTGGTTGTATTACACCCTTTGGGGTATCGGTAATATTGCCCTGATTCTGGTGTTTGCTTTCCAGATTTTATGGTTTAACCCGAAACTCATGCATGAAAGCCCGGCATTAAATCAGATGTTTAATTATGTCTGTGGTGTTTTCAACTGCAAGATCAGCAATGAGCAATATCAGTCGCTGTCATTTGAGAAAGTAAAATTGAAACGGGTTGAGCAGGATGCCACAGGTTTTTCAGGAGTATTGCTTAATCAGGATGCCAATAGCGTAGTGTTGCCTCCAATAAAAGTGGTACTTAAACAAAATGGTGAAGCGATTTCATCTACGGTTTTAAAACCGCAAGACTATTTAGTTGACAGTTTAAAAACGATTCAACGCATTCCATCCAATAGCCCTTTTCGCTTCGAATTTACCATTCCAAAAAGCAAAAATAGCTTCAATGACTATAGTTTAGAATTTGTACAGCCCTAAAAGCTCAAAAAAGTGACAAAAAAACAAAAAAAAGTGCAGTTAATTTGCTCACTTTTTCGCTGACAGTGGTATGATACGCGCCACGAATGCTTTGACCCACTTACTCCTCGTAATTTACAGACAATAAAATCGTTAAACGAACTGTGCTTTTACCCAATAAGCGCATTGTTGGTTTTTTTGTTTTTGAAAGTAGGCGGTAACAAATATTTAACTATTGTTACGCTTATTTTTTACACAACTCGAGGATTTGTGGCAAGCTAATAGTCCTTTTGTTTTAGAGTCACTGTTTTAGGATCTAAAACAGGGCTCAGTAATTTAGACCACATTTATATCACTTTACCCAAGTGATATTTTGATTTTTCGGATTAACACGCATGAATAGCAAATCTCCTATTTTTACGGCTCAATCTGATGTCGCTCTTCGCATCCATGTAGATCGCGCAGTTCGTCATTATTTTGCACAATTGCAAGGTGAGCAACCATCTCAAGTTTATGACATGGTTTTAGCAGAAATGGAGAAACCTCTTTTATCTGTGGTCTTAGAATATACTCGTGGCAACCAAACGCGTGCTGCTGAGATTTTAGGCCTTAACCGCGGAACTTTACGCAAAAAGTTAAAAGCTCACGGTTTAATGAGTGAATAATTGATAAAATGCTCACGTTCTCGTGGGCATTTTTTTTGCCTTTGTTTTAATCTGTAGACTTCAAACTGTTGACTAAAATCATGACTATCAAACGTGCTTTAATCTCTGTATCCGACAAAACCGGAATCGTTGAATTCGCTCAAAATCTTGTAGCGCTAGGGGTAGAAATTTTATCTACGGGCGGTACCTATAAGTTGCTTAAAGACAACAATATTGCCGTCGTAGAAGTTTCTGAACATACAGGTTTTCCTGAAATGATGGATGGCCGTGTTAAAACACTGCATCCAAAAATTCATGGAGGCATCTTGGCGCGTCGTGGTCTGGACGAAGCGGTGATGCAAGAACACAACATTGATCCGATTGATCTGGTAATTGTTAACCTGTATCCATTTGCGGCAACTGTGGCAAAGCCAAACTGTTCACTTGCAGATGCCATTGAGAACATCGACATCGGTGGTCCGACCATGGTTCGTGCGGCAGCGAAAAACCACGCTTCAGTGGGTATTATCGTCAATGCAGCAGACTATGATTCAGTTATCGCTGAATTAAAAGCCAATGCTGGCTTGTCTTATGAAACACGTTTCGATTTAGCAGTTAAAGCATTTGAGCATACAGCACAATACGATGGCATGATTGCGTCTTATTTAGGTGCACGCGTGGGTAAAGCAGAAGGCGAAGCGGATCTCTTCCCGCGTACCTTCAATACGCAACTGAATAAAGCACAAGATTTACGTTATGGTGAAAACCCGCATCAGAACGCAGCCTTCTATGTAGAAGAAAATGCAAAAGAAGCTTCTGTTTCTACTGCCAAGCAATTACAAGGCAAAGAACTCTCTTATAACAATATTGCAGATACCGATGCAGCACTTGAATGTGTGAAATCATTTGCGAAACCTGCTTGTGTGATCGTTAAACATGCTAACCCTTGCGGTGTTGCAGTTTCACTGGATGGCATCAAGGCAGCTTATGATCTTGCTTATGCAACCGATCCTGAATCAGCATTTGGCGGCATCATTGCATTCAACCGCGAATTAGACACTACGACAGCACAAGCAATCGTTGATCGTCAATTTGTTGAAGTGATTATTGCACCAAGCATTGCGGAAGGTGTACTTGAAATTACCGGTGCGAAAAAGAATGTACGCGTACTGGTCTGCGGTGAACTTCCGGCCATTGATGCACGTGCGCCACAGCTTGACTATAAACGTGTTAATGGCGGTTTATTGGTTCAAGACCAAGACTTGGGCATGATCACTAAAGATGATCTGAAAGTTGTGACTAAACGCGCACCGACTGAACAGGAAATTGATGATCTTATCTTTGCATGGAAAGTTGCAAAATATGTGAAATCAAATGCGATCGTGTATGCGAAAAACCGCCAAACCATTGGTGTAGGCGCAGGTCAAATGAGCCGCGTCAACTCGGCACGTATTGCTGCGATTAAGGCTGAACATGCTGGTTTAGTGGTTGAAGGTGCAGTCATGGCCTCTGATGCATTCTTCCCGTTCCGTGATGGTATTGATAACGCTGCCAAAGCTGGCATTAAATGCATTATCCAACCAGGCGGTTCAATGCGTGACGAAGAAACCATTGCAGCAGCAGATGAGGCTGGTATTGCCATGGTGTTCACGGGTATGCGTCACTTCCGTCACTAAATGATCTGAGTCTCAACGCAATCCCCCTAAATCCCCCTTTAAAAAAGGGGGACTTACTTTTTCACCCGAATAAGCTTGCTCCCCTCTTTCACAAAGAGGGGTTTGGGGGAGATTCAGAGGGACTTTTTTATTCTGAACAGGTATATTCTTAGATACGGAAAAAGGGAAATAACTTTATAATGAATATTTTAGTTTTGGGTAGCGGTGGCCGTGAACATGCACTTGCATGGAAAATCGCACAAGATGCAAAAGTCACTCAGGTTTTTGTGGCGCCAGGTAATGCAGGCACTGCAACTGAAGACAAATGCAAGAACGTTGAACTCGATATTTTAGACAATCCAGCCATTATTGCTTTTGCCAAAGAAAATGATGTGGCATTAGTCATTGTTGGCCCTGAAGCACCTTTAGTGAATGGTGTGGTGGATGCAGCACGCGAAGCTGGTTTAAAAATCTGGGGACCAACCCAATATGCAGCTCAGCTAGAAGGTTCTAAAGCATTTGCAAAACACTTCTTAAAGCGCCACAACATTCCAACTGCTTTTTATGATGTCTTTACTGAAGTCGATGCCGCTAAAGCTTATGTAGAGCAAAATGGCGCACCTATCGTTATCAAGGCAGATGGTCTTGCGGCAGGTAAAGGCGTGATCGTGGCCATGACCAACGAAGAAGCTTTCGCTGCGATTGACGATATGCTTGCAGGCAACAAATTCGGTGATGCAGGTTCACGTGTAGTGATTGAGCAGTTCCTTGCAGGCGAAGAAGCCAGCTTCATTTGCATGATCGATGGCAACAACATTTTGCCAATGGCGACATCACAAGACCATAAACGCATTTTTGAAGGCGATGAAGGTCCAAACACAGGTGGTATGGGTGCTTACTCTCCTGCGCCTGTGGTGACTGCGGAAGTCTTTGAACGTGTCATGAATGAAGTGATGCGCCCAACCGTTGATGGTATGGCTGCGGACGGTCACGTTTATACAGGTTTCTTATACGCGGGCTTGATGATTGATGAACAAGGTCAACCACGTGTGATCGAATTCAACTGTCGTTTTGGTGATCCAGAAACCCAACCAATCATGATGCGCTTAAAATCATCTTTGGTTGATTTGGTAGAAGCAGGTATTGCAGGTAACATGCCAGCGGAAGCTGAATGGGATGAGCGTAAATCGATTGGTATCGTGCTTGCTGCTGGTGGTTACCCTGAAACTGTACGCAAAGGCGATGTAATTTCAGGTCTTGGTCAATCTCCAGAAGACACCAAAATTTTCCATGCTGGTACAGCAATGAGTGCTGATGGTCATGTGATTACTGCAGGTGGTCGCGTACTCTGCGTTACGGCATTAGGTGATACGGTACTTGAAGCACAAATCAATGCACTAGAGGTGTGTGGTCAGGTCACTTTCACTGGCATGCAATACCGTAGCGACATTGGCTATCGCGCCATCGCCCGTGAAAAAGCAGAATAAGTAAATTCTGTAAAAAAGCCTTCTTCGGAAGGCTTTTTTTATTCCTTAAATTGCATAATTTCCACTTCTATATTCATTATTTAAATATAAAATTCAGAAAAATATATATTTATGTTTTAATTCAACCGGCTACAGCATTTTTTTTAAAAAACTATAAAACTATCATCAATTTATATTTACTTATGCTGCAATTTCTCTTAAATAATCATAGTCTTATACCTCATAGTACACGCTGTTGCTCTGTCCCCTGCACTAAATTATTGCTATGATTGCCGAAATTTTAGATGTTGTTTTTATGTTAAATCAGTATTCTTTTTCATTCATTTCAAATGATTAGAATATTTAGCCTAACAAAACAAATTGCAGCTAAATCCAAATTTGATTAGAAAAAGATATGAATACCTTATTTCCCGCTGTATATATACTAAATGGGAACATGAATATTCATTTATTTTTCGCGTGTTGTGGAAAGGACTCTACCGAAAACCTCAAGAATAATTCACGTGATTATTTAAGAGCGATGCCAATTTACAACATACAAACCTATTGCAATCATTAATGCTCGAGAAAGGCTGATTTTCTCGACATTATTCCGATTAGGATTTATACATGAAAAAGCTGATTAGTCTTTTTTTAAGTGTATCGGTGTTATTACTTGCAGCTTGCAGTAAACAACCGGATACCGCATCTACCGAGCAAAAAGGTGATGCTGCTGCATTACAAACTGTTGTAATCGCTTCTACAGGTTCTGACGCCGATATCTGGCGTTATATTGCAACTTTACCTGAAACTAAAGCTGCAGGTCTAAAACTTGAAATTAAAAACTTCACTGACTATGTTGCAATGAATACTGCAGCAGCAAACAAAGAAGTTGATCTGAATGCGTTCCAGTCTTACGCTTACCTTGTGGCATTTAATGCTGCCAATAAAGATAAGATTGCACCTGTTTCAACCACCTATTTAGAGCCAATGGGTATCTACTCAAGCAAAGTCAAGAAAGTTGAAGAGTTTGCTGAAGGTGCCACCATTGCCATTCCAAATGACGGCGCGAACGAATCACGTGCATTATTACTTTTACAAAGCGCGGGCTTAATCAAGTTAAAAGCTGACTTTGATCCGGTAAAAGGCACGCCTGCTGACATTACTGAAAACCCGAAAAAAATTGTGATCAAACCAATTCAAATGGCAACAGCTGTACGTGTTAAAGACGAAGTTGATGCGATTTTATTAGGCAATACGCTGGCAATGGAAGGTGGTTTAAACGTTCTGAAAGATGCGATCTTCTATGAGCCTGTAGATCAAAGCACCAAGCTGAATGTAAACGTTTTAGCCACTGCAGAATCGCGTAAAGATGATCCTGTATTGCAAAAAGTTGGCGCACTTTACCATACTGAAGCGGTGAAGAAATATGTGCAAGAACACTTCGCGGGTACGAAAGTTGACGTAAACAAACCAACAAGCTATCTCACCGAAGCGAATTCGTAATATAATACTCTCAAATAAAACAGGCAAAGTGATTTTGCCTGTTTTTTCTTTTCTGCCATAGTACTGACGAACATGATCCAATTTAAAAACATTTCGAAACACTATCAGTTGAAAGGTCAAACGATCAATGCACTGGACCAGATCAATTTAGAGATCCCGGACGGCAGTATCTTTGGCATTATCGGCTATAGTGGTGCAGGTAAAAGTACACTGATCCGTTTGATTAATTTGCTTGAACGCCCGACGCAGGGACAAGTCATTATCAATCAAAAAGACTTTACTGCGATGGACGCACGAACACTTCGTCAAGAACGTGCAAATATTGGCATGATCTTTCAGCACTTCAATCTTCTTCAGACCAAAACCGTGTCTGAAAATATTGAGATGCCGCTTAAATTATTGGGGCACAGTAAAGCTGAACGGGATAAACGTCTGGCTGAATTGCTCGATTTTATCGATCTAAAACATAAAAAAGATGCCTACCCTGATGAACTTTCAGGCGGTCAAAAACAACGTGTTGGTATCGCACGTGCGCTGGCCAATCATCCCAAGATTCTACTCTGTGACGAAGCAACATCGGCACTTGACCCACAAACCACCAAATCAGTTCTGGCACTCTTAAAAAAGATCAATCAGGAGCAGAACATTACCATTGTCATGGTCACCCATGAAATGGATGTGATCGAATCGGTATGTGACTATGTAGCCGTAATGGAATCAGGTCATGTGATTGAAACCGGTCCAACCTTGGATATTTTCAGCCAGCCGCAGCACCCAACCACCAAAACCTTTATCCAAACGGTTTTGCAGCAGCAGTTACCTGTCAATATTTTAAGTAATCTTGAACACCAGCATCACAATAGTATCTATAGCCTGCAGTTCCTAGGTACTTCAGCACAGGAAACCGTGATTCAGGCTGCGATTAAACAGTTTGATGTCAGCTTAAATATTCTGTTTGCCAACATGACCGAGATTAATGGTACCGTGATCGGACAAATGTTTATTCAACTGCTGGGCGATCCGTTGATCATTCAAGAAACCGTAAAGTTCCTTGAACTTCAAGGCGTGAAAGTAGAACAATCTGGAGTGGTCAGCCAATGAGAGATTTAATTGTACAATGGCTCACGCAAGTCACTGCTCCTTTTTGGCATAGCTCGCTCTCAATCGATCAGTTTGTAACGGCGCTGCAAGAAACTTTCCAGATGGTATTCTTCTCTTTGCTATTTGGTTGTATTTGGGGCTTGATTCAGGGTATTACCCTGGTCGTGACCCGCACTGGCGGTATCCTACAAAATCGTGCGATTTATTATTTCCTTAATCCAATTGTGAATGCTCTGCGCTCCCTGCCTTTCATTATTCTTTTGATCGCTGTGATTCCACTCACCAAAATGCTGGTGGGTACATCAATTGGGACTTGGGCAGCGATTGTGCCTTTAACCATTTATGTCGGTCCGTATTTAGGTCGCTTAATTGAAACTTCGTTACTTGAAGTGAATGAAGGCATTGTCGAATCTGCTCAAGCAATGGGTGCATCCCCTTGGCAAATTATCTTTAAGTTTATTATCCCTGAAGCACGTAGCTCTTTGATTCTAAATTTAACCACGGGTACGATCTCGCTCATCGGCGCAACAGCCATGGCAGGTGCAGTCGGTGCAGGCGGTATCGGTGACTTGGCAATTTCGTATGGTTATCAACGTTTCGACACCAGCGTGGTGATTTTAACCGTAATCGTGTTATTGCTACTGGTACAAATGGTACAGATGCTTGGGGATTGGTTGGCTAAATTGCGCTAATCCATGAGTTCATAAAAAAACGCTCAACTTGAGCGTTTTTTGTTTTTTTAGCTTTTAGTTGGAAAAATAGATTTCATTGGCGGCCTTAAAAGTATTCACATGTAAAGGCACCAAATCATCCAGCGCCTGATATCCCCCTGCCAATACAAACAAGAGCGGAATTTTCATTTTCTTGGCCATGTCAAAGACAATACGATCCCGTTCAAATAACAACTCAGTGGTCAACCATCTGGAACCATATTTATCATGTTGATGACAGTCCATCCCGGCCTGATAAACCATCAGATCCGCTTCCCAGCGTGATGCATACTGAAAAGCCTCAAAGATCGCCTCTCGATACAAATCAAAATTTCCATGTTTCGGATGAATATATCGGGTCAGACTACGTTCACCCGCCTTGCAGCCAAAACGGATACCAAAAATGCCAAAATTAATCAGATTGGTCATACGGTTGGTAAAAATAGCCGTACCATCCCCCCCATGTTGATCACAATCCAAAATGAAGATCCGTTTCTCAGGATATTGCTTCGCGACCAGTGCCAGACCATTGAAAGTGCAATACGCGGCACCCGATTCATAACTGGCGTGATGAAATCCCTGAGCAATATTGGCAGCGATTCCTTCTTTCAAGGCAATCTCAGCGCCTCGCAATTGTCCCGCCTGAACCGATAAAATCGCATCTCTCAACTGCTCGTTCCATGGCTTAAAACCTTGAATGGTGGCGAATGCCGATTGCCCTGATAGAAAAGCATCGACGTAGTGTGGATGATGTAGTTTTCTTAAGATCTCAATATCAATCAGCCCTGGATCAACCAGCTCTGCCATTTGATGCGTACGCAGCACATCGGCAACAGCGGTGAGTTTTTCCATACTATTGGTATGCGTCTGTGCAAAGTATCGCGGAGAGTAACAAGCCTTTAGCATGGATGTCCTACATAAATCTGATCTTTGGCAATATCCATCAGCTGACTTAACTCAGTGCTATCCGGTCTGAATAATCCATTATCGACCTGTTGTTTAAAATGATAGCCAAATGCCCGCGCACGATGTTGTGGCGAAACAGCCAAGGTGGTTAGACGTAAAAACCAGAAACCATGCATTTTGGCAATCGGAATCACATAACCTTTATATTGCTTGTTTTTATGCTTTTCGAGTTGTTCAATCTCATAATGTGTAGAGAATAAACTGCCTGCCGGTAATCGGACCCCATTCATCATTAAAGGAACCAGACTGATACAAGAATGGTTATCCCCCATATTCAGCTTTTCCATCATAACCGGTTGATCATGTTGGTCCACAAAAATATTGATTTCGCCCTGCCGTAATAAACGGTGATGGGCAATGCGCAAAAAGAATTTTTCCGCCATGGGACAAGAACCTACCTTCGGCTTTTCAGCCAAAGCCTGACATTCGATCATGCCAAAATCCTGCGCTGTATGAGGGAGGATAATATCGGCAAGCAACTGACAGATCAGTTTACTTTCTTCGAGCTGGGCATATTGATGAATATTTCTGAGTTTGGCTTGGAATTCCACTTCCTGTCGCAAATATTGAGTAAATGGTTCTTGTGCATCTAAACGCTGTAAATATTGCTGGACATCCGCATTCATATCCAGATTACGCCATGTTTGTAGTGACAGGCCATAAGAAGCAGATTGGTTGAGAATATTTTTCAGCGCTTTGCTTTCATAATCTTCAAAAATGCGTAAATCCTGAAACCCAACCGGATCACGCACCTGCGAAACAAACTCTGCAATCACCCGCGTCGCTTGTGTATAGCCACAACCTCTGCGCTCTGTTTGATGGCTAAAGTGTTCATTCAACATTTCTGTCAGTTTGGCAGAGAGCGGAAATAAATATTTTTTAAAAATCATGACCACTTCGTGATCAGCCACATCAGACATAAGCTCCCCCTGCTTTGTTATGATGATTTAAACGATCTCATCCTTATTTTGTTAAATCTAATTTTTAAATAGTTTAGCTTTAATAAAGTATTTCTTATAGGATTAAAGATGAATATAAATCATTCACTTATAAAACTTTTCTTTCATCTTTATTGAAAATACAACACTTGTCAACTATTAATAAATTGCGTGGATATCGACGTCAGAATCTGCCTTAAAAAGTCAGTATTACTGTACAAATGCAGCGCTTTTTTGCACTGAATGACATTTGCACTTAAACTAGAGACAGGCACTAAACGTTTAGTACCCCCACCCACAATAACCACATGCAATAAAGATTCAGGATTCGGTCATGCACTATAAGATTCATGTCATTGACGTCAAAAATGCCTTAAAAAATTATATCTGGTTATTGGAAGATACACGCAGCAAAGAAGTTGTTGCGGTCGATCCCACAGAAGCCGATCTGGTCACCGCTTTTTGCCAGCAGCATCAACTCACGCTGAAACAGGTCTGGCTGACCCATTGGCATCCAGACCATACCGGTGGTGTCCCTGGCTTATTGGCCAATCAGAATATTGAAGTCTTTGGGCCGCGAGATGAATTGAGCAAAATCTCTCTCATCTCAAATCCGCTACAGAATAATGATCATTTTCACTTTAATGATCTGAAAATTGAGGTGATCGCAACACCAGGTCATACCTTAGGTCATATCACGTATTTTATTGAAGAAATGGATAGCCTGTTCAGTGGTGATACCCTGTTTGCAATGGGCTGCGGGCGTTTATTCGAAGGCACAGCAGAACAAATGTACCATTCCTTAAATCGACTGGCCGCATTACCTATTCAGACCAAAGTGTATTGCACCCATGAATATACCCTTGCCAATGGCGAGTTTGCCTTGACTGTCGAGCCACATAATGTCGCCTTGCAAGAACGGATGCGACAGGTCAAAGCATTACGCGATGCAGAGCAAATCACCTTGCCGAGTACTATTGAACTGGAACTTGCAACCAATCCATTTTTACGTACCGTTAGTGCTGAGGAGTTCGCGCGCATCCGTAGCCTGAAAGATCAGTTTTAATGTTTGATGTTAATTTAAGCGATTCATTTTCTACGCTTCATTTAAGCTAGAAAATGAAATCATTTTTTACATTTGTCATGAAATATTTATTTAAAAAATAATTTTTAAATCCCAAAAATTAAAAATAGTTTAGTATTTAAATTCAAATAGATATAAAAACACTAGATAAAATTATACTTAGAAAAATTACGCTAATTTTACATTACTTACACGTGGCAAAATAATTCTATGTATTGCCCCTTTAAAAAAATTTGGCTGACCCTTATTAATAAATACATGTTCACAAGGAGATCTCTGGCATGAAAAACAGAGTTGTTAAAGCAAAAAACGTATTGGCTTTCCGTATTTGGTTAGAAAAATTGGGATATTCAGTTAAAAACCTTACAGATAACCGTGGTTTTACCTTCAGCTTTAAAAAAGAATATGGTTTGGTGACAGGCGATCTCTCTGGTAATGCTTTAGCAATGCAGTTGGGTGAAGAATTCGAAGATCATTTAAAAGCCTAATGATAAAATTTCCAAAACACGAGGATTCCAAAGGGATTTGGAATCCTTGATTTATAAAGATAAACATAGTTCCAACTTTATCTCCCTTTTTAATTCTTCATTTTCTAGCCATTTCCAATAAAAATTTCATTGGAACGCAACCGATTTCCAAGTATCATATTGCCCAGTCGAGGGATGCTGCGACAATTGATCGGCACTAAAGATCAATTTGCCAGGCTCGACGATCGGTTAAACATTCGCTTTAGCCAACAACGGCATCCGCGAACAGAATGATCCATACTATTTTTTCTAGGAGATCCTGATGAACGCGGTGAATGCTTCATTTACAGATTATAAAGTTGCCGATATTTCCCTTGCTGACTACGGTCGTAAAGAGATCAAACTTGCTGAAGCAGAAATGCCAGCTTTGATCGGCTTACGTAAGCGTTATTCTGCTGCTAAACCACTTGCTGGCGCAAAAATTCTGGGTTGTATCCATATGACCATCCAGACTGCTGTTTTAATTGAAACATTGGTTGAACTTGGCGCAGAAGTACGTTGGACTTCATGCAACATCTTCTCGACTCAAGACCATGCTGCTGCTGCCATTGCTGCAAGCGGCGTGCCTGTATTTGCCTGGAAAGGTGAAACAGAAGAAGAATATGTCTGGTGCCTAGAGCAACAGATCAATGTGAATGGTCAGCCTTGGGATGCCAACATGATTCTGGACGATGGCGGTGACTTGACTGCACTTGTTCACGAAAAATACCCTGAGCTGTTAGAACGCATTCACGGTATTACCGAAGAAACCACAACAGGCGTACAACGTCTATTGGAAATGTGGAAAGACGGTTCACTTAAAGTTCCTGCCATCAATGTGAATGATTCGATCACTAAATCGAAAAACGACAACAAATACGGTTGCCGTCATTCATTAAATGATGCGATCAAACGTGCAACTGACATGTTGCTTTCGGGTCGTCGTGCACTTGTGATCGGTTATGGTGATGTGGGTAAAGGTTCGGCGCAATCTTTACGTCAGGAAGGTATGATCGTACGTGTTACTGAAGTGGACCCGATTTGTGCAATGCAGGCATGTATGGATGGCTACGAAGTTGTTTCTCCATACAAAAATGGCGTACAAACTGGCAAGAAAGAAGACATCAATCACGACCTACTCGGCAATACTGACCTTGTTGTAACAACGACGGGTAACTATCACGTATGTGATTCAGCCATGTTAGATAGCTTAAAAGCGGGTGCGGTTGTATGTAACATCGGTCACTTTGACACTGAAATCGATACAGCTTACCTCCGTGGTTACAAGTGGGTTGAAGTGAAGCCACAAGTCCACCAAGTATATCGTTCAGAAGATGAAAACAACTATTTGATCCTTCTTTCAGAAGGTCGCCTAGTCAACCTTGGTAATGCCACAGGTCACCCGTCACGTGTCATGGATGGTTCTTTCGCCAACCAGGTTTTAGGTCAAATGCATTTATTCGCTGAGAAATTTGCTGATTTGCCTGCCGATCAAAAACAAGCGGCGATTCGCGTAGAAGTACTGCCTAAGAAATTAGACGAAGAAGTTGCTGCGGCAATGGTTGTTGGCTTCGGTGGTGTGCTTACACAGTTGACGCAAGTACAGGCAGATTACTTAGGCGTTCCTGTAGAAGGCCCGTTCAAATCTGACGCTTATAAATACTAAGAACATCAGGGCAGACGTTTTACGGACTGCCCTTTTTTCTAAAATTTTCCAGGCGAGTTAAAAAGGATTTGAAATGACCAAGCGTGTTCCTATTTCTTTTGAATTTTTCCCACCAAAAACTGATGCGGGTGCGGAAAAGTTACGTGTTGTTCACCAAGAACTACAACTGTTAAATCCAGAGTTTTTCTCCATTACCTATGGCGCTGGCGGTTCTACCCGTGAACGTACCTTAGCGGCGATTAATGACTTTAATGGTCAAGGTACCCCTGTTGCACCGCACTTGTCTTGTATCGGGGATGATAAGGCACGTATCGCTGAGCTATTAGACTTATATAAATCTCAAGGCATCGATCGTATTGTGGCATTGCGTGGTGATTTACCGTCAGGTCAGGTCGGCCTGGGTGAACTCCCTTATGCTCAGGATCTGGTTCGTTTTATTCGCGAACATTCAGGTGACCATTTCCATATCGAAGTCGCTGCTTATCCTGAAATGCACCCACAGGCAGATAGTTTTGATGGTGATATCCAGCGTTTTGTAGAGAAAGTCAATGCAGGCGCCAATGCTGGCATTACCCAATTTTTCTTCAATCCAGATGCGTATTTCTACTTTATTGAACGAATTGCCAAAGCAGGCGTGAATATTCCAGTTGCACCAGGTATCATGCCGATCACCAATGCAAGCAACCTGATCCGTTTTGCTGATGGTACAGGTGCCGAAATTCCACGCTGGATCCGTAAGCAACTGGCTGCCTATGGTGATGATAGCGCAAGCATCAAAGCTTTCGGTCACGAAGTGATTGTCAATCTGTGCGAGCGATTGATCGCGGGTGGCGCACCAACCCTGCACTTCTACTCAATGAACCAAACCGAACCGACTCGACAACTGGTTGTTGATCTTGGTTTAAACTAATTTGTACGAGCCCTACCCAAGCATGAATCGTTTTTATATCGAAACCGAATTAAATACTGGTCATACCATTGAATTAACAGAATCGGTATTTCATCACTGGGTACGCGTGCTTCGTGCCAAAGAACAAGAACAGGCCATCTTTTTCAATGGAAAAGGTGGCGAATATGTGGTCACACTGACTCAGATCAACAAAAAAAATGCCTTTGTTTCAGTTGATCAATTTAATGCAGCAGATCGTACTGCCCCTTTTAAAGTGATCTTAGGACAAGTCATGAGTAAAGGGGATCGTATGGATTATGCGATCCAGAAGGCCACTGAACTCGGCGTGAGCACCATTCAGCTTTTGACCAGTGAGCGTTGCGAAATGCGTTTAAAGTATGATCGTGATCAAAAGAAACTGGATCACTGGCAGTCTGTTGCCATTGCTGCATGTGAACAATGCGGCATGAACCGTGTACCAGAAATTCTTGCGCCAATTTCACTCAGCGACTGGGTTGAGTCCGATTTACCTGTATCCCGTTTCGTGCTTGCCCCGAATAAAGATCAGGAAAATGTACTGTTAAATAGTTCACCGGATCTGGCCTTACTGATTGGTCCCGAAGGTGGCCTAAGTGAAGCAGAAATTAACATTGCTAATCAAAATAATTTTAAAAACTGGTGTATTGGAGATCGGGTTTTAAGAACAGAAACCGCGCCGGTTGTGGCTTTATCCATTTTGAATTATCACTTTGCTCCCTAATCATGCCTGAGCATTGCTTTCCATTTTATTTAGCGCTAATTTAAAGCGCAAATCGACTATGTTTACAAAAAAACAAAGACTGTGCACATAGATAAAAAATGAAAAGGATTATGCTTTATATGTTAGGGGTACAGGACAAAAGCTTGCCACAGTTTATCTATACGGATCAAATTAGTTATCCGAATCATGTTCGCTTATTTGTCATAAGTGTGTTTGGTATTTGTCTGTTAGATTATGCGCTGTTTGGCGCTTTTTATACATTTGAATCCAATATTTTTACCACCTGGATGAGTATAACCCTTACCATCCTGTTTGGTTTTTCCTGTATTTGTCATTTTTTATTAAAACGTTACTCCGCGATTCGCTATAGCCACACCACCCATCTTATCTTTCAGCTGATCTGTTTTTTTACCGGTTTATTGATTGGTGCCAATACGGTCATTATTAATGATTATTTAGGCAATGATGTTCCGAATTTAATCGGCACACATGTTTTAACACTTACCGCGTTATTACTGACTGCCTCTCATATTATTGCGCTGACTTTTTTAACCCAACATATTCGTTATTTCTTCTTATTTTTTATCCCGAGTATCACGCCATTATTTATTTCCCAGCTTATACAACGGGATCATGAACATAATCTATTCTATCTGGCCTATTATTCATCTTTTTTCGCAACCGTACTTTGTGCCCAGGCCACCTACAAGATTCATAAGCATCTGGCACTGGTACTTGAAAAAAATAAACAGCTGATTGATGTCGCAGAACAGCACAACCACTGGACAGAAGAACTGTGCCAGCAACTGCAGCATGAGGTAAACAAGTCTAAAGATATCGAAGCCCAGTTGCAGTTCAATAATCATTTGCTCGAACAAAAAGTTCGTGAGCGTACTTTTGACCTGACCCAGATGAACGAAAGTTTAGAGGAAAATCGTCAGAGTCTGGCATTGGCACACGAAACTGCAGGTATTCAGCATTGGGACTGGAATCTTGAAAATACCATTCATAATATAACTCCACCGCATGAAGTTGAGCATAACGCCCAGAACCTTTATAGCCTGCTCAATGAGGTTGCCCACCCCAATGATGTTGAACGGGTAAAAAACACGCTCCATCAACACTTATCCGGCCAAACCCCACGTTATGAAGAAACCTTTCGTATTAAATATGAAAATGGCGACTGGACCTGGATTCACGCTGTCGGTCAGGTAATTTTAAGAGATCCGAAAAATGGCAACGCCTTACGTATGGTGGGTGTGCACCGTGATATCAATCAGGAAAAGAAAGATCAGGAACGGCTGAAATTGGCTGCCAATGTGTTTGAACAGGCCTCCGAAGGTATTTTCATTCTGGATGAACACTTTAATTATGTTGAGATCAACCCTAAATACGAACAACTGACCGGTCTGGATAAGCAAGCTGTTGTAGGCAAACAGCTGTTTGAAATTACCAGACAAAATAAACAGCATCATCATAATTTCCATCTCTCCATCTTGGATACCCTACGTGAAGCGCAGGAATATGAAGGTGAATTTCAGGAAACCTATATCTCAGATAAGTCATGTTTCCTCTGGATTCATATCAATGCGGTCAAGGATGAACAGGATCGCGTTATTAATTATATCGGTATTGTTTCGGATCAGACTGAACGTAAGCATCAGGAACAGCGCTTATCGTATTTGACCAATTACGATACGCTAACCGACCTGCCCAACCGTTTTTATTATCAGCAGCAACTGCATCAATATCTGGTCAATGAACCTGCCATTCAACATTTGGCTGTTATCCGTCTAAACATTGACCGTTTCCGCGCACTCAATGAAATCATCAGCAATAAAGCCGGCAATGAGCTGCTTAAACAGGTGGCGCAACGTCTACGCATCAGTAATATTGATGCCCTGCTGGTGGCGCATTTAAGCGCAGATGATTTTGCCATTATTTATGAGATATCCCATCTGCATCCGCCTATTCATCAACTCTGCAATAACATTGTAGAAGCTTTTAGCAAGGCTTTTTATATTGCCGATCAGGAGTATTTTGTCAGCATTTCCATTGGCGTGGCCATTTATCCAGAGCATGGCCGTCAGGTGGATAATTTAAATACCCATGCTGAACAGGCACTGAATGAAGCCAAACGTTTAGGCGGTAATACCATCCATTATTATTCCAATGAAAGAGCCAATTTTGTTGCCAAATACAGTGATCTGGAACTTGATCTGCGAAAGGCCATTCAGAACAAGGAACTGGTGGTTTACTATCAACCGAAGATCAGCGCAATCGATGACCAGATCAATGGTTTTGAAGCCTTGATTCGCTGGAAACATCCAAGCAAAGGACTAATTATGCCAAGCATTTTTATTCCTTTGGCAGAAAGTACCAGTTTGATCTCTGATATCGGACAGTTTGTATTACATGAAGCAGCCAAGCAGTTACAGGCCTGGCAGCAACTTGGCTTTAATAATATCAATATTGCCGTCAATATTGTGGCCCAACAGATTTTGCGCGGTCAATTACTGCATGATATTGATGATGTCCTGATGACGTATGGCATTTCTGGTAAAAATCTGGAACTGGAAATTACCGAATCCGCCTTTCTGGAAAATACCGAAAATGTTAAAACCATTCTCAATGCCCTGAAACAACGTCAGATTTGCATCGCACTGGATGACTTTGGTACCGGCTATTCTTCTCTGGCCTACTTAACCGAATATCCAATTGACATTTTAAAAATTGATCGTGCTTTTATTTTGAAAATTGGCAATCCGAAACAGGATGCGATCGTTAATGCCATGATCGCCATGGGTAAAACCATTGGCTTAAAAGTTGTGGCCGAAGGTGTGGAAACCGAACAGCAACGCGACTATCTCAAAAAACAAAACTGCGACATATTACAGGGTTACCTGTTCTCGAAACCATTAACTGCGACCGCTGCAACGGAGTACCTGCAACAGCACCTACAGCTGTCAACGGCAAGATATTCCATTTAAACGTAAATTTTAAGCTTTTTGGTCCTTTTCTTCGCAGCAAATCTAGCCTGTGAATCGCTGTAACGTTGAGTGAAAATAAGCTTTTTTGACTGTGCGAAAGCATGAACTAGTGCTATATTCTTGTGCACTTATCTTAATATAGTAATTGGACTTGTATATGTCTGATTATTATCGGAACAAATGAGACTCAGATGGACGATCAATCTTTAAAACAAGCCGCTTTGTATTACCATGAATTTCCTACACCTGGAAAAATCAGTGTGACACCAAACAAGCAGCTCGTTAACCAACGAGATCTAGCGCTTGCTTATTCCCCTGGTGTTGCAGCTCCATGTTTAGAAATCGAACGTGACCCTTCTACCGCTGCAAAATATACAGCACGTGGTAATCTGGTCGCCGTCGTGAGTAATGGTACTGCCGTTCTTGGTTTGGGAAATATTGGTCCTCTTGCTTCTAAGCCGGTTATGGAAGGTAAAGGCGTTCTATTTAAAAAGTTCGCTGGTGTTGATGTCTTCGATATCGAAATTGATGAAAATGATCCAGACAAGATCGTTGATATCGTTGCGGCCCTAGAGCCAACTTTTGGTGGTATCAACCTTGAAGATATCAAAGCGCCAGAATGTTTCTATATCGAAAAGAAACTTCGCGAACGCATGAAAATTCCGGTATTCCATGATGACCAACATGGAACCAGTATTATTGTCGGTTCAGCATTGCTCAATGCTTTACAGATCGTAAATAAGAAAATTGATGAAATTAAAATTGTTGCCTCAGGCGCAGGTGCTGCTGCACTTTCTTGCCTAGATTTACTTTGCGCATTAGGCGTAAATAAAAACAACATCGTTGTTGCCGACTCTCGTGGTCTTTTGACCACTGCGCGTGAAGGTCTGGACGAGTCTAAAAAACGTTATGTTCAAGACATTCAAGCCAGCCAGTTGCATGAAGTCATGGCAGGCGCAGACATGTTCCTCGGTCTTTCAGCAGCAGGCATCTTGACCAAAGAAATGGTTAAGGAAATGGCTGAGAACCCGATCATTTTTGCCTTGGCAAACCCTGATCCGGAAATTTTACCTGAACATGCACACGAAGTTCGCCCAGATGTGATTATGGCAACAGGTCGTTCTGACTATCCGAACCAAGTGAACAATGCACTTTGTTTCCCTTATATCTTCCGTGGTGCGCTGGATGTTGGTGCCACAACCATTAATGAAGAAATGAAAATTGCCTGTGTCCACGCGATTGCGCGTATGGCACATGTAGAAGCAGATGCTGCAACTTATGGTGAAAAATCAGCTTCATTTGGTCGTGACTACCTGATCCCTCGCCCGCTTGATCAACGTTTGATTCTGGAAATTGCACCAGCCGTTGCCAAAGCAGCAATAGATTCTGGCGTCGCAACCCGTCCAATCGAAGATTTCTCTGCATATCGTCAACGTCTTTCTGAGTTCGTTTATAACTCGGCATTCTTGATGAAACCGATCTTTGCACAGGCAAAAACCGACCCGAAACGTATTGCTTATGCTGAAGGTGAAGATCTACGTGTATTACGTGCGGTTCAGATTGCTGTTGATGAAGGCTTGGCAAAACCGATTCTTGTTGGTCGTACCGCCGTGATTGAAGAGAATATCAAAAAGCTTGGTTTACGCTTACAACATGGTGTAAACATTGAAATCGTCGACCAGGAAAAAAATCCTCAGTACGAAGAGTTCTCTAAAGAATATCACCAGATCATGCAACGCAAAGGCGTTACGGTTGAATACGCGCAACGTGAAGCACGCCGTCGTTCTACACTCATTGCAGCCATGTTGGTGAAGTTTGGTCAAGCAGATGGCATGTTATGTGGTACTTATTCAAGCTATGACATTCACTTGGATTTCGTGAAAAATATCATTGGCTTAAAAGAAGGTCGTAGCACATTCTTTACCTTGAACGCCTTGATGCTTGAAGATCGCAATTTATTTATTGCAGATACCTATGTAAACACCAACCCAACTGCGGCTCAGCTTGCTGAAATGACAATTTTGGCAGCAGAAGAAGTTCGCCGTTTTGGTATTACACCGCGTGTTGCCCTGCTTTCACACTCGAGCTTTGGTAGCGATCAAACCGATCCAAGCGCACAAAAAATGCGTGAAGTTTACCGTTTGTTGTCTGAACAGGCTCCTGAACTTGAAGTTGAAGGCGAGATGCACGGTGATGCTGCATTAGATGAAAATATTCGTCATTTTGCATTCCCGAATTCACGCTTCAAAGGCTCGGCAAACTTGTTGATTATGCCTAACCTCGATTCGGCAAACATTTCATTCAACCTGTTAAAAGCAACTTCTGGGAATAATGTGACCATTGGTCCTATTTTACTCGGTGCTGCAAAACCTGTTCATATTCTGACACCTACGGCAACGACTCGTCGTCTGGTCAATATGACAGCATTAACAGTTGCTGAAATTCAACAAAGCCAGAACTAAGTTCACCTAAGCGAAGCTTTTCTGGAAAAGCTTCGCTTAGCGCTTGAGAAAACCTCTATTCTGTAGCATGATTGTGTGAAGAATCGAGGTTTTTTCATGCGAGTTTATTTAGTAGGCGGTGCAGTTCGGGATCATTTGCTCGGCCATCCCTATCACGAAAAAGATTATGTGGTGGTTGGAGCAACACCTGAACAATTATTGGCCGAAGGTTATCAACCTGTCGGTAAAGATTTTCCTGTATTCCTACATCCAAAAACAAAAGAAGAATATGCACTGGCACGTACTGAACGCAAATCTGGTGTGGGTTATCATGGCTTTCAGTTTTTCACTGATACCAGCGTAAAATTAGAAGACGATCTGGTTCGTCGTGATCTGACCATTAATGCAATGGCAATGGATGAAAATGGCACAGTCTATGATCCCTATGATGGTCAGCAGGACTTGCAACACAAAATTCTACGTCATGTTTCAGATGCATTTACCGAAGATCCATTACGTGTACTTCGCGTAGCACGTTTTGCCGCACGTTATGCCAGTTACGGCTTTAAGGTTGCTGAAGAAACCCTGCAATTGATGCGAAAGATTGCCCAGTCAGGTGAATTAAGTGCATTAACGCCCGAACGCGTCTGGAAAGAAACCTCTCGTGCCTTAATGGAAGATCATGCAGATGTGTATTTCCAGATCTTAAAAGACTGTGATGCCTTGGAAGTCTTATTCCCAGAAATCAATGCATTATTCGGCGTTCCTCAACGTCCAGAATATCATCCTGAAATTGATTGCGGCATTCACACCCTGATGGCACTAAAACAGGCCTGTTTAGCGAATTATGCGCTTGAAGTGCGCTTTGCAGTGCTGGTACACGACCTAGGCAAAGCACTCACCCCTGTAGACGAGTTACCACGACATATTATGCATGAAGAACGTGGTATTCCACCCGTTACCCAGATCTGTGACCGCTTGAAGGTACCGACTGCCTTGAAAAATCTGGCCCTGATCGTATGTAAAGAGCATTTAAAATGTCATCAGGTAAAGAATCTGAAACCGGGTACTTTATGGCGTTTGTTACAGCGTTTGGATGTACTACGCCGACCAGAAAAAGTAGAGGCTTTTGTACAGGCCTGTGAATGTGATGCCAAAGGTCGTTTAGGTTTAGAGCAACGTCCTTATCCGCAAGCCCAATATATGCTAGATGCAATGCAAATTGTCAGAAATATACGTGCGCAGGATTTGCCCGAACATGTCAGCGGCCCTGAAATTGGAGAAATGCTGATTCAATATCGAATTGATGCATTGGCAAAGTTCAAGGAACAACACATTAACTGATTAATTTTTAAGTAAATAAGGTCTTTTTCTCGCATTTTTTGCTCGGTTTACGCTGAAAAGATTATTAATCAAGCAAACGATTAATTTTATTTATTATTGTTGTTGACGCATCTGCTTTTCATGCCTAAAATGCGCATCAGATTCTCCAATAGCTCAGTCGGTAGAGCGACGGACTGTTAATCCGCAGGTCCCTGGTTCGAGCCCAGGTTGGAGAGCCAATCTACTATTCTCCCATAGCTCAGTCGGTAGAGCGACGGACTGTTAATCCGCAGGTCCCTGGTTCGAGCCCAGGTGGGAGAGCCAAGATTCTAAAAAGCCCTGATCATTGATTGGGGCTTTTTTTATGACATGATAAAATTAAACTCCCATAAAAAAACCTCTGCTGATCAGAGGTTTTTTCTTTCAGATTCAGATTAAGCTGCCATTGTTGCAGGTACACCACTATGAAAACGGAAGGTATCATCTGGAGTTAAAATCAGATTTTTTTCCACTTCACGGATATATTCAATACGCTGCTGAATATCTTCTTCCGGGTCTTTGAGCTTCGCTGATTTTGCAACATCTAAAGCCAACGCTAAATAGTCCTCAAAATGGCGAGATTCCGATTTAAGCAAATAACGGTAGTATCGCCCCAGCTCATCATCAACAATCGGTGCCAGCGCATAGAAACGCTCGCATGAACGGGCTTCTACAAAAGCACCAATAATCATGACATCAATCAATGCTTCAGGCTCGTAAGTACGGATTTCTTTACGTAACCCGCCTGCATAACGCCCTGCACTCAAGCCCTTCCATTCTTGGCCGCGCTTATTCATGAATTCCAGCACCTGCTCATAATGTAGCATCTCTTCACGCACCAATTGCGCCAATTTCACTTGCAAATCGGTAAAGAAGCTGTAGCGGAACATCAAATTCATGGCTGTACTTGCTGCTTTCTTTTCACAGTTGGCATGGTCTTGCATCAAGATATCAAGGTTATTTACCGCTTCATCTAACCATGCCTGAGGTGTTGTACAACCCAAAAACGCAATGACGGGTTGCATTAACTCATCATAATTTACACTACTCATAAACTTATCTCGCAGCAGCCTGAATTGCTGCTTTCATATCTTTTACTGCTTGAGCCAGTCCAACGAATACGCTATCGGCAATAATCGAATGCCCAATATTCAGCTCATGAATTTGCGGGATCGCTGCAATCGCCGCGACATTGTCCAGATTTAAACCATGTCCTGCATTGACCACCAAACCTTTGGCAGCTGCGTACTCTGCACCTTTAATAATACGCGCCAATTCAGCTTGTTGCTGTTCATCAGTTTCTGCATCTGCATAAGCACCGGTATGAATTTCAATCGTCGGCGCACCACATGCGACAGCCGCATCAATCTGTGCCAGATCTGCATCGATAAATAACGACACATCACTACCAATTGCGGTCAGTGCTTCTGTTGCTGCCTTCACTTTTTCAAAGTGCCCTACAACATCCAGACCACCTTCGGTGGTGACTTCCTGGCGACGCTCTGGGACGAAGCAAACATGTTGCGGTTGAATCTCTTTGGCAAATGCAACCATTTCATCTGTCACAGCCAGTTCCAGATTCATTCGCGTTTTCAACAACGGACGCATACGACGTACATCATCATCCTGAATATGGCGACGATCTTCACGCAAATGTAAGGTAATCCCCTCTGCACCCGCTTGCTCACAAACCAAAGCAGCCTGAACTGGATCAGGGTAAGTTGTACCACGTGCCTGTCTTAATGTTGCAACATGATCAATGTTTACACCCAAGATTGCAGCCATAAAAAATATCCTATCGGTTGAGCCCTGAATAATGATTTTCAATACATCAGGAATATCAAGTTTGTGTACTTTGAATCCAGAGTTGACGGCTTTTAAGTGGCCGGTCACCCAGCAATGAGCTAATCATTTGACGGTATAGTTTACCCAATAATTGCAATTGTTCGTGAGAAAAATCCTGACCATCTTCATAGTTTTGCATAGACGCAATCAATGTACCGGAAAGTGTCGAACGTGATGCTTGCGCAACTGGCAAAAAGCCATCATTCAACTGAAACTGGTAATGCCGAAGTGGCAGGATTTGCTGCTGATTGGCATCCACTGAAAAATCGATGGCATAGCCCAGCTCTTGCAATAAGACATGCTCGAATTGACGCAGGATTTGGCGCAAGAATAAGGACGCTTGCTCATGTGAGGCGAGTTGCTGCAATTGCAACAAGGTCAACTGATATTGCTCAAATGTCTGAGGCATTGCTTCTTCCAGAGGGCAAAGGCGCAACACAATTTCATTGAGATAGAACCCAGCAAAAAAAGCATCGCCATGAAAGAAAACAGGCTGGTTCAGAATTTCCAGTTTAGTGAAGTTTTTAAGCTCGGATTTGCCTGTCGCTTGCAAGCAAATAGGTTGATACTGCGGTGGAGGAATCTGTCTTAAGATTCCATCCACCCGACCATATTCTTGTGTAAATAAATGCACAATATGGCTTTTTTCACGATATTTACGATGATGAATCAAATAGCCATGCAGGACTTCATTACGCATCATGGAACGAGATTAGTCCTTCTTCTTGTCATCCTTTTCTTCATCATCGCCATCAGGAATAACCGCACCGACCACAGCAGCCGTGCCTTTGACCACCCCTTTGGTTGTCTTATAAGCCACTTTAACAGGTACGGTCACAAGTTTATGAATACAGCCCTGTAACATGAAAATACATGTCACGATTGCGAATACACGAATTGTTGTTTTCATACCTGTTTCCATTGCTTAAATATCGCTATAGCCCAAGCTCTTTAAAGCACGCTCATCATCAGACCAGCCGCCTTTGACTTTCACCCAAAGCGTGAGCATGATTTTTTGTTCAAACATTTTTTCCATGTCTGCACGTGCATCCATACCGATACTTTTCAGCTTCGCACCTTTATCACCAATTACAATGGCTTTTTGTCCTTGGCGCTCAACAAAGATGGTTGCATCAATATAAGTACAAGGTGGTTTTAAACGACCGGTTTTTTCATTGACAGTCGCTTCTTCTGTTTTAAAAGATTCAATCTGTACAGTCAAATCGTATGGCAGTTCTTCACCCAACTGGCGCATGATTTTCTCGCGAATAATTTCACTCGCAAGGAAGCGTTCCGAACGGTCTGTAATCTGGTCCAGTGAATACAATGGTGGCTGATAAGGCAGATACTTTTCAATGGTATCACGCAGATGCTCAAGATTGGCGCCACGTAATGCCGATACCGGAACAATCTCGGCAAAGTTCATTAACTTGGCACGTTCACGAATCAATGGCAATGCTTCGTTTTTGTTCTCGAAGGTATCTAGCTTATTGATCACGAGGATCACGGGCATATCTGCATTTTTCAGCTTTTCCAAAACCAGTTCGTCGTTTTGAGTCCACTTCTGTGCATCTACCACAAATAAAACCAGATTCACATCACGCAATGCCGAGTGAGCAGCACGGTTCATCATTTTGTTGATGGCACGGACTTCTTTCTTGTGCATCCCTGGCGTATCTACAAATACTGCCTGTGATTTTTCACGAGAATCAATACCAACAATCTTATGACGTGTGGTTTGTGGCTTACGTGAAGTAATTGACAGTTTTTGACCCAATAAATGGTTCATTAAGGTCGACTTACCGACGTTTGGACGACCAACGATCGCAACAAAACCGCTTTTAAAATCTGAAGGAATCGTGGTTCCTTGAGAACTAAAAAATTGATCAATCAAGTTATTGCCGTCTTGCTGCTCAGCTGCTGCTTCTAGCTTATTTTCTTCTGAATGGGACATCAGGTTATTGCTCCAATAATTTTAAAATCTCTGCCGCTGCCGTTTGTTCGGCAAAACGACGACTTGAGCCCTCGCCTTGAATTTTTGGCAATCCATCGACCAAACATTCCACTTTGAAATGCTGATTCGGTGCATCGCCCTGAATATCTACAACCTCGTAAACTGGGAGAGGTTTTTTACGTGCTTGTAAATACTCTTGCAAACGTGATTTCGGGTCTTTCAGTTGATCTGTCGGTTCGATATGATCAAGATATGGTTCATACCATTTTAACACAATGCGTTCCAGCAGGTTGAGATCATTACAGTCTAAATAAATAGCACCAATAATTGCCTCTACTGTATCCGCCAAAATCGATTCACGGTGATGACCACCTGATTTTAGCTCGCCAGTGCTTAAAATTAATGACCGACTCAGTTGTAAATCATTTGCAATTTTTCCTAAGGCTTCTTGTCGAACCAGCGTTGCACGCATTCGCGTTAAGCGGCCTTCATTTTCCAGCGGATAGGCATTATACAAATAATTCGCAACGATCATTCCCAATAACGAATCGCCTAGAAATTCTAGGCGTTCATAATTGTGTTTATGGCTGACAGAACGATGGGTTAAGGCCAGTTTTAACAAATCAATCTGTTTAAACTGGTGACCAATTCGTCCTTGCAACCGAGTATCATTGAGCTTGTTTTGCAGATTTTTGGTCAAAAGTCTTCTCAAAGGTCATAACTAGACTAATATTTAGCATGAAAGGCTTACGGATTTCATACTTCTTGATTACCACAAGATCATCTTTATAAGTCACTTGCGCAATATCTTTAAAATGTAGATCACGGATCCCGTTCATATCAAAACGTTGATCCATCTGGGAGGCAAACTTACTTGGTGTAATGTTTGCTGGGCTATCTTTTAATAAGCTTTCAATCTGATTATTAATCAGCTTGTCATCCCAGTATGCTGGCCAAATTGCAATTGCTGCTTTTACAGCAACTGCAAATAAAACCACCCCAAATAAAATTGCAATATACGAAGTCCCAAGTTGAGATTTACGCATCTTTATATTTCCTTTATGTTTTTATCAATCAATCTTACCATTTCGGTTAAAACTTGGAAGATTAAAGCCTGGCTCTTTATGCATCCATATATAAAAAGCTCGACCTGTTAAATTCGCTTCAGGTACAAAGCCCCAAAAACGACTGTCCGCACTTTGGTCCCGGTTATCGCCCATTGCGAAATATTGACCTTCAGGTACGGTGACTTCCCAATCCTGTCCATTGCTTTTGATAAAGACATCATTGGCTTTAGCAACAAATGGCACCAAGGCTTCAGCACCTTTTAACTGCGCAAACTGGAACTGTTCAACCAGTGGGTTACGCCCTTCCAGATAGCGGATCAGATGCTGATGCTCACCCAAGGTTTCTTTAAAATACAGAGCAGTTGGCGTGTCTTGCTGGTCTTTCACACGTGAAAATTGTGTGGCAACTTTTGCAATTTGCTGACCATTAATCGTCAACTCACCCGCTTTAAACTGGATATGGTCACCTGGCAAACCCACTACACGCTTAATGTAGCTAATCGTAGGTTGTGGCGGATAACGGAACACAATTACTTCGCCACGTTTCGGCTCGCCAACATTAACCACTTTGGTATTGACCACAGGTAGACGTAAACCATAATCAAATTTATTGACCAGAATAAAATCACCTGTCTCCAAGGTCGGTACCATCGAGTCAGAAGGAATATTAAACGGTTCATATAAGAAAGAGCGTAGGATCAGCACGACTGCCAACACTGGCCAGAAGTCATATGCCCATGTGATAAGAAAGTTTTCCTGATTCCGCCCTTTATTTGCACGTTGTTTAAATACAAATTTATCAAGCAACCACACCAGAAAGAAAATCAGTGTCGCTGGTACCAGAATCAAATTAAAATCAAAATCCACAAACCCTCTCTTGCAGTCTCACTGCTCGTTTTGCAGCTGGGTAAACCAGAGGTTTCCCCAGCCTCATTTCTTTATCTATCGACTTTCAATACAGCCAAGAACGCTTCTTGTGGAATTTCAACACTTCCCACTTGCTTCATACGTTTCTTACCTTCTTTCTGCTTCGCAAGAAGTTTCTTCTTACGTGAAACGTCACCACCATAACATTTGGCCAGTACGTTTTTACGCATCGCTTTTACAGTAGAACGGGCAATGATTTGTGCACCAATCGCAGCCTGAATCGCAACATCATACATTTGGCGAGGAATCAGATCTTTCATCTTCTCTACCAATGCAATACCACGATGACGTGCATCCTGACGGTGGCAAATCATGGCCAAGGCATCGACCTTCTCACTATTAATTAATACATCTACCTTAACCAAAGCTGAACTTTCGAAACGAACGAAGTTATAGTCGAGTGATGCAAAACCACGTGAACATGATTTTAATTTGTCAAAGAAATCCATGACCACTTCAGCCATTGGAATTTCAAAAGTAATAGAAACTTGATTCCCCAGGAATTTCATGTCTTTTTGAACACCACGACGTTCGATACACAGCGTCATGACGTTACCTAAATATTCTTGTGGCACAAGGATATGGCATTCGGCAATCGGTTCACGCAAGTCTTCAACCGTAGAACCATCCGGCATTTTTGATGGACTGTCGATATAAATGATATCGCCTTTCTTGGTCAAAGCTTCGTAAATGACCGTTGGCGCAGAACTGATCAGATCCAGATCGTATTCACGCTCTAAACGCTCTTGTACGATCTCCATGTGGAGCATGCCCAAGAAGCCACAACGGAAACCAAAGCCTAATGCATCTGAACTTTCCGGTTCAAAGAATAAAGCTGAATCGTTGATCTGTAGTTTTTGTAATGCTTCACGGAACGGTTCAAAGTCACTTGAATCAATCGGGAAAAGTCCAGCATATACCTGTGGTTTTACCTTTTTAAAACCAGGCAAAGTTTCCACTTCAGGCGTAGATGAAAGTGTGATGGTATCACCGACTGGTGCACCAAAAATATCTTTAATACCCGCAATCACGAAGCCAACTTCACCTGCTTCGAGGATGTCGGTTTCAGTATGTTTCGGATTGAACACACCCACTGAAGTGACCGGATGAGTTTGACCTGTCGATTTAACCAGCATCTTATCGCCCTTACGGATGCGACCTTGTTTGATACGGACCAGAGAAACAACTCCTAAATAGTTGTCAAACCATGAGTCAATAATCAATGCCTGTAATGGCGCATCACGGTCACCTTCAGGTGCTGGAATAACATCAACCAGACGCTCTAGCACACCTTCAACACCTAGACCAGTTTTTGCAGAACAGGTTGGTGCATCAGTCGCTTCAATCCCGATAATTTCTTCAATTTCGTGAATGACACGTTCAGGCTCGGCCTGAGGCAAGTCAATCTTGTTCAAGATAGGTAAAACTTCCAGACCCTGCTCAATTGCGGTATAGCAGTTAGCAACCGACTGTGCCTCAACCCCTTGTGCAGCATCGACAACCAGCAATGCGCCTTCGCACGCAGCCAAAGAACGTGACACTTCATAAGAGAAGTCAACGTGTCCTGGGGTATCAATGAAGTTTAATTGATATTCCTGACCATTCGGATGAGTGTAATACAACGTCACCGAAGCGGCTTTAATTGTAATCCCACGCTCACGCTCAAGCTCCATAGAGTCTAATACTTGAGCTTGCATCTCACGATCTTGTAAACCACCGCACATTTGAATGAAACGGTCAGCCAGCGTCGACTTACCGTGGTCAATGTGTGCAATGATCGAGAAATTGCGTATATTTTTGATATCTACGGATTTTTTAGCTTGCGCCATGGGTTACCTTAAGAATATGTACACAGCAATCTAATCAATTAAATAATTGCCTATTGCTGCGAAAAATAATGTTTAAAAAGTTCGGCACAGTATAAGCACAACAATGTTAAAAATATAGTGTTAAAAGTATATGTGACCGAGACTACATCGCGATGCTGAAAGCAATATTTAAGCGAGAAATTAATTTCCCCCACCAGAACCTGACAATCGCTTTAAAAAATGCTGCAGAGTTTGTGAGTGGTACAAGGCTAAGAATGGATGACCTGTCTTGGTGCCGTGCCATTCCATCCTTATTTTGATAATGCAAAGCTTGTATGACGAGTTGAGCATGATCCGAAACAGCCACAGGATACCTCACGATATGCGTTCAACAAGCGCATATCGAACCTGAGAAAAATTTTCTTCTCCGCCTGATGTTTGGTTTATGGTTGCAAATGCTGATAATGAACAAACTAAACCATTTAAAAGTAGCAGGATGAGCCCCCTTCCAGAATAACTTTAAACCTATTTAACCATTTAATTTTTAAAATTAATTTGGGTTTACATAATAGAAATAAAAAATCAGAATCGCGAGCAAAATGCTGGCAAGAGTTAAATAGCATCCCACGGTATTAAAGCTTTTTACGAATTTTAAGATATCCATACTTCATGATTTTTAAAAACATTGTGACCATTATCACAGATTTTACTCAAAACAGTGAAATAACCGCCGATAAAAGCATCAATTAATCCGACCAGCTTTTTCGCTTGGTTTTACACACCTTTTGATATTAAACAGTCACGGTGAGAGCTATCAAAAAGGCTCAATTGCGTAAATTTCGGTTTCAATGTCAGCCTTCAACGCAAAATGAATGGTTGAGCTATCGCGATAAATTTTCTCCCATAAAAAAGCCGTACTTGATCGGTACGGCTTTTTCATCATCTTTTTTTAATTATTCAATTTTATGCCAAAACATCACGGTTAAATTAAACTCGGATTTAATTAAAAAAGCGCAAGCAATCAGACCTAGCCCCACAAAGAGAAGGGTCATATCAAAAACAACACTTCCGATTACAAGTACGATGCCTGCAAACAAGCACAGCAAATAAAAAACAACAACCCCCACGTTGTCATTCATCATGTTCCCCAAAACACAATTTAAGAGGCTACAAAATAACCAATATACAAAAATTATACAATTAGCTTAATCTATTGAATTTTTCGCATAAGCCAACGTTATTAAACGTTTTTTTAAGTATTTAATCCGAGTTTAGGTTAATTGATTCACTATTTTTAAACTTAGTTTGATGAATTGATCGTAAAATGCCGCCCTCGGATCATTCATTTGCTGCTGATTTCTGAATTTATTCAGACTGCCGATATGAAATTGAAAAATCCATTGGATTTAAATCTGGTGAAATTGGTTGGTAAGCCTGAGTAAAACTCGGTGACATCCGTTTTGGACGTCCTGTTTCAATTTCAATACAGGCCCATTTGGTATTTCCCATAAACAGAACACTTTGGTCTTTCGGACGATAAAATGCATACTGACGGAAAGAATATAAGGCATTTATATCATCCAGCCATGTACGCAAGATGATGTGTTCACCTTCCAGAGCGGCTTTGCGATACTGCACATGATGTTCAACCGCGACCATTGCATGTTTAAGTTCCAGATACTGAGCAAGTCCCAATCCTAATGTTTCGATATGTGCTGCAGCGACATCCTGCATCCACTGGATATACATCACGTTATTGACATGGCCCAATACATCGATATGCTCAGGTTGAACTCGTAATTCCAAATCAAAAATCGTACTCATTTATCTGGCTTCTTTCATCAATCAAAACTCAGCTAGATACACTAGTCTAAACTGCAGTGTATTACAAAATAAAAAACCACCCTTTTTCAGAGTGGTTTTGAGCAACCATAACAGGTTTAAGGCAGACGTAAACCTAAAATTGCACGTTGGCCCTGACGGATAATGGTCACACGGGCAACACTATTCTTCGGCAAGGCACCCACCGTTTTAGCGAACATTTGACTGTTGGTAATCGCTACACCATTAACCTGAACAATCACATCCCCTGCGACCAGATTTGATAATGATGCAAGGCCACCACGTTTCACATCCTGAATCAGAATACCACTGCGAATGTCCAAACGCGCTTGCTCAGCCGCAGTCAGGTCACGAATACTCATACCCAAACCGCTGGTTGGATTATTTTTCTCAGCATCCGCAGCCGTATCATCTGGTGCGGTACCCAGTGTTGCAGAAATGGTGCGTGTTTTATCATCACGTAAAATTTCGAGCTGCACGGTTTGATTTGGCGCAATGCGATTCAATGAATAAAGTAAATCGCCTGTGCGTGAAATCGGCACACCATTGGCTTTTAAAATCACGTCGCCTGATTTTAGGCCTGCTTTTTCAGCAGGTGATTTCGGTGCAACCTGCGTGATCAAAGAACCTTCCGGTTTTGGTAATTTATAAGCTTCGGCCAAGTTCCGATCAATGTCTTGTAGCATGATACCAAGATATGAACGTGTTACTTTACCTGTCGTCTTTAACTGTTGTACCACGTCCATTGCAACATCGATTGGAATCGAAAAAGACAATCCCATATAACCGCCGGTACCACTGAAGATACGCGAGTTAACCCCCACCACTTCACCACGCTGGTTAAACAATGGACCACCAGAGTTCCCCGGGTTCAGTGCGGCGTCTGTTTGGATAAACGGTACTGAAGTTTCACCACTCATATTACGTGATTTGGCACTGACAATCCCCGCTGATGCGGAATAATCAAAGCCAAATGGCGAACCAATCGCGAGTACAGGTTCACCAACGCGAAGCTGGTTAACATTACCAATTTTTAATTCCGGGAAATTGCTTCCATTGACTTTAAGTAATGCAATATCCGTACGTTCATCGCTACCAACAAGTGTTGCGTCAATTTCACGGCGGTCATTCAGGATAATACTGATGCGGGAAGCATTTTCAACCACATGACGATTGGTTAACAAGTATCCGTCCTTACCAATAAAAAATGCACTGCCGTAGCCGGTTTTTTCCTGTGGTCCCTGTTGTTGCGGGATAATCACCTGATTACCAAAAAAACGACGCAAAATTTCCGGAACCTGTTGTTGTAATAACTCTTCCTGAGTCATTTTCTTGACCACATTGACACTCACCACAGCAGGACTGACCTGCTCAACGAGATTTGAAAAATCTACTGGCGATGCAGCATTGACTTGAGCAGCTGCTACCGTAAATACCGCAGCATACATTCCTTGTTGTAAATAGCGACTTTTCATGAAGCAAGAACCTACATACTGTTGATTAAAATAAAAGTTATGATCTATGTTTGTAGCATAACCCTAGCATTCTTTTCGTAAAAAAATGTTTATATTTTCAATGCATACAACCAAATAGAACAATGAAATGTGAATAAATTATGGAGCCTTTTCCAGATGTTCACCTTTCAATTAAGGTTTTATCTTGGACAGCTTAAGGCTAGATTAAAACCATGTACTGAAAGTTAATCGTTTTCTCATTCATACAGATGAGGCCAAATTAATCAATAAATAAATCGCATTCGCTAAAAATTCACTCAATTTCAGGCAGATTGGCCCTTGCCTTTTTGATAAAAAAGCGGTGTCATTAGCGAACGTTTAAAACTGAAGCAGATTGACATGCCTGATTTAAAAACAATTCACCATTTTGATGTGATTATTGTGGGCAGTGGCGGTGCAGGTTTAAGCCTCGCACTCTCTTTACCAAGTCATTATAACATTGCAATTCTGGCAAAGGCGGCGCTGACAGAAGCCAGTACCTTCTACGCACAAGGCGGTGTTGCGGCAGTCTTAGACGAAACCGATTCGATTCAACAACATATTAATGACACCATGATTGCAGGCGGTCATTTGTGTGAGCTAGATGCGGTCAAACATACTGTCGAAGGTGGCAAACCATCCGTTGACTTCCTGCTCAAGCAAGGCGTGCAATTTACGCTGGATGAAGACGAACAATTGCATCTCACCCGTGAAGGTGGTCACTCACAACGCCGTATCATTCACTCTGCCGATGCAACCGGCAAAGCCATTTCAACCACGCTGGTTGAACGCGCCAAAGAAAGAAAAAATATTACAATTTTTGAAAATTATATTGCGATTGATCTGATTACCCTACACAAGCTTGGTCATCAAAACCAAGCTAATCGTGCGATCGGCCTCTATGCTTTAGATGAAGCCAGCGAACAGGTGCATACTTTCTTAGCTCCATTTACTGCACTTGCCTGTGGCGGTGCAATGAAAGCCTATCTCTACACCTCAAATCCTGATATTGCGACTGGTGATGGGATTGCCATGGCCTATCGTGCAGGTTGCCGTGTCGCCAATATGGAATTTAACCAATTCCATCCGACCTGTTTATACCATCCGAAAGCACGCTCGTTCTTAATTACCGAAGCGATGCGCGGTGAAGGTGCTTATTTGCGCCTCCCCGATGGTGAACGTTTTATGCTGCGTTTTGATGAACGTGCTGAACTTGCACCGCGTGATATTGTGGCACGTACCATCGACCATGAAATCAAGCGTCTCGGGATTCGTCATGTCTGGCTAGACATCACCCATAAATCGCCAGAGTTTATTACTGAACATTTTCCAACACTGTATGCCCGTCTGCTTGAACTCGGCATTGATATCACTAAAGATATGATTCCTGTGGTTCCAGCTGCACACTATACCTGTGGTGGTGTAGTGGTCGATGAACATAGTCAGACTGATCTCGATGGTTTATATGCCATTGGTGAGACCTCTTATACAGGTCTACACGGCGCCAACCGTATGGCCAGTAACTCATTACTAGAATGCTTCGTTTATGGCATGAGTGCAGCAGAAGATATTGAACAGAAGTTTGATGCTGAGTTTCAATTTCCAGATGTCCCAACCTGGGATGAAACGCAAGTTACCGATGCCGATGAAGATGTGGTGATCCTGCAGAACTGGGATGAGCTACGTTCCACCATGTGGAACTATGTGGGTATTGTCCGTACCACTAAACGTTTACAACGTGCCTTACACCGTATTGAAATGCTCAAGCATGAAATCACCGAGTATTATCAGGATTATCGTGTCAGTAAGAACTTGATTGAGTTACGTAATTTGGTTCTGGTTTCTGAGATGATTGTACGTTGTGCAATGGAACGTAAGGAATCACGTGGTTTGCACTATACACTGGATTATCCTGAACTCTCCAATGAGATTCGTAAGACGGTGCTCACACCGCCAAATTTCAAAGTAGAACAGCCGTTGGTGAATGAATAACACTCAATTTATTTTAGCTATTATTTTTTGATTGGCATGGCCTCATATAAACAGAATCATTAGATCTCGTTTGTATAGGCAATACATTACTTTGAAGGATCAAAGTAATCAAAATCCCTTGTTGGACAGAGGGTACATCCTTGGTACCCCTGTCCAACTGGCGGCATCCATGCCGCCGATCTCGATAGTAAATAACAACTTGGATTCAAATACTAAAAATCAGACTATTTTCAGATTAGCTATTGTTTAAAGCCTATTTCAAATATTGCAGCGCTTCTTCAAACACAACACCCGCATTTTGTGTTGCATCCAAACGTTTGATCCGCTCAGGCTCTGCTTGCCACAAGGTCTCATAACCCGCACGAACTTTAGCAAAGAAACTTAATTTCTCTTGCTCAAAACGATCCAATGCCCCGCGCTCTCGCGCACGAGTCATGCCCAACTCAATCGGCGCATCTAACCAAAAAGTAATATTCGGCATTTTCGCCACAAAAGTTTGATTTAACAGTTGCAGCTTTTCCTGACTTAAACCACGTCCAGAGCATTGATAAGCAAAGCTGGCATCGGTAAAACGATCACTCAGCACAATTTTACCTGCTTCTAATGCGGGTAAAATCACTTGCTGTAAATGCTGTGCACGTGCTGCATAAATCAATAACAGCTCAGTATCATGACTCATTTGCTCTTCATGATTTACTGCTAATAATAATGAACGAATTTGTTCAGCCAATGGGGTGCCGCCCGGTTCACGGGTCAACACCACTTCTTTACCTTGCTGTTCAAAGTACTGATGAATTTTACGAATCAGCGTAGTCTTCCCTACGCCTTCCGTCCCTTCAAAACTAATAAACATTATTCGCCCTGCTTTTTCTTTGAACGTAGTACAGTTAAATATTCTTGCACTGCACGATTATGGTCTTCTAAAGACGCGGTAAATTTATGTCCACCATTGCCTGTAGCAACAAAATAGATATTTTTGGCATCGTCTGGATGCATCGCTGCTTCAATCGCTTTCTTACTTGGCAAAGCAATAGGTGTTGGTGGTAATCCATTGATGGTATAAGTGTTATAGGCCGTTGGCGTACGTAAGTCATTACGGGTGATATTGCCTTTATAGTTGTCGCCCATGCCATAAATCACGGTTGGATCGGTTTGTAGGCGCATACCTATTTTCAGACGACGGACGAACACACCTGAAACCTGCTGTAGCTCACTATCCAGACTGGTTTCTTTTTCAATAATCGAAGCCATGATCAAGGCTTCATACTTATCTTTGTACGGTAAGTTCGGTGCTTTCTTGGCCCAGGCTTCATCTAATGATTTCATTTGACGGCGATATAAATCAGTTAAGATTTTCTTGTCCGTTTCACCTTTGGCAAAGAAATAAGTATCTGGTGCAAATAGACCTTCTGGATGCGTATATGGAATGTCTAATTGCTTTAACAGTTCAGATTGAGGAAGGTCAAGCAAGGTATTGGTGACATTCGAATCTTTTCTTAAATTCTGAATCAACTGAGAAAATGTGGTTCCCTCAATCACCAGAACACGGTTCATCTGCGCATTATCTGCATCAGACAGCATATCCATGACCTGGCGGACCGTCATGCCTTGCGTAATTTCATAAACACCTGCTTTCATGGTGTCATGAATCATAAACTTCTGATAGAGCTTTAAAACTATCGGAAAGTTCACATTATTTTCTTTGGCTAAACGATCAATAAAACGTGAATAGGTATCGCCAGAAGAGATGACCAGAAGCTGTTTCTTGCCTTCTACTGGATAAGCTTTGAATAAACTTGACCATACAATGCCAAAGATCACCAAAATAAAAACCACAATGGCGATCAAAAAGGCTTTAAAAAAAGAAAAACTGGATTTTGGTTTCGCTTTTGGCTTTTTCTTACTTTTGCTGGAACTAGGCGGCTTTGGCATATTAATCAATCTGGCTAAGTTTTAACGTTTCAAATAAATCAAGATAAGGTTGTTGCTCTAAACAACGGTCATGAAATCGAATCACCGCTTTCATCGGGTGCAATGCATTGCAGAAGAATAAACTCTGAATACGACCAATTTCGTTCATCTCAATACAACGCTGCTCACATTTAACCTGATATTGCTGCATTCTCGATAGAATTTTAGCCCGCATCACACCGTGGACGCCATTATAGCGAAGTTCAGGCGTAATCCACCGATCATTTATACGAATAAAACAATTACTGCTCACCCCTTCAACAATAGCCCCCTGCACATCACTGACCAATGCTTCCAGCCAGCCATGCTGATCTGCCTCTTGCTTGAGTAAGACCTGCTCTAATCTGTTCAATGTTTTCAATCCAACCAGATGTGGCATATTCAACCCCAAGGCATGATTTAACAGGCCACTTTCAATCCATTCAGGTTGAAAAACCTGCGTCACTCTCGGGTAATACCAGACATAAATATCGGCTGCATGTAACGGTAGACTATAGCCGCGATCTCCCTCACCGCGGCTAATCACCACTTTTAAGGTACCATTCAGCATGGCATATTGCTGCTGTAAATGTACAAGTGACTTTTCAATCAAGGATAAATCGGCATCGAGGCTTAGGCTATTACAGGCCAGTTTTAAACGTGCAAAGTGCAACTCTTTTAGCTCAAAATTTCCGTGAAAAATACGTGCTGTGGTAAAGCAACCATCACCATAATGAAAAGCACGATCTAGTAAAGGAATGGCGTCAATTAACTGTCCATTTTTATAACACTGCATGATCTAAGCACCTACTCACTCAACAAGACCGTACGACCAAAAAGAAATAAATATTTGATTTTAAACAATTATAACAATTAAAAAAGTGAATTAAAAATGTGTTATATATCAATAATTCAGCAAAGCTTATCTGTTTTATCTATTTCTATATTTTTCATAACAAATTCGATTTTAATTATTTTTTTTGCAAAAAAACTGGCGTTATGCTGCGTACATATTCCAAACAGTGATTTAGTTTTTAAGGGGTTTTCCATGCGTTTTTCTCAAGTTAAAGTCGGCGTCATTGCTGCATTACTCTCAGTTTCTTCATTTGCGGCACAAGAGTTCTTAAATGTCTCTTATGACCCAACTCGTGAACTCTATACCGATTTCAACAAACAGTTCGGTACCTTCTGGAAACAGCGTACCGGTCAGGACATCGATTTTAAACAGTCACATGGCGGCTCAGGTAAACAGGCCCGTTCCGTGATTGATGGCTTAAATGCAGATGTAGTTACACTTGCGCTTGCAGCAGATATCGATGAGATTGCTCAAAATGCAAAATTACTCCCAGCAGACTGGCAAAAGAAATTACCGAATAACTCTACACCATACACATCAACTATTGTTTTCCTGGTTCGTAAAGGTAATCCAAAACAAATCAAAGATTGGGGTGACTTGGTTAAACCAGGTGTAGAAATCATTACACCAAACCCGAAAACCTCTGGCGGTGCACGCTGGAACTACTTAGGTGCTTGGGCATGGGCAAAACACCAGAAAGGCGGTAACGACGCCAAAGCTCAAGAATTTGTTCGTCAAATTTATAAACAAACCAAAGTACTCGATTCAGGTGCTCGTGGCGCAACTACAACCTTTGCTGAACGCGGTATCGGTGATGTATTGCTGGCTTGGGAAAATGAAGCCTACCTAGCCGTACGTGAGCAGCCAGGTAAATTTGAAATCGTCACCCCTTCTCTTTCTATTCTTGCAGAACCGCCAGTTGCTGTGGTTGAAAAGAATGCCGAGAAAAAAGGCAATCTACAAATCGCCCGTGGTTACTTGAACTACCTGTATTCACCAGCAGGACAAGAGATTGCTGCACGTAACTTCTACCGCCCACGTAATGCAGCGGTATTAAAGAAATATAGCAATGTGTTTAAGCCGTTGAAACTGGTGACAATTGATCAAGAGTTCGGTGGCTGGACCAAAGTGCAAAAAACCCACTTTGATAATGGCGGTATCTTTGACCAGATCGTCAAACAGAACAGCACAGGCAAATAATTTACTTGCCGGATAAATAGGGAGAGCGGACATGATTCATACGGTAATTGTTCCAGGTGTAGGTGGTAGCGAAGCGCAGCATTGGCAGTCTTGGTTACAACAGCAACTCGTGTCTAGCTCTCGCGTTGAACAGAGACATTGGGATCGTCCAGTATTAAGTGAATGGATCGCCCAGTTTGTAAAAACAGTTGCAGCCGCGCCTGCGCCAGTGCAAATCGTGGCACATAGCTTTGGCTGCTTGACCAGTGTTGCTGCACTTGCTGAACATCCAGAACTCCGGACCAAAGTTAAAAACCTGCTTCTGGTTGCGCCTGCCAATCCAGCACGTTTTGGTGAAGCCGGCTTTGCACGTCATAGCTTGACAGACTATCAACAGTATTTTCAGCAGCTCAATATCGAGGTACCCACCACCTTATTGATTAGTGAAAATGATCCTTGGCTGGGGTATGTCGATGCATTACAACTGGCCCAGGCATGGAAACTGACACCGATTAATTTAGGCGCCGTGGGTCATGTCAATGTTGCTTCCGGATTCGGTCCTTTTCCGGAAATCCTGAATTATCTGTTACCTGAAAAAAAGACGCAGTTCGTTGCCCGAATGAGTCAGGCAAACTTTAATCTGAAGTTTGCCTAAGTTCCGCCCCATATTTTTAGTTATCGCATTATTTATTTGCTGGTTTTAGCAAACCTTTCTCTTTGAGGAAATATCATGTCGCAGCGTTCCCGAGTGCTGCCTGGGTTTGGTCTCTCATTAGGCTTCACCCTCGCTTACGTGTCTTTGATTGTGCTTATTCCTTTATCTGCTGTATTTATCAAATCTTTAGGGATTGGATGGGATGGCTTATGGGAAATCTTAACCTCAGAACGGATTTTAAAATCCTTGCAACTTAGTTTTAGTGCAGCCCTAATTGCTGCATTAGTGAATGTTATTTTTGGCTTGTTACTGGCTTGGTGTCTGGTTCGCTATAGCTTTCCTGGTAAACGTATTATCGATGCTTTAGTCGACTTACCTTTTGCGTTACCGACGGCGGTTGCAGGTATCGCACTTACCTCTTTATATGCACCAACAGGCTGGATCGGACAGTATCTTTCTCCTCTTGGAATTGAAGTAGCGTATACGCCAATCGGGATTACACTGGCACTGATCTTTATCGGGTTACCTTTTGTGGTTCGTACCGTACAGCCTGTATTGAGTGATATTGAAACCGAGCTAGAAGAAGCGGCTTCTGCCCTGGGTGCAAATCGTTGGCAGACGATCACTAAAATCATTTTGCCGATCTTGTTTCCAGCGGTACTTACCGGTTTTGCCTTGGCCTTTGCCCGGGGTGTCGGAGAATATGGCTCGGTAATTTTTATTGCCGGTAACCAGCCTTATAAAACCGAAATCGCGCCACTGATGATTATCTCTCGTTTAGAAGAATATGATTATGCAGGTGCAACCACGATTGCGGTCGTTATGCTTGTTCTGTCATTTGCCATCTTATTTTTAATTAATTTAGTACAAGCATGGGCAAGCCGCCGTACAGGGAGAGTTGCACAATGAGCTTAAATACCAATAGCAATGCTTTGGCACTCAAACTGCAAAGTAGAGACGCTACCCGTGAACCGATCTGGGTACGTTATAGCTTAATTGCTGTGGCTTTCATCTTCTTTTTAAGCTGCTTACTGTTACCCCTGATTCTAGTTTTTGTTGAAGCGTTCAAGCAAGGGATTGCAGTCTATATCAATGCTCTGACCGATTCGGACACCTTATCCGCAGTCAAACTCACCTTAATCACTGCAGCGATTGCAGTTCCAATTAATGTGGTGTTTGGTGTAGCAGCGGCATGGGCTGTTGCCAAGTTCCAGTTTCGAGGTAAAGCCATTCTCACCACGATTATAGACATACCGTTCTCGGTCTCTCCTGTGATTGCGGGTCTAATGCTGGTGCTGATTTTTGGTGCTCAAGGCTGGATGGGTGGCTGGTTAATGGATAACGACATCAAAATCCTGTATGCCGTGCCTGCGATTGTTCTTGCCACCATTTTTATTACCGTTCCTTTTGTTGCACGTGAATTGATTCCATTGATGGAAGCACAAGGTACCGAGGAAGAAGAAGCCGCGATTGTACTCGGTGCTTCAGGCTGGCAAACCTTCTGGAGAGTCACTTTACCCAATATCAAATGGGGTCTGATTTACGGCGTGATTTTGTGTAATGCCCGTGCCATGGGTGAGTTCGGTGCGGTATCTGTGGTTTCTGGCCATATCCGTGGGCAAACCAATACCTTACCGCTACACGTCGAGATTCTTTATAACGAATATACCTTTAGTGCTGCATTTGCTGTGTCGTCGTTACTGGCATTTTTAGCGATTCTCACTTTGATCTTGAAAACGTGGCTCGAAGTCCGCCAAGAACAAGCAAATCAACATCAGCCCACTCAAGATCAACCTAGCCACTAAGGAATAAACACATGAGTATTCAAGTTAAAAATATTGAAAAACACTTTGGTGCATTCCATGCGCTAAAAAATATCTCTTTAGATTTTCCTGAAGGTGAGTTGGTTGCCCTACTTGGTCCTTCAGGCTGTGGTAAAACTACCTTATTACGGATTATTGCAGGTCTGGAATCTGCCGATGGCGGACAGGTTTTACTTGAAGGTGAAGACGCAACCGATATCCATGTGCGTGAACGTCAGGTCGGTTTTGTATTCCAGCATTATGCCCTGTTCCGTCACATGAGCGTTTTTGACAATATTGCCTTTGGCTTACGTGTGCGTCCGCGTGCCACACGTCCATCGGAAGCTGAAATTAAGAAACGTGTGACACGCTTGCTGGATCTGGTGCAACTTGGTTTCTTGGCAGATCGTTACCCGGCCCAGCTTTCTGGTGGTCAACGTCAACGTATTGCCTTAGCCCGCGCGCTTGCAGTTGAACCACGTGTTTTGTTGCTGGATGAACCATTTGGTGCACTGGATGCCAAAGTCCGTAAGGAATTACGCCGCTGGCTACGTACCTTACATGATGAACTGCATATTACCTCGATCTTTGTCACCCATGATCAGGAAGAAGCTTTGGAAGTTGCAGATCAAATTATTGTCATGAACAAAGGTGATGTTGAACAAATCGGTTCACCACGCGAAGTGTACGAAAAACCGGCAACGCCTTTTGTTTTTGATTTCCTTGGTCAAGCAAATCGTTTTGAAGGTGAGCATACAGGCGGTATTATCCGTATCGGCGATGATCGTATTCAGCTACCAACCAGCCTTGAGGCCCCGCAAGGCAAAGTCATTGCATTTGCACGACCAAATGAATTACATATTCATACCCAGCCTCAAGCCAATACCATTGAGGCAACCTTCTTACGTGAAGTATGGATTGCTGGCCGGGTTGTCGCTGAATTACAAGATCGTAGTGGACGAACCATTGAAATTTTATTAAGTGTAGAAGAGGCGAATTTACATCAATTCAAACCAAATCAAACCGTTTGGATTAGTGCTGCTCAACTTCATTTATTTGCAGATCAATCAACGCAAGTTGCTTAGAAGAATACTTTGAGGGCGGTTAAACTATCCTTGCAGGACTTTAGCCGTTTCTCACCTTATGTGGAAAAAAGACTATGAACTTTCAACAACTCAGAATTATTCGAGAAACTGTTCGCCAAAACTTTAATTTAACCGAAGCATCTGCGGCCCTTTATACCTCTCAATCTGGCGTCAGCAAACACATCAAAGATTTAGAAGATGAACTCGGCGTACAGTTATTTGTACGTAAAGGCAAACGCTTACTGGGTCTGACCGAGCCAGGTCAGTCTTTACTCAGCATCGTGGAACGCATGTTGGTCGATGCCGATAATATTAAACGCCTCGCCGATGATTTTAATAAAGTTGATGAAGGCACACTGACCATCGCCACCACACATACCCAAGCGCGTTATGTGTTGCCACCGATTGTGAATCAATTTAAGAAACTATTTCCTAAAGTTCATTTGGTTTTACAACAAGCCAGTCCTGTTGAAATTGCAGAAATGCTGCTTCAGGGTGAAGCCGATATCGGGATCGCAACCGAATCATTAACCACAGAAGAAAATCTAGCCAGTGTGCCGTATTATGAATGGCACCATAGCATTATTACCCCGAAAGACCATCCATTGGCAAAACTAGATAAAATCAGCCTGGATGTATTGGCTGACTATCCGCTGATTACTTACCACGGCGGTTTCACGGGCCGTTCAAAAATTGATAAAGCTTTTGAAGATGCACAACTTCATGCAGACATCGTAATGTCAGCACTCGATGCTGATGTCATTAAAACCTATGTTGAACTGAATATGGGCGTCGGGATTGTCAATGATGTCGCTTATGATGCTGAACGTGATTATCGCCTACAACAGATTAAGACTGATGTGTTTGGTGTGAATACCACTTGGATCGCAGTACGTAAAGGACATCTATTACGTGGCTATGGTTATGAATTCATTTCCTTATGCTCCCCAGAAACCGATATTAAAGCTTTGAAAAAAGTCGCTTATCCCGAAGAATAAATGATCCTGAATATAAAAGGCGCATGATGCGCCTTTTATTTGCTCTATTTACAGGCATAAAAAAACGAGCATGACGCTCGTTTTTTTATAAGGAATGCATGGATTAGAACTTGAAGCTCATACCCACTTTCGCAACTGGCATCCACTCATATTTACTTTTGTTTTCAATATTGCGTTCTTCATTCGCAATTTCATCATTCAAGTTAGCACCGCTACCATTACTCGCTGTACCACCATTTACGTTTCGTAAAGATGCAGTTGGATTACCAGTATAGTAAGCACCAACCTCACCAAACACGCCAATATTTTTATAGACTTGCGGTGCAATACCGACACCTACATATGGTGCGATATCATCTTTATAACTCATTTTACCTGCGATATGTACATCAGAAGTTGCATTAAAATCAGTATTGTTCACACTGAAGTTACGGCCCTGACTTACACGACGATCAAGTTTGTAGTCATTATCTAAATAACCAACACCTGTCGCAACATATAATGAATTCGCAAAGTTATTGGCACTTGCACCCCAAGGACGGATTTCAGCATTTAAATATGCTGTTTTATTATCCATATCTAGGTCATATTTAGAGCCATTAATTTTAAGGTCATCTGACCAAGAAATATCGCCACCATTGTAACCAAGGCTTAAGCTAACGTATGGGTTGACTTTATATGAAATTGCCCCACCGTAACCAGTAGTACCCACTTCAGCACGAACTGAAACTGGATCTAAGTATGAAGGAAAAGCGTACACAGATTCCTGCACAACTTGTTCATCTGCCGCAAATGCAGTACCTGCAATCGCTGTTAATGCACCTGCTGCTAACATAACACGCAAAGCTTTCATTGAAGTCTCCTCAAAAATGCTCTTATTTAAAGTATAATTGTTACTGTGGACACAGCATAAAATAAATAGCGCTATTTTTTTATACAGAAACTGATTATTTTTTGTTATTTTTTGATACAAATTCGAAGGAATTATGTATTTATAAATTATAGATAAAAAACAATAGGCTCCATTTTTATGACAGTTTTATTGCTCAATTTTAAAACAAAATATTGTAACCACTTTTTTCAAAGATTCTGAGGGTCTGCTGCCACTTTATCTATGGTTGCGACAATGGAGATTTTTTAGGCGATACAAGGCATGGCTTGTGAAGTTTAGGCTTTCTAAATGAACAAGACATAACGATGTAGCGACAAAAAAACTCCTTGTCCCAAAGGGTTATAGCTAAAACTCCCTCATACTTCGTTATGAAACTTGGCAAGGGAATAGCCATTCCCTGCGTTTCATACCTCGTCTGATAAAATTTTAGCTTATAACGCAACCTATTTATAAAATGGCAACAGACCCTACAAAATTAGTGTAAAATCTTCAAAATTTTTTTGGAAGAAGGAAGATCATGTCTCAGCTTTCTACAATCATTGAGCAAGCATTTGAAGACCGTGCCAACTATAGTGCAGCGGACTGCCCAACTGAAATCCGTCAAGCTGTAGAACAAGCATTGGCTGGATTAGATAACGGTACACTACGTGTTGCCGAAAAAATCGATGGTGAATGGGTTGTTCATCAGTGGCTGAAAAAAGCCGTTTTGCTTTCATTCAAACTCAATGATAACAAACCGATCGAATCATGTGATCTTCGTTTCTATGACAAAGTAGATACCAAACATTCCGGCTGGACTGAAGAACAGTTCAAAGCTGCGGGTGTACGTGTAGTACCGCCTGCAGTTGCCCGTCGTGGTAGCTTCCAGGCTAAAAATGTGGTGTTAATGCCTTCTTATGTCAATATTGGTGCTTATGTAGATGAAGGCACAATGGTTGATACTTGGGCAACTGTAGGTTCATGTGCACAAATCGGTAAAAATGTTCACTTGTCTGGTGGCGTTGGTATCGGTGGTGTTTTAGAACCTTTACAGGCAAACCCGACCATTATTGAAGATAACTGTTTCATCGGTGCACGTTCTGAAATCGTTGAAGGCGTGATTGTTGAAGAAGGTTCGGTCATTTCAATGGGCGTTTTCATCGGTCAATCAACCAAAATCTTTGATCGTGAAACGGGTGAAATTCACTACGGCCGCGTACCAGCAGGCTCTGTGGTTGTTGCGGGTAGCCTTCCATCAAAATGCGGTACTTACAGCTTATATGCAGCCATCATCGTGAAAAAAGTGGATGCAAAAACACGTGCAAAAACCAGCTTGAACGATTTATTACGCGCTGACTAATTTGTAATATATACGGAACTTAATGGTTCCTCGTCTCTACGATCAGTCATGGTCGTAGAGATTTTGTTTTTTATGTAGCATGCTGCTTGTGTGGCACCTGTCTGTGGTAACTATTTATGGCTTCCTTACGTTCTTCTGCAATTCCTGTCTCTGATCCTGCGGCTGGTTTACGCATTACGGAGATCTTTTACTCTTTGCAAGGCGAAGCGAATACCTTTGGTCTACCGACGGTGTTTATTCGCTTAACAGGTTGTCCGTTACGTTGCAGTTATTGTGATACCACCTATTCTTTTGAAGGTGGTGAGCGTTTATCCCTGGAACAGATTATCGAAACCGCAAGCCAGCATAAAACACCTTATATTTGTGTTACAGGTGGCGAACCGCTTGCACAACCAAACTGTCTGATCTTGTTACAACGCCTTTGTGATCTTGGTTTTCAGGTTTCTCTTGAAACCAGTGGCGCTTTGGATGTTTCCAAGGTTGACCCACGTGTTTCCAAAGTGCTGGATTTAAAAACACCAACCTCGAAAGAAGATCACCGTAATTTGTTCAGCAATCTTGACCATATCACCTCGCATGACCAGATTAAATTTGTGATCTGTAATCGTGAAGACTATGAATGGTCAAAACAACAGCTGGAACAGTTCCAATTGCAAGATAAAGTGAGTACGGTTTGGTTCTCACCTGCTTTTGCAGTGGAAAAAGGTGCAGTTGCCCTGCCAGCATTGGCACGCGACTTGGCCCAGTGGATTTTAGAAGACCATCTCCCTGTTCGCTTCCAGCTACAGTTACACAAACTGTTATGGAATGATGAATCTGGTCGTTAAAAGCTTATGAAAACCATATCTCCCACAGAAATGGTTTCCTCAAATTTATTTTAGGTTGAATAATGGAAAATAATATGCGTTCTCGTGCCATCGTATTATTGTCTGGCGGCTTAGACTCAACAACGTGTCTGGCCTGGGCACAGGCTAATTATGAATGTATCGCCCTAAGCTTTATGTATGGTCAACGTTCAACCACTGAACTTGATGCAGCAAAAGCACTCGCTCAACGTGCAGGCGTTGAACACCGTATCATTAATATTGATTTAGGCAATTTAGGCGGTTCCGCGCTTACAGATCATAACATTGAAGTCCCAGAACAATTACAAGAAGGGATTCCTGTAACTTATGTTCCAGCACGTAACACAATTTTCTTGTCTTATGCCCTTGCTGCGGCGGAGGTTTTTGACGCTGCTGCCATCGTAATTGGTATCAATGCTGTTGATTATTCAGGATATCCAGATTGTCGACCTGAATTTATTGACGCTTTTGCCAATCTTGCGCATTTAGCAACCAAAGCGGGCGTTGAAGGAAAACCCCTTAAAATAGAAACACCTTTGTTACATTTATCCAAAGCGAATATTATACGCTTAGGCATCGAACATGGCGTAGACTACAGTCAAACGGTATCCTGCTATCAGGCAGATGCTCAAGGACGTGCATGTGGCAAATGCGACAGTTGTCGTTTACGTCAACAAGGTTTTATCGAAGCAGGTATTGCGGATCCTACGCGTTACGCTGAATAATCGATATTAGGGTAAAAAATTAGGTACATTATATGAAGTTTTCTAAATCAAATCTTATTCTTTCTACAATGATGTCAGCTGCTGCACTTTTTGCGACAGCAACTCACGCAGCTGATAATCCATTACAAACTGCGTATAAAAGTACCAATGTAAAAGCAGCATTGGTCAACGTATGTAAAGACCAGACTGCAAAAGGCGGCAAATTAACAGCGGCTGAAGTTAGCAAGTTCTGTGGTTGCCAAATTGATGCTCAAGGTAAAGTAACTGAAGCGCAAAAATGGGAAATCCAGAGCGCAATCAATGCGAAGAAAAGCCCAAGCTCTTTAGGTTTTGTGCAACAGCAAAATAAAGACCTACAAGCATGTTTAGGTGCTCCACTTGTCAGCAAGTTAGAGAAACTGACTGAAGAAGCAATGAAAGCTGCTCAACAACAGCAACAGGCTCCAAAAAAATAAGCCTGTATTGTTGAAAACAAAGCCTGCATTTATGCAGGCTTTTTTATTGGGCTTTGTTAAAATCCCCTTTATCTAGAATCAGTTGAATAACACCATGCAAGATCAATGGAAAACTAATGCCGAGCAACGACAATCTATTGTCTCGTTCAGTGGTGGTAAAGACAGTTCCCTCGCCTTATACCATGCCATGCAAACAGGCACTGTGATTGGGCTCATTGTCATGCTGGAAGAACAAGGTCAGCGTTCTCGTTCCCATGCCATGCCGCTGGATATTATCCGCGCACAAGCAGATGCGGTTGCTTTACCCGTTTATATGACCTCTTCCAGTTGGGCTGATTATGAGACAAGATTCATTGCCCTGCTCGATCAAGCCAAACAACATGGCGCAGAAGTGCTGGTTACCGGTGATCTGGATATGCCGGAGCATGGCTGCTGGCATGATCGGGTGACCCAGCAAGTGGGACTGAAACTGGGCATGCCACTTTGGTTACGCCCTCACCGTGAAGTGGTCGAAGAATTTATTCAGCTGGGGTTTAAAAGTGTCATCGTCACCATCAATCTGAAACTGGGTATGCAAGTTGAAGATCTAGGTAAGATTTTAACGCTGGAATACATCCAAGAATTGGAAGATCGTGGCATTGATCCATGTGGTGAAGGCGGTGAATTCCACACCACCGTGATTGATGGACCAATTTTTAACAAAGCTATTCCTGTACGTCACGGCGATATTGTTTATCATGAAGAATATGCTTTTTTACCGCTTGAGCTTGAGCAAAACTAATTTTATCGAAGGATGAACAATGTCTGAGAATATTCAATTACCCAATCATGTATTCCCAACCACACAAGGTGAAATCAATCTGGCCGAAACTGGCAGTGAATGGTTAGTGCTCTATTTCTATCCTAAGGATTCAACGCCAGGTTGTACCACTCAAGCAGTAGGCTTTTCTTGCTTGAAAGATCAGTTTGATGCCTTAAACTGCCAGATTATCGGGGTATCTCGTGATTCAGTTAAAGCACATCAGAACTTTACCGAAAAGCAATCGCTCAGTATTGATTTAATCAGTGATAAAGAAGAAGTGCTGTGTAAACATTTCGACGTGATTAAAGAAAAAAACATGTATGGCAAACAGGTCATGGGCATTGAACGCTCAACATTTATTTTCCATAACCAGCAGTTAGTAAAAAGCTATCGCAAAGTCAAAGCGGCTGGACATGCTGAACAAGTATTAGAAGACTTAAAAGCCCTGCAAACAGCTTAAGACGATTCTGTAAAAAAGCGGATTCCATATCCGCTTTTTTATTCAGGCAAATTGCTGTTCACTTGCTGCTTAGCGTATGATAAGGACATTAAAAATAATTAAAAGATACTGAAAATGAATCCTCTAAAACCACTTTCTAGCCTTAGCTGTCTCATGTTCTTATCCGCTTGTAGTACAAGTACACCTGCGACATCTCAACAACAGTCCTTTACTGTCGCACAAATTAATCAGTCGACCGCCTCAATACGCTGTCAGGATATACAAAACCCTGCTTATCAGCAGGCTATTCTGAATGCAATCAATGAAATTCGACAGCATCCCCAGCAATGTGGTGGTCAGCATTTCCCTGCCGTAGCTCCGTTAAAATGGAGTAATGCTTTATCCCAAAGTGCGTTTGCGCATGCGCAGGATATGGCTCAACACAGTATGCTCGGACACACCAGTAGCACAGGTCACGATTTTAGAAGCCGCTTAAAGACACAATTTAAAGGCCACGGCGGTGGAGAAAATGTGGCACGTGGACAAAATAGCTTGAATGAAGTGATGGCAACATGGCTGGCCAGTCCGGTACATTGTCACAATTTGATGCATCCAAAATTTACAGATTATGCGATCGCCTGTACAGTTGATCAATCCGCGAAGCAAAAAACGTATTGGACTCAACAATTTGGTGTTCGATAAAAAGGAATAAGCATGCAATCTGGCTCAATTACCCCTATTCTCCGTATTTTTGATGTGGAACTCGCCCAATCATTTTATCTGGAATATTTGGGCTTTCAACTCGACTGGCAACATAGCTTTGGGGATAACTTCCCACTTTATCTACAGATTTCCAGAGAGAATTGCATCATTCATTTAACTGAGCATTTTGCAGATGCCAGCCCGCACAGTGCCATTCGTATTTACTGGGAAAATCTCAGTTTACTTCATGCAGAACTGAATGCAAAAGACTATAAATTTGACAAGCCTCAAGTAGAGAAAACCGATTGGGAAACCTTGGAACTGAGTATCACCGATCCATTTTCAAATCGAATCATTTTTTGGGAAGATGTTTAATCTTCCCTTTGTCTCAAGACTCATTGATATTGGAACGGTCATTGTCCTTAAATTTTTGCTGTAATTTTGGATAAACCGCCGATTGCTGAAAGTCATTTAAAAACTGAATGGTGCCTTCAGGGAAAAACTCGGTTTGAATCTCCCCACGATAATAGGCTTCACGCATGGGCGTTGCTGAAATTGAATCTTTCAAACTCTCCAGTTCCACCATCTGCCACTCAGGAAATAAACGTAAATAATAGGAAGATTCATCCTTAAAATGACCAATCAGACCGACTTTTGCATCTGGTTGAATGATCCCATTGACCAAATCTTTGACCTGCTTGACCCATTTTTCATCGTTATACACGTCAACCACATGCACAAAATGAATTCGCTTTTGATCTTGTTTAGAAAAGTTCGACAAGATCATTTGCTCACGCTCAACCGCCAGAAAAGGATTTTTGATATTCCGTTCCAATTGAGCTGAACCTAAAGCCAAGATCACGTTTTGACTTTGTTGTAACGCAATTTCAATGGTTTGCATATGTGCCAGATGAAATGGCTGGAAGCGTCCAATAAAAACAAGATAGTCAAATGTGTACATAGGCTTAATTTCACTTTTTTGTGAACTCATCAGTTGTGCCATTCTGGTAAATATGCGACATAATGAGTGCACTTAACAACAATCTGGATTAAAGCAAGGATAGTACGATGACACTTAGCTGTATTCAACAACCTCATCAACATTTGCAAGCAAATTTAGAAGATGGCGTACTCACCTTAGCCATTAACCGTTCAGAAGCAAAAAATGCACTCTATGGTGAACTTTATCTTTGGATCGCAAAAGCTTTGGATGAAGCCGATGCGGATAAAGACGTTCGTGTGGTGATCTTCCGTGGTGCAGAACAAGACTTCACTGCGGGTAATGATATGAAAGACTTTATGGGCTTTATTCAAAAGCCGCATGAAGGTAAAGCGGGCGACCAACCGCCATTTGTATTATTAAAAGCAGCTGCCCGTTTTTCAAAACCGCTAATCATTGCAGTCAAAGGGGTTGCAATTGGTATTGGGGTTACGATTTTATTACATGCCGATCTGGTGTTTGCAGACACTACGGCTCTGTTCCAGATCCCATTTGTCAGCCTTGGCCTATCTCCGGAAGGTGCAGCTAGCCGTTTACTGGTCAAACAGGCAGGTTACCAGAAAGCAGCCGAGTTATTATTCACGGCGAAGAAATTTGATGCAGCAACTGCGGTAAAAGCCAATCTAGTCAATGATGTGGTCGAAGATGTGTATGCTACTGCACAGCAAACTGCGCAACATTTAGCTGCATTACCATTGGCGTCGATCAAACAAAGTAAGGCACTGATGAAACAGGACTTGGCTGAAATCATTCAGTGTGTTGATGATGAAGCTGAAATCTTTATGCAACGTGTACGTTCTCCAGAAATGATGGAAGCGGTACAAGCCTTTATGCAAAAACGTAAGCCTGATTTTTCTCAGTTTAATTAATCACTGCCTAAATCATTTAAATAAACCACTTAGCCTAAAAGTTAAGTGGTTTTTTATTTTGCGTATCCATATAGATATTTAAGAATAGACCGTCTAAGCTCGACTCAGATCAAAACTAAATTTTAAAACTATGAAAGTCATCATTGCTCCTGATTCATTTAAAGACAGCTTATCCGCACAGCATGTAGCAGAAGCAATTGCTTTGGGTTGGCAACAGGTTTTTCCTGATGCAGAAATCGTGAATTGCCCCATGGCGGATGGCGGCGAAGGAACAATTGACGCAGTTTTAGCGGCTTGTTCAGGTCAATGGCGAGAGCAAAGAGTACAAGGCCCACTTGGTGAATCGGTACTGGCAAAATGGGGCTGGTTAGAGGCTGAAAAGACCGCCATTATTGAAATGGCGCAAGCCAGTGGTATCCAGTTACTCAAACCTTCTCAGCGTAATGCCTGTAGCAGCAGTACTTTTGGTACAGGTGAGCTGATCCTGGCTGCTTTGGATGCAGGTGCTAAGGAAATTATTCTGACAATTGGCGGTAGCGCAACCAATGATGCAGGTACTGGCTTACTCCATGCATTAGGTGCCAGATTTCTGGATGTGGATCATCAAGTCTTGCCTGCTGGTGGTCTTGCCCTGCAAAACCTGATACAGATCGATCTGGAAAATTTTGATTCACGAATTCAACAGACTAAATTTTTATTGGCTGCAGATGTGACCAATCCTTTATGTGGTCCTAATGGCGCTTCTCATATTTTTGGACCGCAAAAAGGGGCTTCACCTCAACAAGTGTTGGCCTTAGATCAAGCCCTCTCCCACTTTGCCGACGTTACGGCTCAATACTTTGGCTTTGATCAACGTCATGAGGCTGGTTCGGGAGCTGCGGGTGGCTTGGGTTTTGCGGCTAAAACATTTTTAAAGGCCGAGTTTCGATCGGGTGTCGAAGTCATTGCAGAACTAAATCAACTTGCCGATAAAATTCAGGGGGCGGATTGGGTGATTACTGGCGAAGGTAAACTTGACCAACAAACCTTAAATGGCAAAACCCCATTCGGTGTGGCCAAAATAGCACAAGCTGCCAATATCCCGGTGATTGTGATTGCAGGAACACTTGGGCAAAACTATCAAGCTTTATACGAACATGGCATTACCGCTGCCTTTTCTTTAACTTCCGGCCCAAGCACGCTAGAACAAGCCTGTCAAAATGCAGCAGAGTTGATCCGCACACGCACAACCGATATCGCCCGATTAATTCAAAGCACGATGCCTGGTAAATAATAAAGCTTATTGAATATCTAAAATCTGGATAAACTCAAAGGCCGGTTCTTCATATGGATGGCTTGCCTTTAAAGCTTTAGCCACCGCACTGGCCTTCTCTTCTGCAACAATAGTTTCAACTCGCCATTCTTCGAGTTGCTCTAACTCATCCAGTTGCCCTAAGAACGGATTGGCACCTTTAACGGGCTTAAATTGCCCGATGCCTTTGACTTGCCAAGCACAGTGTTCATAGTTTCCAATACCACCCGCCCCGGCATCAAAAATTGCTTGTTTGGTCGCTTCCAGATGAGATTCAGGCACGTAATAAATCAGTTTTAACATCGTAAAATGGCTCAAATTAAAATCAATCTGGCTTCAATCATAACGGTATAAATGCTAAACAATCAAAGTGGAAGATTAATCATGAGATAACTTACCGCAATAAATAGCAATTGGATAAACACAGTGAAGCCAAACCAAAACCAGCCTTTGTCTTTTGAATAGCTTGTTCTTAAATAGTTTTCATTTTTCATCATATTGCTCTCGCATATCTTATTCATTGTTGAAATATGAGAAGCAAAAAGTAGACCACATGTGAATTCTATTTCACAAAAAGAGAAAGTTAATAAAGTGATATTTAAAGGTTATTTTAGAAAAAATTATACGTCATGTTATGTCGCATCAATATAGAATTTATATAAAAATTATTTTAAATAATGGTATTTTTTATTTTTGAATATTTTTTATACGGCTGATTTTATGAAAACTTTTTTAAACCACTTCAATATTCCAGAAAACTATGCTGGAATAGATTTTTTGGATATTAATCTTGAAAAAGATACTCCCTTATTTATTGATAGTTATTATCTAACTTGGTCTAAAAACATCTATTGTCAAAAAGCTTTATCTACCCAAAAAATTTTTATGGAAGAATTAATGCTTTCATTAAAAAATGGTAATGATCAAAAAGCAAGTGAGTTATGCAACCATTTTCCTGAACCTAAATGTACAGGTATAGGTCTTTCAGCAGCGAGTTTTAATGGTAGAGGGTCTGAAAAAATTAAAGTTGAAAAGATTTTACATTCTTTAAAAAAGTCAAAAGCCGCTCAAACTGGTTTATTAGAGGATTTAGAAGAATTAATTTTGGTTACTGAAGGTATTGGTGCAGACACTATTTCAGATATTACTACAAATATTTGTATGAAGCATTTTGCTCAATATACACTTGAAAAATGCAAAGAGCTCAATATTCCAACAGAACTCACTAAAAAAAATTTCTATTATTTTTGCGAACAAGATAAAGAGTGGAAAAAAACTAAATTTGAATTACCTCACGTACCTCTTGGAAAAGAACAGGTACACAGTGCAATTGTATTACTCCCTAACGAGATATTAGATGGTATTATTTCTTATGATACTCAATTCTTTTTTACAAATATTGCAACTCCACTCTATGTTAAGGAAGTATTAAAAAAGCAACCAACAGCTTCATTTATCTACTCAGTAAAAAGTACTAAAGAGCGAAAAGTTAATGTTACTGACATGAGAAATCTGCATCCTGAATATCGTGGTGGTAAAAAAAATATGGATAAACTAATCGCAAGCAATCCAAAACTTTTAAAAGATTACAAAGAAGTTGCACGATCTCGATATATAAAAAGAAAAGGAAAGAAATCGTAATAAACGAAGATTAGAACAAAAATGAAAATTATTTTTATACTTAGTCCAAATCTCTCAGAGAGACTTTGGACTAGGATTCATAGCAATTATTTGGTAGTTATTTTCTTCTCATACAATGTCATCGCAAACGCCAAACCACACAAAATCACAAAGCCACTAGTCATTGGAATCAAAGTACCGTTATACAGCTGCCCAATAATCGAAGCGAGTATTAAAGACAGTACAGATGAAGATGCCCCTATAATCGCCGAAGCCATACCTGCGACATGCCCCATCGGTTCCATGGCAATCGCATTCAGATTTCCAAACAACGTACCAAACAATAAAAACAGAATGCAGGCATACAACATAAACATCCAGAATGAAACGGTTACACCTGCAAGTTGGATGATCAAAAATACCAATGAAATTAAACACAGGCCAAGAAAGCCATAAATACAAATCGGACGCATCCCAAACTTCATCACAATTCTAGAGTTGGTAAAAGACGCAATCCCCATCACACCTGCTAATAAAGCAAAGTAGGCACTGAATTCCTGCCCTGTTTTACCGAATTGCTGCATAAAGATTTGTTGTGAAGTGCCCAGGTAGCCAATAAAACCGCCAAAACAGAAACCTGCACAGAGCAGATAACTCATGGTGGTTTTATTGCTCACTACTTCTTTAAAGCCATCCTTAAAAGCTTGTACCCGCATTGGCAGACGATTCTCAGGCACTAAGGTCTCTTCCAAGCGCAAAGCAACCCATGCTCCCACAACCGTGGCATAGACCATATACAATACAAAAATATCGCGCCAACCAAAGAAATGAATAATCAGTTGTCCCAAACTCGGCGCAATCGCAGGTGCGACCATAAACACCATCATAATCAGCGACATGATGCGTGCCATTTGTGCGCCGCTATATTTATCCCGCACAATTGAAATCGAAGCGACATAAGGTCCAGAAACACCGACACCCTGAATAAAACGACCCAGCAAAAACCATTCAAAACTTTGGGTGGAATAGCACAACAAGCTTCCTAAAAAGTAAATCACGATGCCTGTAAATAAAATCCGTTTTCGCCCAATCGCATCGGACAATGGCCCTGCTATCAATTGACCGATGGTCATTCCAGAGAAAATACTGATGATGACCCATTGCGCCTGATTACTATTTTGCAGGATAAAAACACGACCAATTTCACCCAGTGCAGGTAAAACCGCATCAATTGAAAATGAGACGATGGACATCAGTAATGCCATCAATAGTGCAAATTCATGGAAATGGATTTTTGATTTCATTTTTCTTGTCCATTGATAGATTATTGTATTTGGAATTAAATAAGCCACCTGACGGTGGCTTATGGCATGGATTGATTAACCAATAAATTTACGTGCGTTACGGAACATACGTAACCAGGCACCATCTTCTGCCCAGTCTTCTGGCTTCCAAGAATGCTGTAAAGCACGGAAATTACGTTCTGGATGCGGCATCATCACTGTTGCACGACCATCTTTAGAGGTTAAGCCTGTAATTGCTTCAGGTGAACCATTCGGGTTCAACGGATAATGTTGAGTTGGATTACCCAAGCTATCTACATAACGCAAGATCACTTGGTTCTCAGCATTTAAAGCTGCAATTTGCTGTTCAGTTGCAACCAGACGGCCTTCACCATGCGCAACCGCGATTGGTAAAATCGAACCTTGCATATCTTCAAGCAAGACCGACACCGATTTTTCTACACGAACGTTCACGGCACGCGCTTCAAATACTTCTGAGGTATTACGGTGGAAACGGCCCCAATGCTCTGCACCCGGAATCAGTGGTGCAAGTTGCGACATCATTTGACAGCCATTACATACGCCTAAGCTGAAGGTGCTCTCACGATGGAAGAACTGTTCAAACTGGTCACGTAACTTGGCATTGAACAAGACTGATTTTGCCCAGCCACCGCCAGCACCCATGACATCACCATACGAGAAGCCACCACATGCCACTAGACCTTCAAAATCGCTCAAGCTGACACGACCTGCAAGCAAGTCACTCATATGTACGTCGATGGTATTGAAGCCAACTTTGTCAAATGCAGCAGCCATTTCAACGTGACCATTGACACCTTGCTCACGCAAGATGGCCATGTTTGGACGACGTGTATTGATAAACGGCGCTTCAACAGGCTCATTCAAATCATAAGTTGCTTGTGCAATCAAACCTTTATGGTTTTTATCTGCGATTAATGCAAACTCTTGATCCGCAGTTTCTACGTTGTCACGTAAGCGTTGGATCTGATGCGATACTTCTGCCCATGCTTGTTGCAATTCAGCACGCTCTAGCGTTAAACCATTGACTGCCAATTGATCCGTGCTATTTACACGACCAACCACTGCAATGGCATCTTTCAGACTAGAGGCTGCAACCTCAACTTCTAACTGTGCCCAATCCGCCGCTGTGATTTGCAGCACCGCACCAATTTCTTCAGCAAACAAGCTTTCAGTGCTTTGATTTTCTAAAGCAACACCCAAGCGTGAAGCAAACATCATTTCAGCAACAGTCGCGAGTAAACCACCATCACCGATGTCATGATAAGCCTTAATCACACCACGATTGTTCCAGTCCTGAATCAGGGCAAAGAATGCTTTGAAGTCATCAAAACTATCGACATCAGGTGTCACTGAACCAATGGCTTTATACACCTGTGCCAAGATCGAACCACCTAGGCGGAACTGGCCTTTAGATAGGTCAATACGCACCAGTACTGAATCTTCTAAATTTTTAAGTTCAGGTGTTAAAGTTTTACGTACATCCAATACAGGTGCAAATGCAGTAATGACACCCGACATTGGCGAAGTCACGGCTTTCTCTTCACCATCGTTCCACGTCGTACGCATTGAAAGTGAATCTTTACCGACTGGAATTGCGATGCCTAAAGCAGGACACATTTCCATACCAATCGCTTTCACACCTTCAAACAAGGCTTGGTCTTCACCTTTTTGACCCGCCGCTGCCATCCAGTTCGCAGAAAGCTTGATATCGCTGATTTGTTCGATGTTGGCACACGCAATGTTGGTAATCGCTTCCGCAACTGCTAAACGTGCAGATGCAGCCGGATTCAACAACGCGACTGGTGGACGTTCACCCATTGCCATTGCTTCACCAGTGAAACCTTGCAAACTTGTGGTGGTAACTGCTGCATCGGCAACAGGTACCTGCCAGCGACCCACCATCTGGTCACGTGCAACCATACCGGTAATCGAACGGTCACCGATGGTGATCAGGAATGATTTAGATGCAACGGTTGGATTTTTCAAGACGCGGAAAATCGCATCTTTCAAATCAACTTTTGCAGCATCAAAGTCATTGCCAGTACGTTCAATCGTTTCATAGGCACGTTGCATACGTGGCGTACCGCCCAACATCACTTGCATTGGAATGTCGACCGCATTGTTGTCAAACAAAGGATCTTCAACAGTTAAGTGACGCGCTTCAGTCGCTTCACCCAACACTGCAAACGGGCAACGCTCACGTGCACAGATTTCTTCAAACTGTTCTAAAGACTCTGGACGAATCGCAAGTACATAACGCTCTTGTGCTTCGTTTGACCAGATTTCCATCGGGCTCATACCTGGCTCTAAAGATGGAATCTTACGAAGATTCAATACCGCACCTAACTCATGATCATTCACCAGCTCAGGCATGGCATTGGATAAACCGCCCGCACCCACGTCATGTACAGACACGATCGGGTTAAAGTCTTCCAAGCGCCAGCAAGTATCGATGACTTCCTGGCAACGGCGTTCCATTTCCGGGTTTTCACGTTGTACAGAAGCAAAGTCTAAACTTTCACCCATGGTACCGCTGTCTACAGAAGACGCCGCGCCACCACCAAGACCAATCAACATGGCAGGACCGCCCAATACAATGAGCAAGTCACCCGGTTGAATCGCATCTTTTTCAACATGGTCAGGACGAATGTTACCGTAACCACCTGCAATCATGATTGGCTTATGGAAGCCTTTCACTTCACCGTTCACATTCTGTTCGAAAGTACGGAAATAACCATTTAATGCAGGGCGACCGAATTCGTTGTTAAACGCAGCACCACCCAATGGACCTTCAATCATGATTTGTAATGGCGATGCCATACGTGAAGGTTTGCCGTAGTTTTCTTCCCACGGTTGTTCAAAACCAGGAATATTCAAGTTTGAAACGGTAAAGCCCGTTAAGCCTGCTTTTGGTTTACCACCACGACCGGTTGCACCTTCGTCACGGATTTCACCGCCCGAACCTGTTGCAGCACCTGCAAATGGCGCAATTGCAGTTGGATGGTTGTGTGTTTCCACCTTCATCAGGATATGAGCAGCCTGGCTCTTATATTTATAAACGAAGTGGCCATTTTCATCCGCTTTCGGATAAAAACGCATGGTGTCATAACCCACGATCACAGACGCGTTATCTTTATATGCCGATAATACATCGGTTGGCGATTCTTTATAGGTATTCTTGATCATCTGGAACAAGGACAATGGTTGTTTCTCACCATCAATTGTCCATTCTGAACCAAAGATTTTATGACGACAGTGTTCAGAGTTTGCTTGAGCAAACATCATCAATTCGATATCGTTTGGATTACGACCGAGCTTGGTAAAAGCTTCGGTAAGGTAATCAATTTCCTGCTCAGATAAAGCAAAGCCAAACTCATTGTTGGCTTTGACTAATGCTTCTTTACCTTGACCCAAGATGTCAATTGAGTTTAACGGCTTCGGTGCGGTTTCCGAGAATAACGCTTTTGCATCATCAATATGAGCAAAAACGCTTTCTGTCATACGGTCATGTAAGGCCAGTTTCACTTCGTTTGAAATCTCTTTCACCCCTTTCAAGGTAAATAACAGACCACGTTCCAAACGGTGAACCGGGGTATTACAGTTTTTGAAAATATCTGTTGCTTTAGATGACCACGGCGAGATTGTCCCGACACGCGGTGTCACTAAAATCTGGATTTCATCACTTGCAGCTTGGCGAAGTTCGAAAGATTGACCATCGTTTAAAAGTTGTAATGCCGATTGATGTTGCTGCTCGTTGAGCGCTTGATCAAACAAATAAACCCACTGGCTGTCAAAAGATTGAACAGAACTCATTGACGTTAATCGGTTTAAGAGTTGAGCTTTCTTGAAAGAAGAATGTGCTGATGCACCGGCCACGATAAACATGTTGACTTTGGCTCCACGGGCGGGTCTAACGAACCTACCACAATGTGACTTATAAGAGAGCGCATATTCTACTGTGAAAGGCGCTTTTCAGCTAGCCATATCCATCTTAAAAATCAGAGTTTTCTGCTTCAAATGACTTAATTTATTGTAGCTTTATCCATTTTACTTTATTCGTAACAATTCATTTACTGCAAGGGACAAAATATCGGTGCATTCCAAATTTGGTTTCCTGATCTGGCAGCAAATACCACACACCCAGTCAAGCCGACCATAAAACGACTTTTCTATACGCTGATGCGCCGGTCTATCTCAGCAGAGATCACAACAAGCTCAGCCACTCGATAAATACGGTGGAATGGGTGCATCGCTTAAACCCTACACCAGTGCCTATCTCCTGTTTATCTCAATAGCTAAGCTTTAATTTTCTCAGCTCTATTGGTCATGACCCGGATCAGATCAATAGCTTGATAGTAACTTGCCTGAAAAAATATATAATACAGACCTGTCTTCCTAACAACTTAGAACGGCCTAGAGAGCTTCAATGAATAAGCAAATAATCGAGCAACTATTTAAACAAAAGAAAATTTCCCAATGTATTGAAGCTGCTGAAGAATATCTAACAGAACATCCCAACGACCTGGATACCCTCAAGACCATGCTGGACTATCTGTTTGAGCATGAAGCCTCTTTGGAAAGTAAAACTCAACCTCTCTCCTTGCTGAATAGTGAACATGCAGATCAATATAAAGCGCTGATACAACGCCTTTATCAGCAGGAAAATGAGAAAGAAGCAGCACTGCGTTATTATTTATTGCTCGCCAAACAACAGAAAGATGTAAACGATTTCTTAAAATATGATGCTGAATATACTGAGCTTTATCAGCAACAGTATGCTCATAACCGTGAATGTCGCGATATCATGATTTCACAGCTTTGGCTCGACAAAGTGTATTTTTTAGCGTCACAACAACATCCTGACTTAATCACGCAAATCGAAAATGGTATTGATCTGCTCTCTGTTGAAGATGAAACCGAGTATTTGCATTTGGCAGAAATTGCGTATGAGCATCAAGAAATCACGCTGGCGCAAAAAATATTATTAAAACTGATTAAAGGATTAAATTACCAACCCGAAGTCCCAACCGGACTAGTCCGCTGGTATCACCGCTTTGAAGAGCTGATTAACAACGGTTATGAGCATCCGGAAGTGCGCTATTACCAAATCATTATTGAGCGGAACTATTATGAACAACTCAATAAGACAGAATCTGCCTATTACCAACGCAGTTTAAGCACCATAGAAAAATATCCAGATGAGGCTGCTGCTTTGCATTTTGCTGGAACTTATCTGTATGAAAGCGAACAATATCAGCAAGCATTCACTTATCTGGAAAAAGCCCAAGCCTTAAAACCGGATGTTGTGACCTGGCGTAGATGGCTGGAATCAAAATATCTGCTGCAACAATCCATCAATCTGGATGTGCCGGTATTCAGCACGGCCCTGCCCAGAGATCTCTATGCTGCAGGGGTGAGTCTAAACGAGTTTTATGAGGAAAATTACGATTTCGATGATCAGATCACATCCGAGCTGACTCATTTAAATTGTGAAATTTATCGTCAGTCTTATCACGCCTTTAAACAATACTATGAGCAGAATAAATACCCAAGCGACTATCATGGTAATTACCATTATTTTGCGATGTGTTGTAATAACTATGCCATCAAGCTGATCAGAACCGGACACTATGATCAGGCAGCTGCTATTGCTACAGAAGGATTAAATTACTCCGAGTTTATGGAATTACATTTTACCCGAATCTGGGCTTATAAAGAGGCGCAAAATTACCAAGACATGGAGCATGCCTTAGCAGAATATTTTGAAAAATATGATGAAAGCTGTGTGCCATTTACTGAACATCAAATTCGGGTGGCAGAGTATGTGGCCTGCAAAGCAAAATTAGGCAAAATCGACAATATTCAGGAAGAAGCTGAAAAAGTCCTGTTTCAGCTATATCAATATGCTGCTAAGAAACCTCATCTGCATGATGAAGATTATCGCAACCTACAGGTGGCAGAATGTGCCGTAGAGAATCTGATTTATGAACTGTATGAAGATCAGGATGCATTGATTCGCAAAGACTATTATGAAAGTGTTACTACGCGCTTCCCTCTCGCGTCTCAACCCCATTATGTGTTAATGCAGGTCTATAATGAGTTAGAGGATTATGAAAATATAAATGCATCCGCTTATCGCTATTTAAAGTTGAAACGCAGTTTTATGATGGCACAACAGGACTGGGACAAGACGATTTACCTGATCATTAAAAGTTACTGCTTACTTGAACAACATGAGCAAGCAATCCAGTTTTATCAGCATCATGCAGCCAGAATAGAGCAGGAATTTGATCCAGAAGATTTTCCTTCGCTCAATCAATACCTGATGAAAAGCTTTCTCAGATTGGGTGATTTTGCAATGGTACATCAGTTGGCTGAACAGTCTCGAATGATTTATAAACAGCAAGCCTGGGCCTATAATGACCTTATGGAATATATCTATCTGCTTGAAGCTGAAGCATACTATAACAGCGGTCAGATCAAACAGGCGCACCAACATCTGGATCATATCCTGTCATATAGCGACCATATCCCTATTGCTGCGCACTACAAGAAGTCATGGAAAAAACCGGGCTTCTTCTCCAGATTTTTTTAAGCTCAATTAAATGACATTGGTCAGACTTATCTATAGGTTTTTATTTAATGTATGAATAAGTCAGATCTTTTGTCTGACTTGCTAGGACGTTTCGCGATAAGCCTGCTGCTTGTGGGCTGTTTATTGTGCAGGATAGAAGTCGCTTCGATAGCCTTAAGCCCCTAAAACAAGCAGCAAGACAATTTATGTCGCCCTACTCTAGTGCTTTAATCTTTTTTTTGGCATGATGAAACTGAATTCATAGTGAATAATGATAAATGGAACAAATGCGTTGGTTAGAATTGCTTTCTGCAATTCGTTTAGGCAGTAAAAAAAGCAGTACCGAATTGGCTCGAAGCCCATTCCATAAAGATTACGACAGAATTATATTTTCCCAAAGCTTTCGCCAACTGAATAGAAAAACCCAGGTTCACCCGCTTACACAACACGATGGTATTCATACCCGCCTTACTCACTCACTGGAAGTGTCTTGTATCGGCCGCTCACTCGGCATGCTTGCGGCTGAAAAAATTAAAGATGAATTACCCATGTGGATCTCACCTGCCGATGTCGGGGCGATCATTCAGGCGGCGTGTCTGGCCCATGATATTGGCAATCCACCCTTTGGTCATGCCGGTGAATATGCCATTCGTGAATGGTTTGATGATGCCTCTCATCGGGACTTCCTCACCAAACTGACACCTGAAGAACAAGCCGATGTGCGTCAATTCGAGGGCAATGCCCAAGGACTTCGCCTACTTAGCCGGATTGATTATCATCCAGATGATGGTGGAATGCGCCTGACCTGTGCCACGCTAGGCGCTTATTTAAAATATCCTTGGCTATCCAAAACCATTGAAGAACAAGGTGATACGCCTTCCCATCAACGGGCAAAATTTGGTTGCTATCAATCTGAAAAAGAAATTTTAAAACAACTGGCTGAACAGCTTGGCCTGATTCAACTCGGTGAATATCATTATTGCCGTCATCCTCTGACCTATTTATTAGAAGCTGCTGATGACATGTGTTATGCGCTGATTGATCTGGAAGATGGCATTATTCTGAATATGTTGAACTATGCCGAAGTTGAGCCGATTTTTCTGAACCTGATTGCCGATTATGGTTATCCCGAGGAACTCCATTTACCGCATACCACCTGGCAGCAGAAGATCGCAGCTTTACGCGGTCGCGTCATGAAGCGTTTGGTCGATGAAGTCACCACTGCTTTTGCCAAGCATCACTTTGAAATTCTGACAGGCCAGCTCAAAGGTAGCCTGTTACAATATTGTTCGCCGGATATTGAAGCCGGTATTCAAACCGCCAAGAATCTTGCCAGAGACCGTATCTTTGAACATCCTCAAAAATCCGGTTTAGAAATTATTGCACATCAAAGTTTGCAAACCATTCTGGATGCCTTTATTCCCCTGACCATGCCACATAAGGCACTCAGCTTTAAAGAGCAGCGATTGATGTCAATTTTGCAACATTCAGGCGTAAATCTGCAAAACAACCATTATAATAATATTATGCAAGTTCTTGATATTATTAGCAAGTTCTCAGACCATCAGGCTTATAGTCTGGCGCAAGAGTTGCAAGGCAATAAAATAGGCTTTTTTTAATGAAGCGGTTTCTTGATGACGGGAAGACTTGGGGTACTTTTGCGAAGTATCCTATTTTAGTTGTATGTCCTTTCTGCCAGAGTCATGCACGAGTAATTCAACCCGAACAAAATAATCAGACTGAAAAAAAAATAATTTTTAGTTGTATATTCTGCTGTAAAACTTTTGATCAAGACCAGCAGCAACAAAACAACTTAGGCTATTTTGACGAGATCAACGTAGAAATTAATCAAACCTGTACTTGTAAACGTGGGAAATATTACTTTTCCCACTCTTATGCTCGGCCCAGTATTCTTCCCCCTTTTATCAAACTGAATTGTACTTTCTGCCAAAAAGAGCAAGTGTATGATTCCCCTTATCCGTCATTGACCTATAAAATCTCGAGAAAATCCGGGTTTGAAATCAATAAAGATCCTTTCTTTGACTATCGGCTGTATCTCACCACAGAAACAAGGCATGGTCTTATTTTCGTGTATAACACAGAACAGTTAAATGATTTGAAAGCTTACATCTCTGCTGAGCTCAGACAGAGAAGCTATACCAATAAGAATAAAACTTACTTAAGCCGATTGCCTGCCTGGATAAAATCCGCACGAAATCGCAAAGAAATCCTGAAAGCTATTTTGCGTTTAGAACAAATGGCTACTACTATTCAACCATTAACAAATAAGTGAAAGATTCAATGATCGGATGTTTGATTGGCGAAGTGTTTGCCCTGGAAGCCCCAACCGTATTACTCAATGTAAATGGTGTAGGTTATGAAATTGACACCCCACTTTCGACATTTTGCCAATTACAAAAAGGACAAAAAGTCACGTTATGGACCCATTTAGTGGTTCGTGAAGATGCGCAGCAACTGTATGGTTTTAGCGATGCTCAGGAAAAAACCATTTTCCGCACACTGCTCAAAGTCAACGGTGTAGGGCCTAAAATGGCACTCGGTATTCTTTCAACCTTGAGTGTTGAATTACTGATTCATACCATTGAACATGACGATGTAAATACCCTGATTAAAGTTCCGGGTGTAGGTAAAAAAACTGCTGAACGCTTAATGATTGAATTACGTGATCGTTTTAAAGCATTGGCCCATCCTGCAGGTGGCTCAAGCAATGCTGCGGCAACGCAAATCCAGTTCATGTCCAACTCGCCTGTTGCTGAAGCCGAAGCCGCATTACAATCACTCGGTTATAAGCCGGCTGAAGCACAAAAAGCCGTTGCTGCCGTTAAAGCAGATTATACTGAGTCAGCCGACATTATCCGTGCTGCGCTTAAATCCATGATGAAGTAATAGATATATGCAAGATCGTCTTATTAGCGGAACAGAAAAACCTGAAGATCATTTTGATCGTGCCATTCGCCCTACGTCTTTGGCTGATTATATCGGTCAACCTGTGGTGCGTGAGCAAATGGAAATCTTCATTGGCGCGGCCCGTGGTCGTGGTGAGGCACTTGATCATACTCTGATCTTTGGCCCACCAGGCTTGGGTAAAACCACCTTGGCGAATATTATCGCGCGTGAAATGGGCGGTAATTTAAAATCGACTTCTGGTCCAGTGTTAGAGCGTGCTGGCGATTTGGCTGCCATGCTGACCAATCTGGAAGAAGGTGATGTTCTGTTTATTGACGAAATCCATCGTCTTTCACCCGTGATTGAAGAAATTCTGTATCCGGCGATGGAAGATTATCAGCTGGATATCATGATCGGTGAAGGCCCTGCTGCCCGCTCAATCAAGCTCGATCTACCTGCGTTTACTTTAGTTGCAGCTACAACACGTGCAGGTCTACTCACTTCGCCGTTACGTGACCGTTTTGGGATTGTGCAACGCTTAGAGTTCTATTCAGTTGAGGATTTGACCCATATCGTGACACGTTCTGCCAATCTGATGGACGTGCCGATTACCCACGAGGGTTCAACCGAAATCGCCCGCCGTGCACGCGGCACTCCACGTATTGCCAACCGTTTATTACGTCGTGTTCGTGACTATGCCCAAGTCAAAGGCACAGGTGAAGTGACTCAAGACATGGCACAACGTGCTTTAGACATGCTCAATGTCGATAAAGCAGGTTTAGATACGCTCGATCGACGTTATCTCAGTATGTTGCTGGAACGTTTTGAAGGTCGACCAACTGGTGTGGAAGCTTTAGCCGCAGCGATGGCAGAAGACAGTGGAACGCTGGAAGATGTGATTGAACCGTATTTAATTCAGCAAGGATATGTGATGCGGACGGCACGCGGTCGTATTGCAACCAATATGGCGTATTTACAATTTGGTATGACGCCACCTGAGTAATATAAATATTTTCAATTAAACCCTTCATATAATGAGATGATTGGAATAGCATATCCATGATTTTAATCATCTCATTATTTTTAGGGTAAAAATGAAAATTAAAACTTTAACTGCCGTATTTGTGAGTAGTTTATTTCTAGCAGCCTGTGGGGGCGGAAATGATAATGCAGATAATAGCAATTCATTTCAAGGAAAAGAAAAACTAGATTATAGCAAACCAGAAAATCTTGAAATAATTTATGCACCCATTATCAATTTATCAAGCATTAATGGAAATCAGCTGATTGATACCATCACGCTTGCTGAATCTGTTTTTTATTTAATACAAGGCGGAGAACAATCCGGCTATAAGGCATCTTGCCGTAACAAAGGCGGTAGTTTCAGCAAAGATCGCCAAAGTGTTACCCTCAATAAATGTGAACTCCAATTTACAAAAGATGGAATTACACAGCCTATCTTTGAGGAACCCATGTTTTTATCTGGAAAGATTAATACTCAGGGTTATTGGGTAGAGAATAACTTTAAAATTGATACGACACTCACTCAGTTTAAAGTAGAAATGGACAACGAAACAACCACCTATAGCGGTAGCAAAAGTAGCCTGTCTTATTTCCCTGATTCACGTCCATTTAAATATGACATCAGTAAAATCGATTTTACTTGGACCGATAAAAACTATACAGAAATTTATAAACTCACTAACTATAGTTTTGAACCTTGGCCTGCCGGATCTATCACCAAAGGAAGCTTAACCGGAATATCGAATAACAAAGAATTCTCGGTGAATTTTAACAATCAAATCAAATTTGGAAGTGTTGAGGATGCACTGGCTTTTTATCCAAGTTTTGCTGAAATTGTAATTGAGGATAGTAGCAACCGTAGAAATTCTATTACCATTACCAGAACCACTGATTATAAAGCTTTAATGCGTGCCTATTCTAACGGTTCAAGCGTAACTGGCTTTCCTAAAGTTGTAGACTGGCAAGATTTAAATTATTAGAAAAAGACCCTCCTCGGAGGGCTTCTTTTTTATCAAGTTCAACAATATGTTATTTATTACTATTTCCATCTTCGAATTGACCCCCTATCATTCCCTGATTGCTGCCGACTGAGCATGGAAATAGGTAAAAACATGGCTAATCATTTTGAATTTAAAATTCGCGTTTACATCGAAGATACAGATGCAGGTGGTATCGTCTATCACGCCAACCATATCCGTTTTATGGAACGTGCGCGCACTGAATGGTTACGTGCTGCGGGTGTAGATCATTACTGGCATCAACAAGATTACAACTTTGTAGTGCACCAGATTCAGGTCAAATATGTACGACCTATATTAATGGATGATTTAATTACCGTTACAGCACGTGTTATTTCGTGTAAAGCCGCATCATTTGTGTTGCAACAAAATATTTATCGTGGTGAAATCTTGCTGGCTTCAGGTGAGGTTGTGTTGGCATGTTTAAACAAAGAGTTAATGCCACGTCGACTTCCTGATGAAATTCGTGACCTGATTCAAAAAGAATTGGCACAGGACTAAAATAAACTTTCGGCACAGTAACTTATGGCAACTAATTTAGAATCTTCTCTACACATCTCCGACCTTATTTTACAAGCAAGTCCTGTTGTACAGCTGGTCATGCTAATCTTATTACTTGCTTCGATTTATAGCTGGTATCTGATTGCAAAATTACATATGGGCTTCAAAAAAGCAGGACAAGATGATGAGCATTTTCAAAAGATGTTCTGGTCAGGTGCCGAATTAAATACCCTTTATAACAATGCTCAACTCAACTCTAAACGTCGTGGTTTGGAAGATATCTTCTATCAAGGGTTGGGTGAGTTTTTTAAATTACAAAAACGTAAAGCAGATACCAACCAGACTATCGAAGGAACTGAACGTATCCTTCGTGTCGGTTTAAGCCGTGATCAAGGTGGTTTGGAGCAAGGTTTAGGTGCGTTGGCAAGCATTGGTTCGGTTGCACCTTATATCGGTTTATTCGGTACTGTCTGGGGTATCATGAATGCCTTCATCGGTCTGGCTGCAGTTGATCAAGTCACTTTAGCCACCGTTGCACCGGGTATTGCCGAGGCCCTTATCGCTACCGCAATCGGCTTATTTGCAGCCATTCCAGCGGTACTTGCGTTTAACCACTATACCGCCAAAGGTGAATCAATCTATTCAGACCGTGCCTTATTTGCAGAAGAAATGGTTGCTCTTTTACAGCGTCAAGCAATTGGAACGACACAGGAAGATGCATAATGGCGATTCAACGATCTGGACGTTTTGAGCGGATTAAGAAACCACTAAAAAGCGATATGAACGTGGTTCCTTATATCGACGTCATGTTGGTGCTACTGGTTATTTTTATGGTGACCGCACCCATGATTACCAGTGGTATCAAAGTGGATTTACCTCAAGCCAATAACCATCCAATTGAATCTAAAGACATGCCAGCAATGGTCACGATTGGTAAAGATGGTGATATCTTTTTGCAATATCAAGAACACAAAGGCAGCGAACCGCTATCACTTGCCCAGCTTGAAACCCTTTTAAGTGAGGCACAAACTCAAGCCGAGCAAGAAAATAAGCAACTGACTGTTCTGGTGAATGGTGATAAATCTCGTCCTTATGGTGAAGTGGTTTCACTGATGGCGAGTCTACAAGAAGCCGGCCTAACTCAAGTTGGCTTACTGACTGAGCCGTTAAAATAAGCTATGAAAAAATTTCAAGAGCCGCCTTTTAAACAAAATGCGATTGCACTGGGTTTCACACTCGGTGTGCATGCAATCGCGATTGTTGGCTTACTGTTTTTAGGCTTGAGTAAAGCACCAGAAGAGCCTAAAAAACTCACCACTATTTTGGTGAAGCCAGAAGATTTACCTTCATCGCTACAACAGCCTGAACAACAGGTCACGGCTGACAAACAGGCACCAGAAGTGGTCAGTCCGAATGTAGATCCGACCCTACCTGAAAATATTCCTGTAGCCCCTCCACCACCAACGGCTCAACAACTTGCAGCCGAGAAGCAAAAGGCAGCACAAGCACAGCAGGCAAAATTAGCTGAACAAAAACGTAAAGCTGAAGAAGCTGCTCGCGCTCAGCAAGAGGAACAACAACGTAAACTTGCAGAAGCACAAGCACAAAAACAACGTGCAGATGTTGAAGCAAAACGTCAGGCCGATACGAAAGCAAAAAATGAAGCTGAAGCAAAACGCCAAGCCGATGCAAAAGCTAAAAATGAAGCTGAAGCAAAACGCAGAGCTGAACAAAATGCGAAAGCTGAAGCAGATGCTAAAGCTCGTCAGAAAGCAGAGCAAGATGCCAAGTTAAAACAGCAGAAAGCGGCTGAAAATGCCAAGCTTCAAGCTCAGCAGGACGCGAAACGTAAAGCTGAGGCAGATGCCAAACGCAAGGCCGACGCAGATGCAAAAGCCAAAGCGGATGCAGATGCTAAACGCAAAGCTGATACAGATGCGAAACGTAAAGCGGATGCAGATGCGAAACGCAAAGCTGACGCGGATGCCAAACGCAAAGCCGATGCAGATGCGAAACGTAAAGCAGATGCCGATGCGAAAGCAAAAGCTGACGCAGATGCCAAACGCAAAGCTGACGCAGATGCCAAACGCAAAGCTGATGCCGATGCAAAAGCTGACGCAGATGCCAAACGCAAAGCTGATGCAGACGCGAAACGTAAAGCGGATGCCGATGCCAAACGTAAGGCTGATGCAGATGCCAAAGCGAAAGCTGACGCGGATGCCAAACGCAAGGCCGATGCCGATGCAAAAGCCAAAGCTGAGGCAGACGCGAAACGTAAAGCTGAGGCAGAAGCCGACGCAAAAGCCGCTGCTGCTAAAAAAGCGGAACAGGATGCAGCTCAGAAAAAAGCCGATGCAAAACGCATCGCCTCAACAGCTAAACGGGATTTTGAACAAAAAATCTATCGTGCATGGAATATGCCTGCTGGTTCATCAGGTCAGCGTGCCAGTGCACGTGTTACCTTGAGCGATAGCGGTGCTGTATTATCAGTTGTTGTTTCTGCAAGCGATCCAGACGTGAAAGCAAGTGTAGAAGCTGCAGTTCGTGCTGCTGCACCTTATCCAATGCCAGATGATCCTGTTGCACGCCGTGAGGCAAGAAGCTTTACTTCAAGTTTTACTGCAAAATAGTAATGAATAGTTAACGTTATAGGCTTTTAATAGCACAAAGCCTATAACTGTGTTAAATAATCAACAGCCACAAAAATACGACGCAAGTAATTGTAACTATGGACAAGACTCGTAAACACCTCCTCTCTTTAGCAGTTTTCGCTGCAATTAGCACAGTTGTTCCTACTGCAACTTTTGCTCAATTACATCTAGAAATTGCTAAAGCACCTGAACAAGCACCCAAAATCGCGATCATTCCATTTGCCAATGACAATGCGATCTATCCAATTGTGGAAAGCGACTTGAATCGTTCAGGCCGTTTTACCAGTGCATCTCAGAACCTACCTGCAACTGCCAGCCTTAATCAGGTACAGGCAGGCGATTGGCAAACTGCGGGTGTGCCTTATGTTGTCGTGGGCCAAATGAAGGCTGTGGATGCCAATACATTTGAAATTCACTACCAGTTGTATGACGTACAAAAACAACAATATCTATTGAATGAAGTCCTGACTGTACCCCGTTCACGTGTGCGTCAGGCAGGCCATCTGATCAGTGATACGATTTATCAGGCCTTAACCGGTATCGCAGGTGACTTTAGCGGTCGTATTGCCTATGTATTACGTAATCAGGCGACTCCTGCACAACGTTATACCTTGCAAATTGCAGATACGGATGGCGAACAACCTAAAACAGTTCTGTCATCACGTGATCCGATCCTTTCTCCGGCCTGGACACCTGATGCCAAGAAAATTGCCTATGTGTCTTTTGAAACCAAACGACCTGCAATTTATCTACAGGACTTAGCGACTGGCCAGCGCGAAGTGCTAGCCAGCTTCCGTGGTTTAAACGGTGCACCGAGTTTCTCGCCAGATGGTAAATCAATGCTATTTACTGCATCGATGCACGGCAACCCTGAAGTCTATCAAATGGATTTAAGTACCCGCCAAGTACAACGCATGACCAATGATTCTGCGATTGATACTGAAGCGCGTTATTCGCCAGATGGCAAATCCTTCATCTTTACCTCGGATCGCGGCGGTTCACCACAGATTTACCGCTATAGCTTTGATGACAGTTCAGTCAAGCGTCTTACCTTTAAAGGTGCATTCAATGCGCGCGGTACCTTAAGCGCAGACGGTAAAAAGATTGCCCTGGTGCATCGTCCAAGTGGCAGTAACTACAAAGTTGCGATTCAGGATATTAATACAGGCATCACCAATATTCTCACGCCAACCAGTTTAGATGAATCACCAAGCTTCTCGCCAAATGGTCAAATGGTGGTTTACGCGACGCGTGAAGGAAATCGTGGTCTTTTATCAGTCATGTCTACTGATGGTCGTTTCCGCATGAATTTACCAAGCGAACAAGGTGAAGTTCGTGAACCTGCTTGGGCACCAAAATAAATTTAATTGATTGGAGAATCATATGAACATTAAATATCTAACGCTGCCACTGATTGCTGCGACACTGGTTTTCACGGGTTGTGCAAGCCGTAAACCTGCTGCTGAAATTACCACAGGCACAAATCCGAATGGCGCATCATCAGTCAGCACTGACGGTTTAAGTGAAGATGCTGCTTTAAATGCACAAAATCTTGCTGGCGCATCTTCAAAAGGCGTAACTGCTGCCAATAAAGCATTCTTGGCAAAACGTGTTGTTCACTTCAACTATGACAGCAGTGATTTATCAAACGAAGATTATCAAACATTACAAGCCCATGCCCAGTTCCTGGTTGCAAATGCGAACTCTCGTGTTGCCCTTACAGGCCATACCGATGAACGCGGTACACGTGAATACAACATGGCACTTGGTGAGCGTCGTGCCAAAGCCGTTGAAAGCTTCTTGATCACCAATGGTGTGAATCCGCAACAGCTTGAAGCAGTTAGTTACGGTAAAGAATCTCCAGTGAATGCAGGTCATGACGAAGCTGCATGGAAAGAAAACCGCCGCGTAGAAATTAACTACGAAGCAGTTCCACCACTATTAAAATAATTGTGGTTTCGCTGTAAATAAAAATGCTCACTTCATGTGAGCATTTTTATTTCATTGCTTAAGACTATGATTGAGCGTCAGGCTTATTTTGCATCGACTCAATCAAATCATGCTTATTAAACTCTTTATATTCTGGCTTGGCCTCATACTCTTTCCATGCATCCTTCACATTTTCTTTGGAAATCGTATCTAAGTTAATGGGTTCACTTGGCGTGGGCGTTGCCTCAAAATTCTTGGTTGTCATCTTTAGCCTCCAAACATCCTGTTTAGTATCTATGCAACATAGCATGTAATGGCTTAGTTGTAATCATAAAAGCAACATAAATAAAGTAAGATAATTTTTATTTTGGGACGATCTCATCTAGAATAGCCACATTCATTTTTATCAATTTTTGACACGGCTAAATCGGAGCTATTCAATATGTCAAACCTTACTTTGACCCAATACCTAGAACAACAAAATGGGAATTTGACTCCAGAGTTGGCACAAGTCATTGAAACAATTGCAGCAACTTGCCAGACCATTGACCAAGCCTTACAGAAAGGTGCTTTAGCAGGTATTTTAGGCAGCGCGGGCAACGAAAATGTCCAAGGTGAAACCCAGAAAAAATTAGATGTCATTTCCAATGATTACCTGATTGATGCATTGAAAGTACATCCACAAGTAGGTGGCTTGGCTTCAGAAGAACTGGATGACTTCACCCCTGCTCAAGAAAACGGTAAATATCTGGTGTTATTTGACCCATTAGACGGTTCAAGCAACATCGACATCAATATGTGTGTCGGTACCATTTTCTCTATCCTTCCAGCAAAAAATGCAGTCACCCAAGCTGCTGATTTTATGCAGGCAGGGACTGAGCAAGTTGCTGCTGGTTATGTACTTTATGGGCCATCAACCATGCTCGCCCTGACTGTTGGCGCGGGTGTTGTATTCTTTACTTTTGACCCGAAGACACAAAGCTTCTTATTAACCTCTGAAAAAGTTCAGGTTTCAGCAGATACACAAGAATTTGCCATTAACTCGTCTAATCAACGTCATTGGGAAAATCCGGTAAAACGTTATATTGATGAGTTACTTGCGGGTAAAACTTCGGTGCGTGAAAAAGACTTCAATATGCGTTGGGTTGCATGCATGGTGGGTGACATTCACCGTATCTTATGCCGTGGCGGTATCTTCCTTTATCCATATGACTTGAAAGACCCTAAAAAAGCAGGTCGTTTACGTTTGATGTATGAAGCAAACCCGATGAGCATGTTGATTGAACAGGCTGGTGGTGCATCTACAACAGGCCGTGTTCGTATTCTGGATATTCAACCGACCGAACTCCACCAACGTGTTCCAGTGATTATTGGTTCGAAGAATGAAGTTGAACGCGTCACCAGCTATCACTAATTAATTTTATAATCAGGGCATTATCATCCATTTATAATGCCCTTTTGGATGTTTATCTTATGGCAGTTATTTTTCTAGAATCAAAAGACAATGCAAAGATCAAAAATTTGCGTGGGCTGATCGAGCTGAACAGCGCCCGAAAAAAACATCAGCAAACGGTTCTGGAAGGTACTCATCTTTGCCTGGCTTGGTTACAACAGCAGAAAAAAATCTTTTCTCTCTTTACCACTGAACAGGCACTCAATCACCCAGAGTTACAACAGGTGATTGAATTACACCAAGGGCATATTTTTGTCATTAGCGAAGTACTCTATAAAGATTTGAGTACTCTAGGCACAACCTTGCCCTGCTTGGCCATTATTGATCTGCCAAAAAGCTCAGTGACCATTGATTTTAAAGCAGATACACTGATTCTTGAAAATGTTCAGGATCCAGGAAATGTCGGTACACTGTTGCGTTCTGCGGCAGCTGCCAATATTAAACAGGTAATTTGTACGCAAGGCTCGGCTTCATTATGGTCACCGCGTGTATTACGTGCGGGTATGGGTGCCCACTTCAGTCTGATTTGTTTTGAAAATTTCCAACTCAACGACCTGCTTCCAAAGTTTCAAATTCCTGTCTTTGTAACCAGCTCACATCGTTCAACCAGTTTATATACCCAAAATTTAACCCAACCTTGTGTATGGATTCTGGGTAATGAAGGTCAAGGTGCGAGTGACTACGCCCTAGAACATGCTCAGGCGGTTACAATCCCTCAGCCGGGTGGTCAAGAGTCTTTAAATGTTGCAATTGCGGGTTCCGTCTGCTTCTTTGAAATGGTGCGCCAACGTCAGTAAAACGTTATTTTATTTTAAATACGCGTTTTTTACTGGGAAAATCTATTACACTACTAAAAATAATTGCTTAAGTTGTCAACGCGCCCACCATTTTCAACGTTATATGATTAATGAATTGAAATAATAATGGTGGGTATCCATGACAGGATTTTCCATCTCTATGGATTTAGCACCTAAACACGCTCGAACAGAAAACGGTACTGATCGTAGTACGGTTGAACAACGTCTGCGTTTCTTTATGCAAGACGTGACTGGTCGTGCGCTTGTGATGATGGAAAGTGCGACACAGGGACAACAAGGTATTGCAATGGATCTGGTTCAGGAAGCCTTTATTTCATTGCATAAATCCTATGCCGATAAGAGTACCGATGAATGGTATCCCCTGTTCTATACCATATTGAATAATAAGCTCCAGGACTGGAGAAGAAAGGAGGCTCGTCGGGCAAGTCCATTCTCATTATTTAAAAAGATCAGTTTAGACGATGACGAAGAAATCATTGATGTAGTCGATGAATCAACTCCAAATCCATTTGAGTTCCTTGATCAGGAAGTGACTATGGAGGAAATTCAGGCTGCAATCAATCAACTACCGGTCCGTCAACAACAAGCGTTCATGTTAAGAGCATGGGAAGGCTTTGATACGATGACGACAGCGCAAATTATGGATTGTAGTGAAGGTAGTGTAAAAACACATTATCACCGTGCAATTCAGGGACTCAGAATTGCCTTAGAGCACTTAAATCCACATACGGGAGGATCATCAGATGAAAAAAGATGAGTTCGCTAAACAAGTGACTTCCAAACTTGATCAACTTGCAAGAGAGCAGCACCACAATAAAATGCGGGTGATGAATCATGTTTTAGATACCGTACAAAAGAAACCAACGTCTTATTACAGTATCTGGAAAATGACAGGCTTTGTCTTTGCAGCCGCGATTATGGGCATTGCTGTATTGCCAAGTTCTTTACAGTTAATCGATAAACCACAGAATCAGGTGGTGGTGAATCCGAAACTTTCACCTCAGATGGTTGAAGATATGGAAATGTTACTGGTTTTAGGTGAGGATAAAGTTCCACATGGCAGCTAAAAGATTAGCACTTGTTGTGTGTACGCTTGGATTATTGCAAACCAGTTTTGCAGGTTCAGAACGTTTCTGGATTTTTTCCAAACAGAATAAACCCACGACTGAAGAAGCGTGGGATGATTTAACTCCTGAAGAACAACGCGTTTTAATTAAACGCTATCAGTCGTTAAAGGAAATTCCAACCACACAAAGTTCACAGCTCCAGCAAAGAATGGAATGGTTTACTCAACTGCCGGAAGATGAAAAACAGAAAATGCGTGATGTCTGGCAGAAAATGAGTACCCAGGAACGCACCACCTTGCGTAAACGTATGCAAAATGCGAGTACCGAAGAACGCGTCAATATCCGAGAAGAATATTTAAGTAAATACGCAGAACACTAATTTTTTTAATTTTCAATTCCAAAAAAAGCGCCTAATTTGGCGCTCTTTTTTTGACTTACTTTTTCAATCGACGATAGCTTAATAGACCAAACAGACCTAGGAGCGAGTAGATACCAAAGCTACCGCCCCCCCCACCAGCTTTACGCGTATCATCTGAGGTCGTACCTGTACTTATAATTTTTACATTCGCTGTATTTGAAATTAAACCTTCCGCATCATAAACCTGATAATTAAATGAATAATTGAATGGGTTAAAAATATTTATTTCCTGAACATAGATATTGCCGCCATAGCAGGTTTCCTGCTGATCAGGCTCGGGACAAGGGCCTTTACGATCAGCAGTAACACTAATATTTTCTGATGGGACATTCGACAATCGTATTGGTAATTCAATCCCATCTGCATTTCTCCAGAATTGCGGCTTATTCGGGTTACTTTCCGGACCTTTTCCACCCTCTCCCATATCCCCATAATCATTGGCAAAGTTCAGCAAATTAACTGCAACTTTTTCTTTCTTCTGATACTTTAATGTTACCGAAGTATCTTTTGCCTCCGGGGCGATATTTAAAAATGCTGCACTTATCAATCCAGATGAATGAATTGAAGAATCTGCTCGATATTGAATGGTATATTTACAGAAAATTTTATCGCCTGCTTGTGTAATACCATCATCTTTACGATAGAAAATAATTTGCTCTAAATCTTCATTCCATTCACAAACCAGATTTTTAGCGTCACTTTCATCTATATTTTCAACATCAGCATTGATTTGCCCTTTCCCTAAAGGCTTGGTTGTAACAATATAATTTTGTTTATTAAAGAATGCTAATTTAGAAGTGCCATCAGCTTGCTGAGTTTCTTGGGGAATCGGCAACTGATAATTTTTTAAATCAATATAGATCGCTCTATATTTTAAAGTACTCTTGGTCTTCTCATACAGGTTTTTGTACTCTTGAGCACGCACCTTATAATAAGTTAAGAAATCAGGATTATTTGGCTGCTTAACAAGATCGTTAAAGAAGTCTAGCTGGTTCTTATAATTTGCGACTAATGTCGTTAATGAAATATTGGAGACATCAGTGACATCCCCCGCCGTCAATTTCATCAACTCTACGGAACCGATATCGCAGGAATTTCGTGAGTCCGGGTCATAATGTAAAGTTCCATCCGTAATACGCGCAATATTGCGCTGATCTTTTGCACTACAACCAGTAACACCTGTATTCAGCAAATCTGTGTTCGACTTGGTATCTACCGGATAATATAAGGATAAGAAAGCTGTAGACTCTGATTCGGGTTGTAAGGTAGTTAAAAGCGTACGGATGTTAAAATTACTAATATCCTTATTGGTATGCTTATCAGGTAATGCCAGCGTCGGTAAATCACACTTACTCGCTCCACTCAAAGGGATTGCATTATAAAGTGGGACGATATCTACATCCTTTTCTTCAGTGACGTTTCCTAACAAATAACGGCAAGAATAACCTCCATTATTATAGGCCAGCACATTGAAGCTTAAGACTTTCAATCCCAACTTATCATATAGAAAAGCTGAGTAAGCATTATTCTCCACAATAGTATTACTAAGTAAATTGATACTACTTAAGTTACTTAAAATACTAGAAGTATTTGTAGGCGTAGTACCTGCCTGAGTATCACCTGTAAACTTAATCAAGCTACCATTTGATAAGCTAGCCGTATTCTGAGCGATCGTGTTTGCGCTCAATGAAGCCACAGGTTCTCCACAAAACTCCAGCATACTACTTGAATTAGCTGCACCATTTGCAATAAGGCTACTCGCCTTTACTTCAATATTCCGTTTGGAATACACGTTATCATTAATACAACTCATCGCAAGTAGGCTACCTAATGGTGCCTTATTATTTTTCAGTAGACCACTGTTAATATTTAATGAGGAAGATGGCCCAGCCAAGAAGATTGCCCCTCCACTGATCGCCGCCTGACCATCTAGGATTTGAGTATTTTGTAAATTGACATTGCCCCCTGCATAAATCGCTCCCCCACGATCTGAGGTTTTGCCATTTTTCAAAATGATATCATTCAGGGTTAATGAACTATTATTACCTGTGGTATTGAAAATCCGGTCTTTTCCTTTTACATCAATTGTGGTCTTTAATGCTGTTTGTGCAGGATAATCATTAGTAATAATACTTCTTTTTTCCCAATCAACAGGACTTTTACCCAAAATCACAATATCAATCTTTGGGGCCAATTCTCTATCGAGTACATAAGTACCTGCATCTAATTGAATTGATTTAGTGGTAGCGGGTGAAGTATCTGTGACTTGACATCCACCATAAGACTTTCTGTCCGCTGCCGTTTTAAGTGCTTCTCGTAATGAACAGGCAGAGTTATTTTCACCATCTTCATCTACAAAAGTTGTGACCTGAATTGGCGCGCTACTGGTTGCTGCAAAAAGCGGCATCGTCGCAAGCACCAAGGTCGCAAGCAAAGTTTTTTTATAGTTTTTCATCTCATCATCCCTGATTATGATTTAAAGCGACGTAATCCAATTAGCCCGAATAATGCAAAAATTGCACCTATGCCAAAACTGCCTCCACCAACATTGACAGTTTTACTTTGAAAATTATTAGGTGGAGCTTGAACAATCGTGGTTGGGATCGTAATGTAATAATTTGAGATGTCATTAAAACGGGTTGTTGTCGTCATCACCCGCATATTAAATTCATCAGACCCGTGCCAATTTCCATTGGGTACATATGTAATATTGCCCTGCTGATCAATGCTTAACTTACCTTTGGACGGCGTTTGTCTTTGCTGGATATCCAGACAACCTGATTGCCATGGTAGACCATCCTGACGCTTGCCCAGAACTTTTTCACATGAAACAGGATCAAGCAGTTCTCCATCTAACAAGCTATCAGTAATACTAAATTTGGCAATCTCTCCATATAAGATATCTTCCCCGGCAATAGGAACTTCAGCACGATTAATCACTAGCTCAATTGCCCCCAGATCACACAATTCATCATAGCCACTGCGGCTTTTACCGCGCTGATCCGAACCTTCACAACTTTTTGCAAAACCAGCAGTTGTTCCATCACTATAAATGCGCCCTTTGTTCACAATTAAAGAGTCTGAAAGCTTGGTATATGACATCAATAAACGTGGCTTAAAATAACCTAACATTTGATCTTTTGGTGTGTAATATGGGCATAACAGGCCATCTGCAGGAGGTGCAGCACATTCGCCTTCATCATTAGTTCCACCTGCGATGAGTTTATTATTTCCTATGAAAAAGTTAGGGCTACCACTTGGTGCATTACGATCACATTCCGGGGTGATCAAATTACTTTGTATAACCGCTTCGTCATCGGCAGAACTGGCACAGTTATTTGCTTCATTTGCAACAATAATACTATTGGAAATATAAGCACTTGGTTCCGGTTTTGTCGTGGTTTTACCATCTGTCGTGGTTGAAACCTCTCTCATCGGTGCCTGTAAAAATAATCCTGCAGCATTTTTAATCATTGTGACGTTATTTAACAACATCCCGCCACGAATATTCGCTATATAGCCACCCTTATTATGAAAAACAGTACTATTGCGCAGACCTGATACACGGGAAGCCAGCACCTGCGCTGTTGTCTTATCTGTAAATGCTGTTTGTGAGTAAAGTAAGGCGCCAGTTTCCCCTTTTGCACCTTCATTATCACGAATCACAGATTGCGTAATTAAATATAAAGGCATTTCGCTATAAATGACTGCGCCTTGATCCCCCTCATTACCTTGTAGCAAACTATTACTGATATTCAAGATACTTGCTGTTCTTTGTTCATCTATTACAGTACCTGCATTATAAATTGCGCCACCTCGAACTGCATTTCCTCCCGTTAAACGAGAATACTGGAGACTGAGTGCCTCTCTATTAAAAATTAACCCACCATCGGTCATTTTATAACCAGAACCCTTTAAATTTATCTCCATAAAAATTACAGGTACCAAGGTTTCTTCAACATTCTCATCATTAATGACAAATAAACGATCGTTCCCTGCCATTTTAATGGTGGCATTATGCAGACCTTTCTGATTATTATTAAAGTCAGTACTTGGAGCAGTCATGATAGCCATGCCTGCTTTAATATGAATTGCCGAATTTAATGTATATTCTTTATCTCTTTGCAGAATAATTGTACTGCTTGAATCTTTATCACCACAGCCGCGATAGCCATTCTCGAATTCTTTTTGACTTCTTTTATTTAAAAACTCTACGGCGTTGCGCAGAGAACAACCGGTATAATTCTCTTCATCAGCTAATGTGTTGACTTGGATATCCGCAGAATAAGCGTGCCCAGTCATCACCAATAAAGTACAGGCAAGCGTCCGTTTGAGCATACCGATCTCCTTTCATATTTTTCATTTTTTTAATTTTACAAACTAGGTGTTTGCAACCACATTCCTTTGTGCGTACTTTGTCATAGCTCTCAAAATTACTCAAGAAATTTTATACTATTGGCGATATTCATCTATCAAGGCATAAATTTGCTTAAGAGTAGTATTGGATAGCTTGGTTTTTTCGCCTTTTAACATTTTTTCAAGTTGGGCTAATGTTTGTAATAATATTGATGCCTGATGTGGACCATTACTTAATAAATAATCGACAATTTGCTGGTCAAAATGAATACCGCGACGGGTCATCACCGATTGAAGTAAAGCCTGACGGTCAATATACGAACTGCCATTTGGGACTTTAACACTGACTGCTTGGGTTAATCTTGACTGAAGGTCAGGCAGTTCCAGTTTTAATTCAATCGGCGCAACCCGAGAAGAAAACACCAACTGACCTTCATGATTATTCATCAAATGGAAAACTGCTTTTTGCCAATGCGGTACACCGCTAATCGCATCAATATCATCCAGTGCAACCAGATCATAAAACTCTAAAGAAGTAATTGCTTCGATCGGTGCATCTAATAATTCGAGTAGCGAGACTTTAATTGCAGGCCGGCCTAGCTCCAGATAAGAATCACAGATTGCAGAAAGCAAATGACTTTTACCTGTTCCCGCTCCGCCATAGACATAGAATCGGCTGACCAAACCCGCATGTAATTGTCTGACTGCATCAACCACAGGCCCCCAACCCGGCCCCGAAAAATCACTGATTCGAGCATCGAGTTGTGGTTCTATATCCAGTTGTAGTTGACGCATATATTTAATATGTTCCTCAATTACTTTAAATCTTTCGGGTTTGAAGTCTCTGTATCTTGAGAGTTTTTAATTTGAAGATCAAGCTCTACTTGCTCTGAATCCACATTTATGTGCTGAGTTTCACCCTGTACCAGTACGACTTCTGTGGTAGAACCATAGAAGCGGCTTCTTTCATAATTATCACGTGCATGTTTAAGCAGCACTACAATCACCGCAGCCACAGGCAAAGCAATCAGCATACCCAGGAATCCACCCAGTTGTGCCCCTGCCAATACCGCGAAAACAACAGCCACAGGTGACAGACCAATCTTATCACCCAGCAAGAACGGTTGAAGAATATATCCCTCGACCATTTGCCCGATCATGAACACCACACCGACAAGCAGCAATTGGGTCCAGTCCAGTCCAAACTGGAAAAGTGTCGCAACCACAGCAGCAATAATCCCGACACCAAATCCAAGATAAGGAATGATACTTGCCAAACCAGCAATCATGCCAATAATTAAACCGACTTCCAGCCCAATCAGCTGTAACCCGACGGCGTAAACGATTCCCAGCAAAAGCATCACAAGGAACTGCCCTTTGACAAAGGCGCCTAAGACGCTATGGCATTCACGCACGATGGTTAAGGTTGAAGCTTCATATGGACGTGGAATTAAACGTCTTAAACTTTGCAGCATTCTCTCCCAGTCCAGCAGGAAGTAGAACGAGATGATCGGAATAAGGATAACCACACCACCAATCTGAATAAAGTTCAATCCTGATTGGGCGACTCGCAATGCCATGGTCTGGATGCTGTCAGCGCTGTAATTGGTCTGGATATAATCCATTACGGCTTTTGAAATCTGTTCAGTGTCAATTTCCATAGGTACAACATTAAAGGTATGTGATACCCACGGTAGGAAAGTGGCATTGATCCAGTGGATACCCGCAGGAATACTATCTCGGGCATACATCAGCTGTTTCCAGATCAACGGTACCAGGAACCACAACACCATGGTCAGGGTCACACCAATTCCGATAAAGACGATACTGATGGCTAACCAACGCGGTAATTTGATTTTAACAAGAACATCCACCAGTGGACTAAACAGGTAGGCAATAAAAAAAGCACCTACGAAAGGAATGACGATGGGCTTTAGCAGATAGAGCACCCAAAGCAGTAATGCGAGCCCAGCGAGGATAAAGATACGACGTAGTACCTGATCTTGCATAAAATCTAGCCTTTTATTGTATATTCGTTATAAATAAAAAAAAATTTAATTAAAGATAGCATTTTCGAGCATAAATAACATAAGAGTTTCGTATATTCAGGTTATAATCTGCCGCCACTGCGGAGACTTCACTATGAGCAACTCAACTTCTACCTCAAACACTGGTTTAAGCTATAAAGATGCGGGCGTCGACATTGAAGCGGGCGACGCATTAGTCGATCGTATCAAATCTGTCGCGAAACGCACCACTCGTCCTGAAGTAATGGGCGGTCTTGGTGGCTTTGGTGCACTATGCAAAATTCCAAAAGGTTATGAAGAACCTGTATTGGTTTCAGGCACAGACGGCGTAGGTACCAAATTACGTCTGGCACTTAACCTCAACCGTCATGACACCATTGGTCAAGACCTTGTGGCAATGTGTGTAAACGATTTGCTCGTTTGTGGCGCTGAACCCCTTTTCTTCCTCGACTACTATGCAACAGGTCATCTAAATGTTGATGTGGCTGCCAATGTAGTGACAGGAATTGGTACAGGTTGTGAACTTGCCGGTTGTGCATTGGTTGGTGGGGAAACTGCCGAGATGCCTGGCATGTATGAAGGCGAAGATTACGATCTTGCCGGTTTTGCTGTCGGTGTAGTTGAACACAGTAAAATTATTGATGGAACAAAAGTGAAGTCTGGTGATGTACTGATCGGTGTGGCATCAAGCGGTGCGCACTCAAATGGTTACTCATTACTACGCAAAATCTTAGATGTTAAAAATGTAGATCTAACTCAAATCGTTGATGGTCGCCCACTTGCCGATGTTGCGATGGAACCGACGCGCATTTATGTAAAACCGGTCCTCGAACTTTGCAAACAAGTTGATGTACATGCCATGGCTCACATCACCGGTGGTGGTTTACCAGGTAACTTACCGCGTGTTCTTCCAAACGGCGCTCAAGCAGTGATTGATGAATCAAGCTGGGAATGGTCTGAATTGTTCCAGTTGTTACAACGCGAAGGTAACGTAGAACGCTTTGAAATGTATCGCACCTTTAACTGTGGCGTTGGTATGGTGATTGCAGTTGATCCAAGTGAAGCGGACAAAGCCATTGAGGTCTTGAATGCTCAAGGTGAAAAAGCCTGGAAAATTGGTCACATTCAGGAAAACGCTGAATCAGTTGAAGGCGCTGACGAAAAAATTCGCGTGATCTTTGCATAATGAGAATTGCTGTCCTTGTTTCAGGCAGCGGTAGTAACTTACAGGCCCTGATAGATGCAAATCTGTCAGGGCAAATCATTGGTGTGTTATCAAACAAAGCTGATGCTTATGCATTACAACGTGCGAAAGATGCCAATATTGCAACCGCTGTTATTTCACATAAAGATTACCCGAATCGCGAAAGCTTTGATGCAGCCATGCACCAGCAACTGCTAGCATGGCAGGTGGATCTGGTGATCCTTGCAGGTTTTATGCGGATTTTAACACCAGATTTTGTGCTGCAATGGCAAGGTAAAATGTTAAATATCCACCCTTCTCTGTTGCCTGTATATAAAGGCGTTAATACCCATCAACGGGTATTAAATACCGGAGACCGTCTGCATGGTTGTACCGTTCACTTTGTGACAGCTGAACTGGATGCCGGACAAAGTATTGCGCAATCTGCCATTCAGGTAGGTTTACATGATACGGTAGAGACTTTGGCGCAACGCGTGCATGAACTTGAGCATTTTATTTATCCTCAAGTCGCGCAATGGTTTTGTACAGGTCAACTGCGCTGGCAAAATGGCCAAGCCTATTTTAACCAGAAGCCTTTAGAACGACCGATTCAGTTTGCTCAATTCTAAAAAATAAAACGCATCTAAGGATGCGTTTTTTTATGACTTTAAAAGATAGGTTAAATATTTTTCTTGAAAAATATTTAACCACTCCATGCTTTCATCTGCGTCATGTTCATCAGCTAAATGCAATAGAAAAACTTTGATGCGAAGAAAGCAGTAATACTCACCCTCTTGAAATGAATACTGATCAATTTCTTGCCAGTTTTTATGATTGAATCGATCAAATACGCTTACAAGTTGGTCTTGGGCTTGCACATTGCTTAACGCAAGGCCAAATATATCTAAAAAATTGCTGATATATTCAACCCGTTGTTGATAAGCATCAAAAAAATTCAGCACGCTTGCTTGGCAACTTTCTTGCCCATAACCCAGCAAACCCAGTGCATTTAGAATAATCTCAGTATTTCTCATCAAAACAATCAAAGCACCAGACTTTTAATTTTCTCAACGGTATCCAGTGGATGCTCCAATGGGAACATATGCCCCCCTTCAACAACAGAAAATGGAATACCCAGTTTCTTTTTCGCAACCTGCGGAAATTTCTCTTTTAAAAACACACTATCTTGGCCTACTACTAACTGTACAGGAACGGGTGGTTTTGGCATTGGTAACCACCACATTGATGGTGTTGTTCTAAACAGCTTCACCTCATCCTGCTTAGGAATGGTTAAAGTAACACCGCCCCGCTGTGGATCAACGGTTAAGGCATGATCAATGTAGGCTTGAAAACAGTCGGCATCGAAATGTTGGTAAAAACCACGCGAACCCAGCAGCTCAGCCGCTTGTTCACGCGACTCCCAATGGTCACGACGGCGTGCAGATAAACCCGCAGGGGTAATTTTATCCACCAGCTTAGGTTTAAAGAGTTTAGCCAAATGAAACACAAAAGAGGCTTTACCGATGATTAGAGGTGGATCCAGCATAATCACTTGGGAAAATAACTCGGGACGACGATAGGCAGCCATTAAAGTCAGGACCGAACCCAAAGAGTGTCCTACACCAATCACTTGGCGTCCTTGGGCTTGCTGAACAATATTATCAATGACCTGATCGACCAGATGTGTCCAGCCATGCGTAATCGGATAACGTTTGTCATTGCCAATTTCAGCCAGATAAATAATGTCATATTGATCTTTCAACTGATCAAACAGCTTTTGATAAACTTTAGAAGGGACGCCGTTGGCATGGGCAAAATGAATCAAGGGTTTCATAAAGGGTTCTTTATTTGTTTTCACTGATCGTTCAATTATCCTGCTCTACACATGTATTGCAAATCAAAACAAGAACTGCCCAGTTATTTTTACAATAAAAAAGGCTGTGAAAACACAGCCTGAGTATGATGAATCTATTCCAGCAAAAGCATTGCTTTAATAAAGTTGGAACAATTTGACCTGTTATTGAATTTTCGCGTTCTGCTGAGTTTCCAGCTGTGACGCAAGCGAACTGCTAATTCCTTCACCAATCTTGGCGCCCATACGGCCTAAAATCGACTCAAAAGGATTACGTTGAACGGTATAATCCACTTTTTGTTCAACTTTAAGATCACGCATCAGTGTGGTAATGCTACCGCTACGATCTGCAATACCTAAAGCAATCGCCTGTTCACCTGTCCAGAATAAACCAGAGAATACCGCTGGATCGTTAGTCTTCAAACGTTTGCCACGACCTTCTTTTACCGCATTGATAAAGTGAGTATGGACATTATCCAGTACAGATTGCACATGTTGTTTTTGTGCCGGATCTAATGGCTTGGTCATGCTTAAGATATCTTTATTACTGCCCGCAGTTAAAGTCCGGTCTTCAATTCCTAACTTTTGTGCCAGTCCGCTTAAACCGTAGTTTGGCATGATCACGCCAATGGAACCCACCAAACTCGATGGATTGACAATGATTTCGTCAGCAGCAGACGCAATATAATATGCACCTGACGCACCCATATCACCAATTACTGCATAGACTTTCTTGTCTGGATGCTGTTTTTTCTGGTAGCGAATTTCCTGCCAGATTTCATCTGACTGTACCGGTGAACCACCAGGAGAGTTAATATTTAAAACAATTGCTTTACTGCCACTCGCCTCAAACGCTCGTTTAAGCGCTTTATTGGTATCTTCACTGTTAACAGTCGACTGACCGGCAGATGAATCAATTGTCCCTATAATATCAATCACGGCCAGATGGTCGCTGCTGATATTGGTGGTTGATTTCTCTGTCGATGTCGAGCAACTCTTGGTCATTGCAATCAGGACAATAAGTAAATAAGCGAAGCCTAAACATTTAAAAAAGATACTCCAACGACGGCTACGTCGCTGTTCCTCTACAGAGGCAAGAACGGCTTTTTCTAAAATCTGCCATTCTTTGCCCGTAACATTGTCACTATTTGTTGATTCATTTTTTGGTTTTGGTGGCCAATCGGACATAAGATTCCAATCCAATATGTTTTAAAGTGGCTTTATTATATACGCTGATTTCAACAAAACTGTTTAAATAACTTGTTTTAACTTATAATTATTTTTTACATTATACTTTTCCTTTGTAATTTTTCTCATACCGCCTCCATGACCCATTCCAGAACGATCAGCTCAAATTACCGTCTCATCAAGCTCCTAAGTCGTCAGCCGATTCAATTAGGTCGTTTTTTGGCACGTCTGGTTGCTGGACTGGTCAATACTTTTCAACTATCTAAACTTTCAAAAATTATTCGCCTGAATATAAAGATCGCGTTTCCAGATATGGAGCCGCAACAAAGACAATTATTAACCAAACATGCCATTCAGAATGAACTCACCTCTTATTTCGAGTTTTTAAGTATCTGGGGGGCACATAATCAGAAGAATATTCAGCGTATTGATACTGTTCAGGGCGAACACTACCTGCATGAAGCGCTGGCAGAAAAAAAAGGCGTGGTCTTGGTTGTTCCTCATTTTGGCACTTGGGAAGTAATGAATGCATGGTTAGCACAATATACCCAAATGACCATCTTATATAAGCCCGTTAAGAATCCTGATGCTGACCAGTTTGTCCGTGATGCACGTAGCCGTGAGCAGGCGCATCTGGTCCCGACCGATGAAAGTGGTGTACGACAAGTTTTTAAAGCCTTAAAACAAGGGGGTACCACCGCCATTTTGCCCGATCATACTCCCGATCATGGCGGTGACATGGTGAATTATTTCGGTATTCCTTTAGCTTCCAGCAGTTTAAGTGCCAAGCTGATCCAGAAAACCAAGGCCAAAGCCCTGTTGCTTTACACCAAAAGAAATGAGCAAGATGGCTTTGATATGTTCATTGAGCCAGTCAATCCTCAAATTTATGAAGGCAGTGCCGAGCACGGTACCCTGATCATTCATCAAACTTTAGAACAACTGATTCAACGCTATCCGGAACACTATCACTGGAGCTATAAACGCTTTCGTGCCAATCCCGCGCTGAAGAAAATTTATGATATTGATGAACAGGAGGCACTGGCTCAGGTGGCTGCAGTTCGTCAGCAAGCCCAAGAAGAGTTTGCTTAGGCTATTCTCGTTGTAACCATTTCCTTTGCTGCCGTTGCAGCTTTATCTCAACTTTGCCATGCTCAAACAGGAAATTCACCGACCCTGTTCGTGTAGTATTAAGTAACGGAATATTCAGAGCTTGCAGACGCTTTTGGACTTCCCGGCTCGGATGCCCATAACGATTATTAAAGCCAGCTGAGGCAATCGCCAGCTTGGGTTTTAAAACTTTTAAAAAATCATAAGCAGAACTATTTTTACTGCCATGATGGCCTAAAACCAGAACATCTACTTTTAAATCTGGATATTGCTGTAGCAACTTAAATTCGGTTTCCCAACCTGCATCGCCCATAATCAGAAAGTTTTGATAAGGTCGAGCATTGAGAAACTGCAGATAGACCACACAAGATTGTTCATTCTGTTGATGTTTGGCAAAATTCAGGCCATCTTGCGTAGGCGACAAAATCTCAATTTTAAGATTGCTATATGACCAATGCTGCCCCTGTTGGCAATAGGAGAAATTGTCCTTAAACGGGAGCTTTTCACTTCGTTCACTTGACTGCACCTGAGTAATCGCAAAGGCATTTTGTATAGCCGGAAATGCGCCGCTATGATCCTGATCCAGATGCGATAGAATGACGTGATCCAAGCTACGAATACCCTGCTGTCTTAGGAACGGGATGTCGACTCGCTCACCAATACCAAATTTGCGCTCGTCATAATTCCCGCCCGTATCAATCATTAATGTCTGTTGCGGATGCTGTAAAAAGATCGCCTGTCCTTGCCCCACATCGAGAATAGTTAAAGTTGTAGATTGAGTGTTGACGCCTAAAAGTACGGGCAAAAAGCAGATGCCGGCCCAAAGCTTGGGTACGCTTCCTCTAGGCATAAATAAAATGACCAATCCCAAGATCAAGCTCAACATCATGCCAGGTGTATAACTAACCCCGTATAATGCTGGGAACAGGTGCTGTAAACCGTTTAAACCCCACAACAAGAATGTAAGCAACTGATCATTCAGCTGAAACAACAATAGTCCCAATGCGGGAATGATTAGCCACAGACAAGCAGCAAGAATGCCTAGCGGCACCACCACGCCACTTAATAGCGGAATTGCAATCAGATTACTCAATGGCGCTGCCCAGGAAATCTGCTGAAAGAAAATAATCACCAGTGGCAATAAGGCAATAAAAACTTTCCATTGGGCATCAATCAATACTTTAATCGCCAGTATCATCTTTTGTATTGAGGTCTGCACTTGATCTTGAGGCAAGTGTGCTGTCGTTTGATAGATTCGTAGCAGAATAAAACAGGCCCCGTAAGATAACCAGAATGCTGCCGACAAAATGCTAAATGGATCATAAATCAGCAGTAAGCTAGCGCTATAAACCAGCAAAGCCAGAGGTTGGATAGACTGTCGCAAGACCAGGAAAAGACTGGCAATCAGCACTGTGAACAGCGTTCTGATGGCCGGAATCTCAAAGCCGACAAAAGCTACATAAAGTACAACACTGGCAACAAAAGGAAAAATAACCAGAATCTGTCTGGGTTTCCATAAATATAATTTCGGGCAATAACGCTGTATCAACCTTTGGCACAACCAGGTCAGCATCAAGGCAAAGATCAGTACATGAGGCCCTGAAATAGCCAGTAAATGGGATATTCCCAGCAACTGGAATTGCTGTTTTAGCTCGCTCGACAACAGGCTTTCATCGCCAGTCAGCAAAGCTAGCAGCAAACCTGGATGTTGCAGAGAGCTTGTTTGCAGCATTTGCCGGAAGTCCAGCCGCATGCCTTCAATTTTTAACAGCAACCTGGCTTTGAGCGTACGTTGTTGCTTATCGTGTTGCTGATAACCCAAACGATAAATCTCATCAGAGCTTAACGGCTGAATTTGTCTGACCGAAAATGCAGAGAGAATATTCTGCTGTAAAAACCATTTTTCCTGATCAAATGCTCCTGCTACGGCATAACTATGCGCAGGCCTGATCATCCCGTTGATCCGATAATAACGCCCCAGTTGTAAGCTCGGCTGCTGCATGGTTTGCTCAGATGCTTTATTCAGATACAGTAACCAATTTACTGGCTGGCTATGCCGATTGAGGACTTCAGCAATTTGTTTTTGCCCTTCATCTGTTAGTTCATCTATCTTTTTAATATAAACAATGGCTTCAAATGGTTGAACCTGAAGTTCCCGTAAGCTTAAGCGCTGTTCTAAAGCCACATCAGCATAATGATAACTGGTACAGCACAATGCCCAGCTACAACTGCTTAAAAGGAGCGTCTTATACCAAGCTCGCTGAAAATAGCGCTGGCTTTTATATCGTCCTAAAGCGAATATCAGACTTGCTAAAATCAGCCATATCCACCATGTTTGTCCTATAAAATGGAAATCCTGCCCCATCAAAGCAATACCGGCAATCCAATCGAACAAAATAATCTTCAACATTTCTTAACATTGGATTTAGTTTTTCTAAAGACAAAATTAAAGCCCCTTTTCGGAGCTTTAACAAGAGGTCTTATTCAATATTTATGCATTATTCATAGCGTAATGCTTCAGCCGGTTGAACTTTTGCTGCACGTAAGGCAGGATAAATTGTTGCCAGTAAACTTAATAACAATGAAACACTTACCACCAGCAATACATCTTGCCAACGTAAATATGAAGGCAAATAATGCACAAAATAGGCATCTAATAAATTTAAGCCAAAAGTGGTATTTACCCAAGACACAATATTACCAATGCTTAACGATAAAATAATCCCTAAAACCGTACCCAAACCGGTACCAATCACACCAATAATTGTCCCCTGTACCATAAAGATTTGAGTAATCAATAAGGGTGATGCACCTAAAGTACGTAAGATCGCGATATCTGATTTTTTATCTGTCACCAACATCATCAGGGATGAAATAATATTAAAGGTTGCAACAATAATAATGAGGAGCAGTAATAACCCGACCATATTTTTTGCCATTTGAATGGCACTAAATAAGTTACCTTGCGTATAGGTCCAATTCGAAGCGTAAAAATTACTTGGTAATTTTTTGATAATACTCTCGGAAATCTCTGGTGCAGCAAAAATATCATCCAGCTTTAAGCGAATGCCTTGAGCACCTTCCGGCAAGCGTAATAGTGTCGAGGCATCATTTAATGCCACATATCCCACCATCGAATCGACCTGAGTACCAATTTTAAATATACCCACCACTTCGAAACGTTTGAAGCGAGGCACTACCCCTGCGGATGAATTGGTGGCTTCAGGTAACACAAGCGTCACCGGATCATTCAGCTTCAACCCTAGACTGTCTGCCAGATCCTGACCGATCACAATACCATATTTGCCTTTCTTCAAGGCCTCCAGACTACCGGCTTGCATATAGTTATGAACAATAGAGACCTGTTTTTCATATTCCGGTTCAATGCCTGAGATCATGATCCCAGTCACTTCGCCATGTGCAGTTAACATCCCCTGTAACTGTGTATACGGTGCAACAGCAGCCACATGGGGCTGTTTAGCAATATCTTGAGCCAGGTCTTGCCAGTTGGTCATAATCTGAGTGGAAGCAATCGTCGCTTGTGGCACGATTCCTAAAATACGGTTTTTCAATTCCCGGTCAAAACCATTGATCACGGACAAAACCGTAATCAGTACCGCAACACCCACCGTGAGACCAATCATGGTCATCAATGAAATAAACGACACCAGACGGCTTTTTTTCCTCGCCTGTGTATATTTCAGCCCAATATAAAATGAAATGGGTTTAAACATGCTCACCCACCCATATACCATCTTGCATATGCAAAATTGAATCCGCCGACTGGGCCAGTTGCTCATCATGGGTCACGATCAACATCGCCATATTGAGTTCTTTTTTCAAATCGGTGAGCAGCTCGAAAATACTGAGCGCGGTTTTACGATCCAGATTTCCGGTCGGTTCGTCTGCCAGCACCACTGCAGGTTTGGTCACGAGAGCACGCGCCAAAGCCACACGTTGCCGTTCACCACCGGACAATTCACCCGGTTTATGATCCATACGATGAGACAGGCCAACACGATCCAGCAGATATTCTGCCTGCTTTTTTACGTCCTTAAAATTACTCTCACTGCGCAACATTAATGGCATTGCCACATTTTCCAATGCAGTAAATTCTGGCAATAAATGATGGAACTGATAAACGAAACCCAGATATTGGTTACGCTTGTAGCCACGCTCCGCCTCGCCTAAATTATCAAAGCGTTGGCCTTGTAAGAAGACTTGTCCTTCCGAGGGTTGCTCCAAACCGCCTAACACATGCAACAAGGTACTTTTACCTGAACCGCTTGAACCCACAATCGAAACAAACTCGCCGGCATTGACTTGCAGGGATAAGCCTTTGATCACTTCAACTTTGCTTTTGCCATCATCGAAATGCTTAAAGATATTTTTTGATTCTAGAACGATCTTACTCATAACGTAATGCCTCGGCTGGTTGCGTTTTCGCTGCACGGATAGCAGGGTAAATTGTTGCTAAAAAACTGATAGATAAAGATGCGGTCACAACAATCAGGACATCTTGCCAGCGTAAATAAGAAGGTAAATAGCCAATGACATAACCACTAAATAAATTGAGTCCAAAGGTGTGATTTAACCAGCTCACCAAATCACTGATGGTTAAGGCAAAAGTACTGCCCAAAATCACTCCTGTCACCGTACCCACCACCCCAATAATGGTCCCTTGTACAATAAAGACAGACGTAATAAATCGTGGTGAGGCACCTAAGGTACGCAGAATTGCAATATCTGCCTTTTTATCGGTGACTACCATAACCAGTGACGAAACGATATTAAATGCAGCCACCACAATAATCAGAAACAGCAGTAAACCCACCAGATTCTTTTCCATTCGCACCGCGCCAAACAGACTTCCATGCGTTTCCTTCCAGCTGGTTGCATAAAAATTATCTGGTAATTGTTTAACAATCTGGTTCACCACGTTCGGTGCCGCAAAAATGTCATCCACTTTAAGACGCACACCTTGGGCACCATCCGGCAAACGTAATAAGGTCGAGGCATCATTCAAGGCAATGTAGCCAACTGTAGAATCCACTTCTGCACCGACACTAAAAATACCGACAATTTTAAAGCGTTTAAATCGTGGCACCACACCTGCTGGAGACGGCGTCGCTTCAGGCAGCACCAAGGTCACATTGTCATTTAGGCTCAGACCCAAGGCATCGGTCATATCTTTACCGAGGACAATCCCGAACTCGCCTTTTTTTAATGCATTTAAATCACCTGCAACCATATGGTTCTGGATAATCGACACCTTGCTTTCATATTTTGGCTCAATCCCTATCACCATAATACCGGCGACTTGCCCCTGCCCAGTCAACATCCCTTGCAATTGGGTAAAAGGCGCAGCGCCTGTGACATGCGGGTGATGCTCAACTTTTTTTACAAGCTCAGGCCAATCTGTTAGAATTTGATTAGAAGAAACAGTGGCTTGTGGAACCATTCCAAGGACACGATTTTTTAATTCGCGATCGAAACCATTCATGACCGATAGCACTGTAATCAGCACAGCAACACCAAGCGTCAAGCCGATCATGGAAACTAAGGCGACAAAAGAAATAAAATGATTACTCCGCTGAGCACGAGTGTATCTCAACCCTATATACAGCGAAATTGGCTTAAACATACCATCTAGTCCGAGGTGATTTATTATGGAAAATTCACAACATCATCTTGTTGACGACAACACTGAACGTCGTGTGATGTCTCGTATTGATGCCGTGTTGAGAATCAACTATCAAATCATTCCCGATGATGTAGCGCTGAATGACCCGTATGATTCCCATTTCGTTTTGCCCCGCTATTTTCTACTACTTGCAGAATTAGATCAATTTGATCATGCGTTTCGCTACGAATTAGAACAATTAAATGAAAAAGATCAACAAATTGCTCGCATCTTATCCCTTTTTAACCAGAAATTAAACCTGATTACAGGGTCTTATTATGACAATATCGTGCAATCCCTATTGCCGGTTCCTGAGCAGGTCAATGTTTCCGAGAATGGATTAAGTTTCTTTAGTTCTCAAGATATTAATCAAGGCACCTATATCCACATTACCCTGAGCCACCCTGAAAATTTCTTCCATATCGCAGCCATTGCGCAAGTTGCCCATAGCACCGCGGAAGAACAGGGAAAATTCCGTATCGGTGCCTATTTTATTACGCTCAATCCGCAAGATCGCGCTAAATTGGCTGCTAGTATTCGACAGGCTCAACAAAGTGAAGCCAGCTAATCTGATCCCATCTTTAAGATTTCAAACGGCGATATGCCCTTAAATCCCTGAAGAAGTACAGCACTAAACCGAACAGGATAATACTTGCGCCCACAAAGACCTGAGCTGATATCTGTTCATGGTTCAGATAAGCGCCAATCAGAATCGCCAGCATCGGTGTCATGACAGTCGTGAGTGATAATGTGGTCGCCTGTAAGTTCTGCACCAGCTTAAAATAACAGAACATGGCAATTAACGAAGCCATCACGATGGTATAGGTCAGTGCAAACAAAGACTTCGCAGAAGGAAAATGCGTTGGTGCATATTGCCAGATCCACGGTATTAACAAAGTCGCCAACAAAGTGGAGACCAGAATTGAGCCGGTGGCCTGCGCCATCACTGGCAAGTCTGCATTAATCTTCTTGACCAGAAAAATCGACAATGAATAAGAAAAAACACTGATCAGCATTAAAATAATGCCAATTGGCTGTACATGCTGCTGGCTACCACTCAAGCAAATCATGGCCAAGCCGATAATTGATGTTGCCATTCCCAGCCATTGCAAGCCCGCCAGTTTTTGCTGAAAACCAAAACGGCCAATCAATCCCGCCATAATCGGTGCCAGACCAAACATTAAGGCAATTAGCCCCGAACTGAGGTAAGCCGTGGCCGCATAAGTAAAGATTTGCGAACCAATCAGACTCAATGAGCCCGCGGCATAACTCAATAAGGCAATTTTATGAGTAGGAAATTTCACCTTTAACAGCAATAATACGGTTACCGCCAGAGGCAACGCAATAAAGAAGCGGATCAGCAATGCCCACATCGGATGCAGGTCCGAAACACTCCACACAATTGCAAGCGGCGTGGTTGCCCAGATAAAGACCAGTAGTCCATAAGTGAGCATGAGATTAATACGTGATGGCATACTCAACTCAAGATGCTGTTTTTCGTTTTTGTTTTAAAATGGTCTGATCCAGAGAACTGGAAAATTCACGTTTATCTCGTTCTGAAATCGGTGGTGGCCCACCGGTCTGTACCCCAGCCCCACGTAAGGTATCCATAAAATCACGTAGATGGAGACGTGCTTTTACATTGGCCGTGGTATAGATCTCACCACGGGGGTGAATGGCAATTCCCCCTTTCTCAATTACTTGCGCCGCCAGCGGAATATCTTGTGTAATGACAATGTCATTTTCTTGCATACGTTCCACAATTTCCTGATCCGCCTGATCTGCCCCGCTCATCACCTGAATGGATTTAATCCGCATGGATGGGGTGATACCGACATTCTGGTTGGCGACAAAGGTCACTTCAAGTTGATAACGATCGGATGCGCGTAAAATCACTTCACGTAAAATTTTAGGTAAAGCATCAGCATCTACCCACAATTTAAATGGCAGCACGTTGACGAAAACTCTTGAGAAGAAAAGACTAGTGTAGCAGATTACGGGAAAAGTAGAGTTAACAAAGCGGCGGTCATCCCATGCATTTTTTCATTTGCTTCGACTGGAGTAGAGGTTGATATCAGCTTAAAAATTAAAATAAATTTTAGAGAATTACAGATTCAGACTTGAAATATCCCGGTTACCCTCGATTTAATAGAATAAGTTCAATCTTTTTAGCCTCTCGCTTTATGAAAAATCAAAACAGTCCAGAAATCATTAAAATTCAAGATCAAAATTTCGGTAATCATGTCGAACATTGGAACTTATTGACAGATACACCCGAAACTGATGTTCCCAAATGGTTAGGACTGGCCCTTGATGCACCGGTTATGCCAATGGGGCTATGTGAAGATGAACATGAGATGGATCAGGCATTCTGGTTGATTCAGGGCCCAAGCGGTGAATCTGTTTCGATTAACCAGATCATTGCGGTTGAAGACCAGAAACCACGTGCATTAAAAACTGCTTTTCCAAGTTTCGAAAGCCCGTATAAATATGATGCTAAAATTGAGCGAATTATTACCTGTGATTCTGCCACTCAGGCCGTATTACGATTAAATTTAAATAAAGATACCACCATTTATGCCTTTGATAATCTATTCAGTGTAAATAGCTGTCAATATGACAAAAATCAAAGCTATAAAGTTCAATTTAATGCTTGGGCCTATGAATTGGAAGCAGTGGCTGCAGATGAGAAAATCATTGTAGACGATCCTGCTTCGATTAAACATCATCGCGCTTTAAATGCAATTTTGGCAGAACATAATGGTGTAGCGCCTGAAAACTTACAGGAACTGATTAATGAGTGGCAGCCAAAAACACCAGAAGATCAAGAACCTGTCACGGTCGACTTTTCTAAAATGGTGGCTTATTTATTTGGTGAAACTTTAGGTCAGGAAGATGAAGCCTGGTTCCAGGGTAATATTGTTGGTAAAACTCAAATGCAGTTTATGCAGGATGAATATACCCTGTATGACGTAACCCTGGTTTTAGAAGATGATTTACCAGCAATCCTGATTCGTATTGCCACTAAAAACCAATTGTATAGAAACTTTAACATTGGCCAATATATTCGTGGCAACCTATGGATTCAGGCCAATATTTATGCTAAAACTGCTCTTGAGTGACAAAAAATCACATAAATGGCATTTTAGGCGTTCTAATGAAAATTATACCAGAACAAACAACCACCAGTCTGATTCATTCGAGTGATCAAGGTCTTAAACTTGATGTTGGTGCTTTTTGCTTTTTCTTACTCGGTATGTTCTTAGCAGCACTTATTTTTCATCAAATTGGCTTTTTCTGATTTTTGCCCATACCCTTATTCATATATATAAAAGCCCTCAATGATGAGGGCTTTTATTTTAACTGCTATTTATGGCTTAACCATGACGTTTCGCAAAATCATCCATAAAGTTAACAAGAGCCTGTACACCTTCTAACGGGACGGCATTATAAATACTTGCACGCATGCCTCCCACTGAACGGTGGCCTGCCAAGTTCAATAAGTGATGCTGTTCAGCTTCTTGCAAGAAAGTCTTTTCAAGTGCTTCATCCGCCAAGGTAAATGGTACATTCATCATTGAACGGTTTGGCACTGCGATCGGATTGTTATAGAAGTCACTCGAATCAATATAACCATATAATAACTTGGCTTTTTCCTGATTCACTTTATAGATGGCATCTACTCCACCCTGCTCAAGCAACCATTCAAATACCAGACCTGATAAATACCATGCGTAGGTCGCCGGGGTATTGACCATTGAACCATTCTTGGCTTGGTCTGCATATTTCAAGATGCTTGGAATTTCCGGCTTGGCTTGGTCAAGTAAATCATCGCGAATAATAAGAATGGTCAAACCTGCCGGGCCGATATTTTTTTGCGCACCGGCATAAATCAGACCAAACTTGCTGACATCCAATGGTGCAGACAAAATGCTAGATGAATAATCACAGACCAACGGTGCATTCACATCTGGAATAGCTGCGAATTGCAAACCACCAATGGTTTCATTATCTGCATAATGCACATAGGCTGCATCATTCGACAGATTCCAAGTACTCTGTTCAGTGATCGCATGTTTACCATTAATAAGCGTACCCGCTTCAACGATATTAATATCGCCATAGCGTTTCGCTTCTTTTAGCGCTTTTTCAGACCAGATGCCGGTATGGATATAGTCTGCCTTGTTATTTTTACCTAACAGGTTCAGCGGAATCGCCGAGAACTGCAAGGATGCCCCACCTTGTAAAAACAGTACTTTATAGTTTTCTGGAATGTTCATGAGCTTACGTAAGTCAGCTTCAGCCTTCTCTGCCACGGCAACGTAGTCATTGCTACGATGACTCATTTCCATGATCGACAGACCTTTGCCCTGCCAATTCAACAATTCTTGTTGAGCTTTTTCTAAAACGGCAGTAGGTAATGCAGCAGGACCAGCGCAGAAATTATAAGCACGCATGAGTTTTCCCTTGTTAAAGTGGAACAAATTGGAATGGGAATTTAATCATAGATTGGCGAAGCTTGCAGCAGCTTATGCAGTAAATATTTCAATTTGACTGCAAAAAAAGTATTAATTTTTCAATCATGTTTTGTCATTACAATTATTTTAGGCCAAACTTGCCAGCCCTTTTCCCGAACCTAAAACGTCCCGGTTTTTCACCATTTTATTTAGATTAAAAACTCTACTTTTTACAAATTCACTACACCAATCTGAGCCATATAACTATTTAATTAAAAACATAATATTTTAATTTTATAAAAAGAATTTAGACTAACGCAGGATATTATTAAATTGCGACATAACCTGATGTTGAAACAACATGACCGACCGGATTTCAAGGTCAAGCGCTTTCCCAAAATGTTAAGCTTGAGTATAAGCCTGATCAGCTGTGCCTTATTTTCATCTTCTGTATGGGCCCAGACATTCAGCTATAGCGAGGCTGAACAGTATGTGGTCGAAAATGCCTATGCCTCCCAAGCCCAACAAGCTCTGCAACAAGCTTCACAACTTGAGATGGAAGCGGTTAAAAACTTGGGCCTTCCCCGTATTGATTTAAATGCCCGTGCTTATTCATTTCATAGTGAAACCAGCGTGCCTTTAGGATCAAGCAAACGACGACTGGAAAATTCGCTGACCCGTGGTTTTGATGACAAATTATCGCAATGGGGAAATGTATTACCGCCTGAAGTGATTGATCAGGTTAGTCAGGGATTTGATCAAACCGTAAGTGAAGGCTTGAATCAGGTGCCGAACAATGTCGATGTTACGGTTAAAGACCATGATGTGCGTACCTCAGTTTCCATGGTGATGCCGCTCTATACCGGCGGTAAAATTAGCAGCGCCAAACAGATTGCCACCATTCAGGCACAACGCTCAAACATTAGCGAAAAACAACAACAAGACTCGCAACGTTTTGAGATGATCCAGTCTTATTTTAATGTGCAATTACAGCAGCAATTACTCAATGCCAGCCTGTTTAATTTAAATGCCATGCAGGAACATTATGACAATGCTCTTAAACTGGAGAAGCAAGGCTTTATTAATAAGGGCCAGCGCATGCAATTTGAGGTAGCACGTAATAATGCGCAACGTAGCTATCAAAATGCTCAATCGAACTTACAAGCCAGTCAGTTTAGCCTGCAAAATTTGCTTAAAACCAGAGAAAGTTTAAATCTCACTACGCCGCTGTTTGTGAATAATACACAAAACCATTCTCTGGATAAAATGCTGGCAAATTATGATCAGAATTCCAGTCTGATTAAAAAGCTGCAAATGGATACCCAACTGGCCAATGAAAATGTCAAGGTTCAGCAGTCAGCCAAAAAACCGAGTGTTTTTGCCTTTGGTGAATATGGACTGGACAGCAAAGAGAACTGGATTGTCGGCGTCATGGCAAAATACAATTTATTTTCGGGCATCGATAACAATAAAAATATCCGGGCAGCCGAACTTAAAAAGTATGCAGCCGAACTGATGACCGAACGCACCAAGCAGGAAGTCGAAAATGTGTTGTATAAGTCTTATAGCGAATTAAGTTCCTCACAGAATAGCCATCAATTGCTGGTTCAAAACACCAAAGCGGCACAAGAAAACTTACGTATCCAGCAGCTTTCCTTTAAGGAAGGTATGGGCACGGCGACACAAGTGATTGATGCACAAAATGCCCTCAGTGCTTTAAAAAGTGAAATGGCGCTTAATTCATATAAATACATTTTATCTTTAGCAACACTTTTACAAAGCTATGGCTCGATTGATGAGTTCAAGCTGTATGTTCATCAACCACGTACTGACTATATCCGTTAATTGGAGAATTTTATGAGCCAAGATCAATCATCATCCAATTCAGAACGCGATAAAAATCAAGTGGACAACAAGACTGAAACGCAAGCGTCTGAATCTGCTCAAGCACAAGTGAGCGCGACTGAGCAAATTGCACAGCCACAACCTGAGACATCAAATTCCAATACACCCCAGCCACCGAACGAGCCAGCTAAAAAAGGCAAGGCAAAAATCATCGGCCTGATTATTTTGATTCTACTTTTGGGTTTAATCGCTTTTGGCTTGTGGAAAGCCTATCAACCGCAAGCTATTGAGTTGCAAGGTCGGGTTGAGTCAGAAACCGTGCATATCAGCACCAAAGTACCTAGTCGTATCGAAGAGTTCTATGTTTCTGAAGGCCAGCCGGTTAAGAAAGGTCAGGCACTGGTTCGTTTTGTTAGCCCGGAACTTGAAGCGAAAAAAGAACAGGCTCAAGCAGCTTTACAAAGTGCAACTGCATTCCATTCCACTGTGTATCGTGGTGCTCAACAAGAAAATATTGAGACCCTGTATGCCAACTGGCAAGCCATGAAAACCCAGGCAGAATTGGCAGCAACCACCTATAAACGTGGTGAAACCCTTTATCAGCAAGGGGTGATTTCTCGTCAACGTCGCGATGAAATGCGGGCTGCACAGACCTCTGCACGTGAAACTGCCGAAGCTTCTTATCAACAGTATGCCCGTGCCAAACGTGGTAGTACCGAACAACAGAAATCGACTGCAGATGCACAAGTTGCGATGGCACAAGCGGCAGTCAAAGAAGCCAACGCATTAACAGCAGAAACCAAACTGTATTCACCAACTGACGGAACTGTTTCTAAGACCTATGGTAAACCGACTGAGTTAGTCGCAACAGGCGTGCCTGTGGTCAGTATTATCGAAGACCACGATTTGTGGGTCAGCTTAAATGTCCGCGAAGACATGTACAGCGCTGTGTATCAAATGAAAACCATTGAAGGTTTTATTCCGGCTTTAAACCAGAAAGTCACTTTTAAAGTCAAAAACATTGATGCCGAAGGTGATTTTGCAACCATTAAAACCACGCGTCAAACTGGTGGTTATGACATCCGCAGCTTTAAATTCCATTTGGTGCCCGAGCAACGCATTCCAGATTTAAAAGTCGGTATGAGCGTACTCTTCAAAATCGAAGAGGCCAAATAACCGATGTTTGCTGTCATGCTTCGGGAATTACGCTATCTCAAACGCCATAAAGTCGATCTGTTTATGGCGGTTATCGCCCCATTGCTGGTGATTTTGCTGTTTGGCAGTATGTTTTCAGCCGGTAAGGCTGAGCATCTGCCCATTGTAGTGATTGACCAGGACCAGAGTGAAATGAGCCGTAAGGTGATTCGTAGCTTAAGTCTGAACCATACGTTACAGGTCAAGACCATTACCGCCAGTCAGGATGAAGCCGAACACCTGATCAACAAAACCGAAGCCTGGGGATTCGTGATGATCCCCGAAGGTGCTGAACAACGGCTGGTCAAAGCCCAAGATGCACAAATCAGTATCGCCTATAACCAGTCATTTTTTAGTATCGGGAATACCATTTCCTCAGCCATGCTGATCAGCACCCTGAATGGCATGGCGGAATATATGGGACAAAGCTATCTGTCCAATACGATCCCCTATCTGGACATGCCCACCCCACACATCAAGATCTCGACCTTATATAACCCAAGCATGAGTTATGAGTTATTTCTTGAACCGTTTATGGTGCCAGCCGTTTTACACTTATTGCTCTGTTGCTGCGTGGCTTTTGCCATAGGGCAAGAGTTTAAGCGCAAAACAGTGGGTGAATGGGTCAGTTCCAAACAAGTGGTTTCCAGCCTACTCGGTAAAATATTGCTCTATGTCTTTATTTTCTGTGCCTGGACCTGGTGCTGGATGTTCTGGTTAGCACAGATCCGCGGTTACTTCATTGCAGGTTCACTCACGCTGATTTTGGTAGCACAATTTTTACTGTATTTTTCCTATGCTGTGATCAGCAGCACCGTGGTACTCGCCACCCAAAACCTACCTAAAACCTTTGGTTTTATTGCTCTTTATGGTGGTTCTTCACCCAGCTTCTCAGGAATTACCTTACCCTTGAACAATGCGCCTGCATTTACCCAGTTCTGGTCAATGATTATTCCCTATACCCCTTATGCCAAGCTGCAAACCGAACAGTGGATTATCGGCAGCGATCTGCATGTCTCAGTGGTTCCCTTTGCTATTTTGCTGGTCTTCGCGAGCTTATTCTTTGCGTTAAGCGTGCGTCTGTTGAAGAAAAATACTCAGGAGCTGAGCGCATGAAGTCATTTTTCAGCTATTACCTACAGACCTTTAAGAATATTTTTGCCAATAATTCGGTATTCACCACCCTGATTGCAGCAACCCTGCTGTATAGCTTCTTCTACCCAACCGCTTATAAAGCACAAACCGCAGAAGATATTCCGATTGTGATTGTGGACGAAGAACAAAGCATTTTGACTTCAAAAATCATTAGTCAGACGTCGAATAGTCCGCATATCAAGATCACCACGGTGACGGATAATTTTCTGGAAGCACAGCACATGGTGCAGAACCAGCAAGCTGAAGGTATCTTGTTACTCCCCGAGAACCTCACCAATAGCTTGAAACGCGGGGAAATGGGCGGCATTGGCCTGTACTTGAGTACAGCCTATTTTATTCGGACCAAAGAAGTTGGCGTAGGTTTGGCAAGCTCAATCGAATACACCCTGAAAGAACATTTAGAGAAATTCGGTAATGCCTCTGCTTTCGAACCAGAACTTTCGATTCATCAGATTCCCTTATTCAATACCATGTCAGGTTATGGCAGTTATATCTTCCCTGCTGTGGCCAGCCTGATCATTCATCAGACTATTGTGTTGGGTCTTGCCATGCTGATTGCCAGTTACCGTGAACAGGGCTGGGTCGCAAAACCGGTTGAATTCTGGGCCACATTTGCCGCCATTTTTACCACCGGTTGCCTTAGCTGTCTATATTTATTCGGCTTTACCTTCTGGTTGTATGAATTTCCACACGGCGGAAACTTCTGGGGCATGCTTCTGGCCGTTCCAATCTATGTCAGCTGTGTGATTGGCTTAGGCATGCTGCTCGGTTCACTGGTGGATATGCCTGAACGGGTTGGGCATCTGATTGTGGTGACTTCTGTTCCATTGTTCTTACTGACTGGCACAGCGTGGCCTCACGAAGCCATGCCGCACTGGATGCAATGGTTGGCCTGGATATTTCCTTCAACGCATGGTGTCCAGATGTTTGTCCAGCTCAATCAAATGGGTGTCCCGACCTCAATTGTGGTACCAAAACTAATTTATCTAGCTACTGTCGCTGCAATTTTACTGGCAATTTCTTATTACCGTTTAGTAATGATGCAACCCATAAAAAAAGGAAGCTCATAAGCTTCCTTTTTTATTACCTCAATGATTACGCTTCAGGCGCATCATCTTTTGGCTCAGCAACCACTTCTTCAGAAGTCACTGTTTCAGCTTCGGTATTTTCAACTTCATCTATAGCATCTAACTCTTCGTCATCTTCTACAGCTTCAATCGAAACCACGCCCACAAGGGTTTCAGCATCGCTTAAGCGGATCAAGCGTACACCTTGCGCATTACGGCCTGTGGTTGCCACTTCAGCAGCACGGGTACGTACTAATGTACCGCCGTCAGAAATCAACATCAGTTCTTTGCTTTCATCAATCGATACTGCACCCACTAGCTCACCATTACGTTCGCTGGTCTTGATCGCAATTACACCCTTACCGCCACGTTTCTTGGTCGGGAAGTCATCTACCGGTGTACGTTTACCATAACCGTTGGCACATGCACACAGCACTTCACCCGTTTCAGGTACAACTACAAGCGAAACAATACGGCTGATGACATTTGAATCTGATGAATCATCATTGTCATCGCTGTCATCATTTTCAACATCGGCATCTTCAGCTTCGATACTGTTGCTGGCGAAGCTGACGCGCATACCACGCACACCTTTGGCGGTACGACCCATCGCACGAACATCAGTTTCAGCAAAACGGATCGCCTTACCTTCATTCGAGAACAGCATGATCTGCTGGTTACCATCGGTAATCGCAACACCGATCAAGGTATCTTCTTCATTTAGCTCAATTGCGCGTAAACCGTTTGAACGGACATTGCTAAATTGTGCCAGTTCAACACGTTTTACCGTACCTGATGCAGTCGCCATAAATACATAATGGTTCTCAGGGAATTCAGTCAACGGTAAAATAGCAGTAACGGTTTCATTCGCTTCCAGAGGAAGTAAATTGATAATTGGACGACCTTTGGCACCCCGAGAGGCTTGCGGCACTTCAAATACGCGTAAGCGATATACCTTGCCGACATCGGTAAAGCACAGCACGGTTGCATGGTTCGACGCCACAATTAAATGCTGGATGATGTCATCATCTTTCATAGCAGTGGCAGACTTACCACGACCACCACGACGTTGCGCCTGATAATCAGAAAGCGGTTGGGTTTTCGCATAACCGGTTTGAGACACAGTCAATACAACTTGCTCTTCAGGAATCAGGTCTTCACGACAGAAATCAACACCAGACTCGACAATCTCAGTACGGCGGCCATCACCATATTGTTGCAAGATCAACGCCAGCTCTTCACGAATTACGTTCATCAACAAATTGAAGTCATTCAGAATCGCTGTTAATTCAGCAATTTGGCCTAAGATTTCAGTATATTCAGCGTGTAACTTGTCTTGTTCCAAGCCCGTTAAACGGTGTAAACGCAATTCTAGAATCGCGCCAACCTGAGTTGGTGACAAGCGATAAATATCACCTGACAAGCCAAATGGACGTGCCGGATCTTCGCCTTCAATCTCGTCTGGACGAACAGAAATCGCGCCTGCTTTTTCAAGTAAGGCAACCACACCGCCACCTGCCCATTCGCCAGCCTGTAAACGCTCACGCGCCTCAGCCGGATTGGCAGAAGTCTTGATAGTCTCAATAATGGCATCAATATTAGCCAAGGCAACGGTCAAACCTTCCAAGATATGACCACGCTCACGCGCCTTACGCAGTTCGTACATGGTACGACGCGTCACAACTTCTTGGCGGTGACGGATAAATGCCGCAATAATATCTTTGAGGTTCATCAACTTCGGCTGACCATTATCCAGGCAGACCATGTTGATACTGAACGAGTTTTGAAGCTGAGTATGCAAGAACAGGTTATTCACTGCAACTTCTGCATTTTCGCCACGTTTCAAGTCGATGGCGATACGCATCCCTTCTTTATCAGACTCGTCACGAAGCTCAGAAATACCTTCAATTTTCTTTTCTTTAACTAACTCAGCAATACGCTCAATGGTTTTTGCCTTGTTGACCTGATAAGGAATTTCAGTAAAGACGATCGTGGTACGACCTGTTTTCTGGTCTTCTTCGAAGTGATATTTACCACGAATATGCAAACGGCCCTTACCGGTACGGTAGGCATCTACAATGCCCGATTTACCGTAAATAATACCGCCTGTAGGGAAATCCGGGCCCGTGATGTGCTCCATCAACCCTTCTACAGAAATATTCGGATTATTGGCATACGCCAGACATGCATTGACCACTTCGGTCATGTTGTGTGGCGCCATGTTGGTCGCCATACCCACTGCAATACCAGTCGTACCGTTAATCAGTAGATTTGGAATACGCGTTGGCATCACCTGAGGAATACGCTCGGAACCGTCGTAGTTATCTTCCCAGTCAACCGTATCCTTTTCCAGATCGGCCAAAATTTCATGGGTGAGCTTTTGCATACGAACTTCGGTATAACGCATTGCTGCCGCGCTATCCCCATCGACCGAACCGAAGTTACCCTGACCATCCACCAGCATGTAACGCAAACTAAAGTCCTGCGCCATACGAACGATTGTTTCATATACTGCGCTATCACCATGCGGGTGATATTTACCGATTACGTCACCGACAACACGAGCAGACTTTTTGTACGCTTTGTTATAATCATTGCCCAATTCGTGCATCGCATATAATACGCGACGATGAACAGGTTTTAGACCGTCTCTCACATCTGGCAATGCACGAGATACGATTACGCTCATCGCGTAATCTAGATATGAATGCTTGAGTTCGTCCTCAATGGCAATCGGTCTGATTTCCGATACGCTCATGCATACTCCTTGTTTACAGGTAGAGAGTTGTACCTGTTTTTATGTCTTCAATCTTGCAAAAATTCAGTTCAAAGACTTGAACTAAAATAAAAAATACAGCGAAAAATTATAGCATAAAGCACAAAATAACGGTAAGTTTAAGCCTGCAAAAATAGCATTTTTTTACAATAAAAAGGATATATAAATGAATGACTTAAAATTACTAAAAACAGAAAAGCGCCGATAAAAATACTTTGCTCAGCGGTTTGGATAAAAAAGCAGCAAAACCTGTTGCAAAAGTCGCTGATTGAGCGCAATTCTGTATCGGTTAAGCCCCGAGCTAAACCGTTTAAAAAGTCTCTATTTTTATTGATAGGGCTTGGGAGAAAGCTCTGATTGCATCGCCGGCATAAGCTTGTCCTGTTCAGTCACCCGATCCTGCTGCATAAAATAAAAAGCAGAACAGAACAGCGCCAAGATAAATGGATTTTCGTAGAGCTCTTCCACGATATCCTGATTCGCATGATTACTGAGCGACAAGGTGTCAATAAAGCGATGATGCTCGATACTATCCGCCAGAAATAATGACAAAATCGCAATCAGTAAATACCAGAACGGCAACTTGAGCTGTTGCCACTTATACTTGATTTCAGCTCTTAAGTGCGGAGAAAACAGCATCAGAACCACAGGTGCAATCACAAAAATTGAAATGATCCGATAATAGACATGCGGAACTTCAGGAAAAAAATCACGACCCCAACTAATGCTTCGTCCAAAGAACATCAACCACCACGCCATGGCCCAGATCCAGAACCATTTCTTCTGCTCAGTTAAGGTCTTGGGTTTGACATAGAACCAGGTGAACGGAACACAAGCCAACAACACAATGGCCTGAAAGGCTTCCAGGACATGGACATTCCATGTCAACAGTACAGCACTTTGGGCAATGGCTAGAAAAGCGGTAAGAGATAAAAGGGAGAATAAAAACAATACAACGCCATTTAAGCGGAAATCTAACTTCATTATTCAACAAAAAAATCAGCGAAAATAAAAGTCTAACAAAAGTGTACTAATCAGTACACTTTTAGCTTGATTGAAATTAACCATTAAGAAAAACTTAAATTAATACGATTTAAATCAGTATGTTAATTAGAAACAGTATCGTTGCATAAAGGAAACGCTCTGTCTCATAAGCTTGAAGCTTCTATCCGCAAAGAAAAAATCAAAGCCACCCTTCACTGTTCTGGGCGATATTGGGCTGGAATCCATTGATAGCCATGCGCATTCTTGCCGATATGACCAATGCCAGGAAAAGCCACATGTGCAGCGCCAATCCACCATTGATGCTGATAGGCTTGTTCAAAGATATGTTTACGCACTGCAATAGCACTTCGGGAATCCGTATCCGGTTTATAGCTGGCTTCGGGATAAGGAAATTGCACCGCAGCATAATGCACCACATCCCCCAGTCCCAAAAATTTTTGTCTATTTTGTCCATCCACCAGATATGAGGAATGGCCGTCGGTATGCCCCTGCGTGGTGATCAGTTGTACATTGGGCACATGGAAAGAGGTTTTGGTAAAGGCATTCAACTGTCCTGCCTGCTGATAAGGTTGTAATGCATCGCGGGTCATTTTAAATAAAGGTTTGAAGAAATCCGTGGCTTTTGCTTCGTTCTCTGCTGATGTCCAATAGTCCACATCCGCTTTGGCCAGATATACCCTGGCATTTGGGTAGAGCATTTTTCCGTTTAAGCTAATGCCACATAAATGATCAGGATGGGCATGGGTAATCAAAATCGTATCAATCTGCTCGGGTTGTACCCCTGCCTTTTTCAGGTTTTCCGGAACATGTCCCAAGCTTGGGCCAAAGCATTGGGACGTGCCAGCATCAATTAAAATATTCTGGGTCGGAGTTTGGACCAGATAAGCCGAAAAGTCAGTCACGATCTGATTGTGCTCATCGACAGGTACAAAATTCTGAGCAAATAACCGGTTGGCTTTTTGCGATGAAATTCCCAGCAAATCGCTACGAGGCAAGCCAAGTTCGCCGTCAAACAGCGCCGTCACTTTCAGATTTCCAATCGGTTGTAAAAAATATCCTGCGACCTGCTTGAGCTGGGGACTGGATTCAGCATGGACCGTAGCTGCACTAAACAATAATGCAATCAGGATCGGTTTCAATAATTTCACGTCCATCACCTCGATATTGGATTGATTTAACTCTAAGTATTTCTAGTGTTCAAAATCGCTCAATCATCGACGTGAATCGCTCAATCTGGATAATTACAAAGCTAAAACGTTAGGATCAACCTGATAACGCTGTATGAATCGGGCACGGAACGTCGTAACCGATTGATAGCCGGACTTCGCTGCAATCGTTTTCATCGGCAGTTTGTTTGAATACAACAACTCCAGTGCATAGGCAAGCCTAGCACGGGTAATGATTTCTCTTAGAGAAGTCTGTTCCTGACTGAGTTTACGCCGCAATGTGGCACTGCTTAAACCTAGGCGCGCCTCAATTTCACTGGATTGCCATGCATGTTGTGGTTGCTCCAGCACCCACTGGTAAATTCGTTTGGAGAGTTGTGGAGCAGGAACAATCAATACATCGGAACACTGCTGTTGACATAGCTGCACCAGTATCGCTGCAATCGACAAACGTGCCTTGACCAGATCCTGTTCAAATAAAGCGGTTTGCCAGCTTAGAAGATGAGGGGCAAAATCATGGATTGAAAACCGTAAGATTGCTTCTGTTTTATCGGTAATCGGTTTGGCCCAGATCATCTGTGCAGCCTGAATCACCTCTTCACACATCGGCACCAGAATGGTTAGATATTCGCCCGTTTCCGGATCTGGAATATTGACGGTATCGGCAACAGTATCGGGCTTGATAATAAACAGGTCACCCGCACTGAGATTCACCTGTTGATGATGCAGCGTTAATTGTTTTTGCCCATGCAGAATCATGCCCATATGCAACTGGTTCACTTGAATATTCGCTAGCCCATGCTGTTTTTTCGCCCGAATACATAAGTAATCCCGCGCCATATCTGCACGTGCCAAGCTGACCAGCGAACCATGTAAATGCTGTGCATCCATCGTAGCAGCAGAATCAATATTCATCATCTATCCAATAAAAAACGCCCTTGTGCAATGTATAGCACAAGGGCGTTTTCTTGAATAAGTAGCAGACTATAAATTACAGTTTACTTACCAATTCTGGAACAACAGTGTTTAAATCACCGACTAACCAGTAGTCAGCAACGCTGTTGATTGGGGCTTCTTCATCTTTGTTGATTGCAACAATCACTTTAGAGTCTTTCATACCTGCCAAGTGCTGAATCGCACCTGAGATACCAATCGCCATATAAAGATCAGGCGCAACGATTTTACCCGTTTGACCAACCTGGAAGTCGTTTGGTACGAAGCCAGCATCTACCGCAGCACGTGAAGCACCTTGAGCAGCACCAAGCTTGTCAGCTAATGGGTCAAGGACTTTGTGATAGTTCTCACCAGAACCTACACCACGACCACCAGAAACAACGATACGTGCAGCAGTTAACTCTGGACGATCAAGTTTCACGATTTCTTCGTTTACAAAGGTAGAAATACCAGCATCTTTTGCTTCAGCAACCGCTTCAACTGCAGCAGAACCACCTTCAGCAGCAACTGCATCAAATGCTGTACCGCGAACGGTACCCACGATGATTGCTTCGTCAGATTGAACAGTTGCAATCGCGTTACCCGCATAGATCGGACGCTTGAATGTATTTGCAGATTCAACAGCGATGATGTCTGAAATCATGCTAACGTCAAGGAGTGCAGCAACACGTGGAAGGATGTTCTTACCCGTTGTTGTAGATGCAGCTAATACGTATTTGTAACCACCTTTCGCGATGTCAGCAACTAAGCCAGCAACGTTTTCAGCCAATTGGTTTGCATAAGCAGCATTGTCAGCAAGTAATACTTTGCTCACACCAGCAACTTTAGCAGCAGCGTCTGCAACTGCTTGAGCGCCAGAACCAGCAACCAATACAGTAATATCACCACCGATTTTTTGAGCTGCCGCAACAACGTTTAAAGTTGCACCGTTAAGTGTCTGGTTGTTGTGATCAGCGATAACTAAAATACTCATGATTTTATCCTTCTGTATTAGATCACTTTCGCTTCGTTTTTCAATTTTTCAACAAGCTCGTCTACAGACTTCACTTGTACGCCAGCTTTACGTTCAGCAGGAGCTTCAACTTTAATTGTTTTAAGCTTAGTACCTGTTGCAACGCCATAATCAGCAGGTGATTTGGTATCAAGTGGCTTTTTACGCGCTTTCATGATGTTTGGAAGAGCAGCATAACGTGGCTCATTCAAACGTAAGTCAGTCGTGATGATTGCAGGAAGTGCAAGCTCAACAGTTTGTAAACCACCGTCGATTTCACGAGTTACCTGAACTTTACCGCCGTCAACTTTAACTTCAGATGCGAAAGTACCTTGACCTGCACCCAGTAAAGCACCAAGCATCTGACCTACTTGGTTAGAGTCGTCATCAATTGCCTGTTTACCAAGAAGAATAAGTTCTGGCTTTTCAGCATCAACTACGCCTTTCAAGATTTTAGCAACTTCAAGAGCGCCAACTTCATCAGCAGTTTCAACTAAAATACCACGGTCAGCACCTAGCGCCATTGCAGAACGAATTTGTTCTTGAGCTTCTTTAGCACCCACTGAAACCACAACGATTTCAGAAACTGTTCCTTTTTCTTTTAAGCGAACCGCTTCTTCCACTGCGATTTCACAGAATGGGTTGATTGACATCTTAACGTTGGTAAGGTCAACCCCACTATTGTCCGGCTTAACACGAACTTTAACGTTGGCATCAACCACACGTTTTACAGCGACAAGAGCCTTCATGTAATCCTCGGCTGTTCTAAGCAAGTAAATGTAATGAAGAGTATTCTAACTCTTCGATTGAAACTTTTTAGGTGCCCTATCTTGCAATGTATTTGGCATTTCGGTCAAGTCACAATTTCCGCTACAGCTATAAAAAACATGAAACGCTCAGTTCACAAATTGAAAATAATGATTCATTCTATTTATTTAGCTCATCAAGATGATGAATATTAAACTTTGATTTTTTTAATATTTTATAAAATTCAACGATCTAAACCAGCATTTTTCATCAGGATTGCAATGATCTGTAACGGATCGTTTCCTGCAAATTTGATTGCCTTTTCGCTTTTATAAAAACGTGGCAATTAAGTAATAACATCAATTCAACAAATGTACGGAATAAACGGGAAAAGTAGACGACGATTAATCGTTCAAATTTGCAACATAATATATCAGGAACTCGCCTTTTGCGCCCGTGGATGGGTTTGATCATACACTTTTGCCAACTGATCAAAGTCGACATGGGTATAGATCTGGGTGGTGGAAAGATTGCTATGTCCCAACATTTCCTGCACAGAACGTAAATCGCCACTGGCAGAAAGCATATGACTGGCAAAACAATGCCGTAATAAATGCGGATGCAGGTCGACATTGACACCTGCTCGTTGCGCTTGTAATTTGACCCGATTTTCAATTTGTCGAGGCGTTAAGGCATTGCCGCGTTGCGAGATAAAAACCGCAGAATCCGCATGAAAGCCGCCTTGCCAGATCCGATAGATTTTTAGCCACTCCACCAGACTGTCTTTGGCTTTGCTTCCAAATGGGACTATGCGGGTTTTATTGCCTTTACCTGTGATACGTAATAACTGCCGATTGAAATCAATATCCTTGATGCTTAAGCCTTGCAATTCTGCCAGACGCAAACCACTGGAATATAACAGTTCCAGCATGGCTTTATCGCGCAGCCACAGCTGCTGTTCAACAGGTTTTTCAGGGGCCGCCTGATCTAGAATTTGATGAACCGTCTCAATATCAATCATGCCCGGTAAAGGACGTGGCTGGCGCTTTAATTTAAAATCTTCAGATGGATTCTGCTCCAGATATTGTCCTTGCTCCGCCCACTTCATAAATTGGCGAATAGAAGTCAAATGTCGCTGTAAAGTGCTGGAACTCAATTGATCCCGCTCAACCCGGGCAGCCAAATATTCTCTCAGGTCTGAAGCTTCAATATCCTGGAGCTGTAATTGCTTTTGTTCACAAAACCGGAAAAAATCAGTCAAGTCGCGTTGATAGGCCGCAATGGTATGTTCCGACTGATTTTGAATCATCCGTTCTTTTAACCACATCGATAGAAGTTTTGCAGGGGTTTCCAAATAACGCTCCATGCTGAAAACAAGACCTAGCGACAGTCTAGCAAATTTTTCCCTCGATTCCTGCTAAACCTGCTCGAACAATGTAGTGCACTGTACTACAATCATTTTTCAAGTTTTAAGTGGTGGCCTCATCATGACAACAATGCTTATTCCCTATCTGATCGCAATTACCCTGCTGACCATTACCCCCGGGCTTGATACCACGCTGATTATCCGTACCGCAACGCTTGAAGGTAAGGCCAAAGCATTTCAAGCGGCCTTGGGGATTAATCTGGGTTGTATCGTATGGGGAGTTATTGTGGCCTGTGGATTGGGCGCCTTATTGATGACCTCGGATCTAGCCTTTAATCTTTTAAAATGGATGGGCGCCCTTTATCTGGCCTGGTTAGGACTCAATCTGATCTTAAAACCTCGTAGCCAACTCGCTGGTCTGAATGATTCTACGACGGCGCAAAACTGGTTTATCAAAGGTTTTTGGGGCAATTTACTCAACCCTAAAGTCGGTATTTTTTATATTTCCTTTTTACCGCAGTTTATTCCCCAGTCCTCATCTCCAATCATCTGGACCATGGGCTTGGTGATGATTCATGTGGTGATTGGGTTGTTCTGGTCGATATTCCTGATTGTTGCAATGCAGTCCATTTCAGCCTATTTAAAACAACCCAAATTTATTCAATATATGGATCGGATCACAGGCAGTGTGTTTCTCCTGTTTGCACTCAAGCTGGCTTTCAGCAAACGATAAAGCATAAAAAAAGCGCGTTTTAAAAACGCGCTTTTTTTATCTGGTTTGATCACCCCTGAAAATATCTTAAATCCAGACGGGCATCATAGACATGCGTGGTTGGGCCTGTCATCCACACCACATCCCCTTCACGCCAAGCAATGTGCAATTTACCACCCGCAAGCTGAACTTCAACTTCATTGGCAAGTAAGCCACGGCGCATACCACTGACTGCGGCAGCGCAAGCCCCTGTACCACAGGCCAACGTCTCGCCAACGCCACGTTCATACACACGTAAACGAATATGCTTTTCATCAAGGATCTGCATAAACCCCGCATTGACACGTGCAGGGAAACGCGCATGTGATTCCACTTGTGGACCGATACGTTCTACATCTGCCGTTAATACATCAGGGACGATGGTCACCGCATGCGGATTTCCCATGTTCACCACATCAATATTAATGCTTTGATTGTCTGCCAATGCAAGTGCATATAAGCCTTCAGTATCTTCATGCGCTTGCGTCACAAACGGAATCTCTTCTGGAAGAAACTTCGGTTGCCCCATATTGACACGCACCCAGCCATTGGCACCCAATTCAGGTTCAACAATCCCCGCTTTGGTTTGTACACGGATTTTGGTTTTGGTGGTCAGTTGACGCTCATGGACAAAACGGGCAAAACAACGCACCCCATTACCGCATTGTTCCACTTCAGAACCATCGGCATTGAAAATTCGATATTTAAAATCAACGTCCGGTAAATCAGGTGGTTCAACAATCAATAGTTGATCAAAACCCACCCCAAAATGACGATCTGCCAAACGCTGAATCGTGACTGTATCTAAATAAGCACGCTGGGTCACCAGGTCAACGACCATAAAATCATTGCCCAAACCATGCATTTTGGTAAATTCTAAATACATCTCAACTTATTCCTCAGGCAATAAACGTTCTTTTTCCCAAAGTGATTCTATGGTTTCACGCTCACGAATTAAATAGGCTTGATCACCACTGACCATCACTTCGGCAGCTCGACCACGGGTATTATAATTAGAGCTCATCACAAAACCGTATGCACCGGCACCCAGCACCGCCAGTACATCATTTTCCTGAAGCGCCAAATCACGCTCTTTACCGAGGAAATCGCCAGTTTCACAGATCGCACCGACCAAATCCCATGTTTTCACTTCAACATCAGCACTCGGATTCACCGATTGAATATCCATCCATGCTTCATATAAGGCAGGACGAATTAAATCATTCATGGCCGCATCAATAATGGCAAAGTTACGGTGACTGGTTGGTTTGAGTAAATCTACTTTGGTTAATAATGCGCCCGCATTGGCAGAAATACTACGCCCCGGCTCCATATAGACTTTGAGGCCCAGCTTTTCTAAAGCAGGACGCATGGCATTGGCATATTCTTCAACGCTTGGCGGCGTTTCATCTTTATAACGCACACCTAAACCACCACCGATATCAATATGTTTGAGGTTGATCCCCAGACTTTTCAACTGCTCGATCATTAAAATGACACGATCCAGTGCATCGACAAAGGGTTGCGTTTCAGTCAACTGTGAACCGATATGGCAATCGATTCCGACAATCTCCAGATTCGGCAATGACGCTGCATATTGATAGGTTTCATTCACCGTATCGCTTGGAATACCAAACTTGTTTTCTTTCAAACCGGTTGAGATATAAGGATGCGTATTGGCATCCACATCAGGATTTACACGTAACGAAACCGGTGCTTTTTTGCCAAGTTTTGCTGCGACTTTCTGAATGCGGTCCAGTTCGGCATGCGACTCCACATTAAAGCAGGCAATCCCAACATTTAAAGCCTTTTCGATATCGGCTTCAGATTTACCCAAACCGGAGAAAACAATTTTTGCAGGTTCACCACCGGCTGCCAGTACCCGTGCCAATTCGCCACCTGTCACGATGTCAAAACCCGCACCCACTTTTGCCAATACACGAAGAACAGCCAGATTTGAGTTTGACTTCACTGCAAAACAGATTTGATGATCAATAAAATCAAAAGCACGATGCATATCCAAATAATGCTTTTCAAAAGTGGCTTTTGAATACACATATAAAGGCGTGCCATATTGCTGCGCGAGCTGATCCAGTGAACATTGCTCAGCGTGCAATACTCCATTAATGCGAGTGAAACTCATGAAGATGTCCTTATTTACAAACTTAAGGTGAGATGGTCTGTGATTGTGGCAATGATGTTGCCTGGCTGTCCTGTTCTACTTCATCAGTGTTTACATCGGATGAGGTTTTAGCCTGAGTTGCTTCATTTTTATAAAGCAGATATTTTGCGCGTTTGTCTTGATTTGGATCAGATGGCAAATGCAATTCACCCGTCTGGCCACAGGCAGTTAAAACAATACTGCTTAATAATAAACTGATCGAACAAATGACTTTAAGCATCTGAGCACCTAACTTTTACAATTCGGAGCAGTATAGCGTGATCATTGGATTGGCTAAAGTCTAAACTTGAATGAATCAGGCAATAACCATAAAAAAACGCCGACTTTAAAGGTCGACGTTTTGATACTTTAATCTGGTTACTGCTTATTTTTTTCTATAGAAGAAATAACCAATCGCCAGAATGACAAACCAGATCGGGCTGACTTTGAGCGATTCTAATGTGGTTTCATCCAGTGCAAGGAAGTAAATCGTTGCAAGGAAGAATAAAATCACGACCCAGCAAGTGAACACGCCACCTGGAAGTTTAAAGCTTGATTGCGCATGCAACTCTGGACGGTTTCTGCGGTAGTTAATATAACTCCACATGATAATGATCCATACGCAGATGAACAGAATGGTTGAGAGCGTTGTTGCAAGCGTAAATGCTGTGACTTCATCATTGGTACCGGTCTGCAACTTATAAACAAACTGCACAAATGCACCGATAAAGATACAGATTGACGAGAAGATCAATGCTTTTGATGGAACAGCCGATTTAGACAGTTTTCCAAACAGTTTAGGCGCCTGCTGATCTGTTGATAGACCAAACAACATACGGCTGGTCGAGAAAACACCACTGTTCATGGATGACATCACCGAAGACAACACCACCAGATTCATGATAATCGCAGCCGAGGCAATACCTGCTTGTGAGAAGATGTTAACGAATGGACTCACTTTAGGATTGATCTGATCCCAAGGCGTCACACACATCACCACAAACAAGGCCAATACATAGAAAATAATGATACGGATCGGAATCGAGTTAATCGCTTTTGGTAAGTTACGTTTTGGATCTTGCGTTTCAGCAGCCGTGGTACCGACCAGTTCCACCCCGACAAAGGCGAAAATTGCAATCTGGAAGCCCGCTAAAAACCCTTCCAGACCTTTCGGGAACATGCCGCCATGGGTCCAGAGATTTGAAACACTTGCGACTGTTCCTGAAGCATTGGTAAAGCCGGTAAAGATCATCCATAGGCCCACCGCAATCAACACAATAATTGCAGTAATCTTCACCATTGCAAACCAGAACTCCATTTCACCGAATAATTTAACGGTGACCAGATTCAGTCCCAGTACAAACATGATCGCGACCGTACTAATCAGCAATCCGCCTAATGGTGTAAACGACTCTCCACCATTAAAGAATTCCAGATAGTAAATAATGGCCGATAAATCAGCGATACCGATGGTGACCCAACAGAGCCAGTAGGTCCAGCCGACAAAATAACCCGCCCAAGGGCCGATCAGATCGGTCGATAAATCGATAAAAGATTTGTAGTTCAGGTTAGACAATAACAGTTCTCCTAATGCACGCATTACGAAGAACACCATCAAACCAATGGTCATATAAATAAACAGGATAGATGGCCCAGCCAAACTGATGGTTTTACCAGACCCCATGAACAATCCTGTTCCGATTGCACCGCCAATCGCAATCAACTGTAGATGTCGATTAGATAGACTACGGTGAAGTCCGCTTTGCTCAGCAGCCTCACTCAGATTTTGATTCGACATTTTACAAAAACTCTCCAGTGTTTTTAATCCCTTAGCTAAAACCAGCTGTTTATAACGATACATACCCTTTTCAGTATCTTTTTTCGCTATCCATGCTTGGGCTTGTTTTAGCTAAGTAATGTTGTACCTGTATTTGTCAAAATACAATTGAATTCGATCATACGCACAAGGCCAAAACAATACAATGAACTTGTGCGGGCAACTTGGTCACCCTGAAGAAGCAATAAAAAAAAGAAGTGGCAATAAAGGCCACTTCTTGGCTATGCAAAAATGAATTTATAACTTAATCATCAGATCTTGACTGCTGTTTACGTTTAAGACGCTCTTCCCAGAAGGTTGCATTACGGATGCCGAGTTTTACCGGATCAAACACGAACTCCTTAACCCCTGCTTTCTGTTGCTCTTCGTAATCCTTCAAGGCTTTGATGGTCGGTTTCCACACAAAATAGGTCACGATAATGCCAATAATATTGATCCAGGCCATGAGGCCTACCCCAATATCACCGATACCCCAGATATAACCGGTTGCACTGATAATGCCATAGGCAACTGAAAGAATAATAAAACACTTGGTAATAAAGAGCAGTGAAGGTGTTTTGGTGATATAGCTCAGATAGGTAATATTGGTTTCTGCAATATAGTAATAAGCCACAATCGTGGTAAATGCGAAGAAGAATACAGCCAGCGCTACAAAGATTTGACCAAAACCTCCAAAAACTGTGCTGACTGCCATTTGGGTAAATGCAGGTGAACCGATTTCGGTTGCCGGCGAAACATGCTGCACAATAAACTGCCCGGCTTCTAAAGTGCCTTGTACGTTATACATACCTGTAATCAGGATCATAAAGGCTGTTGCTGAACATACAAACAGCGTATCTACATAAATCGAGAAAGCCTGTACAAAGCCTTGCTGTGCCGGATGTTGCACTTCTGCAGCTGCAGCAGCATGTGGCCCTGTGCCTTGCCCCGCCTCATTGGAATAAACACCACGTTTTACTCCCCAACCAATTGCGGCGCCGATCCCTGCCATCGGTGAAAATGCATCTGTAAAAATGAGCTTGATTACCCCAGGCAATTCCTGAATGTTCATGACCACAATAATCACCGCCATCAGGATATAACCCAGCGCCATAAAAGGTACCACCAGCTCTGCAAAGCGCGCAATCCGCTTAATGCCGCCAAAAATAATAATCGACAGTAAAGACACCACCACAATCAGCGCCAGCAATTTAAATACACCGATATCGCCAAAGACAATGGCACCCTGACCGGTAATCTGGGTAAAGGCGTTCCCGACGGCATTGGCCTGAATTCCTGGCAAAAACAGACCACACGAAACAATGGCAGCAATCGCAAACAGAATCCCTAACCAACGCTGGCCTAAACCCCGGTCAAAGTAAAAAGCAGGACCACCACGATATTGCCCCTGATATTCAACCTTGTAAATTTGACCGAGTGTGGATTCGACATAGGCAGTACTGGCACCGAGAAATGCCACCAGCCACATCCAGAACACCGCGCCTGGGCCACCGAAGCCAATAGCGGCCGCCACGCCGGCGATATTACCGACCCCGACCCGTCCCGATAAAGAGACCGACAAAGCCTGAAATGAAGAAATTCCCTGTGCGGAGGAGGAACCATTAATTAACAGTTTCGCCATTTCCTTGATCTGACGAACCTGTACAAACCGAGTTAAAATAGAAAAAAATAAACCAGCACCGAGGCATAAATAGATTAGCGCTGGACTCCAGATAATTCCATTTACCCAATTTACAATCTCTGCTGCACTCATAGACATCAACCTTTATTATATATTTTGAAAAGATAGTCACTGTTGAATTTTTCATTCGTCTGAGCATGAGCAATATCTATGCCATTCGATCAAAATCTCCTGACAACAAATAAGCAAATACACCAACACCATCCATGGAAAAAGTGAATTGAACAAAAAAAGCGATTGCTAAAAACACACGGTCTATAACTTGTAAAAGTCGTATATCATGTTATTTTTCTGAGCACTTCCCTTTAACCAATCTGCGACGAAATCATGCCGTCTTCGTTTTGTTACTCCTTAAACAACGATGGACATGTTTAGAAATTTTTCGTCCTGATTCTTTTTTATCTAATTTTAAGAAAGTTTTCAATTTTATCTTATGGCAAAAATTAAATCCGTTTACAGATGTGAACAATGTGGTGCAGATCATCCGAAATGGGCAGGTCAATGTTCAGAATGTGGTGAATGGAATAGCCTGCTCGAAGTCCGTGTTGAACCGGTGGTGACACATCGTGGCCAGCCTAAGATGGGCGGAGGTTATGCCGGGCAAGTGGCGAATCTGACTACACTTAACCAGATCTCGGTTTCACAGGAAACCCGTCTGCAAACCGGGATTAGCGAGTTTGATCGGGTCTTGGGTGGCGGACTGGTGACGGGTTCAGTGGTCTTGATTGGTGGTGACCCGGGGATTGGTAAATCAACCATCCTGCTGCAAACCGCAACCCATATGGCCAGCAAGAAAAGCTCTGCGCTGTATGTCACCGGTGAGGAATCCCTGTCACAGGTTGCCTTGCGTGCCCAGCGCCTCGACCTGCCGACCGATTCGCTGAAAGTCATGGCTGAAACCTGTGTCGAACGCATTTGTGAAGTACTGGCTCAAGAACGCCCTGCTGTTGCAATTCTGGATTCGATTCAGACGCTGTATACCGAAATCTTACAGTCAGCGCCAGGCGGCGTATCGCAAATTCGTGAATCTGCAGCGTTACTGACCCGTTTTGCCAAAAATAGCGGCACGGCTTTATTCCTTGTGGGTCACGTGACCAAAGAAGGCGCGCTGGCAGGTCCACGTGTTTTAGAACATATGGTCGATTGTGTGCTGTATTTTGAAGGCCAGTCCGACTCACGTTACCGTATGATCCGTGCGGTCAAGAACCGTTTTGGTGCAGTCAATGAACTGGGCGTATTCGGCATGACCGATAAAGGTCTACGTGAAGTTGCCAATCCATCCGCAATTTTCCTGAGTCGTTATGATGAAGCCATTCCAGGTTCAATCGTGATGATTAGCCGTGAAGGCACTCGCCCACTTCTGGTCGAAGTTCAGGCACTGGTGGATGATGCCCATGGACAGCCACGTCGCGTGGCACTCGGTTTGGAACAAAACCGTTTAAACATGCTCTTGGCGGTGATGCACCGACATGGAGGTGTGCAAACCTCAGGACAAGATGTCTATGTCAATGTGGTGGGCGGTTTAAAAATCACCGAGACCGGTTCTGACTTAGCTGTATTACTGGCCTGTGCATCCAGCCTAAGAGGCAAAGCCTTACCCCAACAACTGGCTGTTTTTGGCGAGGTGGGTTTATCCGGCGAGATTCGCCCTGTACCGAATGGTCAGGAACGCTTAAAAGAAGCGGCCAAACATGGCTTTAAGTATGTGATTTTACCGCGAGGCAATGCACCACAAAAGCCGGTTGATGGCGTCCAAATCATTGCTGTGGCACGTTTGCATGAAGCCTTAACCGAAGCCATGCAGCTCAGTGATGAGCTATAACCCGCGTCTGACATAAAAAAACATACTTTTCTAGTTGAAATTCGATGTAAATACCTTCATAAATACATTTACAAATTGAATTTAAATAGGAAATTTCGATGCAAGTACACCAGCGTGGCTTGATGGCAGCTCTTTTGATGGCAACTTTGGTCGCTGCACCGCTTGCGGAAGCAAAACGTGCAGGTGGCGGTAAAAGCCACGGCATGAGCAGATCTAGTTCATCTAGCCAATCTTACCAGCCGTCACGTCAAGCAGCGCCAGCGCCTCAACAACAAACTGCGCCTCAACGATCAGGTCCAGGTGTGGGCTCTATGGTTGCTGCGGGTGTCGCAGGTGCAGCCGTTGGTGCTGTAGCTGCCAATGCATTGGCGGATGACAAACAACATAACCCGACTACAACTGAGCAAGAACAAGCCGCTCAGCAAGCACAACAGCAACAGGAAGAAAAAGGTGGAATTCCTGGCTGGATCTGGGTCCTTCTTGCTGCTGCCATCGCCTTCTTTGTGTTCCGCAAATTGGGCGCAAAAAAAAAATTAGCCAGCAATAACCCTTACGCGCCTAACAATGGCGGTCAAAACAACTTTGGCCGTCAGGTTCCACCTCAAGCAGCACCACGTCAAGCAGCGGATAACACCAATATCTTTGGTCAGTCTGTCGCTGGTGGTAGCGCTGCTCCTCAAGCCCCATTTGGTGGTGCGTCTATGAGCAGTGGCAATCAATTACCGGATGGGACTGAACCTGCTGCCTTCTTACGTATTGCCCGTCAACGTTTTAACCATATTCAATCGGTTAACAGCGCCAGCAATATTGAGGAAATCCGTCGTTATTTAACCCCTGAGCTTTATAGTTCAATGCACAGCGATATCATGGCCAATCAGGATCAGGATGTTGCCGAGTTTAGCAATCTGAATGCGATGGTGGTCGAAAGTACTACGGAAAATGGTCAATATGTGGTGAGCGTACGCTTTACCGGCACAGTAAGTGAAGATCTGAACAGCTTGCCACAACCTTTTACTGAGATCTGGCATTTTGTAAAACCTGCCGGTTCACAACAAGACTGGGTGGTTGCGGGAATTCAACAAGCTTAATTATGGTATGAAATAAAAAAAGAGCTATTTCGATAGCTCTTTTTTTTATGGCTCTTATTTTAACAGGAACAAAAAAAGCCATTCCCTAGAGAATGGCGGAGTGTAAAACAACAAAATTATCGTTCTTATTGAGATAGGTCAGCACAACCTGGCACGATCTGTCTATTGATACTAACGGATAAATGCTTTAAAAAATATTCCTCTTTTGGGGAATAAAACGCTTTTATTGGGGTCATTTTCAAGAATACTCGTCCTCACCTAGACGGTAATGAATTTTTCTGTACAGCATGCCCACTTAAAGCCACGTCTACGCCCATTTCGCCCCATAACCATCCCTTTTGTGCTGCTCAGGTTAAATCGCCTTGTAGGATTTGATAGAGCTTTCACAAGCAGAGGTCTGTTACACCATCAAACAACACCCATAAAAAAAGGCCTTGCCGTAGCAAAGCCTTTAAATTTTATTCGAATCTAATGATTCAGCATCATTAGACAAACTGTAAGAATAACCAGTATAAACCACCAGACAATGCAATCGTTGCCGGTAAAGTGAAGACCCATGCAGAAAGAATGGTTTTCACAGTATTGAAGTTTAAACCGGATTTATTCGCAACCATGGTCCCCGCAACCGCACTGTTTAATACATGAGTAGTTGATACCGGCATACCTAAACCATCAGCCGCAGCAATGGTACTCATTGCCACAAGTTCAGCAGACATGCCCTGACCATAGGTCATATGGTTCTTACCAATACGTTCACCCACAGTCACTACGATACGTTTCCAGCCCACCATCGTACCCAGACCCAGTGCCAGTGCCACTGCAACTTTAACCCAGTTTGGAATGTACTGTAGGAATGAATCCAGGCTATTACGATATTCTTTGACCACTTTGGCCTGACTTTCATCCATTGCTGGTAAAGCTTCAGCCTTGTCTAAACGTTTGAATGTCGTAGTGCTCAAATACATGTCATTACGGATTTCACTGACCGCCGCTTCAGGAATCAATTTAAGATCACCATAGCCTGCAACACGTGTACCGATATGAGAAGTCATGCTTGCAAGTGCAGGAACAACTTCAGCGGTTTGCTCTTTGGTCTGGATATATTTGGTTAATACATCACGTGCTTTTTCATCGGTCAGCTCGTTTTGATTCACATTCAAAACGACCGCAGTCTGAGTAGAAAGTTGCTCAAAAGACTGTAAATGTTGTGCATCCAGATTTTTGTTCAATGAGTAAGCCAATGGTACCAAGCCGATCAGGATCAACATGATTAAACCCATGCCCTTTTGACCGTCGTTTGAACCATGCGCAAAACTTACGCCTGTACAGGTAAAAATCAGGATTGCACGAATCAGTGGCGGCGGCGGCTTATTGCCTTCTGGTGGCTGAAACAGCTCCATTTGACGTTTAAAGACTTTTTTCACCAACAAGAACAGGATTGCAGCAAACGCAAAACCGATCAATGGCGAGAATAATAACGCCTTACCCACCTTAATCACCTGATCAATATCAATACCACTACTGGTCGCCCCAGCAGACGCATTCAAGATATGATTCATGATGCCCACACCTAAAATCGAACCGATTAAAGTATGTGAACTTGATGCAGGAATTCCTAAGAACCACGTGCCCAGATTCCACAGAATCGCCGCAATTAACAATGCAAAAACCATCGCAAAGCCGGCACCACTGCCGACATTCATAATCATTTCTACAGGAAGTAATGCAATAATACCGTATGCAACCGCACCACTCGCCACCATAACCCCAAGGAAGTTACAGAAGCCAGCCCACATTACTGCTGCTGGTGCAGGCAAAGCATTGGTATAAATAACCGTCGCTACAGCATTTGCCGTATCGTGAAAACCATTTACAAATTCAAAGCCTAAAGCGATGAAAAGTGCCGTCGATAAAAGAATAACTGAATATAAGCTTAACGGCGGTACATGTGCCAGATCAGCACTTAACTGAAAACCGATATAAACCAGTGTTGCAACAATAATTGTCAAAAACACCGGCATAAAAAATTTCGGTGTAGGTACATGTACATTCGTCGATTTTGCCTGAGAACTGGCAAGCGGTGAATCCGAAACAGGAGGAAGATTAGAATTCATGTAGACGGTGAGAGGATAATAAAATCCTCTGTATTGTTTAATTAAATTATGACAATTATATGACAAAGGACTGTCATATAAAGCCAAAATTTCATTTTTTTATAGCGTTTTTTAGGCTTTTTTTACGATAATTTCGTCCTGTTTTAAAATTTAATAAAATAAAAACAATAACTTACAAACATATTATATCCAACCAAACTGTTTGTCTGATTTTGCAACAAATGCTACGAAAGATGACATATTTTTGTCATATTCTGATTAATTTGTTGGCTTTTTAAGCATTATTCCGTTCGATTATGACAATTGAATGAACATTTTATGACATTTTCGAAATGACCCGATGAATCACTGTTCTGAGTTGTTGAAAATACGCGCTTTGACCTAGCTTCTGTTACAATGCCCCTGCTTTTTATTTTTATCTTCATCATCGACCGGGGTTTCTGAATGTCCACGCTTACCACCCTACAATCACTTCTTGCCCAACGCATCCTGATTATTGATGGTGCAATGGGAACCATGATTCAACGCCATAAACTAGAAGAAGCAGATTATCGTGGTGAACGCTTTGCAGACTGGGCATCAGACCTGAAAGGCAATAATGATTTATTAGTTCTGACACAACCACAGATTATTCAGGGCATTCATGAAGCCTACCTGGATGCTGGCGCGGACATTATTGAAACCAATAGCTTTAACGGCACACGTGTTTCCATGTCGGATTATCACATGGAAGATCTGGTACCAGAGATCAACCGTGAAGCAGCACGCTTGGCACGTGCAGCCTGTGACAAATATTCGACTCCAGACAAACCCCGTTTTGTTGCCGGTGTGCTTGGCCCGACATCACGTACCTGTTCGATTTCACCAAATGTTAATGATCCGGCCTTCCGTAACATTACCTTTGATGAACTAAAAGAAAACTATATTGAAGCTGCTCACGCCCTGATCGAAGGTGGAGCAGACATCCTGCTGATCGAAACCGTGTTCGATACCTTGAACTGTAAAGCCGCGATCTTTGCAGTAAAAGAGGTCTTCAAGCAAATCGGTCATGAACTGCCATTGATGATTTCAGGGACTATTACCGATGCCTCAGGGCGTACTTTAACCGGCCAAACCGCAGAAGCATTCTGGAACTCGGTACGTCACGGTGATTTACTCTCGATCGGTTTTAACTGTGCATTGGGTGCAGACGCGATGCGTCCACACATCAAAACCATTGCTGATGTTGCAGATACCTTTATTTCTGCCCATCCGAATGCTGGCTTGCCGAACGCCTTTGGTGAATATGATGAAACCCCGGAACAAACCGCAGCATTCATTAAAGAATTTGCTGAAAGCGGTTTGATCAATATTACCGGTGGTTGCTGTGGGACTACACCCGACCACATTCGTGCCATTTATCATGCGGTCAAGGATATTCAGCCACGCCAAGTGCCGGAAACCATTCCTGCTTGCCGTTTAAGTGGTTTAGAGCCATTTAACATTGATGAAAACTCTTTGTTCGTTAACGTTGGTGAACGTACCAACGTCACCGGTTCAAAAAAATTCCTGCGCCTGATTCGTGAAGAAAACTTTGCCGAAGCTTTGGAAGTGGCTCAGCAACAGGTTGAAGCCGGTGCACAGATCATCGATATCAACATGGATGAAGGAATGCTGGATTCGCAAACTGCGATGGTACATTTCCTCAATCTGGTGGCGTCTGAACCGGATATCTCTCGCGTGCCGATCATGATTGACTCATCAAAATGGGAAATCATTGAAGCAGGCTTGAAGTGTGTACAAGGTAAACCTGTAGTGAACTCGATTTCCCTAAAAGAGGGTTATGACGAGTTTGTCGAAAAAGCACGCCTGTGTCGCCAATATGGTGCTGCGATTATTGTCATGGCTTTTGATGAAGCCGGTCAGGCTGATACCGCTGCACGTAAGCGTGAAATCTGTAAACGTTCTTATGATGTGTTAGTCAATGATGTCGGCTTCCCTGCTGAAGATATTATTTTTGACCCGAACGTGTTCGCCGTGGCAACCGGGATCGAAGAACACAACAACTATGGCGTTGACTTCATTGAGGCTACGGGCTGGATCAAACAGAACTTGCCACATGCCATGATTTCAGGTGGTGTATCGAACGTTTCCTTCTCCTTCCGTGGTAATGAGCCTGTCCGTGAAGCGATTCACTCGGTATTCCTGTACCATGCCATCAAGCAAGGCATGACCATGGGTATCGTGAACGCAGGTCAAATGGCAATTTATGACGATATTCCAAAAGAGCTGAAAGAAGCTGTTGAAGATGTCGTTCTAAACCAGAACCAAGGTGAATCGGGTCAAAACGCTACAGAGAAACTGCTTGAAGTGGCTGAGAAATACCGTGGTCATAGTGGCGCGCAACGTGAAGCTGAGAACCTTGAATGGCGTAACGAGTCGGTTGAAAAACGTCTGGAATATGCCTTAGTCAAAGGTATCACCACGTATATTGATGAAGATACCGAAGAAGCCCGTTTAAAAGCCAAACGTCCACTCGATGTGATTGAAGGCGCCTTGATGGATGGTATGAATGTGGTTGGTGACCTGTTCGGTTCAGGTAAAATGTTCCTGCCACAAGTGGTGAAATCTGCACGTGTGATGAAACAAGCTGTCGCTTGGCTGAACCCGTACATCGAAGCTGAAAAAACCGGTAGCCAGTCTAAAGGTAAAGTGTTGATGGCGACGGTAAAAGGTGACGTACACGATATCGGTAAAAATATCGTGGGTGTGGTCTTGGGCTGTAACGGTTATGACATCGTTGACCTTGGCGTGATGGTACCAGCAGAAAAAATCCTGCAAACCGCAATTGATGAGAAATGTGACATCATCGGTTTGTCTGGTTTGATCACCCCATCTCTGGATGAAATGGTGTTTGTTGCCAAAGAAATGCAACGTAAAGGCTTTAACATTCCTTTACTGATTGGTGGGGCAACCACATCGAAAGCACATACCGCAGTGAAGATTGATCCACAATATCAAAATGATGCAGTGATCTATGTGGCGGATGCTTCACGTGCAGTCGGTGTTGCAACCACCCTGCTGTCGAAAGAAATGCGTGGCAACTTTATTGCCGAGCATCGTGCTGAATATGCCAAGATTCGTGAGCGTCTAGCTAACAAGCAACCGAAAGCCGCCAAACTCAGCTATGCCGAATCGATTGAAAATGGTTTCAAGGTGGATGATAACTATGTGCCACCGATTCCAAATACCTTAGGTACGCAAGTCATTACCAATTATCCATTGGCAACACTGGTTGAATATTTTGACTGGACGCCGTTCTTTATCTCTTGGAGCTTGGCGGGTAAATTCCCGAAAATCCTGACAGATGAAGTGGTCGGTGAAGCAGCTACTGATTTGTATAACCAAGCGCAAGCGATGCTGAAAGACATTATCGAGAATAATCGTTTCGATGCCCGTGCTGTATTTGGTCTATACCCTGCACAACGTACCGGTGCGGATACAGTCAGCGTATTTGATGAAGCCGGTCAAAAGGTTACCCATACCTTTGAGCATATCCGTCAGCAATCTGACAAAGTGACAGGCAAACCAAACTTATCTTTGGCAGATTACATTCGTCGTGACCGTGAGCAGCAGGATTACTTAGGCGGATTCACCGTGTCGATCTTTGGTGCGGAAGAATTGGCAAATGAATATAAAGCCAAAGGTGATGATTATTCAGCAATCTTGGTTCAGTCGTTGGCCGATCGTTTTGCCGAAGCATTTGCCGAGCATTTGCATGAGCGTATTCGTAAAGAGTTCTGGGGCTATAAAGCTGATGAGACTTTGAGCAATGAAGAATTGATCAAAGAGAAGTATGTCGGTATTCGCCCTGCTCCAGGCTACCCTGCTTGCCCAGAGCATTCTGAAAAGGCGGTGTTATTTGACTGGTTAGGTTCGGAAGCGAAGATTGGTACCAAATTGACTGAACATTTTGCCATGATGCCGCCTTCTTCTGTGAGTGGTTTCTATTATTCGCATCCTGAAAGTGAATACTTTAACGTAGGCAAGATTTCTCAAGACCAGCTTGAGGATTATGCAAAACGTAAAGGCTGGACACTGGATGAAGCGAAACGTTGGTTAGCGCCGAATTTGGATGATTCGATTGGTTAAGCTGTAAGAAAAAATCCCCTCGATTGAGGGGATTTTTTCAACTATTTATAAGATTCTCTTATTATAGTTATATATTTTTCATAATTTGGTTCGGTTGAAAGTAATATTTTTTTTAACTCTATATTACCTTCCCAATGCTCGATATCTAAATAATCATTGCAAAAATCCCAAACCTCATTTTCTTTAAAGTTCTCTTCATTTACAGAAAACCATTGCTTTAATTTTTTTTCACTACCTAGCGATATAAAATAATACTCTAAATTCATTTGAGCAATTGCCAGTTGAACGAGTTTTCTCATACCTTCATCTGTATCAAACTCGGGAATTAATTCATTCTCAAAATCATAGATTGAATTAGTTTTAATTATATAGTGCATTATTAGTTTATTAAGATCAATAATTTCACCAACCTCCACATCGTTGAAGAATAAAACTTTTTCCTTAATTTCGCTAAAATTATTTAAAACAAAAAAATCAATTAAAGCAAAGTATTTACTTTCATCATTTTTAAAGTTTAGCTCATTTTCTATGTTTTTTACTTTTTCTTCCAGAGTAATAAATTCACAATTACCAATATAACTAGTAAGATCAAATTCTGTTTTAAAAAACTCATTCTTAAAATAATCAAATTCAACAAACAATGTATCTAAAAAAATTTTTAAGTTATTTTTTTCAAATTCATTCAATTTAATTTTAAAAATTTTATCTATATCAAATGTAATTACTTTTTCACAAACATATAGCAACCTAAAAATAGGATTGAAGTTATTTAATACTTTAACAGCTTTATTTTTATTTGAAAAAATTGTTAACATTACAGCCATTAAAGATAAAGGTTTTTTTTCAAAATTATCTTTCTTACTTGTAAGGTAATTCTCACACCAAAAAAAACCCGAAAAAAATAGTTTTAGATCAGACTCAAATTGTAAAGATGAAATATATTTAAGATTAATAAAATTATTAGGAAAGTAACTTTTAATCTCATTAATAACTTTAATCAAAACATTTTTAAAAATTTCTCTTTGGATTTCTCGTGTGTATTTACACTCTAAAACAATTTTTGGGAATAATTCATTTCTAAAACTATAAAACATTATTTTATTTTTTGATATATTAATAAAATCCTCGGGAACAAGCTTATCCAAATCTAAAACAAAATATTTTCTTTCATCATTTTTTAGAGAATTAAACGAGTTATAGCCAATTTTCTTTGCTAATATTTCAATGATTTGTTGATAACTAGGAAATTCAAAAACTTCAAAAGGCAACATATTTTCATTAAGTGAATATGCTGCAGTATCAAATAGAACCTTAAAAGATCCCGCTAAACTTTTAATTTCAGAAATATCTAATTTAAGAATAAAATTACTATAATTAGTCATAAAAAAACACCTAAAATACTTAGGAACGAGTTTAAACTAAGCCAATTTATGGATGTGTAATTGACTATTTATTAATGCTGTTCTACTCTCGTTCAAGTATAGGCGCTATCCCTTATTTATAATAATAAATTATAAATTCATTTTTTGCAATAAAAAAATTATTAATTTAAAAAAATTTTTAGCATTAATTCTAAAATCTGTTTACGTCTGATTCTTTGCCATAGCAGTTGCTCAGTATCTGTCATATTAATTCTTAAATTTCGAGATGCTTGCTTTAGGTTTTTATTATAAGGCTTCATCAATACCTACTTTTAAAACAGACGCTCAACCTGATCTAACTAGCACAATATATAAATGCTATTTAGAACCTATATCATTTCAATATAGGCTCTCTACTCTCACAACTCTTTATGCTTCTCAATCAAATCCTCAAGATTCTGATAAACATGCAACACCCGATCTTTATGCGTTCGTGCGTTATCCAGACGCTGTTCAGGATCAACTAACAACAGGCTGTGACCATCATCAATCAAGCGATCAATCCCCTCCAGAAACATGCGTTTTCCGACATCATGAATCAAGGAAATCTGGGATAAATCAATCACGATGCTACTGTTATCGACTGGCTCACATTGCAACGTCCGTAATAACATTTCCGCTTCAGTAAATTTCAATACACCACGCAGTACGTAGACACTTAAAGACGCATCTTTTCCAGTCCGATAATGACTCTGCACAATGGTTTGTGCGGAAGGTGTGCCTTCCATCAAATGCAAGCCCATATCACGTGAGAGTCTTTCCATGATATCGATGCCACGTACACTATTGCCATGTTCATCGAGTCGAGGAGAAAAAGCCGCTATGCTGACCTGACCGGGTAACACGCCTAAGATTCCACCTGCGACACCACTTTTAGCAGGAATGCCAACCGTCGTCAGCCAATCCCCCGCTGCATCGTACATACCGCAGCTCATCATCACGCTCAGAACTTGGCGTACCACAGCACGATTCAATAAACGCTTTCCAGTTTTAGGATCAACCCCACCATTGGCAAAAACACTACCCATGCGTACCAGATCTTTGACCGTCACCAAGATCGCGCATTGACGGATATAGCCATTCACAATATCAACAGGATCGGACTCCAAAATCCCCACGGTTCGCAACATATAACCGATCGAGAGATTGCGATAAGCGGTTTTTACTTCTGATTCATATACCGCATCATCAAATTGTAGCTCACGACCAGCCAGCTCACTCATGAACTGACGCAGAATCTCTGCACCTGACAAGTCGTCTTTGCCTGGAATCAAGGAGTGTGTGGTGATAGCACCCGAATTAATCATCGGATTCTTGGGACGGCGATCTTTTCCCAATGAAATTTCATTGAAGGCTTCACCTGAAGGTTCAACACCGACTTTTTCTAATACGGCATCAATACCCAACTGTTGCAACACATAGGCATAGGTAAATGGTTTAGACATCGATTGAATGGTGAACTCAATCTCATCGTCTCCTACGGAGTAGATTTCACCATCGCCAGTCGATAATGCCAGCGCTAATCGATCTGGATTGGCATTGGCCAGTTCAGGAATATAATCGGCGAGATGACCGCTGTTATCTGTATCGCAGGCTTCAATCACATGAGCCAAATAATCAGGAAGCGGAGTTTTCATGTTCAGTCGCCTTACAACAGTCGAATTTTAATCTTGTGAAAATTTATAATACAGAACACTGATAATATTGAAATTATAGCTTTTGTAATGATTTTAGCTCTGGCGGCATTGCTGCAACCACAATCCGCTTGCTAACGGTTATAGCTACTCATTTATTCTTTCAACAAATAAAATGCCATCCAGATGATCTACTTCATGCTGAACTATGCGGGCAGGAAAACCTTCAAACGCGGTTTCAATCACTTCACCCTGTAAGGTGTAATAACGGACTTTGATCGCTTGTGCCCGTTCCACCTGCCCCCGTTCATTCGGCACGCTTAGACAGCCTTCTTCCCCGAAACAGGTAGTTTCAGAAAACGCTAAAATTTCGGGATTGACCATCACCACCGCATCCATTTCAGGTGCATCGGGATAACGCGGATTAGGGCGTGAGGCCACAATAATTAATCTTTTAGAAATATAGACTTGAGGTGCTGCAATACCGACACCATTGCGTTCCAGCATGGTCGCATGCATGGCAGATGCCAGTTGCAATAACCATTCACTATTGAATTCCCCGTTCGCGACTGCCGCCGCTTTAATTTTTAAAATCTCTTCACCACGTTGTGCTACAGGTAGAATTACGCTCATCCCACGCCCTTATAATTGTTTTGACCAAATAGTGGATATTATCGTATTGGATATTTTATCGAGTTACCATAATTTTCATTTAAGAATCTTGTCATAATATATTTGCGAAAAAAATAACACGGGCAAATCCCAATGAATGCAACGCAACTGTTTTTAGGTGTGCTCTTTAGCTCGATTGGCTTAGGCTATTTTTTGTATGGCAAAAAACAGAAGATGACTGTGCCTTTGGTCTGTGGTCTGGTTCTGATGTTCTTCACCTACATGATTGAAAGTACCGCGCTGATCAGCATCATGGGGATCCTCCTTTCGGTTATTCCCTATTTCCTGCGCTTCTAAAAACAAAAAACTCCCCAATTGGAGAGTCTTCTATTCATTGAAAAAAAATTAAAGATGTTTCTTTAATTCATCAGCAACAATCTCGATTTCAAGATTGCTGAATTTACGGATTTCACCCTCTGCATGCTTCTCTAACATGCCACCAATCAACGGCACTTTGACTTTAACCGTCCATGTTAAAGAGATATTCACTTTTTCACTGTCGCCAGTCACACTACGCTCACCTTTGGCTTCCAAAGGCAGGTTTGCGCCTAGTTCAACCGTAGAAGTTAAGTTCTTTAAATGGGTCACATCAGCACGTTTTAAACGGAATGCATTTTTTAATAATTTTTTTGCCACATCTGGAATATTCACATCCAGATTATATTCACGGCGCAAGGTATAAATATCGCCATTTACCGCCGATTCAATAATTTCCAGGTTTTCCCCAGGAATACGTTTACACACTGCTTCATGCAATGACGTATCTGCCACCAGTCTAGAAAAGTCCTCAATTGAAACACCATGAATTGTTTCATTCACCGTAAATTGATGTGCCATTTTTTAAATGTCCATTTTGTTTTATTAGGATTTCATCATTGCGCAAAAGTATAACATTCAAGGCGATATCTCAAAGTCTGAGCCGTTAAAAATAGATGACTGCTCGGATTAGTTATTTTTATTGTAATGATGACGTATGCCTAATTTGACCGTAACACGTTCCATTCGGCTGATATACAAATAATGATCCCCATATTCGATCACTGCATAAAATTGTTCAGCCCCGTCATCCAGTCCCGTGGCTGACCATGTGGTGCCTTGTGGAAACTCATTTAACCATGCCGCTTTATAAAAATCTGAAACCGAATCAAAATCCAGGTACACGTCTGGATCAGCCATGATTTTCGCAGCCATCTGGTCAAATTTTTGTTGCTTAAATGCCTCTAGACTCAATAACACAAAAGTTCCTTATACATTCAAATACAGTTGAAAGGTTGTCGCTGGCACTCAGGTTCATCTTAAGCTGACTTACAAAAATACAGTGATTTTCTTATCGCTCTATTTTGCGGGGGATTCTGCTGTTTTTCTAGATTATTTTCAGTTTTATCATACAGATTCAGTCTGCGCTGATTTGCTCGCGCCAGCTCAATATGTTATCAACATCTTATGCTTTATCATTTTTTATAACCATAAAGGAGCACTATAAGATGTCCTATCAAAATATATTAGTCCCGGTCGACGATTCTCCAATTTCTTATGCAGCGGTTCAACATGCACTATCTTTAGCCAAACTATCCGGAGCAAAAGTGACCGTTCTGAGTGTGGTTGTGGTTGACCCTTTTGTTGGCGTTGATTTTTACCAGTTGGCCCCTGCAGTAACCGATTATTTTATGCAGGCTGAAGCACACGCCAAAACCCAGTTGCAGGATATTGCCCAGTCCTTTGTGCGCGACGGTATTCAGGTCGAGACCAAAATCCACCATGGTTCCGCCAGTGAAGGCATTATTTTTGTTGCCGACGAAGTCGGTGCCGACCTGATTGTGATGGGCTCACATGGACGTACAGGCGTCAAACGTTTATTGCTGGGTAGTGTGGCCCGGGCAGTTTTAACTGAATCACATATTCCTGTACTCATCGTCAAGCAATAATCCCCCAATATGCTTCATAAACCTTGTGCCCGATCACAAGGTTTTTTTCTTATCAGAATAAAAAGAATTGACCGCTTAGCCCCCCATCCTGAACATTTACAACCCTATTCCCGCTTTTGAAAAGATGCTTCACTACAAGCATGGACATTGCTTTTCTATTTAAAAATATTGAGTGAAATCAATTTACTGCTAATAGAAAAAATGACCGTTAATAAAAATATCAGCGCTAAAAATAAGACACGGTTTTCCAAGGATGATCACTATGAAACGCAATCCAATTTTAATCGGCATCTGTAGCCTATTTGCCGCCACCCTCAATCATGCTGCGGCACTGGATCAATCCGGCCAATCTATTTTACCCTTTCTGGAAAATGGCAATTATGTCGAGGTTGGTGCCACAGCGGTCGATCCTGATATTTCAGGAAAAATCCGTAATCGTCCTGAACTGGTCAATGATCCGCAGAACCTGAACTCAGGCAATATGGGCAACAGCTTTCAATATTATGCTGCTGCGCTCAAGCTGCAACTGACCGACCGGATCAGCTTTGGCTTGCTCTATGACCAGCCTTTTGGTGCGGACATTACTTATCCGATGCAGTCCAATAATACCTTCTCGGACAATGAATTTACCCATCAAGGCACATTGGTCAATGTTGATACTGAAAGCATTAGCATGATTTTGGGTGTCAGTCCTTTTAGTAATTTTCAACTTTATGGCGGTGCGGTCTATCAATCGGTCAAAGGGGATGTCGCACTACGTGGTAATTCATACAGTGAAGCCTTTAATGGCTATGATGCCAAATTTAAACAGGATCATGCAGTCGGTTGGCTGGCAGGCCTGAGTTATCAGATCCCGGATATTGCCTTAAAAGTCGCAGTGACCTATCGCTCCAAGATCGACCACGATATGCAGGTAACTGAGACCATGTTTGGTGAACCTCTGGAAGTCACCACACCGGGCAAGACTAAAATTAGTACGCCACAATCCGTGAATATTGATTTTCAGACGGGTGTGTATAAAGACACACTACTCTATAGCAATCTACGTTGGGTCAACTGGAAAGATTTTCACATCCGCCCGACCCAGTTTGGCGCAGTCACCGAATACCTGACTGACTTGATCAGCGAAGGCAGCTATAGCGGTGGTTTTGATCTGGATAGCTACCAAAAAGATCAATGGACGGTCAATCTCGGACTCGGACATCAATTTACTGAAAAATGGAGTGCCTCCACAGAAGTCAGTTGGGACTCGGGTACAGGCGACCCAGCCTCCACCTTGAACCCCACCAAGGGCTCTTGGGGGATTGGTCTAGGTGCCCAGTTTAATCCTGCCCCGAACTACTTTATTGCCGCAGGCGTTAAATACTTCTGGTTAGGCGATGTGGTGGCCGAAGACGGTACCTATTACATTCCTGTACCAGGGATCAAACCGGTTGCTGAACAAGCCGATTTTAAAGATAACAGCGCCATTGGCTATGGTTTGAAGATGGGTTATCGCTTTTAGTCATTCAGTCTTATCCAGCCAAGTAGGCGCATGATCCGATTTAATTCCTGCGCCTACTTGGCTATTTTCTGGCATTCAATCCACCTCTGAGATTAAAATCTCAAAGTATTACTTTAATAATGAATGTCATCTTCAGGAAAATCCAATGAAAAAAATCGCTGTTGTCTTTGCACTATTTATATCTGGCTTAGTTTTTCCTTTCACGACTATTGCCAATTCGCCTGATCCCAAAGAGAGCATGGATATTTTTATAGGTACCTTAACTATTCAGAATAACAAGGCCATTTTAACGCGATGCGATATTGCGCAAAATGAATATGTGTTAAAAGATGCCGACTGGTCTAAGCAAAAGGCGGTATCAGGTTTTCTCTCCAACGCCACCAAACTAAAACAGCCGATTTATGCAGAAGTGATCGCGGCCTATAAAAGTGAAAAAGATATCAATATTCTATTGGTCGATTCCATTGAAAACCTGACTGAAGCAAAAAGCTGTCATTTGGCCGATTTGTTTTAAAGCTCCAGATACACGGCAAGTTTTTAGCTCGAATATTGATGAGCAAAGCTTGATGACTCATCGTCACTCACTAAAAGTTTGCCATGTCTCAAAAGCATGTGTGCGATACAGTTTTAACTCGGAAAATTGAGGAATAATTGCCTCACTCTGTGTGGGTCTTAAAAACACAAAATCATCGACCTGAATATCACAATTCTTCGGTACATTGACCAGCTCCTGATTACTGCTGCGCCCATACAAGGCATGGGTATGACACTGATCAGGATAAACATAATCAGCCAGCCAGTAGCCGCCATAAATAAACAGCGCCTTGCATTTATGCGGCAATTTATCCAGTAACGACATCGAAGGCAATTGGGTAAATGGCAATACCTTGAGCACAGGTGCAGCGATCCATAATGCAGGTTGCAATGCCTGTAAAAAATCACTATCAAAATCACTCGGTTTTAACAACATTGAACCAAAAGACAAGTCATTGCAGACACTTGCCGTGGTATGCAAGCTAAAGGTTGGACTGCCACCGCCATTAAAACACAACGCCTCATTCCACAAGGTTGGGAACTGTTTTTGAATCAGCTGCTGATAATGCGCATAAGTCTGTTGGGAGCCGTGATAAGCCAGTTCAGGTTTTTTAATGATGGCAGGGATTTTGGTGACATGCGCATCATAGCCCATCAAGCCAGAAAGTTTTAAATACTGTGGATTTCGCTCAATCAGCTTTAATATTTCGATCAGTTGTTGGGTCGACTGAACCCCGCCACGATGTAAACCGACATCAATCTCGATATTCAGCTTTAGACAGCGCGAATAGGTCTGGGCAATCTCAAGATATTGCTGCACACGTTGCTGGGTGTCCACCAGCCACTGAATATTGGCATCCGACCATGCTGCATGTTGTTCAAAAAAATGGCGTACCGCTTGAGCCGGCATCGGTTTGCCCAACAAAATATCGGCTTCGGCAAAATTTTCTAATATCGAAATAATATGCGGTTGATGAAATACCATAAAACGCTGGGTGTTGATCTGGGCAGATAACAACTTGAGTAAATCCAGACTGGCTAATGACTTCACCACCAGGCGTGCTTTTAAATGTGTGGCGTGAGCAAGGCGAATCTGAACATGCTGGATATTTTGTTTTAACGCGGCTTCATCGACAATCAGTTGTGGAGTTGCAATCCCCTGTTTTTTCAGGTCCAGATTGAGTTGTTTAAAATAATGATCCAACATGGCTATACCTTTTTCAATCCAAAAAAATTTACATACAATTTGATACGCGAAAAAGTCATCTACAACCTGAGCAAGCCAAAGCGGCTAAAGCTTTGGCCAAGCGAAATAAAGCTGAACTACCTTCAGAGCTAGTCGCTCCTCATGTAGATGACAATGCCTTTGCTCTTACAAAGCTTCAAACGCTTCTCTGGACGAAACCAAAGTAAGGCGAGCCTGAGCAAGCCAAAGCGACTAAAGCTTTAGTGAAGCGCAAGACGAAGTGGCTTATCCTAAAATAGATAAAAACTCGGTAAGACTCCGTAAAGTTAATTATTTTTCAATAAACATTTAAGTCCAATCCAAGTTAGAACTAACCTAAAAACAGCTTTTCCAGATAGGGGTTTAAAAACTTGGCTTCCGGATCAAGCTGCTGACGCAACGCCATAAAATCATCCCACTTTGGATATAAAGTCCGTAATTGAGTCGTTGTCAGGGTATGCATTTTCCCCCAGTGCGGACGACCCTGATATTTTTGCAAGATTGGCTCAACCACCTCAAAAATCAACTTCGGGTCTTGTTTGTGATATTGATGCACAGAAATTGAAATGGAATCTTGCTGATAAAACGGACTGAGCCAGATATCATCCCCCTTCACAAAGCGAAATTCGAGTGGAAAAAAGGTGGCCACTTTATATTTTCTTAAGGCATGCAGTATTTCATCCAGACATTCAACTCCACGATCTACAGGAATCTGATACTCCATTTCATTGAACTTGGTATTACGCGGTGTCGGAAAGATTTTACTCGACCAATCCACATAGGTGGTCGGTTTAACAAAAATACCTAATAGCTTCTGTAAATACGGATTCAGTGCAGGAAAGCTTCTGGTTAACTCGGAACAAAGGGTCAGCAGCGTATCGTCAGACGGGAAATTTTCCCTACGCGGCAAAACCGCTTCATCGGTCTCATCCAAAGTTTTTAGCATCAACTGCTTTTCATGGGAAAACACAAAACATTCGATATGTCGATGCTGCTGCTTCCATTGCTGAATATGCTGCATCATGTCTTCAACAGGACAAAGTTCGATATGTTCTTTGAGTTTATAGCGAGGACGGTTCTGCATGGTGATTTGGGTCAAGATACCCAAGCTACCCAAAGAAACCCGTCCTGCGGCAAAGATTTCAGGATGCTCTGTGCGACTGCATTGCAGGATTTCACCAGAAGCAGTCAATAACTCAAAAGCCTCCACATAGGCCGAAATACAATGTAAATCTGCACCTGTCCCATGTGTACCCGTAGAGACCGCTCCCGCAAGACTTTGCTGATCAATATCACCCTGATTCATCAAGGCCTGATTAATCGATTGCTGCTGTAGGTGCTGATCTAGATCATATAAACGGGTCCCCGCATAAATACTACTCTGGCATCGGTCATGATCCGTCGATGCAATACCTGCAATATGATCCAAAGACAACAAGGTGGCATCGGTACACACCAACGGCGTAAAAGAATGTCCTGCACCGACTACCCGTATTTTTTGTTGCTGAGCAACGATGCTCTGTAGTTCTTGAATATTGGCAGGGTGTAAAACCTGTTGCGGTTTGGATTGTTGAAAACCAGACCAGTTTGACCAGATGCCTTGTTTTAGATTACTCATACTGCCTCTCCTTGGCTAACGGCAGTTTTTACATTGCCATGATTACTGCGTTTTGCGAGTTCCTGTGCTGGAATCGGTTGTGGTCTTGTCATTTCATCGTAATGACGTTTGTTTTTTTCTAATCCTAATTGTTCTGCTAATGCTTTGAATTTGCTCTGACAGGCAGCCAGTGTCCATTGACCAAATAAGGTGTGTCCCCCTTCATAGGCTTGCACCTGGTATTCTTCATAGGTGGTGACATAACCCATATAATCATTGCAGTAGGATGCTAACCAGACACTTTCAATTGAAGCCTGTGCGGCAAGCGTCTGTTTAACGGTATCAACCACACGCTGTCCTGCGATGGTGGTAAATTCTCCTGGACAACAAATCAAAGCCAATTGACCTAATCGCACGATCTGTAATGGAACTACACTTGGAACTAAGGGACTGTGCTGAATCGCCCCAACTTTCACTTGTCGATTCATTTCTGCTATCAACGGATCAAGAATACCGGGCGGAAAACCAATCGGTTGACCTAAAATCTTTTTGGCACCCGCTTCCAGTACAATCTGTTTCGGCCCTTGAGAGGCATACAGTTGCTGATACGCTACAAAATCAGCTGCATTGGAATGCCTGGTTTTCTGTTTGCGAAATTGATCGGCTAAAAATTGTATCCCCATAATTAAGGGTTTGGGCGCCCCTAAACCATCGACAGGTGTGCCTGCAAAAAATGCGGTGCCATGACAAGGCTGACTGGTCTTGGCATGCTTTTGCCCCGCTGCGAACGCCTCTGGAATTTCAATATTACTCAGATCGACATAGGACAAGACAGCATCAATCTTGCCTTCAACATTTTTCAGATCTTTAGGCATCTGCTGTTGTAAGGCCGTCAAAGCCAGTTCACTTTGATAACGACCATTTTGTTGCGCGTACTGATATTCCTGCTCGCCTTTGATCTTTTTGCGAATCTTGAGTTGGTCTTTGCCATGAAAATGCGGTGATACATCCCCTGCAGTTGCCTGAGCAAAAATCGTCACTGGATTTTGAATCCCTTGCTCAGTTAAAGCCTGCTCGGAAAATGCGGCTGCATAACCTTTATTATCGCCATCATAGGCCTTTAAAGAATTTCCCAAACAGGTTGCATGAACTCCAAATAAGGAAATAAAGGACTGTAGTTTTTGTTCCCGATAGAAACCAATCAACTGCATTTCACGATTCAAGGCCAAATGCGTTTCAGCTTCGGTACGTGACTGAACTTCTGGATTACGATTATAGGCTTTGATTGAACGATTCCATGCGACAGGTGTCTGTTCCGGGAAAAGCTGAGTCGCTAAAAAAATCTCGGTATCTTGTTCAGATGCAATTGCATTTTGAATACTCTGTACAATTGCCTCAACAATCACCTTTAAATGTTCAGGCACAAATCCAGGGGTCGGCATATTATACAAAGCTTCATAGCCACAACCGCCAGGCCCAGAATGGGTATGGGTGGCCATGAGAAGCAGTTGATTTTCATCAAATTTCGAATCTAGAATTTGTGTAAGTTGCGCTACAGTTTGGCTGCGTATGGCATGGGTAATACAACCTACGTCCAAACAACAGATGACTAATCGGTTACGTTGTTGATCGACAATACTCACGCTACGTGCAAATAAAGCTGTGCGCTGCTCATAGGCCCGATGTGACCATTGTCCATAACCAAACATGGCATAGCCTTTGGCTTTGATTTTGATTTTCTGCTTGTCCCAACCCACCTGATACATTACGACTTCCTTTCAATTCTTTTTCTAACTGTCTTAAAGCATGTTGAAAGTTAATCAAAATTATGCGATACCCAACAGGGTTAAAGACACTTTTCTGTGGGGGGCAAAACGGACTTATGCCTATATGTATCAGCGATAAAAATGATCAACAGCAATTTATTCCACCCACCATTCTGGCGAGCCTGATCCATTATGCAGAGCAGCAACAGTGGGATTATGCCGCATGGTTTCAAGATTCAGGTTTAGACATTGCACAAATACGGCAAACCCAAGGGGTGGTTCGTTTCAGCCAGCTTTGTGATGTTATTCGGCAAGCCATTGCAGCCTATCAGCAACCCGACCTCGGTTTAAAACTTGGCAGTAGTGAAGGTCTGATTTCGATGGGAATTTTGGGCTTTGCCATGCAATCGTGTAAAACCGTGGCAGATGCTTTGGACATTGCGCTGCGCTACCATCGGATTTCTGGCAGTGTATTAAATATTAACTTTTCCATCCATGCTGATCTGTGTGAGCTGGAAGTCACTGAACCCTATCCCTGCAATGCACTCAAAGCCTTTTTCTATGATGAATTATTCAGCAGCATCATTACCTGTTTAAACGCGATGCTGGGCGATCATGAGGATGTCATCAGTCTTGAGCTCAGCTATTTCCCAAGCGACTATCAACAACAATATCACGATCTGTTTGGCTGCCCCATCCAGTTTAACCGTGATAAAAATGTCATGCGTTTTAGTCACCGCCTGTTGCAACGCAGCTTAAAAAATTACAGTCCCGCTAACTACGCAACTGCCATCCAGATCTGTGAACAGGCCCTAAAAGAAATCGACCGGCTCAATCAGGTCGGCTATGTGCATTTACTCGATCATTTGATTGAACAGCATTTACCTGAGCGTTTTGAGATGCAACACGCTGCTGAACATTTACGGATCAGCGAACGCCATTTAAGACGGCAATTATTAGCAGAGGGCTTGAGTTTTCAACAAATCCGACAGAATGTACTGGAACGCAAGGCCAAGCAACTGATTGAACAGAACCTGTCAATGAGTGAGATTAGCCTGCAACTGGGTTTTAGCGAATTACGTGAATTCCGACGTGCCTTTAAACGCTGGACCGGACAAGCGCCTTCAATCTATAAACAAGAGGCTCATTTCTAATTAAATAATACTTTGAAAATTTTGGATTAATGGGTGCTATCTACCATTTTATATAGAACTTTTCTCAGGAATCACTGGTGCTACAGGTCATCCACAACCTGCGTGAGATTAATCAAATGCCATTTCTGCGATTAATTTAAAGAGATGATGGAAGTAAACAGGTTTTGTGGATGACAATGGTTTTGGTTACTTTTGCCGAAACAAAAGTAACTCCAGCTGAAGGCTTATCCAAAAATAAGATGAGATCTCTGTAAGATTCCACCGAAGCAAAAAATTAAAACTAAATTTTAACTTGCCGCTTGATAAAACGGTACATCTCCGTTAATCGTGGCACGATGCATAATCCGATGCGCATCACCATAATCAAATAAAGCCTTATGTTGCGTACAACGATTGTCCCAAATTGCCACATCGCCTGCCTGCCACTGCCAACGCAAATGGAACTGCTCATTGGTGGCATGGGCAAATAAATACTGGAGCAATTCAGCACTTTCAGTCTCATCCAGTTCATTAATACGGGTAGTAAAACCTTCACTCACAAACAAAATCGGTTGCCCCGTGACCGGATGCGTTCTCACCACAGGATGAACAACAGGAGGATTACGCTTAAAGGTTTCTTCCAGTTTTTGACGTTCAACATCATTATGCGCAAAACGTTCAATCGGGAAAGACTGACGGATGTCATGGGTTGCGGTTAAACCTTTTAACTTTTGCTGCAAGTCTTGATCCAAGGCAGCAAATGCCGCCGCGCCGCTCGACCACAGGGTATCACCGCCTACAGGTGGAATCTTGATGGCTTGCAATACACAGCCCAATGGCGGTTTCTGGCTAAAAGTCACATCAGTGTGCCAGAGTTCATTGTCACGCAAATCCTGTTTCCAGCTATCGAGCACAATGATTTCAGGAACATTGTCTACCGATGGATAGATCGGATGAATATGCAAAGAACCAAAACCACGCGCCAATTCAGCTTGTGCCTGAGGGGCAAGCTGCTGGTTGCGAAAGAAGATCACATGATGATCCAGCAAAGCCTGTTGAATTTGTTGTGTAGTATTTTCATCAGCCGTGTTTAAATCAACATCGTGAATAATGGCACCGATTGTTGGTTTAATAATTTCAATATTTAACGTCATCTTCTACTACTCACACTTATAACTGTTGGCCATACCAAGGAGATAATTGCTTCTGTAACCAACGCAAAAACAATTCAAAACTTACTGCGACAATCGCAATGACAATAATGCCGAGAACCACGGTATCGGTAATCAGGAATTGTGCCGCCGACTGCACCATAAAACCAATGCCCCGATCTGCTGCAACTAATTCCGAAGCCACCAAGGTTGACCAGCCTACACCCAAACCAATACGGACACCCGTTAAAATATGCGGTAATGCCGTCGGCAGAATCACATGCCAGAATACTTGCGACTGGCTCGCTCCTAAAGATAAAGCTGCACGCTCACGATTGAGCTGATGGCTCAATACGCCATGGGTACTGCTGATAATCACAGGCGCAAGGATCGAAAAGAAAATCAAAAGTACTTTGGTGGTTTCACCAATCCCGAACCAGATCACCAAGAGTGGCAAATAAGCCAAAGGTGGAATCGGACGCAATAACTCAACCAATGGATCAAGCACTGCACGCACCCATTTATTCAGTCCCATCCATAAACCTAAAGGCACACCAATCGCAATCGCGGCAACCAAGGCCAATAAGACCCGAGAAATACTCGCGGCCAGATGCTGCCATAAGGTGGCTTTCATAAAGCCTTGCTGGCTGACTTCAAGGAACTTCTGCCATACCGCTTGCGGACTTGGTAAAAACAGGCTTGGGACAATTTTTAATGCCGTGATCAGATACCAGATCACCAATACGCTCAGTACACTGGAAAGACTGAGTACCAAACTGCGATGACGAGCAACAAAAGCCCCAATTGAACTCAAGATTGAATCCGGCTGTGCATTGTTGGTCGCTTGCAGTTGTTCTGCCTTGCTCAGCTCATAAGCGGTGTTTTTTGCTTGACCCGTCATACAGCCACCTCATGTCCTGCCTGCTTCTGTACGCGTAAGCGTTCAAACAGTTGCTCACGTAACTGGATAAATTGTGGATCCGACTTAATCGCACGGATCGATTCACCTTGCTTATAACGCGCTGCAAAATCCAGCTTTAAAGTTTCGACAATCTGGCCTGGACGCGCCGTCATCAACACCAGCTGATTGCTCAGCAAAAGCGCTTCCTCAATGTCATGTGTGATCAGGAAGAACGATTTATTTTGTTCAATCCATAAATCCAGTACCAACTGCTGCATGATTTCACGGGTAAAGGCATCCAGCGCAGCAAAAGGCTCATCCAGCAAAATGAATGCCGCATGGCTGATCAGGGCACGTGCGATACCGACACGTTGTTTCATGCCCCCAGACAGTTCCCAGATATTGGCTTGAGCCACATGACTTAAACCCACAATTTTCAGGATTGCATCGACTTGCTGTTGAATTTCTTGCACTTTCAAGCCTTTGAGCTGTAAAGCAAAACCGATATTTTCAGAGACATTTAACCAAGGTAACAGTGCATGATCCTGAAACACCACCGCACGGCGTGCATCAGGTGCAGTCACCACTTCATGATCCAGTGTAATCTGGCCCGAACTTGGCTGTTGAAAGCCCGCCAAGATATTCAACAATGTTGTTTTACCACAGCCAGACTCACCCAAAACCACAGTCAAGGTGCCTTCCTCAATCTTAAGATTGATATCTTGCAATACAGGCACGGTCTGTTTGGGAAAGGTTAAATGAAGATGCTCGGCAGCTAATACGCTCATTTCGATCTCCTAGGGCTGTAAGAATTGGGTGGTGACATTCGCTTGATAATCAGGTTTAACTTGATCCACCTTGCCTTGGCTTTTTAGGAATGTTGCGGTATCGAAAATATTTTTGGCGAACTCACCCGCTAAAGTTGCGTGTTGTTGCTGGCCATTCAGATAAATATTGCCTGACAACAGTAAAGGAATATCTTTCACATCGGAGCCTGTCAGCTGAGCAATTTTCTGGATATTGTCCGCATTTTGTTCAAATGCTTTTGGATCCTGCTGATACGCTTCAAGTTGTTTCAAGCTGGTTTTTACGAATGCTTTTAAAAACTCTGGATTTTTTTCAGCGAAATCTTTACGAACCACCCATAAATCATAGGTTGGTGCACCCCACTCGCCGACCTGTTTCGAATCGGTCAAGACATGACCACTGGCTTTGACTTTGCTTAATGCAGGTTCCCAGACATAAGTGGCATCAATATCACCACGCTCCCAAGCAGCCGTGATTTCAGGTGGACGTAAATTAATGATCTTGACTTGGTTATCGGCAATATTCCAATGCTTGAGTGCTGACAACAAGCTGTAATGTGTGGTTGAAACAAACGGCACGGCAATGGTTTTGCCAATCAAGTCTTGCGGGTTTTTGATGCCGGATTTGTTACTCACCACCAATGCTTCTGAGCCACCTAATTTCGCCGTCACCAAAAAGACCTCAATCGGTAAATCACGGCTTGCTGCAGCGGCCAGCGGACTGGAACCGATATTGCCGATCACCACATCACCCGAAGCCAATGCATTGACCACATCTGAACCTGCATCAAACTTACGCCATTGAATGGCTTGCTTACTGTCACGTTCATAATCACCATTGGCCTGTGCAACCTTGGTTGGGTCAACACCTGTCTGATAGGCAATCACCACTGCCTTGTTGTTTTTAGACTGAACAGGCGCAGCATCTTTTTGATTTTGATAGACAATAAAAGCAACAATCGCCACTAGGACGATCGCTGTAACAATTAGCGGCTTGGTGTTCTTGATGCCCATAATTAGATGATCTTTCAACAATATAGGCTTATGGTATGCGGCATGCCTTATGATTAAAAATAAGAAAAAGTGAGTTGCTTATTCCTTTATAAGATAAGAATAAGTCTTAGACAATTTATGCTGTTTTTATCATCAATAGCGATATTTTTCAGTGCTCTTGCATTTAATTTTCCAAACTCCCCTTTTTAAATATTTATGATGCAACTTAATGGAAAAGTAAAATATTAATTCCTGATAATTTCATCTTTAAATCCAATAAATGTATTTATTAAAAAAACCATTTTAAACCATATTCTGAATAAGTTAATAAATACCCATTATTTATCAAAAATAGATATATAAATAAATTTTGATTATTTTCCTGAATATAAAAACAGTCCTAAGATAAAAACATTATCCCGCTGATGTATATAAAGGTTATAAAAATGAATGCTCAATTTGATTCTGCTCAAGCTGCAGAATCCAACTTCACTTCAGACGGTTCTTCAAACGACCCACAAGATATCCTGCAACGCGCACAACAATATGCAGAAGACAATGAGCTTGATTTTACCGGCAGTATTCCGCCTGCTGAAGCATGGTTTCTGGTTCAACAAGGTCATGCCATCTTAGTGGATGTCCGCACCAATGAAGAACGTAAATTTGTCGGTTATGTGCCTGAAAGTATCCATGTGGCGTGGGCAACCGGTACCTCATTCAACCGAAATCCACGTTTCCTGAAAGAACTGGATAGCAAGGTCGGCAAAGACAAAACCATTCTTTTACTCTGCCGTAGTGGTAAACGCTCGGCTTTGGCAGCGACTGCGGCCTTTAGTGCCGGGTTTGCCCAAGTCTATAACGTGCTAGAAGGCTTCGAAGGCGATCTGAACGAACAGCAACAACGAAATCAAAGCAATGGCTGGCGTATTCATCAATTACCTTGGCTACAAGATTGATATGACCTTTGAAGCTTGATGTTTTTTAACCCCTGATTTTGCAAGGAACTCTCGTGAGCCAATGGAAAATACAGCCGGTGGTCGAAGGCTTACAACAAGCACGACACGAATGGCGGGAACGGCAACACCGTATTAAGGAATTTGGTGGACGCGAACTTCCATCCAAAGAGGCGCTTAAATCAATACTGGATGATCTATGCGGCATTCTATTTCCAATGCGGCTTGGACCCAGTGAGCTGCGTCAGGAAACAGAAGATTATTATATTGCCTATACGCTTGACCGGGTTTTGAATGCCCTGTTTGCACAGGTCAAACTGGCTTTAAATTATGAAGCCAAAAGTCGGGTGAAGCAGATTCCCATTTCGAATAACGACAGGCTGCTATATGAACAACAGGTGGCATTGGCACAGACCATCGTACAGGACTTTGCCAACACCTTGCCGGACATCCGTCGTCTACTGGATGCCGATGTCTGTGCAGCCTATGAAGGCGATCCTGCAGCACATAGCGTCGATGAAGTACTGCTCTGCTATCCAGGGATTTTAGCGATTATTCATCATCGTGTCGCCCATCAGCTCTATCACAGTGTACCGCTGCTCTCACGGATTATTTCTGAACTGGCCCATTCAGCCACCGGGATTGATATTCATCCTGGGGCGCAAATTGGTAAAGGCTTCTTTATCGATCATGGTACCGGCGTGGTGATTGGTGAAACCTCGGTGATTGGTGAATATGTCCGCATCTATCAGGCGGTCACGCTCGGCGCAAAACGCTTCGAAGTCAATGAAGATGGCGCACTGAAAAAAGATTATGCCCGTCATCCGGTTGTTGAAGACCACGTGGTGATTTATGCAGGTGCAACCATTTTAGGCTGCATTACCATTGGTAAAGGCTCCATTATTGGCGGCAATGTCTGGCTCACCCATAGCGTTGCAGCAGGTAGCCAGATTTTACAATCCCCCAGCGAGTCCTTGCATAACAGTAAAGTTTAATTAAATGAAGCAGATGGTTTTTAGATTAAACCGTCAATATTCGCATTTTATATTTATTTTTTATAAATATATTCTTATGAGTCATATAATCACAATCCAGCATTATTTATCTCATATTAATATTTTTAAAAATAATAAATCAGCTCTAGTCTAATTCAATAAATGATTAAACCACATTGTAATAAAAACCAACCCTTTTTATTAACAAAGCCAAAAAACAACAGGAAAATTGATTCATGGCAAAAACCACCGACAAAGCCCAACTTGCACTTGGCGATCATGCAGCCAGACAGCTTGCCAACGCCACCAAGACCGTTCCACAACTTTCGACCATTACTCCGCGCTGGCTTACACATTTATTACAATGGATTCCTGTTGAAGCAGGTATTTATCGTGTTAACCGTGTCAGCAACACCGATGATATCCAAGTGGCATGTACGCAACGTGATGAAGCTACATTGCCGCAAACCTTTGTTGATTATGATGCGCAACCGCGTGAATATTTCTTAAATGGTGTGTCTACCGTCTTGGATATTCATACCCGAGTTGCCGATCTTTACAGCAGCCCGCACGATCAAATTAAAGAACAATTGCGCTTAACCATTGAAACCATTAAAGAACGCCAAGAAAGCGAGCTGATCAATAATCCCGAATATGGTTTATTGGCCAGCGTTGCAGATGAACAGCGTATCTCAACTTTAAATGGCCCGCCAACACCAGATGACTTTGATGATTTACTGCGTAAGGTCTGGAAAGAACCCGGTTTCTTCCTGGCACATCCAGATGCGATTGCAGCATTCGGCCGTGAATGTACCCGTCGTGGCGTGCCACCACCAACCGTCAGTTTATTCGGCTCTCAGTTCATCACATGGCGTGGTGTGCCATTGATTCCATCCAACAAGATTCCAGTGGAAGATGGTAAAACCAAAATCCTGCTCCTCCGTGTAGGTGAAAAACGTCAAGGTGTGGTGGGCTTGTTCCAACCGGGCTTGGCAGGTGAGCAGTCACCCGGTCTTTCCGTACGCTTCATGGGCATCAACCGCAATGCGATTGCGTCTTATCTGATCTCACTGTACTGCTCATTGGCGGTATTGACCGAGGATGCGTTGGCTGTACTCGAAGATGTGGAGGTGGACAAATATCATGACTACCCAGTTAACTACAAGTAAGCTTTCATCTACAGCTGCTGGGCAAGGTCATCCGACGGGTTCTGAAGTGGCCGGTGTTCAACCACCGTCCAACTTCCCGGATGAAGCAACACTTTCAAGGCTTGCCACTGAATTTTTTGCTGCATTGCCAAGCTCTGGCAGTGGCCATCCTTCTGGTTTGAATCTGGACCTGCCCAATATCGGTACTCCCCCCCATCACCCCCAACCTGCTGAACCTTTAGCAGCGTTAAGTGGTCGTGCGCCCAATATTGCCTATGAAAAAAGTTTGAATCCTGAATATCCTGAGCATATTCCCAACTATCCCGATTATCCTGAACGTCGTGCCATTGCCTCTGCGCCCGTGGTCGGCGGGGCGAATTTACCTCGTCCACCGATTGAACCAAATTTTCCACAGGCCATTCATAGTGCACCGAATGTACCTTTGGTTGAACCGTCTCGTCCGTCTACAAGCGAGGCATCGCCGTTTTATTTTTTAAATGATTTTGCAGCACCCAGCTCATCTAGCTCTGACTTTGATGCTGCCAGTTTTGCGACTGCACAATCATTTCAATTGCCGTATGGCGATGTGCTAAAAAGTGTGTTGCAGCAAGATTCTCAAGCTTCAACTCAAGCACAAAATAATGCAACTTCAGGCTTTTACTTCTTGGATCTGCCGCAACACAATGCAGGTTATGGCAATTACCAAGCTTCACAACCGCAGTTTGTTGCCAGTGCGGCGCAACCTTTGGATATTCAGGCGATTCGTCGTGATTTTCCCATTTTGCAAGAACGCGTCAATGGCCGTCCTCTGGTCTGGTTTGATAATGCAGCAACCACGCAGAAACCACAAAGCGTGATTGATCGTATTGCCTATTTTTATCAGCACGAAAATTCCAATATTCATCGCGCTGCACATGAACTGGCAGCACGTGCAACTGATGCCTATGAACATGCGCGTAATGTGGTGGCCCGTTTTATTGGAGCAAAATCATCCAAGGAAATCATTTTTGTTCGTGGCACCACCGAAGGCATTAACCTGATTGCCAAAACGTGGGGTGAACAAAATATTGCTGAAGGTGATGAAATCATCGTGTCTCATCTTGAGCATCACGCCAACATCGTACCTTGGTTTCAACTGAGCAAAAAAGTCGGTGCCAAACTCCGCGTCATTCCTGTGGATGATAGCGGTCAAATCATTCTGGAAGAACTGCCAAAACTGATTAATGAACGGACCAAACTGATCTCGATTACCCAAGTGTCCAACGCCTTAGGTACGGTCACGCCTGTCGCCGAGGTGATCAAAATCGCGCATGCCAAAGGTGTACGGGTCTTGGTCGATGGGGCTCAATCGGTTTCGCATATGCCAACCGATGTTCAGGCCATTGACGCTGACTTCTTTGTATTCTCTGGGCATAAAGTGTTTGGACCGACAGGGATTGGAGCTGTCTATGCAAAACCTGAAATTCTGGAAACCATGCCCGTGTGGGAAGGTGGCGGCAATATGATTCAGGATGTGAGCTTTGAACAAGTGGTTTATCAACCTGCGCCAAACAAGTTTGAAGCAGGCACGGGTAATATTGCCGATGCAGTCGGTTTAGGTGCTGCACTGGAATATGTAGAACGCCTCGGCATTCACAATATTGCCCGTTATGAACATGACTTGCTGGAATATGGCCAGCATGCGCTAAGCAGCGTCGCAGGTTTGAAACCGATTGGCACGGCGAAAAACAAAGCCAGTGTGATGTCCTTTACCCTTGCAGGTTATTCAACCGAGCAAGTGGGTAAAGCACTGAATCAACATGGCATTGCGGTACGTTCAGGACATCATTGTGCTCAGCCGATCTTGCGTCGTTTTGGTGTGGAACAGACGGTGCGCCCCTCTTTGGCGTTTTACAACACCACGGAAGAAATTGATTTGCTGGTGTCGGTATTACATCAACTGAGCAGAAACAAACGCAGTGCTTAAGCGCTCTGCAATAAAAAAAGACTGCCTCGGTGCAGTCTTTTTTCTATTCAGGCAAAGGCAACGCTCCAGATCAAGCGTATTGCCACTGCACTCAAGATCACGCCCATCACCCGCTCGAAATACACGCCAAACTCTAAAAAGCGTTTCCGTACAATCGGTTGTGCAAACATGATGCTGACCAAGATAAACCATGATGCATTCACCAGACACATCCAGATGCCATAACCGATTTGAACCTTTAACGGTGTGGTCGGACTCACAATCGTGGTAAAAATCGCCAGAAAAAACACGGTCGCTTTCGGATTCAACGCGTTGGTCAAAAAGCCCATATTAAAGGCTTGGATCAAGCTCGGTTTGCCCAGCGCTTCCCCCGCCAGAATATCCAGATTGGCATTCGGTTGACTACGTAAACATTGCCAGCCCAAATAAATCAAATAAGCCGCCCCAGCTATGCGCAATACCGACATTAACCAGACACTTTGCTGGATCAGCACACCCACACCCACCAAGGTGTAAAACACATGTACCGAAATGCCGACACCAATGCCGATTGCAGTGATACAGCCAATTAAATAACCATATCGCACACTTTGTCGTACTGTAATAATAAAATCAGGACCCGGTAAAACGACTGCCATAAAATGGATCAATGCCAAGGCCAGAAACTCATGTCCATACAACTGCCACATTTGATTTATCTCCATCATGACTACAGGAAAAAGATTGTATTGCGATTTTTAAAGCGCGATAATCCAATCAAAATCCAAATAACTTTTGCTTCATGAGCACAAATCAAGGTCTGGTTCTGTTAACTGAAATGGCAACTTTTGTTAAAGTTGTCGAAACGGAAAGCTTTTCTGAAACGGCACGGCAGCTCGGTTCTACTCCTTCTGCGGTCAGCCGCGCGATTGCCCGTTTAGAGCGTGCTCTAGGCACACGTTTACTGCATCGCACTACCCGTAAACTGCGCTTAAGTGAAAGTGGTCAACAGGTCTATGAGCGCTGTGTCGACATGGTCAATGCGGCACAAGCGGTAATGGAAAGCTCGGGACAGTTTCATATTGAACCACAAGGCGTAATTCGGATCAGTGTGCCCAAAGCCGTTGGGCATTTTATGCTCCATCCACATTTGCCCGAATTCCTGGCACTTTATCCCCAAATTGATATTCAGTTGCTATTGGAAGACCGTTATATTGACTTGATTGATGATGGTGTCGATCTGGCGATTCGTATTACCGAACAGCCACCGGGTGGCCTGATGGGACGAAAACTGATTGATATTGATCATTTAATTTGTGCCACGCCTGAATATCTGCAGCAACATGGCATCCCGCAACATCCACATGATTTAAAGCAGCATCAATGTATTTATTTGGGTGAACAGCCCAATGATTCGAAGTGGAAATTCCAGCAGGAACAGAAATCGATTACGGTGCCAGTCCGTGGTCGTTATGCAGCCAATCATACCGGCGTGCGTCTCAGTGCCGCTTTACAGCATCTCGGCATTGCCAGTTTGCCTTACTTCGTGGCACGCCATGCCTTAGAACAAGGGAGTTTGGTTCAGGTTTTACCTGATTGGCATTTTAAGACCCATTACAGTGGTGGTGCATGGTTGCTCTATCCACCTACCCGTCATGTGCCACCGAAACTCAGTGTCTTCATTCAATATTTGGCAGAAAAATTAGCCGCAGAACCGGTCTTATTTCCGCAAAATACCCCAAGCTAAAACGAGCACTTTCATTTATAAATCTGGCGACAATAGCAAACCAAATGAAAATCAATATATCTTAAAATATTGATTTTCATTTATATATCAATAGAAATCATCCATTCATAAAACAATAAAAAGCATCTTTATTTTTATCCTGCGCAATAGACAATGCACAAAAACAGATATTTTTTGCTGCATAAGTTATTTTTCTTCATTTTGCATAATCGCTAATCTAACAACCAAGTTGTTATAACAAGTTTAAGTGCAATGAACCAACCGATTGTGAATAAAGTAAGTGGCGAACGCCCATTGTATGATCAAGTCTATCAGGCCCTACTGCAACAGATCGTCGAGGGGAGCTATCGGATTCATCAGCAATTGCCATCTGAAAAAGAACTGAGTGAATTATTTAATGTCAGTCGTATCACCATTCGTCAGGCACTTAATCAACTTCAGCTCGAACACCTGGTTTACAAGATTCAAGGCAAAGGTACTTTCGTGAGCGCACCGAAAACCTTCCAAAACATTTCCCAGTTACAAGGCTTTGCAGAAGCTATGACCAATATGGGACATGAGGTGTTTAACGTGGTCAAAGAATTTCGCTTTATTCCTGCCACACCACAAATAGCATCGAAATTAAAACTTTCAGTAAACAGTACCGTGGTGGAAATTAAACGCATTCGCCTGCTTAACCGTAAACCCGTTTCATTTGAACTGACCTATTTACCCGAAGCGATTGGACTAGCTTTGCAAGAGATCAACCTCTCCACGCGCGATGTGTTTTTAGCGATTGAAGAAGATTTATCGATTGCCTTGGGACATGCAGATTTAAACATTGATGCCACCCTTGCTGACGAAGAACTCAGTGAACTGCTGCAGGTCGATATCAATGCACCGCTGTTAAGAGTAGAGCGACTGACTCACGATCATGCTGGACATCCAATTGACTTCGAATATCTCTACTTCTCGGGAGAGACCTTCCAATACCGTTTAAGAGTAGATCGAAAAAGAAATACCTAACGTCACTAACCGTGTGAATTAAAACGCACTCAAAAAGGCACAACATGAATACGATTACACTGGACTATGACATTGTCGTCATCGGTGGGGGGACGGCTGGCCCAATGGCAGCCATCAAAGCCAAAACAGCCAACCCCAACCTGAAAGTTTTACTGATTGAAAAAGCCAATGTGAAACGCAGTGGCGCAATTTCAATGGGCATGGATGGCCTGAATAATGCCGTCATTCCAGGCTACGCCACACCTGAGCAATACACCAAGGAAATTACCATTGCCAATGATGGCATTGTCAATCAAGCCACCGTCTATGCCTATGCCAAACACAGTTTCACCACCATTCAGCAACTGGATCAATGGGGGGTGAAATTTGAAAAAGATGAAACAGGTGAGTACGCGGTCAAAAAAGTCCATCACATGGGCGCTTATGTACTGCCGATGCCTGAAGGTCACGACATTAAAAAAGTCCTGTATCGCCAACTGAAACGTGCTCAGGTCAAGATCAATAACCGCATTGTCACTACTCGCCTGCTGAAAAATGCCGAAGGCGCCATCAATGGTGTACTCGGTTTTGATTGTCGTACGGGTGATTTCTATGTGATCAAAACCAAGGCTGCGATTTTATGTTGTGGGGCTGCTGGACGTTTGGGCCTACCTGCATCTGGCTATCTGATGGGCACCTATGAAAACCCGACCAATGCCGGCGATGGTTATGCCATGGCTTACCATGCTGGGGCTGAACTCTCCAATCTGGAATGCTTCCAGATCAATCCATTGATTAAAGATTATAACGGCCCTGCCTGTGCCTATGTGACCGGTCCATTGGGTGGTTATACCGCCAACAGTAAAGGTGAACGCTTTATTGAATGTGACTACTGGTCAGGCCAAATGATGTGGGAATTTTATCAGGAACTGCAAAGCGGCAATGGCCCGGTGTTCCTGAAAATGGATCATCTGGCCGAAGAAACCATTCAAACCATTGAAGAAATTCTACATAGCAATGAACGCCCAAGCCGTGGACGTTTCCATGAAGGTCGTGGCACCAATTACCGACAAGACATGGTGGAAATGCAGATTTCAGAAATCGGTTTCTGTAGCGGTCACAGTGCTTCCGGGGTGTGGGTCAATGAAAAAGCCGAAACCTCGGTCAAAGGCCTGTATAGCGCGGGCGATATGGCTGCCGTTCCACATAACTACATGCTCGGTGCCTTTACCTATGGCTGGTTTGCTGGGGTCAATGCCGCCGAATATGTCGTAGCACAAGCCGATTCAGAACTGAATGCGCAGGAAATTGAAGCTGAAAAAGCCCGTATTTTTGCGCCTTTACACCGTCCAGAAGGGCTGTCATCGGAACAAGTGGAATACAAGTTGCGTCGTATGGTCAACGACTACTTACAGCCACCGAAAACCCGACAGAAAATTGAGATTGCGCTGAAACGCTTTGAAGAAATCAAAACCGATATCGCCCAGATCAATGCCAGTCATCCCCATGAACTGATGCGTGCCGCCGAAGTCACTGTGATTCGTGACTGCGCCGAAATGGCCGCACGGGCGTCTCTCTTCCGTGAAGAAAGCCGTTGGGGACTCTATCACTACCGTGCAGATTGCCCTGAAAAAAATGATCGAGACTGGTTCTGTCATGCCCATCTGAAAAAGGATCAGCACGGCAATATGCTCAGCTTCAAAAAAGCAGTTGAGCCCTATCTGATCCCGATCGAACAAGATGAAGCCAACTCCTACAACCTGCTACGTATCAATAAAAAATTAGTCGCTGAAACAGTCGAATAAGGAACATCACATGGCTTTTATTTTTAAAGAAATTGCCCACCGCACTGCTGCACCTGTGTTGGTGGATGAAGACAAATGTATTGCGGACAAAGGCTGCACCGTCTGTGTGGATGTTTGCCCAATGGACTTATTGGCGATTCATCCAGAAAGTAACAAAGCCTATATGCAGTTTGATGAATGTTGGTATTGCATGCCATGCGAGAAAGACTGCCCGACCGATGCAATTCAGGTCAACATTCCATATTTACTTAAATGAGGGGAACTACATGAGACTTAACCACTTGGCCCAAAGCCTGATTCTGAGCAGTAGTTTACTGCTGATCTTTAGCCTGACACATGCAGAAAATATCCGCATCGCCATTGGTACGCAAGATACCACCATTAACTGTGCTACAGGCGGCTTGCTGATTCGCGAGTTAAACCTACTACCCAAATATTTGCCAAAAACAGGCAAATATAAAGATGCCAAATACGATATTGTCTGGAAAAATTTTACTTCTGGAGCACCATTAACCAGCGAAATGGTGGCTGGTCGTCTGGATATCGGCGCCATGGCAGACTTCCCCGCGGTGAATAACAATGTCGCGTTTAAAAAGACAGGCAAAGAAAGTATTTTCCTGAGTGTGCTTTCTGGCAGTACCACGGGAAGTGGTAACGGCATCGTGGTTCCGCTGGATTCTGAGGTTAACTCTATCCAAGATTTAAAAGGAAAAACCATTTCTGTACCTTTTGCCTCAACCGCACATGGTCTTTTACTACGTGCTGTTGCTGCACAAGGTTGGGACCCGAAAAAGGATGTCAAAATTATTGCCCAAGCGCCTGAAGTCGCAGGCCCAGCCCTGAAAAGCAATAAGGTTGATGCCCATGCCGACTTCGTTCCTTTTGCAGAATTATTTCCCTACCAAGGTTTTGCCCGCAAAATTTATGACGGCGCACAGGCCAAGACCCCAACCTTTCATGGTTCTTTAGCCAGCAAATCCTATGCCCAGCAATATCCGGAAATTATTCAGGCCTACTTACGCGCGACCATTGAAGCCGATCAACTGATCCGTAAACAACCTGAAAAATATAGTGAACTGATCGCAGCCAAAACCGGTATCCCTGCCGAAGTGGTGTATTTATTTCATGGACCTCTCGGCGTACAGACCCGTGACCTGAGCTGGAAACCTGAATACAAACGTGCTACGCAAACTGCAGTTGACACCTTGAAATATCTGGGACGTGATGATGTTGATCTTAATGTCAATCAATTCATTGATGAGCAATACATTAAAAAAGCCTTCCAAAGCGCCGGCCTGAATTACGCGCAACAACTCAAAAATTACGCTCAATCCCCTCTCGTTGCCAAAGATGCCCTGACGCAAAAACCGATTCAAAGTTTTGATCGGGTCACACAAATTTGGGTCAAAGGCGAAGCCCAAGTGCGTAGTTATGCTACACCTGAAACGGCCTTTGCAGATTTAAATAAATTAAAGCAGAGCGGTAAAAACATCCGTGTGGTGTACAACCAAGACCGTAATTTAAAAATCAAATTACTGGCGAATCTGGCATGGTATGCCACCGATAAAAACGGTCAGATCAGTGCCTTCTTACTGCGTGGAGATGCCAACAATTGGGCCAAAGCACATGGCGGTAAAGTCTATGACTTTAATAATGCCCAAAAGCTAGTGAAATGAACAAATCCCTCCCAACCTCCCTTTAGAAAGGGAGGAGCCTCACGAATCTTAGTCAGTCTTTAGACTCGTGAAAAGTCCCCCTTTTAAAGGGGGATTTAGGGGGATTTTGAGATTCAGGAGAAAACAATATGAATAGTTTAGCGGATACCCAACCGATTCAGTCTAAGGCAATCCGCCCTGTGCTGAAATTTTCAAAAAGTCGTGTCATTTCATACAGCTTAAGTGCCGTGTCACTGGTATTCAGTCTGGTATTTTGGCAACTGGCTTCACAGCATCATTTAAATTTAGGGCTAATCAATTTTGCCAATGTGCCTTCGCCACGAGAAGTGATTCAGTCTTTAGTTGCTTTTGCCGAACTGGATACCGCGCTTGCACATGTCAAAGCCAGTATTACTCGAGTGTTGGTTGGCTTCTTACTCGCGTCAGTGGTTGGGGTCATTTTAGGATTATTGATTGGTTATTCCAAAATGCTGGCGGCTCTATTGATGCCACCTTTGGAAATCTTGCGTCCGATTCCGGCTGTGGCATGGATTCCCTTGGCAATTCTAATGTTTCCATCATCAGAAGCCTCAATGATTTTTATTACCTTTTTAGGTGCGTTATTTCCAATCTTGCTCAATACCATTCATGGCGTTGAAGGCGTGGATCAACGTTTAATTGCTTCCGCAAAAAGTCTGGGGGCGGGTCAGTTTGCCATTTTGCGAGAAGTGATTATTCCAGGCTCTTTACCGAGTATCACCACAGGTCTCGCAATTGGCATGGGTACCTGCTGGTTCTGTCTGGTCACGGCTGAAATGATCTCTGGTCAGCTTGGCATTGGCTATTTCACCTGGGAATCCTTCACCTTGCAAAACTACGCAGACATTATTGTCGGCATGCTGTTGATTGGCGCATTAGGCATGTTCAGCAGTGCTTTTCTGCGCTATCTCGGAAAAAAACTTACCCCTTGGTATCAGTTAAGGAAGGCATAACATGCGTCAGTACGGTCATATTCATTTAAACAATATCAACCTGCATCTGGGTCAGGATAAACAACGCTTTCAGGCACTGGATCAGGTCTCTTTTGACGTTCAGGCGGGTGAATTTGTCTGTTTACTGGGCCCTTCGGGTTGCGGTAAATCAACGCTGCTCGGTGCACTGGCAGGTCATTTACCGATTAGCTCGGGCAGCATGTTACTGGATCAAAAAACTATTGAAAAACCCTCTTCCGACCGTGGCCTGGTGTTCCAGCAGCACACCCTGTTTCCCTGGAAAAGTGTACTGGACAATGTCTGCTTTGGCTTGAAAATGAAAGGCATTTCCAGAGCCCAAAGACAGGAACAGGCAGCACAAATGATTGAACTGGTCGGCTTAAAAGGTTTTGAACATCAATATCCTGCCGAACTGTCTGGTGGTATGCAACAACGGGTTGAAATTGCACGCGTGCTGATTAATCAACCGCGAGTATTGCTGATGGATGAACCCTTTGGTGCACTGGATGCTCAGACTCGTTTAAAGATGCAGGAACTGCTGCTTGAAATCTGGCAAAGCATTCAGACCTCGGTGCTGTTCATTACCCACGATATTGATGAGGCCTTGTTTCTGGCGGATCGGGTCCTGATCATGAGTCATCGTCCGGGACGTATTATCGAAGAAATCAAACTGGATTTCCCCCGCCCAAGACATGTTGATCTGGTGACTTCGACCGAATTTACCCAAATTAAAAAACATTGCATACAAGTATTAAAACAGGCCACCCAAGCCGAACTGAGCCGGTTAAATCCACTCGGTTTAAATCAGAAAGCCGCTGTTTAGGAAGCATAAAAGATGAGTTTAAATTACCCAATCCTGACAGATATTGATGCTGATTATGCCGATTATCTCCATCAACTGAATCAGGACGATGAAAATATCCGCTTTGTCGCAATGATGAATATTGCCGATGAGGAACAAACCGAATTGTTAAGCTGGTTACAGCATGCCGTGTTACATGATCCTGCCAGCAAGGTTCGTGAGTTGGCAGCCACCCGTTTAGAGGGCTGGGAGGATGCAACGTCTTTAAATACCTTGGCCCAAGCCTTGAGCGACCCCCATGAAAATGTGCGTGTTGCAGCCGCGCAAAGCTTAAGTGAAATTAAATATCCCGAATCTGCTGGTCATTTGGCAAGTTATTTAAGGCATCAAGATGACTTTGTGCTTGCTTCAGTGTTAAGGGCAATTAAGGAATTACGCGCTGAGCAGCTGTTTGATGATATTTTGCAACAGCTACAACATGTCAATCCTTTGGTACGTAAGGAAGCCGTCAGCAGCTTAAGCTGGCTGCAGAAGCCTGAGGGATTATCTGCTTTGGCACAAATTGCCCAGTTTGATGTTGAAACTGAAATCCGTCGTATCGCCACAGGCGGTTTGGCAGCCAGTCAAGCTTTAACACCCGAGATTTTATCGGCCTTACACAGTTCTCTTACCGCCGAAGCATGGCAACTGCGGGTCGAAGCTGCCTTGACCATTGGAAAACTAAAAGCCTTCGAATTAGAACAACCGCTTTTGCAACAGCTGGAGGATACTTACTGGCAAGTACGGATTGCGGTGGCCCGCAGTTTAGGTTTACTTCGGTACAAAGCTGCAATTGCCAAACTTCAGGAAAATTTCCAGCATGACATCAGCAACCTACGTAAAGAAGTGGCGATTGCCTTAGGGGAAATTGGTGGAGAACAGGCCCAGCATATTTTATTGCAACATGCAGAAGATCCGGATCCTGAAGTACGTAAATCGATCCGTATCGGGCTGGCACTCATTCAGGAGAAACAAGATGTCGCTTGAACCAGATCAGCTTAAAGTCGATACCGAACAGCAACGCCTATTGCTGTCTTGGCAGGATGGCACAGAAAAGCAGTTTAGCCATGCCCAACTGAGAGCCAGTTGTCCTTGCGGGTTTTGTCGAGCCAAACGTCTACGTCAGCAAGAAATTCAATATCCAGAGCATGTTGCCATCTCTGCAATCTACTCACAAGGTTACGGCATTCAAATCTGTTTTGATGATGGACATGACCAAGGTATCTTTCCCTGGGCATTTTTAAAAGCCTTGAATCTGTCATAAAACATTCAAATAACTTATATATAAACCCTACAAGGATATGAATTTTTTAGATTTATAAAACAAAATTTAAGTGTAATATATTTAACAAATAAGTTGAGTATATTACATGAAAATAACCTTACTCATTTCCTCCCTCCCCACCCAGAACACCACAACACGGATGCGGGTATGGCGATCACTCAAAGCCTGCGGCGCAGCCACACTAAGAGATGGGGTATATATTCTGCCGGTAGAGCATTCAGAAAAGTTTGATACGATTGCCGAAAATCTAATTGCAGAACATGGCAGTGCCTATCTATTTGAAACCATTGCCTCAGAACACCTGGATCTCGTACAGCTATTTAACCGGAAAGAAGACTATGAAGCGCTCTATCAGCAGCTCAGCCAGCTAAGACAGGCACTCAACCAGACCGATAAAAAAGAACTGCTGAAACAGATCCGCAAGCTACGCAAGCAGCTCGATGCATTAATTGAAATTGACTATTTCCCAACCGAAGCACAGCAGCAAACGGTTCGGGAACTCAATGCAGTTGAACAGAGCATTTTACGTTGCGGTGAAACCGATGAACCGCATGCCCTATACGGCGATATTCAGATCCTACACAAACAGGACTTTCAAAATAGGGTGTGGGCCACCAGAAAACACCCATGGATTGATCGTTTAGCATCCGCCTGGCTCATCCAGAATTTTATTGACCCTGAGGCAACCTTCATCTGGTTAGACACACCAAACGATTGTTCAGCCACTGCTCTGGGATTTGATTTTGATGGCGCCCGCTTTAGTCATATCGATCATTGGGTCACGTTTGAAACCTTATTGCACAGTTTTGCTCTGCATCAACATTCTGCTTTAAAGCAGATTGCGGAAATTGTGCATTTTCTTGATGTTGGTGGTGTGGAGCCACCCGAAGCAATCGGAATTGAAAAAGTCATCCAAGGCTTAAGAACTAAAATTACGGATGATGATCAGTTACTTGAACTCTCTAATTATGTCTTTGATGGCCTCTATGCCAATTTTTCTCGAGAATGATCATGCAACAAAAACAAATCAATGAGCTCGATCAGCCCATCGCCGCTGTACCCTTTTGGCAAGCCTTGCTGTTCTGGCTGAAACTGGGGTTTATCAGTTTTGGCGGACCGGCAGGCCAGATTGCAGTGATGCATCAGGAACTGGTCGAAAATAAACGCTGGATCTCTGAAAAAAGATTCTTACATGCATTGAATTATTGCATGCTCCTGCCCGGTCCCGAGGCACAACAGCTGGCCACCTATATTGGCTGGCTCATGCATCGAACAGCGGGCGGGCTGGTGGCAGGGATTCTGTTTGTACTTCCCGCATTGTTTATCCTGATTGCTCTGTCCTGGATTTATGTACAGTTTGGTGATGTACCGATCATTGCAGGACTATTTTATGGCATTAAACCTGCAGTCACGGCGATTGTGTTTCATGCGACTTATCGTATTGGCAGTCGCTCACTTAAAAATCCGTTTATGTGGGGGATCGCCGCTGCCGCATTTATTGCCATCTTTATGTTTAATGTTCCTTTTCCCCTGATCGTTTTAGCAGCTGCCTTGACCGGCTATCTGCTCAGCAGGAAAAAACCGGATTTATTTACGGCTCAGGCAGCCCATCAAAACAGCCATAAAAGCTATGGAGCCGCCCTGATTGATGATGATACCCCGACACCAGCGCATGCCATTTTCCGCTGGCGCAATCTCGTCAAAATCCTGCTCATTGCAGCATTACTTTGGTGTGTGCCAATGTTGCTTTTAACTTTGGGATTGGGTTGGCACCATACTTATACCCAGATGGCATGGTTCTTTACCAAGGCCGCCCTACTCACTTTCGGCGGTGCTTATGCCGTATTGCCCTATGTCTATCAGGGTGCAGTCAATCATTATGCATGGCTAAGTCCCACTCAAATGATTGATGGTCTGGCACTGGGCGAAAGTACTCCCGGCCCTCTGATCATGGTGGTGGCATTCGTGGGTTTTCTAGGGGCGTACAATCATGCTGTATTGGGTGCTGAACAGCTGTTTTTGGCAGGTGCGCTCGGCGCCGTAATTGTCACATGGTTTACCTTCTTATTTTCATTTGTATTTATTCTGGCAGGCGCGCCAGTCATTGAATCAACCCATAATGAACTGAAATTCACGGCACCCCTCACCGCCATTACGGCCGCCGTGGTCGGAGTCATTTTAAATCTGGCTTTATTCTTTAGCTATCATGTGCTGTGGCCAAAGGGCTTTAACCACCCGTTTAATTATGAAGCAGCCTGTATTACCCTTGCAGCGCTGATTGCCTTATTCAAATTCCAGATCAATGTGTTGTATGTGATATTTGCCTCAGCATTTTGTGGCCTGATCTTATATATCGGTGCTTAAGCAGATGCATCGGGTAGCGTAAAATCCTACTCGATGCCACTCAATCTTAAATATGATGAATTTCGACTGAGGCGTGCACAATTTCCTCATGAATCGCCAGCGCGGCTTTGACCTGATCAGGATTAAGATCGGTCAATGTCGTTTCCAGACCGACAATACACGAGAACTTGCCTTTCCCCACTTTCCACACATGCAGATCGGTAATGTCAACCTGTGAAAACCCGGCAATCACCTCCCGTATTTCTTCAACCACAGGATGACCCATTTCGGCGTCCAGCAAGGTTTTTCCGGTTTCCTGCATCAGCCCCCAAGACCATTTCGCCACCAGCAATGCGCCCACAATTCCGAGCAAAGCATCCAGAAAATTCCAGCCGAAGTATTTGGCTGCAAATAAGGCAATAATGGCCAGAACAGAGGTTACTGCATCGGCAACTACATGCAGAAATGCAGCTTTTTGATTTAAATCATGATGGTCATGAGCATGGTGATGTGCTTCATGATGCTGGCTATGCGAATGGTGATGGTGATGGTGATGGTGATGGTGATGGTGATGGTGATGGTGATGGTGATCATCATGACCACCTTCATGTAATAGCCAAGCACAAATCAGGTTGACCATCAGGCCAATAATCGCAATCGGAATCGCCTCATTAAAATGAATGGTGACCGGATTGAATAAGCGCTCCAGTGACTGAATCCCCATCAACAGCGCGACCACCATCAATAAAATCGCACTACTATACCCCGCCAGAATTTCAATTTTCCAGGTACCAAAACTAAAACGTTGGTCATGGGCATAATGTCGTGCCATACGATAAGCAAAATAAGCCAGTCCCAAGGCTAGCATATGCGAGCTCATATGCGAGCTCATATGCCAGCCATCGGCAAGTAAAGCCATCGAATTAAAAAACCAGCCACCCAGAATTTCCAGCACCATCATCACTGCCGTTAAAAGAGTGGCAATTAAAATTCTTTTTTGCGCTAAAGGATTTCCTTGATCAAACTGATGAGAATGACGTCGTTCTAGGTTACTATGCTGCATTTATTTTAGTCTTCCAATATACTCCCCCTAGTATATATTTTTTTTAGGAAAAAAAGTATGTCTCACCTACACCAAGATAAGAAAATTTTAAATCGTCTTAAGCGGATTCAGGGACAGTTCGCAGCAGTCGAGAAATCGCTCACCAATCCTGACAGTTCTTGCATAGAGGTTTTACAGCAGGTTGCTGCAGTCAAAGGTGCGGTGAATGGTTTAATGAACCAGTTGATCGAACAACACTTAAAAGAACATGTATTAAAAGGTGCTGATCATGTGGATGAGGAGGAAGTAGAAAAGTTTTTCACCTTATTACAACGCTATCTATAAATACCAGATTGTCTTGCTCAGCTGCTCGATCTCGGCATGATCATGACTCACATATAACATCGGGATCTTGATTTCCTGTTTGACACGTTGAAAAAAAGGAATGATCTCGGCTTTATGCGCCGTATCCAGTGCAGACAGCGGCTCATCTAAAAGCAGCAATTGTGGCGAGTATAATAATGCTCGTCCCAAAGCCACTCGCTGTTTTTCGCCTCCAGACAGCTTAATGGGCATACGTTCCAGCAAATGTCCCAATTTGAGTAGCTCAACAATATAGTCCGCTTCAAACTGACGTTGTTGTGGTGCAATATGCTTAAAACCAAACAGTAAATTCTGTTTGACGTTTTTATGCGGAAACAGTTGGGCATCCTGAAAAACCAAGCCCACGCGACGCTGCTGTGTACTTAGATGGATATTTTGAGCTTGATCGAACCAGATCTGATCCTGAATTTTAATCCAACCCGATTGCGGTCGGATTAATCCGGCAATGCTATGCAATATCGTGGTTTTCCCCGAACCGGAAGCCCCAAACAAGCCAATCACCAACTGATCGGATTGAAAACGTTGATCCAGAGAGAATTGCCCTTGTTGCAGTTGTATATGACAATCAATCATGCTGAATACCCACGCTTATTTTTCTGATATCGATTGAACCACTGTGCAAACCAGAGCGCAAAGAACGCCACGGTTAAAGACAATATAATCAATCTCCATACTGCTGCCTCGGTATCCGGTTGCTGCATCAAGCTATACATCGCCAGCGGTAAAGTCCGGGTTTCACCGGCAATATTGCCAACAAAGGTAATGGTTGCACCAAATTCTCCCAAACTACGACAGAAACACAGAATACTACCCACCAAAATCCCGCTACTGGCCAATGGCAAGGTCACCTGTATAAAAGCGCAAAGGGAAGATGCGCCCAAGGTTTTCGCGGCCATTTCCAAACGTTGATCTACCAGTTCAATCGCCAGTCGAATCGATTGCACCAACAAGGGAAAGCCCATGACCGCCGAGGCCAATACCGCCCCTTTCCAGTTAAAGGCAAACTCTAAACCGAAAGGTGCCAGATATTGTCCGAATAATCCGCGATTACCAAACAATTGTAGTAACAAGTAGCCTGGCACCACAGGTGGCAAAACCAAAGGCAAGAACACCAAGGTCTCGAACAGTGATTTTCCCCAAAACTCTTTTCGGGCCAATACCCAAGCTACTAACGTTGCAGGAATGAGGCTAAACACCAGACATGCGGCTGCCACTTTACACGATAGCTTAAGGACTTCAATTTCTTCGGGACTAAGGATCATCATTCAATTACTGCGACACGCTAAATCCATATTTTTTAAATACGGCTTTGGCCTGCCCACTTTGTAAAAACTTATAGAATTTAATCGATTCGGTATTTTTCTTGATCAGCCCCACAGGATAAATAATCGCTGGATGGGTACTTTCAGGGAAGATACCGGCTACAACTACATCTTTGCTGATGGCAGCATCAGTTGCATAGACAATACCCACCTGACATTCACCGCGGGCTACAAAGTTTAAGGCAGCACGGACATCTTCTGTTTCCACTAGACGAGATTGAACCTTGTCCCACCAGCCCAGTGAAGTCAATGCCTGCTTGGCATATTTCCCGACTGGTACACTTTTAGTATCGCCTGTACACAGCTTACCCTGAATCACCTTACCTGGATCAAAGCTTTTATCCATTTTTAATTTAATCGGCCGATCTTTAGGCGTAATCATCACTAAACGATTACCCAATAAATTGATGCGATCTGTAGCTGCAAGCAATTGTTTGTTTTGTAAATAATCCATCCACTGTGTATCAGCCGAGATAAATACATCAGCTGGCGCACCTGCTTCAATCTGTTTGGCTAAAGTTGAGGAACCGGCATATGAGGTCTTGATCTGGGTTTTATTCTTCTTTTGATAGATTACATCGAGTTCATTGACTGCATTGGTTAAGCTGGCAGCGGCATATACTGTTACTGATTCGGCAGCAAATGCAGGGGTTTGAATCAATAATCCCGCCCCGAAAATGGCACTGCAAAGACCTAATTTTTTCATCGTTATTGTCATCATCCTGTCCTCAGATTTCGATATGTTTTTAAAAATATATCGCTGAATAAAGATACACTAAAAATAACATTTCGCCAGTTTTGTTAGGTTTTGTCCTTCACCTCTTTGTAACGCCATCAACAATTGAAAGATTTGTACTAAAAGCAGTTTTTTGTACAAAAAAAGCCTATTCAAACATCAAGTTAATGATATTGAATAGGCGTCGTTGTCTATCTTGAACAGATAACATAAATTGTTATCTTAGGAATGAGACAGAAAAAGATATAGAATTTTATCATTAAATGTTTTTTAATATACTATTAACCAAAATAAAGCCGAACAGGTTAATATTTTGGATCTAAATGAATAACACCTATATCAACATTCTGATAGAAGTCAAAAGTAGGCCTTCCCTTTATCCCTTCATTACATCCCATTTATCCAATTCAATTAAAAAATAATCTTTTCTATTTAAGACACCTTAAAATATCTCGAGCAGAAACAGAACCATTATTTATTTGCATATAAATTATTTAACCAACCCAATAAATAATAAAAAAATAAGTAGGTAGAGAAAAGTTAAAATAATTTATTTTGGATTGAGATAAACTCTCCCTATATTAACTGTAGTTTCTTTATCTGGGTTGATTGCATTTTGATCTTGTACAAATTTATCAATCTGGAATACAACTGGTTCATAATTTTGAAATTCAATAAATATAATTAAAGGTTGATTCCAGTTTTTATAGTCAGGCTTATTTATACGATAAGTATATGTAATAGGTTTCGTTTTAAATTTCCCAACATTATTTGTTTTTACATAATTATAAGGATCATTTCCAGAAGCATAGCTTACATAACCTTCGAGATTCCGTAAGGGCTCTTTTGTAACAGCATTGTATAAATAGCCTTTAGCACTTGGTGCTAAGTATATTGTCTGCCTAGTACAAGCTGCCAATAAAAAAAATAATTGAATATATAAAAAACTTCAAAAAACTCATAATTGTCTCTTTAAATTTTAAGTCTTGACAAATAAATAGTTTGATATCATTAAAATAATTACTCACAATTCTTTTTACTAGAGTCAATATATTTTATGTCTATCCGACCATTACTCTCAAGCAGACAAATTTTTCTGTGATAAATTTTATTTGTTTCCAAAGTGATTTCATATACAATATTTTTTTCGAAAATATCTACAGATATCTGGATACAGCTTTTTTCATCTATAGGCAATACTCCATTTTTATAAAGCTGCTCATAATTACTTTGAAATTCTTTTGTATGATCTATTTTTCCTGTAGACACTACAATACTATTGTCATATCCATAATGGGTTTTAGGATTGTTCGTGAATATACATAAATAATCTTGAATAAGTTTTACCTCAAGATCCTTACTTTGTGGATTACATCCAGTGATAAAGACACAAAAACCAAAAATAAATAATAGATTTAGATATGTAGACTTCATCTTTTATAATCTCGGCAATAATTATTTACCATATGGGTAACAAATTAATTACAAGTTGATTTTCCTGGTTCAACATATCTAACTTCCAGCTTATTATCATCATCTATGAGACAAATGCTTGTATGAAAGCTTTTATTTGTATCTAAAATAATTTCGTAAGCAATATTACGTTCAATTTCTTTTAATGGTATTGCAACGCAATTTTTTTCATCTATAGGTAGAGGGACATTAGTATATAGCTTTTCATAAGTACTTTTAAAATCTTTATTGTAGTCTATCTTCCCTAAATAAATAAGAAATGTATTATCAAGACCATAATAAGTTTTAGAATTATTTTTAAATACACATAAATGATCCTGATTAATTTTCACCTCAAGATCCTTACTTTTTAGATTACATCCTGTTAAGCAACCACAAAAAAAAGTAATAAAAACAAATAATTTATAGTTATTCATATTCAAAATCTAAAAGATAATTAAAATCTATCATCTATCATCTATCATTTCCCCAATCACCTTCATTACATTTAATGATTTCATTTTTTGATAGATTCAGCTTAGAATGACGACCCGACAGGCATGAATAATTTATAAATTCATACTGCCTCAGATACTTTCCTTTTTTAATTTCCAATCTTATCTGTGTCTCCAGAGTACCTGCTTTTATGCTTGAAGTATCAATACAGAAAATATACTTACTTTGTTTATTCGATAATTTTTTTAAACTTTCTTCATATATATCAATCGATAATTTTTCATCAAAAACATTTTCTTTATACTTAAATGAACTATCTAACAATCCAAACTCATTAGCAGCGCTCATCTCACTTGTTTTTAGAGCACAAAGCTGATGACCTGAAACTTCATAATTAAAATTTTCGGTCTGCTTTTCCTTACAACCTCCAAGAAAAGCCATCAATAAGAGTATAGGCAATTGTTTTAACATCGGCCATGCTCATCTAAAAAATCAAGCATTGATCTGTCCAGTAAAATGCGAAATACACAGTTTAGTTGAGCCTGCTGCAACGACCAAATTATTGCTCTAACCAGCAACCTTGCCGAAATAGATTAAATTTTAAAGCCCTTTGTTCATTCCAAGAGCTTTAAAAAGTTTTAACCTCTCACAGCTAAGTTCTGCTTCGGTAATAACTTACAACCACAAGATAAGGGATCATTGACACGTGCTGCTGCTTTGCCCATCACCTGCATATTCGGATCGCCAGCGACAATGGTCGCAACAGTTTGATGTTTTGGGCAGGTGGCCTTGTCACCGACACAGGCAATTGGAATCCCTTCAATCAAGAAGCTACTGTTACCACTAATCACCTGTCCACCGCCTGTGGTTGGACAACCAACAACTATATAGGGTGTTGCCATAATCACATCCCTCACATGTAGGTATTTAAACTGTTAAAGCACTTCAAATTCAATTCGACGGTTTTTCCGACGCCCGTCTGCCGTTGCATTATCAGCAACAGGCTGGCTAGAGCCCTTACCTTCAGTACTCAAACGGTCAGCAGCAATACTTTTACTGACCAGATAACTTTGTACCGCTGCAGCACGCTGCTGGCTTAATACCGTATTCTTGGTAGCATCACCAGAACTATCAGTATGCCCAATAATTTTGACTTTCTTGCCGCCCACCTTGTTTAAAGCCACCGCCATTTCGTCCAGAATCTGTTGTCCTGCCGCGGTCAGGATTGCACTCCCAGACTCAAATTCGATAATTCGGTTTTTCAATGCATCATCAATAATTTTTTGCTCTGCCTGATTCACAGAAAGCTGTGCATTAAAACGATAAGGCTGCTGCACTAAAGCCTGAAAATTATTGGTGGTCGGTTGAATGTCATTCGGGTCTGTCATTTTCCCGGTTAATTCGACCTGTGTTCCTCTGACTCGCAATTGCCCCTGCTTGACCTTTTTCAAGTCAGGTGTAATCACACGCGTCACCGAATCACTCCATCCATTTGGTGCTGACACTGGACGGACCTGAATTTTATCGACCACTTGATCAGCGCCATACACCGACTGCATCTTGACCAGAATTGCCTGTTTGCTGGCATCGTTCGGCACTACGCCTTCCACCACGATCGGTGCTGCATTGAGCACAGCACTTTGGCCTAAGAGTGTTAAAGCAAAGACCCAACCCGCCGATACAGATTTCAAATTATTTCTCATATTTATTCATCTAAAAAAGTTTGTCGGAATAGCTTTAAGCCCTGATTCAGGCTCATCTGACGCTGACAAAGTGACTGTTCGAGTGTCGCAAGGCCTGCATTTTGCTCCAGATAAGCATCAATCCATTGCGCCTGAATCAATGAAACCCAATGTTCACTCTGCATATTCTGGGTAAAGATATCGCTCAATGCCATGATATCTGCGCCTTGGAAACCAATAAATAGAATCGGCTCCTCTCGGTGCAAGATGCCAATCAGGATTTCGGTATTGTTAATGCCTAAGAATCGTCCAATCATTCCAACCCAGAAGGCAGCAATTTCATAACAATACATATGGTTATTGATCGGCAGGATTAACACCTTGTTTAAGCGACTGGTACCATTCTTTAAAATCGGCTGCAATAACAATCCCAAACCAATCATGCTTTGTGCGAGTTCATAGACATTGATCTTCATCAATTGTGCAAATGAGTGCATGGTATGATTTTCATAGAAACCATTACATTCGGTCGAGGTAAATAACTGAACCACGTTGGGTAGATTATTCAGCTTTTCCAGCATGATATTGGTATCACGGATACTGCGTAGTACCCGATTACGCTGGAACAGATCAACTAGTACCGACTTGTAATAATACGGCGCCAGCAACAGATTCTGATAAGGTTGTTCGACTTCCAGCAGTTGGCTTAATACCATTGGAAATGCTCGCCCTGAGCTATCCTGGCTGGCGATCAGGTTGGCTGCCAGAAACATCGGCTCAGCAGGATTGGCGATAAAGAAATCCAGCGCTGGTAAAGACTCATAACGTTGTTTGAAGTCAGGCGCTCGCATGGCAAGTTCAAGTGCTTCCGTGATCCATTGATCAAGCACCTGAATCAACGCATATTGCCCTTTGGACTTCAGAAAGTCACCCCGAGCGGGTGTCTTTCCGTAATACAAAGGTGTGGTCTTCACTTGTTGCATCCCAGCCCCTCCTGATGTTCCGTGATTATCCCTAACATTACGGTGTTACTCCTGGCTGAGCAGGTGCAGCCGGTTGTGGCTTCGGTGCAGCACCCGCAGGGGTTGCTTGCGCAGAAACCACGCGTACCGCTTTCTCTGTCACCACTTTATCAACCAGTTGCAAGCCCGCATAACCACGGCTCGAACCGATATTGCCTGAGCTATTACCGCTAATCAGACGGAAGTTCACTTTTAAGGTTAATGATGGTTCAGCTTTGCTGGTCCAGGTCATTTCGAAGCTACCGTTTTGCTCTTTACGCTGTGCCGCATCGATCAAACGGTTAATGCCATATTCACCCGGCTCTTCGAAAATGGTATGAGTCTTGCCTTCAAGATCGACAGCTGTAATACGAGCACCTGGAATCGCACCCTGATTCGGCCAGACGAAGTTCACCCATTGCTGAATGCCATTTTCAAACACCATTCGCTGACCATCGATATCAATGGTGTACGACAAGTACTGTGGATTCGGTAATGGATAGAACTGGAAGTTCGACTGATTTGACACAGGTGCAGCGGCTGGCTGATCCAGACTACCGGTCGCCATCCCATTGATTGGCGCCACATATTGCTGGAACGCCATCACAAATTGCGGGTTCAGGCTAATGCCCAAGTCTTTCCAGGTTTTAGAAGTCAACACATAGCCACGGCGAATCACAAATGGGTCCAAGGCTTCCTTGACAAAGCGTGCAATGCTACCTGTTTCACCAAAGATCTGACCGATTTCATTACTGGTTGCCTGTAAAGTCACACTTGAGTTAAATGGATACTTCTGGCTCAAATTGGTTTTAAATGGTTGATAGGCCTGAATGCCCCACAATTTGTTCAATTCATCTTGTGTCGGTGCAATCAAGCTGGCAAATGATTGAGTCAACGGTCCCATCAACAGCTTTTGCAATAACTGCTGGTCAGTATCCTTCAGACCCACCATCATTTTCTCATCCACATATTTCTGAGTGATGTTGAAAACTGAGGTTTGATCATTGATGGTCTGTTTCACTAAAGCCATCGCACTTGGACCAATCTCGCCTGCGGTTTTCAGATCATTAAACTTGCTGCGGACTTGCGCAAGATTATTCATGTATTCATCAAATAGCGACTTATCCTGCAAATCATCACGCTTACGCACCAATTGATAGAACATCTGGTACTCTTGAGAAATTGCACCTTGCGCACGGTCCATAGCTTGAGCCGCTGCTCTATCATCCGAATTATTCAAGACTTTACGCTTGAACCAGGCCACAAAGCCTTTTTCAGGGACAGCAAGCTCAGCTTGAACAATCGGGTTATCCCAGTTGGTCTCGATTGCGATCCGTTGTAACAGGGTACGGATCGGTGAGTTTTGAGGTTCACCCAAGATATCAATGGTCTTGACCTGCTGGCTAAACTGATCGGCTTTAGCATAATAAATACCGCTCAGGAACTTTTTCCATTCCGTCACATATTCCTGCTTATACAAGGCCACTAGTTGCTTGCGAATCTGCTCCGGGCTACCCGAGAAGGTCAAGTCATCAGATTGACGGCTATTCAACACCCAGTCTTTACTGTCTGTTGGTTTATTCGCCGCTTCATCAATCGCTTTTTCGACATATTCATCCCAAGCTTTTTGCGTAAATACACCTGGTAATGCATAGCTGCCCAGCACAATTGAACGGTTTTGCTCACCCACAATCTGTGCAACAGTCACCGCCGGAAAACGTACCGCTGCGCGCATCTTGATTTCGTTATAGACACGATCACGCGCTGGCATACCACGAATGACTGACAGGAGTACCTGACGGGTTTGATCAACCACTTGCGCATCTGTTTCAAGGATCGGGAAGCCATCCTGATTGGCCAAGGTCATGGCATAAGAAAGAATTTTTTCCGCATCCTGAATCATTTCACCACGTGGCATCTGGCCACGGTTGGCATCTAGCCAGGAACGCCAGAAACGCGACACCTGATCACTTAAATGACTACTATCCATATATTCCGGATTGCTCATCATCAAGTAGGCTTTTAATGCGTTATAGGCATCTTGCGGATTGGTATCCGAAGGCTCCAGATACTGCTGTGTCTTGGCAACCTGTTTGATTTCCACATTGACATGATTGGCTTTCAGGGTCGCTTCATTGTTCTTAACACGCTGCAGGTATTGTGCAATATTCTGTTGAGTTGGCGTCAGGACAATCTGCTTGATCCCTTTCAGGTATTCTGCCTTTAAGCTCTCGCGTAACTGATTGCCTTGGTACAAACCAAAGCTGAATTTAAGTGGACGATGGTCATTGAACTCATCAAGCTGCTGTAAACGCTCCTGCAAGATCAGTAAAGCTTCAAGCTGGGTGGAAAGCTGTTGCCCTGAGGCTTTTTCCAGATGGACCACTTTATCCAGATCTGCCTGCACATCGGCAATCAGTTGCTGGTTATTGCGATATGACCAGACCCATACGCCCAAGACCAGTGAAACACCGACCAATGCGGCAATGAATCCAATATAACGCTGACGCTTTTTCGCAGGATTGATATGCTGCTTTACCAGATCCTTATCGCGTAAAATTACATTCGAAAACAGGCCTTGCAAGAAATAGCCGTGATTCGGTGCAAGTGATGGACTCGGACCTTCCTGACCATTGAGCGGAACCTGCTGAAGCTGGAATTCCTGTGCAATATTTTCCGTCATTGGACTTTCAATAATGCCTTCCTGCAAAGCACTGGTAAAATAAAAGCCACGGAATACCGGCTGGAACTGATATGGATTATCTTCAAACAAAGTACCAATAAAGCTTTTTAATGCCGGTTTTAGCGTTTTGAATTCCAGCGGGAAGGTCATCACACTTGGAGAAATATTCTGCGAATGACGGCGGCTCAAATGCGTCGTACTTACACTCTTTAAACCGTCATACAGAATCGTGTAATGTTTTTCGAATAATTCAACCGCATTCAGGGAGGAGTTCTGCTCGTAAGGCAAGGTTGCGCCCCAAGCCTGATTGTATTCTTGCGACTCATAACAATCGAAGAACTCGGTAAAGCCCGCAATCAGGTCCATTTTCGAGAACACCAGATAAACCGGCACCACCACTTCAAGTCGCTCGGTTAAATCCTGAATACGGGCACGTAAATTCTTGGCCAGTTTCAAGGAGTTTTCAGGACTCTGGCTGATCAGTTCAGCAATACTGACAATCACGATCAGACCATTCACCGGGGCTTTAGAACGGTTCTTCTTCAGGATATTAAGGAAACCCAACCATTCAGAATGGTCTTCCGAGTACACTGAATAACGGCCTGCAGTATCCAGCAAGATCCCTTCGGTAGAAAAGAACCAGTCACAGTTACGTGTACCACTCAAACCCGCAGAGACCATCTTTTGATGGGTTTCTTCAAAGGGGAACTTTAATCCGGAATTATAAATGGCCGAACTCTTACCTGCAGCCGGGTTACCAATCACCATATACCAAGGCAATTCGTATAAAGCCGCATTGCCCTTTTTATCGCCCAGTTTGGATTTGCGAATCAACTGGATCGACTCTTTCATCTGTTGCTGGATTAACTGTAATTCGGCTTTATCTTTTTGTTGTCCGTACTCAGCCTTGCTGTCCTGTTCAATCGCATTGGCCAGTTCTTCACCCTGTGCTGCATGGCGCTTACGCTGGATCAACCAGTAAATGCCATACACAATCAGGCCCAACGCATAAGTCGCTGCCAACGCCCAGAAGATATGACGCGGAATGGACGAATATGAAGAAATAAGCGCCACAAACAAGGACAAAGCAATGATTGCCTTAGGATTAGTGATGTACTGCCACAGATAACCTAAAATGGTATACATTGAGTTCTCAAATTCTTAATAAAGTTAATCAATCAGCAATTGCTACACTTTCCTGATCCGGTGAGATCTCTGGGAAAGTTTGAATAAATGCTTTTAAATTTTGTCCATAAACAAAGGCAACCTGTTGATCTGGAAGGTGTGCCCCCAACATCAATCCAAAAACTTTTGCCACGTTCTGGGTATGTCCAGCAGTCGGTTTACAATACAGGTAGTGATGCTGCTCTACCGGGCTTTGTGCAAAAAACTGTTCCAGCTTTTTGACCGCCTTGATATCGGTCGCATCCTCGACCACCAGTACAAAAGGTTGTTCATCTTGATATTGTGGTAAATCATGTATTTCTAGCTCTTTGAATATTTGATCTAAATTATTTTGATGAGCGACCAGCTTTAAGCTTTTTAAAGGCTGTTGTTGCATCAGCTGCACTTCGGGATGCGCCAGGCAACTGCTACCGACAAACTCGGCAGGTGTATAGGCACTCATTCCCCACACCTTTTCATCCACGATTTCCTGATCAATTTCTGAGTCTGCAGCAATAATCAAGGAAATTTCATGCGCCTGTTTCTGGATACGCTCCACTAACTCGACCATCTGCTGCTCTGTCGATGCGGCACTGATAAAATGATATTCAATATGGAATTTTTGTGGAATGATGCCCAGCTCATAAAAAATGCGCTGCAGCATTTCATTACTACTTTGGTCATTCCAGGTATGTACCACATCCTCAGACAGCAAAATATGTAAATTTAACTTATCTAAACGGTAGACCTGCTCGATCTGCAACTCTTCACTTTGTTCTTCCCCGGAAAATCCAGGATCAATCCATGCAGGATGCATCCGGTATTCATGCAGGTTCTGGCTTTCGTAAAACAGGCTGGAGCGCTTTAAATGCTCTGAGATGGAAACGAGTACATCATGGTGCTGTTCGATCTGATGTCGAATCAATGCCATGATGCGTTGTTGTCGAATAGCTAAAAACTGTGACTCATCCTCGTCATCCGGACCCAACAGCTGATCCAGCTCCTCAATACGATAGGATAAAATCGGTAATCCCTGAAAGCTCAATAAATGCGGATCCAGTTTCGGGCTGGCAAACTCTTTAATCCCCGTCAGGATGGCATCATTTTCACCCAATGCATTATAGACCGCAGCAGAATACAGATTAACATTCAACCATTTACTTGCCTGAGCAATCGGCGCTTGCTCATCTTCTGCCTGATTATTATTTTGCTCAGCGGCCAAAGCCTGTTCTTTTCTCTCTTTATATTTTTGATAGCCCTTATAGATGAGCCAGGGCGAAAGTAAAATAAAGGTAATGACAACAGGCAGAATCAGGAAGTAATTAATCAGGTCTGCAGATTCAGGTAAATATTGCGTATCTCTCCAATAGAAGATCACAATCAGTGCAACCAGAATAAAACAGGTAATTAACGTTGCCAGGATTTTCTTGATCATTATGCGGCTCCTAAAAGTGCATAACGCGTTTCACTGTTATGTTGTAATTGTTCTGACGGCATTAAAAATGCACCTTGTCCCAAGCCCATTGCATGCGATGAATCCAGCGAAATCGGGCGAATTTCATTTTTGTCGAGAATCAAGCGCACATCAATAAACAGGGTCGGACTGCACCAGGTCTGGATCAGATCTTTTAATTTTTTATTCAGCGGCTGATTCGGTAAAAAAGCCAGATACTGTTCGCGGTTTAATGGGCCAATTTGAATTTCTATTTTTCCGTCAATCTGCTCAACAGTATCTCCGCAGAAGGTATTAATGCCCAGTAAACTTGGGTGACTGCCGCCCAAAGTGGTTTTCTGTTCATCGCCCAACTGGAATTTCTCTTTAACAAACTCCTGAATCTGTACCTGAGTATCAAACACCCGTCCTAAGATAGTTTTCAAGGCATGGGCAGTATTATTCTGTCCCTGCATCAAACCAGAAAATTCGGCAAAATATTCATCCAGATCATGCTGCTGATGCTGGGAGCGAATATAACCATTTAAGGCATGTAAAATATCGAGATAGTGATTCTTTTGCTCAATCTCATAACGTACCGGTAAGTTATAGGCAATACTGGCATCGACATATTTGGTCGTAAGTTTATGATTAAACAATCCCAAAAAGGCTTTGATTTCGAGTCGCTGCTGGCGGGAACTCTGCTTGAGTTTATTGGTATAGGTATAAGGCAGTGCACCCTGGGTACCGGTTAAACCGACCACTAGATTGGTCAAATGAATCCGCTGATCTTGATAACTCAGTTCCTCAATTTCAGTGGCAGGGAAACTTAAACTAAATGAGGTTCCAAATTTGAAATCATCTGACCAGTCCTGCTGACGGGATGGTGCAGGTAAATGCCGTAATAACCGTATCGACTGAATAAACTCAAATGAGCCGGCTTTTTTAAAAATCTGGTCGACTACAGAAGAGTCTTGCCACCAACGTTCTGCACGCATTGGTATATCTCCTGCTGATTAAGACTGTCTTTTACGACCACATCGACAAAACTGTTAATCTGAACTTTCAAATTAAACACATGGCTGAGCAGCTGACTGAAAATATATAAACTATGCCCTCTAAACACACTCTTGTTGACTGCAAGCTCAGCTTTCACTCCTCGAATGAACATCGGGAAAGGCTTGGAATTAACCAGTTTATTGGTGGTTGAAAAGCTCAATTGCTTGAGTGCATCAATCAGTAAAATATTTTCTTTTGAGTGCGGCAAATTATATAAGGCCAACAGCTCTTTCACATGACTCAAGGCATCTCCTTTCATCAAGGCCAGCGTATTCAATGAAAGATGAGAAATAATCCGCCACTGCTCATTTTTATTCTTATCAAAATAGAAAGGCGAAGTCGGACGTTTTAAAATTAATGCCCGTCGTGCCAAGCTGCTGTCATTCAGGTTCAGGATATTATTACTTTGACTTAATGCTTCATGCGGCAAATCGCCATTTGAGCAGAGTAAACGGGTACTAATAAAATCTGATTTAATTTCATAAGGTTTCAAATGTTTTGAAACGATTGAATAGCCCATTTGCGTGGTTTTATTTTGTGCGGGCACATAATTCAGCGAATAAAAGAACTGTACTTTATCATTATGATAATGACTCATTGCAAAAAACGGCAATACTGGCAGATGGGTCTGTTCCTGATTGGTTTTTTCCCGCACCATATTCATTTCAATCACCGAATAGACCTGATAAAGCTCAGGATGATGCGCATCGGTGATGAGTGGATATTGTAATTGGGTATGTGAAATTTTCTGCGGCTCGGCCTGTTTTTCAAACAGATTGATTGCGGGAGTCGTAAACAACTTAAAGTTTGCGACATTCAGCTCGGAATAATTCCGTACCACCGCCTGATCGTTTAAATTGAGCTTGAGATGAATCAGGATTTCAAACTGATTCTGCTGACCCAGCAAGCCTTTTAAGCGGCTTAAATCCAAATTGAGATAGTTAAATTTTTCAGGAAAACAGAAATATTCCATCAATAAACGATAAGCATGATGGGTATGCTGATCAATCGGCAACAGGCTTTCCTGCTCGGTAAACCCCATCACTTCAAATGGATTGCTGATTTCTACCACGCGCGGCCCGACACGGAGCGCAAAGCCGGTATCTTTACGGAAAATACTGTCCAGCACCTGTAATGGAAAGTTTGAAATCGCATCCAGATAAATCGGCAGTTTCTCATCCAGAATCCAATTTTGCGCCTCATTAAAAATTTCAAATTTCAGGCTTAAAGTCGCATTCTGGTTCAAATGCATATGAATACTGGGTGAGGTTTGAAACTCTAGCTGCGTTAATGAAATCGGCAATAAGCGAACTTCATTGGTGGTATTAAACTCGCATTGCACGCCTTTAAAGCTACGCGATTTCAAGGCTGTTTTTTGTGGAATGACATGTGCTGCGGTGAGCTGTTTCAGTTTATTAATATCTTCAAAGCTGACAACGGTACAGGCGGGGAAATGACGTAAATATTGAGGAAACATCACCTCAAACAGTGAATGGGTAAATACGTCGTAACTGTCTTCTAGTTTTTTATCAATACGTGCAGCGATCAGGGAAAAAGCCTGGATTAACCGTTCTATATGCGGATCATCAATCTGTTCCTGATTTAAGGAAAGACGCTGCGCAATTTTGGGATACTTCTGCGCGAACTCTCTGGACTGTTGACCGAATTCTTGTAGTTGTTTTTCATAATACGGTAAAAGTTGCTCTATCACAGTTCGCTCACACTAGGTTCTGGCAGAAATAACATATTGTTGTGTTGTCGGTTTGAGTAAAGCGTCAAAAAACACAGGTTCATATAAAGGATGGATGTTTAAGTAAGCTTGAATACTCAAACACAGTGAACCCATATTGTGACCATCTAATAACATCTCGACTTTTATCTGTCTCAATCTTGGCTCATGTGCAGCAATTGACTGCTCAATGGATTGGCAAATTTTATCCCGATCCAGCGGGTTGGCGGTTGACAGGCCAACAAAGTCAATAATTCCAAACTGCAAGATCGATTTCTTGGCGAGTGGATATTCATCCATATCACGATCAAATTGTGCAATCCGACTATTGAGCAAGTCTTCCAGATCCCGAGCAACAGACTCTCGTAATTGCTGAATCGACATGCCTCTTAAATAATCTTCCTGCTCAGGCACCAGACGATCAAATAAAGTTGACCGGAAGCCATAGGGATATAAATGATCTAAATTCATTTTTAAGAACAAATCTTGGAAAAATAGAGGCTAATAGGCGACTATTAACCTCTACTAGAACATCACGGTTTCTATTACGCAGCGTATGACGCTGTGTTGTTAGAAAGTGACCATTTCTTAGTAACAGCACCTTTCGCAGTACCGTTAATGTCTTGTTGGTTATATGTCCACTCAACAGCAGCATATTTCAAACCAAATGTTTCAGTAGGAACGCCTTCCTCATTAACAGTTGGCGTTACGCTTGAAACAAGAACGTGTTTCAATTTGATTTGTAAGTACTTGATACGCTTGTCACCATTTGCACGGTAGTAATCGATTTGTACTTCATCAAAAGTGTAACCCGCAGAACATGCTTCCCAAAGTTTTGGACTAGTTGCATCCAAATCTTTAACGAAAATCATGTCTGAGTGTTCAACACGTTCAGCAGTGTGACCACCAACGCTACTAGAAGTCGCAGATTTTGGTTGACGAATGTTATGAGACCAAGAGTTAACTTCAAGCCAACCTTTGTGTTCAGAATCGCGAGATTCTCCGTCTACCTTGTACTTGCCACGAAACTCAACATATATATCTTTCATTTAAACATTACCTCTATTTTATTTAAAGTTATTATCTAGCTGATCTCATTGTTAATTTGAGGACTGAGGTAGTTCAGTCACGAGTCGTAAAGAAACAGACAACTCATCCAGCTGGAAATGTGGTCTTAAGAAAACCACAGACTTGTAGTGACCCGGCTGAGCTGGATCTTCTACAACTTTTACAGATGCCTCACGAAGCGGATATTGTGCTTTTGCTTCTTGAGATGCACCATCATCTAGCAAGACATATTGAGACAACCATTCATTTAAGAAGGCTTCAACATTGCCTGCAGATGCAAAACTTCCAACTTTGTCACGCATCATTGCTTTTAAGTAATGCGCAATACGTGATACTGCCATGATGTACTGGATCTGGCTCGAAAGTGCAGAGTTGGCATTGGCCGTATCGCTGTCATATTTCTTCGGCTTTTGCGTTGATTGCGCACCAAAGAAAGCAGCATAGTCTGTATTTTTACAGTGAACGAGCGGGATGAAACCAAGATCACTCAGTTCTTTCTCACGACGGTCTGTAATGGCAATTTCAGTTGGGCATTTAAATACCACTTCGCCATCTGAGGTCTTGAAGGTATGCACTGGCAAGCCTTCAACCAGACCACCGCCCTCTACCCCACGAATCGCCGCACACCAGCCATGCATATCAAATGCATTGGTTAAACGGGTACCAAAGGCATAGGCCGCATTCATCCATAAATAATCGTCATGGTTTTCACCAGAGACATCTTCGATGAAGTTGAAACCTTCAGTCGCAGTTCCCTCTTTTGGATGATATGGCAGACGACCCAACACGTGAGGCATGGTCAATGCAACATAACGTGAGTCTTCGCTGTCACGGAAAGAACGCCATTGCACGTATTCAGCTGTTTCAAAGATTTTTGAAACATCACGTGGACGATCAATATCCGTAAATGATTCAAGGCCTAAAATACTTGGGCTTGCCGCTGAAACAAAGGGTGCATGAGCCGCAGCAGCCACATGAGAGATCTGTTCCAGTAAATACATATCTGACGGTGTACGATCAAACTCGAAATCACCAATCAGGGCCGCATACGGTGCACCACCGAATGAGCCATACTCTTCTTCGTAAATCTTTTTAAACAGTGTGCTTTGATCGAAATCAGTCGCACCCTGAAAGTCTTTCACCAACTCTTTTTTGGTCGTATTCAACATACGAATCTTGATCATCGAGTTAGAAGGTGTTTCTTGGCAGAAATAGTAAAGACCACGCCAGGTCGATTCAATTTTCTGGAATTGCTCATGGTGCATAATTTCACTCAATTGATTTGAAATTAATGCATCAATCTCGGCAATACGCTTATCAATCGACAAGGTCATATTTTCAGAAACCGTAATGGTTCCGGCCATCACTTCTTTTGCCAACTCACCAATCAGGCTTTTTGCACGAACATGCTCATCATCATTACGTGCAATACGGCTTTGCTCAACGATGGAGTCAAGCAGGTTCGCTGATTCAGCTTCCACACTTGCAACAGTAGCTGCCTGTAAATTACTCATTGTCAGCCTCCGCACTTAATTGACGGACCTGATCGGTATTTTTCAATACTTCATCCAACAAGTCTTCCAGTCGTTCACTATTGGAAATCTTGTTGCGCAAATCCGTTAAACGCTCACGCGCCGCAACCAGTTTGCGTAATGGATCAACTTGCTGTACCACCTGTTCTGGGCGGAAATCTTCCATCGAGTTAAACGTTAGGTCAACAGACATGCGACCACCCTCTTCAGTCAAGGTATTCTCAACCTGGAAGGCTGCACGTGGTGCCAATGATTCCATGACTTCATCAATGTTATCGAGGTCTACATTGATGAATTTCTTATCTTTTAATTTGGTTTTCTCTAACTCGGATGCAGCAGAGAAATCACCCATGACGCCGACAACAAAAGGCAATTCTTTTGACTCTTTACCGTCACCAACTTCAACATCATATGTCAGCTGTACACGAGGAGGACGTATGCGTTGCAGTTTCTTCTGTACGCTTTCTCTCTTTGCCATAACTTTCTACCCTTGCTTATTATTTCAACGAATCAAAAGGATTCGAGCCTGTCTTTTGAACAGTATTTGGTTGTTTAGTCGCTGGTGCTGCTGCAGCTGCTGGTCGCTTAGGTGCAGCAGTACGAGTTACATTATTACGTGCTGGTTGGGTTGTAGGTGCTTTTCTGTTTGTTGTACGTCGAGTATTTGTATTCGACACAGTATTTCGAACTTCTTTCTTTAAAGATTCGTCAGTAATGGCTTTGCTGGTTGAGGTATCAGGTGCGGGCACTGCTGCACGGATATTGTCACTCAACTGCTTTGCAGGTGGGTACGTCAACTCATTGCTTAAATAACGCATTTCACTTGAGCGCATGTGCTGAAGCGATTGATTCGCCAGCTCAACACTAGCCAAGAAAGCAACATCGGTTAACGCTGCACCACGGACATTCTGCTCTTGTAATTGTGTCGCCAGTTTTAAGGCATTCATCGGCTGCTTGAGTTCATACATGCGCATTGCAGCTTGAGCTAACAGGTCATTGACACGTGAAGCATTATCTTTATCACAAACCTGTTGATAAATTCCCAATAGCGTTTGATCCGTCTGGCCTGCCACCAACGGATTCTGTTTAATACATTTGCTTTTTAATTTAATTGGTTTCGCAGCCTGCTCTTCAGCATAAACTGAATTGCCGATTAAACCAGTCGCTATACAAAGAATTGATATTACAATACCTTTTTTCAAAATATGCCTCGTCATTATTTAACTTATAATTGAAGAGCTGACAATTATTGTTAAAAAACCCTCTTACTCGTCAATTTTTGTACATTTACATCATTTCCGCGAATTTAACAAAAAAAACACATATAAAGTCAATACCAGTTACGTTTATTAACATTATTAAAGTTTCATGACAGACATTCCTGTAAAAAAAAACTTAAATAACGTGCATTTTTTGTTTAAAAGTGACATTTTTTGTTGTAGAATAATCTGTATACTCGTGTAGAGTTTAGTTAAGTTTTTGATTTTATTCAAAAAATATTTTTAAGAGAAAACAACCATATCAAGTTAATACGTACCGAATAGAACTTGGTATTTAAAAATTACTGTGAGTATTAAATGAGTAACTTAAAGGTTTTAATTACAAAACTATCACCTCCTACTCGTACTGCATTAGAAAAGTCAGCAAATTACTGTATTAACCAATTAAATTATGAGATTGAGATTGAACACTTGCTGGTTGAGTTATTAAATCAAAATCCTGCCAATGATTTACACATTTTACTAAAAAAAAATAATATCTCTGCTGAAGCCTTAATTAATGATTTAAAAGAAACTATAGGTTCTCTACCAAAAGGCAATACCCGTACCCCTATTTTTGCCAAATCAATTGTAAGATTATTTGAACAGGCCTGGTTGCTAGCGTCTGCTGAACAAACCCCCGTCATTCGTAGCAGTCATTTACTGATTGCCCTACTCACCGCGCCAGATTTACAACAGATTGCGTTCAGGGCTTCCAGTCTATTTGAACTGTTCCCGATTGATACCATGAAACACAAGTTTCTGGATATTTGCGGCAACAGCACGGAACAACCAGCTTCCGAACCGTCTGCCGCTGCGGATCTATCCTCGGAAGAAAATCCGGCGACCACAACAAGCAGCGTAAAAACCCCGGCACTTGATCAATATACGATTAACCTGACAGAGAAAGCCAAGAAAGGCGGCATTGATCCGGTCATTGGTCGAGAGTTTGAAATTCGCTTGATGCTCGATATCCTGATGCGTCGCCGTCAAAACAACCCTATTTTGACCGGTGAGCCGGGTGTTGGTAAAACAGCTGTGGTAGAAGGCCTTGCATTAAAGATTGCACAAGGTCAGGTACCAGATGCACTTAAACATGTGCATCTGCATGTGTTAGATATGGGTTTGCTGCAGGCCGGTGCGAGCGTTAAAGGTGAATTCGAGAATCGTTTAAAACAGGTGATTCAGGAAGTTCAATCTTCAACACACCCGATTATCCTGTTTATTGATGAAGCACATACCCTGATCGGTGCGGGTGGTCAGGCGGGGCAAAATGACGCTGCTAACTTGCTTAAACCGGCTTTGGCACGTGGTGAACTAAGAACCATCGCCGCAACCACTTGGGCTGAATATAAACAGTACTTTGAAAAAGATGCGGCTTTAAGTCGCCGCTTTCAGGTGGTTAAGGTTGAAGAGCCGACTGAAGAAGTCGCGATTGATATGTTACGTGCCATGATTCCGGTGATGCAGAAGCATTTCAATCTGCAAATCGAAGATCAGGCCATCATTACTGCTGTTCAGGCTTCTCACCGTTATATCAGTGGACGCCAGCTTCCGGATAAGGCCGTCAGTGTACTCGATACTGCAGCTGCTCGTGTTGCCTTAACCCAAAATGCGCAGCCGGTGGTGCTCGACCAGTTAAAAGCGCAACAGCATAACCTGAAATTAGAACAGCAGATTTTAAGCAATGAACATCAGCACTTCCCGATTCATCATGAACGTCTGGAAGAACTCAATCAGCAACTGGCTTCTTTAGATAAAGAAATACAGGATGTTGAAGTGAAATGGCAGCAAGAACTGGATTTGGTCAAACAGATCCAGCAACTGAGCAATCAAGATGAGAAAGAACAACATAGCACTCAGGTCGCTGCCTTAAGAGATCAACTGACTCAGTTACAAGGTCAGACGCCATTGGTCTTCGAGCGTGTCAATGCACGCATCATCAATGAGATCATTTCCGACTGGACCGGTATTCCGGTTGGCAATATGGTCAATGATGAAATCAAACAGATTCTAAGCCTTGAAGATAAGCTTGGTGAGCGCGTCATGGGGCAGGATTATGCATTGAATCAATTGGTAAAAGGCATCAAGACCTCTAAAGCCAAGCTGGAAGATCCAAATAAACCGCAAGGTGTATTTATGTTGATCGGTCCAAGTGGTGTAGGTAAAACGGAAACTGCCCTTGCCTTGGCCAATGAGTTATATGGTGGTGAACAGCATCTCATTACCATTAATATGTCTGAATATCAGGAAGCGCATACGGTTTCATCCTTAAAAGGTGCACCTCCCGGTTATGTCGGTTATGGCCAAGGCGGTGTTTTAACTGAGGCGGTACGTCGTAATCCTTATAGTGTTGTGCTTCTGGACGAAATTGAAAAAGCGCATAGCGATGTTCAGGAACTGTTTTATCAGGTCTTCGACAAAGGTACTCTGGAAGATGGTGAAGGCCGTGTCATCGATTTCAAAAACACTACCATTATCCTGACCTCGAATACGGGTTCTAGCGCCATCATGCAGGCCTGCTTAAATCAGCCTGTCGAGGAATGGCCGGATGCGGATGACCTGATCGAGCATTTAAAGCCAAGCTTGTATAAACAGTTTAAGCCCGCATTTATTGGTCGTATGCGCATTGTGCCTTACTTCCCTTTACATGATGATTTACTGGTTCGTATCATCAAACATAAGCTTGGGAAGATTGTTGCACGTATTGAAAAACAATATGCAACTCAGGTGCAATATTCAGACGATTTGATTGAACTGATTTTAAGTCGTTGTACCGAAGTTGATAGCGGCGCGCGCAATGTAGATAACATTTTAAACTCGACCGTTTTACCAGCACTTGCGACAGAAATTCTGGTGGCTTTAGCTGAGCATAAATTGCCGAAACTGATCAACATTGATACCAAAGATGATGAAATCATCTATCAGCTTGATCCTGTTGCAAAAACCACGAAAAAGCGTACCAGCAAAAAAGCGAAAGCTGAACTTTAAGATTGAGCCAACACTGTGATACATATGGATATTAACCCATTACTGAACCCGATTAATGAGCAGTCGCCTTGCGGTGAAGATTACTCTTTTTCAAATGAGTTTCATGCCATTAAAAAAGCCCGGACTCAAGATGATCTGCTGCTTGATCAAGGCGATTGGGTCACAGAACCGAAACAGGCTGATTGGGACTTTGTTGCAGCCACATCAATTGATCTACTGCAAAGCAAAAGTAAAGATATCCGTATCCTCACCTGGCTGTCTGAAGCCTGGGCCAATCTCTATGGCTTCGAAGGAATTGCCAAGAGCCTTGAGCTCAGTCATCGCTTGCTTGAACAATACTGGCTGACACTGCATCCAGAAGTGGAAGATGATGATCTGGATCAACGGATTGGATTATTACAGGGTTTAATTAACCAGTTACCCCTACTGATTAAAAAAGTCCCACTGATCAATCACGCTCCTTTTTATCATTTACTCGACTATGATAATTTTCTTTATCATGAAAATATTCGACGTAAACAGAGTGATGACTATGAAAGTGCGAGCAGTACCAGTGAGCTAGAGCAGTTTGAGCAGGCTTTACTGAATACAGACAAAGCCTTCCAACGCCAGAACTATCAACATTTCAGTGAGATTTTCCAACAGTGGTCGACCCTGAAAAATGTGCTGGATGGTTTACTTGGTCTAGATTCACCAAGCTTTGCTGCAATTGACTCTAGCCTCGATCATATTCATATTAGTCTGAAGAAAATTTATAAAACAGAACAGTTTGAGCAAGTAACTCAAACCGTGGCGACTGACAGTGAAACCGCTATGACCACGACACCACAAAATCTGACCGCTCAGCCGACTGTAGCTCAAGCGCAACCGACCTTTCAGCCACAAGTTCAATCGCATGTTGAAAATCGTGAGCAAGCAATGCGCGTTTTACAGGAAATCGCGACTTATTTTCAAAAAAATGAACCGCATAGTCCTGTGAGCTATATGTTGCAAAAAACCATTAAGTGGAGCCAAATGCCACTACATGAATGGTTAACCCAAGTGATTAAAGATGAGCATCCGTTACAAATGCTGCAAGATACGCTCGGTGTGCAACCAAAGAATGAATACGAATAATTGTTGGTAAATCGATATGTTTAAAGCAGAGAAAATTCTTTGGGGTGAGGGCCTGTTTTTACGTCCTCAGCATTTCCAGATTCAGGACACCTACCACGAGCAACGCTTGAACCATACGGTTCGGGCGTTAATTCCGCATGCGTATGGCGTTCAAAAGCTCAAATTTGATGAAGTACAGCTTTCAACCCATATTCTGGCTTTAGAAGACGCTGAAATCATCTGGCAGGATGGTGAAATCTACCATGCACCTGCACAGGATCTATTACCAGAACCCTTATTGCTGGACGATTTAAATCTACAAGGTGAAATGATTGTTTACCTTGCCCTGCCTATTTTACAGGCGAACAAAAAAAATATTGCCGATGAAACCCGTTCGCTGTCGAGCCGTTATCATAACTACCTGTCAGAAACCCATGACCTGTTTACCGATGCCAGCCCTGCTGAGCTGAGTCTGTTGCGTCGTCGTGCTGAATTCAAGCTGCTTGATCCGCATATTCAACCAACCCAGAACCTGGACGGCTTCCTGTATCTGGCGGTAGGACGATTAAAACGCCAAAGCTCGGGGACTTTCGAGCTGGATAGCAAATTCATTCCACCGATTTTACATGTGGCTGCGTCAGAGTCTTTAATCAATAACTTAAAACGTACCTTGAATGTGATTAAGGCCAAGATTAAAACTATTCAAAGCAATAACCGTGAAAACGAACAGAAACTGATCGAGTTCCGTTCAGGCGATATTGTTTCATTCTGGTTGATCAATGCCCTGAATACTGCTTATGCAGGATTGAATCATTTACTGCATTATCCGCAAATTCATCCAGAACGTTTATTCTCTGAATTATTGCGTTTGACCGGTTCCCTGCTAACCTTCTCAACCGCTTATGATGTCGACCATTTACCGCATTACAAGCATCATCAGCTGCAGGACAGTTTCCAGCAACTCGATGTTATTCTGAGAGATTTACTGGATACCATTATTTCAAGCCGTTATTTCAGTATTGCCTTGAAAGAAACACGTCCATCCTACTGGGTCGGCAGCCTTGAGTCTGACAAGATTACCCGTGATACACGTCTTTATATTGCGGTTTCGAGCAGCATGATGCAAACCCATGAACTGATCCAGATCGTGCCGTTACGCTTTAAAGTGGGTAGTACCATTGATGTTGAGCAACGTGTGATTGCCGCCCTGCCTGCAGTTCCACTGCATCATTTGATGCAAGTCCCAACCGCAATTCCAGTGCGTTCTGGTGTGAGTTACTTTGAAATTGAACCGCATCATGAACTCTATCAACGTATGCTTGAGTCAGAATCCATCTGTGTCTATGTACCAGCCGGTTTCCAAGATATTAGTATTGAACTCATTGCTGTAATGAATAGTTAAGAGAATCACAATGACTCAACATCCAGCGGGTATTCCTTCTTTATTTGATGATGGCAAAATCGGTTCAGGCTTACCTAGTACTGACCAGCCACAAAATAAGGCCCAAGCAACGAATCTGATCGATCTGTTACACGATGGATTTTATTTGGTGTTCTTGCTTCGTAACCGTTATATCCCCTCAAATCCGGGTGATTTTCGTGAAAAAATTCTGGATTTACTCAACCGTTTTGAGCAACAGGCGAAGCGTTTGCAATTTTCTGCAGAGGATATTCATGATGCGAAATATGCATTTTGTGCCTTGATTGATGAAACCATTGCCACGCAACAGGATGCAGCTTACTTTAACTTGCAAAATAGCTGGCTGATCAGCCCGTTACAATTGAGCTTATTTGGCTCTCAGTTGGCCGGTTATCGCTTTTTTGAAATTCTGGAACAGCTCCGTAGCCGCGGCAAAGAACGTCTGGCCTCGCTTGAAGTGTTTCATTACTGCTTACTGCTAGGCTTCCAAGGTAAATATCGTCTCGAATCGGTGGAAAGCCTCAATCATCTGGTGGCACGTGTCGGTGATGAAATTGATTATCTCAAAGGCAAGAAAGCCGCGTTCTCTCCGTTTGCCGCGATTCCTGACCAGATCAAGCACATTATTCATCATGAGCTGCCATTTTTCTGGATCCTGATTTTCTTATTGTTATTCGCAGCACTCGCCTTTGCAGGGTTAAAGTTTATGCTGAATAAACAAAATCATAATGCTTTAACACCTTATCAAAATGTGATTTCAGCGCCAGCGGAAGAAGCACATATTACTATCCATTTGCCTTAGTTGATTGAAGTATGAGTCAGGAAAGAACTACCTCTTTACGCATCTTACAGACAAATAAGAAAAAAACGTTATCTCCTGTGATCTATTTACTGATCGGATTTATTTCGGGGATTATTTTAACTACATTGTTTTTCTTCATGTTGTCCACCGGAACGGGATCATCCAGTGAATATGTCGAACCGACTCAGGTTGTAGAAGAAAATACCACGGTACTTCCTGGCGCCAAACAGACCACTCAGGTAACTGAAGCCGCTGCTCCTGTTCAATATGAATCGACTGAGTCAGAAGAAGACAGTAACTTTACCCAGCCAGGTAGCAATGACCTGAACAAGTTCTTCCAGCGCACGCCACCACCAGCGGCTGCACCAGCCCAAACAGCACAACATGCCTCACCTTTTGCCAACGAACCGCATGTCAGAGCAGCTCAACCGGCAGCTCCAGCAAAAGCACCCGTTGCAAAAAGTGAAGCAGTACCAGCCAAAGTGGTTAAACCCGCTGCTCAACCCGCGAAAGTTGTACCAGCAAAAGAACCTGAAGCCGAAGCACCTGATGCCACCGTGCAGATTAAAGTCACCCAGAAGCCTTTTGCTGTCAATGAACTCAAATAACAGATGATCTGGTTTATTTTTCTCTGCTTTGTCGGGGTTGCAATTGGGCTAACTTTACTGATGTCCTATGAGCTGCGTTACAAATGTACGCAGCTTTTACAATCGCTACTCCCAAGCGGGAAAAAGAAAATCGCCAATGCCATGCAATTTGCAGAGCATATGCATCAGGCAGCCTCTCCGGAGAAATTACAGTCGCATTGGCATTTGCAACAATGGTGGATCCTGATCGCAGGTTTCTTTTTATTTGCCAGTATTCTGATTTTTGCCTTTACCCGTCCGATCAGTTCCACACGTATTGAAGCTGAATATTTAAAGGAAACTGATCCCCAAGTCTATGCGCTCCTGAATGGCGAAATGCTGAGCCCTCCACCAGATGTGGACGAGACCCTGATTCAAGATGCGATTGTAGAGGCAACTCGTTTAGAACAGGCCTATCAGGCTCAACATACGACTGATCCGAGCATTGACGCGTCACAAATTGAAGTGCCGCTCACCCATTCTCATGGCAGTCTGGATTCATCAATGGTGGATCGTAAATGGGATAAAATTAATCCACGTTATAAGCAGCGTTTACTCATGGTCTTTAAAATCATGAAAGAACAGCATGGCTATGAACTGGTCTTACTCGAAGGTTATCGTAGTCCGAATCGTCAAAACATGCTGGCAGGCAACCCGAATACCACGCGTGCAAAAGGCTATCAAAGTTACCACCAGTTTGGTCTGGCTGCGGATGTTGCCTTTAAACGCAATGGTAAAGTGGTGATTAGTGAACGGGACCCGTGGGCAATGCGGGGTTATCAACTCTATGGCCAGGTTGCCGAATCGGTTGGCCTGACCTGGGGCGGTCGCTGGAAATCAATTCAGGATTATGGTCATACCGAATATCGTATGCCTGGTTTAAAGAAAACCAAGGAAATGGCAGATCAACTGATTGCTGAGGGTCAATTAACAGCGCGAACAGGTGATTCATAGTGATTAACATTTCCAGACAGATTATCTACATGCCTATCTGTCTTTATTTCAAACCAAAAACACCATAAGTCTTTAATCATATGATTTAAATTATATTTTCACCAAATACCGGAATAGATACGATTCTGCTCAATTTTGCTTTGCAGAGCTCATAAATATAATCAGTAACCGAAACGATTATAAAGGCGAAAATAAATGAAGCGGCGATATCAAAAGGAAAATGCACACCGACATACACTCTGGACCAGCCCACAATAGCCCCCAGGAATAACCCGACAGTTGCAATTTTTCTAAAGCCAGACAACAGATAAGAAAAGGCAATCGTCGCCACGGTAAGTGTGTGCATACTCGGGAACGATGAGGTTGAACCATGCCCGACCAGCGTATGTCCTAACCCCATCGCAAATGGACGAGGATGATAATACAAAGCATGGATCACTTGGCTAAATAGCAAGGCGACCAATATGAACATTAAGGTTTTTATAAATTGCGTTCTGTATTTTTTATCCTTAAACACGACAGAAACAATCAGAAATCCGAATAAACCGCCAATCAGATTATGCGAAGCAAATATAGCGATTTTATCCAAAAATGAATTTTGAGTCGCAGCTGCATTAACCCACTGAAACAAAGCAATATTGACATCTTCAATTGACATTGCCAATCGATCCATGATGATTTGATATCGGCACGATAAAAAAAGTAGCTTAAAACAAAATTAATTTTTTCTATGAATGCATAAGTAAATCATAAATTTTATTTAAGTCTTTATTAATAAAAGACGCTTAAATTTTATCTAAATACAATTTGGAATACCTTATGAATAATCCAAAGATGATATCTGAAACGCTCAGTAAAGTACCTGAGCTGACCCTGCTCTTCTGGATTGTAAAAATTGCAGCGACGACGCTTGGAGAAACGGCTGGCGATGCTTTATCGATGTCGATGAATTTAGGTTATATCCTCAGCTCTTGTATTTTCACTGTTATTTTTATTGCGCTTGTTTCATTGCAGATAAAAGCGAAACAATATAAACCGTGGTTATATTGGGCAACCATTATTTCAACCACAACCCTAGGGACCACGATTGCCGATTTTGTCGATCGCTCCTTAGGTATCGGTTATCTTGGTGGAAGTCTCATCCTGTTCACCTTATTAATCAGCACGCTCGCTGTCTGGTACTGGCGTTGTGGAAATATTGCAGTAAACAGTGTTCAGTCCGCAAAGACCGAGGCCTTTTACTGGGTCACCATTATGTTCTCTCAAACACTAGGGACAGCGCTTGGTGACTGGACAGCTGATACCCAAGGTCTAGGTTATACAGCGGCAGCGCTGATCTTCGGTTCATTACTGTTAATGTTGGTGGGTGGCTATTACTGGACTAAAATTTCCAAAACCTTTCTGTTCTGGTCAGCTTTTGTTTTAACCCGTCCTCTCGGCGCTGTGTTGGGTGATTTTCTCGATAAGCCGCTGAACCACGGCGGTCTGGATTTAAGCCGATTCGGAGCCTCATTCCTGTTATTGACTTTTATTGTTGTTTGCCTGGTCTGTTTTAAATCAAAACCTGCCTTGACCGCGCATTAAACCATTACAGCGCCGTCTACACTAAAAAGCCATACAAAAGGCACCAGCGCACATATTGTCTTATGCCTTTATTTATCAGATACAGAGATCTTAACCCTGCCTCACTGCTCAGATGGGCATTGTATAAAATAATACCCAGCCTCCTGTAAAATTATGGATGCGCTTGAGCAGCAAGCATCTTTCTTAGATCACTGCCATCTGGATGCATTTTCCCGGGTAGTTTAAGAACACACCGCCCCTGCTACGCTGACGGGTGTTTTGCTGTCCAATGCCGCAATCGAAACAGCCATGGCATCAATCACACGAGCCAGTGATGTACTTGCCGTGCTTACAATGGGTGCAATCTGGTTATTGCTGGCGCTGACAGGCTGGCTGAATGTCATGCGGCAAGCCAACTGCTGATTCTGGGTAGAATTTTGATCAATGGTGATATTCGGATCGTTACGTTTAATAATCCATGCCACCGAAACTTCAACATTCTTGGTATTGGCAGAAGTAGTATTCACAATATCAAAATGGGAAAAGTCGGTTGCCACACGATAAGATACCTTTCCACCGATCATGCCGCTGTTATAGCGATCCACCGCACCAAGCTTTTGCTGTAAGCCTGCCGATAAATTGTCCCTGAGCTCTGCTCCTAAGGTTGAGGTCCAGCGCTCATTATCCAGAATATTTGAACGGCCATTGATTTCCTGTATCACCAGCGGTGCGCGATTGATTCGATCCGGTAAGCCTACAGGCAAGACTTCAATCACCTTCACTCTGGAGCTCGGTAAAGGCGTGACTTTATTGGCCAAGGTATAATAATTCGGCGTAGGTGATCCAGAACATGCAGCAATCAATAAAGTCGCAGCAACGATGCCCGCACCACGTATCATCTTTTGAGCAGTGAATGCTTGTTTAGATAGTGTCATCATTATTTATTGCTCTCTGCTTTTTTTCCGCGAATCAGCGATTCAGGATGTTGTTCAATATAATCAGCCATTAATTGCAAGGAGGCAGCTGCTCTGGTCATTTGCTGCAATGCCTTACGTACGTCCTGCTGCATCGGTGCATCACTGGATAGGATCGACTCACTGGATTGCATGGTTTTACGCACATCATTCAGGGTGGCCTGTAGACCAGGGGCCACTTTACCATCCAGCTGTTTTACCAGTTTGTCAGTTGATTCGATGGTGGTATTCATATTGTTTAAGGTTTTACGCACATCCTGGCCAATCTCTTCAAGCGGGAACTTACTCACCTTATCGGCAATCTGTGACACTTGTGCCTGTAATCCACTCAGCTCTGTCGCAGTGGTTGGCACTTCGGCCCGTCCATCTGGACGCATGATCAAAGCAGCAGGCTTGGCTTTTGGAAATTTATCAAACGCAATATAGTTTTGGCCCGTTAACAGATTGCCGGTACGCATTTGAGCACGCCAGCCTTTTGCGATGAATTTTCTGAAAATTTCGCCATCCGGATCAAGTTCTTTACCATGCGCCAAACGTGATGGATAAATCACCGCATCCACGCGCATACGCAACTGGGTATAATTCTGGTCAAACTCCACATTGATGGCTTTGACATTGCCTATTTCAATCCCCATGAAATCAATCGGCGCATCAGCACTTAAGCCACGTAACGAGTGATCAAAATACATGATAATCGGGCGTGGTTTACCATCCGGTTCTTTCATCGCCTCTTTTCGGGAGTCCGACAAACTAAAATAGCTGTGATTCGGCGCAATTGCACCTGTAGAGTTCTCTGGATAGCCAAATGCAATACCGCCCGCCACAATGCTGGCAAGAGATTGCGTGTCTAAATTAAAGCCTGAAGCATTCAGGGTGACATCGACCCCACTGGCTTGCCAGAATCGTGCATCGGTGGTCACAAACTTATCATAAGGCGATTGAATAAATGTTTGCAGTTCTACGCTTTTGCCATCATTCGCCAGCTTATAGGCGGTAATCTGTCCGACATTAATTCTGCGGTAGTAAATCGGCACCCCAATATCCAGCGAACCTAAATCCTGTGCTTTCAAGAAAAAGACTTTTCCGGGAATATCTGAGGACACCACTGGGGGCACCTCAAGTCCGATAAAATTTTCCTGCTTTTCTTCAGCCTTGCCGCCATCCACACCAATATAGGCACCCGAAAGCAAGGTATCAATGCCGGAAATTCCACCTGTGCCAATACGCGGTCGTACCACCCAGAAACGTGAATCTTTGGCCGCAAAATTACTGGCATCTTTGCGTAGCTCAATTTTGGCAATGATATGAGAACGATCATCAGACAAATCAATCTGGCGAACCAGACCAATATCCACCTGTTTATAGCGAACCGTAGTTTTCCCTGCCACTAAGCCTTCTGCGGTACGAAATGACACTTGAATGGTTGGGCCAGTATCCAGCACCGCTTTGGCAGCAAGTGAAAGCGCGATTAACAGAGCGATAAAAGGTACCAGCCAGATCAGCGCAGGTCTCCAGCGGCCTTTCTTTTTTTCAGGTTCCGCGAGAACCTGATCCTGTTGAGTTAACTCGGTCAGGTTCTCTGCAGAATCTTGGCTATTGTGTGTATTTTCTGACATAGTGATCGTTCTTTTATGGGTCAAAAACAGGGTTTTACAGTTTTAACTTTTCAGTTGTTGAAGCGTGCTTGTTTTTAAATGCTCAGCCTGTGGATCATGCACCGCATTTGCCTTGAAATAATTATCCCAGATAATCCGTGGATCGAAACTCATGGAAGCAAACATGGTAAGTACCACCACCGCTCCAAAAGCCACAGCACCCGGCCCGGCCAGAATGGTGGCAAGCGACTGGATCTGGATCAAGGCAGTCAATAATGCCACCACAAATACATCAATCATGGACCAGCGTCCAATAAACTCAACAATCCGGTACAGCAATGCGCAATGTTCAGGTGAAAAATGCAGTTTTGCCGAAGACTGCATAGAAACGGCAACCAGTAAAAAAACCAGAATCAGTAATTTTAAAATCGGGATAAAGATACTGGCCATGAAAATGACCACAGACACCAGATAATCGCCATTTTGCCAAAAGTAAATGACCCCACTGATAATGGTATCTTGCTGACGGCCCAATAATGAATCTGTAACGGTCATCGGCATTACATTGGCTGGAATATATAAAATAGCAGCTGCGATCACCAAAGCGAAGGTACGATTTAAACTTTGTGGCTTACGTACATGCAAGCGACTGTTACATCTGCAACAATGTAGGTGATCTTGTGCCACCTCTTTATTCGCAGCAGCGTTGAGTAATCCACAGCAATGGCACTGGATCAAGCCAACATCTTTTGCCCTGAGATAGTTTTTAACCTTTAAATCAGCGGCAGCAAGATGAGGCGCCATCATTCCAATTTCATCTTCGTTGTTGTTATTCATCCAAGACTCCGATCCACTTCGTCCCAGAGATCCTTGATCTTAACCGAAGCAATATAGACCAACAGTACACTTAATAAGGTAAATGCCCACAGCGCTACCCCCGGAATCACGGTCACCATCCCCACCAGTTTGACCAAAGTGACCAGCACCCCGATGAGAAACACCTCAACCATGCCCCAGGTCCGGAATAAAAACAGCATTCGGAGTGCTGGGGTTAAATATTTTGGTCGACGCCGAAATAGACTAATGCAAGACAGCACATAACTCAGCAATAATAGCTCGACCAAAGGCACAATAAAGGTGGTGATCAGGATCAATATCCCGACCAGCGCCCGATCGATATGAAACATGGTCCATGCTGCACCAATCAGGGTCGTTTGTGAAATATTGCCTTGCAGCTCCACAATCACGATAGGAAAACTATTGGCAATCACAAACACGATTAATGCCGTAATCACTAAAGCCAGTAGCGCGGAAAAGGACTGACCTCTACGGTACAATTCTGCACCGCAACAGGTACAGTAAGCCCGTTCACCAGATGAAAGCTCAACCCTGCGGTAAATCGCATCACATTCTTCACAACCTGCCAGTTCAGACAGTCTGACCTGCTGACCGATTGCTAAGGGCTGATTATTTTTATTCGCCATAATGCCCTGCCCATTGTAAAAATTCTTTCGTGTTTAAACGTATACCAGTTATACCTTTTCTTTTAACAATCACAACCACAGGCGATCATTGTTACACAATATATAAACATATCAGCAATTAAATTGTTTATTAAATCCAATCAGCAGATCGAAGCGTGACTGACTGCATTTCAAAACGTTGATCCATAAAAAACGGAGAGGCACTAGAAAATATCTAGCGGCTCTCCGTCGATAATATAATTTTTAGATGAAACTTATAACTTAATTGATTTTGTTTTTATAAAAAATATTGTAGCTGGCATAACAGGCAATAATGAACAGGATACAGCAGACAAAACCGACCTGCATTGAAGGATCCGTCACCATGCTGATACAGGTGATCACACAGAATAAACCGCCTAAAATCGGAGTTAACGGAAACAAAGGTGCAGCAAACTTCAGGTCTTTAACGGTTTTACCTGATTTGATCCATTGTCTGCGGAAGTTAAATTGACACACACAAATCGAAATCCACACCACCACCATGGTGAAAGCAGCAACACCGAGTAAGTTCTTGAAAATCGTTTCAGGGGCAAAATGTTCTGACAATAAACCCGGAATTGCGCCAAACATGGTGACAATAATCGCAATAATCGGTGTGCCTGAACGGGTCAGTTTTGAAAATACTTTTGGCAACTGATTCTTGGCAGACAATGACCACATCATGCGTGAAGCTGCAAATAACCCCGAGTTTGCGGCCGATAAAAGCGCAGTAATGATCACAAAGCGGATAATGTCTTCTGCATATGGAATGCCGATGTAGTTAAAGACCGTAACAAATGGGCTATTGCTGACGCTGTTGGCATTTAAGCCTGCCATTTCATAAGGCAATAATGCACAGATCACCACAATGGTTCCGACAAAGAAAATCAATAAACGCCAGATGGCCGCATTGATGGCTTTTGGTACGGTTTTGGCTGGCTCTTCTGCCTCACCTGCCGCAACGCCGATCAGTTCCGTGCCTGAGAAGGCAAAATTTACAATCAGCATGGTCGCAAAAATCGGGAAAATCCCATTCGGGAACCAGCCATGTTCGGTCAATTTACTAAATAAAGGTGCTGACTCATGCCCATGATAGGAAATCAGGCCAAAAATTGCCGCTAAGCCCAAGCCAATAAAACAGATAATGGTCAAGACCTTGACCAAAGACAACCAGAATTCGGACTCCGCAAATAGCCGCGTAGAGCTGACATTCAGGGTAAATACCAGCCCTGCAAATAATAAGGTCCACGTCCACATGGAAATAGAAGGAAACCACTCCTGCATCAGTAAGGCCGCAGCGGTAAATTCGGTGCCTAGCGTTGCCGTCCAGGTCAGCCAGTACAACCAAGTGATCATATAGCCCGTTCCTGGGCCAATATAGGTTCTGGCATACTCACCAAATGAACCTGAAACCGGCATCTGTACCGCCAATTCGCCTAAACACAGCATCACCATGTAAGCAATCACGCCGCCCAGCAGGTAAGAAAAAATCGCGCCCACGGGACCCGCCTGAGAAATCACGTCACCCGAGCCTAAAAATAACCCGGTTCCGATTGCACCACCCAATGAAATCATCACCAGATGACGCTTGGTCATGGCGCGTTTCAATGGTTTGCCGACTTCAATCTCTGCGCTAGAAGACCCCGCTAAACTGGCGACATCCTGCTGTGGTACATATTGTCCACTCAGGGTCTGGCCTGATGGAAATGTCTTTTCGTTATTGTTACTCATACACGGTCACTCCAACTGTATTCTTATGACAACCTGTCCTTGCTTTTGATTCATAAAAACGAATATCTAGATGATATTGCTTGAGGCGTTTTGTTCTACTGAACATCCATATTCAAACTCCATGTATTACTATTCCATAACGGCATCTAGCCACTGCACTGGCGAAGGCTTATTTGATTTCTTTTAATATCAACCCAGCCCGAAGCCCTGTTTTCACATTCGGGTTCGGGAATAAAATCCAGACTTGCTGATCATGCGCAATATAGGCACCTGCTTGCTGTGTTGCAATCTCTTCACCTTGCTGGAAGGTAGAAAAATTTGGTGCATCCGCGCTCAGATTCAGTTGAAAATCTTCACTTTGCTTTAAAATGGAATCCACCACCTTAAACTGGCGAACGGCGGATTTTTGTCTGATCGGTAAAGGCTGCTCTGCAAGTACAGCACGCAGCATCTGGTCAGTACTGGCAAATTCGGCCAGATCATTTTCACCAAACGGCTTAGCCTTGCCTAATTCCAAAGTACTGCTGGCGGCCTGAAAACGTTCAGTGCTGAAATGGGTGAAGGTTTTTCCAGCCGCATTGTGATAGACCAAAGCATCCAGATTGGCAGCATTCAAGCTTTGAATCAGGAAGTCATCATAAGGCTGTGTCTGATACGGAAATAAGGCAAATACGGGCAATAACGAAGCGCGAATAGCGGTATGCAAATCATAGTGATAACGTTGCGTAGCAAGCTGATCCTGTTCAAAGAACGCTGCTACCGCCTGCTCCAATTGTGCAGCCCGGGCAGTTTCCTGATCCTGAATTAAATTCTGATACCCACCGCAGAACATGCGATTCATATCATTTTCAAGATAACGAACCCCTTGTCGGATTGCGGCAGGATTGCCCAATACGAAAAGTACACGAACCGCTAAAGCCAGCTGACCGGCAAACACATCCTGAATGATCTGTGCCAGCAGTTCGATCGGTGCGGTTTCATTGCCATGAATACCGGCAGAAAGTACGATGGTTTTTCGATAAGCCGTTTTTGGCGTACATTGCAATAGCCCTTCACCAAGCCATTGCCATGTAAATCCAGCCGTTTCACCTTGCGTTTGCTCAGGTAGCTGTTGCGCCAAAGTCAATGCGAGTAGATCAACCATGTACTTTCATCCTTAAAAGCCGTTATTAAATGTTTATCTCTGGAAGTGATAAACCGAACCTAAACCCAGAATCTTGGTGAGTTCATCCAGCGCAGTACGACTCTCGATCAATAAATTTGGATCGGCCAGATCATCCTGGGTTAACTCGTCACGATAATGCTGATCGACCCACTGATTCAGGGTTTTGAACAATACATCATTCATAAACAGGTTTGGATTCACCGCAGCAAGTTCCGCGTCATTCACCGCCACCCGCAAACGCAAACATGCAGGACCACCGCCATTACGCATACTTTCACGCAAATCAAACACCTTGATGTCATCAATAGGCGTACCCATTTGAATCATGTCACTCAAATAGTCCCACACGGCTTTGTTCTGGCGTGATTCTTCGGGTACCACAATGCTCATGCCACCATCTGCACGGGTCAGAATCTGGCTATTGAATAAATAGGTCGATACCGCATCTTCAACTGTGACACGACTATCTGGTACTTCAATCGAGATAAACTCTTGCCCAATCCCCGCCATTTTTTCACGAATTTCATCCAATGCCGCAGCCTGATTTAAAAACGCCTGTTGATGATGGAATAAGACCTGTTGATTACTCACCGCAATCACATCATTATGGAATACGCCCTGATCAATCACATCTGGATTTTGCTGAATGAACACAGTTCGTTTCGCATCTAAACGATGTAAACGAGCAATTGCCTCACTTGCTTCACGGGTTTGACGCGCAGGGAATTTCTGCGGTGCAACCGTTCCACCGAGCTGTTGCTGTCCATAAACAAATACCTGTACACCGGCCTGGTCATATGCTCCACCAAGGCGATTATGATTGGCTGCCCCTTCATCACCAAACAAGGCTGCTTCTGGCAGTGCTTCGTGGTGCGCGAAATATACATCATTGTTGAACATTGCTTGCAGAATACGTGTAGTCGTATGATGCTCAATTGATCGATGGAACTTATTATTCAGGTTTGCCGCAGTAAAATGCATGCGACCATCCGCGCTATCCGCTGAAGGCGACACCGTACAGGAGTTCGCCGTCCACATCGATGATGCTGAACTCAATGATGATAACAATGCCGGTGCAGTGCGCATGGCCTGGGTAATCACGTCAATATCACTGCCGGTAAAACCCAAACGGCGCAGCGTTGGCACATGCGGACGCTCTTGTGGGGCAAACACGCCTTGCTTGAGTCCCAAATCCGCAAGCGCTTTCATTTTCTTCAAGCCTTGCTTTGCAGCCAATTTCGGATTGGATGCATTATTCCGGTTTTTAGTCGATGCGACATTACCAAAGGATAAACCTGCATAATGATGGGTCGGTCCCACTAAACCATCAAAATTAATTTCATAACCTGACATTTTTTTCTCCCTGTGTCCCGATACAAGCCGACTTACAGCACAATGCCCGGTGATAATTTTGAAGGTAAAGTAACGCTGTCACTTTCCAGTGATGCCATTGGCCATGCACTATAGTCTGCTGCATAGAAGGCACTGGCACGGTGATTACCTGATGCGCCCACCCCACCAAATGGTGCCGCACTTGATGCACCTGTTAATGGCTTGTTCCAGTTCACAATCCCTGCCCGCGCTTCAATCAATACACGATCAAATAAATTACGGTCAGGAGACACCAGACCCACGGCCAAACCAAAGCGGGTGTTGTTGGCAATGTTTAAGGCTTCATCGAAGCTGTTATAACGATAAATCGTAGTCAATGGGCCAAAGTATTCATCATCAGGAATATCGGTCACCTCAGTGACATCTAAAATACCCGCGGTGAGCAATGAACTGTCCGCTTGTGGACGTGTCATTTCCAACAATGCTTTTGCCCCCAAAGCAATCAGTTTGCTTTGTGCTGCCAACATCTGTTCCGCGGCATGTGCAGAGATGACACCGCCCATGAACGGTTGTGGTTCTGCATTCCATTCCCCAACCACTAGGTTTTTAGCGACTTCAACAAAACGTTGTATGAAGGCATCCCCATTGGCACCGTGTTTAACGATAATACGGCGTGCACAGGTACAACGTTGTCCCGCAGAAACGAAAGCAGACTGGATAGCTAAATTCACCACCGCATCAATATCGATTGCTTCATCAATGATCAGGGCATTATTGCCGCCCATTTCCAGCGCCAGGATTTTTTCAGGCGCACCTGCCATTTGTTTATGCAAGTGATAACCGGTATTGGCACTGCCTGTGAACAGCAAACCGTCAATCTGCTCAGCCGCCGCAAGTGCTTCACCGGTGCTGCGTCCGCCTTGTACGATATTCAGCACACCTTTTGGCAGACCTGCTTGCTGCCATAATTTTGCAGTTTCTTCCGCAGTCCAAGGCGTGAGTTCACTTGGCTTAAATACCACGGTATTGCCAGCAATCAGCGCAGGAACAATATGGCCATTCGGTAAGTGACCTGGGAAGTTATAGGGACCAAATACAGCCAGAACACCATGAGGACGATGACGTAACGACGCCACGCCATCTGGCATTTCAGTTTCGCTGAATCCTGTACGTTGATGATAAGCACGAATCGAAATCGCCACTTTACCGATCATCGACTGTACTTCAGTCAAGGTTTCCCAAAGCGGTTTGCTGGTTTCCTGACTAATCACTTCAGCCAACTGGGTTTTATTTTGTTCCAATAAGCCCGCAAAGCGCTCAATAATTGCAATACGTTCTTCTAGTGCTAAGCGTGCCCAAGCTGGAAATGCCTGACGTGCGGCATGGCATGCCTGTTCGACATTGGCCTGACTGGCTTCATGTCCCGCCCAAATTTGCTGATTGCTGGCCGGATTGGTTTTTTGAAATGCGGTTCCTTGTCCTTGCACCCAAGCACCATCAATTAATAATGCACCTTGTGACATTAGTTGTTCTCCATTTTTTCTAATGCTAAAACCCGTACTTCATCGTGTTCAGCAATATTCAGTGCCTGTGCTTGTGCTGCAGTTAAATGCAAAGTCTCGCTGTCATCGACTTTGTTATTGATCAGCAGCACGGCGTAATCTTTATATTGGTCATTGGCAACCAGAAAATGTGTCTCGGTACTTTCGACCTGCTCAGTGAGTCTGACTTTAAGCAACCGACTTTCTTTCACCGCCCGTAACTCGGCCGTAGTCGCTTCCAGTGTGGGCCCCGCATCAAAAATATCGACATGACCCTGATATTTAAGACCTTCAGACATCAACACTTTGGCTGCTGGCAGCGTATGGGGATGCACTTCTGCAATCACCTCACGTGCCTCTGAAGACAGCAAGTCCACATAGACTGGAAATCTCGGCATCAACTCTGCAATAAAGGCTTTTTGCCCGACACCACTGAGATAATCCGCTGCGGCAAAATCCATATTGAAAAATAGATAACCGAGTGAATCCCAAAAGGGTGACCGCCCATTCTGGTCGGAAAAACCACGCATTTCTGCAATCAGTCGCTCTTCAAAAAAAGAACGGAAGGCTGCAATAAACAGAAAACGGACCTTGGATAAAAATTTACCGTTCTGGTTTTTACGATATTCAGGGTCAAGGAATAAGGTGCAGAGTTCACTGCAACCCGTATGGTCATTGCTTAAAAACAAGGTATCCAGGGTCTTATACACATTTAAGGCTTTAGACGCATGCACCTGTTTTGCCACACGGAAGTTGTAAAAGGGTTCATTGAGCCCGACTGCAACTTCAATTGCACTGACACCCACAATTTTGCGAATGCTGGTGTCTTCCAGTACAAACAGATAACTTGCCTCACACTTTTCGGTCAGACCCGCTAAAGTACGTGTGGTGCGTGTAATACGTTCAGCCAGAATGTCTCTATTTTGTGGTAAGGAGGTCAGGCCAATGCCCGACTCCCCCGCTCGTTGCGCTAAACGATAAATATCATCTAAGTCCCGATGCGCTGCATGTCTAACAATCATCATGGTTAGATGCTCACAGCAGACTTAGAGGCGTGCTAATGCACGAACAAAACGGTTTAGACCTTCATCAATATCCTGTTGAGGAATGATCAATGATGGTGTGAAACGAACCACATCAGCCCCTGCAACCAAAGCCAATAAGCCTTCTTCACCGGCTAAGGTCACAATATTTTTGGCTTTACCGGCATGTTCATCTTTCAGCACGCAGCCAATTAATAAACCTTGACCGCGAATCTCTTTGAACAGGCCATATTGCGCATTGATTTTATTTAAGGCTTCAATGAAATATTGATGACGTTGTTTTACGCCGTCTAACACTTCTGGTGTATTGATAAATTCAAATACCGCACCTGCCACGGCACAGGCTAAAGGGTTGCCGCCATAGGTAGTACCATGATCACCCACGGCATACATGTTGGCATAATGATCTGTAGTGATCATGGCACCAATCGGGAAACCACCGCCCAATGCTTTTGCTGTGGTCAAAATGTCAGGCGTTACGCCCGTATTCATATAAGCATAAAGCGAACCGGTACGGCCAACCCCTGTTTGGACTTCATCAAAAATCAGTACCGCACCTTTTTCATCACACAGCGCGCGTAAGCCTTTCAGGAATTCGATATCTGCTGGCAGCACACCGCCTTCACCCTGAATGGGTTCAACAATCACGGCACAGGTATTTTCAGTGATCGCGGCTTTGGCTGCTTCAAGATCATTAAATGCCGTATGTTCAATGCCACCTGGTAACGGTGCAAAGTCTTGAGAATATTTTGGCTGCCCACCCGCCGTTACGGTAAATAAAGTACGACCGTGGAAGGCATTTTTAAACGCAACAATCTGGTTCTTGTTTGCATTGCCGCTGAGCAAACCGACTTTACGTGCCAGTTTCAACGCCGCTTCATTGGCTTCTGCACCTGAGTTACAGAAAAAGACTTTGTCGGCAAAGGTACTGTCAACCAGTTGCTTTGCAAGACGTAACACTGGCTCGTTGGTATAACCATTACCAATATGCCATAACTTTTGCGCTTGTTCGGTTAAGGCATTGACTGCCACAGGATGTGCATGACCCAAAGCGTTTACCGCGATCCCGCCTGCGAAATCAATATACTCTTTATCGTTTTGATCCCAAAGACGAGAACCTTCACCACGTACTAAAATGAAATTTGCCGGGGCAAAAACTGGCACCATCCAATCATTAAAATTACTACGTGTAATTGCGACTTCGCTCATTTTATTTACTCACTTCCTGTTTTAATCTTCAGGCCTGTTGAATGCTCAACAAGCCCTTTACGCTTATTGTTTGAGGGACTGATTAGCCCGGGAAAATCCCGCGTTCTTTACGTGCTTTCAGGATACGTTCACACGCCAGAATATAAGCTGCGGTACGCAAGCTGCATTCTTTCTGTGCTGCGGTATTCCAGACATCCGCAATTGCCTGGATCATCAATTTGTCCAGACGTTCATTGATCTCGTCTTCGCTCCAGAAGTAGCTCGCCATATCCTGAACCCATTCAAAATAACTGACGGTTACACCACCCGCGTTGCAGATTACATCTGGAACAACGGTAATATTACGGCTCACGAAAACATCATCAGCTTCTGGGTAAGTTGGACCATTGGCGCCTTCAAGTACGATTTTCGCTTTGAGTTTTTGTGCACGTTCAACCGTGATCTGGCCTTCCAGTGCTGCTGGAATCAGAATATCCATCTCAACTGTCCAGAATTCTTCATCCGAAATCACAGTTGAATCGGCAAAGCCTTTCACACCGCCCGTTTCCACCACATGTTTTTGCAGGGCTTTCACATCCAGACCTTCTGCATTGAAGATGGTGCCGGTATGGTCTTGTACGGTCACAATTTTTGCGCCTGCATGGCTGAACAGATAGGCCGCTTCATTACCCACATTACCAAAGCCCTGTACAGCCACTTTACTGCCTTCGACTGGTAATTTGATGCGTTCTGCCACCTGCATACCGGTTACGAATACACCGCGACCTGTGGCACGAACACGGCCCAGCGAACCACCTAAATGAACGGGTTTTCCTGTAACCACACCTGTAACCGTATGGCCTTTGATACTTGAATAAGTGTCCATCATCCAGCCCATAATGTTGGCATTGGTACCGACATCTGGCGCAGGAATATCAATTTGTGGACCGATAATTGGGCTGATTTCACTGGTAAAACGGCGGGTTAAACGCTCGAGTTCACGTGTCGACAATTCTTTTGGATTCACACGGATACCGCCTTTCGCGCCACCGAATGGCAGATTCAATACAGCCGTTTTAATGGTCATCCATGCAGACAATGCCATGACTTCATTTAATTCAACATCTTGGTGATAACGAATACCGCCTTTACCCGGGCCACGTGACAAATTGTGCTGTACACGATAGCCTTCAAAATGACGGATTGAACCATCGTCCATCACGATTGGAACATCAACAATCAAGGTACGTTTTGGGGTTTTCAGTGTGTTGATAAAGTTGCTGAGGTCGGCATCCAGATAAGGGGCTACCCGATCAACTTGAGTGAGAAAGGTTTGCCAAGCACTACCGTTTTGAGCCGCATATGATAAAGACATCATCTATTCCTTAATTAATCATTTGTCCCTGTTATTCACAGATTCCCTTTTTTTCAGGGCGTCCTACCCCATCCTCCCTAATCGGCATTGTGCTTCTTTTCACTGAATCAAAAATGCTTGGGGTTTTGTATAAGATTATTATTAAGAATCAAATTGATTCACAAAATTCGTTATAATGATTAAAATGAATTATTTTTTATCAATTTGCTAATAGTAAATATCAAAATGAACAATATCGATCATATTATATTAGGATTACTCAAAGACAATGCACGGATGTCCATTACCGATCTGGCGGCCAAAACACGGGTGTCGCGCGCAACCGTACAGAAACGAATTGAATATATGGAATCGACTGGTGTCATTACCGGTTACACGGTGCGCTTCCGCCCCAGTGCAGAGAAGAATATCATTCGGGCATGGATGAATATTATGGTGGAAGGGACCAAAGCCCAAGCCGTGATCCGCGAATTGCGTCTCGAATCTGCGGTAGAGCGTCTGCATACCACCAATGGAAAGTGGGATATTCTGGTCGAGTTACAATCCGACAGTCTGGAAAATTTTGATAAGGCTTTGGAGCGAATCCGAAATATTTCAGGTATTTACAATAGTGAAACCAGTATTTTACTGTCGACCTATAAAACCTGATCAGACTAAAAGTCAAAGATTGCAGACATGAATAAGGGCGCACAATCGAAATGATCATGCGCCCTTTAAAAAAATCACTTATCGCTTATGCAGTGACACGACGGTAACTGCGATATTCTGGTGTCCAGAAATTATCATCAATCACTGTTTTCAACACATCATTACTCATCGGAACGGCCAAGCCATCGGCCATCGCTGCTTTTGCCACTTTAAAGGCAATAAACTTGGACACTTGCTGAATATCATTAATATTCGGCAATAAATCCGCTGCCGGGTTTTTCAGGCGTGGCGAACAATCTGCCAAAGCCGTGCTAGCAGCCATCAGCATAGCGTCACTGATATGCGTTGCGCCACATGCAATGACACCCAGACCAATCCCCGGGAAGATATAGGAGTTATTACACTGCGCAATGCTATAGGCCTTGCCCTGATAATAAACTGGCGCAAATGGACTACCTGTCGCAACAATCGCCGCGCCATCTGTCCATTCGATAATATCTTTAGGTTGTGCTTCCACTTGTGAAGTCGGGTTCGACAGTGGCAGAACAATCGGATGTTTGTAATATTTCGCTAAGGTTTTGATCACTTCTTCACTGAACAAGCCCGCCTGACCGGAAACACCAATCAGGATACTCGGTTTGGCATTTTTCACCACATCCAGTAAACCGACATATTCACCGGTATATTCCCAGTCACTGATGGCATTGGTTGGTGTCGCCAGCTTTTGCTGGAAATCGAGTAAATTTGGCTGTTGGTCGGTCATCAGACCAAAACGATCCACCATAAAGATACGTGAACGTGCTTCATGATCACTGAGCCCTTCATCCATCATTTGACGAACGATCTGCTCTGCGATACCGCAACCTGCCGAACCCGCACCAACAAAAGTAATGGTTTGGTCTTTAAGCTGCTTGCCTTGTGAACGAGAAGCCGCAATCAGGGTTGCCGCTGTTACAGCCGCCGTGCCTTGAATATCGTCATTAAAACAGCAAATCTTATCTCGATACTGGGTTAATAACGGCATCGCATTCATTTGCGCAAAGTCTTCAAACTGGATCAGTACATCAGGCCAACGCTGACGCACCGCAGTAATAATTTGCTCAACGAATTCATAATATTGCTCACCACGAATACGCGGTTGTTTCCAGCCCATATAGATTGGATCATTCAGCAATTCTTCGTTGTTAGTTCCGACATCAATGGTAATCGGCAAGGTATAGGCAGGACTGATACCACCACAGGCAGTATAAAGAGATAATTTGCCGATCGGGATACCCATCCCTCCAATCCCCTGATCACCTAGACCTAAGATACGTTCGCCATCTGTAATCACGATGACTTTGACATTTTTCTTATTCACATTGTGAATAATCTGGTCAATGTACTTACGTTCTGGATAAGAAATAAAGATACCACGGTGACGACGATAAATATCAGAGAAACGCTGGCAGGCTTCCCCTACCGTCGGGGTATAGATAATTGGTAGCATTTCATCTAAATGCTGACTCAATAGGCTATAGAACAGGGTTTCGTTGGTGTCTTGGATATTTCTTAAATAAATATGCTTATTCAGGTCACTGTCAAATGAAAGGTACTGTTGATAAGAGCGTTGTGTTTGCTCTTCGATGTTTTCAATATTGTATGGAACGAGACCATGTAAATTAAAATTTTCTCTTTCCTCTTCAGAGAAAGCAGAGCCTTTATTTAACAGCGGAAGTTCTAAAAGAGCATTCCCAGCATAGGGAATATATAAAGGTTTTTTGATTTTACTAGGGGTCGCAGGCATACCTTACTCTTGAGATTATCCGTCAAATATATAAAATTTCGTTGCTTAAATTCTTATGCAAAAAGAATTCTGGCGAAGTGAATAATTTACACTAATCCGCCCTCGAAACCGAATAATCTGACGGTATGTAAAGTGATTCAACATTTAGGAAATAAATAGTACTCGCTAATAATGCACATTTGTAGTCCATCTGTGGCGATATTTTGTAGGTTTTTTATACGGATAGATAATTTATAAACAAATATTTTATACAGACCTCATTTCAATCAGGATCTGAGGCCTGCTTGCTCAACAAAAATTTTAGTTATTTTCTTGTTCAAATTCCTGAATCGCTTCTTTGGCAATCCGGAAACTGTCTACTGCAGCAGGCACGCCACAATAGATTGCAACCTGTAGTAGCACTTCACGGATCTTTTCTTTTGGCACGCCATTTCGTAGCGCACCTTTGACATGCAGTTTAAGTTCATGCGGACGGTTGAGCGCAGAAATCATGGCCAGATTGATCAAACTACGTTCAGGTTTGCTGAGCTCCTCACGTCCCCAAACAGCACCCCAACAATACTCGGTTACCAATTCCTGTAAAGGTAGATTAAAGTCATCTGCATTGTTGATTGAATTATTGACGTAACTTTCTCCAAGCACCTGTTTACGGATTGCTAAACCTTTTTCAAACTTTTCATTGCTCATGGATTCAATCCTCCAAATAAGGTGTATTTGATTTCAAGATAATCTTCAATGCCGTATTTTGAGCCTTCACGCCCTAAACCTGAATGTTTAATCCCGCCAAAAGGAGCAACTTCATTGGAAATCAGGCCTTTATTAATTCCCACCATACCATATTCAAGTTGCTCACTCATGCGCCATGCTCGTCCTAAATCCTTGGTATAACAATAAGCAGCTAGACCAAACTCAGTCGCATTCGCCATGTCTATCGCCTGCTGTTCCGTTTCAAATTTAAAAACTGCGGCTAAAGGCCCAAAGGTTTCCTGAGTTGCAACATCCATTTCCGTTGTCGCGTCGGCAATAATGGTCGGTTCATAAAAAAGTTCGCCCGCCTGATGACGCTTGCCTCCCGTAATTAAACGTCCTGCTTTGGCTAAAGCATCTGCAACATGTGCTTCAACTTTTTTCACGGCATTGCTATTAATTAAAGGGCCAATTTCATTTCCAGCTTCGAATCCATTACCAATGGCGAAAGCATTCACTTTGGCAGTTAATGCGGTAATGAAGCGTTCATAAATACCGTCCTGAACCAGAAAACGATTCACACAAACACAGGTTTGCCCAGCATTGCGATATTTGGCAATCAATGCCCCTTCAATCGCAGCATCTAAGTCTGCATCATCAAACACAATAAACGGCGCATTGCCACCCAACTCGAGAGAAACTTTCTTCAGGGTCTGAGCTGAACGCTGGTAAAGTAATTTCCCCACAGGCGTGGAGCCAGTGAAGGTGAATTTGCGTACATCATCACTTTCAAAAATCGCATCACCAATGGTTACGGCATCCCCCGTAATGACACTAAAAATTTCTGCGGGGATACCGGCCTGAATAGCAAGATCAACCAAAGCTAACGCCGTAAAAGGTGTTTCTGGTGCAGGTTTTACAATACATGGACATCCTGCTGCCAAAGCGGGTGCAACTTTACGGGTAATCATGGCTGCCGGAAAATTCCACGGCGTAATCGCGGCAATGACACCTATCGGCTGCTTGCTCACAATAATACGTGCATCAGGATATGGGCTTGGAATGGTATCCCCATAGACCCGCTTTGCTTCCTCTGCAAACCATTCTACAAAACTGGCAGCGTATAGGATTTCTCCTCTTGCCTCTGCTAAAGGTTTGCCCTGTTCACTGGTTAAAATAAATGCCAGCTCATCGGCATGTGCGACCATGAGATCAAACCATTTTTTTAAAATAATAGAACGATCTTTAGCTGTCTTATTTTTCCACGTTGCCCAATGCTTCACAGCAGCCTGAATTGCACGATCCGCTTCAGCTTTCCCCATATTCGGCACAGTACCAATCATTTCTTGTGTCGCAGGATTATAAATCTCTGAAGTTTGCTGGTTATCAGCATCACACCACTGTCCAGCAATAAGCGCTTGTTGGTGGAATAATTGCATTTGTTGAAGTTGCATACACGTTATCCTGTATCGGCGTTGGAATAGGTCAACAGATGATGAAAAATCTGGAAACTATTCCATCTTGTATTATGGCATACCAAATAAATCTTGAAAAAAATTTTCGGTCGTCCGAATTTGATGACTCATCCTAAAAATAATAGAACAATGTCAGGTTTAATAATTTGTTCCACTTCCCATCATCCCCCAGCGCCAGTGAGTCTTGATTTCCTCCAATAAAGGGATCATTTTTACTCATGATATATTCAGCAACCAAAGAAAGCTGTTTATGGTCGATTGCGACACCCAGAATATTACGGGTCGAATCTTGTGCACCAGCCTGATCTTTGTTGTAACGGCTATGCATGAAATAAGGCGTAATATTGCCAATCTGTTTGACATTTTTAAAGGCATAGCCAATATCAACGGTATAATACGTTGCTTTGTTGGCAACATAATATTCGCTGTCGTATGAACCCATGAGTGAAGCCGCAGAGTCAAATGAGTCTTTATTGGTGACATCATTTTTCCCGCCCGTTAATGTGAGTCCCAGATTGCCATAATTAAATGTGCTAAATAATGCCCAGGCGTTACGTCTTCCTGTTTTAGCTATGGTTTTATTTTCAATTTCCGAAGTCCAGTAAGAACCGCCAACTTGGGTGCTTAAGCCAGTTAGCCCTAAAGAGATATCTTGCGTTATACGCCCCACCCACATATTTTTTTCCTGTAGATCGCTTTTACTACTGTCATTTGAGCTCACATAATTGGCCGTATAGCGTCCAGAGTCTCGCGTACTTCCTTGGTAATGACCTGCATCTGTAGCAAAATAACCGACATCAAATTGAGTCGCGCTCGGTAATTCAAAGTGATAATTTAAACCAAGGTTATGCACATCTTCTAAACCTGCTGTGGTATTGATACTGCCATATAAGCTATTGCCCCAGAACCGTGCCGGTCCAAAAGCAATCGGTTGCATGCCCATCACCACTTGATCCGTCTGATTCAGATGATAGCCAACATAAGCATCAATCAAACTCGAAAAATCACATAAGGTATCGTACTGATAGCAACGATATTCAGCATATGCAAACAACTGCCCACGTTCATAGTTCAGTTTGAGCTGTGCTGCATCAAAACGTATTTTATGTTCAGATGCTGCTTCACCAAAATCCTTGTCTTGATAATTGGCACGGACATAGCCCGATATTGTCAACTTGCCTGCATCGGCTGTCGCATCTCCAAAACTGATCCCCGCATAACTTGACGAGATCATGCCCAGCAAAACGGTGCTAAGGGCGAACTGCAAATCAATTTTTTTCATATTCCAGATTCCTTTCTTATCCAGTTCCGCTTATGCATTTGCATTAAATGCAGGACGATTACACTTAATCTTTCCGAGATTAAAGGCGTAATACACCACGAAGCTCACCATCAAACCAATCACCCATGAAATATCGACATCAGGAACAATATTGGCAAATGGCCCGGTAAAGAAAGCATTGGTGAGGAAAGGAATCTGAATCACGATACCTAAGAAATAGGCGATTAAGGCTTTGGCATTGAATTTACCGTAGATGCCACCGTCCTGAGCGAAAATAGAGGCAATATCATAAGATTTCTTGTTGACGACATAGAAATCCAGCAAGTTAATCGATACCCAAGGCACCAGAATAAATAACAAGGCAAAAATGACATTAAGGAAGAAGCTGATAAAGTTGCTCGAAGCCCAAAGTGCGGTAAAGGTCGCCAGAATTAAAACAAGAATGGACAAACTGATACGCACATTTTTACTTGGCATCCACTGCCCCGCAAAAGTTTGAATCGAGGTGATACAAGACAGCACTGCACCATATAAGTTCATGGCATTGTGTCCGATAATATTGCATAGGAATAAAATCATCAGCACATAGCCAAACAGTCCTGTTCCAGATTTAACAGCTTCCATGGCATCAGTGGTTGAGCCAATACCGACTGCAACCGTTCCAAAGCTCATCGCAAAGATGGTGCCAAGCGCCGCACCTAAATAAGTATAGATAAAGGGTTTATAAATCCCGATACTTTTAGGCAAATATCTCGAATAATCTGAGGTATAAGGTGAGAAACTGATTTGCCAGACCGCACATAAACCAAACATGGCAAACCAGCCTTTCAGGTTAAACGATCCTTTTGCCAAGACCTCTGCATTAATATGCGGAATCATGATCATCAGACCGATTAACAATGAACCACCCATAAACCAGGTACCAATCTTGTTGAACTTATGAATCAGGTGATAGCCAACAATACCGATCGTGGTTGCAGCAATCGCACCAATTACCGTCGCAGTTGCAACAGGGATCGCTGGCACAACGGTATGTAGTGTCTTGCCAGAAAGAATAATATTGGAAATAAAAAAACCGAGATAAATTAACGTGGTAAATAATACAACCAGTAACGCACCGTAACGTCCAAACTGTGCGCGGCTCTGGATCATTTGTGGAATACCCACCTGTGGTCCCTGCGCTGAAGTCAGTGCCAGAATAGCTGCACCAAAAAAATGACCACAACAAATCGCGACCAACGCACTGATCAGGCTTAAGTTAAAAGTTAACATGGACATTGCACCGGTAATCACAGCCAAAGGTGCAATATTGGTACAAAACCACAAAGTGAATAGATCCCGAACTTTTCCGTGACGTTCCGAAGGACCCACATAATCAATTGAATGACTTTCTATCGCGAAAGCATTTTTCTCATTTTGGCTCATATCCTTAATCTCTCTTTGAGGAACTCATTTCCTCAATAGCAATTCGTGAGAGTAAATGTAGGTTTCACAACCTGCCTTGCCAGTGCCATATCCGGATGACCTGACATTTATTTCTATTGTTTGCAGCTCATTGTTGAGCGATAGGTATGGAAGCACGGGAAAAAAGATAAAAGAGGTCTAGTCGAGACATGAAGCATGCTCAACAAAATCTAGTTTTTCTCACCCGGCATGAGATTTATGAAATTTCAGTGTTCTGTATTTTCATATTTTCATCCTTGAAATTTAGCAATCCTGAACTCGACCTTTTATAGCGCTATCGCATTACAAAAGGATCATCAATCGGTTGATCCGAGGTCCGTAACCAGACCGTTTTTGTGGTGGTGTAATCCAGCACGGCATCTGCTCCACCTTCACGACCATGACCGGATAAACCATGACCGCCAAAAGGCGCCAGTGGAGAAACGGCGCGATAAGTATTCAACCAGACAATGCCTGAACGAATGGCTTTGGTCATACGATGTGCGCGGCTTAAGTTGTTGGTAAACACACCTGCTGCCAGTCCATAAGGGGTATTGTTGGCTTTTTGAACCGCTTCTGCTTCGCTACTAAAACTCACCACAGACAGGACTGGCCCAAATAACTCAGTCATGACGCAATCTGCCTGTGGGACATCACTACAATCTAGAATTGTTGGGGGATAGTAATACCCTGCTCTTGCCAATGATTTTCCGCCGGTTAATAATTTTGCGCCTTGCTGAATTGAGCTAGCCACGACCTGCTCAATTTTTTCACGTTGACGTAATGTGCATAAGGGCCCGTATTCCGTTGCCAGGTCTTCAGGCAAACCTATATTGATGGTTTGGACCCGCTCAACCAGACGCTGCACAAACTCATCCTTAATACTTGCCTCAACCAGTAACCGTGAACCTGCAACACAACTCTGTCCTGTAGCCGCAAAAATTGCAGCAACTTGAGCATTGACCGCACTTTGCAGATCCGCATCAGCAAATACAATAAACGGAGATTTACCACCTAACTCAAGCGATACTTTTGCCAGATTCTCAGCAGAATTACGCACAATATGTCGTGCCGTTTCAGGGCCTCCGGTAAATGCCACATGTGCAACATCGGGATGACTGCTTAACACTGCACCGCATTCGGGGCCAAAACCAGTAATGACATTAACTACACCTGCTGGAAAACCGGCTTCATGCACCAAACGCGCAAAAGCAAGTAACGGTGCTGGCCCTTCTTCTGATGCTTTCAGTACAACAGTACATCCAGCGGCCAAAGCGGGCCCCAGTTTGACTGCCGAGAGAAACAACTGACTATTCCACGGCACAATTGCAGCAATGACACCCACAGGTTCGTGGATTGTCCAGGCCTGCATATCCTGCTTATCAATCGGTAAATAACTGCCTTCAAGCTTGTCGGCAATGCCTGCGTAATAGCGATAATACTCAGCGACATAGGCAATCTGACTTGAAGTTTCGCGAATGATTTTGCCTGTATCGCTGGTTTCATATTGAGCCAGTTGTGGCGCCGCTTGTTCAATCAGCTCTGCCAGTTTATAAAGTAGTTTACCTCGTTGAGAAGCCGTTAAACCTGCCCATGCACTCTCCTGTAAAGCATGGGTGGCGGCTGCCACAGCACGGTTCACTTCATCACGGCGTGCTTCCGGCATTTTGGCCCAGACCTGTCCTGTTGCCGGATTGATACTGTCAAACTGGGCAGCACCGTCTTCAAATTGACCATTAATATATAACTGGAATTGAGAAGTCATGCTCTTCTCTCCTATGCAAATGCAGGCATCACGTCATTGATCATACGGAGTAACGAGGCTTTTTTACGTTCAAAGCTCATTCCGGTATCAATCCAGAATGAATACTCGTTATATCCCATCGCCTCATAGGCTTTTAAACGTTCAATCACTTCCTGCGCTTCACCAATCACGTTATTTTGACGCATGGCTTCGGAGGTGTAGAAAGGATGTTGAGCCATTTCTTCTTTACTGATAGGTGCGATGAGACCTTGATTAATTTCGCGCTCATTTTTAAACCATGCACCAAAATAATTATAGAAGGCATTAATTTCTTCCGCTGCAACTTGTGCATCTGCCTCACTCTCTGCCACATAGGTATGGCGGAGTAACATAATTTCCGGACGTGGAATATCAGCAAACTTTTCACACGCGGCATTGAAATGCCCCATCAGTTTTTCAACTTCATCATCACCAAAATGCAGCGGTGTGACCTGTACATTACAACCATGCTGTACTGCAAATTCATGGCTATTTGGATCACGTGCCGCCACCCAGATCGGAGGGAATGGCTGTTGTAAAGGCTGTGGTGCGGAGGTGGTTTTTGGGAACTGCCAAAATTCGCCCTTATGTTCGTAGTCGCCTTTCCAGAGATTTTTGATGGCAGGAATCATTTCACGTAGACGTTGCCCTGCACTCCATGCATCCATCCCAGGGACCATCCGCTCATATTCAAATGAGTAAGCGCCTCGTGCAATCCCAATATCTAACCGACCATTGGTAATGATATCGGTCATGGCCGCTTCGCCTGCCAACTTGATCGGATGCCAGAAAGGAGCAACCACTGTGCCTGTACCCAAGCGCACATTTTTGGTCTTATTGGCCAGATCAGCCAAATTAATAAACGGATTCGGTGCAATGGTAAAATTCATGGCGTGATGCTCACCCGTCCAGATCGCATGCATGCCTCCCTGATCCGCAATCTGGCACAGTTCAATCATCTCATCATAAAGCTGTTTCTGCGTTTGCTGATCAGAAACACGTTCCATGTGTACAAATAATGAAAAACGCATAGTTAAACTTCCTCTTTAACAATTTGACGAACCGTACCACTGGTTTGATTACCGTAATAAACACCATAAGTTTTAAGATAATTTTCTTTGCGATAACGCATCAACATGCTTTGCAAAGCGCCATCTACAAAAGTGAGCTGCTCAAGATCATTCAAATCGATGAATTGACCTTTGTATGCAGTTGCAACCGGGGTATTACACAAGAACGCAATATATTGCTGCTGTGTCGTCACATCGTCATACACTGAATAAATAAAACTTGCTGATGCATCAGGTTGATAAGCTGCAAAGATTTTTTCCAAGGCTTTTTCCGCGCCATCTTTATCGACCACCAGATGTGGCAAAGTCCATTTATGGTCCGCAGTTTGTTCCAGTAGAATCTGGTTCTCATGACCAATCAAGGCCATCATCATCACTTTCATGCTTGAAATGACATCGGTCGATGATTTCGCTGGCGTAAAATAGGCACCACGATAATAACCAAGACCTGCAAAACCTGCCGAAGCAAAATTTTCAACTTTACCAATCAGAATGGCATGGTCACCTGCATCAACGATTTGATAGGTGGTACAGTCAAACCATGCGCTGACATGATCAATAACCGGGTTTTGGTATTCACTTTTTGTCCATGCAAGATTTGCAAAACGGTCATCACTTGGACGGGCAAAGATATTCGACACATCCTTTTGTTCTTCTGCCAAAATATTGATGGCAAAGTGTTTTGTATTTGCAAAGTGTTGATAATTGCTTGATGTCTTGGCAATGCTGACGAGCAGCAAAGCTGGGTCCAAAGACACCGAAGCAAAAGAGTTTGCGGTAAAGCCTAATGGCATTCCATCATCTTTACAGGTCGTCACTACGGTAACGCCCGTCATAAAAGAGCCAAAGGCATCACGTAGTTCACGTATCTTGTTTATTGTATCCATTTCACTCATTGCCATATTCCTTCATTGAGCAACTTAGACGCTGGTTTCCAACCACGCTTGCATTGCACTATTGACTTGATCCGGAGCCGTCAGGTTGACCATGTGACGCTCATTCTCAATCACGATCGCCTTACCCTTTTGCGCCTGACTGGCCATTTGTATTGCCATTTCCGCAGTAGAGTTGGGATCGCCCGTACCTGTTAAAATCAAGGCAGGACATCCTATTTTTGGCCATTGATCTGCATACACTGCATCACCTTGTGCAAAGGCAGCATAAGCAGTGGCATAACCCGACATATCCACTTGCTGTAACCAGGATTTCACCTTTGAGGCAGCCTGACGTTCAACCTCACTCTGACCAAACCAGCGTTGTAATGGGGTCTCGATATCGATATGACCTGTTTTTAACGCTTCGGCGCGTTGAATCACGGCATCTTTAGCTTCCGCTGAACGCTTATAAACCCCATTGAGCACAGCCATACGCTTGACTAAATCAGGACGGGTTGCGCTGACGCCTGTGGTGATTAGTGATCCCATAGAATGTCCAGCCAAATTCACAGCGCCAACATCCAAAGCGATAATCAATTCGATGGTCCAGTCCACAAAATCCTGTAACTGGGCATCATCTGCTAATTTGGTACTTTGTCCATGGCCTGGCATATCCACTGAAATCACCCGATAGTGGTTCGAGAAGAATTCGATTTGTGGATACCATGCTGCTGCTTGCATCCCAACACCATGAATCAGAACCAGCGGTTCTCCCTCGCCCTGCTCAAAATAATGAGCAATGCGGTTATTTGACAGCTGCAGGGTTTTTGAGATCATGACCTAACTCTTCCAAATCTTGATAACGATCTCCAATACGATGATGTGGTCGACCACCTGTCGCAGCACCAATCACCACCACCAGCTCATCAGCAGCAGGTGCATCTGGAATTGCAAATTGTAAAGTCAAATAATGGGAACGACGTCCTTCATCATTCTTGTCCATCATTGGAATCAAGATTGGCGCATTGGCTGGGCCACGGGTATTATTAAATGCCAGATAGGATTTCGCACCAACGGCACTGCGATAGGTATTGCCAAAATGCAGGGTATGAATCAGTGCAGAGGCATGTTCAAGTTCGCCCTCCAGCCCCACCACAGCACTTTTACCAAAGGCTTGTACCGCTTCGCCAGAACCGACTTCATCAAGAATCAGTTGGGTCAAATGTTCACTCAGTAGAGGTGCAATACGGCGGATCTCAGGTGCCAGATTTTCAACATAGCCCTGACCTGCCCAAGGATTTTTGATCACAGCTGCTGCTGCCACCATTTTTAAAGGTGTGGGTGCTGCTTTGCCACCATCAATATAGGTGGTTTCCACATGGAGCACTGTTTTACGGATTAGATTCATTGTTCTTCCTTGCGTGTGAATTTATCTTGTCATTCGTATTATGGTATACCATAATACATAATGAAAAAAAAGCAAGAGTTTGCTATGCTCTTTTTAAGCAAAGAACATGTAACAAAATTCTGCCTTACTGAAATATGGAAAGATGAAGTTCTATGAATCTTAAAATTGAAAACCCGCCTGTGACCTTACGCGAGCTCTGTCTGGATAAAGTGCGTAATGCCATTATTACAGGTTATTTTCCTTCTGGAAAAAGACTGGTTGAACGGACACTCTGTGAAGAACTGGGTGTAAGCCGCTCTGTGGTGCGGGAAGTGATTCGCTATCTGGAAGCAGAAGGTCTGGTTGAAATCTTGCCCAATAAAGGTCCGATTGTTTCATTACTGGACTGGGAAATTGCCTCACAAATCTATGAGATTCGTCTTTTACTCGAGCAAAGTGCGGTTGCAGATTGCACCCAGAATCTGACCGATCATACCACCCAGCAATTGCAGCACTTACTGGCCGAGCTTGAACAGGCATTTGCCGCGGATGATATCAATTTGATTATTGCCACCTCTGCAAAGCTTTATGAAACCATTTTTACCACCGCAAAACATTATATTGCCTGGGAAGTGGTGCAACGTTTGAATGGCCGCATTAGCCGTCTTCGCGCTATGACCATGAAATCCAGCAAACGTGAAATTTCAGGTTACCAACGTATCAAAAATATGTGTGAAGCCATCTACTTACATAAAGATGCCGATAAAGCCAAGCAAGCTGTTGCGGAACATATTGCAGAAGCGGCATCTGTCGCAAAAAATATTTTGAATAGTTAATTACGAAAACGGAACCATAAGGCCGATGAAGCCTTAACTGACATAAGGATATAAGCATGTCTGCATACTGGATTGCTCACGTTACCATCCATGATCTGGAGCAATATCAACAATATATGGCCTTGGCACCGCATGCTTTTGAAAAATATGGAGCAAAGTTTCTTGCCAGAGGCGGTAATTCGACTTGTCTGGAAGGTTCAGAATATCAGCGTCATGTCATTATTGAATTTGCTGACTTAGCAACAGCACAGGCTTGTTACCATTCAGAAGAGTATTTGAAAGCACGCCTGGCCCGTAAAGATTGTGCAGATGTGATGATCAATATTGTAGAGAGTCTGGATTAAGCTGGAGCGGCATAAAAGAGCGTTTTTTACATCTTTTTTTATGCCAGCCCCAACAACAAAGTCACCTGATTCCTATTGGATATCAGTTTCACTTTAATCCATATCATTCCGACTTTTAAGCCCGTTTTTTCTTGGATTTCTTGCTAAAGAAACTCAATGCATGTGAGTAATGGCTTGGCGTAATCCGCTGAATCAGATCAATGATTTTGGCATCATTTCCAATCAGTACCCGTGCTTTATCTGCTTTCACAGCTTCAAGAATAATTTTGGCAGCTTGTTCAGGTGGTGTTTTCAACACTTTGTTAAAGGCTTGACTGGCTTTAGCTGGATTCATTCCCAAAGCCCGAATGCTGTCACTCATGCGTGCACTATTGGCAATATTGGTACGAATCCCGCCAGGATGCACACAGGTCGAGCTCACCCCATTCTGTTGCAGCTTGAGCTCTTGGCGTAATGACTCGGTAAAACCACGAACCGCGAATTTCGTTGCATTATAGGCGCTTTGGGTCGGTTGAGCCGTTAAGCCAAACAGGCTGGAAATATTCACAATGTGCCCTTCGCCACTTTGTTTTAAATAAGGCAGAAACTCTTTGGTGCCATAGACCACACCCCAAAAGTTAATTTTTAAGATCCAGTCCAGTTCCTCATAATCCATCCCTTCGACGGTACTCGCCAGCGCTACACCAGCATTATTAAAAATCAGGTTGATCTTGCCGTGTGTCTTAAAACTCTGTTCTGCCCATTCACGGACTGCGTCCTGATCAGAAACATCGAGTTGGGTCAGGGTAACATTGACAGGATATTGCTGTAACAAGGCTTTGGTCTCGGCTAATCCCTGTTCATTGACATCGCTCAAAGCCAAATGTGCACCTTGCTGTGCCAGTAAAACTGCAAGTTGTCGACCAATCCCTGACCCTGCACCGGTAATGGCTGCGACTTTCTGATTAAAATTTTTCATGGCTAGACTCTAGATGAAGTTGATAAAAATGGGCTGCATTTTGTCTAAACATGGCATACATTGCCTGTTCACCATAGGGACGAAGTATCTGGATATAGGCCTGAACCAAATCACTGAGTGTTGCATTGACTTTGTCCATCGGAAAATTAGACGCATACATAATGCGGTTGACGCCAAAGACCTGAACGGCATGTTGAATCATGGGGGTCAGTAAATTGACGATTTCAGCAGCTGTCGCAGTGCGTTTGTGTTGATAGAAGCGATGTCCTAATACCGGCATCATCAAGCCTGAAATTTTGGCATAGACATTTTTCTGTTCAGCCAGAACTGCAATATCTTGTTGCCATTGTTTAAAAATAGACTCACGCTGCGCTGCTGTAGTTCCCGTACGCTTACCCACAGCCCCAAACAAGCCAGCGGGTGTCGCCAGATGATCGACCACAATCCGGGTGTCAGGAAATTGTTTCGCCAGATTGGTAATTTCTGCTAACTGGGTGGAATACCCCCATGCATCAAAAGATAGATCCATGTTTGCCAGCTGTTCAAAACCTTTTAAGAATTTCTTGTCACGATAAAGATGCGGCCGATCACACCATCGATAGATCCCACTATCCTCATGCCAGGCCGCCATTTTACGAATGCCCCGAAATAGTGGACTGGCCTGCTGATGCGCTTTAAGAATGTCTTTGAACTTTCGGTCTCTGGGATCAGCCGCGGCAACGATAGCACCCAGCTTTAAACCGTAACTGTTAAACTCTAATTGCTTGATCCAGTGAGTTTCTTCCACCACTCCAAAGCCTGTGTGATGATGCCAGTTCGCTTCGACATGCACTACGCTCTCTACAGGAAATAAAACACTATCCTGTTGATAATGCTTGGGTAAATAGGGATTCAGTGCGTATCGGGTTATCCCTAAAGTCTCTAATAATGGCTTGGGTTTGACCAAACGCACTACGCGATCCATGACAGCGGGATATTTGCCTAAAGTTTTTACCAATACAGCAGCAGAATGCGGTGTGTGATAAGGATCCCATTGATGAATATGCGGATCAATGATCGAAAAGCCTAATTCTTCCATGCGTTCACTCGATATCATTATTTTTAAAAATGGCGATGCTTTATGTAACTTATCCTATTTGATCACTGTAGCCTACCGAACAAGTCAGTATGAATAAAATGATTTATTTCAATATAACAGTATGAATACGATTCATTTATTTTTTTACCGCATCCTTTCTAAATATATAAATTTAAGAGGAATTTCAACCAATTAAATCATTTTATTCTCTGGTTCTATTGTCGATACACGACCGAATAAAAATCTAAAAATAACTCATGCATTATCAATCTGTTAATTTTCCAAGGGCATATCTTTCCAACAAGTTCTTGTAAATGATTCCTATTTAAATATACTGAGCACGCTTTTATCGCTGTATTGGCCAACATTGTCATTCAATTGAAAGTCGTTTCTTTCCAGTCTCTACCCGCTTTTCGCTATCGCTCAGGTATTCTTATGTCTGCATTTTCTCCGCGTAAAAATCTCATCACAATTGAAATTTTAAAATATAGCGGTTCATTGCTTCTGTCTTGTCTTCCTGTGCTGAGCTGGGCAGACATAACAACGCCAGAAATCACACAGCTAGACACCATCAAAGTACAAGCGGAATCCAGCTCAAGCTATATCGGAACACAAACCGCATCGACCTTAAGAGGCAAGCATAACAATCTGGAGACGCCTCAAACGGTCAATGTGGTTTCCAAACAATATGTCAAAGATTATCTGCCTGCGAATCTGGATAATGCACTGACCCAAGTCAGCGGTATTACCCAAGGCAACACCTTGGGCGGCACCCAAGATACGGTGATGAAACGTGGTTTTGGTGACAACCGTGATGGTTCAATTACCGTGAATGGCATGCCGATTGTACAAGGTCGTACCATGAATGCGGCGGTTGAACAGGTTGAAGTGTTAAAAGGCCCAGCGTCCCTACTTTACGGCATTATGGACCCCGGCGGTGTGGTCAATGTAGTGACTAAAAAACCTGAAATGACCCAGAAAACTGAACTGGCCATTTATGGTTCAAGCTTTGCGGCCGGTAAAAATGGTGTGGGTGCAAGTCTGGATACAACAGGCGCAATTAATGACAGTAACTTTGCCTATCGTTTTATTGTCGATCATTCTGATGCAGACTATTGGCGTAATTTTGGCAATCTCAAACAGACCTTAATTGCGCCGTCGGTGGCATGGGATAATGGTCAGACCAAAGTCAATCTCAGCTATCAATATCGTCATTTTGATGTTCCTTTTGATCGCTCCACCATTTTTGACCTCAACACTAAAAAAGCGTTGCCGATCTCAAAATACCAGCGTCTGGATGAAGCCTTTAACCAGATGAAAGGTGAAGATCATCTGGCGCAATTGCTGGTAGATCACCAAATTAATGACACTTGGTCAGCTCATTTCGGCTATACCTACAATTATGAAACCTATGATGCCAACCAGTTACGTGTTACCTCGTTAGATACTGCTAATCATACGGTGAAGCGTCGTACCGATGCGACCTTAAATGCAGAGAGTGTAGATAGTAATGCCCAAGCCTATCTCAATGGCTCAGCCAATCTGCTCGGTTTAAAACATGATATTCAAATTGGTTCAGATATTGAATACCGTAAATATTTCCGCCCAGACATGGTTCGTGGAGCTAACTCAACTTTAGATTATTTAAATCCGGATTTTGGCGCTGTGGAAGCATCGCGTAATATCGTTGCCTCTGATAGTGATCAAACCGATAAATTGCATACCTATGGGTTTTATCTGCAGGATGCAATTCATTTAGATGAAAAATGGATTGCTGTACTCGGTGGACGTTACTTGCATTATCAACAAACGGCTGGGCGTGGCAGACCGTTTAAGGAAAATACCAACACCAATGATGATGCCTGGCTACCACATGCAGGCTTGGTCTATCAATGGAATGACCAGCTTTCATTGTATGGCAGCTATACCGAGTCACTCAAACCGAACTCCTCCATTGCACCTTTAGGCGGCAATGCCGTGATTGATTCGGATGTCCAACCAGAACAAGCAAAATCCTATGAAGTTGGTGCAAAATACGAATTCAATGATCGTATCAAAGCCAACTTTGCACTGTACGATATTAAAAAGCGTAATGTGCTTGCCAAAATCACCAACCCATCAAGCAAAGAAGTAGAACTACACACCACAGGTGCAGTCCGTTCCAAAGGCGTTGAACTCGACCTCACAGGCCGTCTAACCGATCAACTCGATGCAACCCTGACCTATGCCTATACCGATGCCAAAGTCACTGAAGATGAAACCGGTCTGCAAGGTAACCGCTTAAATAATGTGGCACGAGATACAGCGTCTCTGGCATTGGCTTATAACTATGGCGAACTCTACAATGGTCATTTACGTTTGGGCTTGAGCGGTAATTATGTCGGTAAACGTGCCGGTAACTCAGAGAACACCTTTGACCTACCTGAATATGCACTGGGTAATGCCTTTATCAGCTATGACACCACCATTGCCAAACAGGCGGTGAACTTCCAGTTTAATTTAAATAATATCTTCGATAAAACCTACTATACAGCCAGCGTCAATAATCTGGCAGTATCACAAGGTGACGCTCGCCAAGCACTATTGCGTGCTACTTTTAAATTCTAATTATGGAGTCAAGGCAGTGATGGGTTCACTGCCCTTGTTTGAGATCAAGATGAAAACGTTTCTTTCCATCCTTGTGTTGCTTGGCATGCTGTTGAGTTCTGCTGCGTATGCTCAAACCCGAATTGTGCTGATCTCACAACTGAACAGTGCGTCAGCGAGTACCGATATTGCCATTCAGAAATACTTGCAAAGCAAAGGTTACCATGTCGAGATGCTGGATCAATCGGTTTCGCCAAGCAGCTTAAATCATCCTGATCTGGTCCTCCTTTCTTCAACGGTTGCATCCAAAAATTTAAAAACAGGCTGGCGCCAACTCCCGATTCCACTGATGACTTGGGAAAATGATTATCTCGATGATCTGGCCATGACCGGCAAGAGGATTGATACAGATTTTGGTGAAGTCGAAAAAGAACGTTACCTATGGCTGGTCAATGCACCTCATTCCCTCTCTGCGCATCTTCCTGCGGGAACTCGCAACGTTTATCAAGCACAGGCACCCATGAGCTGGGGCAAGCCGGGATTAGGCGCGACCATTATTGCAACGATATATGGGCAACCGGAAAAAGTGGCTATCTGGGGCTATGAAAAAGGTGCAACCATGGACTATGAATCGCTGGCACCCGCAAAACGGCTGATGTTCTTTCTCAATAATGAGACATTTACCAATCTTTCAGAGGATGGCCTCAAACTGTTTGATGCCTCCATTCAGTGGTTACTCGATCAACCGCCCCTTTAGTTGAAAAATACCAAGACAGTTAATCCTTAACAGCCTGTACGGGTGGCACCAGCGGATGCAATTGCATATGCTGTTTTAAAATCCGTCTTAACTCAAGAATCGCTTCGGGCTGTTCCTGAATCGAATGCCCGCCCTGAATGACTTTTTCCGAGATGGCACCTGACAGATGCGAACTGCTATACGGCACGATGCCATCGGTCATTTTATCTGGCTCCTGATGCCGGGTGATATTGCCAATGATGGAGTGATAAGCCAGCCCTTGCACCGGCTGGATGGCCTGAGTCATGTTCATGAATTTGGACTGATAACTTAAATCACTAGGACCGTTTTCGATAATGCCGGCTGCCAGATTTTTCTTCATTTGATGAATATTGATGTTGTGGTCTGCCACCGCCAGCTCAGCCGCCGTTAAGAACTTGGCCGGTAAATGAATTATCTTGCGCAAAGCTAAGGTAAACCAGCGATCTGCGTAGGCTGTTCCTTGATGAGGGGTGGCAATAAAAATCACCCGGTTAATATTTTCAATCGGACGGAACATAAAACGCTTACTCACCGCAGCAGAAAAAATAAAGTCATGCGCCTTATCATTCTGGATCGCCTCAACGGCCTGCTGGCGAATGTCACCCTGCCCCATCAGCAAACGGCTGATAATGCCCCCCATACTGTGTCCGATCAGTACCGCATCCTGCATGGCAGCATCATGCGGATCATGCATGGCAAAAGCCTGTGTTAACAAAGCATAAATCTGGGCACGACTTTCAAGAATCGGCATGTTGGTGGAATAAAAAACCTGCCAGACCTGATAGTGCTGACGTAAGCTGTCATCTCCCAAGATATCATTGGTCAAGGCGATCCAGGCTTCTGGACTACTGGCCAGCCCATGAATAAAAATAATGATTTTTTTATCCGGATTATAGGGTTCCAGCATGAACAGATGTGGCATGCTGAATTGCTCTTTGCGATCGATCAGGGTTTTATAGCCGGTTCCGCCCAGATTGTTTTCAGCCAGCCACAGACCATAAGGCGCTGAATAATTGGCGGTAAGTAAATAGTCCTGCTGTGCCACCTGAAGCTGGTCATAACGGAACGGATCGATCAGCTGGATCTGCAAGGGAGCCGCATCAAGTAACTGCTCGACCGAAGTATTAGGCGCAGGCTGAGCCACGGCAGTGACCGACAGATATCTGGCCGCATGAATATAAGGATTTTCTTTACCGGCATAATAGCTTTCAGGATCATAAATATAATCAGGGCTTAAAGACTGCTGATTTTTGGCCACCAGAACAAATTCCGAGCCCAGACCATCGCGTCGGTTAACACTGTAAAATCCGGAAAACCGCATATTGTAGCTGGACTGCAATAACTGGATATCGGTGTTCACCAGTTCCGGATAATGATCAAAATTGAACTGATAATGTCGCTGGTTAATCTGTAACTGCTGAGGAAAGCGGGTAAATCGATGCCGTAAATAGGCCGTAGTGATCAAACGTGACAGAGCAACATTGTAAAAAAGCCGAACCTGGGTTTGGCGTTGATCAAAAATACGTTTCTGTGGCGTAGAGGGCGTTGCAAATAAATACGCAAAGCTAAAGCGAACACTTTGATCAAGCAAACTTAAGACTTCATCGAGACACTGGTTTTGCTGTGCTGAATGCGAAGTTTGAGCCAATGCAATCTGGCAATTTTTCTCCTGACCGAGTTGCAGGGCCCGTGCCAGATAAATCTCACTAGCTGCGGCATAACGCTGTTCAGGACTGTCGGCCAGTTTCTGTTGTAATCTCTGTACGCATTGCTCAGGCTGACTTAGACAAGCTTCGACCGGAACTCCGGATAGCAGCAAGCTATTTTGTGTGGCATCACTCAACTGGGATCGGGTCAGTATGGTCTGGGTTTTATCGGTTAAGGAGGCGCTTAAACTTCGTTGCTGCAATTTCACCAACTGACAGGCCGACAAGCTGAAAAGAATAAAGCCAAGCAGCACCAATTTGGCCAATAGTTGCTTATATCGCCCCATTTTCTCAAGCTCCAGACTGATTAACCCGCATCGCGCACCCAACCAGTTTTCCTGTTCTTGCGCATCTGCTTCTAATATGCCAAAGATCCAGCAACAACACAGCCATCGTGTTAAAACATTTCGTTTTTATTTTAGAACAACCCATTAAAGATATAAAAAAACCATCGAAGGTCTGGTTCGATGGTTTAGCTGGATCACAAGAATAGAAATATGGCATCTCAAGCTGGGAACTGAATCAGCCAGCTCTGCATGTAAAAACTGGACAGCGCTCGAGCCTATGAGCTTATAACAGATATTCCCAGATTACATAGCCAATACCAAAGCCCAAAAAGGCATATAGTGTAATAATGAAAAATACAAAACTGGCATTATTCTTTTTTTTCAAAAAACTCATGGTGTCACCTTTGGCTTTGCTCAACTCATACTGTTATAGTGCAGGAAGATACAGAACAAGAAAAGACACAGAAATTTCCAAAAAAAATATAACAGATGAGCTTAAAAACTCGAGACTGTTATGAAAACAGCCCTGAACATAAGTAAAAGAGGCGTAGATGATGCTTCATCTCAGATACATTCAGGACTGCTTCAAGCTGTGCTTACACGATTCAATCATAAGTTGCGAAGATGAGGATTTTCCAACGGCAGGTCATCGACTAAATGCTCATCAAAAATATCCGTCAACATACTGTCATAACGTTTGGCATTGTAGTCTAAAAGTGACTCCGCCTCAGCTGTAGTGATAAAACCTGTCTCGATTGCATTGGCAATATGCGCTTCAAAGGTGAGACCGCTAAACTGATCTTTGGATTCGGCTTTTTTAAACTTGTTCCACAATGGCTGTAGCTGTAACAGGCTTTGGAATGTAGACTCCATCCGTCCCATCACATCGTTGGCATCCGTATTGTAATAGACATGTTGCTTCAACTGCTCGCGGAATGCATGTTCCTGCATCATCAATTGCGCGACCTCTTGCTTCAATTGATCTGACGGCGCTGCAATAGGACGGCCAAATGGGAAACAGATCAGTTTTACCATAGCAGCGGCAAGCGGCATCGGAAAATTATCATAGAAGCCAAAGAAGGCTTCTTGCACCTGATACAGGGCTTTATTCAGGGCTAATTCGGCATGTTTCTGTTCTGCTTCGGTGCGTTGACCCTGTTCATAATATTTCAGGATTGCCGTCGCAATAAATAAATGCGCATGAATATCCGCCAGACGTCCAGACAGCATTTCCTTACGCTTTAAATCGCCCGCTAGAATTCCCAGCGCCATATCGGCGGTTAAGGCAAAATCGGCACTGAAACGGTTGATTTTACTATAATAGGCTTTCGAAAAATCATCGGCCTGTTTAGAGCCCTCATCTGAACCGCCCGTAATCGAAAATGCCAGTGCTTTGGCAGCGCGATTGAAAGTATAGGCCAGATGTTTAAACAATAATGGCGAAAATTCCTTAAAAGCAGCCGCTTTATCTTCAGCTTGTAACAGTTGCAATTCTTCAAATAGATAAGGATGGCAACGCATTGAGCCCTGACCAAAAATCATCAGAGAACGGGTCAGAATATTGGCGCCTTCTACGGTAATGGCAACGGGAATGGATTGATAAGTCAGGGCAAGGAAGTTACGTGGGCCTAACTGAATTGCCCGACCACCCACCACGTCCATGCCATGATTAACCACTTTACGCATGGTTTCAGTGGCATAGTATTTGGCCATGGCAGTCATCACTGCTGGGGTTCCGCCTTGATTCAAACCACAGGTCACCAGATAACGGAATGATTCCAGCATATAAGCATCACTGGCGATATCACTGGTCGCCTCTTGTACCCCTTCAAAATGCCCAACCGAAATTTTAAATTGTTGACGGACACTGGCAAATGCACCCACCAACAGATAACTCATTTCCCCTGCTGCGGTTGCCAAGGCAGGCAATGAAATACCACGTCCTACACCCAGACATTCCATCAGCATCCGCCAGCCTTTACCAGCATTTTGCTGACCACCAATAATCCAGTCCAAAGGAATAAATACATCACGACCTTCAACCGTACCATTCATAAAAGGCGCACCCGGATTATGGCGGGGCCCAATCTGAATGCCTTCATGGTCAGCGGGAATCAAGGCACAGGTAATGCCATATTCCACTTTAGTTTTATCGCCCAGCAAACCTTCTGGATCATATAACTTAAAGGCCAGACCAATCACGGTTGCAATCGGAGCCAGGGTAATCCAGCGCTTGGAGAAATTCATTTTCAGGCCTAAAACTTGTTGGCCTTGATATTGCCCATAACACACCACACCCGTATCCGGGATCGCCCCAGCATCCGAACCCGCCTCAGGGCTGGTCAAACCAAAACAAGGCACTTCGGTACCATTAGCAAGCCCGGGTAAATAACGTTGTTTTTGCTCCTCTGTACCATAGTGCAGCAGCAACTCCCCTGGCCCAAGCGAATTGGGTACCATACAGCTCACCGCAGCAGTCAGTGAACGCGAAGCAATTTTGCTCATGATGCGACTTTGCGCAAAGGGGGTAAATTGTTTGCCACCAAATGATTTTGGAATGATCAGTCCCAAGAAGCCATTGTCCTTGATAAATTGCCACACCTCAGGCGGCAGGTCCTTGTCCTGATGATGAATCTGCCACTCATCCAACATTGAGCAAAGCTGTTGTACTTCGTTATCTAAAAAAGCCTGTTCTTCTGCCGATAACACGGGATAAGGATATTGATCAAACTTTTCCCAATCCGGTGCCCCCATAAACAGTTCTTTTTCCCACCAGCTGGTACCGGCATCCAGAGCCTCTCGTTCAGTGGTACTCATACTCGGCATGGCATTGGACAGCACTTTAAAAGCAGGGCGGCTAATCAAAGCATCACGCAATGGCGTAATCAGCAGAATAATACTGGCGATGATAATAGGTACGCCCAGTAACAGACTCCATGGGGTAATCAGCACACTACACAAAATCGCAGTGACAATTGCCAGCACACTACCGACAGTTCGACTGGCTTCAAAATAAAAGAGAGCCCAAATCACAAAGAGTTGTATCAGTAGACCAAGCAATATTAATAGTACAATCATGTTTGCTCCTTTATCTCAGATTGGGATGAAGAGGAAAAATAAAGATCTGAGTTGTTTTATGTTTAAGTTAATTCTTGAATAAAATGGCTGTTTTTTATTCTACAGATCAGATCGCTATTTGCTTGATTAACTACTAAATTTTACATAAACGCATTGAGATGACACCGAAACTGGAATTGCGGCCTGCTCAAGAATAATACACAAAGAAATCGTAATGATTGCAGTAATAAATCCAAAAATAAAATCATCAATAACCGTAATGCTGCATGTGGGCAGTTAAACAAATTTCTGCCCAGCCTTCTGTTTGTCTCAGCAATAGCCAAGCTATCTTGCTGCCATGGATCAGGCAAGCACACCAAGGTCGCTAACTTTTAACCGGGAATATCCCCCCGTAAACTGGTCCTTTAGTCCAGACATAAAAAGAGCAAACATCTGTTTGCTCTTTTGGTTGAACGCCATGCGCCCCAGCTTTACCTCAATGTCACAATCAGTAGCAGCGCAAATAGAACTATCACGATCAGATTAGTCTGCAAAAGCTTTTTAGGCTGGTAGGACAATACAAGTCCCACTGCCAAAGCCGCAAAGCTGGTACATCCCAACCATTCTGATAAACCGATTGAAGCACCTTTCACATAAATCATGACCAACGCAGAAATGAGTAGAATGACCCAGCCTGCAATTTCAAAAGCCCGATTCATTTGTGCTGAAACCGGAGAGCTAAAGATATCGCGCTGATGTTTATTCATTCCACACGCCAGACTCGATAGCGCCACCACGGCAACACACCACAACATCCATGCTGCCATCATGTCTGCTCCTGTGCCGACTGAGCCTTAGGCTGTTTTTTCTGCTTAACGGGTAGACCTTGATAACGTTTTAGCTTGTAGTAAGAGTAGATAAAAATCAGACCTAAAATGATGCAGACCAGATCAAAACTGGCAATCATCCATTGTCCATGATAAATACTCATCCATAAGGCCTGTCCACCAGTAAAAACGTTTAACACCGGTATAAACAGGAACATTGCAGCCGCCAACGCAAGTTGTTCTAGCCATGCTGGACGGTGTGCACGAATAGCCGCATGTATCAAACACAATAACCAGACACTAAAGAACACATTAATTTCTAGCGGCGAACGCTCTGCGAGTTGCGCAGGGATAACACGGTTGGCAAAAAAGTACGCTGCGCAGGCAATCGGCAGCCCTGTAATCGCCGTAATATTCAGGACCTCAACCACACGATGGCCAAAGGGTTTATAACCTAGTTTTTGTACCTCGGGAATACGTTTTACCACCCACAAAATCAATCCGGAAGCGATCATCATCGTGCCTAAGACGCCTGATAGAAATAATAACCAGCGTAAGACCGAATCGACACCCCGTGCCATATGCAGCCATGTCACTAAGGTATGAATAGCTTTGGATGCCGAATTTACAGGCTGGGCTTCGTCGATCAGTTGCCCTGTTAGCGCATTGAACTTGAGTGACGGCACACTTTCCCGATCCAGCAAGGTCGTGGCATGGGTTGCATTAAATTGTACATCCGCTTTCACCGTATTCGGTTGATTCACCCGAACCGAGGCAATCGGATTATCCCCCCAACCGTGTTGAACCTGCTGGCTTAATGCCACTAAGTTAACCATGGGTGCTGCTGCAAGCTTGGGCACCACTTGTTCAGCTTCGCCACCACGGCCAGCACCTCGATTGCCACGTCCTTCTTCTGCGGCTTGTTTCTGTTTTTGCTCTGCCAGTAAACGTGCCTGTTCAGGAGTTTGCGCTACAGGTTCATTTAAAATCTGGTAGAAGTTCCGGACATTGCCATAGTGCGTGTTCATTGCCCATGGCATAAACAGATGCATCAATAGCAACAGCCCGCTAAAGGTGATCATCAGATGAAAAGGCAAGGCAAACACGGCGGTTGCATTGTGGGCATCCAGCCATGAACGCTGGCCTTTGGCTGGACGGAAAGTAAAGAAATCCTTGAAGATTTTTTTATGGGTAATAATGCCACTGATAATCGCAACAAACATGAACAAGGTTGCAATACCAACAATCCAGCGCCCCCAGATGCGTGGCATACCATACAGTTCAAAATGGAAGCGATAAAGGAAACCACCACCCCGGGTTTCTCTGGCTTTAATTTCCTGCCCCGTTTGCGCATCCAGATAGATTTCGCCGCCACGGCGGCGTCCCTCACCCGGCTTACGGACATTCAGCATGATCGCAGGCTGTCTTTCATTGGCAAACCGGATATTCCAGCTCTCGGCAGCGTGACCTTTCTGATTTAAATACTGTAGTGCATAGCCTAATTGCTGTTGCTGCGAAGTTGTATTTACTGATTGATGCAGTTCCGGTTTCATCCATACCGTGATTTCATTTTGAAAAAAACTGAGTGTCCCCGTTAGAAAAACAGCGTACAGCAACCATCCCAACAACAGACTGGTCCAGGTATGTAACCATGACATCGATTGGCGTGGGCCTTCATTTTTACCATCAACACGCATGCCCTTACCCTTTTAACAAGCCATACATGACGGTCATGATCAGACTAGGAATAATGACGCCCAACCAGACTTTCAAAGTCGAGTTGACCATGAATATCCAGATAAACAGGATGCAATGCACCACAAAAGCCAGCATGGTTGCACTAAAAACTGCATTCGCTCTGGATGGCTCAGATGAAAACAAGCAACCGATGAGCATTGCCGCAATCGCAGCAAAATAATAGCCCCCAAAAATTGCGAGTACAAAACGGGAAAAAATCATCAATCGATATCGAATCAATGAGGACGGTGCAACCTTCTTTTTTACCACCCTTGTACTGCTCACCAAGGGTACAGACGCTTCAATAGACATAAACAACACCGGACAAAATGACATCAACGGAAATGATGTTCACCTTTATATAGAGCCATGAAAATACGGATGATTTAGCCGATAACCTATGCAACACCCCATCTCATGTGCATGGTATTTGATCTGGCAATGCCAAGGGCAAACCTGACCAAGCTTAAATCAGCCTTAAAAAATCAAGGCATCATAATCAAAATCAACAAAAATAACAATAATAATGAGAATTAATATCATTTTAACCTTAAGGTTAAGGCATTTTGCTAATCAAAATAGAAAATTTGGTAATTGAGGTAAAAAATATATAAGGTTTAGGTCGATTCGGGATTTAAGGACTGACCTGCAGGATCGTCAACTGCTGGCTTTGATAAGCGCCGGTATCAATAAAGAAGCAATTATGTTTTTGCAGCACCTCGGCAACAATGGTATGTCCCAGATAAATCTCATCAATATTGCGGACCATGCCATATTTTTGCTCATCCCTGATTCTTGACCTTCCCCATAATACAGAGGCATAACTGGCCTGATCGACATGACCGCTTAGCTCAAGGGTTTGCTTAAGCAGGTTCCAATCATCTACACCAATATCGCCATGTGCGATGCCCACTGTTTTGTGAGCAAAATTCAACTGGATCAACACAGGCAATTGTTTGAGACACGCGATAATCTGGGCCTGCTCTTGTGGCTTCAACTGATAGAACCATTCTCCACCATATTTTTGATGCAGCTTTTTAAAATAAGGATGCTGACTCCCCTGAATACATAATTGCTCGTGATTGCCGCGTACCATCCTGAACCAGTGTTGTTGCAATAACTGCAGGCATTGCAAGCTTTCCGGGCCCTTATCGATCAAATCTCCCACGCCAATCAGCAGATCTTTTTCAAAATCAAACTGCAGTTGCTTAAGTTGATGCATCAATAGCGTATAGCAACCGTGAATATCGCCCACCACATAGACCTTTTGATGATCTGGGGCGATATATTGCACCCGTGGCCATGCTTCAGAAGCTTCTCCACATACAGCGATTTTAGGGCTCATCATTTGCCCCGAGCTGCACAATGTCACTGTGAATTAACAGATGTCGTGAAGGAAAATAAAATTGATAGGCCAAGGCATAGCTGTTAAAACGTGCCAGTTGAGTTTGCTCCAAGGACCAGAAATAGGCGGTCATGCCACCTTGTTGCCGCTGATTTAAAAAATACGATTTGCCAAAATGCCGGGATACAATAATAAAATCTTGCATATCTGTTTCGATCGACTCAGCGGACTGAATAATCACTGGTCTGTAGCGACAGCAATAAAGGAGCAAGCATGGCTTTGGCAATTTCAGCCGCCTGCGACTCGGACTGTGCCTGTATGGCATCGACCAGTTGAGCATGAATAGTTTGATCCGGATCGGGTAGCTGGCTATTGGTCACCAGTTCAAAGGTGTATTGATAGCTGGAGTTGAGAAAATATTCATAGGTGGCATACAGCGCCTGATTATGGGTGGCCTGTGCAATAGCCAAATGCAGCTTTTTATCGTTCAGCATAAACTCAGCCACATCACTGGCATCCGTACCAGCCCGTGTATTGAGGCATGCCAGAATATTCAGCAGGTCAGTTGCATCGCGGTTTCTGGCTGCAAGTTTTGCAATTTCAATTTCCAGAACACATCTGACCTCCAGATGCTCATACAACGCTGACTGTTGAATGGAGTGAATCATACTGGAGAAATCGTGTTTGCTGCGAACAAAGGTTCCATGACCCTGTTTAACTTCCAGAATGCCGAGATATTCCAATATTTTAATGGCTTCTCGAATGGTATTGCGTCCCACCCCCAGCCCTTGAACCAGTTCAGGTTCTGTCGGAATTTTATCATTGACCTTCCACAGTTCGGTCTGGATATTCTGACGGACAACCGCAATCACTTCGTCAACAAGCGATCTTTTCTGGATCTGTTCGATCATTAAAATTTCTACTGGCACTCAAAAACATCCAATGATACTATCATCCTATGTTTAAATTTTCAAATGCACACCGTGTCATCTCTCAGGGTAAAACTTATGGAATTAAATCAGACGATTTTCAGTCTTATCGGTGAAATTCAAAAACTGACCCAGGCGATTGAGAAAATTGCCAACCATCAGGAAATCTCACTGGAAGTACTGGATCAGGCCATCGCATTCCGATGGGAAAGAGAAAACAATAAAGGTCACCTGATTCCAATCCGTAAACCCCAACTGCTCTCGTTTGACAATCTTTGTAATATTGACAACCAATTGGCCAAAGTAAAGCTGAACACAGAGGCCTTTGCCAAAGGATTATTGGCCAATAATGTGCTGTTGACCGGTTCACGAGGGACGGGAAAATCATCAATTGTGAAAGCCTGTTTAAATGAATATCACCAGTACGGCTTACGTGTGATTGAGCTGGAAAAAAAATATCTCGAAGATCTTCCCAAGATTATCCATCTGCTCAATGAACGCGATGAACGCTATATTATTTTCTGTGATGATCTGGCCTTTGAAGCAGGCGATAGCAGTTATGCAACCCTGAAAACCGTATTGGATGGCTCGCTGGCCACCAGTTCAAACAATACCCTGATTTATGCCACTTCAAACCGTAAACATATGGTCGCGGAATATAACAAGGACAATACCGAGATCAATCAGAGCGAAAATGGTGAGTTGCGTCCGGGTGATAGTCTGGAACAGAAGATTTCTCTGGCTGACCGTTTTGGTCTGCAAATCAATTTCTATGGCTTCAGTCAGCCCGAATACCTGAAAACCGTGCAGTTCTGGTTAAATGAATACCACTGGCAACAACAGGAAAACTGGGACAGCTTACAGTTAAAAGCCATTCAATATGCCACTCAACAAGGTAATCGTTCTGGTCGAATTGCCAATCAATTTGCCAAAATGATTGTCGGCCAGGAAATGTTGCAATCGCAAAATCTGTCTTAAATCCTGTAGCACTGCAGCATCCCCACCTGAACAGCAATGCTCTTGCTCAGGTGGGCAACAGATCATTAAAACTTATGCGTATAGGTGGTCATGATGCGGTTTTCAACAAAATCTGTCCCTGGATTGTTGCCTGCACCATATTTGATATCAGCACGAATATGTCGCCATTCGAAGCCGAGACCTTTGAGTTTTCCTTCAGGGATGCTGTAATTGATGATGACATTTTTCTCGGTTTCTTTATTGTCCTTAAAGCCTTCCCGATAGATTTCACTACCATTTAAATAGCGTAGCGTCAGTTTTAATCCGGGGATACCCTGCTCTTTAAAGTCATAACTATATAAAACATGCCAGGTCAATTCTTTGGCTTTGTAAAAGGCAAGCGCAGACCAGCTCTGTAAATAGGCTTGTGGCACATAACCATTTAACAGTGGAATATTGTCCTCGCCCATATGCTTTTGCAGACCGGTCAGAATGGTATGCGGACCATTTTGCACACTGGCTTGCACACCGATTGATTGCGCATCAATATCGCCGAAATAGGCGTCACCATCTTCTTTATAGTTAAAATAGCGGGCATCCACTTTTAACTTGCTGTTTTTAATCTGCTCTGTATAGGCCGCATTGACATAGTGTTGTTGATAAATATCTTGCAGTTGTCCAAACCAGTAAGCCCCGGATAAATTCGGCGTGAAATTATAGTCCAGACCTAGAAAATTGAGTCCATCACTTCTTTTTGCCGGATCAGTCGAGTTGCCTAACGTGAATTTTCGATACTCGTCATCATCACGGGCATTCACATGGGTAAAACGGCCCGCAGATACTTTTAAATTCTTGATCTCTTTGCTTTCCAGCATTGCACCGGCATAGGTGGTAACCAGTTGCCGTGAGTCATCAATAAACAGTACCGGCGTTTTAGGAAAAAGTTCTCCCACTTTCAATTCGGTATTGTGATATTTCAATTTTAAGGTCGCGCCCAATTTTAAGTAATCACGTTCCTGACGTCGTTCATGCTGATCATATTTAAACACGGTATCCAGCCGTTCATCATTATGGTCATTCAAACGCAATGCATATTGAAACCCTAAATCCAGACCGACTTGAAGCGGTGTATCGGTATAGCCTGACTCAAACCGCCCTGATAAGCCTTGTGACCAACTGCCCAGGTCTTGATTGGTGCCTTCAAAATCACGTTCGACATAGAAATTTCGTAAATAAATACTCTTTTCACTGTCCTTTAGAAAGTCGGCATAAGCCACATTGACATTCAGACAGCCAAAAAGCGTATATAACGCCACGCGCTGGGCTTTATACAGCCTATTCGGTATTAACATGGGAAATCCTTTCCTGAGTTTTTAAAATTCTTGTTGCTGTAAATAAAGTTTCACAACTTGCCTAGTCCTGCCGACCTGAGTTCCATTTCTTTTAAATATCCGGAAATTCAAGAAAATATCTTTAGAGAAAGATTCAGGCTGGATTTATTATTTGAATAATTAATGTAATTTTCCATAGATAACGAAGTATATAGTTATACCTTTTAAGTCTGGTTTTAGCTGTAGACCATCGTATCGCATTAAAAAAGCGGTCTTTAGGACCGCTTAAACATAATTAATTTTCGGATCTGCCTTAATCACCATCCAGTTGTATCGGTATTCCCTCTTCTTCAAATACCTGCTTAATACATTCTAGTATCTGCGGCAGATACGGACTCTGATCCATATTACGTACCGCCAGTGAAATCGGGGTATAGGCTTCCAAATCCAGAATCGGAATATAGACCAGATTTTTCATGCCAATATCGCTGGCACTCTCAGGAATAAGACAAATGCCCTCGCCAGAAGACACCAGCCCTAAGGCCATATGAATTTCACGTACCTCGACCATATCTTTAGGTACCAAGCCCAAGTCAGTGAAAATCGACTGGATCAAGGTGGAAAAGTTCGGTTTTTGTGTGGCGGGATAAGAAAAAATAGGCTCATCAATAATCTGCGATAGGTAAATCCCCTGATCGATAAAGCGGGTTAGATGATGATTTTTATGGATGGCTAATTTGAGCTTTTCTTTACGCAATAAAATCCGTTTTATCGCAGGATCACTAATTCGTAATCGCCCAAATCCCAAATCAATTTTACCCAGTTTTAATGCTTCAATCTGGTCTTTGGTGCCATGTTCAATCAGTTCGACCTGAATCTCGGGATGATTTTGGCGAAATAAATAAATCACCTGCGGTAATAGCGCATACAGTAAGGAGCTGACATAACCAATACGCACGATCTTATTGACTGTGCTAATGCGTTTTGCCATGGAAGCCGCTTGGGCAGTGTGGGTCAAAATCTGCACCGCGTGCTGATAAAAGAACTGCCCCGCTTCGGTGGTTTTTACTGGACGTGAGCCCCGTTCAAATAACAAGATACCGAGTTCCTCTTCCAGCTTTTGAATCTGGCGACTCAAAGGGGGCTGCGCAATACATAACTTTTCCGCCGCTTTGGTAATGCTCTGTTCCTCGACCACCGTCACGAAATAACGAAGATGTCTTAATTCCATTTAATATACCTTTTAAGTATCTAAAAATACCAAATTCAGCCTAGTTCTAAATATTACATTAATTTAGGGTATGTAAATAGGCAAAGATTGAAGAAATACCAAAGATGTATAAATCCATAGAAACCTTACTTGTCGAGATTCCAACCATCCGTCCGCATAAGATGGCGGTTGCAACCATGCAAACCCAAACCTTAGTACTGATTAAAATCACCACAGCAGATGGTTTTACCGGTTGGGGCGAAGCAACGACCATTGGAGGGTTAGGTTATGGGGAAGAAAGTCCTGAAAGTGTCAAAACCAATATTGAGCAATACTTTTCGCCATTGTTAAAAACACTGGACGGTTTTAATGTGGCTCAAACCCTAAAAACCATCCAGCAAAATATTAATGGGAACCGTTTTGCCAAATGCGCCATCCAGACCGCCTTGCTGGATATTCAGGCCCAACGTCTGGGCTTGCCGCTCAGTGAAGTTTTGGGTGGACGCTTACGTGATAGTGTCCCTGTGCTGTGGGTACTGGCTTCGGGCAATACCGAAAAAGATATTGCTGAAGCAGAAAAAATGGTGGCACTCAAACGCCATAATATTTTCAAATTAAAAATTGGTTCACGTCCGCTTGAGCAAGATGTTGAACATGTGCTGGCCATTAAAAAAGCCTTAGGCAAGGACGTTTCAATCCGTGTCGATGTCAATCGTGCTTGGTCTGAACTCAATGCCATTAAAGGGATTCAAATGCTTCAGGATGGCGGTGTTGATTTGATTGAGCAACCGTGTGCAATTCACAATATTGATGCCATGCAACGTCTGACGCGCAAGTTCGATATTGCCATTATGGCGGATGAATCTTTAACCGGTCCGCAAAGCGCTTATCAACTGGCAAAAACCAATGCAGCCTCAGTGTTTGCAGTCAAAATTGCCCAGTCTGGCGGTCTGATTGAGGCCTGTGATGTTGCCAAAGTCGCCAATCTGGCAGGGATCGACCTATATGGCGGCACCATGCTGGAAGGACCTGTAGGGACGATCGCTTCTGCACATGCATTCTCTACTTTTAGTAATCTTGCAGCAGGAACTGAACTGTTTGGCCCACTGTTACTCACGGAAGAAATTTTAAAAACTCCGCTTCAATATGGCAATTTTGAGCTCAAACTTCCCACGGGTCCCGGCCTCGGCATTGAGCTGGATCAAGACAAAATCGACAACCTGCGTCGTCAATAATTCAAGGAGTTGACATGCTTTTCCACGTACGAATGGATGTAAACATCCCACTGGATATGCCAGTTGAACAAGCCAATCAAATTAAAGCCGTAGAAAAGGCTTATTCTCAAGATTTACAACGTCAGGGCAAATGGCGTCATATCTGGCGCATCACGGGACAATACTCAAACATCAGTATTTTTGATGTGGAAAGTAATGAGGAATTACACAATATTTTGCAGGGATTGCCTTTATATCCTTACATGAATATCGAAGTGATGGCCTTGAACCGTCATCCCTCTGCCATTCGTGAAGATGACAGCTAAACGAGCCGGTAAAGTTAAAAACAGGATTTGAACAAGGAATGTGGCAAGCCAAGCAAGCAGTAAAAACAGCAAGTCCGCGAGCCACCAAAAATTATCATACTTCAGGAGAATATGTATGAACCGTCAAGAAATCGATGCACTGGTTAAAAAAATGAATGTGGATACCGCGACAGGTGACGTCAATCCACGTGTACAACAAATCGTAGTTCGTCTGCTCGGTGATCTTTTTCAGGCGATTGAAGATCTGGACATCTCTCAAAGCGAACTGTGGAAAGGTCTGGAATACTTTACCGATGCAGGTCAGGCCAATGAACTGGGTTTATTGGCAGCAGGTCTAGGTCTTGAACATTATCTGGATTTACGTGCCGATGAAGCCGATGCCAAGGCAGGGATTACCGGTGGCACACCACGCACCATTGAAGGTCCACTCTATGTTGCAGGCGCGCCTGAATTTGTCGGTTTTGCCCGTATGGATGACGGTTCTGAATCGGATAAAGTCGATACCTTATTCATCGAAGGAACCGTGACTGATCCTGAAGGCAATATTATCGAAGGTGCTAAAGTTGAAGTGTGGCATGCCAACAGCTTAGGCAATTATTCATTCTTTGATAAGTCACAATCAGACTTTAACTTGCGCCGTACCATTTTGTCTGATGCCAACGGTCACTATGTCGCACAAACCACCATGCCTGTCGGTTATGGCTGCCCACCAGAAGGCACCACTCAGGCATTATTAAATCAGTTAGGCCGTCATGGTAACCGCCCTTCTCATGTACATTATTTTGTGTCTGCGCCGGGTTACCGCAAATTAACCACCCAGTTCAATATCGAAGGTGATCAATACCTATGGGATGACTTTGCCTTTGCAACACGTGAAGGCCTCATCGCAACTGCGGTAGACGTAACCGATGAAGCCGAAATTGCCCGTCGTGGTGTGAATAAACCATTCAAACACATTACCTTTAATGTAGAACTGGTGAAGGAACATGCCGGTGCACCAAGTTCAGAGGTAGAACGTCGTCGCGTTGGTGCTTAATTCTCTAAAAAATGACTGTGAGCTATTCATTAGCTCACGGTTTTTAAATTTCTATGCATATCCGTTTATAGCGAAGCCGGTATGTATAGAAATTTGAAAACATGGATAAAAGGTTGGCCTTATGATTGATAAAAGTACGCTCTCATTGACTGAGGCACTGGCACAGATCAAGGATGGTGCAACCATCATGATCGGTGGCTTTGGCACCGCAGGACAACCCGCTGAACTGATTGATGGACTGATCGAACTCGGCATCAAGGATCTGGTCATCGTCAATAACAATGCAGGCAATGGCGATTACGGTTTGGCTAAACTGCTTAAAACAGGTGCGGTTCGTAAAATTATCTGTTCCTTCCCGCGTCAGTCTGACTCATGGGTGTTCGATGAACTGTATCGTGCCGGCAAGATTGAACTGGAACTGGTGCCACAAGGCAATCTGGCCTGTCGTATTCAAGCCGCTGGGATGGGTTTAGGTGCAGTATTTACCCCAACTGGCTTTGGTACTTTATTGGCAGAAGGCAAAGAGGTCCGGCATATCGATGGTAAAGACTACGTGCTTGAGTATCCGATTAAAGCCGACTTCGCATTGATCAAGGCCTATAAGGGCGATCGCTGGGGCAATCTGGTCTATAACAAATCTGCCCGTAACTTCGGCCCGATCATGGCAATGGCCGCAGATGTCACCATTGCGCAGGTGTCTGAACTGGCTGAACTCGGTCAGCTTGATCCTGAACATATCATTACCCCAGGGATTTTTGTCCAGCATGTGGTCGCTGTCGATGCCGCCAATGGTACAGGAGCATAAACATGAGCTATCAGAAACTAAGCCGTGACCAGATCGCTGAACGTGTCGCTCAAGATATTCCCGATGGTGCTTATGTCAATCTCGGCATTGGCCTGCCCACCAAGATTTCCAATTATCTTCCTGCCGATAAGGATGTATTCCTGCATTCGGAAAATGGCTTACTCGCATTCGGTCCGCCTCCTGCCAAAGGTGAGGAAGATCCTGAGTTGATCAATGCAGGTAAAGAATATGTGACCATGCTGACGGGTGGTAGCTTTTTTCATCACGGTGATTCCTTTGCCATGATGCGTGGCGGACATCTGGATATTGCGGTACTCGGTGCATTTCAGGTGGCGGCCAATGGTGATCTCGCCAACTGGCATACCGGTGCAGCAGATGCCATTCCTGCAGTAGGTGGTGCCATGGATTTGGCTGTCGGCGCCAAGAAAGTATTTATCACCACCGATCACAATACCAAGCAAGGTGAACCGAAGATTGTTGAAGCACTCACTTATCCGGCAACAGGCTTGAAATGTGTCGATCGTATTTATACCGACCTGTGTGTGATTGATGTGACTCAAGACGGTTTAAAAGTGATTGAAAAAGTCGAAGGTCTGAGCTTTGAGGAGTTACAGGCATTGACGGGTGCGAAACTGATTGATGCGACGCAAGGATAATGTTTACACAGCCAATAATTACGGGTTCAAGCAGAGGCTTTTTGTATAGGCATTGCCTTACTTTTTAAGGATAAAAAGTAACAAAAATCCTTTGTTAGACTGATGGTATATCCATATACCACAGTCTAACGGGCGGCATCCATGCCGCCATCGCGAAATGCTTATGGGAAAGTCTCAGATCGAGATTTTCACATATTCGAAGATAAATTGAGAGTTGCTATCGTGATTGGCGACAGGGATGTCGCCCCGTTACTCAGCACAACAAGGAAGTTGTGTCTGAGTAACAAAGGTTTTTGGTCACTTTTTTAAAAAGTGACGAGAACTAGCTGTGGGTATTGGATTAAGCACCTTAAGACTCCGTCGTGACTAACTCTTATGAATGAAAGCGACGAATACCATCACTGCCGATAAATGAAAGTGATTTTCGAAAACCGTTTGTATAGGCAATACCTTACTTTTGAAAGGTCAAAAGTAACAAAAACCTTTGTAGGACTGATGGTATATCCATATACCACAGTCCAACGGGCGGCATCCATGCCGCCGCCGCGAGATACCTACGGAGAATGGCTGAAAGGCCTGAAGTAAAGGACAAGATTTAAAATGAAAAACGCTTATATCATCGATGCCATCCGTACCCCATTTGGTCGTTATGCAGGCGGTCTTGCCCCTGTCCGTGCCGACGATCTGGGAGCAGTTCCAATTCAGGCGCTGATGCAACGTAACCCAACTGTGGATTGGCAACAGGTGGATGATGTGATCTATGGTTGTGCTAACCAAGCAGGTGAAGATAACCGTAATGTGGGACGTATGTCAGCCTTATTGGCAGGCGTACCGTATCAGGTGCCTGCTACCACAGTGAACCGTTTATGTGGTTCATCACTGGATGCGATTGCAATGGCTGCCCGTGCGATTAAAGCCAATGAAGCCGACCTGATTATTGCAGGTGGTGTCGAAAGCATGAGCCGTGCGCCTTATGTGATGGGTAAATCGGATAGTGCCTTTGGCCGTAGCCAAAAGATTGAAGACACCACCATGGGATGGCGTTTTATCAATCCAAAGCTCAAAGAAATGTATGGCGTGGACAGCATGCCGCAAACCGCAGAAAACGTGGCGGAACAGTTCAACATCAACCGTGCCGACCAAGACCATTTTGCGCTTAATAGTCAGCAGCGTACTGCAGCGGCACAAGCCAAAGGTTTCTTTACCCATGAAATCATCCCTGTGACCATTCCACAACGTAAAGGTGATGCCATTGTGGTGGATCGTGATGAGCATCCACGTGCATCGACCACTTTAGAAGCATTAACCAAACTCAAAGGTGTGGTGAAAGCTGAAGGTACCGTGACAGCAGGTAATGCCTCTGGAATTAATGACGGCGCAGCCGCTGTGTTGATTGCGTCGGACGAAGCGGTAGAAAAATACCAACTCAAACCACGCGCCAAAATCATTGCAGCCACAACAGTTGGGGTTGAACCACGGATTATGGGCTTTGCGCCTGCACCTGCGATCAAGAAACTGCTGAAACAGGCCAATCTCACGCTAGAACAGATGGATGTGATTGAACTGAATGAAGCTTTTGCAGCACAGGCTTTGGCGGTAACCCGTGATTTAGCTTTGGCAGATGATGATACACGAGTTAATCCGAATGGCGGTGCAATTGCCTTGGGTCATCCCTTAGGTGCCTCTGGTGCGCGTCTGGTGACCACGGCCCTGAATCAGCTTGAACAGATTAAGGGGCAGTATGCCTTGTGTTCGATGTGTATCGGTGTTGGTCAAGGGATTGCCTTGATTATTCAACGTATTGATTAAAATAAAGGAAGAGTAATGTCAGTTTTTCAGTCTGCCGATACGCAAATTCACTATCAAACCTTTGGCGATCCCAACGCCCCGGCACTGGTGTTTTCTAACTCTTTGGGGACCAACTACGGGATGTGGCAACAGCAATTCAATTATTTTAAACAACGCTTTTATGTGATCTGTTATGACACCCGTGGTCATGGGTCTTCTTCTACCCCATCAGGTCCATATAGCCTGCAACAACTGGGCGAAGATGTCATCCATTTACTGGATCATTTGCAAGTTGAAAAAGCCAGTTTTTGTGGGATTTCCATGGGTGGGATCACTGGCCAATGGCTGGCAATTCATTATCCAGAACGATTTAGCCACGTGGTGATTGCCAATACTGCAGCAAAAATTGGACAGGAACAGGCCTGGCTGGATCGCGCCCAGCTGGTTCGAAAGCAAGGTTTAGGTCCTATCGCCACTACAGCAGCTTCTCGCTGGTTTACAGATCCCTTTATCCAAAGTCATCCTGCCATTGTCAATAATCTGTGTAACGACTTAAGTGCTGGCAGCGCAGACGGTTATGCCAATTGTTGTGAGGCTTTGGCTAAAGCGGATGTCCGAGATCAACTCAAAGACATCCATCTCCCTGTTTTGATCATTGCCGGAATCCAAGACCCCGTTACTACCGTCGCAGATGGACAGTTTATGCAACAGCAGATTGCGGATGCCCAACTGGTAGAAATCAATGCCTCACATATTTCCAATATTGAACAGGTCGATGCATTCAATCAGGCAGTGTTCGACTTTATTACTACAACTTAATTAAAACAAAGCGCTGCTTAATAAGCAGCGCAAGATCGTAGCACTAAAAACACGCACCACCTGAATAAGCTTTGCCATAGAAATATATTTATTTAAATCAATAGTAAACCATTATCTTTTTGACCGATGTGCCTTGGTCGCTGCATAAGGATCATGCAATGCATAATAACAATTCACAAAATAAAACGGTTTCAGCATCCTTATTATCTTCTGCAAATAGGCAACGGGCTTGGCTTATTACCGCCCTGCTGGTGCTGTTTCAGATGATTAATTTCGTGGATAAAGCTGTTTTAGCGCTTGTTGCCGAACCCGTCATGGCTGAGTTGGGACTCAGTGCAACTCAATTTGGTTTTATCGGCAGTGCCTTTTTCTTTTTATTTGCAATCTCAGGAATTGCGGTAGGCTTTCTCGCAGAAAAAGTTCAAACCCGCTGGCTACTTTTGATCATGGGCGCAAGTTGGGCACTATTACAGTTCCCTATGCTCTTCGGTGGGGGTTTAACCACCTTATTGATCACAAGAATTGTACTCGGTGCAGCAGAAGGTCCTGCTTCTTCCATATCTCTGACGCATGTCCAAGGTTGGTTTGAACCCAGTGCCCGTGGTTTCCCAAGCAGTCTGGTCGCTTCAGGAACCATGCTTGGCCCCATTATTGCAGCACCTATTTTAGCTTATATCATTGCACATCCGGATTGGGGCTGGCGTTGGGCCTTTGGCTTTCTCGGTATTGTCGGCATCATTTGGAGTATTTTATGGCGTTGTATCTGTAAAGAAGGCCCTTATAGTCATTTTCATCAAGCCCAAAATTCAGCAGCTTCCTCTATTATTAAAAGCAAAGAAGCTGAGACCAGTCGCCAAAGCATCATAGATTTTGTAGATCAATTAAAACCTGTCCCGATTTTCAACGTATTTTTTTCTCAAATGTTTATTGCTGCCTTGCTTGCCGGTTTAGGATGTTTTTGGTCTTTAGGTTTTTTAACCACTTGGGCAGTTAAATATATTGCATCGACCCATCAATTCGCACCTGAAATGATTGCCTTTATTTCCAGCTTTCCGTGGATTTTAGGCGCAATTACATTGGCACTTGCTGGTTATGTTTCAAAGATACTTCTACAAAAAGGCCAAAGTGTTCATGTCGCTTTTGGGATTGTTTTTGGCTTACTGCTGTTATGTTCAGGTGGTGCCTTTTATATGCTCCCTTTCTCAACGGGAAATCTCAATCTGATCCTGATTACGGTAGCAGCCGGATTTTCGATGTGTTTTCCGCTGGCGACCATGACCGTCAGTTATAGTGTATGTCCGCAGCAACGTGCCGCAGTTATGGCAACACTGGTGGCCACCGCATCTATAGGCGGAATGATTTCCCCAACCATGATTGGATATTTGATGGATCATGCAGGTTATATCAATCCAGGTAAGGGTGTTCCGCTTAGTCCACAGATGTTAGAAAATTTAATCATGGGGATGAATCAGGGTTTTAGCGCTATTGGCTTGTATCTGATTGTGGTGGGAATCCTCAATATGGTCTTTCTCAACCCGGATCGGCTGGCTAAAAAATTAATGCGCTAATCATTGTTTTATCCATAAATCATCTGAGTCAGCTCAACAGACCTAAATGTTTTTTGTTTTGATTTTTTCATATCGATCTTTCAATCAACCGATAAAAGCCTTGTCTTATAAAGTATAAAGATATACCCACAAGGTAATGGAAAATTACATAGATAAATCATCATAATTTTATTTAATGAACAAGGCATGTTCATCGGTATATCTCGTCAGCTTCTAGCAGAAGATTGACTCGACATTACATTTAAACAATAGCAACAATAAGGATCGTTAAAATTGATCACACATTCCCCCTTTTATAAACCGACTGTGCTGAAAAATGGAATCATGGCACTAGGTTGCGCCTTTCTCATCGGCTGTCATTCATCTTCGAATTCAGAAGTGACACCGCCCAAAAATTTAATCACCATCAAACGAGATAGCTTTGGTACACCTCATATTTATGCCAAAGATAGCTTTGGCCTGTTTTACGGCTATGGCTATGCGGTTGCAACCGATCGTTTATTCCAGATGGAGATGTCGAAGCGCACAGGTTTAGGTACTGTGGCTGAAGTATTGGGTCCCGACTATCTGCAATATGATATCGCCACGCATAGTCGCTTTAATCCAGAAAATATCAGACAACAAATTGCACAACTCTCCCCTCAAGACCGTGCAATTTTTGACGGCTATGCAGCAGGTTTTAATCAACGGGTCAAAGAAGTACTAGCCAATCCAGCACTCATGCCCAAAGAGTTTGTTGATTATGGCTTTAAACCCTCCCTCTGGGCATCAGAAGATATCGCCATGGTTTGGGTCGGCCTCATCCTCAACCGCTTTTTTTCAGCAAGTTCTGAAGTTTCAAATCTAGATTTACTCACCCAACTGCAAAAAGAAAAAGGGCAAGCTGAGGGTCTTAAAGTCTATCAACAATTACGTTGGCTAGATGATCCCAAAGCCCCAACCATTATTCAGTCCGAACAAGCCCCACAGTTTTCAGTACGGCAGCAAACTATCTCGAAAAAGGTGTTACCGATTTCCAGTCATGCGGCCGAAACATATTTAGCCCAAGCCCGTATTGCCATGGGAAAAAGCGTGATTGATGGTGTTCCAACAGCCAGCAATGCCTGGGTAGTGAAGGCAGATAAAACTATCGAAGGCCAGACTGTTTTATATAATGGGCCACAACAAGGCTGGTATACCCCTGCCATCACCTATGCAATTGGACTACACGGCGCTGGCTATGACTTAACCGGAATTACCCCTGTCGGTTTACCCGCAATTTTATTTGGTACCAATGGCAAAATCGCATGGGGCTCGACCGTCGGTTCACTCGATACTAATGATGTTTACCAACTCACTCTAAATCCAAGCAATTCAAAAGAATATTTATACAAAGGCGCTTATATTCCATTTGAGCACAAACAAGTAAAAATAAAAGTGAAAAATCAGGCCGACCATATTTTAGATGTTTATCAAAGTAAACAAGGCTTTGTCAGTACATGGGATGAAAAGAATCACACCGCCTATGCTCAAAAACGGAGCTGGGAAGGTGTAGAAATTGAAAGCTTATTAGGCTGGGCCAATGCAGCCAAAGCCAGCAACTGGAATGAGTTTCTTGCCCAAGCCAAACGTGTCGCAGCTTCAATCACCTGGTTTTATGCCGATACCCAAAATAATATCGGAGTCGCTGCGTTGGGTCGTTTACCGATTCGGCCTGAAAACCAGCATATTCAGCTTCCAGTGCTTGGCGATGGTTCAATGGAATGGCAAGGTTTCTACGATTTCTCGCATAACCCTAAACAATATAATCCAGAAAAAGGTTATATCAGTAGCTGGAATAATAAAGCCTTTGCAGGGTTACGTTCCGATTCCTCGAATTTCTCTTATGTTGATCGTGTCAATGAACTGATTGAACCTTTGGAAAGCAAACCCAAGTTAAGCCAGCAAGAGATTTGGGACATCAATAAAACAGGTGCCTGGTCGGATCTGAATGCACGCTATTTTATTCCCTCTATGATCAGGGCCGCACAAAGTGACAAAGCCTCAACACAGGCTAAAAAAGTCGCACCACTGTTGGCAGAATGGGATCTAAAATTACGCCCAGATCGTGAAGCAAAATATTATCAGGGTGCAGCACCAGCGATTATGCGCGCATGGCTGAATCAGATGATTGTGTTGGTGTTAAAACCGAACTTGTCTGAAAGTATTTATCAGCGTTATACCGATACGCTTTATCCGGTCAATCATGATCCGCGTAGTGCCCAGCCAGCCAGTGCTTCAAAATTAATCTGGAATGCATTGCAAGGAAAACAGTCAAGCGTTCCCCAAAAGGTTGATTTCTTAAAAGGACAAACAGCAGATGATGTGGTGTTAAAAGCTTTAGAAAACGCACTGACTGAACTTTCAAAACAGTATCATTCGACTGACCCGAATGACTGGAAAATTCCAGTGGCAACCATGGGCTTTTCCAGCAAAAATTCAGTCGGTATTCCATGGGCGGATGCTTCACATGAACAACAACTCAGTACCTATGGCAATACGGGAAGCGCGACCTTTAGAGTGGTGTTAAATCCAAATCAGGTCAGCATGTGTTCAATTTTGGCCCCGGGTCAAAGTGGCTTTATCCATCCAAATGGAAAACTGGATGCTCACTTTGCAGATCAACTGACTTTATTTGAAAATTATAAATGTAAAGAGGATGCGGTGAGTCAAAAGCAAATCGATCAAGCAACCCAGCAAACTATCACGTTAAATTATTAGTTTTTAGTTCAACTGATCTTAAAAAACGAGGTTTGTTATTTAATGACAAACCTCGTTTTCAATTAATAGCGAATCATCACTGATTTTAGTTCGGTATAATCTTCAATAAATGCATCTGAAAACTCTCTGCCAATTCCTGAAGCTTTTACCCCGCCAAATGGAACGGAAGGATCCAAGAACGTATGCATATTGACCCATAGAGTCCCTGCTTCAATTTTAGGAATCAACCGCAAAGCTTTAGATAAGTCATTGGTCCAGATACTTGCGGTTAAACCAAAACGCGACTGATTCATCAGTTGAACGAGTTCTTCATCAGTTTCGAATGGCATTACCCCGACCACTGGACCAAAAGTTTCTTCTGAAAATAAAGGATCAGCGGTATTTTTAAAGGAAATTAAAGTCGGCTGTACAAAATATCCAGTCTGATCTAGGGCCTCACCCCCTGCAATAATCTGCTTGTTAGCTTTTGCCATATCTAAATAATGTTTTACTTTATGAAAATGTGGCTGGTTAGCAAGTGGGCCAAACATACTCCCCTCATCCATCGCCGATCCAATTTTGAAACTAGAAAGTGCTTTCGAGAGTTTCTCGACCAGTTCATCATGTTTTGTATGATGTACAAAAAAACGCTCTGGGGATGCACAAACTTGACCTTGATGTACAAAAGTTGCTTGCAACAAAGTCGGTAAAATCTCATCAATATTTGCATCAGCCAAGATGGCTATGGCATTTTTACCCCCCAGCTCCAGACTGACACGGGTTAAATCACTACTCATCGCGAGCTTACCAATCGCAATACCTGTTGGGACTGAACCTGTAAATGAGACTTTCTTAACCAGTGGCGACTCAATTAAATATTGTCCCGTCTCTCCCTTACCTGTCACCACATTAATCACACCGGCTGGAATACCTGCTTCGATGGCAAGTTCAGCTAAACGTAATAAAGATAAGCTGGCAAACTCACTTGGTTTAAGCACAATGGTACAACCCGTGGTTAACGCTGAACCGATTTTCCATACACCAATCATCAGTGAAAAATTCCAGGGCACAATCCCTGCAACTACACCAATCGGTTGTCTTAAAGTAAAGGCCGTATATTGTTCACCTTGCATAGAAGGAATAGAGGGCTGCATGGTTTGACCATTGATTTTGGTTGCCCAACCAGCAAAATATCTTAAGAAAATAACAGATTGTGCGACTTCAAGATGACGGGAAATATTGATAAGTTTTCCTGTAGATAACGTCTCGAGCTGAGCAAGTTCTTCACCATATTGCTCAATTAAATCTGCGAGCTTATTCAGTTTAACGCCACGCTGATACGGTGTCGTTTCAGCCCAAGCATGTTGAAAAGCATGTTCAGCACTTTTCACCGCATTTTCGACATCGTGTTCACTACCAATACTAATTTGAGCAACCACTTGTTCAGTCGATGGATTTACAATATCCACTTTATCTAAAAGCTCGGCAGCAACTAATTTTCCATCAATAAAATGTCCATGTTGACGTGCCATAAATTGTTGTACGCTTGCTAAAATCTGAACTTCACTCATGTTCTTTTCCTCTTTTCATTTCTAAAATTTTGTTATGGCAGCAACTAGGCGACCTGATTCAAAATAAAGTCTGCACCGCGTTCACCAATCATGATGGCAATTGCGTTGGTATTACCGCTTGGAACTTGTGGGCAAATCGAACAGTCAACAACACGTAAGTTATGAAAACCATGTACTTTAAGGGTCTGATCTGTGACCGAATCTTGCGGAGCATTGCCCATTTTGCAGCTACCCGCGGGGTGATAGACCGTTTTAATGTTCTGGCGCATCCATTGATCAATCGCTTCAATATCATCAGGATCGATATTTGCAGGCTCAATCACTTCTTTGACAATTGCTTTCAATGCGGGCTGTTGTAATAAGCGAAGTCCGGCCTGTACCGCACGGATATTGGCATCAATATCTTCTTGATGACCTAAATAATTAGGATCAATAACAGGCAAATCTTTGGGATCTTTACTGCTTAAACGTAAAGTCCCACGTGCTTTTGGCTGTACATGTCCGACTTTAATGGTCAGGCCATGTGCCTGAGCAACTGCTTTTTCACCTGGGGTATTATCGAAATTATCCAGTACAGGTAAAAAATGAAATTGGACATCAGGTCGACCGTTGTTATTGGTGTCAATAAAACCACCACCTTCTAGAATATTGGTGGTTAGCAATCCTGAACGCGTAAAACACCATTGTAAAAAGTGTCGTACTGCGGCTAAACCTTGGTCTTCACCGAGCAGACTATTATGGGTTGTTACTGTCGCATTAACCGACATATGCAAATGATCGTGAAAATTGTCACCTACAGGTAAGTCTCGGATACATTCTATTCCGAGTTCATCTAAATGCTGTTTTGGACCAATTCCCGAAAGTAATAAAACCTTAGGACTACCAATGGCACCAGCACTCAGAATGACTTCTTTTTGAGCCTGTACCGTAATCGGTGATTTTCCCCCAACACTATAAGTCACCCCAGTCACCTGATCCCCTTGAGTTTCAATTTTATGAACTAATGCATCCGTAATAACCGTAAGGTCTGGGTGGTTTTCGACTGACTTTAAATAAGTTTTTGAGGTACTGGCCCGAGAACCGTTTTGAGTGGTCGTTTGATAAAACCCTACACCCGCCTGATCCCAGCCATTGATATCATTGACGTAATTCATCCCCATTTGTTGACCTGCTTTAATACAAGCAAGCGTTAAAGGATGGCGATAGCGGTTTTCACTGACAGGTAAAATGCCATCTTGTCCGTGATATTCATCAGCAAGACTTTCATTTTTTTCTGCTTTCTTAAAAAAAGGCAGCACATGTTGATACGACCACTGATTGCATCCCCATTCCGAGGCCCATAAATCATAATCCTGACGTTGACCTCGGCAATAGATCATGCCATTAACTGAGCTTCCACCTCCCAACACTTTTCCTTGTGCAAGGATCATTTCACGATGATTACAATATTTCTGCGGAACAGTCATGTATTGCCATGATTTTTGCTGGAATACTTTAACTACTGTGGCAGGGATGGTATGGAATAGACTGCTATCTCGGCTTCCTGCTTCTAATACAAGAACACGCCCTGCCTCGGCTTCTAATAGTCGTGCTGCAACCACACAACCTGCCGAGCCAGCACCAATCACGATATAGTCATATTGTTGATTCATCTGATTTCATCCTCATTTTATTTCTATCAATGCACCGCCAATAAACATGCTCTGCTTTGCCCTGATTTAATAGATGTATTGCAGAATCAACTGCGCATACACATTGGTTTTGTCATCGTAGTTTTGAGTACCACCGCTATGGATATCGTGTTTCGGTTTATAGAGACCGATTAAAGGAATAACGTTGAATTTTTGATTGACCGACCAGACCGAAAACACATCCAGCTCATGCCCATCGACATTGCCTAAAGACTTATTTACGGTTTGAAACTTATAGGCCAAAGCACCCAGCATAAAATTTTCTTTTAGATTCATACTGTAAGAAACTTGGTGAATATCTGCATTTTTATTGAATGGACCAGCATAATTTCCAGCAACTTCGCCCTGAAACCAGGTACCAAACCCAACTGTATTACCATAAAACATCGGATCATATTGGTCGGAAAAATGGCTAAAACGATAACCTAGTGACGGCGTATATTTTGAGGATAAAAAGTTATAGTTCAGTGCCAAATAGCCAGCATTTTCGTGGCTATCTTTTTTATCTTGAACTACAAACTCAGTTTTAACTTGTAGTTCCGGCAAAGGTTGATAATTCAAGCGTAAAGCATAATTCTTAAGATCTTCGCGCCCTGAAACCTGTTCAGCATCTTCAAGATCCAATACATTTAAATAGGTAAACCCAACGCCCTTATCTTTAAGCTGATAGATCAGATCAGTCACAAACAGTTCAGGTGAAAATTGTGCTTTATTGTCCGATTTTAAATAAGCCAGCTTTAGAGTTGTATTTTCTTGCGGTTTATACTGAAGCAAACTGGTAAAATCAAAGCTTCGACGGGCTGCCAGATAATAGGCACCACCCCGATCGAGTTTGCCATCCGCAGGTGCTTTACCGAGGTTTAACGCATCACCCGCAATGAAGAACCCGTCACCAATCATGATATTTTGTCGACCAATACTTAAATCATAAGTCGTCAACTCATCTTTATTGGTACCATCTTTAAAACCAATGATCCATTCATTCAGATCTGTTTTACGTTCTTTGCCATTACTGTTTTGGCCAGCATCACCATCACCAAATGTTGCCGAGCTGATCCCGCTCAAGCTTGCATAGAGCTGATGGTTTTGAAATGTTTGCTGCCCTTTGGCACCATATTTAAGATGACCTTCTTGCCAATTGATTCGTTCATCATCAAGGTTTTCACCGTTATAGCTTTTAGCGCTACTAAAAGCCCCGAAAGTTGCTTCAAAAGTTGGTTTAACTTCTAGCTCACCTGCATGTGCAGTTGAAAAAAATGAGACAAAGAGAGTCCCTCTCATAACTTGAGAAAGTAGCGTTTTCATACAAAATTCCTTTTTTGTCAGCGGACTGCTGGACGCTCAGCTCGGGGTAACCTCAGATTACCCTTTCTGGCTCATCTGCACTTTTAGTGATGGTCGTGCTGCCTGTTTTGCTCTTCTTCACCCAGATTCAACGTCGGGGTACTATCAAAGAAATTCCACGGTTTGATCAAGGTATAAACCCACTCTGTTGGCATGATTGGCCATTCTTCAGCACGCGCCACATGGGTGGTTCCTGTAGTCATCCAGACCACGAGGTCTTTATTTTCAATATTGTCATTGTTGCTAATGAATTGGCCTAAACCCGTATCATGGGTTGAACGGTTGGAATATTTACCTTCTGGATAACGTTCCTCAGGCTTATATTGCGTCACCCAAATTTGCTTATCCATAAAGTTGAGGCGTTTAAATAGCCATTCATCTGGGGCAAAATTGGCACCCTTCGCCACAGGGTGTGTTCCACCGGCAAAAGGAATCAGTTGATAAGAAACCGGATTACCTAATTTATTTTCCTTATTGAAATTCGTGAGTAAACGAATGGTAGACGGATCAAACTTTTCAGCCGCATTCTGCTCATTGCGAATCACTTTACTGTCAATTTGCATCGTACTTGTACGCACACCGCCTCGATCATTGGCCTTCACCACAGGGTCCATATGCATAAAGCTGTTGTTCTCACCATCTACATCCATATCTAAACGGAAGTTATAGATGTGTTGATGGGTTGTCCCCACAATATTATGGTCAATCAGAGTGCCATATTTAGTGTCTTCTTTGGCGGTACTGTCATGCATGGTGCGTGATTTAACCCCTTTAACCGCTTCAATACCCGTTGCACCAGCATTAATGCCAATTACACCATTTTGGGCAAAGACCCAGTCAAACATGTAATCGTAATTACCCACTGTGCTAATCCAGCGCACGACAAGTTCACGGCGTGCTTCGCTGGCGTCTTGATCACCAAAAATTTCTTGGTGTTTGTATTCAGGCCCTGCATAGCGCTCAAAAATGGCGATGGCATTGGGAATTACTTGTGGCTGGCCTTTGTAGTCAGCAATGACCGCATCCAGTAACACCGCATTTTCCGGTGCATCAGTCCCCAGTTGAATGGCCGATGTGAGTGTTCCCATGCCATACTCACCTGAGTCCAGATAAGATTTAAAGTACCATCCCATATCTGGGTCACCATAAGGAACCACCATCCCGCCCAGATTACCTTCATACATGACCTTGCGTTTTACGCCTTTATCTTTATAGGTCACGGTTGAAAGTTGCAAGCCGACACGTGAGTCGAGCGCGACATGGAAACACCAGTTGCCCCAATGTACCGTTTGTCCAGTAATGGTAAAGTTCTTGCCTTCAGGTTCACTGATGTTCAATGGCTTAATTTTCGGTGCTTTGGTATTTTTGGTGGCATAAGGACGATCTACCATTGGCACAGGAATCATTGCCCCTTCTTCGATTTTAATAATTTTTTCTTTATCCAGATCCACCACAGCGACCAGATTTTCAATCGGGTGCGCCCAATAATTACCATCGCCCGTATCCAGATAGGATACCACTTTTAAAACATTTAGCTGTTTATCCAAGCCATCTTTACCGCCAAAATAGCCAACGGTTAATGGATTGGTAATCACTTTCTTGACATCGGTGATGCCACGTTTCCGTAAAGCGTCCTGATATTCTTTGCTGGCCTCAATCACACGTTGTACGGTCTCGAAGTTATCCAGTAACACCATGCCGTGCGTATCTTTAAGGACATTCCATTTTGTGACTTGCTGTGTATTCAGGTTCACTTCACCTTCAATCGCCTGATTGCCTTTCAATAAAATGAACGACGCCACTCGATCATCTTTATATTCTTTATGATTGATAAAGAAATCCCAGACTTTGGCTTTTTCAGGTTCTTTCAGTTTTAACTCGGCAAAACGCATATTTGTATAGGCATACTTTGAGCGATTAATCACATCAAAGGTCTTTTTGATTTCATCTGTATTGAGGCTATTCAGTGGATGAAAGGTATTTTCAATTTTAAAGGTTTGATCTAAACCCGACTGGAACACTTCATTGAAAAAATCTTTCCCAATAATAGGTTTGCCATCTTTAATGAGTAACGGGACACTCAGTTTTAATGGTTTTCCATTCACCAAGACCTGATCCGAATTAGGTTTGGCTCTGACCTGCATGGAACCTTTGCTGATGGTATAGCTATTGGTAAAATCATCTTTAACGACTTTGGCCCCCTGCTCACTCATATTTTGATAAAACGGTACCATTTCAGCATGCCCACCATGCGCATAAGCCTGCGTAGTTAAGCCCCAACAGCTCGCAGCAATGGATAGGTTAAGCGCTAATATTTTTTGTATCTCTTTAAATAACTGTTGTTTAAGCATCATCTTCATCCTTTTCTGTCTATCCCTGAACGATCTTTTATGGACCGTTAAAATGCACTTTCCAATGTGTGAAACAGGTAAGATCAACCTACGATTTTGGTTTTCTTTGATCGTTCCAACCTTCTCTTATTGATTTAATTTCAACACAGTTGCATCGGTCTAGCTTGTTCAGGAATGACCTCGAACTTGTCTAAAAATGACATCAAAAATGCTTAAGCCAACATCGTTTCTCTAAATTCTTTCGGAGAGATGCCGTAGGTTTTTTTAAAGATTTTGGAGAAATGCGCGCCATCCCAAAAGCCCCATTTCAAGGCAAGTTGGGTGATCGAACTTTGTTTATTCCTTTTATCCAGCAGATCTGTTTTGACTCTTTCCAAACGTTTGAGCTGTATATATTTATTAATCGATAGGTTTTCCTGCACAAATAATCGATAAAGATGCCGTAGCGATACCCCAATATGTGCGGCAATGAGCTTGGGAGAAAGATCAGGTTTGGCTAAGTTTTCTATAATATAGCGCTCAGCTTTTTCTAAAAGATTATCGGCATGACTCATATTTTTATAATTAATAGTCGGCTTGATTAGGGCAATCAGCGCATCTTCAAAGGCATTGCCATCTTCACTCGCATACCAGAGCTTAATATTTTCAGGCGACATATTTTTCAGAATATTCTTGAGTAAAAACCCGCTCATATTTTGGGTAATCAGCTTGCCGAAATATTCCGAACTAATATGCTCATTCAGTAACTTTTCCCGCGACAGATGCACCGAAATTTGACTGACCAACCCCTGTGGAAACATGGAAATGGTTTCAACAGGATCAAGTAAAACGATATCACCCTCATTCAGGGTTAAGGTTTCATTTTTATACTCAAGCAGCATTTTGCCCGAATTCTGCAAAATCAAAAAACAGAAGCGATTATTGACCCGATCAACTTCATCCGCCTTTCGGACAATTTTATTGGCGTTATTTTTAATGAAGGCAATCTCGGTATCGCCCAATAAAAAACACTGCACCTCACCAATGAATAAATTACGGGTACCATCAAAATCCGTTTCAAAATTGCCGCATACATTTTTAATATGATGCGTCCAGCTTAACAGTGCGTCACTTACATATTGGTTCATCCGCTCACGTCCTTGTTACTACGGTATTCACGCGTTAAATTTTTCTGTCAAATATACGTCCTTGCACATTCTTTTTATTGATTGCTTAGAGAGTTGAGATAAGAAAGCTGATAAATCGTTTCAACTTATCAGCCTCATCCTGCTTATGCTACACCAGCAAAATCCCTGAGCATGGTAATAAAAATATCTTTTTGCTCATCTGAGTATTTTTCAAACACCTCATTTTGATGGCTATCTGCAATATCAAACAGATAATGCGCTGTTTTTTTGCCTTTTTCAGTCAATTTAAAAAATCCGTCGCTTTCAATCAGCAAGCCATCCTTTTGCAAAATCGATGCAGCCTGCTCCACTTCACGCATCGGCATGGCAATATCACGTGGCAGATCTGCCTTATTCGACGCAGTTCCACTACCGAGCACCAACAGTAAACGTGCTTCACTGGTACGGAATCCTGTCACCAACTGCTTGGGAATATAATCGGTCTGATAGAACTTGAACGCACGGCTCATCAGATAACAAACATTACTATATAAATGGCCCTGATGCATTTCACCAATGTCTTCAGCTTCTACCGTCTCTTTTAACTGAAGTAAGGGATGAGGAATTACACCAGAGTAAGCGCCTTGGTGATAGACCAATGGACTACGCCCTTCATCACGGAAACGCACCACTTTGCCGATAATAATCCAGTGATCACCGCCTTCAATAATCTGATGACGCTCACATTCAAACACCGCAGAGCAGTGGTCCAGAATCGGAGCCTGACCTGCCCCAGTCTGATAACTGGTACCTTCATATTTATCAATGTTACGGCGTGAAAATTTATTGGATAACTCGATCTGCGAGCCCGATAAAATATTCACGGCAAAATGTGAAGCCTGTTCAAATACCGGGAAGCTGGACGAGTTCTTATCAATACTCCACAAGATTAGCGCCGGATCTAAAGACACTGAATTAAAACTATTGGCAGTTACGCCTACCTTTTCACCCTGATCATTTTGCGCGGTCATAATGGTGACACCTGTGGCAAAATTCCCCAAAGCACGTCTGAATCGCATTGGATCTATTGTGATTTCATCCATTGATTTTAGTGAATTCATTATTCTCTCCTGAATCTTTTATCCTGTTTCTGGCCAATATTTGCTACCGATTTATCCTGATTAAATCGCTTAAATATCCAGTACCAATCTTGCTGACTTAGAACGTGAACAGCACACCAATATCTGCTCATTACTGGCTTTTTCTTCATCGGTAAAATACACGTCGCGATGATCAGGTTCACCCTCGATCACATCGCACATACAGGTGCCACACACACCTTGCTCACATGACATTTCAATCTCGATACCTTCACGCGCCAAGGCCTGCAAAATGGTTTCTTCTGCATTGACCAGAATGATCTTGCCACTTTGCTGCGCCACCACTTCAAAGGCATCGCCGCCTGTTTCAACCTCAACCTGAAAATATTCCTTATGGATTTGCTGTTCAGGGAAATTCTGTGTCAGGGCTAAATTGATGACCCAGTCCATAAAACCATTTGGACCACAGGTATAGATATGGCTGTCTTTATCAATATCTTGAATAGCGGATTGGAAAAACTCACGGTGACTGGCCCCTTCCGATTTAAAATGAAAGGTCGTGAAAGGCGCCAAGATGCCATGTTTAATTTCATCGACAAAAGCACAGCGTTCTGGGCTTGCACCACAGTAATGCAATTCAAAAGAAGTGCCTTCCTGTGCCAACTGATAGGCCATGGTAATCAGGGGAGTAATTCCGATACCGCCACCGATCAGTACTGCATGTCTGGATTTCACTAAAGGAAACAGATTTTTCGGTTCACTGACCTGAATCTGCATGCCATCCTTTAAATCATCAAAGGCCGAGACTGAACCACCACGTGATTCTGGGTCGCGTAAAATCCCGAGTCGGAACTTACCGACATCATTCGGGTTCTGGCACAATGAGTACTGACGCACCATGCCATTCGGGAGGTGCACATCAATATGCGCCCCAGCTTCAATTTTGGGTAATAGGCTCGAATTTGCAGATTCAAATTCCATCACTGCAACATTCCCACCTTCGACATGACGGTTTTTTACCACCACGTTATACAGTTTCGTCATGATTTCTCTCCCTGATATGCATCTCGCCCAAGGCTTAACGCATAAATAATCCACCGTTAATATCCCATGTCGCCCCAGTGACAAAAGCTGCACTTGGACTGGCCAATAAAGCACAGGTCTCGGCAATAAACGCCATGCTACCGAGTGCTTTGACCGGGATATTCTGGATGAACTGTTCCATTTTTTCGTCAGAGACCACGCTATGCACAATCGGTGATTCCATCGGTCCAGGCGCAATCGCATTCACCGTCACACCTTTGGCTGCAAACTCTTTGGCAAAGATTTTGGTCAGGGTGATAATGGCACCTTTGGTGGCTGCATAATGCGCACCAGTTGCCGTACCGCCATTTTGTCCAGCCAGAGATGCCATATTGACGATACGGCCATAACCTTGCGCTGCCATATATTTACCAATGATCTGACAAGACTGAAATGTGCCACGCTGATTCACTTGCGTGATCATGTCAAAATCCGCAGCACTGATCTCTAAAACTGGGGTTGCCTTGGTCATGGTGGCATTGTTAATCAACACATCCAGCTTTGAGAATGTCTGCTGAATCCACTGCACTGCGGCATGAAAATCGGCTTCAACTGAAATATCTAGTTTTAAGGCAAACATATTTTCTGCATGCGGGCTACGAGCTTTAGCCTGCTCAGCCTTTTCTAAAGTACTGGCAGATACAATTACTTGATGTCCCTGTGCTGCAAAATACTCAGCAATGACATTCCCTAGACCCGAAGCGGCACCTGTGACTAAAACAACCTGTTTCATTTTTTCGCTCCTAGAGAATATAGCTGATACCCGCCAAGCTATCGGTTGAGTTCACTAAATTGATAATTTTACGATTGATCTTAAAGCCTTGTTCCGCATCACGAACCAAATGGAAGGTCACGTCAGCGGTGTAATGTTTGAGATTTTCTTTACGGAATTCACGCAAATTCTGCGCACAACGCAAAATGATTTCACCATCTTGATCTTTGACGACACGGATACGCGAAACACTACGCACCGTATTGGCTTTAGGTGCAGTTGAAATCGCCTCACCATTTTCCAAACGCTGTACCCGTAACTTACGCATATGATGATCGTCATAGGCATAATTTAAATTGTTTTCATAATCGGTCAGTTTTGGATCGATCGGGATGATATACACGCCTTTTTCATTCCACAGATCCAGCCAAGTATCATGCTCAGAATGGTCCAGCATATCGGCTTCTGCCCAGACAAATGCAGTCACTTCATTCAGTAAATTTAAATCAATTTTCATGGCGCTCTCCTTAAGCCGTCATCATCTTTTTCCACTGCTGATAGGCAGCGCGCATCCCTGTTTCAGCACTGACATCGCTCTTTAAGCCATCTTCAGTTTTGACTTCACCTGGCAGGCCGCGATTGAGCATGATCCACAGGTCATTGCCTGCATTGGCACCATGTTGTACACGCTCCCACGCTTCTGAATCATCTGGCGTACCAAAACCAAATGGGCCTTGGAAATGTTCATGCAGACGTAAGCGATATTGGTTGGCAATTTGTGGACCGCCATCCATGGTAATCACGGAATGGTGAATCTCTGTTTCATTGACGGAAATCGGTTGCATCACTCGGAAGAACGCCATTGAACAGGCAATGTTCGGGAACAGGTTCAGGTTAAAACCAGAACCACCCACCGCACGGACCATACGACGCACTTCCAGCTCTTCATGCCCTTCATCACGTAAGGCTTGAGCCAAGTCTTCAAAACGTTCCTGAATTGGACGTTCCATTAACTCTTCATCCAAATCAACCAGTTCAGGAATCATCACCATCACACTGTGACCATTACCGAGGTCTTCGACATAGCCCGGCTGATTTTCAAAATTAAACAGTTCTTCGGTTTTTTCATCAACTGAACTTAAAAATGACTTGTGCACCAATGGGAAGTGATAAGCATCGGTGGTATTTTCCAATTGGATTTTCCAGTTCCCTGGAAAACGGAAACGATGTTCACCCAAGACTTTAATTGGGTAACCTGCACCTTGTTTCATAAACAAGTCGATCCATTTTTTCGCAGCGCCGAGGAAATCTTCTAATGGTTCAATATCCTGTTTAAAGGTGGCGAAAATCATGCCGTTGTATTCTTCAACGCGCAGGCTAATCAATGGAAACTCTGACTTATCCAGACATTCGCCATAACTTTCAGGAGAAGGCACGCCACGTAATGAACCATCCAGTGCATAGCTCCAGCCATGATACGGACAGACAAAACTGTTGGTTTTGCCTTTTTTATGTTCGCACACGGTTGCGGCACGATGACGGCAACGGTTTAGTAAGACATGCACTTTTTTCTTGCGATCACGCACCACCACCACAGGTTGCTTGCCAATATTGATGGTTTTATAGCTGCCTGCATCAGGAATCTCGCTGGCATGTGCCACCCAGACCCAAGTGCTGTAATAAATCTTTTCCATCTCATCTTCAAAGATTTTTTCGTCCTTATACAGTGAGGTATGCGCACGATCACTTTGCACCAAGCTACTGTAATCCATCTCAATATTCTGCATTGGAATAATATTGCTGTTCATATCCACGATCCTTTTCGGTCTATCCATTGGTTATTGCTGCGACGGTACTGGCAATGCGACTGTACTGTCCCAGTGAGATACGGGGCGACTAAAAATGTTTTCAGTCTGAAAATGTTTGATCTTCCAGCGACCATCGCGTTGCTGTTTAAATTGCACGGTGAGTTTGGCGGCATTTAAATGGCTACGACCATCACGGAAGGTTGAGGTTTGCAACATCAACCAGCTGGCATTGGCCTGATCTGCTTCGATATAGATTTGCTCTGAGCTAACAAAATGCGCATTCATGACAAAATGCGACTGCTGTTGGGTATAGCTTTTGAACATGTCATAAATGGCTTGCCATGAAGCATAACGACCAAAAGACTGCGCATATCTTTCGCCTATGCCTTCCCAAATGCTGTCCTGATCAAATAAATCCATCAATTCATTCAGGTCGGTATCGGCATTCAAGGCATCACAAATTTCCATATAACGGTTAATGCAGTTACGAATCGCATTTTGGGCTTCAAGCTGTTGTAGGCGTTGTAACAAAACCGTTAAATCCACTTGCGTATTCATCTCATTCATCCTTGCCATCACACTCTTTAATTCAATCCGGCTTATAAATAACCGGGTGCTGGTTTCATACCGAAGCTGACCAGACCTGCATTTTGCAAAGTGGCATCGCCCATAAAGGCATGCTGCGTCACCACATTGGTGTCGTTGACAAAGCGGCTAAACGGGTTATGGGTATAAATCGCGGTCATGCCTGCCAGCATCTGGATTTTGCGCGTGACACGGGCACAGACACGGGCCACATGGGTGCAGGACAAACGCATATCACTGATCTGTTCTGCGCTTGGGGTACGTCCTGCGACGACTTCATTCCAGACGATTTGCATGGTGTCGTAGAACCAGACGCGTGCAGCCTTAAACTCAGCTTCGGCTTGGGCAAATTCATATTGGGTTACAGGTCGGCTGGCAATTTCAGCACCGCCAGTAATTGAAGACTTGCCTGGCGCAAGTTTTTGAAATTCTTCGATCGCTGCGGCTGCCACACCAATCCCGACTACGGTTAAGACCTGAGTAGCTAAAGATAAAGATGGATATTTAAAAAATGGTTCAGGGAGTTTTGAAGGTTCGCCACGGACAAAGGTCCATTCCTTCGCCACCAGCACATCTTTGACGACCAGATCATGACTACCTGTGCCTTTTAGGCCAACAGTATCCCACGTCATATCGATTTGTGCTTTATTGGCTGGCATCACCGCCATACGCGGTAAACCTTGTGCTTCATTGTCCTTTTGCGGAGAAATGCCGACACCAACAATATCAGCGCCCATACAACCACTGGAAAACTTCCAGCGTCCACTGACCACAACACCATCATCAGTAATCTCAGCGGGTTGTGGTGGAAAAATGCCACCTGCAAACACAATATCAGGGCTATCTTTATACAACTGCTCAAGTGTTGCTTCTGGCAAACTGCCCAAGTAGGCAGGGCTCATACCAAAACTTGCGACCCAACCGACTGAGCCATCGGCCTTAGACAATTGTTCGATCAATTCACAAAACTGTTTGGGTGACCATTCATTGCCGCCAAAACGTTTTGGAACCAAAGCACGGTAAACGCCAATCTGTTTGAGTTTCTCGATGATGTCCTGACTGACATAGGCCTGATTATCAAACTCTCCGCTACAGGCACGTTTACGAATTTCCTGACATAAGGCATCTAATTGCTTTGTATTGCTATCCATTACAAATTCCTTTGTCGCTAAATGATTCATTCCCTTATTCCTTGTGATTTATTGCGCAGCGCTGACGATATATTTCGCAAGCGCACACAAATATTCATCGGCATTGCGTTTTGCCACGATCTGCAACCCCACGGGCTGACCTTGTTCTGTTTGCAGCGGTACTGAAATTGCAGGATGTCCAGACAGGTTAAATGGTCGAACCAAAGCGGTGAGATTTAAAAAAGCCACGGTATTTTCAGCATCAGCCAGCTTGGGCGGTAGCTGCGGTAAAGTCGGTAAAATCAAGGCATCGTATTGAGCCAGTAAGGCATCAAGCTCGGCGGTAAAATCTGCTCTCACCTGCTCGGCCTGTTTGACTTGGGCTAAGGTGGTGTCGGCGGCTTTCAATAAACGCCCATTGACGTCTGCACCGAGCAAGCCTGTTTGGGTCAACTCACCGTAAGCCTGCCAGTTTTCATAATTAATGATCTGCATGCCCGCATCGAAGGCCGCTGCAAAGCCTTCCACCGTTACAGTTGACACTGTCAAATTGGCTTGGGTTAAATATTGCTGGATCGTCTCAATCACGGCTGAATCAGCAGCGACATTGAGCCACGCCAGTTTTGGTGCCTGTGCTAATTCAGCCTGTGCATGAAAGGTGGGATCAATGATTTGCATGGCGCTTTCAAGCATTTCAACTGAGTTTGCAAAAGGGCCAACACAATCCAGTGAACTGCTTGCGGGATGTACGCCAGCACGGCTGACACGGCCAAAGGTCGGTTTTAAACCGTACACACCGCAACATGCCGCAGGCATACGAATCGAACCACCTGTATCCGTGCCTAATGTGAAATCTGCCAGACCAGCTGCAACTGCCGCCGCAGAACCGCTAGATGATCCACCCGGAATCAACTCAGGATATTTCGGGTTAATCACCGTACCAAAGCTATGGTTAATCCCTGTGATCCCGAAAGCCAGTTCATGCAAATTGGTTTTCGCGGTAATTTGACAATCTGCTGCCAAAATACGCTCGACGACTTCGGCATTGGCAGTTGCGGCTTGACTCTGCATCAAGGCTTTACTGCCTGCCATGGTCTTCATGCCTTGAATATCGATGGAATCCTTGACCATCACCTTCAAAGCGCCTGTACCTTTTTGTACCTCTTGTACAATAATATTCATTCACTTTTCCATGTATTTTTATACTTAATACAAATATCGGAAAAAGTAATGTAATTGTCAAGTATTTTTCGATACGAAGAATCAAGAAAATGTTTCTAATTTTTGTATAATGCTGAATGTCCATTTTTATAAAAGTAATGACTTGGCTATGCTTACGCATTTAGAACAATTTCTACCCAACAATGAACCGAGCAGCTTACAAAGCTATCCTTTTTTCTGGATCTCACAGGTGAATGGTAAATACACACAACTTATTGAAAAATCAATTAAAAAATTAGGAATCGACAATACCCGTCGTAAAATCATTTTAAGTACCAATGCACTTGAACAAGCCAGTATTACCGAGATTGCCAACCTCTCTACCCTCAAGCTGACCACGGCAACCAAAGCCGTTTACCGTCTGGTAGAAGACGGTATTGTGCAGGTGTTTTCATCTGAATCAGATGAACGGATTTCGATGGTGAAACTGACCGATAAAGGAAAAGAAATGGTTGAACAAATTAACCAGATCAGTCAGGTCACCCTCTCCGGGATTCTAAATGCATTTGATGATGCTGAATTGCACCAGCTCAACGGCCAATTAAAAAAGCTGTTTGATCTGATGCCTTCAAGTTAAGGCAACAACAAAAGCCCATGTCGCTACAGAGATGGGCAAAAGTTCAAACCAGGCCGACTACGGATTTAAAATATTAAACGGTGGTTTCAGCTGATTTGCGGCAATCCGGTCTACAAAAGTATGTAAAACCTGTTGTTTATAGGCCGCAATATCGACCTGCTGATAATCATAAAAGCCTTGCTGTTCACGTAGACCATTGCGTTGCTGTCGCATGTTCTCGGCAATAATTTCTGGCGTGCGATAACGTTCACCAAGCTCTTTTTCCAGATATTGGGAAGCGTAATACAGAATATCGCCACCTCCCCAGTCAATAAACTCCAGCAAGCCCAATACAGAAAAACGCAAACCAAATCCGGTCCGAATGGCGATATCGATATCTTCTGCCGAAGCCACGCCTTCTTCCACCATCCGCGCCGCTTCGTTCATGGCTAAGGCCTGAATCCGTGGCACGATATAGCCTGCTTTGGCATGACACACCACAGGTACTTTACCGATCAGCTGTAGAAAGCTTTTCAGTTGTGTAACGACCCTATCAGAAGTTTGCTCGGAACGGCTTAACTCAACCAGCGGAATCAGATAAGCAGGATTGAGCCAATGCGCATTCACCACCCGTTCTGGATGAGAAATCATCTGAGCAATATCAGTGACCAGAAAGGTTGAAGTGGTCGATGCAACAATACAAATCGGTGTAATATATTGATCCAGCCAAGTAAAAATATCTTGTTTGGCTTGCCTGAGCTCGGGTACAGCTTCCATCACCAGATCACAGTGCGCTAAGACTGATATTGAAGCCTCGCGACTTAAAATCTGAATCTGATCCAGAATAAAGAGGCTTTGTTCAGATTGAATAAACTGGATACGTTCCAGCAACTGCAATTCTTGTTTTAAGTCGGTTCGGATGTGAGCTTGATATTGCTCAAACTCAGCCTCGGTACGTTGTCGGGCATCGATTAAAGCCACATTTAATCCCGCATAGGCAAAGGCAATTGCAATGGCTTTGCCCATCCGTCCAGCGCCAAGTACAGCAACCTGTTGAATCGATGTCATATCAGACTCCTTGCTGCAAAGTCGCTTGCAACTCAGCCTTGCTTTTATCGGCGAGTCCCAGATTCTCAAACGTCCGCCCGTCCTGATATAAATCCTTGCCTGTCACCGCAGACGCAATATTCAGTAGCCCTTCTGCTACAGGTGTCGCGACACCCGCCCAACGTCCCACTGAAACCAGAAAGGATAGCCCCAGACGCGTATCTTCCAGCATGTAACGGTGTGTCTGTAAGTCAATGTCCTCACGCCAGTCCCCACTATCCGTCAATTTTCCATGCGCGCCACGGCCATACATCCATTCATCGCCTTCCCCCGCTTTATTGTAATGATCCGCCAGCGGAAAATGCGGTGCAGAATAACCCAATGCTTCCCTTACACGCATACGCTCTGCATCAAGCTGATTGGTGACACGGCGAATCGACGGTTGTGTCCCTTCATTATGAATATCCCAAGCCTCAAAATGTTCTAGTGGTCCCGCATTCATTAGAATCAACGGTGGATGAATAATCGGCCCGGCATTCATCAAGGCACCGCTGAGACTGTCTTCGATCGGCTCAACACTTGGATAAGCCTGTTTCAAAATTTGAAATGCATGCTCGGACAAGCTGCTTGGGAATACCCCCGTTGGTAAACGGGTTGCATAGCCACTCACCACAATCTGATTGACGCCGTGCTTACGTACCAGATACGGTAAGGTGCCGGTTTCGGCAAAGGCCACTTGAGCCGTGTTACCTGCCTCACGCATGGCTTTGGCAAAAATAAAACTACCAAAGGTTGCAGGCGGTAAATACACCACTTGGCCCGCTTGAAAGAACGGCGCGGCCCGCTGCGCCAAATCCAGATGTGTGGTTGCGGGTAAAGGAATAATAATCAGCTCGGCATGCTGGATGGCGTGTTGTAAATCATCGGTCAGATTAATCTGACTCCGCTCAAAACCGACTGTGACACGACGATCGCCCTGATAATCTTTAATCTTGAGTTCACCGGTTGCTGCCAGCTGTTGCAAAGCCTCACGGTCACGGCGCCATAGCACCACCTCGTGGCCTTTTTCTGCCATCTCTAATGCTGCGGCATAACATCCGTGTCCACCACCGAGTACTGTAATTTTCATGTGCATTCCTGCTGATTGATTTGTCATTCAGCATAGAACGGTCAGCCTAAACCGGCTTATCCAAATGCGCAGTGATTATTCCATTTACGACCGTATTTCACTGAGTTGTACAGGAGTCATTTTTAAAGTGTGTGAAGGCAGACAGCCGAAGCGCTTTTTATACAAGGTAGAGAAATGTCCAAAACTTTGGATGCCATGATCCAGTAAAATATCGGTGACGGTTTGATGTTCCACGGCTTGCTGTAAAGCAGAATGTACCCGCTCCAGACGTTGCTCACGGATATATTCGACGGGTGTCTGCTGTAGATATTGGCTAAAACCCTTTTGTAGACTGCGGATCGACACCTCACAATATTGACTCAGCGTCGCTAGCGAAATCGCTTGATGCAGATTGTCCTGAATATATTGCTGCGCTTTTTTGATATAGCCTGGCACAAGCTGTTGACGCTGTGCATTCAGCTGCTCACTATAATTATTGGGGATTTTAAGCAGAATCAGCCCGATCAGGTATTGGGTAAAACTGGCTGAGATAAAGCTCCAGTTCCGGATATTATGATAGGCATGACAAAGATAATTTAGCGTTTCAACAATGGCACTCATCCCTTCTGCGGTACAGGACAGACCACTATCGAAGCAGACGGGCGCCTGACTGGTATGGCCCAGCATTTTAAACAGCTGAGTTTCGATCTCCTGTTGGGATAATTTTAAAATAATATTGCGGCAATGCTGATTGGTCACAATCTGCTGTCGGGTATGCGGATGAGTCACCGACATAATGCCTGCAGATTGTAGCAGTTGCTGGTTTGCCGCCCCGACCTGACATTGCCCTTCCAGGGTGATCCTGAACAGATAAAAACTCGAACTGTCATCAATACAGATGACGACCGGTGCACTATATTTCAGATCATACAGCGCCCCATTACCAAAGCTAAAACCATTCAGGCGCGTGTTCAACGGCTGTTGGGTCTCAACATCAAAACGATGCGGGCAGAGATAATGACTGATTTGATCTTTAATGGTCTGGTAATCACTGGACTGAAATAATAAAAACTCATCCAGATAATGCAAATGATCCAGTTTAAATGTCGCGTGCATCACTTCACTCCCTTGTTATGGGTTTCGCCAGCAAAGCATAAAGCCCATTACAAAAGAATGGGCTTTATGCTTGCACTTAGGTCAGATCAAGAAGCATGTTCCTGCTGCATACTGTCGCTAAATGCCTGACAGCCTTTTTTCAATAAAATAAAGGCCAATACACAAGAAATCGTCCCGACAATCGACAAGGATGTGCCAACCATCAATGGATTTTCAAACACTTTATCGGTAATCAATGCCACCAATGTGGTACCAATGCCGACCGCAACCAGATTACTGATCAACAAGAATACTGCCGAGATTTGTGCACGTAACTGGTTTGGCGCCAGCATTTGCATGGCTGTGGTAGAAATCGGCATCGGGAATGAAGCAAAGAACATTGCAGGCACCAGAAACACCACCGATAGCCATAACTCATTCACTTGCGTAAACACCATGATCGGGATCACTAAACCGACAATCCCAATCACACCGGTGATCATCGGGGCATCTTTACGGCCTTTTTGAATAAACCAGTCATTCAGCCAACCCGCACAGAATACGCCTAGAATATTGGCCACCAGTAACACACTGCCGAGCATATAACCCGCTTCAGTCGGGGTTAATCCAAACTTACGCATATAAAATGCGGGTGACCAGCTGATCAGGCAATACAGCGCCATCGCGTAGAAGGTAAAACCTAAATAATGGCATTTAAAGGTACGCCCATGCTTTTTGATAAACTTAAACGCATCTTTCATGCTGGTCTTTTCAACCTGCCCCTGTGCATTTAAACGCTGGCCTTTACGCTGCGGCTCTCTCACCGTCAACAACACCAGTAAACCGATAAATACTCCAGGCAGCCCCACAATAATAAATGCTGCTTGCCAAGCCTTGAGTGCACCAAATACCGGAACTATGATGCTGTCCATATTTTTCAGCAAGCCAATCACATAACCACCAACCAGAAAAGCAATACCGCCACCGACAAAGGAGCCGATCGAATATACCGCCACGGCACGGCCCAGCTTGTCCTTGCTAAACATATCACTAAACATTGAATAAGCTGCGGGTGACAAAGCAGCCTCACCGACACCGACGCCCATACGACTTAAAAAAAGCTGGATAAAATTCTTGCTCAGACCACAAAATGCGGTCGCAATACTCCAGAACACCACCCCGATGGCAATAATTTTTGGACGTGAAAACCGGTCCGCCAGATAGGCCAGCGGCAAGCCCATAAAGGCATAAAACAATGAAAAGGCCAAACCATGGAGTAGACTGAACTGGGTATCGGAAAGACCCAGATCGGCCTTGATCGGCTCGATCATCAGCGCCAGTATTTGCCGGTCGATAAATGAAAAGATATAGGCCAGCATGCACAGTAGTACCACATACCAGGCGTATAGATTTGAGTGAGCACGTGCTGGCTCGGTTGAGTGCGTATCCATTTTGCTTCCTTGTCCATGTCATTGTTCTCATGTGTCTGCTTATTGAAGGGTGTAATCACCAGAATTCATCTCCTTTTCTGGCTCAGCTTCAATAAGGTTAATTTCTCCCTCCTATAATTATTATTTTTACATGGAATTTTCCATAATATTTTAGGTATAAAGTTATACCTTTTTTACCCATTCAGCACGCAATATTGTTCATTTGAAGGTAAAATCAGGATTTAAAACCAGCTCAAATGCTGCTAAGCGACTGAAAAAATAGCTGTTCTTTAAAGGAAAAGATTAAATGTAGAATTAGCGCGAATAGAGGAAATCTAAATTTATTTTAAAATGATATTGAATTTTACATTTATTTTTGTTTTAAAATAACATGAGATAATCAATTTTCAATGGAAATGAACATGGCGTTTAACAAAGAACAGGCAATCGAAAGCATCCATAGCATGCACGTCTTGATCGAAAAAATTTTTAGCGGCAAACACTCGGAACAAGACCTTCCCCAACTGATTGACTATTTTGCTGATCATTTTGAAATGGTCGGTGCGGCTGGTAAACGTATTTCTTTCGAACAAGTGAAAGGCCTATTTGCCAACAATCAGGGCAAGATGCCAGATATCCAGATTGAAATCTATGATGAACAGATCCTGATGCAAAAACCTGATGCGATCGTACTCACCTATACCGAAAAACATACCAAAGATTCAGGCATTCTGATCCGCCGTTCTTGTGCATTGATTGAAGAAATTGATGGCAAAATGTTGTGGAGTTATTTACAAGAAACCTTCTTGCCTTGAATTCAGACTGTGACGGGTTTAAACGCATTCATTGATGAGCAATCATCAAATATGGGGGGTTGAACCGAAATCATTCATTTAATTTTTGTTCCAGCCATTCCATCAGATCGCGAGTGTTACGATTGCTCACTTTTGCTTTATTTGGGATGTAATAACATAGTTCAGACTGGATGGATTTAGTCTGGTATTGCTGGAGCTGGTTCAGTTTCAGCAATCGGCTCATTAAGGTGGTAGAGGCAAACACAAATCCATTGCCAGCCAGTGCTTCCTGAATACCAAACAGCTCCTGATCAAAAGTTTTTACGATAATATTTGAAGACGCTATGCCATTTAGTGCACACCATTCCTCCAAAGGGGGCGCAGCCAATGCCTTGTTTTTCCACGTTGTAGTAAAAATCAGCATCGGTTCATCGCCAGCAGTAAGCAGATCAAGCTGTGCTCGGCCGAACAGATTAAATGTTTCGTAACGTATAATCTCTGAGGCAGGCACAGACGCAATATTGCCCAAACGTACGGGCAAATAATAAAGTTGATTGTCCAAGCTCTCCCCTGTTGAAACCTCTACAGATATATCGGGATGGATCGAATAAAATTCATGCAGGGCTGGTATTAAAAGCAAAGCCGCTAAAGATGAAGTCGTCGTCACGTTCACCACATGACTTGCCAGACTGATCTGCTCTACTGCCTCCTCAATGCTTCTAAATCCCTCTGAAATCTGCTTCGCGAATTTTGCACCGACTTCGGTGAGTACAATTTTTCTGACTTCGCGATGGAATAAATCAACGCTTAACCGATGCTCAAGCTTGGCAACATGATGTGAAATCGCTGTCGGTGTCAGTGAAAGTTCCTCAGCGGCCAGTTTAAAGCTACCTAAACGCGCAGCTGACTCAAATGCTTTTAATGCCTGTAAAGAAACTTGCATGCCACGCTCCTATAGAAATAATAGATGAATTAAAATCATCTATAGCTGTGATTTACTCGTTTGTCTAGCGCTCTGTATCATTCCAGAATGGTGTCATCTTGAACGCAGTAGAGTCCGATCACATGAGTACCATTTTACATATCGATGCCAGTATCCGTGCGGCCAGTAATCCCAACCCGAACCATAATTCCATTTCAAAGAATATTGCCCATCACTTTATCCAAACCTGGAAAACACGATATGCCATAGGTGAATATATTTATCGTGATGTCGGTATCAATCCACCGCCTTTTATTACTCAGGAGTGGATGGGAGCTGCATTTACCCCAGAACAAAATAGAACGGCGCAACAACATGACTTACTCAAGCTTTCTGATCAGTTGATTGCTGAAATTGTCGCGGCTGATCTCATCATTATTTCATCACCAATGTATAACTATGGCATGCCAGCTCAACTCAAAGCCTGGTTTGACCAAATTGCCCGGGTAAACAAGACCTTTGATTTTGATCTTACACGGGGTGATTTTCCTTTACAGCCAACCTTGTCTGGTAAAACCTTGCTGATTATCACCTCAAGTGGTGAATTTGGTTTTGAACAAGGTGGAATCAGAGCGCAGATGAACCATCTGGTGCCCCATCTGCACACCGTCAGCAAATATTTGGGAGTTGACAAAATTTATGAAATTGCCTCCGAATATCAGGAATTTGCGGATGATCGACATCGTCAGTCTGTCGCAGATGCTTATGCCAAAGCCGAACAGCTTGCGCTCGAACTGGGTCAGGAATTAGAGCTAATGATCGAAGCCAACGCTGTAGTCCTGAGCTAATCTGGCTTAGGTTGCATAGCCTATTATTTTTACTGAAGAATAAGGACTCCTCTCTCACCTTATTCTTCCGCAGTTCTACTGTGAACTTAAAAGATTCAAATCAAGGGTGTCAGGATAAGGGTAAAAGTATTTACATGAACTATAAATACTTATTGCAGCGATCAGCTAGAATTGAGCCTGACCCAGTGCTATCGGCAATTGCTCAATACACTGAATGTCGTTATCAATAGAGAAAACAGGATAGTTTTATGGACAAACCTATACTATGCCCGAAATGTGGTTCTACCGAAGTGGAAACACGTAATCATGACAAATTACTGAAAACTACAGGTGGTGTGTTACTGACAGCCGCAGGAACGACAGCAGGTACGGTCGGTGGTGCTGCAGGTGGTGCATCCATCGGTGCAGCAATTGGTACAGTGGCTGGTCCCTTAGGTGTGATTGTTGGCGGTACGGTCGGTACTTTTGTTGGCGCGATCAGTGCAGGGATCACAGGGGGCGTGATTGGCAATATGTTCGGGAAAAAGGCAGGTGTCATGGTCGACAAAAATATTTTTCAGGACTATCGCTGTCTGAAATGCAAATACCGTTTTAAGCAAAAAAAATAATATTTCATACCAGTGAACTCATTTGGAGGATACGTGTTTAGACCAGTTCTCCAGATGCTTTCATTCAACTTGACAACAGTTGCTCATCCTTTTCCTTTATATCTCCCCTCCTGATCTACACTGTGCTTTCTGATTCTGCAATAGATTAATTTACACATAAAAAAAATCCCAAGCTCTTGGGGAAGAACATGGGATTACGATATAGACATTCATCAAAGAAGCTCATCGTTAATGCGCTATTTATATCACGCTTTATTTTATAAATACATAATGCGTCACACAAACTATACATAACCGTCTATCTATTCCCATTTTATTCTCAACTCCCATTTTCAGATACATTCATCACGTGAATAGTTAAAGCTAGAAGAACCGGTCGAAATGAATATACTTTCTAGGCAATCCCATGGCATGTGCCATTTGCTCAATCGATTGCACCATGGGTGGAGGGCCAGCACAATACACCTCATAATCAGCAATAGATTGGCCTAAATGTTGTTGCACTACCTCATGAATAAAACCATGCGAGATTCCAGCAATCGCTGTAAATGAGGTCGCAGGAACATAAACCAACTGCTCTCCCAGCCCAGTCCATGCATTTAAAATGGAATGATTCAATAAATCGCGTGCTTCCCTTCCACCATGAAAAAAATAAAGCTTTTGTTGCTGTGTGCGTGCTTGTTGAGCCGCACCCCGTGCAATAGACAACATTGGGGCCAAACCAGAGCCACCAGCGATACAGATTATCGGTCGTACTGAGCTCTCTTCAGGCTGGAGATGAGCCAAACCATAGGGGCCATCCAGCACAATGGCTAACTGTTGTCGTTGCAGCTCATCAAACAGAAGACCAGTAACTTGGCCACCCACGACTCGCTTGATTTGAAAAACCCATCGTCCTTCTTTATTCGGTAAATTTGCCATGGAATAAGCACGCTGTAATTCACCATTTATCTGCAACAGCGCATACTGTCCAGGCAAGAAATCAGCAGCCTGTTGAGATTGTAAATGTATTTCAACGATATCATGTGTTACTGGGGTAACTTTAATAAGTTGTACACGATGTTGTTTAGGCTGAATATTAGGTTTACATTGCTCGTCCAGATGCACTTTGATTTTACAAGCACTCTTAGGTCGACTCTGGCACGCCAATACCCGACCTTTTCGTCGATCGCGATCGGTTAATCCCGGCGCTTCAGGCCATAAATTCTCAATTTCACCTGCTACTACTTCGATTTTGCAGGTCCCGCATCCGCCCGTATTACATTCATACGGCATGCCGAATCCGTGCCGTAAGCCTGCACGTAAAATGACATCATTCTGCCCACAGTGAAAATAGTGATCTTCTGCCAATGTGATTTTGAATGTCATACCCTACTCCAGCAAGAATACCTGACCATTCTCAACTACACTTGGGTAGATTCTGAGAGGAATATGACATGGCGCGCTACAGGCGGCTCCGGTTTTAACGTTGAAACTACCTGCATGAAATGGACATTCCACTTCTTCACCTTCTAGCTCACCATCTGCCAATGACGCATTACCATGGGTACAAGTATCGGCAGTTACGTGAAATTCACCATTGTTCAAATGGAAGACGGCCAAAGGGGGATATCCTTGCAGGATTACTTGTAACCCTGTTCCTGCTTCGACCTGTGCAGTATTGCAAAGAAATTTTTCAACAATACAATTTATAGAAGTATGATTCATTTCTCATCTCTCCCTGATTTAGTTCAATCATCAATTGCCTTCGCCACAACAACTTCTATTTAGGCTGAGTTGTCCTGATAAAGATTGGCCGCAATTGGATACTTAAGTGCGATATTCAGTAGCACCTCATCAAAACGCCAAATTCCTTGGGAGTCTTTTCTAGCTTTGGCTTGATAAAACCCACCTAGACAATAATTTTGTGAAGCCTCACTACCAGCTATAGTTGAAACTTCCCAGAGTACCCACTGCACCTTTGCCTGCTGCTGGTTTTCGGAAAACTCAAGATTAGGAACACCCATTACATGCAGGCTCCACAAAATTTGCTCACGCGCAATTTCAGATAAACCCGCCACAATGCTTTGGCGTCCTTGATAGGCGCCAAATCCCGCTGCTTGCCAGATCGCATCTTCATGAAATAAGTTATGCATGATCTGTGGATTATTCCGCTGATCTGCTGCAGTGGCATAACGGCCAATTAACTGGTTTATCGCATTACAAGCCTCTAGATATTCCAGGCGTTGCAGCAAACTATTAATATTCACCTTACACACTCTCAGCAATCGACAAGTTCAGCTTTTTCATAAATAAACCTTTTTTCTTCAAAGGCAAAAGGGACACCGACTTGTCCTTTATACAGTTCAATATGTGGTGCCACCTCTGCAAAACTGAGACTTAGCCAGTACAATGGATGCAGTTCGTCAGGCAGGTGTCCCAATGGATAAGTATCCAGCATGGCTAGCAAATGACGCATTTGAGGTAACATGGCGTTGTAGAAAAGATGCAAAGCATCTGTAGTAGCATTCAAGCGCTGTCGATGTCGTTGCTGGGCTGTATTCAACGCCCACATCTTCACAAAAGGTTGCAGCATGGAAAAATCTGCAGGTAATTGAGAAATACATTTACTCATGCGATGTGCTCCTTACGACCATTCAGATACTGTTCTAAAACGTGATAACCATGTCGAATTAAAATTTCTTCATCCTGTAGGTGCATCACTTTCTTGGCTTGGGATTCAAGTGCCGATTGTGTATCTTCCATGGTTGCCGTATCTTCCAGCCAGGCGTTACGCTGTAAAATCTGTGCAAACTCCTGAGCCCATCGTTCTGAATATGTTTTGGCCTTGGGTAAATAATAGCGGCCTTCCCACCGAGTCTGGTTATGACTGATCGGCCAAAACTGATGGGTAAACCAGACTCCTTCTGTCACATGGATCAGAATATTCGGAAAAATCACGGAGAGTTCAAAAGAAAAATCATCCCGATCATGCGGATTAACAGATGGCGGTAATTGCTGACGTTGATAGTGATGAACTAAAGAAGCACCTGTAATTTCACCAGACAGTTTTGCAGCCGGTTTCGGATGCGCGTTTTTAGTAAGGCAGACAGCGCAGGTACGATGATCCCCTAAGAGTTGAACATCTTGTAAGCCTGAAGCGAAGACATTTGGAAAAGAACCTGCATGTATGGTTGCGACATGATAGGCCTCGGCAAAAGCGTCATGGGCCACTTTCCAATTACAGTTCAACACCGTGTTATAGGCAAAACACTCCTCCATCTCGGCAAAAGGATAGCTCGCGAGATGCTGTCCCATTGTCCCTAAAAACTCAGTTAAACTCTGCCCGCCCTCAGCGTCCAGATTAATAAAAATAAATCCTTCCCAGACCTCAGTCCGTATAGGCGTGAGCCCATTGTTTTTCTTTTCAAAACATGCCGAAAATTTTTCCTCTTCTGGCACATTGACCAAGTCACCTTTGGCATCATATACCCACCCATGAAAACGACAGCTCACCACTGCAGCTTTACTATGTCCAAAGGTCTCATCACCCGTTTCTACAATGACTTTATTGCCGCGGTGTGAGCAGACATTGTGAAAGCCACGGACTTGTCCATCTTTAGCATGAATTAAAATCACTGAAGTCTTGGCAAAATCAAGTCGTTTAACCTTGTAATCACCTTTGTTAGCAATTTCTTCAACCCTGCCGACTTTAAGCCAGACTTTGGAAAAAATCTTTTCTATTTCTTGTTCAAAAATTTTAGGCGAAATACACGCCTCGGTAGGGATCGGGTCCTGACCTAATTCTGGATATAGGTTTCCCCAGCGTAATTGAGCTGTACTATTCATTTAAGTTCCCTCTTTTAAAGCTGATAATGTTCCCGAACTAGGGATGCAATGCCCATTTTTTCTAAAATAGGCAATGGACAAAGAAATGTGGCACGGACCATGCCTGGTAAGCGGCTAATTTCAATTGAACCCGTAATGGTGCAGCGATTGAGTACTTCCTCATAGGCAAGCCCAGTGGTTTTAGCTGCGCGCTGTAAAGCATTTTCAGTGGCTTCGTTCAGGTTTTTACCTGTCCCCATAAAAGTAATAGGACCACTCTCTTCAACTTCTGTTTGCCCCCATTTCGCCGCAAGTGCTTGAATCTGTAGTTTCTGTTCTGCGGTAAACGGACGTGCCAGCGGAGGAAGATCTTCAAGTGCTTGCAATAGAATCGGCCCTTCAAGTGTCAACCCTTTTATCAGCTGTACTTCAAGCTCAGTCTCGCCCGATACATCCGTTGCATGTCCAGCAATCTCACCATTGCCTTGCTGCGCATGCATATCGCCTAAATAAACTCCCGCCCCCGGAACTTTGACTGGACAAATAACAATGCAGCCAGGACGTACCGAATTGGTATCCATATGCCCATCGGTTTTGGCAGCCCAAAGTTCCTGTTCAGTCATGCAATATTGATGAGGCGCCTGAATTAGATATTGACCAAAGTCATAACAGTTATGCGAATCTGGCAGATCTCGGGCTGGACTGGTGCCGATATTGCCGAGGAAAGGTCGCATATGCGCAGCAACACCAGGCATATCTGCACGCGCCAACGACAAAATAGAATGTTGCGCTGCCTGCGCAGGCAAGGCTGCTATTTCATGCGCCTGTCCAGCCAATCGATTGGCAATCGGCTGGGAAACCGTCAAGCTCAGGTTGTTTTTCTGATCGAACACAATCACATAACCATGAGAAAACCGAAATGCACTGACTTCTGCACCACAATGCTGACAATGAATCGCATTTTGACCGATGCCATCAACATAACTCTCGGGCTGATTCACCCCGCAGGCAGCACAGTATTTTGCAACGAATGGGTCGCCGTGATAACGTCCTTCCACAAAAGTCATCACACCAGAAGATGTTGCGGTCGATGTCACCTTCATGCTTTTAATTTTTAGAGCAACGGCATCTCCAATCTCAGCCCCTTCTATTGCTACAGGTAAAGTGACTTCATGGCCACCTTGAAAAGCGGGGGTAATCATTGGACCCCAACAGCCAGGTGGAATTCCCGCTTTTAAAATCCCTCTATCCTTTAATGGACCTAACATTTTTAAACTGGGTCCAACAATACCACCTGAAAACTCATGCACACTGAGCATTTCAACTGCATGAATTTTCGTCCTCACATCTGGGTTATCGACCGTCTTCATTGTTGTAATCCTTTTAAAATTTGTCCTTTTAAAAATAGTTTTCAAATTTATATATTTGAAAAATAAAAATTAGTTTTGATGCTTATTAAGCTAAATTATTTTTTTAATTGAGAATAGAGTCTCACAGGTATTTATTTATACTTGATAAGTATATTAGGAAATCTAAACAATTATAATGTAAAAAAACCAGGCCTAATATGTTTAATTTCACTAGATATCTTAAAAAATCGTCTAACGGCCATGTCTTAGCTCAGCTGATTTTAAATGTTCTAATTCTATTATTCGGATAACAACAGGAAAATCTTATGCTCTTATAAATGGTGGATCAAAGATACAAATAAAAAAGTGCATCATTAAATAAAGATGCACTTTAAAAGTCTTAAAACTAAAAATGATGGTTCCATAAATGCCCACTAACTATTCTTAAATTCATCACTTTCAAAATAGGATTTGATCTGTTCAGCAGAACTAGTTTTCAACTGATCCAGAATAATGCTCAGGTCACGTTCAAATGTAAACTCTGCCGGTATTTCTTCATGGATGGGTGGCAGTCTCTTTACCCCACCTTCTGTGATACGTTCAATAAACCCCGCTAACCACAACACAAACTCATCTTTATTCTTATAGTTGGGGACTAAACTGACATCAATACATATATGGTCTTTGGTCGGCCTGTCCTGAAAACCTTCCACGAAATCGATGTAGTTATACAATAATTTTAAGTCAGTATCTTTAAGTTCTTCACGTAACTGTTTAACAATGAAATTTAGGCAATCTTGCAGCGGAGCATGAAACTTTTTCTCCTCTTCAAAATGCCTGTAAATATTATCAGCGATACGCAAATACTGTGGCATGACGCTATCCTTGATGTTGTTATGTCCCACTGAGTATGGAACGAAAAGTTTAGTAGATTTGTAATGTTTTACAATGAAGATGTATTTTCTATAGACTTTATATGAATAACGACAATTTGGATAGCACCAAGTAAAATTTAAATCATAAATCTAAGTTACTGCCGATACTTTTGCGTTGGGCTTTCATAAGTGGTTTGTGCAGCAGGCGAGACTCGCCAAACCGTATTGCCGACATCATCAGCGACTAAAAGCGCACCAGAAAAATCAATCGCCACTCCCACAGGACGACCATAAGCTTCGCCTTTCTCACTTAAGAAACCGGTCAGCACATCTTGCGGTTGACCCGAAGGCTGTCCATTTCGGAAAGGCACAAAAACCACTTTGTATCCACTATGCGGTTTTCGGTTCCATGACCCATGCTGCCCAATGAATGCACCACCGCGATACTGTGGCATAAGTTCGGTCGCATAAAATGCCAACCCCAAAGATGCGGTATGGTTACCCAAGGCATAGTCAGGTTTAAGTGCCCGCTTCACCAGCTCAGGATTTTGTGGCTTGACCCGTTTATCGACATGTTGTCCATAATAGCTATATGGCCAGCCATAAAACGCTCCCTCTTTCACTGAGGTCATATAATCTGGAACCAGATCACTACCGAGTTCATCCCGTTCATTAACCACTGTCCAGAGTTGTCCGCCCTGTGGTTGCCAACCCATGCCATTCGGATTACGTAGTCCGGTTGCATAAGGCCTTACTTTGGCAGTAGCAATATCATATTCCAGAATCTGTGCCCGTCCCTGTTCCTGATCCAGACCATTCTCCCCGGCATTACTATTCGAGCCGACCGTGATATAAAGTTTGCTTCCCTGTGGATTGGCAATCACATTTTTAGTCCAGTGATGATTGAGCTGACCAGCGGGTAAATCCAGCACCTTGGTGCCCTTTGCCGTGATTTGGGTTGCATCTTCCTGATAGGGATAACGCATCAGCGCATCGGTATTGGCCACATAAAGCATATCCCCCACCAAGGCCATGCCAAAGGGCGAGTTCAAATTCTGTAGAAAAACCGTATTCTGATCTGCGATACCATCACCATTGGTATCCCGTAATAAGCGGATGCGGTTGGCACTGGGTAATGATGAACCGGCACGTTTCATCACCATTTTCATGATTTTGCCACGAATGCCCTTGCTGTCTTCCGGTTTAGGCGGTGCATCGGTTTCTGCCACCAGCACATCACCATTTGGCAATACATACAGCCATCTTGGATGATCCAGTCCACTGGCAAAAGCCTGAACTTTCAGCCCTTCAACCGTAGTGGGCATTTTGCCCTGCGGCCAGCCTTTGGCCGGAGCAATATTAACCGTCGGAATCAGGCTGGATTGAGGTTTTGGTAAAACCGGCTGTGGACCGAAACTATCGGCAATTGAATATTTTGAAGATGGCGTACAGCCTGAAAACATCAAAATCAGACTAGTTCCAGTCAGGGAGAAGAACAACCGTAAAGACATCAGAGATTTTCCTTGTTATTTTAATGACTACAGATAGCATAAGTTGATCTATAGGAGAGGTATAGCTGATTTGCTTAACAGATTGTCTCTAATGTAAATAAACTGTTTAAAGCATAGCTTAGCCGTTAAAATATAAATAAATAGTAAGACAAGGAAAACACTATCACTATTATTTTAAGACCGCTTCAATATTCAGAAATTGACTTGATCTGGCAACAGATTAATCGGCGAGAACTGATCACCCAAAATTATGTCAAACAACAGTCTTTACAACTGGTCGACTGCTTTTATGATGTACAACATTGGGATGCTTACCATCTAGAAAATGATCCGCCGAAATTAAAACAGCTCTACCAGGAGCATGCCGCATTCATCGGAGCTTTTAACCTGCAAGCAAGACTGGTCGGCATTTGCGTGGTCTCGAATCAACACATTCAAGATTATCCCGCAGCCAGACTTCTACACTACTTTTATGTGGATGCCGATCAGCAAGGCCAAGGCATAGGTGCGCAACTCATGCAGGCAGCAAAAAACGCTACAATAGAACTGGGTGGAAACGAGCTGTATATTTCGGCGACGCCTAGCAAACGAACTGTTGATTTTTATCTAAAACATGGCGCTGAAGTATTGGATAAACCCGATCAGCAGCTATGGCAACTCGAGCCTGAAGATATTCATTTGCTATGCAAGATTTAAAGGGATTCGAGCAATCATGTCCTAAAAGAACTTAAATCAAAATATGATGTGTGATTTACTCTAAACGGACAGTTAAAAGTGTTTGTAGCACATCCAAAGTAACATTTTACCCATCTGGGACAAACAGAATTAAGCCAAATTCTACAACTAAGTCACTGTAATTACTATTTTTAATGTGTGATCCGGTCTTTTTTCTCCATTTTATGCTGTTCCAAAATCGTGATGAATTGCCCTATTTTCCGCTATTTTTAATTTCATCATTTCGACTTATGCTGGAAACATAAATATGGATGAGACAAAGAGTCCCTCTACTTTTTTGAATTTTAGCATTCAGTAGATTGGAGCAGCGCATTGAGTAATAAATCATCGTCAAATATGGATGGAATACAATTTCCGATTCAATCTGGCAAAAACAAGCCCAGCACAACAGCCACCGCAAAGAATATCTTATATGCCGCACTGAAAAGTGTCGATTCACCTTATGCATCTGAATTAAAAGCCGAAAAGAATTGGAGAAAGAAATATCCGGTTTATTTTGAAGAACTGGTGAAAACAGGTATTCGTTCTGTTCAACATCCTCTACGGATTGCTCAACATGGGCTGGATATTGCGAAAAAGTCCTTTAATTTTCATCGTGCTGGTCAGCAAACTTCTTTAGAACAGGCCATGGCCGATTTTAAAGACCAGCCTTTTGAAAGCTATGTGCTCAAAGGAACAGGTAACCCTAGCATTGAACCCTGGTTTATTCCCTTTAACGGGCAGAAACTGCAAGGCCAAGCCTTACTCAAGCAGATTGACTGCTGGGAACAGCAACACATTATCGAACCTAGTCATGCCAAAGCCCTACGCCTGTTACAGGCTCATCCTGAGTGGTTTGACTTGTCCTCACGTACCATGGTGCTGTTCGGTGCCGCCTCAGAAGCCGGGCCTTTAAGCTGGTTAGCAAAATGGCGTGCCAATATTGTCGCGATTGATTTACCGAATCCAAAAATCTGGCAAAAAATTACCAGCACCATTCAACAAGGCAATGCCACGCTTATCGCACCACAAATGACCTTGGAAAATGGTGAAAAGCAGCTCGGTGCAAATCTCCTGACTCAAACGCCGGAGATTGCGAACTGGTTAACTACATTTGAGCAAAGCTTAGATCTGGCTGGGATTGCGTATCTGGATGGTGAAAAACATGTGCGTGTTTCAATCGCCATGATCAGCATCATGGAACAGGTGAGTCATCAAAAAGCAGATAGCAGTATCATGTTTATGCTAACGCCTACTGATATTTATGCCATCCCAGCATCGGTTGTACAGTCGATCCAGCAAAAAATTAAGCAGCGTCCACTGCTTGAAAAGTTACTGACCAAATCGATTCACAATATTTCCTTAAGACATTTTTTTAAGTCGAATATTGAGCAGCTGATTGAATCGGATAATGGCCAAAAATATGGTATTTCCGATTGTATGGTGATTGAGCAAGGACCTAACTATGCCCTCGCGAAACGCCTGCAACAGTGGTTTGCCATTTGTAGCCGCGCGCGTGGTCAAAAAACAGTGATCAATATTGCGCCCTCTACCACCACCCATTCGGTGGTGAAGAATCCGATCCTGAAAGCGGCTTTTTCAGGTGCAGATCTGTTTAAGGTCGAAACCTTTAGTCCTGAAACCACAAATGCGATTATGGCAGCGCTGTGGGTACATGATTTAAATAATCCAGCGAGTGCGACCAATCCTGAAACACAGCTCGAACATCCTTTACAGCTGATTATGGAAAATGCCAATCATGGCGGTTTGTGGCATGTACCTTATTTAGCAAGAACTGCACTCCCCTTTGCTGCGGCTTATGGCTGGGTGAGAGAGAAGTTTTAGTTTATTTTAATAGAATAATATAACTTCTTGGTTTTATGCCTGTAGTAAATAACCAAACTTAAAAAGAGAGCTGATAGAGGCTCTCTTTTTTATGAGTTTTATATTTATGATGAACTTCAAAAACCAAATACAATAAAATTTCAATTTAAAGCTGATTTTCAATTAAATGAGATGAGCAATATTATCAAGTTCAGGATCTACTTTTGATGCATTCGAGCAGCCAGTGAAAGATAAAGCAATGATTACAACCCAAATAAACCTTCTCATTTTAACCCCCTTATAGTTTAAATAAAGTTCATTGATATAATCAACAACCCAACCTATCCACCTTAAAACTTGAATAAAATTAGCATAGTAAATTAATGAACAATTGACACTAATCTCTACCATTCATCATTTCATGCCAAATCATTAGTAAAAATTATTGATAAGTTAAAGGGCATCTATATACATCAAGTTCTAACTCCGGTATTGGTTTTATTTAGTTTACTTAGAACCAACACATCAACATAAATTACTGATATTTATTATTTTTAATTAAAAACCCTCTTAAAGAATCAAAATACTCGAAAGCTATATTTTATGATTTGTCCTGAGACTGGGGAATCTTTCTTTGATGAGCAGCTACCAGGTAATAGACTTATTACTGCTATAAAAAGTTGCGGTATTCGTCCCTATACTACTGACAATAGACGCTACAGATAAGTGGCTATGACGCTGAGGGATTGAAAAGCATGTTTGTATCCAACCAGAGGGGACATTGCTTAGAGATGATGATGAAACACGATGCAAAGTAGAAATACGGCGACAAAAACAAGATAGACACGCGAAAACTAAAAAAAGGTTAAAGTTGTCAAAAACCTGTCAAAGCAAACAGGCACCTAATTAGATGCCTGTTCTTTTTATAAAGAACATTGGTAGAGATGGCGTTAGTTGATTTACATAAATAAATTATTGTTTTATTTATGGAACATCTCAAATTTATCCAATTTTCCCCTTTATCTTTTTAACCTACTTTTATGTTGGCTTCACTTAAATAAGCTTTCTTCGAAGTCTTATTCCATAAACACAGCTCTTGACCAATTTTGTTTTTCATATGTGCCTGAGGATATTTCCCTTGAATCAACAGTGCAGAATATCCGACACGATCTTCAAACAACATGATATTGCTCACTACCTTGGCATTCTTAAGTTGACTGGCTTTTATACACGCCGTTTTGATTTCCTGATCATGCTTATTCCATGCCTGCTCCGAGCTGGCGAAAGTCACACTTGTGACAACTGAACTTGCTACAAAACCGAAAATAGAAAGATACTTAAAAAAGATACGATGCTTCACTGCCATGCTCATTGTCCTACTAATTCGAGAGTCAGGTTCTATACTGAAACAATCTTATAAAGGAATCTAGCAATCTATACATGTTTTAACAGCATATAGTCAGGATTATACATATGTTTAAAAAGTTAATTAAAACCTATATTAAAAAAACAAAATCAGTTACTTAAATAATTACTCTTAAAACATGATCTAAAACCTGCTGAAAAAAACCTGCTGTCTGCCTTATTCGTCACTCTGCTTTACTAAGGGGATGACATCATTAAATTTATTCTGTCATTTGAAGCTAATTCCACCTGATAAAGCGGATGAGGTAGCTTGGTATAGTGCTTCCGCCCTTAAAGTAAACAGTAAAGATAAATATGAAAGTAAATCACCAAAAGCTGCATAGTAGTAACGAAGTCATCCTGCCATTTTCTGCAGCTTATAGCTGGATAATAGATAAGTATTAGTTTTTTGTATTAATAGAAACTAAATAGCGTCTTGGCTTTATTCATTTTCTGAATAAAAATCTAAAAAAAGAGAGCGGATAGGCGCTCTCTTTTTTTATCACACGAGATTCAAGATTAAATCGATGCTTATTGCTTAAACTTTTTAATGCTTTTAAAAAGATGAGCTCGCATCATTTGTCGAGCTAACAAACCATCTTGATCGACAATTGCGTTATAAATATTGACATGATCATGGTGAACCGCTTTTAAATATTCTTCACGGTTTTCAGGGCTTTGCTCAATAGATTTCAGACGTGCGCGCGGAATAATTTTTTCGCCCAGATACTTTAAAAAATCAACGAAATATTGATTTTCAGAAGCTTCGCAGATGAATTATTAGATCCTTTACTTTGTAATAGTATCGTTAAAGTACTTAACTTTCATACAACAGTGCCTTACACTTTTATGATGAACCAAGCTCAATGGGATTGGGTAAAACAGAAATACCCCTTTGAGCATGATTTAGCTATTCGCTTTGGGCTTGAGTATGATTTACGCCAGTTTAGCGACTCAGTATTAGAGCGCTATTCTTTTCATACAATGATGTATTTAAAGTTCACCTTATACGCACAAAAGCACTCAAGAAATAAAGGAGCAGAAATGATCTTAGAATTAGCAAAAGATTCTTTTTCTGCTCGAATGGCAATTGCTAAGAAAAATTTTGGTGAAATAATAGATTTAGCATTATCAAATGCAAGTAAGCCTGTTCTTGCAGCAAATGCTCTGGCAGTATTTACCAACAATGGCCCTTTTGGAATTAATGAATATATGTATCAAAATGTCTTTGGACGTTCATATGATAGAGCAACAGTTTCTCAATATATTCAAAACTACAACTACACTCCACCTAAAAACCGTTTTTCACTATGAAAATGACATTAATCCCCGTACTAGCTATTTCATGTCTATTCTTAACATCTTGTAAAGCATCATCTGATAAAGATGATATTGATCAATTTGTAAAAGTAGATCTGAAAAACTATGCAACTGATAACTACAGAGTTTTTATCGAAGCTAATAAGAACTTCTCTAATGATCCCGCATTAAAGGAAACGCTTTTTAATAATACATACGTAAAGCTGGAGACAGCTCGTAGTCTTTTAAGTGAAGAATATCCTGATTGGGTGGAAGGTTTAAACCGTAATGGTTTCGATTATGCAGATCTCAATACGATATGTTGGATGACGGTCTATATGGAAAACTACGTAGGGAAAATTGGTGAGACGTATAAAAAAGATCTTAAAGTAGAAACTTTAAGTGACGTACATCGACTCTATGAAGAAAGAAAAAAGGTTATCAAATTAAGAGATAGTAAAGAAAAAACTGCTAAGAACTTTGTTGAATTATGCACTTAGATTCTGTATCCCCTCCTCTTTACAAAATTATGTAGATGATAAAACATTATGCAAAGGGAATGCACGGCGATAAGAACAAGATAGAGATGGGGAAACTGACAACAGACTAAAGTTATCAAAAACCTGTCAAAGCAAACAGGCACCTAATTAGGTGCCTGTTTTTTATTGCAAATTTTGGTGGAGATGGCGTCAGTTGAACTAAAAAAATAACCTACTGTTTTATTTAAATTTTATTTTTATAAAAATAAAACTTACCCAATATTGACCCATTATCCTTTTGCACTTTTAAGATGGTTTAAATTTTTAATCGATAACTTTTAAGAAAGAAAAGGAATTCACCCAAAACTCTAGAATTTATAACTTTAACATTAATCGTTCAGTGAGATTTTTGGGGCATACAATAAAAATTGATAAAAACTTTGAGACATCCATGAGATAAAATCATTAAACCTTGAAAATAAATCTCTTGTATTCACACTATAGTCTCTCTTATCTTTTTAACGATAATGAACAGCAAAAAAGGACTTTTAAATGATTAGTTGGAATTACTCTAATGCGAGAGCTCAACTCTCTACCATTATGGATCAGGCTTCTGCTGGACATCCGGTAGAAATTACTCGTAGAGGTAAAGAACCTACTGTGATCATAAGTAAAGCATCTTATGAAGCTTATAAAAAAGCTGAATATGAACAAATATGTCAAAAATCAAATGAAAAAAATTGATTGATGGACTTAAAACTTTCATCCTTTCAGATAGGTACTGCTAGTGCATTCTTATCAGCCTTTTTATTTAGTACTAAAGCTATTTTTATTAAACAAGCTTATGCCATTACTTCTACTTTAGATGCAACTACACTTATGGTGATTAGAATGGCAAGTGCTTTACCATTCTTTTTACTTATATGTTGGTTTGGTCGACATCATCTTAAAAATGTAAAGCATAAAGATTGGTTGCTACTCACTCTCACGGGTGCTCTCGGTTACTACATAGCTAGCTGGCTCGACTTTTATGGCTTGATGTTTATTAGTGCTTCTTTGGAAAGGATTATTCTCTTCTTATATCCAACGTTCACTGTTATCGCCTCCAGTATCATCTTCAAGCAAAAACTTAATGTTAAAGTCATCATTGCATTAATTTTAAGTTATGGGGGTACTGTTCTGGTTATGCTACAAGAGCAAAAAAACTTAACAGATCAGCATGACTTTTGGCTTGGCGCTAGCCTTGTCTTTGCAAGTGCTGTTGCATTTGCATGTTATCTATTACTAACGCCATCACTGATAAAAAAATTTGGCTCCTTAAATTTAACAGGACTATCTCTGTCCGCAGCTTGTCTCTGTATTTTCATTCATTTTATCACTATAAATCCTCATCCATTCCAGCACTTAATTTCCTTACCTTCTAGTATAATTTGGTATGGCGTTGGGTTAGGCATTTTTGCAACGGTCCTACCTACCCTGTTGCTTGTGTTTAGTATTGAACATTTAGGTGCCGCTCAGTCATCAATTATTTCATCAGTTGGCCCAGTTTTAACTATTTTTTTAGCTATTTTATTTTTAGATGAACACTTAAATTCTATTCAAAGGATTGGATGTATACTTAACGTTGTTGGAGTAATGATGATTACTTTATCAAAAAACAGGCTCAAGCATTAACAATTATCCACCTATCAAAAAACTCATTATTGCATGATAAAATATCACGCGAATATAACTTTCAAACTGATTATTAAAAAATTAATATTAAATTTATTTTAATCAGGCAAAGTAAATGAACCGCCAGATTGCAACCAGTATGGGTATTCTAGCTTTATTGCTCTGGTCAACTTTAGTTGGCTTACTCAGGCTATCTACAGAGATTTTTGGCCCAATTTATACAGTAACTTATGTCTACACTTTAAGTGCCATTCTTTTATATTTTTCTTATGGTTTACCTGACTTTAAAAAAACGTCTGGTAAATTTCTGATTATCTCTAGCTCACTTTTTGTAATCTTTGAATTATGTTTTGCTTTTTCGATTACATTAGCAAAATCAGTTGAAAAGTCGATTGAAATGAATATCATTTTTAGCTTATGGCCAACCTTGATTATTTTAATGCTAGCAGTACTAAAAGAAGAAAAAATCAACTTTTTAACTATTTTCGGGATATTAATTAGTTTTTCAGGAATTATCATGATTAATTATCATCCAAATCTTAACTTTATTGATAACTTTTATAAAAATCCACTTAGCTATATTCTAATTTTCTTGGCTTCAATACTTTGGGCCTTTTATTGTATATATACAAAAAAACATAGTAATGGTACTAATGCTGTTTCTTTATACTTTATTCTGACAGCAATCGCTTTATGGATTATGACCTTTTTTACGCAAGGGTTTCATTTTCCTCATGTCACTCATTTCACAAGCTATACTTTCATCCTTATCAATGCATTCTTTTTTGCGATGGGCTATCTCGCTTGGAATGTTGGAATCATCAAAGGGAATATGCCATTTTTAGTCATTCTATCTTATTTCTCTCCTATGCTCTCTTCTGCATTTTCAGTCATAGTACTCCATTCCACTCTATCTAACAATTTTTGGTATGGAGCAATTACCGTAACATTTGGCTCATTAATTTGTTGGCTTTCTACTCGTAAGAAACAAATCCACCACCCCAAATTAGCAATCTAAAATAAATAAGCCAAAGATGAACTTTGGCTTTATCTCGCTTTTTAAATTAGTCTTAAAACACCAGTTACTATCATGTCGACTGCTATAGTTCCAATTATTAAAGCAGCAAGACGTCCTACGATATCAAAATAACGATCTATATACTTTGCATGTTTATAACGTAGGTGATCATGTGAAAATTTCATAAGAATTAATATACTACACGTTAAAAGTAGTACTAAAGCTATAATTGCAGCTGCCTCTAAAATAGACATATGCATACCAGTAACTACAGCAGCACTAATCGTGCCAGGTCCAATCATAAATGGCATAGCAATAGTTCCTGCCAAATGTTCAGGAGCCCCTCTCATTTCTCCAATAGTGTCTGCCCCTTGAAACACAAATCGATAACCTATTACTAGAAAAATTAACCCTCCAAAAATAAGAAATGATTCAAATCTTACATTTAAATATTTATTAAAAATTGCTTCTCCTCCCAAAGCAAAAAGCAGAAAAACCACATATGCAATAAGACTGCCTTGAATTAAAGCTTTATTAAAAACTTTCGTTTCTGTATGTCGTATTAAACCGATCATATAGATACTCATGAGGAAAGGGTTGAGTAACGAAAAAAATAGAATAAAAGTACTGAGGTATGGTGAAGACATTTTTATTATTCCTAAACGACTTCAGGAAGTTTTTAAACTTCCTGAAAATTGATAAATTAAAAATCCAAGCAAACTTTTAGAAGCTATAAATCAACATGAGATTTAAGAGTTTGTTCCATTTCCCATCATCGCCTGCTGCAAGAGAGCTACCATTACCGCCAACAAACGGATCGTTTTTACTCATCACATATTCGGTATAGAGCGAAATATTTTTATAGTCCCATGCCACCCCCACAATATTTCTCTGTGAGTCATCAAATCCTTTTTCTTTCTTATTAAAACCACTAAAAACAACATACGGCGTAACATTCAGCGAATCACGTACATTTTTAAATACGTAACTTGTATCGACTGTGTAGAAATAGCCCTTATTCGCAATGTCGTATTCGCCATCAAAAGAACCGAAATTTGAGCTATCTGGACTTAAAGCATCCTTATTGCTAATTGATTGTCTTCCACCAGTGACGACAATATTTAAATTTTTATAATTAATACGATTAAATAGAGCCCATGTATTTCTTGAACCATCAGCTGAGGTTTTCTTATTTTCAATCTCTGAGTACCAGTAACTGCCTCCTACTGATACTTTCAAATCATCTGTACTTAAAAATTTAAGATCTTGATCTACACGTGCCATCCACATGTTTTTTTCATTTAGGTTGGTTTTGAGTGGATCAGATGAGGTGACAACATTAGCCGTATAACGCGCTGAGTCTTTACTAGTCCCGTGATAGTTACCACCATCAGTTGCGAAATAAGCCAAATCCACTTTAGTCGCAGACGGTAATTCAAAGTGATAATTCGCTCCTAAATTGGAAGCATCCTGTAAGCCCATGGTGTTATTAATACCAGCATAAAAGCTAGTATCCCAAAAACGACCTGGTCCAAATGGAATCGGTTGTACCCCCACAGTGATATTATCCGTTGAGTTTAAGTGGTATCCCGCATATCCATATACCAAAGTTGAAAAGTCGCAAAATGTATCGTATTGATAGCAGCGATATTCGACTTTTCCGAACCAGTCTGGTGACTCATATCCTAGTCTTAAAATAGCTGCATCAAATTTTATTTTCTGGTCTGAGGCAGACTCACCGTAATCCTTATTTTGATAATTTCCACGTAAAGCACCTGAAATTGTTAAAGCGCCCGTATCACTTTTAGGATCGCCAAAAGTTACTCCGGCAAAAGCAGGTAATACCATTCCAACTGAAATTAACCCAAATCCAAGTGTTAAATAGACTTTGCTCATTTACAAATCCTTGTTTAAATGAAGATTTGCAGAAAACCTTTCCTGTCCTCTGCTTATTTTTTCAGACAATACTTCCCTATTCAGGAGAAGCTCCTGAAATTTAAAATTTTCGTTAATTTGTATTAGCCCAAATTTAGAGCTAAGTTCTCATAAGAATAAAACGACCCACATTATTTCTTTCCTGAACAATATGGGTCGTTTCTGTTATGCAATCCCGTGTATTTCTTTCCAATTACCAGGGTGTACTACATAACCAAACAATGCATGGCCACCATAAATTAAGTCAGTTCCCTCAGGAATCCATAACATTTGTCCAGGGCGAACCTCATATTTTTGACCATTTGCGGTGAGTTCAAAACAGCCTTCAATTACAAAAATGACTTCGTCATAAAGTAATTTCCAGCTAACTTCAGCCCCTTCCCAGCGTGCAAATCCGATTCCCATATTCGGTGAAACATCTGCACCTAACGCTCTAGCAACATATGCCATCCCATCAGGAGTTTCACCGCGTAGGTTGAAAATCAATTGTTTACTATCAACTAAACGAACTTCACTCATCATCTTTTACCTTACAATTCACTACGACTACGCCACTTTTCAAATCGAATACGAGTCTTTACTCCAAGACCTAAAAATGGTTCAGGTGGATTTAAACTTGGCATACCCGTCACAAATTGGATATCACTTAGCGCTTGAGAGTCTGCACCTACAACCAAATCAGCTAAAAGTGTGCCTGAAATTGTTCCCCAAGCTGCTCCAACACCATTGTCACAAGCACTGGCATAAACACCATCTTCTAATTCACCAAAGAAATTCGTGAAGTTTCGAGAAATCGCGTAAACACCGCCCCATGTATGCGTAAATGGCACATCAGCTAACTCTGGATAACGTGCTAAAAAGGCTTTACGATGATCAGCCTGTATCCATTGACGATTATCATCATTCACATTGGCGCCGTATTTCGGCACATGCTTATAAGTGTTGCGGATTAAAATACGACGATCTGCTGTCATACGTAATGTGGTTCCAGCATGATCTGCTGGCGTTAGTCCCCAATCTAACTCACCAAGATAAATATTCATTTCTTGGTCTGTCAGAGGGCGTGTCCAACTCGCAAAGGTCATGACGGGTAATAGGCGATTTTTCAAATATCCAAATTCACGCGTGAAAATACTTGTTGCTAGAAGTACCTTAGGCGTAGTGATCAGGCCATGATCACCTTCTAAGACCCATTGATTATTATTTCTTTTCAAATCACGGATTGGTGATTGCTCTAATAATTCAACATTAGCTGGTAGATTATCTCCCATACCTCTTACTAACGCAGCTGGTTGCATTAAGTAAGAACCAGGGGTAAAAATTGCACGACTATAAAAATCTGTCCCTAATACTTTTTTCAGCTCGGCCTTTTCAACCCAACGATAGGGTTCACCTAAATCTTTCATCAAATGTTCAAAATGATTGAGATGAGCTTCACCTCTTTCACCCACCGCACCTTGATATTTACCTGCTGCCGACCACTGACAATCAATATTATGGCGCTCGACTAAACCTTGTAATTGTGCAATTGCAGATCGGTTTAGACTTAACAGCTTTTGTTTATGCGAAGGATCTGGATGTGATAAAGCAAATTTATGCGGTAAATCAATTACAAACCCTGAGTTACGCCCTGAAGCGCCTTCAGCTACACGTTGTGCATCCACTAAAATAATACGGGCGTTCGGTTTGAGTTCAGCTAATCGTCGAGCTGCTGCTAATCCTGCAAAGCCTGCTCCGATAATGGCATAGTCAGCTTTTTGTGGACCTATTAACTTTTTAGCAGGACCTGCTGGAGGCAATGCCGCATACCAACCACAGGTACTATCATCATTTGGTAAAGCAATCATGTTGTTATTCCCTTAACTTAAACTGTGGATGGACACGAATTTAGTTTCTCAAGCCACTCACTACGATGGTGCTGTAATTGGCGACCGAGTAAGGCAAAGCCTGTTAATTTGCCTTGTTCATTGTAGAAACCAGCAGCTAACTCGCCGTCATGTTGTTCCACTTTCCACTCACCTGTTCCCGTTGCTGGCAAAACAGAAAGCGGCAAAATTGGTGTTTTTACTAAAACAGGTGTTGATTTCAAATCTGCAGCAGTGGACTGACCCAAAAGGTTATTCACCAAAGCTGGTAATGCTTGAGTGATAGGATTGATATAAGGTGCCCACTGACCATTCACTTCCGCACAGTCCCCTAAAGCAAAAATTGCAGGATCGCTACTGCGGTGATCTAATCCCGTACAGATTCCGCGTGCTGTTTCTAGACCAGCGGCTTGAGCAAGTGCAATATTTGGTCTTAAACCGACTGCACTTAATACCAAGTCAGTTTCAACGGATTGTCCATCTTGGAGAGTTAATTGGTAACGACCCTTAGCTGATTGAATAGAACGGATACTATTTTGTAATTTCCACTCTACGCCTAACTCACTTAGCGCATTTTGTAGCGCATGGCCTAAAGGTTCTGGAATAAGACGTTCCATCGCCCATTTACCTAGCCCAACAACGGTAACTTTGACGCCATGAGCAGCTAAATCATTAGCGAACTCACAACCAATGAGACCATCCCCAAGAATGGTGACATGTTGTTTATCTGATAATTGCTGACGAAAACGACGATAATCCGCTAGATCATTTACGCTTAATGTTGCTATAGAATCACCATCAATTGGAATGACAACTGGTGTTGCCCCAGTAGCAAGTACGAGTCTGCCGTAAGGATAATCTCCAATTGTGGTTTGAACCTTCTTATTGGCACGGTCAATATGAGTCACTTTTGTATGTGGATAAACACGAATGTTTAAGCGTTGTTCCCAATTAAGAGCGGTCTCACGGACTAAACTATCGCCGTCTTTACCTAATGCTAAAGCATTAGATAAAGCTGGTTTGCTATATAAGGCACCATCATCAGCAGTAAATACAGTAATAGACAAGTCCGGAGATTGTGCACGTAAAGTTGAAGCCACTTGATAGCCGGCATGACCGCTACCAATAATCACAACGGGTTCAATCACTGCAGCTGCTGCCACTTGAGGAATTTCGTCCTCTTCAACATCTGTGATATCGAGCATTTCAAAATCAGCTTTACCCACTTGACACTCTGGACACATCCAATCATCAGGGATATCTTCCCATTTTGTACCAGGTGCTATCCCATCATCAGGCCAGCCTTTAGCTTCATCATAGATCCAGCCACAGACAATACATAACCACTTTCTCATCTTGTCTATTTCCTTATTTCTTACAAATTACACGCTATGTTTCAAACGGATACCGATATTGCGAGTTTGAACATAACTGTAGATGGCTTCCTGCCCTTTTTCGCGACCAAAACCAGATAGGCCCACACCACCAAACGGTGTTTCAATACCACCCGCAAACCATTCGTTAATAAAGACTTGACCTGCGATAAGACGATTTGCTACTCGAAGTGTTTGATTCAGATTTTCACCAAATACCCCCGCAACAAGTCCAAAGTCAGTACCATTTGCGATTGCAACAGCTTGGTCTTCATCATCGAATGGCATGATCACCATGACAGGGCCAAACACTTCTTCTTGAGCAATCGACATATCAGCTGATGCTTCAATAATTGTTGGCAGTACGAAGTAGCCTTCTAGATCGGCAGCTTTACCGCCGGTTAGAACTTTTGCACCTTCTTCACGCGCCTTATCAATCATGGCAAGAATCTGTTGTTGCTGATCTTTAGAGACAACTGGGGTGAGTTCTGCATTACTTTCGCCAATACCTACAGTGAGGCTCTCTGCAAGATTAACGACTGCTGCTTTGACTTCGTCATAACGACTACGGTGTACTAATAACCGAGACATTGCTGAGCAGACTTGCCCTGAGTTATAAAAAATTCCGACTTTAACGCTACGTAGTAGTTGCTCAAGGTCAACATCAGCAAAAGCAATTGCTGCTGACTTACCGCCTAACTCCATCACTGAAGGTGTCGCCCGTTCAGCCGCATCTTTTAAGATGCGTTGACCTGTAGGTACTGAGCCAGTAAATACAATCTGGTTCGTATCTTGATGTTTAACCAGATGGGTACCAACTTCTGACCCTTTACCACACAGTAGGTTCACTGCACCTTGTGGAAAACCAGCTTTCTCAATTGCTTTAATGAGTAAAACCATTCCTAAAGGAGAAACTTCAGGAGACTTGATTACGACCGCATTGCCGGCTGCTAAAGCAGGTGCTAACGAGCGTGCACAGATCGAAACAGGAAAGTTCCAAGGTACGATTTGAACTGATACACCCATTGGAATATATGAGGTGAAATCGATATAATCTTTACCTAAAGGTACTGAGATTCCTTCAATTTTATCTGCCATACCCGCGTAATATTCAAAATAGCGAGCAGCCTCATCAAATTCTTCACGTGCCGTATCGACATTTTTACCGTTTTCACGGCAAAGAATTAATGCGCCTTCGTCAGCAATTTCACGGATCGCTTGTGCAGCTTTTAACATCCACGTTGTACGTTGTGCAGGACGTACATCAGTTAATGCACCGCTATTCACACAACGTCGAGCTGCAGCCATTGCCGCATCGGCATCTTCAATACTTGCACGAGCTACTGTTGCAAAAGTTTTATCAGTTGCTGGATTGATTACTTCCAATTGGCGAGAAGCATCTCGCCATTGGCCATCAACATAGTTGAGGTAATGTTGCATATTAAGCCTCCAATGCTTTTTTAGCTTGGGTTGCTAACCATTTTTGGAAGAAGTGTGTTGGTAAATCCATTTCAGGAGAGAAAACACCACCACCAAAACCTGGTGAATGACGACCTTTTTGCATGGTTTCGACCGCAAAGACATCTTCAGCAAATACAACTTTCCATGACTCTAAAGTTGCTTCACGACATGCATCATATTTAGGATCTAATGATTCATCACCAACGTAATACAAGCGTAATTTTTCAATGGTTTGTTCTGGAGCAATTGGATCAATCATCATTGCAAATGCATGATCAGCTTGAATACCTAACAATACGTTCGGAAAAACAGCAACATATTCAGCATGACGAAGTTGATCTTCTGGCCAGCTTGGGAATTTTGGTAAATGCGTACCCGCTGTCGCTGACAAGTTATATTTATAACTACCCTGACCAGCAAAACGATCTTCGAACATGATGTTGTAATGATCTTCAAGTTTTGAATACGTATTTAACGCTGGGTGTACCCAAGGTAAGTGATAAGCTTCACAATAATTTTCAACCGTAAGTTTCCAGTTACTTTTTACTGGTAACTCAAAAGTTGAACCTATTTTGCTACTGCGAATAAGCTCTAAATCGTTTTCGCCGAGGAAAGGTTTCCAACGTTCAACCAATGGACGGATATGGTCTTCAAATGTTGGGGCATCGCCAGAGATGTTTACGAAAATCATATCCATCCAGATCGCTGAACGAAGTGCTTTTAAACCATGTTTTTCACATTTAAAGCGCTCATCTTTATGTTGATTAATACCGCCAACATGAGGAGTACCTTTTAAGTTACCGTTTAGGTCATAACTCCAAGAGTGATATTGACAACGAATCACACCTTCAATAGTGCCTTCTTGTTGCACCAAAATCATACCGCGATGGCTACAAACATTATGAAAAACTTGGATTTCCCCTTCGCGGTTGCGCATCATGACCAGAGGCATGCCCATGAAATTAACAGGCTTTACATAACTCTTTTTAGGTAAGTCAGAAGCAAAACCTACACATACCCAAGTTTTACTTAAGATATTATCTCGTTCAAAATTAAAATATTCGTTACTGGTATATGCTAAATTAGGCATACCATTTGATTCAGTAATTGGATTTAAAACGTTGTCTACTTGCTGAACTGTAATTAGTTGCTGGCTTACTCGACTATTCATCTGGCAATCTCCATTTATTTTGAATAACGCAGTGCTCCCTGCGTTGGCATTAACTATTCGTTAGCACCCAGTGCTGCTTAATTGAGATTGTGTAAAATGAGAACAAAAGTGACAAACGACTTTTTAGCTAGGCAAGTATGAGTTTTTGTAATGAATTCCAGATTCATCTTTCCATAAAAAAATGCACCCATGAGAAAAACTCATTAACCCCTGAGAATAAGTGGGTTGAGTAAACTCCATCCTCCTAACTACCCTGTATGATTTGCACATAACAGCTAATAGTTTTTAGCTAAATGCAACGCAACAAAGGAGTAGTTATGCGTACAACAACAGGAGTCCTGAAAGGACTTAATCCCACGGTTACGATTGCCTCTAAGCTATTACTATTTATTTTCATTGCATTCTGTATTTTTAAGGAAAAACAGGCTGGTGAGTACTTTCAACTCATCTCCAATGTTTTATTGCAGAATGCAAAATGGTATCTCTTATTGCTAGCTACAAGCCTATTAGTATTTCTTCTTTACTTATGTATGAGTCGCTTTGGGCAAATCAAATTAGGAAAGGATAACGAAAAGCCTGAATATAGTAATTTGGCTTGGATATGCATGCTTTTTTCCTGTGGCATGGGTATTGGACTGATGTTTTGGTCAGTAGCTGAACCAATTAGTCATTACGCGAGTAACCCTTTTACGCCAGGACTTTCAGATGAATCTGCCCGTATGGCAATGCAATTGACATTTTTTCATTGGGGATTACATCCTTGGGGATTATTTTGTTTAGTTGCAGTTGCGCTTGGTTACTTTTCCTACCGTAAAGATTTACCTTTCGCAATGCGCTCAATTTTATACCCTCTGATTGGTAAAAAAATATATGGGCCAATTGGAGATATAGTCGATACGTTAACAATCGTCATTACTGCTTTTGGTATTTCACAATCTTTAAGTATGGGCATCTTGGAACTAAATACAGGCCTTAACCATACTTTTGGAATTAATATGGATGTGAAAATCCAATTAATCCTTGTTTTAGTACTTTGTGCATTAGCAACTATTTCTCTATTATCTGCCATCAGTAAAGGATTTAAATTTATTGCTGAAGGCAATATGGTCCTTTCTTACCTTTTAGTATTTATCATTATCTTCATTGGTTCAACCCATTATATTTTAAATACATTTTTTGAAGGTATTGGTGACTATCTACAAAACATTGTGGGTATGAGCCTATGGAGCGATGCGCAAAAAGATTCTGGTTGGCAGAACTCATGGACAGCTTATTATTGGCCTTGGTGGATGACTTGGGCACCATTTGTAGGATTATTTATTGCTCGAATATCAAAAGGACGTACTATTCGGCAAGTTATCCTAGGTTCACTTGCAGCCCCAACCCTACTTACATTTCTTTGGATAGCTGCATTTGGCGGAGCAGCCCTGAAAATAGAGAAATCTACCCACCAACCAACAACTTCCTCAATTGTAACGAATACCGCTACGACTGTATCAGTTGATAAAGTTCCAGCTCATGAACTTACTATCACCGAGGCAACCAAACAAGATCCAGCACGAGCCGTATTCGTATTCTTTGATCATCTCACACCAAGCTCCGATACTAAAATTATTCTTAGCGCATTACTTTGCTTACTCTTAGCAATTCATGTCATTACCTTAGTAAACTCTGGAATATTAGTTCTTTGTTTCTTGGATTCTTATGGAGCAACAGATCCTTCAATCGGAATTCGGCTGATCTGGAGTATTATCATTCCCTTAATTGGTGGAGGATTACTACTTGCTGGCGGGCTAACAGCCATAAAAACAGCTTGTATCATTGCTGGTTTCCCTATCTCAATTCTGTTAGGAATTATGTGTTTTTCATTGATGAGAAGCCTACGAGAAGACCCTAAAGTACAGGAGCGTGAAATAATTTATATTCACGCCAACTCTCCTAACTCAGATAAGAGGTTAGTCGAAACACCTAGAAAAGAGACGAACGACTTAAACGATCAACTGATTGTTGAGTAATTAATTATGAGCTTCAATTGGCTAGAAGTTTTCACTTCTAGCCAATTTTAAAATGTGAATCTTTTCACATTATTTTTATATAGAGACCTATGATAAAAACTCACTCAAGAGTGAAAATAAATCGGTTGAGCAAAATTAGCACTCCTCATTACTCTGTATTATCCGTATAAAAACAGCTAATGATTCTAGCTGTTTGCAACGCATCCAAGGAGGAGTTATGCGTACAACAAGGGTTGCTGAATCCAATTCTGCGGTTTCAATTATTTCAAAAATATTAGTAGTCGCATTTGTACTTTTTTGTGCCATTTATGCAAACGAAGCAGCGAAAATATTTGCTGATTTATCAAGCGCCTTGCTGCGCAATATGAAATGGTTCATTTTACTATCTGTTACAGCGATCTGCTTTTTCTTAATTTATGTTATGTGCAGTCGTTATGGCTTAATAAAACTGGGAAAAGATACAGATAAACCTGAATACAGTTATTTTGCATGGATTTCGATGTTATTTTCATGTGCCATGGGAGTCGGTTTAGTATTTTGGGGCGTTGCTGAACCAATGAACCATTATGCGAGTAATCCATTTACAAAAGGCTTAACAGATGAAGCAGCGAGTATGGCAATGCAAATTACCTACTTTCACTGGGGATTACATGCATGGTCTGTATACTGTATTGCAGCGTTAGCTATCGGTTATTTTTCTTACCGTAAAGGTCTACCTTTCTCTTTACGTTCAATTTTACATCCGCTTATTGGCGATCGTATTTATGGTCCTATCGGACATTTTATTGATATTGTCGTAATTGTTGTCACAACTTTTGGTATCTCTCAAACTCTCGCTTTAGGTGTTTTACAAATAAATGCCGGATTACATAAAGTTTTTGGCCTAGAAACCAACACAACCGTTCAATTTATTCTCATGATTACCTTATCCAGTATCGCCACTTTCTCTGTAGTGCGCGGTATTGGTACAGGAATGCGCCGTATTTCTGAACTTAATATTATCCTATCAATTATTTTGATTGTAATCCTTATGTTCATTGGACCTGCGAGATACATTACCAATTCTTACTTAGAAGGTATTGGTAACTATACGTCTAATTTTGTAGGCATGAGTTTGTGGAGCGATACTCAAAAGGACTCTGAGTGGCAAAACTGGTGGACAGCTTTCTATTGGTTATGGTGGTCGACTTGGGCTCCGTTTGTAGGTATGTTCATTGCTAAAATTTCAAAAGGTCGTACCATTCGTCAACTCATTTCAGGTGTGCTTGTTGTTCCAACTTTGGTTACATTTTTCTGGTTCGCAGTGTTCGGCGGTTCAGCTCTAAAAATTGAACAAGACTCTAGACATACATTTGAAAAACAGCAATCAGCTTTGGTAGAAAATACCCAATCAACTACTGCTACAACACATCCTACAATTACTTCTCAAACTGACAATAAAGCAGAACCACACGAAGAGTTTACTGGTGGTCCTATAGTAAAAGCGACACAAAAAGACAGTACCCTCGCCGTTTTTGCTTTGTTTGATGCTGTTGGAGGAGGAGGTATTTTTGGACAAATTCTTAGTATTGCAACCTGTCTCCTACTCATTACTTATCTTGTAACTTCACAAGATGGCGGAACACATGTTCTATGTTTCCTTGATACCTTATCTGAAAAAGATACCCCTATCCGTACTCGTCTTTTGTGGTGTGTGTTTGTTACTGCAATCAGTCTAGGTTTGCTTTATGTAGGAGGTCTAAAAGCGATTCAAGCCGCTGTCACACTGTTTGGCTTCCCTATTATTGTGTTGCTCACAATTATGGCTGTAGCACTTATGAAAGCTTTCAGGCAAGAAGATATAGCAAATATTAACGTTGTACCTAAACATCCGAAGATTGAGCCTGAAGCATAATCTAGACTTCTATCTCACAGTTTAGAAGAAAGTTATAATCTAAAACGCTCTTCTAAACTTATATTTTCAATTTAAAACAAACAGTTAAACCATAAAATTTCTAACAAAGAATGTTGGGAAGATAAATCTCATCAAGGAAGCAATATGAAAAATATGAGACCTCATCAAAATCGTATAGGTAATCGTCATCCTGAACATTTAAATATGCATCAGATTGGCCCAGGTGATTTAGCAACTTCTGAATGGCAACAAGCAGGTCTGACTCTTCCAAACCTTGACCGTATGCACCAATATCGCCTAGATAGAATTTGTGCCTTACTCAAACAAAAAGGGTTAGCAGGTATTTTACTCTATGACCCTATTAATATCCGTTACGCAACAGGCACGACAAATATGCAAGTTTGGTTGCTGCATAATGCTGGAAGATATACCTATGTTTCTGCTGAGGGCAAGGTCGTGCTGTGGGAGTTCGATCACTGTGACTTTTTAGCTGACCATTCTAAGGTTGTAACACAAATACGCCCATGTATTTCATGGTTCTATTTCTGTGCTGGTACTCGAATTGATGAACAAGCAAAAAAGTGGGCGAATGAAATCTACGATGTTGTGTTAGAACTTGGAAAAGGTAATAAAAAAATTGCTATAGATAAATGTAATGATGAAGGGATAAAAGAACTAGAACACCTAGGCTTAAACATTGAAAATGGTGAAGTGATTATGGAGCTTGCTCGAGCCATTAAAGGTGCAGATGAAGTCAATGCAATGAGATGTGCAGTCCATGCGACAGATGCTGCAATAAAAATCATGCATACTCATTTAGAACCTGGCATTTCAGAGCAACGTTTATGGTCATATTTACACGCTGAAAATATAGCCCGCGGGGGTGAGTGGATTGAGACTCGTTTACTTTCCTCTGGCCCACGTTGCAATCCATGGTATCAAGAATGTAGTGGTCGTATTATCGAAAATGGCGATCTGGTTGGCTTTGATACGGATATGATTGGTGCTTATGGCATTTGTGTAGACACTTCACGTACTTGGTTATGCGGAGACAAAGCCCCTACTGCCGAACAAAAAAATATTTATCAAATGGCATATGACCAAATTCAATTTAATACTGAACTATTGAAAGTTGGCACAACCTATAAAGAACTCACCCATAACGCTCTACAATACGATCCAAATGAGTATAACCATTATTCATTCCTATATCACGGCGTTGGTTTATGTGATGAAGCACCTGGCATTTATTTTAAAGAAGCTTGGGAAAGCTATGGCTATGATGGCGTATTAGAGTCTGGCATGGTGATATGTGTTGAAAGTTATGTAGGTCATAAAGCTGGTGGGCCAGGCGTTAAATTAGAAAACCAAGTCCTAATTACTGAAAATGGTCCTGAAGTCTTAACACTTTATCCTTTCGAATCAAAATTACTATCAACTTAAGATCTTAAAAATTTTAAATATAGAGGTGATTACGCCTCTATTCTCTCTCGTTATACCCTTAAATATGGAAAATATGTATGTCACTTTTATTCCAACCAATCCAATTTGGTCGTCTAAAACTGGATAATAGAATTATTATTGCACCAATGTGCCAATATTCTTCTAAAAATGGTGAATTAAGCTTTTGGCACGAACAACAATGGGCAAGCTACGCTTTATCTGGTGCTGGCCTTTGTATTGTTGAAGCTACAGCCATAAGACCAGAAGGACGAATCAGTTATGCTGATTTAGGAATTTGGAATGACAAACATTGCGAACAAATAAAAACTCTTCTAACAAAGATTAAAACTATTTCACCTACGCCGTTTGCAATTCAACTCGCACATGCGGGCCGCAAAGCTTCCTGCGATACGCCTTGGGGAGCCAAGAAAGGACAATATCAACCTGATGAATCTAAAGGTTGGCAAACACTTGGTCCAAGTGAAATACCCTTCCAAAATTCAGATAATCTGCCTATTGCGCTATCTATAAGTGAAATTAAAGAATTAATTGACGATTTTGCAGTTGCTGCACAACGTTCAGTAGAAGCTGGTTTTGAGCTCATTGAGCTTCATGTAGCTCATGGTTATTTATTGCACCAATTCCTATCTCCACTTTCCAATAACCGTAATGATGAATATGGTGGAAGTTTTGAAAATAGGATGAAGCTTACTTTAGAAGTGTTTGAAGCCGTAAAAAAAGTAATTCCAGATAATTTCCCAATAGGAGTAAGAATTTCTGCTACAGATTGGGTGCAAGGAGGTTGGGATCTTGAATCGAGTATTAAATTATCGAAAGCTCTAGAAAAATTGGGAGTAGCTTATATACACGTAAGCACAGGTGGTTTACATATTGAGCAGAAAATTGAAGTATTTCCTGAATACCAAATTCCATTTGCTCAAGAAATCAAAAAGTCAATTAATATTCCAGTGATTGCTGTTGGATTGATTACTGAACCTCAACAAGCTGAAAGAATTCTACAAGCTCAGCAAGCCGATGCTATAGGTATAGCTCGCGGTATTCTTTATGATCCAAGATGGCCTTGGCATGCAGCTGCCGAGTTAAATGAAACTATCGCAATCGCTCCACAATACTTTCGCTTTCAACCTCGTGGCTCGAATCATCTTTTTAAAACTTATCCAACTAAAATAGACTAAATTTTTAGAGAATGGCTATTTAATCCATTCTCTAAACTTAATAAATCTCTAACTAATTCAACCCTTTCTGCCCTACTTGGCCAGGTAACTGTTCCAAGAGCCAATTACGAAACTGTTTTACACTTGAAGGAATCACACCTCTGTCTGTCGGCTCTAACATACAAAAATTTGCCTGAGTGCGAAGTACAGTTTCTACAGGGCGAACTAAAGCTCCGCTCTTCAAGTAATCGTCCACTAAAGATCCCCACGCTAGAGCTATCCCTTGACCATTTATAGCGGCTTGAATTAATAAAGGATAATTATTTATATTCACTCTATTTTTGGGTTTAAACATTGGATAACCTACTAAAGCAAACCATTCTGCCCAGTTAATCCAATCTTTTTGTGATTCATCCAAAGAAAGTAGGCTTTTGCCAAAAATCTTGTCAGGCGTAATCTCTCCTTGAAATTGTGCCAAGTAATGCGGACTACACACAGGAAATACTTCTTCAGGAAATAATGGAGTTACCTTCATATTTGCGGGAGGTGCCTTGCTATAAAATAATGCTAAATCACAATCCATTTTATGCAAATCAAGAATATTTTCAGTGGTTAAAATTCTTAAATCAACCCCCTCATTCTGCTGAAAAGTAGCTACTTTAGGTAAAAGCCAGAGTGCAGCCATGGCATTGGTTGTGACGACCGTAACCTGATGTTCACCTTGCCATTTTTTTATCTCAGCTGTAGCTTGAGAGACTTCCAGCAACGCACTATAAATCGTCTGATAATACTGTAGACCCGTAGGTGTGAGTGCAATATTACGATTTGCACGAATAAATAACTCTTTACCTAAATATTCTTCAAGGTGTCTGATTTGGCGACTAATTGCTCCTTGAGTAACATTTAATTCATCTGCAGCTTTTGTAAAACTGAGGTGGCGTGCAGCTGCCTCAAATACAATTAAGCTGTTCATTGGTGGTAATGGCCTAATCTTCATGGACACTCCTAGTTTGTCCGTTACATCTTCAACGTAGTAAAAACTACATATGTCCTAGAATTATTTAATTTTTTAAAATGTTTCCTCAGCGCATGTACATCTAGCCCAATTTACGATTAAGCTATTTATTGTTAATAAAGTGTCATAAATATAAATTAATAAAAAGTGAGAAAAAGTATTTAACCTATGATTTTTTCTCATATCAAATAGAAAATTATATTTGTTTTTTATTAATCCACTAAGATTTAAGTACAGATTGCCATAATCCTGCCATGCAACATATTCCGCCACCTACGGTTAAAACTCTTTTGATCTATTCTGTTCAGTCATGCACAGTCATTAGATGAAACATACTATTGTTGTACTTTGATTTTCCTGTATATCTGATTGAATTATTATTTATTTTTGTCAAAAAAAATTCAATTGAAAAATAGGGAGCAAAAGCATCTCTCTTCACAACTAGCTAAATTAATCAACCTATCAAATGCCTGTCCGATAAAAAAGCCACTTAAAAAAGTGGCTGGTTTATATAGAGAATTTTGGTGGAGATGGCGGGAGTTGAACCCGCGTCCGCCAGCATTACGCTCGAGAATACTACATGCTTAGATATCGTCTATTGTTTTAACGCTAAGCGACCCGACGAACAGGGTACTCAGCGCGATCCTCTAGATTTGGTATAGTGTCCCGAGGCTCAACACTATACGGACTTGTGTGCGTGCGCTTCAGTCGGGTTCACTGACCACAAGTATTCAGTGAAGCGGACAAGCTGCCCTTAGGCAGCTAGAGCGTATGATTCGTCGTTTGCGACTATTAAAATGCAAATTTTATTTACGAGAGAAAATGCGCTCTCGGCATGCATCTATGAGTTTCATCACCAGCGTCGAAGCCAGAAACATCCCCAGAGTACAGCGCAATCATAACATAGATCGTTAGAATTTAAATCTTAATTTCTAACCAATCAGCAAAATATACGCTTATTGCTGTATATGGCGACTGCATGACATTTTTCAAGCTACAAATCAAAAAGCTGCCACAAAGACAGCTTTTTTGAATTTGACCTATAGAGCACCATTGCCTAATACAATACCCTCACGGCGTGGATCGACACCACCTGCATATTTGCTTTGGTTATCAATATCCACTTTCATTATTGTCGCAATACCGCTGGTTTGTGCCGTATTGGAAATACCATGTCCTTTTGCTTTCAAAGCATCAATCAGTTCAAGTAAGGATAACTGGCTATTTGAACTGTCAACATTGGTATTTGGGCTGTTGGTCGCACCAAAATTCATTAAAGACGTGGCTTGTTGGGCATTCAGGTTCCAGTCCAATGCACCCACCAGCGTTTTTACCACATATTGAATAATGGTGCCGCCACCCGGTGAACCGGTTGCCATATAAAAATCACCAGGTGCTGTTCCTTTAAACACCAGCGTTGGTGCCATGGTGCTGCGTGGACGCTTACCACCTTCCACCCGATTCGCCAATAATGCACCCGTCTGATCGACCGGATTGGCACTAAAATCGGTTAACTGGTTGGATAACAGGAAACCATCCACCATATGGAATGAACCCATACTCGATTCAACAGTGGAGGTCATCGACACCACATTGCCATAAGCATCGACAATGGTGAATTGAGTGGTGCCATGTTCAACGGTCTTATCTATCCCTGCATTTGAGTTGAATTGACCTGCTGGGGCTACGCCCATGCTTTGATCTGGATTGATCAATCCGGCACGTTGTTTCAGGTAGTTTTTATCAATCAAACTGGCGATACCTTTGGCTGGTAAAGCTACAAAATCAGTGTCTGCCACATATTTATCGCGGTCTGCGTAGGCCAGTCGCTCAGCTTCTGTGACCAGATGCACGCCCATGACATCCGCAATTCCGCCCTCATTCTCTGGGTTTTTAGGCGGATATTTACTCATCTCGAAATTTTCTAAAATGCCTAGCGTTTGTGCAACTGCAATCCCACCGGATGATGGCGGTGGCATGGTACATACATAGTAACTGTCTCGGTAAGTGGTACAGATTGGCGTCCGTTTTTTAACTTGATAATTAGATAAGTCCTGTAAGGTCATCAAACTTGGAGTGATAGGTGTCCGAGCTGCATCATCCCCGACAGTTTGCCCTGCTTTAGCCACAATATTTTTCGCCATCGGCCCGCTGTACATGGCCTTTGCCCCTTGGCTTGCAAGTACTTCCAGCGTTTTGGCATAAGCTTTATTGGTCATGGTTTCACCCACTTTACGTGGCGTACCATCTGGATAAAAGTAGGTTGCGACTGCATTGGCATCCAGTGCCAGATGGTCTGCATTGCTGGCAATTGCATCGGCTAGACGCCCAGGAATACGGAAGCCATGATCGGCAAGATCAATGGCCTGATCAAAAAGCCGATCCCATTTCAGTTTGCCATGCTCTTGTTGTGCCTGTTCCAGCAAGCGCATGACCCCAGGGACACCAATCGAACGCCCACTGCGACGGGCACTCGGTACCGGTGCGGGTGATGCCGGATCATGCAGATCCTGTCGAACCAGATAATATTCATTGGCAGCAGCAGGTGCGGTTTCCCGTCCGTCATAGGCAGTGACCGTTTTGCTTTCAGCATCGTAGTACATCATGAAACCACTGCCCGCAATGGTGCTGGATTGCGGTTCTACCAAGCCCAATACCGCCTGTACTGCAACCGCCGCATCCACCGCACTGCCGCCCGCTTTCAAGACGTCACAGCCCGCCTTTACGGCCAATGGCGTGTTCGCCACCACCATATATTTATCGGCATATTTCACCGTATTGTTTAACCGATAGCCTGAGGCGCCTTCAGGCGCTGCGGGATCACCATTCTGATCCGAACCGACCACCACACTTGAGCCATCTTCTGCCCGTTTGCTACAGCTACTTGGGTCCTGATCAATGATTAGGTTAGGGGTTGAAGGATGGCCTGTATTTGGATCTGTGCCTGATTGATCTGATGAGGAATCATTTCCACATCCCTGTAATAAACCAGCAGCCAATACGCTGCTCAACCAAAATGAATATCGATGATTCACGTGATAACTCCACTATATGTGTATGCCAATCCATGCAATTTTCATGCGGGCAACTTTGTTCTCAGGGATAAAACTTTTAATCTTTGCTCAAAATAAAATTTTAATAATATTGAATGATTTGGCGCTGACGTTCCTCTGCCAGCAATGCTCCTCCCTGTTTTGATTATGTCTTTTCATCATTTGCAGCTGAATTCTGGCATGCCTTGCCTGAATAAAAACAGGCAAAATCTATCAATTCTGACTTAAGACACTATTTTTATACATAAAAAAGCACCTCCTGAGAGATGCCTGTTTGGCTCAGAGTTTCTAGTGGGTCGGCATGCCACCGCTATTGCCTTTCGGCTTTGGACTCATCCAGATCAGGGCACTGGCAAAGACAAATACAATCGCCAGTAGCATAAACACATGATTGGCTGACATGGTAATGGCTTCTTTATCCACCAGATTGGCAATCACGCCCAGCGTTGCATCGGGAGAAAATCCATTCTGCAGTAAACTGTTTTGCACTTCTTGCGGATGCAGATTATTGACCATTTCACTACGTGCCACTTTGGCATGATCATCCCAAATGGTGACTGCAATTGACGCGCCAATCGCACCAGCCATGGTTCGAAGGAAGTTCATCAAGCCTGCGGCAGATGCCATTTCTTGGGGCAATACCGAGCCCATTGCAATATTCGACAACGGAATAAAGAAGAATGGCACGGCAAAACCTTGTAGGATTTGAGGCCACGCCAAGGCCATAAAGTCAGCATCAGTGACCCAGAATGCCCGCATCAGAGTAACCACGCCGAGCAAGGCCAGCCCAAAGCTTGCCAATGCCCGTGGATCATATTTGGTCGACAGCTTCGCCACAATCGGTGACATGGTCAGACTGCCAAAGCCCATCGTGGCAGTGAGATAACCCGCCCATGTGGCGGTATAGCCGAGATTGATCTGCAACCACTGTGGAATCAATACAATACTGCCAAAGAAGGAACCGAAACCAAAGGCCAGTGCCAGTACCGAAACCGCAAAACCCCGATGCCGGAACACATACAGATTGACCACAGGGTGCTTTTCGGTCAGCTCCCAAATCATAAACACGATAAAACCAACAACGGCCACCAACGCCAGAATAATGATACTGGTATTGTTAAACCAGTCGCGCTCATGTCCGAGGTCCAGCATTAATTGCAGTGCACCAATCCACAGCACCAACAACCCCAAACCAATCGCATCAATCCGCAATTTTTCGGTTTTGGTTTCAGCTACAGATAATAAGCGCACGGCGGCGAAGGCACAGACAATACCAACCGGAATATTGATAAAGAAAATCCAGTGCCAAGACAGATTATCACTGATCAAGCCCCCGAGAATCGGCCCGAGTATGGGTCCAATCACCGTGGTCATGGCCCAAAGACCCATCGCCTGTGCATGTTTTTCGGGAGGGAAAATTCGCATGAGCAGGGTTTGACTGAGCGGCATTAACGGGCCACCGCAGAGACCTTGTCCAATACGGAAAAACACCAGCATTTCCAGCGAGGTGGCTAAGCCACACAGGAATGAAAAGATGGTGAAACCAATCAGCCCGAATATAAACACACGGACTGTGCCAAAGCGTCCTGCAAGCCAGCCAGTTAAGGGCACGCAAATCGCTTCGGCAACCGCATAAGAGGTAATTACCCAGGTCCCTTGGGAACTGGAAACCGCAAGGTTGCCGGTAATATGCGGGACAGATACGTTGGCAATGGTGGTATCCAGAACCACCATAAAATTTGAAAGGGCGATCACAAAAGCTGCGAGTAGTAAGCGCCCGCCACTGAGTTCTGCAAAAGGAGTTTGCGTTTTCATGGCTAATTACTTCGTTGCGAGATCAATATCCGCTTGCATCGACAACCCGACGCGCAATGGATGTTGTGCAAGCTCTTTTGGATCAAGAGTAATACGTACCGGTAAACGCTGTACCACTTTAATCCAGTTCCCTGTCGCATTTTGCGCTGGAATCAAGGCAAATGCAGCGCCGGTTCCACCCGAGAAACCTTGCACCGTCCCGTGATAGACCACATCATCGCCATACAGATCGGAACGTAGTGTGACCTTCTGGCCTTGTCTCACTTTCGCCAGCTGGCTTTCTTTAAAGTTGGCATCGACATAGAGTGCCGATAAAGGCACCACAGACATCATCACGGTGCCGGGTGCGACACGTTGCCCAATCTGAATATTGCGACGTGCGATTACCCCATCCACAGGTGCACGGATCACAGTACGTTCCAGATCCAGCGCAGCCTGCTCCACATGGGCTTTGGCCACCAGTACATCAGGTGTTGAGGCTTCATTTACCCCCTGAATCAAGGCCTCATTGGCAGCGAAAGTACTTTCAGCTGCTTTACGGCTAGAGGTAGCCTGCGCCAAACCGGCCTGAGCCAGATCCAGACTGGCTTTAGCCGTTGAAACTGCGCTTTGCGCCTTGCTTAATTCTTCTTTAGAAATCGCACCTGTTGCAGCCAGCTCATTACGGCGCTTGAGCTCCAATGCCGCACGATCATAATCCGCCTGTGCTTTGGTCACTTGCGCCTGTGCGCTGCTGATCTCATCATTACGCACCACGACCTGAGAATTTAAAGAGCTACTATTTGCCTGAGTCTGCTTATATTGGCGCTGTGCTTTGGCCAGTTCTGCCTGCGCCTGTGCCAGTTGAATCTTGGCATCCCGCTCGTCTATGCGCACCAGCACATCGCCTTTTTTCACCTGTTGGGTATCTTTCACCAAGACTTCAGAAACTTGCCCACTCACCATTGAGGTAATCTGTGCAGTTTCAGCGCCCACATACGCATTATCGGTACTGACAGAATGATTAAAGAATAACGCCCAGATGCCATACAGAATTGCAGCAAGAATGAGAATGAGCGCGAAAAATCCAAGAAATTTTTTACGTTTTGCTTTCATTGCATCATCTGATGCCGAATCTGAAGCAGCATCCTGTGTATTGGCTTGAGCGTCAGTCATAAGTTATTCCTGAAAATTAAAGAGATTTTTAACTTTTGGTTTAATCAGCCGATCAGTTTAATTTTGAAAACTTAACTGAATGTTAAAAACCAAAGTGCAACATAAGCGCAAAAATTATTTTGCATTTTAACGGCAAAAAATCATATGACGAGATTAAAAAAAATAACTGATGCGTTCAATTCTTATAAATTGATATTTTAATGACGATTAAAAACTTTAAGTTTGCTTACTGATTGATGAAGCGAACCATGCAATCTGGTAGATCACAGCATTTAACATACCTATAAAGCATAAAGATATATTCCCTACGGGCTTGAGTATTGAGCCAAATTTGTTCTAATAAACCAAGCTGGATCAGAGTTTCTGCTCAATTCCCGATTGCTGGCAATGAGCGTAAATGGCGTCATTTATGGAACAAAATGGCATTTTTCTTGCTGCTAAAACAATAAGCACTTCGCTAGGTGAAAGGACGATGACATCACTCAGCCAAAATATGGATCTTATCCATCATTCGCATCAAGCCGATTTTGCACAAAATGTAATGTCGATGATCTGTGGCGAACACCGTCTGGATACGTTGTGTCGGGAGACACTCGACTTTCATTATGAGGGTATGCGGTTCCCGCATAAAAAAATGGCGATCGGGACCATCAGTTATGGTGCCAATGTCGCGATCAATATTTCCCATCTGAAAGCCTATAGCATCAGTCTGCCCTTTCATGGCAAGCAGACACTGAGTATTGGTGGCGCCAAATACCAATCCGATGCCCATACAGGGCTCATTGTTTCCAATCAGGATTTACAGGACTTGGTCATTCATCAGGATTGTCAAAAATTTCAGGTGGTGATTCCTGAACAGAGTCTGCATCAGGTCCTTGCAGAACTACTGAATAAACCGCTTGAGCAGGCCTTGGTGTTTAACCCTGAAATCTCGCTCGGCATGACCGGATTAATGCAAGCCTGGTGGCATAATATTGAAAATTTTCTACAACTGAAATCACATTATGCGGATTTTGCTGGCTTACCGATGTTTTCTGAAGACTATGAAAATTTTGTGATTAAAGCCCTGCTCCTGTCTCAGGAAAATAATTATTCGGCAGCCCTGCATGAACGCAGCAATCAGATGGAACCCGCCTATATCCGTAAAGTGAAGAATTTTATTGTGCAACATGCACGTGAATCCTTCGATGTCGAGAGTTTACAGCGCCTGGCAGGTGTCTCTAAATCCAAGCTTTATGCAGAGTTTCAGCAGCATTATGGTCTGAGTCCGATGGCCTATCTACGTAAATATCGCCTACAACAAATTTATAAAATATTAAGTAATGCCGCCAAGCATCAAAAAATTTCCATTTCCAAACTCGCTTATGACTGGGGCTTTAATCATCTCAGCCGCTTCGCTCAAGAATATAAAGATGAATTTGGCGAAAAACCGAGTGAAACCCGAAATAAACATGAGTAAGCATTGTTAAATAAAAAGCCCAGTCAACGTACTGGGCTTTCTTGCCATTAACTGGTGCTTAACACAGGATTGGCTTTATTATTTTGATGCATCGCTTTCAAGCTCAGCGCGACAAAAGCAATAAAGGTCGGTAAGGCCAAAAGGTAAAAAATACCACCGAGGCTAATGTCATAGGTAAAGATATACGAACCGAAAAATGCCCCGAAAATTGCTCCAACTCGTCCAATCCCATGCATCCACGACACGCCGACTGCACGACATTGCGATGGATAAAATAAAGCAGCCAAAGGCAGTAGTGATGATTGTGCTCCTGTCAGCAATGCCCCGATCAGGAAAATACTGATGCTAAGTAACACGATACTGGAGCTGACAAAGCCTGCAACAATGAATAGCACAAATGCTGTCAGGTAGGCATATTTAATCACCTGAGTTGGATTGAGCTTATCCATATACCAGCCCATGATCACCGCACCAATTACACCCCCAAAAGGAAAAATGGAAGCAATCAGGCTAAATTGCTGGGTACTAAAGCCCGCTGTTTTTAGAATCGTCGGCATCCAGCTGGTCAGCAAATAGAATACCAACAGACTCATAAAACAGCATAGCCACAACATCACCGTTCCCCAGAGATATTTCGTTAGTACGGTTCTGACCGGGCTATCGCTATGATTGACATCAACTTGGGCTAATTCGATTTTGACCGTATCAGCAAAAGCATGACCCTGAACTTTTTCCAAAATGCTTTGGGCTTTATTTTGCTGATCTTTTTTAATCAGATACGGTACAGATTCTGGTAATTTCAAGATTAAAGCGACCACTAGAAATAAAGGAATAATCCCACCCAGAATCACCACCTTGGCCCAGCCCAGATTTTCCAGTAAATAGGCTGACAACACCCCGCCACAAGAAATACCCAACATAAATCCACAACCGGCAAGCCCTGTTAAAAAAGCTTTGCGTTTTGCAGGCATATATTCTGAAACAATGGTACTAATATTCGGCATGGCCGCGCCTAACCCCACACCGGTAATAAAACGGTAAAGCATCAGGTCTTGGGTAGATGAAGCAAATCCACACAGAATGGTAAATATAGAAAACAATAAAGTCGTGGATACAATCACGCCTTTACGTCCAAATTTATCCGCCAAAGGCCCAGAAATAATTGCACCAATCGACATCCCCACCAGTGCCGCACTCAGCACTGGCGCCAATTCAGGTTTACTGATACCCCAGTCATCCAGCAAGGCAGGCGCAATAAAACCGATAATTCCGGTATCCAAACCATCACAGAAAAACACCAGAAAGCCCAAGGCAAACACCAGCCATTGCAAGGGCGATAGCCGATCCCGATTGATCACATGATTCACATCAATTGTCTTCATTTTTATTCCCTTAAAAGTCGATGTTTCAACGTATGCTCACGTTGAGATTTTTAATTTTTCAAACGGCTTATTTATCTTTAACAGGGGGATTTCCTCTCCCCCTGTTTTGTATTCATCGTCTGGCAACGCAGCCGATCAATGACCAGCCGTATTGCTTTGTAAAAACTTTTCGCTATAGAGGCGATAGTTGTCTAAGGCTTGTCCATCCAGCCAGCCTTTAACAGCCTCGATCATCGGTGGCGGGCCGCATAGGTACATATCAAAGGGCTGTTCTGCCAGTTGCTCCCGATCCAGATGCTCATGGATATAACCTGTTTTGCCTGCCCAAGCCTCTGAAGCTTGCGTGACAATAGGTTGATAATTGAAATTTGGTAAACGTTCCGCATAGCCTTGCAAACGGGATTGCTCGCATAAGTCGGTTGCCTGATTGACGCCGTAATACAGCTGGATTGCGGGTGCATTTGCCTGTTCCGCAATATTGTCCAGCATGCCTAAAAATGCCGACAGCCCTGTTCCACCCGCAATAAATACCAGCGGTCGCTCAACCTCACGTAAATAGAAACTACCCAAAGGTGCTTCCATCAAAATGGTTTGACCCACTTGGCAACGTTCACGTAAATAATTGCTCATCACGCCATCGGGTAATAAGCGGATTAAAAACTGCAATTGATTGGTCTGATTCGGACGATTGGCAAAAGAATAAGAACGCCAGTCATCCGTCTCGGGAATCTGCAAACGCGCATATTGGCCGGGTAAAAACTCGAGTTGCTTGGCAGATGCACTGGCATCAACATGCAAAATCGCGGTTGTCTCGGACACCAGTTCAACCTGAGTCACTTTCGTCGCAATTTTCTGTGTTTCGCCAGCGTTGCAGATTTCAGAATTGTGATCGAAATAGAATGCAGCATTGGATTTGACCCTTGTTTGACAGGCCAGCATTTTGCGCTCTGCTAAGTCACGTTCACTTAACGCATCTTCATCCACATATTCCTGCTCATAAATGCCTGTTTCACATTGTCCCTGACAGGTTCCGCACACGCCTTCACGGCAATCCAAGGGTAAATTGATGCCCTGACGAATGGCTGCATTCAGCAACAACTCATTCTCTTGAACTGAAATAAAAAAGGTTTTTCCATCGGCAAAATTAAGCGCAACTGAATGTCCCATCATGATGCTCCCTTAAACATGATAAAAATCCAAGACCGAATCAATTTTGTCATTCAGCAAAATCGTGTGCTGACGACGGATACGGAATCCTTCAGCGGTTGGTCTTAACAGATAAGTGGCATGTCCATAGAAGCAACCTTCCAGCCCCTGACGGTTATATAAGGTGCTCCAACCGACTTTGGCTTCAACCAAGCCATCTGGCAGGCTTTTAACCTGTACATTTTGAATGCTGTGCTGGGTACGGGGTAAAGGTGTCGCTGAGGCCGCCTTACCCGTACGGATACGAAATACGCGATCTTCCAGCCCCGAACGGTCTGCATAATAGATATAAGACAAGCCCTGATTTGGATCTTCGACATAACGATGATCATCAATCCATTGCGGAATGTGATACTCACTATCTTCATCATACAGTTCCAGATAGGCATCCCAGTCATAGCGGTCGCATAATTCAGACTTCTGATAAAGGAATTGTGAAACGGCAAAATGTAATTCAGCAGTCATGACTTATACCTCTTCCGTTGCTGTATCAAGTTGATAGGTAATATCCTGCATTTTTAAAGCCTTGCGATTTAAGCCATCCAGCATTAAACGTTGCCAATGACCATGCTGATTGACATATAGGCCTTCATGCGTCAGTTCACGGCCTGTAATCAGGGGTTTGATTCCCAAGTCTTGTGCATTTTGGGTCATGTCATAACACCAGTTATGATGACCACGAGAGATATCACTCCAGCGTTCCAGACGCGCCTGAAATCCTTTTTGCTGTTCACGGAACTCCACCAGATCATCTGGCGTACCTAAGCCCGAAACATTAAAAAAGTCTTCAAACTGACGAATACGGTTACGACGCGCTTCGGTTGACTCGCCTTTTACCGCCAGACATTGGCTGATCACTTCAGTTTTATTCCATGCCACTGGACGCACAATGCGCAGCTGTGAACTGATCTGATCCATAAAGAATAAACTTGGATAAAGATTCAGGTTTCTGAGACGATGCATAGCCCATTCCGCACGCTTGGCACCATATTTTTCCAGCAGATACGGCATCACCGTATCATAGCCAGGACGCACCGCTGGATTGGGCATGTCGCTGAATAAAACGCTATGACCGTTTTTAAAACTGAACCAGCCATCATCAGTCTGGTTATCACCTGCGCCTAATTTGCTGTAATCCAAGGTATCCAGATCATCACCTTTGGCTGCATTAACCTGTTGGCGATGCTGTACGGTGGAGACATAGTTATAGTGCACGGTACTGACGTGATAGCCATCCAGTCCATTTTCATTTTGCAGCTTCCAGTTTCCTGCAAAGGTATAGGCCGACTTGCCTTGCAGGACTTCCAACTCACCAGTCGGTGACTGCTCTACCATTAAGTCCAGAAAGACTTTGGCATCCCCCAAGAAGTCTTCGAGACTATCCGTAGCCTGTGTATCCAGACTGACAAAGACAAAACCGCGATAACTGGCAATTCGCCCCTGCTTGAGTCCACGGCTGGACTTATCAAAATCTTCACAATATTCGGCAGGCGCTTTGACTTTGACCAGACGGCCATCGGACTTGTAGCACCACGCATGGAAGGGACAAGTAAAAGTGGATTGATTGCCTTTGGCCACACGGGTTAAGGTCGCACCGCGATGCTCACAGGCATTGATCATGGCATGCAGTTGGCCTTGACCATCACGGCTAATGATTAACGGTTGGCGCCCTATTTGAACGGTTAGAAAATCATGATTATTGGCAATTTCACTTTCATGGCAGGCGTAAATCCAGACTTTTTCAAAAATAAATTCCATTTCCAAATCGAACAGTTCAGCTTCAGTGAACATCTCGCGCGCAATACGGAATACTCCATCTTTCGGGCGAAAGTCCAGACAACCACTCACAAAGTCCTGCCATTCGGCAATATTACGTGTCGTCATTTTTATCTCCTCCAATCCATAAAAATCTTTTATTGATTGAAGCCTGATTTATGGTTGGACTCTATCCACTTTTTCCAGATCTTTATCCAGTTTGTGAATCATTTTGACCCAGCTCGCGATGCGAATATTCAGGCACAAAAAAAGCAGGCCTTAGGCCTGCTATAAAACAATCGGAATGGAGAATAAAATGCTTCTAAAATGAAATCAGCCTCTCAAGCGTGGCATAAGAGGCCTTCACATTGTTCTAATTTAAGCAGTAACCGATTAATAGGCATAAGATGCGATCGCAGTGGCAATCGGCTTGTCCTCATCATTGACCATGGTCATGCGCATGGTGCAGCCTTTACGACCTAGACGTAAGGTTTCGGCACGGGCAATAAAATATTTACCACGACCTGGCGCCAGATAATCGACCCGCATATCCACCGTGGCCAGACGGGATACTTTCTTGATGGTATCAGGCAAATCTTCGGGTGCGGCACGGCGATAAAGTTGCTCCATCGCTGCTACACCACCGATACTGTCCAGAATCGTAGCCGCCACACCACCATGTAAAATCTGGAATGCCAGATTCCCGACCAGTTCTGGCTGCATCTCCACATAGGCTTCAATCTGATCATCGACCACGCGCATGACCATGCCACTGTATTTAAAAAATGGACAGGCATTAAATGCCTTACATAGCTGTTTCAAGACCACTTGGTGATCTGCCTTTGCACCTAACTGAATATTGCCAGTCCAGTTTTTCTTTACATCATTCATACGCGGCCTACACTCAATGGAAAGAATAACTTTCCATTATTTTGCACAAATCTAAAAATATGGGGCTACAATAGCGGGGTTCGTAATTGAGCGACGTCACCCAGCTCTCCCTCGCGTGACTTCATACCTCAATTATTCCCCTAGTGTAATACTGAACATCGAGATTGTTATGACTTATACGTTCAATCGTCCCGCTTTTCCTGCGACTCGCATGCGCCGTATCCGTAAAAATGACCAACTTCGTGCCATGGTCAGCGAAACGCATTTAACGGCAGATCACTTGATTTATCCAGTGTTTGTATTACCGGGACAACAACAAACTCAAGACATTCCAAGCATGCCGAATGTGCAACGTCTATCGGCTGATTTACTGCTAAAGAAAGCGGAAACCCTGCTTGAACTCGGTGTCTCGAAACTTGCTTTATTCCCTGTGACACCACAACAAGATAAAAGTTTAACAGCGGAAGCCGCTTGGGACGAAAATGGTTTAGTTCAAACCACCTGTCGTCTACTCAAAAAAGAATTACCAGAAATGGTGCTGATTACCGACGGTGCGCTTGACCCTTATACCACACACGGTCAAGACGGCATTATTGATGACACAGGTTATGTGTTAAATGATGAAACGGTTGAATGTCTGGTGAAACAGGCACTCAGTCATGCTGCAGCTGGGGCTGATGTGATTGCACCAAGTGACATGATGGACGGCCGTATCGGTGCGATTCGCCAAGCACTCGAGCAAAACGATTTTATCTATACCAACATTATGGCCTACTCAGCGAAATATGCATCCAGCTTCTACGGCCCTTTCCGTGATGCGGTCGGCTCTGCCAGCAACCTGAAAGGTGGCAATAAATACAATTATCAAATGGATATTGGCAACCGTGCCGAAGCCTTACATGAAATCGCACTGGATCTGCAAGAAGGTGCAGATATGGTCATTGTTAAACCGGGCATGCCTTATCTGGATGTGGTGCGTGAAGTCAAAGATACTTTTGGCGTGCCAACTTTCCTCTATCAGGTCAGTGGTGAATATGCCATGCTTGCGGGTGCGATTCAGAACGGCTGGTTATCTGACAGCGTAATTCTGGAATCCTTAATGTGCTGCCGTCGTGCCGGTGCTGATGGGATCTGGACCTATTTTGCAGAAGATGCAGCCCGTAAATTAAAAGAGATGAAATAAAATCTCCCCTAACCCCTCTTTGATAAAGAGGGGAATTTTTAAACTGGTTTAACTTTATCATGCATATTGCCATCATTGGTGCGGGTATTAGTGGCTTAATGTCAGCATTAGAACTCGCTGAACAAGGCTGCTCTGTCGATATTTTTGATCAACAACAAGCAGGTCAAGCTGCCTCATGGGCAGGTGGTGGTATTCTCTCCCCCATGTATCCATGGCGTTATGCGCCTGAAGTCAATCAACTGGCGCAATACGGAAAATCGCTGTACCAGACCTGGAATGAAAAGTTACTCCCCGTCACTGGCATTGATTTTCAAATCCACGATACCGGCATGCTGATCTTTGATCAGGAAGATTTCGAAACTGGCTTGAATTATGCCACCCGATACCATGAACCGATGCAGCAATGCGAGTTGCTCAATCGCTCCAGACTCGAACAGATTAACCCCCATATTTCCCAACAATTCCAGCAAGCTATCTACTTCCCGCAACTCTCCAATGTTCGCAATCCACGTTTATTACAATCATTAATTTGCTACTTAAAGCAACATGCATTGGTGCGTTTTTTTGAACATTGTCCTGTTGAAAAATTAATGATTCAGAATAAGAAAGTGCTCGGAATTGAAACCGAAGATGGCCGAAAATTTATGGCAGATCATGTGGTCATCAGTTCTGGTGCATGGAGCCAGCAATGGGCCGAACAACTGCAATGCCATGTTCCTGTGCAACCAGTCCAAGGACAGATGCTGTTATTTAAAACCCCTGAAAACTGGTTACCGACCATGTGCATGAATCGGGTGATGTACCTGATTCCCCGTCAAGATGGACACATTGTATGTGGTTCAAGCATGGCAGATACAGGCTTTAGCACTGCGGTAGATGAACAGACCCAACAGGACATTCTTGCTGCCTGCTTAGAGATGGTTCCTGAGTTAGCGCAATTCCCCATTGTAAAACGTTGGGCTGGATTGCGTCCAAGCTCACCACAAGGGATTCCCTATATTGGTGCCATGCCTGAACTGGAAAACCTTTGGGCTAATTTTGGACATTTCCGTAACGGCTTATGCATGGGTTCTGGCTCAGCACGACTGTTACGCCAACTGCTGTTGGGTCAAGAGACAATTGTTGATCCTCAAGCCTATTCACCCTTGCGCTTAAAACAACAGAATTTAATGTCTTGCTAGAATTTCGGTCAAAGCTCCATTCAAATCCGGATATTGAAACTGGAAGCCGTGATCCAGCAAAGCCTTGGGAACCACATACTGTCCATTAAGGATCAGTTGTGATTGCTCGCCCAACAGCAAGGTAAACACACATTTGGGCAGGTTCATAAAAGGTTTGCGCTTTAAAATGTGGGCAGCCACTTGAGCAAACTGTTGTTGATTGACCCGATCAGGTGCAACCAGGTTATACACCTTTTGACGATGATCCGAATGCAGCAGAAAAAGGATGGCATTCAGTACATCCTGAATATGAATCCACACCACCGGTTGTTGTCCTGAAGCAATTTTGGCAATAGCATTTAACCGGATCGGCAACAGCATCTGCGGCAAAATTCCGCCTTGCCCGAAAACCACGCCTAAACGAATAATCTTGGTCTTTTGCTGGATAAATTTTAAAGCCGTTTGTTCCCATTTCTGGCACAACTCAGACATAAAAATCGTCTGTGGTGGCGTATTTTCATCACAAACAAGCTTCCATTGCTGTTGAGGATCAATCCCGTAATAACCAATCGCAGAACCGGAAATAATGCATGTCGGAAAAATTTGCCGTTGTTCCAGCCATTGATACAACTGCTCAGTCATTGCCACACGGCTGTGTATCAGCTGCTGCTTACGTTGTTCCGTCCAGCGTTTTGCACCAATATTTTCGCCCGCCAGATTAATCACATAATCAATGTGTTGTGTTTCAATTTGATCAAGATCAGTTACCCAACGCAGTGCTGAATGCGACGATACCCGATTGGGCTGGCGGGTCAGTGCAATGATCTGATAGTTCCGCTCTAACAAGAAAGGCAGCAAATACGAACCGATAAAACCGCTAGCGCCTGTAATTAAAACTGTCTGTTTCTGCATTACATCCTCATCCTGCATGATATTGATCAGATCAATGCCTAAGTCTTAGCAGAATAAAAGTGAATGACAAGTAAACTTTCTTTAATTAGTGAAACATCTTTGTGGCCATTCTCTGTGCCTGCGGTCCATAAAACCAATAAGTAATGAGAAATAAAGGTAAGGCAATCACCAACCACATACCCAATACAGCAAGTAAAAATTGTGGCTGTTTTAAATAAAGCAGGAAGTTCTGCCAAATTTCAGGATCTTTACGCGCAAAAATATATAGCCCGAGTAACAGACCACATGCATTGTACCCCCAAAAGATCAGACTAAAGCCAATGCTTAAGCGCTTTTTCTCTTGCGCATTGGGTGCACGGCGCTGTTGCTTGAGAAATTTAAACAAAACAAAGATAATCGCGATCAGATAAGGAATTGCAGTGAGTACCCCACCTAAGCTATTCGGTAGAATCGCGGCCAGCACACCGGCAATTAACGTCGAGGCCAAACAAATAATAAAAAACCAGAGATAATACAAACGCAATGAAATCATAAAGATAAACCTAATTAGACTGGCTTTAAGAAATAATTATAAATTTTTTTCACTTTTTTTTCATTTTTATGTCAACCAATCCTTAACCAGCAGCGTTATATAGGGTACAAGGTCGCAGCAACCGATTGGACATTGCACGGCATCCGCAATGTTTTCGGTGACCTTTCATTATGACTCTCCATCTTTAACAATGGTTGTGTTAGCAGCCATAACCATTGAAAAAGATTTTGACCGACGATTTATCATCACTCGAATCGTCGGTTTTTATTTGCCTGCGATTTGAGTTTGTTCAGGTATCGGCAACATACATATTGATCAACTCACCATCATCTTCGGTGACCTTCGTTAAAAATGTCCAGCCACATTTTTCATAGAAATCATTTAAATCTGTCACTAGATACAACTTTTTAAATCCAGCGTTTTTCATCTCTGTCCGAGCAAAATCTAATAGTTGTCTGGCAATATTCTGCTTTCGATAAGTCTCTTCAACAAATAAGGCACATAAATTTGGTGTCAGGTCTTTGCGGTCATGGAAGTCATTATCAATCACCCCTGCACCCGCAATAATGTGCCGCCTGTCATCCAGAATCACATACCATTGTGGAATGGCTTGTGACTGTTCAATCGAGGTCTGCATGCTGTCACGGTATGCTTCAACAGGAATCTCCCATTTCTGCGAAAACCAATTGGCAGCCTGATCCAAAAGCTTAGGATGATCGGCTAACTTCATTATCTTCATCAAGGTTTAATCAATCTCCGCTATTTTAGTTAAACTCATAAAATTTATTTGAGTAATCAAATCAGAAAGGACAACTTTACTCATTTACATAAAGCTTTAGCACGCTCATGCCAGTTCTGTCTAGAATGAATCAAGCACAATAAAGACCAAGGAATAGAATCATGAATACTGTTGCCTATTTTGAAATTCAGTCATCCAATCCTCAACGCGACGTCCATTTTTACCAGTCTGCATTTGGCTGGCATTTTGAAAAAGTGGAAGGCCTGCCGATTGAATATTATCGCATTGAAACAGAGGGAATTCACGGCGGCTTACTACAACGCCCAGTGGCGATTCCACCCACAGGATGCGGGACCAATGCCTTTACCTGCACCATAGAAGTCGAAAACTTTGATGAAACAGCAGCTAAAATTCTTAGCCTCGGCGGCATTGTGGCAATGGATAAATTCGCAATCCCGAATCGTTGCTGGCAGGGCTATTTTCTTGATCCTGACCACAATACCTTTGGTATTTGTGAAATCGATGAAAATGCGCAATAACTGATCAGGCTCAAGTGAAGTCAAAATGATTATTTTCCCTTAAACTGCGGCGGACGTTTTTCTAACATGGCATGGACGCCCTCTTGTGCATCCTGCGATTCAAACAATGGCATCAGATAACTGTTCATCTTTTCAAAGGCCGCCGTCTGCCCTTGAGTTAGCGCATCGGTTGCAGAAGCTAATAAAGCCTGTACCGCAAGTGGTGCGGAGAGGCAAATCTCTTTGGCAATTTCAATGGCTCGCTGCAACTGTTGACCATTTTCCACAATCTCAGAAATCAGATTGAGTTGATCCGCCGTTTTCGCATCAAAAGTTTTGCCGGTTAATAAATAGGGCATGGCTTTTTGCCATCCCGCAGCCTGCACAAAGCGCACCGTTGCACCTCCAAATGGCATGATGCCACGTAGCACTTCAAGCTGACCAAAGACGGTATTCTCGCTGGCAATGACCACATCGGCATTTAGCATCAACTCAACTCCTGCGGTATAACAAATTCCCTGTACTGCCACCACCACGGGTTTACTGCGATGCCGGCCCGCTGTTCCCCACGGGTTAATTTGTTGTTCAGCAAAATTAAAGATGCCTTCAGATATCTTCGGTTGTAACTCAACCAGATCCAGGCCCGCTGTAAAATGGTCGCCATGCGCAAAAATTACCGCACACCGAAGTTCAGGATCATGCTCATATTCGGTTAACGCCAGTGACAAATCCTGAATCATATGACTATCAAAGGCATTCCGTTTTTCCACACGGTCCAGCCCAATCAACATAATCTGATCCGTCACTTCACGGCTTACTTTACCTAAGCTCATCTTTATGCCTCATTTTTTGTTGCATGACTTTATCTTCAAACTAGAGCAACGTTTAAAAATGATCAAGCGCGATCATGTACTACTTTTCTGCTCAGCAAGATTCTCCTTTCCACTTAAATACGTGCTACCTTATTCTGGTTCAATTCTTTTTTTAGATTCATTTATGACTGTGCGTTTTTTTCATACTTCTGACTGGCATTTGGGGCAATTCTTTTATAATCATTCCCGCCATTATGAACATGAACAATTTCTGGCATGGTTACTTGAGCAAATCAAACAGAAACAGCCGCATGCCTTGCTGATTGCGGGTGATATTTTTGATGTCATCAATCCGAGTTCTCAGGCACAAAAGCAGCTCTACCAGTTCCTTGCCGATGCGCATGAACTTGCACCGCATATGCAAACCCTCATGATTGCAGGCAATCACGATTCAGGCTACCGAATTGAACAGGTTGAACCCTTATTGGCCAAATATAATGCCAAAACGGTTGGCGTGATTCGCTGGAAGGAAGATAAAACGCTGGATCTGGAACGTTTAATTCTGCCGATTTATGATGAGCAAAAACAGATTGTCGCGTGGTGTATTGCCTTGCCCTTCTTGCGTTCTGCCGAAATCACGGGGTTTAATGAATATACCACCAATAGCCAGAATGCTATTGCTTATCTACACCAACAATTAATCGAAGAAGCCAAACGTCGTAAAACCGAGGATCAAGCGCTGATTCTGATGTCGCATGCACATATGCAAGGCGGGGAAACTTCTGATTCTGAACGCCCCATTATCATTGGCAATGAAGAAGCACTTTCGACCAGCCTGTTTGATGACAGCATCGATTATGTTGCGCTGGGTCATTTACATAAACCACAAAAGGTACAACATCCACATATCCGTTATAGCGGCTCTCCAATTCCACTGTCATTTAGTGAAATCAACTATAAGCATCAGATTGTTGAAGTCACCATTGATTCGACCCAACCAGAAAATAAGCTAAATTTTGAAGCATTGGCAATTCCGCGAAGTATTCAACTGCATAAAATTAAAGATGAACTCACAGCGGTCATGCAGCAGCTTAAAAACCTACCGAGTGGCCCCATCGAAAATATTGAGCATCGTGAATATGTCGATATCGAATATCATACCGCGATTCCCCCACAGCCGAATTTGCGCCAACAATTTGAAGATGCCTTGCCGAAGGATCGCTATCGTCTGGTACGTATTTCCAGACAATATTTATCCAATGAAAATAATGCTGAAACCAAGCAGAGCATCAGCCTGGAACCACCGACACCAGAAAAATTATTCCAGCAGATCTGGGAGAAAAAGGGTTATCACGCCGATGATGACGTCACCAAAGATTTCTTAAGTCTGGTGAATGAAGCACAGAAAAAACTTGAAGATGATCAAAGTTCTTAAGGATTTGCCATGAAAATTTTATCGATTCGGCTAAAAAATCTGGCATCTCTTGCAGGCGAACACTTTATTGATTTTGAATGCGACCCTTTGGCCAATGCGGGACTGATCGCCGTTGTCGGCAAAACTGGGGCTGGTAAATCCACCATTTTAGATGCCATGTGTCTGGCCTTGTTTAATAAAATTCCCCGCCTTAAAGAAAGTGATGGCAAGCTTCTGGATGTGGATGGTTCGGAGCTACTGACCAACTCTCCCCTGACCGTTTTACGTCGTGGTACAGGACACGGCTTTGCTGAACTGTGTTTTGTAGCACAAGACCAAAAACATTATCAGGCGCGTTGGGAAATTAAACGTGCTCGTGAAAATGCCAGTGGGAAACTGCAAAGTGTGCAGCGCTCGCTTAAATGTCTCACCGACGGTGTAGTAGTAGCAGACAAGACCAAAGCCGTCGAAAGCCATATCCAGCAGATTACCCAACTCAGTTTTGAACAGTTTACCCGCGCCGTTTTACTGGCGCAGTCTGAGGTCACGGCATTTTTAAAAGCTCGTGATACCGAACGGGGCGAATTGCTGGAGTATCTGACCAATTCCAGTATCTTTGCCAAAATTGGACAACTGGCCTTTGAAAAGACCCGAGAAATCACCAATCAGCGCAAACAGCTGGAAAATGTTTTAGGCCATATCGAAATTCGTTCCGATGAGGAAGTTGCCGAATTACAGGCTCAGTTTCAACAGCTCCAACAACAAGTCCAGCAACTTGAGAACGAGCGAAACCAGCTTAAACAACAACAACAGTGGTTTGAGCAGCAACAAAAGCTTAAAAGTGAAGTTATCTTCAAACAACAGCAGCATGAGACGCAACTCAATGCCCATGCTGGATTAGCAACAGATCGCCAACTGCTCGAACAACTGGATATCTTTTCCGAGATTCGCCCTGTTGCTTTTCAACAGCAGCAAATCCAAAAAACACTGCAACAACTTGAACCACAACTGCAGCAGAAACAGCAAGATTTTAGTCGCTTTACCTCAGCGTTTGAGCAGGAAAAAGTCCGCTATACGCAAGCAGAAACGGCGCTACAACAGTTTCAGAATTTTGAGTTGCAACATCAAGATGAGTTGAATCAGGTTCGTAAATATGTGCAGGAACGGGACTATATTGCAGAAGATTATAAAAAGACCAAAAGCAGACTGGCACATGTTGAAACTCAGCAACAGCCTCTACTGCAACAGCAGCAACAGCTTGAGCAACATATTCAGAATTTGAGTACACAACAGGCAACCTGTATTGAGCAATTACAGCACAGTGGCCACTTCTCGGTTTTGGATAAGGGTCTGCATGCCCATGTACAGCAGCTCGAACAGTTTATTCAGCATTATCAAAAAGTTGAAAATACCCTTGGGAATATTCAACAGGCTCAGGTCAAACTTGAGCAAGATAAAAACCTAATTGCTCAATTGATTACACAGTTTGGTAGCCCGCAGCAGATTGAGTCTAGGCTAGAACAAAAACAGGCACAAAAAGAGCAATTGTTGACTCAACTGAATCAACTGGATGTGATTCAGCAAAAATTACAGCATCATTTTCAATTAAAAAATGAAGCCTCAGCACTCAAACAAACCCTGGGGGCACTGCAACACCAATCTCAACAGCTTGAGCAAAATACTCAAAAAGCGGAAAGTGAATTTCAGGCCGCAAAAAACGAACGGGAAAAATTACAACATATTCTGCAACAGCAACGCCTGTTACACGCAGAAAATGTTGAACATTTACGTGCTGAACTGAAACAAGGTGAAGCCTGTCTGGTCTGTGGCAGTACCGAGCATCCCTATCGTGATGATGAAAGTCCAGTGTCTAAGGCCTTATTTGCATTACAACAACAGCAGGAACAACAGGCTTTACAGCAAGAACAGCAATGTTTTCAACAATGGCAGCATACACAGCAGCAATTTACCCAACTGCAATCCGAGCAAAAGCAGCAGCAAAATGCCTTACAACAGGCCCAGAACAAGCTAAACACGCAACAGCAAGAATTACAGCACTATTTGGCTCAAACCCAGATCCAACTCGATTTGAATGTGGCGCAACCTGAACTTGAAGTTTACCTGCAAGGCTTAAGCACTCAATCTACACAGACAAAACAACAGCTTGAGCAGGAATTACACCAGCTCAGCCAGGCCAGCAAACAGCAGCTTCATTTAAATCAGTCTATTCAAAATACGGCTTATCAACTTGAAAACGTACAGCAATTACAACAACAGATTCAGCATATTGTAGATTGTCTGGAAATCAATGAGAAAACACTTTGGCTGGAACAACCGCTAGCCCACTCACAACAAATTGTGCAGCGTTTAAAACAACGCCTGCAACAGCTTGATCATGCGGATGGACTCAGCAAACAACAACAGCACAGCACTCAACAGCTCAATTTATTCATATCAAATCTGAATGGCTTGAATACCCAACATGCTGAACTGACTGAGCAATTGCAGGACATTGCGAAAAAGGGTCAACAAAATAGTGAATCTGCCAATCAACTCATTCAGGCCATGGCCGGTTCAACCGAACTCAAAGCCAATGAATGGTTTCATCAGCATGATCAGCAACGACAGCAGGTGCAGCATCAATACCAGCAACTTAAACAGAATTTCGAACTGGCACGACAAAACTTTGAGCAACACAAGAATGAACTGGAACAGCTCAAAGCCCAGCATCAGCACAATCAGCATGCATTGACTCAATGTAACAACGAAATTAATGCATGGCTGACGCAGCATACCCAGTTTGAAGAGCTGCAGCTGAGTCAGTTGCTGGCCATTTCGTCTACACAGGAACAGCAGATTCGCTTAACGCTGCAAAATGCAGAGCGTGTTCTCAGCGAAGCTGCCTATGCGCTCAAAACTGCACAACAGCAATTAAACGAGCATCAACAACAACAGCCTGAGATCCAGCAGGAACAGCTGTCTGAGCTGATTCAGTTAAATCAGGACAAACTGCAACAGCAGCTTGAACAACGCGATCAATATAAAGTTCAGCTGGAACTGCATCAGCAAAATCTTGCCAAGCAAAAACAGTTTGCCGAGCAGATCCAGCAAATTCAGCAACAGGAGCATCGCTGGAATAAGATTTCGAGCCTGATTGGCGATTCTAAGGGCAAAGATTTCCGTGATTTGGCCCAACAGTATAATCTGGATATTTTGCTGGAATATGCCAATCAGCAATTGGCAATGCTGTCACAGCGTTACACTCTAAAACGTCTGGATAACTCGCTCAGTCTGGCGATTATCGACCATGATATGGATGGCGAAATCCGTTCGGTGGCTTCACTCTCAGGTGGAGAATCTTTCCTCACCGCCCTCGCGATTTCCTTGGCGATAGCCAATATGGCCTCGGGTTCTATGAAAATCGAATCACTGTTTATTGATGAAGGTTTTGGGACGCTGGATGCGTCATCATTGCACATGGTGATGAATGCGCTGGATCAATTGCAAAGCCAAGGTCGTAAAGTAATCTTAATTTCGCATATTCAGGAAATGCATGAACGGATTCCTGTACAGATTCAGGTTCAACCAGTTGGTTCAGGCTCGAGTCGGATTGAAGTAGTGGGCTAAAACTGAAATATTACTTTCCTCCTAATGCTTTAGAAAGAAAGTTAATGGACTTAACCTTTTACTAAATATAATAAGGTTAAGTTCAAATCAAACTTATTATCTTTCTGCTTCAAAACTACATATTCTCTAATGCTTTTTTTGCCAATACATTTCCATTATCGGCAGATTTTTTATACCACTTTTTAGCTTCATTTAAGTTACGAGGGAAACCATCCGTACCATCATGGTACATTTTTGCAATATTATATTGTGCACTCGCACTTCCATTTTCTGCTGCTCTTGAAAGCCACTCTTTAGCTTTAGAATTGCTTTGTGGGACTCCTAAACCTCTACCATACATTATCGACAAATTATTTTGGGCCTCTGCAAGTCCCTGATTTGCAGCTAAAATATATAATTCAACTGCCTTAGTATAATCTTGGGTAACACCTTGTCCATTACGATACAATAAACCCAAACCATACTGAGCTCTTGCAGAACCTTGATTCGCAGCCTTAGTAAACCATGCAGCTGCCTTCTCATAATTCATAGGTACGTTTTCTAGGTTCTGAACATACATATACCCCAAATCATATTGAGCTTGCATAAGACCTTGATCAGCTGCCTGATTAAGCAATTCTATTGCTTTAGTATAATTTTGAGCAACGCCTGCCCCGTTGTGATACATTATCCCTAAATTATATTGAGCAACTGCATCCCCCTGTTCCGCTTGCTCTGTTAGAGTTTGCAAATCAATATTATCTGCATGAACCATTGTGTTGATTGCTAAACTAAAAATCGTGATTATTAAACTTTTTTTTAAAAAATTCATATTTACCCCTCAAAAAATAAAGTAGATTCAAATATATAATTAATCTCTAGACGCTATAATCCCTTGCACCAAACAATGCAGTTCCTATTCTTACCATCGTAGAACCCGCTGCAATCGCAGCTTCCAAATCAGCCGACATCCCCATACTCAAAGTATCCCAATCTTGCGGCTGTGCATGCAAGGCTTTCACCTGATCAAATAGTGCTTTAGCATCTGCAAATGCAGCATGATTTTCAGGCGCAGGAATGACCATCAAGCCACGTAAACGGATATGTGGAAGCTGGCTGATGTGCTGAACCAGTTCAGCCACTTGTTCTGGCTGGCAACCATCTTTTGAATCTTGTCCATCAATATTCACTTGTAGACAAATATTTAACGGCGCTTGCGATTCCAGACGCTGGCCAGATAGACGCTCGGCAATAATCAAACGGTCAACCCCATGCACCCAGTCAAATTTCTCAGCCAGATGCTTGGTTTTATTGCGCTGTACATGCCCAATAAAATGCCATTCAATTTCTAAGTCCCGTAGTTCCTCAATTTTTTCCAAGGCTTCCTGTAGATAGTTTTCACCAAAACAACGCTGCCCCACTGCGTACATGTCTCGTAAGCTTGATGCAGGATGAGTCTTTGAAACGGCTAACAATTGCACAGTCGCAGGATCTCGCTGAACTTGCTGACAGGCGTGTTCTATTTGATTTAAAACAGTTTGGCGGGATTGTTGCGATTGATTCATTGACACAGTTCTCATTTACGAAATGTTTTTTTGCTTTCCCATTCTTTAAGGTGTTGGTAAGCCGGAATGAAAGCCTTATATTATTCTACAAAATAATGAGACTTTTTGAGTTTGTTTCGGGGAAATTATGGATATTACAGAATTACTCGCCTTTTCGGTTAAAAACGGTGCGTCAGATTTACACCTGTCAGCAGGTATGCCTCCGATGATTCGCGTAGATGGTGAAGTCCGTCGTATCAACTTGCCAGCACTGGAACATAAAGATGTACACCGTCTAGTGTATGACATTATGAATGATAAACAACGTCGTGATTTTGAAGAAGACCTAGAAACTGACTTTTCATTTGAAGTACCGAATATTGCCCGTTTCCGTGTCAATGCCTTCAACCAGAACCGTGGCGCTGGTGCCGTGTTCCGTACCATTCCTTCTAAAGTCCTGACCATGGAAGATTTAGGCCTCGGTACAATTTTCAAGGAAATCTGTGATTATCCACGTGGAATTGTGTTGGTGACAGGCCCGACAGGTTCGGGTAAGTCAACCACCCTTGCAGCAATGATCGACTATATTAATGAAAACCGTTATGACCATATCCTCACGGTAGAAGATCCAATCGAATTTGTACACCAGTCGAAGAAATGCCTGATCAACCAGCGTGAAGTACACCGTGATACACATGGCTTTAATGCCGCACTGCGCTCTGCCCTACGTGAAGATCCGGATATTATTCTGGTCGGTGAGATGCGTGACCTGGAAACCATTCGACTGGCATTGACCGCTGCGGAAACCGGTCACTTGGTGTTTGGTACCCTGCATACCACCTCTGCCGCAAAAACCATTGACCGTGTCATCGACGTATTCCCTGCTGAAGAAAAAGATATGGTGCGTGCCATGTTGTCTGAATCTCTACAAGCGGTGATTTCACAAACCTTATTGAAAAAGAACGGCGGTGGCCGTGTGGCTGCACATGAAATCATGATCGGGATTCCGGCAATTCGTAACCTTGTGCGTGAAAATAAAGTCGCGCAAATGTACTCAGCGATCCAGACAGGTGCCAACTACGGTATGACCACCTTGGATCAAAGTTTGAAAACATTGGTGTCCAAAGGTTTAATCAGTCCGCAAACGGCACGTACCGTGGCGAAACAACCCGAGTCATTCCTATAAAAATAAATGGATTAGAGAAATATCATGGACTTTAATGACTTACTCAATTTGATGATTCAGCAGAATGCGTCAGACTTATTTGTCACGGCGGATGTTGAACCTTCAATGAAAATTAACGGGCAGATTGTCCCTGTTTCAAAAACTAAGCTGTCTGGGGAAATCGTCGGTCAACTGGTACAGTCCATCATGACGGACAAACAGCGTAAAGAATTTGCCGATACCCGTGAATGTAACTTCGCGATCATGAATCGCGAAAAAACAGCCCGTTTCCGTGTCAGTGCTTTTCAGCAACGTGATATGCCGGGCATGGTTCTGCGTAAGATCGAGACCCACATCCCCACCATGGATGACCTGAAACTGCCAGAAGTGCTGAAAGAACTGGCGATGACCAAACGCGGCATCATCATTTTTGTAGGGGCAACAGGTACAGGTAAGTCGACTTCCCTTGCTTCGATGATCGGTTTCCGTAACCAGAATTCCAAAGGCCATATTATTACCATTGAAGACCCGATCGAATTCGTACACCAACATGCAGGTTGCATTGTAACGCAGCGCGAAGTCGGCATTGATACCGACTCATTTGAAGTGGCCTTGAAAAATACTCTACGTCAGGCACCGGATGTGATCCTGATTGGAGAGATCCGTTCGCGTGAAACCATGGACTACGCGATTGCCTTCGCAGAAACAGGACACTTGGTACTCGCGACCCTGCACGCCAACAATGCCAACCAGGCATTGGATCGTATTATTCACTTCTTTGAAGCGGATCGTCACAGTCAGCTGTATATGGACTTGTCGCTGAACTTAAAAGCGTTAGTGGCGCAGCAGCTAATTCCTACACCTGATGGTAATTCACGTCGTGCTGCGATTGAGATTCTGATTAACACCCCGCTTCTGGCCGACTATATCCGTAAGGGTGAAATTCACGAGATTAAAGATCTGATGAAGCGTTCACGTGAGTTAGGTATGCAGACCTTTGACCAAGCCCTATTCGACCTTTATAAGGCAGGTCAGATCACCTACAAAGATGCCTTAAAGCATGCCGATTCGCCAAACGACTTGCGTCTCACCATCAAACTTTCCGAGGAAGGCGCAGACCAGTTATTGAGTGCCAGCCGTAACATTACCTTCGATGGGCAATAGTTCAAACTAAGCCATTAAAAAAAGGGAAGGTTTTTGTAACCTTCCCTTTTTATTTGTTCATTTTTCGTGAACTTTAAAAATGTTAACTCAACTCAGCTTATTTTTTACGATAAGCCTCTTGGCATTCTGTATCACTGCAATAGCCGTAAAGGTTTAAAGAATGGCCCGTTAAGGCAAATTGATGCTTATCAGCAACCGCATGTTGCTCTTGCTCAATAATATCATTTGTAAATTCAACAACTTTGTTACAGTTCAAGCATACAAGGTGATCATGATGATCTTCCTGCATGATTTCAAAAACAGAATGGTTGTTTTCAAAATGGTGACGCTGAATGATACCGGCAGCTTCGAATTGTGTTAACACACGGTAAACCGTTGCTAGACCTACATCTTCACCTTGCTCAAGCAAAGTTTTATAAATATCTTCAGCACTTAAATGATGTTGTTTTGAATTTTCTAATAATTCCAAAATCTTAATACGAGGAAGGGTAACTTTAAGTCCAGCTTTGCGTAAGTCTTGATTGGAAATCGGCATAAAAAAAGGTCTCTCAACAAATCTTAAGTTGGAATAGGCAATAGAGTTTAGATGCAGTATGATCTATCCTTGAACCAAATGCATCATCATTTATCAGGATAGTGTAGCAAAATGCAAAAAATCATGCTGGCGTTGTTCGTCACTTCAGTACTTAGCGGTTGTTCAGTCTTTGGTGTTTATAAAGTCGATATTCCACAGGGAACACCATTAACCAAAGCACAAGCATCTCAAGTACAAGTGGGCATGAGCTTTCAGCAAGTCCGTTTCTTGCTGGGTAGTCCAACAGTGACAGATCCACTGAATCCACAACGTTGGGACTACATCTACAACTACATCCCGGGTACCTATGCGAAAAAAGCAAAAATACCTGCGGCACATGGCCAGCATTTGAAAGTTTATTTTGATGCGAATGGTAATGTCGAACGTCTGGAAGGCTTGGATACGATTCCAGAATCACAACCTGGTTTACCGGCATCAAAAGAAGCGATTTTGACTGCGCCCCCACTATAACGGCTTTGCCGTAAAAAGAAACCCCTCATCGAGAGAATCGTGAGGGGTTTTCTTTATGAGCTTGATGGTCTAAAGCGATTACCCTTGATAAATCGTCCAACTGGATTCTTTTCTGCCCGTTTACGGCGAATATCTTTGGGATTAATGGTTAAGGGACGATAGATCTCGACCCGGTCCCCGGCCTGTAGCACAGTCTCAGCTTCAATCTTGCTACCAAAAATTCCCAAATGTAAAACTTCTGGCAGGCACACCTGCTCGGCTAAGCCACTGGCATCAATCGCCTGCTGAGCCGTCATTCCCTCACTGAATGCAACCCTAAGATGAAACTGCTGCTCAGGTGTGGTGTAAGCCACCCAGACTTGTTTGATCGGTTCCATTTAAATCACTTGCCCGATCACTGCAATAATCGCGACCACAATTGAAAGGGGTAACACAATACGGATCGCAATACGCCACAGGTTATAGAACAGCTCATTGCTAAAGCCCATGGCTTTACGCAGATGACTGATCTTCATGATCCAGCCCGCAAACAAGGCATAGATCAGGCAAATGACCAGTCCCCATAGCATCAATACAGTATTAAAAACTTGCTCAACTTGAGGCACTGCCCATACAACAACGGCTGCAAGTAAAATTGCCCATTGCACTACAACCGCCAGCTGGCGCTGCGCCAGTTGCTCTTTTGCAAACTGGATTAATAAAGCAGCTGACATCAGGGCAGCAAAACCCCAGGCCAACGCAGGCAACTGAGCCTGAATCGAGAAGAAACCAAATGCAATCACGGCAAGCAGTTGAGCTATCCAGATCGGCAACACTGAAGTGGTTGCAGCTTCCTGCTTTTTCACTATCGCCAGACTACTCTGCCAATATAAGCCCAAACCTAGACCACTTGCGACCAAGGCCAGCACGGTCGCATTGCCCCACTCGCTAAACTCCACACCTGTCCAGTGCCAAGCCTGTAACTGGGTGCCCATCACATTAGCAAGAACGAACGCAGCAACCACACCAATGGTGGTCAAAGCAATCAGGAATTGACGAGGAATAAAAGAAAGTGCAAATGCCACAAGCGCAAGAATCGCGAACAGGATCTGACTCGAAATATTAGATGCCAGTTGCGCATTCACCACATGGCTTGCAGTGCTTAATACGCTACCTGCAAAAAACGGGACGAAAACAACTGCTAACCAGCCAACCAGGCGCCATTTTGGTGAAGCATCGGCATCACGGGTCAGGCTTGAAAGGGCTTGCAATGCAGTGGTTTGTGAACGCTTCGCTAAAGCGATTTCAAGATAGCCGATTGGCAGTGCCAATAAAATCATGGTCCCTAACCAGAGCAACCAGAAATCGAATTGACGATCAATCTGGATACCCACCGTCGGTGCCAATGTGGTAATCATGACAAAAGATAGGCAAAACGCCATCACTGGGGCAAACCAGCGTGACAGAGTTGTGTCCTGCATAATGCATTCCTTGAAAAATCTTTGAACTCATTGCGCTTTATGGTGTTTGCAATGAAATATTCAATCTATTTTGCCTTTCTCACGCTTGAAAATCAAAACAAAAGATCGCAAAAGAAAAAAGCAAATCACCTCGTCAAGATGATTTGCTGCGCACCAGTTATTATTTTATTCATTCGACCCCCTGTATATCACTCATACCAACCTTATTATTATTTATAACAAGGGATCTTTTTTTATTATCTTATTATTATGAGAAGAATCGAGAAAACCAGTTCTTCCCTTTTTTCTTTTCATTTTCTTTAATAATACCAATCATATTTTCTTTGACGGCACCGACATAATCGGCATCATCATGACGAATATGATTAATCAACCACTTTGATAGTGCTTCATGTAGCTCACTATCAATTTCCTGCCCCAATTCAAAACGCTGACGATAAGTCTCTATCTTTTTGATAAATAAGTCATGTACCCGTTTATGCGGCACACGATATTTATAATTTGCTTCTTCCTGCAAACTTTCTTCAAAGGTAAAATGAGACTGGGTATAATCAATAATATTATCCAGAATCCCCTTTAACTTTGCACGATCATCTTCTTCTTTTAATTCATCAATTTCATTAATATAATCTAGAATACGACGATGTTGATCATCGATCACCTCGATTCCTGTATTATATTCGACAGACCATTTCATACCCATATCGAACCCCAAACCATATTTGATTTATTGAATACGGATATAATATCGGTAAAGTATTTAAATAAAAACGCAGCATTTTTGTCAGGTTTGCATTTTTTATTAAAAAAACATAATAAACTATTGTTTTATATTTAATTTAATATTTTTACCGATCAAAACACTCAAGTATTTTTTAACCAGTAAGAAAACTATCTATCTAATTTTATTGATATAACCAGAAAAATGAGTACTAATTTTTTTAATAAAAACAGTTAAAACATATATTCTGGTTATATCTTCGATATTAATATTGGTCTGCTTTGGTGATTCGTTTTAATGCTGGATTTTCTGCCTCGCGGATTAAACGCTCGACTCGGGTTAAAGCATGCAAAATCGGTTTGCCACACTGAAATAAGATCATTTCCCCCGGCTGGTAGGCAGTCCACGCTTCGTTATGCGTTAAAGGTTCTGTGGTAATCACTGCCACACGATCGTCAGGCGTCGTGACCTGACTAAAATCAACTTCGACATCGAGATCAATTAAGTGTGCATGCTGGAAAGGGTATTCGCGTACCAGCCAGTGCAATTTGGTGGTGGCATAGCTATACAGCGCCTTGCCATTGGACAAACAAAAATTGAAAGTTCCATGCTCGGCAATTTGTGGAGAAATGCGCTGCAATAATGAAAAAATTTCTTCTAAACTTGGCTCGGTATAACCAAATGCCTCAACCATCTGATCGAGTAAATAGCAAAATGCCAGTTCACTATCGGTATTACCAACCGGTTCGAAACGACCGCTTAATTCAGGTTTAAAGTCATGCAAATCGCCATTATGGGCAAAAATCCAGTGTCGGCCCCACAACTCTCGCAAGAAAGGATGTGAGTTCTCCAGATTGATTTTGCCTTGAGTCGCTTTACGGATATGCGCAATGACATTACGAGATTTGATCGGATAGTTACGAATCAGATCGGCAATCGGAGATTCGACTGCAGACTGGTTATCGACAAATAGGCGGCAAGCCTTATCTTCAAAGAATGCGATACCAAAACCATCACAATGATCAGACGTGACCCCTGCTCGTTGGGAAAACCCACGAAACGAAAAGGTAATATCTGTCGGGGTAGCACAATTCATTCCTAATAGCTGGCACATATCTTTTAACTATCTAACATCTATGCCTATTGTGCATGAGGTTGAGATCGCTTGTAAATCTGAATATGTGCTCACTATTAGATTAAGAATGATAAAGCACTAACGCTGCACCATTTTGTTCATGACAAAAGACATGGCAATCTTGTTCACTTCCAGAAACACAAAATAATCCAGACATTTAAAGTCTTCATCATAAAATGCCTGTTTTGAAAGTTTCGACTGCATACCCAAATAGGTCTGGAATAGTTTTGGCATGCGCTCATCTTGTGGAAAGCTATAGTCAGGACGTTCTGGTTCAAATATACGCTTTGAGCGAATATCAATACTTTGATGCTCACCTAGTTGCTGAATCTGGCGATGGGTATAATAAGTACGGGCCAGATTATCATCTAAATGGATACTGACACAGCCCATTAAATATTTGGCACGCATTGACCATAATACTTTAGGCACCAGATTCAACCATAGCATGGAGAGTGCTTTACCAGAACGAAATTGAGGGTGAACACAGGTTCGACCAATTTCTAAAACACTCGGTAAATGTGATAAATGCGGAACAATTTCAAATTCTTGCGCGCTGTAGCTCTGCCCGATTTCATGGCCTTGAAATAATTTCAAGCGGGTATAGGCAACAATTTCACCTGTCCACTTCTCACGTAAAACGGCATGTTCACAGCCAAAATCATACAGGTCCTGATCTAAACCGTCTTCAAAAGACATGCCAAACTGATGGCTAAATTGCGTCGCTCTAAAACGTTGTACATCTTGTAATTCTTTTAAATTATCCACCCATTCAAAACGGAACTGGTTTTGAGCTGGTTTGTGGCGTAAAGGTAAAGTCAATGTCTGGCGATATTGATTTAATTTTTCTAGCATAATGAAAGCTCCTTATGACTAGCTTTACCTTAAAGCGTGTAAATGACATTGAGATGACTAAAACATGAACAACACATGACGAAAAAAAGAGGCCCTATTCAGGCCTCAATTTTTTAATCGGCAGAATTAATGCTTGACCCGATTGGTAATTAAAGTTCCTACCCCATGATCGGTAAAGATTTCCAACAAACTTGCATGCGGTACTCGTCCATCAACGATATGCGCACTTACTACACCACCTTTTACCGCATCGAGTGCACAACCCACTTTTGGAATCATGCCACCGTAAATCACACCGGTTTCAATCAGACGATCAACTTCTTGCGTGGTCAAACCTGTCAACAGGTTCTTATTTTCATCCAGTACGCCACTGATATTGGTCAATAAAATCAGTTTTTCTGCACCTAAGGCTTCTGCAACCTTTCCAGCTACAAGGTCTGCATTAATATTATAGGTATTGCCTTCTTCATCGACACCTAGCGGTGCAATCACAGGAATAAAATCACTTTGGGTAAACATTTCAAGGACGTCGGTTTTCACACCTGTGACTTCACCCACCATCCCCAAGTCAATTTGCGAAATGGAACCATCCGCTTCCTGCTTTTCCATCAATAACTTACGCGCACGCAATAGGTTGCCATCTTTACCAGTTAAACCGATGGCACGACCACCATGTTTGTTAATCAGGTTCACAATCGATTTGTTGACACTACCGCCCAATACCATCTCAACCACTTCCATGGTCGCTTCATCTGTTACGCGCATGCCATCAATACGGTCAGATTCCTGCCCGAGACGTTTTAATAATGAATCCACTTGTGGACCGCCACCATGTACAACGATCGGGTTTAAACCGACTGTTTTTAATAACACGATGTCACGGGCAAATGAACTTTCCAGTTCAGGATCAGTCATCGCATTACCACCATATTTTACAACCAACGTTTTTCCTGCAAATCGTTGGATATACGGCAAAGCTTCAATCAAAATTTTTGCTTTATCAATGCCGATATGTTCATGTGGCATGCGTCTCTCCTTATTAAGCCTGTGCGAGTTCTTGTGCAATCTGTGGATAATGATCTTGCAACATGGAAACAAACTTCTGGCGAATATCGATTAACCGGTCCGGATTGTCTGCATCGAAGCGGACGGTAAAATATTCACCCGTATTTGATGCTCGAATAATGCCAAAACCATCGTCAAAATCAAGTCTTACCCCATCTATTTTACTTAAACGTGCGCCTAAACGGTGACTTAAAATCTCTATTTCATTTAAAACCTGTTGCGGGTTGGCATCATGGGTACTGATATAGGTATCTTCTGTACAGTAACGTTCAGGATAAATACTCAGTAATTCAGACAAGCTTTTTGCGGTGGATTGAGTCAGATATTCCATCACCCGCAGGGCCGCATAGAGGCCGTCATCATAGCCATAGCCACGTCCGTCATTAAAGACGTAATGACCTGCATATTCTCCGCCAAAAACGGCCGCACCTTTGGATTGAGATAAATAGGCCCGTAAGAAGCTGCTGCCAGTACGGATCATTTTAGCCTGACCTGCCAGTTGCTGAACCGTATCCGCCACCATACGCGAGCATTTCACATCAAATACAATTTCTTTTTGCGGATGCTGCTGTAAACAGATTTGTGCAAATAGGGACAACAACCGGTCAGGGCTAATAATATTTGCCTGCTGATCCAGCAATACGACCCGATCCCCATCTCCATCCAGGGCAATACCCAGTTCCGCCTGCTCTGACAGGATCACCGCCTGTAACTGCTTTAAATGCTCGGCATGGGAAGGATCGGGTGCATGATCAGGGAAATGTCCATTGGCTTCGCAACGTAATGCGATCACCTCACAGCCTAACTTTTCCAGCACTTGTTTTGCACAACGGCCTGCCGAGCCATGTAAACCATCCAAAGCTACTTTTAAGGGACGTGCCAGATCAATATCATCAATTAAAGACTGTTGGTAAGGTAAACAATATTGAGAAATGATCTGATGCGGGCGAATATCGGCGGAGAAATTTTCATTTGCGGCTGGTTGGGAAATCTGGGCAAGCTGTCCGACGGATTGAATCATCTCTGGGCTCGGAGGCTCCCCTTTCACAATCCATTTAATGCCGTTATCGGACTTTGGATTATGACTGGCGGTGACCATAATGCCATTCCCACCAAAATCCCGGGCAATGTAATACATCATTGGCGATGAGCAGCAACCGATATTGGTGACTTGCAATCCTTGTTGCTGAAGAACGTGCTGAATAATTTCAGCATAATGAGGACTACTTAATCGCGCATCATACCCGACCACAACCTGATGCTGTCCAGCATTTTTATAGTGTAACGCCAGGGCATGCGCAATTGAACAAATAATATTTGGCGTGAGATTTGAAAGTTTTCCGCGAATATCGTAGGCACGGAAAATATTCAAAGGAAAAGTTTGTTGTATATTCACAGCAAGCCCCTATTTTTATAATCATTCTGATTATGCAAGATGGCGAAATTATTAAGTAATTAACTAACCCTTGTTCAGAAAAATTAAAATAATTAATCAGTTGCTTTGTAATATACTTTAAACAAACAATCAATATGAAAAATGCAACGTTTTCCAGTAAAACATTGCATTTTAAGTGATATTTACCGGAAACTTATTGTTGACCAGTATGTCCAAAACCACCCGCACCACGCTCGGTAGCCACAAATTCACTGACTTGTTCAAACTCAGCTTGTACCACAGGTACCAGCACATATTGTGCCAAACGCTCACCTGGCTCTAAACGGAAGGTGTTTTGACCACGGTTCCAGACCGAGACCATCAATTCGCCTTGATAATCTGAATCAATCAAACCGACCAGGTTGCCTAAAACGATCCCGTGTTTATGACCTAGACCTGAACGCGGTAAAATCAAACCTGCAAAGTTTGGATCTTCGATATAAATCGCCAAACCGGTTTTCACTAGAACCGTTTCACCTGGTGCAATATCAATCGCTGCATCTAAACATGCACGTAAATCTAAACCTGCCGAACCTGTGGTGGCATAAGAAGGCAAAGCCCACTCTTGACCTAAACGCGCATCTAATACTTTAACTTGGACTTTCATTACAACTTCCTACTTACAAACTTTTATCGTTTCAACAATGCTTTTAAATTGGCAAGATACTGCTGCGCCTGCTCTTTTGGATCGACATTCGGTGCCAGTTTCTTTTTACGGCCATGCCATTCCAGATCGTCTTGCGGCATTTCATCTAGGAAACGACTTGGGGTCATTTGACGCATTTGCCCGCCATTCTTACGCTGTTCTGCCAGAGTCAAAGTTAAGCCCTGACGCGCACGGGTAATGCCCACATACATCAAACGGCGTTCTTCTTCGATGGTTTCCGATGCAATCGAGTTCTTATGCGGTAACAGTTCTTCTTCTAGACCGATCATATACACATAAGGAAACTCCAGCCCCTTTGCCGCATGCAACGTCAACAAGTTCACCTTATCGGTGTCTTCTTCTTCCTGTTGCTGCTCGAGCATATCCAGCAATACCAGTTTGCGAATTACACTTTCAATATTTTTCTCATCGACATCATCGGTTCGATTCAACAGGTTTTGAATACTGCTATACAAACTTTCGATACTGTCGAGCTTGGTTTTTTCCTGGGCAGGTGTTGCGGCCTGTTCGCGGATATAATCGATATAGCCCGCTTCATTGATCATTTGACGAACCTTTGGCATCGGCTCATCATCATCAAGTAACTCACGGGTAAATGTCGCGATAAAATCTGCAAACTCATGCAATTGGGTGGCCGCTTTCTTCGGCAACACCATGCTTAGGCGCTGATCAGACGATGCCGTAAGCAAAGACAGGGTATTCTCCTGTGCAAATAAACCGAGTTTTTCCAAAGTCACCGGGCCAATGGCACGTTTTGGCGTATTAATAATACGCAAGAATGCACTGTCATCTTCAGGGTTAATGATAAGACGCAAATAGCTCATCACATCCTTAATCTCGGCACGCGCGAAGAAGGACTGACCACCCGACAATTTATAAGGAATCTGCATCTGGCGCAGTTGGGTTTCGATTACGCGAGCCTGGAAGTTACCACGATACAAGATCGCATAATCTTTCCAGTTTTTACCGTTCATCAACTTATGCGTGATCAGGTCTTTCACCACGCGCTCTGCTTCATCATCGTCATTTAAGCAGGTAATCACGCGAATGCTTTCACCATGCCCCTTATCACTCCACAATTTCTTGTCGAAAATATGCGGGTTATTCTCAATTACGGCATTGGCCGCTTTTAAAATACGACTGGTCGAGCGATAATTCTGTTCAAGCTTAATCACTTTGAGATTATGGAAGTCTTCTTTCAATAACGCCATATTTTCAGGCTTGGCACCACGCCATGCATAAATCGACTGGTCATCGTCACCTACGGCAGTGAACTGCCCCATCACCCCAACCAATAGCTTGACCAGAGTATATTGCGCAGTGTTGGTATCCTGATATTCATCGACCAGCAAATAGCGAACACGGTTTTGCCATTTATCCCGTACTTCAGCATTTTCCTGAAGCAAACGTGTCGGCATGACAATCAGGTCATCAAAGTCTACCGCGTTATAGGCACGCAAGTTACGCTCATACAGCTGATAAAGATGGGCAAACTGGACGTCTTCAACCGTTTCACAAGTTGAATGGGCTTGTTCTGGAACGATCAGGTCATTTTTCCAGTCCGAAATTTTCTTCATTGCCTTGGCCAGCAGCTCTTTACTCTCTGCCCCTGACAAGTTGTCACGCTGCATCAAATCCATCAGGATTCGCTTACAGTCGTCCGCATCTAAGATAGAAAAGTTGTTTTTAAGCGGTAAGTGTTTTAATTCGAGACGGAGTAAATTCAAACCAAAAGTATGGAAGGTCGAAACCGAAAGTCCTTTTGCTTCTTCACGTGACAGTAATTTACCGACACGCTCCTTCATTTCACGTGCGGCCTTATTGGTAAAGGTCATTGCGGTAATACGGTAGGCTGGAATGCCACATTGCTGTACTAGGAAAGCCACTTTTCGGGTAATCACCGATGTTTTACCCGAACCTGCACCTGCGAGTACCAACAAAGGCCCCTGAACATATTTCATGGCTTCAAGTTGCTTGTCATTAAGTTGACTGGCAGATGACATTGGTTATTCCTCTCTCGTTTCCGAGCCTGATTTTTCGAGCACAATTATAGACATCTATGTTTTAGAAACCCAATAGTAAATCCAGGGATATGTATAAATTATGATGCCTTGTACAAATGCTGCGCCACGGCTTGTCGCCTGACTGGATAGACAATAAAAAAACCACCCGAAGGTGGTTTTTTAGAAATCAGTAAAAATTACTGTTTTGCATAAATGCTGATTTCTACACGACGGTTTTGCTCTTTACCAGCAGCAGTCGCGTTTGAAGCGATCGGGTTAGAAGAACCATAACCTTGCGCATCGATACGGCTAGAAGATACGCCTTGACCAGCTAAGTAGTTCTTCACTGATTGCGCACGTGCTTGAGATAATGGGATGTTGATTGAATCGTTACCGGTATTATCTGTATAACCCGTTACCAAGATCGCACTCTTGTTATCTTCACCTAAAGTTTGCGCTACTTTGTTTAAAGTGCTGTAGAAGTTAGGTTTGATGTTTGATTTGTTAGTATCAAAAGTAATGCTACCCGGCATAATTAACTGAACAGAACCATCTGGGTTACGACCTACTTCTACGCCAGTACCAGCCATTTGCTCACGTAATTTTTTCTCTTTATTGTCGAGATATAAACCACCAGCAGCACCAAGAACAGCACCGATTGCCGCAGCACGGTTGTTTTGTTTACTTGTATTTGCGTTACCTTTAGATACGCCATAACCTGCTGCTGCACCAATTAATGCACCTAAAGCAGATTTGTCATATTCTACGCCACCGATGTTATTACCAGTCGTTTGGCAACCAGAAAGTACCAATCCAGCCCCTACGAGTGTTGAAATTACTAATGCACGCATTGCGTAGCTCCTGTCTATGTATTTTGTTGTCTGGACAAATAATGAATGAGAAAACGGCCCTAGACCATTGATATTTTGTTAATAATAAACACTTTATTTGTATTTTTGTAATATTTTGATGCATTTTACTTGAATAAAGCATCACAATTTCTTCATGTTTATGCTTTTCACACAATATTTTTTTTATGTGACCCTCATCACACGGATACCTTTTCTGATCTCAACCAGGGAAAACCGGTATTTAATCGGAAAAAGTAGCTTTATGCCGTTTAAATATATAAAAATTGTCAACTTCTGAAAATATACAGTTGTATTTCAACATCTGTTGTTTATAGTTGGAACATCTCATTTTTCAAACCTCTGCACTCAAGGCTCGATTTATGTCTAACGCCAATAAAAAAGCGTCCTTATTGCAAAAAGTCAGTAAAGGATTAACCGTTAGTTCAGTGATTACAGGCAGTACATTTTTTCATGGTCCTCCTGTCCTGGCATTAGGTTTAACCAAATTATTTAAAAAATCATCAAAAGTAGACGAAACCAATATTCAGATCACCAACAGCTGGCTCGGGGTAAATAACTGGTTAATTGACAATGTATTGCCAGATCTACACTGGGATATCAGCATTGATGAAAGCCTTGACCTGAATTTGCAGGGCCGATATATGATGATCTGCAACCATCAAAGCTGGGTCGATACCACAGTCAATCAATATTTTGGCCTAACCCGTATGCCGCTGACCCGCTTCTTTACCAAATGGGAACTCATTTTTATTCCATTTGTCGGGCAGGCATTCAAAATCCTCGGCTTCCCGATGATGAAACGTCACACCAAAGAGCAAATCGCAAAGAATCCGGAACTCAAATCGCGTGATATGCTGGAAGCACGTAAAGCCTGTGAACAGTTACTCAGTCAGCCTTTTACCTTACTCAACTATTTAGAAGGAACTCGCTTTACCCCTGAAAAACATACTGCACAGCAATCCCCTTATCAGAACCTGCTTAAACCTAAAGCCGGTGGTCTGGCTTTAGCACTGAATATTCTCGGCGATAAAATTGATGCTTTGGTCGACATGACCATTGTTTATCCAGACGGTGCGCCGGGTTACGGCGAATTCTGGCTCGGTGATGTGTCTCGTATCGCTGTAGATTTACGTAAGATTGAAATTCCAGACTGGGTACTGGGTGGTCATTATGAAGATGACCCGGTTTACCGTGAACGCTTCCAAAAATGGGTGGACCAGATCTGGACTGAAAAAGACCAGCTGATTAGCCAAATGAAAGCCAGATACCAGCAATAGTTGCACAAGGAATTGTAGTAAGACATGACCCAGCCGGACTCAGGAAACAACTCTAAATATAACTATGTCAATCCGAACAGCAAGTTCTTCAAGCTGTTTCTGGTCTATGACATTTTTATGGTCTTTATTATTGTTTTTAACCTGTTCTGCTTGGGCATGAACTTTTTCCTGATGAGCAATATTGGGAGCTGGTTTTTTAATACCATCCAGCTTCCGACGGTGCTGGAGTTTTACCGGACTCATCTACACCCGTGGGTGATTACCACCGAAGCCTGGTTTATTATCTTTTTAATTGTTGAACTGGTGATTCGCTGGTTTCTGTCGATTGTGCAAAAACACCATGCACGCTGGTGGTTCTTTCCTTTTGTACACTGGTATGAAATTCTGGCGATCATTCCCTATTTCCGTTTTTTACGTTTGTTCCGTGCAGGCGTGATTGCTTACCGTTTATATGAACTCGGTTATAAAGTCGTACCAGACGGCATTCGCATCAAAGCCGTGTTTTATTATCGCGTGATCATGGAAGAATTATCAGATCGTGTCGTGATTACCGTGATTGACGGAATCCGCCATGAACTGCAAACCAGTTCGCATCATAAAAAAATTATTCATGATCTGGTCGATCATCATCGACAACTGTTTACGGTGACCTTGGCCTCGATGCTACAGGAGTCGCTCGCTGCAGCATTACAACAACAGCAACCTCTGATTACCCAGAAAGTGGGCGTTATTGTCAATCAGGCCATTGAAGATACGCCCGAACTGACGCAACTGTTACGCTTGATCCCGATTGTGGGGGGAAGAATCGAACAACAGATTCAAAGTATTGGTCAACGTTTAGGTGAGAATATCACGGCTGGTTTGATTGATCCTTTTATAGCGGGATCAGCTCAGCGGCCAAATGCAAATTATCAATATATTGCCGAGCAGGTCAGCCAGTTGAATATTGATAATCAATATCTGGAAAAACTGGTCGAATCGGTGGTATTTGAAAGTCTGGAAGCGATCAGAAAACAAGTAAAAGTGAAGCAATGGCAGCAAACTTTGCAAGAAACTGATCAATTGGATAAAAAAGCAGAATGATTACAAGAAAAATTACCAATCGAGCTAGAGAATTCGTGTAATTTGTTCTAGCATTTGCTTTTATTTACAACTGCTTTAACACATATAGAGCGCTTAAAAAGCCCTGAAGGATAAATTATGGCTGATATACGGATTACGGGCAGAATGGTGAATTTTAGTCGACTCACGTTCGACACAAATGACCATAATGCAATCCGACAGCAACTTACCAGCACCCTGAATGAAGGTTCCTATATCGGTACCCTGGTCATTATTGACAGTACGGTTGAGCAAGAACTGATTGCCTTGATTCAACTCTTGATTGATCTGGGTTTACAGCCGATGGCGGTGATTGACGGCATCTTGGGTGATGAAGCCCGCGCCATTCAATTCCCAGTACTACCTGTCGATCAGCCGTTGCAACGTATCAAGGCCTCAAAAGAACAGGTGGTTGATCCTGCTCCGGCAAAAGCCGCAGATAATTCAGCAATACAAACACCACAAAAAAACACATCGAATGCCTATATCAGCTCGTATCATGATGAAATTTTGCGTACAGGCCAATGTTTGGTGCAAGATCAAGGTGATATCATTTTAAATGCAGGCATGAATAGTGGTTCGGAAGTAATTGCATCTGGAAATATTCACATTTATGGCAATGCTCGTGGTAGAGTCATTGCAGGTGCAGGTGGACAAGCTGCAGCACGTATTTTCTGCCATTCGCTAGAAGCCGAACTCATCTCGATTGCAGGGACCTATTGTGTAGCCGATGATATTCCCAAAGATATGATCAAAAAGTCTGTACATATTTATTTAAATAACAAGCAAGAACTTGAATTTGAGGCCTTGCAGTTTTAATTTATCTCATTAAACACCAAAAAAGCCCTTTTAGGGGCGTATGACCATAAATAGGAGTGGATTCGGTGGCCAAAATTGTTGTCGTAACGTCAGGCAAAGGTGGTGTAGGTAAAACTACAACAAGTGCATCTTTTGCAACAGGTTTAGCCCTACGTGGTCATAAAACTGTTGTGATCGATTTCGATGTGGGTTTACGTAATCTTGATTTGATCATGGGCTGCGAACGCCGTGTAGTTTATGACTTTGTCAATGTCATCAATAATGAAGCTCGCTTACAACAAGCACTCATCCGTGATAAAGATATTGAAAACTTATATATTCTCCCTGCGTCACAAACCCGCGATAAAGATGCGTTGAGTGATGATGGTGTAGCACGTGTGATCGACGAACTTTCGCAAGAATTCGATTACATCATCTGTGACTCGCCTGCAGGTATCGAGCGTGGTGCGATTCTAGCCATGTATCATGCCGATGAAGCGATCATTGTGACGAATCCTGAAATCTCATCAGTACGTGACTCTGACCGTATTATTGGTATGCTTGATAGCAAGACCAAAAAAGTTGAACAAAACGAAGGTCGTATCCGTAAGCATTTATGTATCACCCGTTTCAATCCGGAACGTGCGGATAAACAGGAAATGTTAACGATCGACGATATTTCTAAAGATATTTTACGTGTGCCGACTTTAGGGGTAATTCCTGAGTGCCCAAGCGTACTTCAAGCATCAAACGAAGGTAAACCCGTGATTCTGTATTCAGATGAAAAAGCTGGACAAGCTTATGATGACTTAGTGGCTCGCTTCCTTGGCGAAGACCGTCCTTATCGACACATTGCAGTACAGCCAAAAGGTTGGTTAGCTAGACTATTTGGAGCGTAATTATGGCAGGATTCTGGAGTAAACTTTTTAGCAGTGATGAAAAACCATCAAGTGCACAAACTGCCAAAGATCGTTTAAAAGTTATTGTTGCATCTGAACAAGGCTTGGGCCGTCGCTTAGGCCAGGATAAAATCGACCAAATGAAAAAAGAAATCATGCAGGTCGTCAGCCGTTATGTTCGTGGGGTGGATGAACAGCATATTCAAATGCAGGTTCGTTCAGAAGCAAACATTGAAATGCTAGAAATGAATATCAATTTACCTGAAGATCGTTAGAAGTTTTTTCATTAGCGATTTTTCGTAAATAAGGGCAAAATACGTCGCAGAATTTGAAAAGTATGACTTTTCTCATCCTGCCTCATATTTTGCCTTTATTATTTTATAAGACTGAGGAGATTGTCATGGCATTATCACAGCCAGCAACTTTCAATGAAGAATGGTCAGATGAGCGTGTGTTTGCCTACCTTAACCAGCTTCCTCCAGCTGGCGTAAATGCCGACTTTCATGTGCTCTACCATGCCTTCAAACATATGCGTCCAAATGACTATGAGCGCTTGCTTACCAAGTTTTTGGCAGATGGCCGTGACTTGAATGCAACCAATCCTGAAGGCCAACGCATTCATGATGTGATTGCACAATTTCCTCGCCAGAAAGCGGGTTTTCTGGAAGTTTTAGCGAAGTTTGCTTAATCAACGCTACAATAAAGGCCACATAATTTATCAATATCAATAAATTGAAGCGTAAATTATGTGGTTTTTAATTAAAATAATGATATTTCTTAAATTCTCTGATAAATAGATTACTAATAATACAATTTTTATATTTTAGCTATTCTAACTAAGACCATGACTGATCAAAACACAACTGTAATTAAAACTGATCCTGTAAACCATCATTTAGCCGATTTAACCATTATTAGCTTAAAAAGGTTTATCTTTTTATCAATTATTTCTTTAGGGTTATACGAGCTATGGTGGATTTTTAAGGCATGGCGCTTTTTCGCAATTAAAGATCATTTAAATATCATGCCGGCTGCCCGAGCTATTTTTTCCATTTTCTTCTTATATTCCCTGTTTAAGAAAATCCGGGAATATGCCAAAGCGCAAGGCGATGTTCAGGAGTTTTCTGCAGGCTGGATGTATATCGGCTATATCCTTTTCGCCTTAATATTCGCCAACTTACCAGATCCTTACTGGTTAATTTCATCAGTCAGTTTTATGTTCCTTATTCCCGCTTTTGTAGCCCTTAATCATGCCAAAAAACAGGATGATCAACTCAATGCGGTGATACAGGAAAAATTTAATATTGCTCAAATTTTTGTGATTATTATTGGGTCTATCTTCTGGATACTCTTATTGATAGGGTTTTTTTCTTGAAGTTTAAGGGTTAAAAAGACCATAAGATTGGCGTATATCATAAAGCCTGCATGATGCAGGCTTTGTTATCCCTGAATTAGCGGCTGCCGATCAGATAAATACCGAGTAAGGTAAATATTCCGCCTGAAACTCCATCAATCCATTTGGCAAAGTTTTGGTATGCATTGCGAAATGTCGGCAGAGAAAATACAAAAGCGACCAGGACAAACCATAAAATCGTTTCAATCGAAACAATAATAAAAAGTAATGAATGATGCTGGTCAAATAGTGGGTTTGCCAGAAACAGTGAGAAGACACTGCCAAAATAGATAATGGCTTTAGGATTGGAAAGATTGGTCAACAAGCCTTTCATAAAAAATAAATAAGGTGACTGAGGTAAGCTTATTGGATTTATAGTTGGGTTATTTTTAGAGAAAGCAGAGCGAAGCATTTGAAAACCAAGCCAGCACAAATATAGCCCGCCAGCGATCAACAGTCCTTGCTTAAGCCATGCCATTTTTTCAAAGATGATATTGAGTCCCATCAAGGCAAGCAGTGACCACAACATTGCTCCTAGACAAATCCCCAGTACCACCAGCAAGGCTTCTTTGCGCGAGCGGCTAATTGCGGTTTGTGAGACTAAGAAAAAGTCAGGTCCAGGTGTAATCAATGCACAGAAATGAATAAAAATGAGTGTAGTTAATGCAACGAACACGACTCACCTCAAGGTTGAGATTTTAAAGGGCAAGCTTATATAAAAAACGTGATTTTTACCATATAAAAATTTGAAAACCTAAAACAAAAAAGCCTCGATAACGAGGCTTTTTTTAGGGGATATTTGGGTTAAACCAGAATATCCCGTTTACCATTGGCACCCATCGAGCTGACGATGCCATTTTCTTCCATCTGGTCAATGATCCGTGCTGCACGGTTATAACCCAGGCTAAATTTACGCTGTAATGATGAAGTCGATGCTTTGCGTGTTTCTAAAACGAAAGAGACACATTGATCATATAACGCATCTCGGCTCGGATCACCATCCCCATCTTCAAAACCACGCGATGTAGGTTCTTCATCAAATGGCGTGAGAATCTCATCCACATAATCTGGTTCACCACGTTCGCGCCACGCATCACAGATACGGTTCACTTCATCATCACTAATGAAGGCACCATGCACACGCTCAGGCTCGATTTTACCCGGACCAAGAAACAGCATATCACCATGACCGAGCAAGTCTTCTGCCCCACCCGCATCCAGAATGGTGCGTGAGTCAATCTTACTGTTGACACGTAGTGCCACACGGGTTGGAATATTCGCCTTGATCAGACCGGTAATCACATCCACCGAAGGACGTTGTGTGGCAAGTAACAGGTGAATCCCCGCAGCACGAGATTTCTGTGCCAGACGGGTAATCATTTCTTCAGCCTTTTTACCGACCTGCATAATCATGTCGGCAAATTCATCGGCCACGATCACAATGGAAGGTAACGGCGTTAAACGCGGTGCACGCTCACCCACAACTGAATCACTGGCTTTCCAGGTTGGATCAATCAGGTCTTCACCATTGGCAATTGCTTCTTCGACTTTACGGTTATAGTCACTAAGCTTACGGATTTTCAGGAATGACATCAGTTTATAACGGCGTTCCATCTCATTGACACACCAGTTTAATGCGCTAACCGCATCTTTCATGTCGGTGACAACAGGGGTCAGTAGATGAGGAATATCGTTATAGTTGGCCAATTCCAGCTGTTTTGGATCGATCAGAATCAGGCGTAACTGCTCTGGTGTGTATTTCAGCAACATCGACAAAATCATCGAGTTCACTGCAACCGACTTACCCGAACCTGTGGTCCCCGCAACCAGCATATGCGGCGCTTTACCAAGGTCAGTAATAACAGGATTGCCTGAAATGTCTTTACCCATCGCCATAGAGAGCATACCCGCAGGATCTTCAAACGCTGGCGTTTTCAACAACTCAATCAAGCGTACCATTTCACGGCTGCTATTCGGCACTTCAATTCCGATATATGGTTTTCCTGCAATCACTTCAACCACACGGACCGAGGCCATCGACATGGAACGTGCCAGATCGCGGGAAATATTGGTGACTTTAGAGGCTTTTACACCAGGTGCCAGATCCAGTTCGAAACGTGTTACTACGGGTCCCGGCTGGGCTTCGACTACCTGAGCCTTGACGTTAAACTCTTGTAGTTTGATCTCTAAAAGTTCAGAAAGACGGGCTAATTGCTCGGCAGTAAAATTGACCTTTTTATTTGGATCGACTTCATCCAGCAATTCCAGACCCGGTAAGGTCGGCAGATCATGGCGTTTTTGCGCGACTTGCATGGCGCGTGACATTGGACGACCAAAGGCATCGGTTAAAGGTGCATCCAGATCAAAATCTTCTTCAAGATCAAAGTCTGGCTCGGGTTCAGCTTTACCTGCTGTTTCTTGCCATGCTTCAATAAATGCTTCTTTAGACAAAGCTTCTTTCGGTGCAGACTTCACTTCAATCGGTGCTTTGACGAAAGCAGATGATTGCGCATAACTTGTGGTCCGTGGAGCAGCAGCATGTTCACGCTCCTCTTCAACCAGAAGATCATTGAATTCATCAAATTCCTCTGCAACAGCATGCGGCTTTTCTTCGTGTACGGGATTTTGTACAGTAGCAGGAGTTTGAGCAGCATTGTTCTGATTAGATTCATGAATCAGAGCTTCAATATCCGCCTCAAACTCGTTTTCCTGCTCAACCGGTGTATGTGGCATTGTCGGAACGTTTTGCGTGAATGGCGTATGTGCATCTGTAGCAGTTTTACTGTTCGGTACCGCGGCCAACAGCTCATCAAAGATCTGGTCATCATTCCAGTCCAGATGGCTGGCATTGGCTTGCTGCATAACCGCTTCAGCGTGGGCTGAGGGTTCAAGTGGTGTAGTCATCTGAGCTGACTCATCAGCAGCACGGAGTAATGCATCAATCTCCTGTTTATGACTGGCATCATCACGTTGTAATGCACGCCATACTTCACCTGTTTTGACTAAACGCTGACTTTCAGTTTCAAATTGACGTGCACGTTGTAAGGTCTGCTCGAACTCTTCATCTGGCACATTCGCTGGATGCGGCTCAGCGCTTTGTTGCTGTTCTTTCGCCACCACATCGGCAAATAATTTTTCAGCCATGAGCTGATGGTGTGAATCATCAATTTTAATTAGCTTGGCCTGAACCTGATTGGTTTTGCTCTGGTTTGTATTATCCTGACTCTCGCTCTCTGCTTGAGCCTTGGTCGTGACCGCTGGTGTTTCAGCCGGCGTCAACTGTTCGGTTAAATCATATGCAGATTCATTTTGCGGCACATTCTTATAGAACAGGTCTTGCAAATACGCAGGCGTATTCTTCAAGGTTACCCAGGTTTTGTTCCATTGAATCCCAAAAGCCAAAGTCAGCAACAAGATACTGAAAGCAAGTAAAAATAAGGTCGCGCCATAAATCGTCAGCAATTGAGAGAGACTTCCCCCCAACTCATAACCGATAATACCGCCAGCGGCATTCTCCAGCGTATCTGCCGGCATGTTCCAATGTAGATACAACAAACTTGAAATTGAAAGAATCAGGAAGAACTGGGCTGCATAACGAAATGGGCGGTTCAGAAAGCTTCTCGGCCACCAGACCTGAATTGCTTCTATAAACAGGAATAAGGGAATAAGCAGGCTTGCCCATCCCAGAAAGCCAAAGAGTAAATCTGCGATCCAAGCACCGGCCACACCGCTTGCGTTCGAAACCTGCTGGGTATCGCTGGAAATATGCATCCACCCCGGATCAAACGGTGTATAGGTGACTGTGGCAAGAAATAAATAAATGCCAAAGGAAATCAAAAATAATGTCATTAAAAAGCGTTGTGCATAAACACTTGACACCGCAGTCATATACAGTCCTGTAACCCAATTCGTTATTTGTTGGTATCTTTTAAGGCCTAACTTACCTTAATCAATAAGTTTTATATTATGCACTCGTTCTTACAAAAAAGATGCACGATTATTTACTGTTGTTGTTAACATTCTGCACGGATATAGCCCAATTCGATTGAGTTAATCAATATTATCCGGATCGATTTGCCCCACTCCCCTCTCGATTCACGTATAATTTTAGCAGTTTCAATATAAAAAGGATGTTCTTTAATGAGCGCTCGTCACTCACGGTTAATTATTTTGGGTTCTGGTCCTGCAGGTTATAGTGCGGCAGTCTATGCAGCACGTGCGAATCTCAAACCGACACTCATTGCTGGTATACAACTTGGTGGTCAGTTAACCACAACCACTGAAGTTGATAACTGGCCTGGTGACCCTGAAGGATTAACTGGTCCTGTACTGATGGAACGTATGCAAGCCCATGCAGAACGTTTCGGTACAGAAATCGTCTATGATCACATCAATGAAGTTGATCTTAAGACTCGTCCATTCGTGCTGAAAGGTGATATGGAAGAGTACACATGTGATGCGCTGATTATTGCAACAGGGGCAACCGCACAATATTTAGGTCTTGAATCTGAAGCTGCCTTTATGGGCCAAGGCGTAAGCGCATGTGCAACTTGTGATGGTTTCTTCTATAAGAACCAGAATGTGATGGTGGTTGGTGGCGGTAACACTGCCGTTGAAGAAGCACTGTATCTTTCTAATATTGCAGCGCATGTTACGCTGGTGCATCGTCGTGATAGCTTACGTTCAGAAAAGATCTTGCAAGATCACCTGTTTGCCAAAGAAAAAGAAGGCAAAATCAGTATTATCTGGAACCATCAGGTCGATGAAGTCTTAGGTGACAATACCGGTGTAACCGCTGTTCGTATTAAATCGACCCAGGATGCAAGCACTCAGGACGTTCAGGTTCAAGGTCTGTTTGTTGCAATCGGCCATAAACCTAATACTAGTATGTTTGATGGACAATTGAACTTACGCGATGGCTATATCCAGGTACACAGTGGTACGGCGGGTAATGCCACTGCGGCTTCAATTGAAGGTGTATTCGCAGCGGGTGATGTCGCAGATAGCGTTTATCGTCAAGCGATTACTTCAGCGGGTTCAGGCTGTATGGCAGCGCTTGATGCAGAAAAATATCTCGATAATTTAAACTAATTAGGCCAAAATTTAAAAACCACCAGTCATTGGTGGTTTTTTTATGCCTGCCTCCCTACAATCAAAATGATGTCTTTCTAAACAAAGTTATTTTCTAGACAGAAATATATTGATGAATAGGATGGATAATAAATGACAACAAGCTGGACCAATGGCTATCAAACTGAAGTGAATTATACCTATGGTTATTATCGAGATCTTAGTCCGAATTTCCAAAAGTTTTGTTTATTACTCAATGGAATCGACAGTCCAGACTTTCAGGAAAACCAGAATCACTGCGAACTTGGCTTTGGTCAAGGCGTTAGTATCAATATTCATGCCACTAGCAACCAATCCAGCTTTTATGGCAGCGACTTCAATCCAGCACACGCCGCACATGCCAATCAACTGGCGGAGCAAAGTAAGGTTGAGCATTATTTCTATGACGACAGTTTTGAAGAGCTACTCAACCGTCAGGATTTACCGATGTTCGATTCGATTAGTTTACATGGAATCTGGAGCTGGATCAGTCATGAAAACCAGCACATTATTTTAAAATTTATACGTCAGTTCTTAAAGCCCAATGGCATTGTCTATATCAGCTATAACTGCCTCACCGGCTGGGCAGCCAATATGCCGATCCGTGAACTGTTTCATAGTCATTTTAAATTTAATAGTAAAAGTACCAACCCCTTACAAAAGGTCAATGAAGCCCTTAATTTTAGCGAAGAACTATTAAAACAAAATCCTATTTTTGTTCAGCGTAATCCTAATACCGCTCATAAAGTGGCTGATCTCAAGCAGCAAAATCCCAATTATTTAATTCATGAGTATCTCAATCAGGACTGGCAGTGTTTTTCGTTTCAGCAAGTCGTTCGCATAATGGATGAAATTAAATTGTCATATGCGGGTTCAACGGATCTAAGTACTCACTTAGATAACATCAATTTTTCTGAACAACACCAAGCATTTTTAAAAGCAATTGAACACCCGATTTTTAGACAGCAATGTCGTGATTATTTTGCCAATACTCAATTCAGACGCGATTTATTTATCCGTGGCAAAAATAATTTAACCCCCTTACAAGTTCAAGAACGTTTGAGAAAAACTGCCTTTGTCTTACTAACCGCCAAGGAGAAACTGCCTCATAGTATCAATGGACTTTTAGGTACATTTAATTTAATTGAAGAAATTTATACGCCGATCGGAAATAAATTTTCAGAGGAAAATTATCGTCCAATCACCATTGCCGAACTAGAACAAAGTTTTCCTGAACTGAATTACGCCCAAATTCTCAATGCTTTGGTGATTTTATCACATCTAGGTTTGGCTCAGCCTTGCCAGACACTGGAACCGAATAATGAAATACTGCAACAAAGTCATCGCTTAAATCATTATTTATTAGAACAGGCAAGTTTTCATCAAAACTATAAGGTCTTAATTAGCCCAATTACAGGTATCGGAATTCCGACGGAGCATTTCCATCAACTGTTCTATCGCGCACATTTCATTGATGGTTTAGCGTCAGTAAGTGACTTTGCACATTATGTTCAGAATGTCATCAGTCAGTTAAATTGGTTGGTTTTAGAAAGTGATGGAAAATCCATTACTGACCGAGAAAAAAGTCTCGAAGTTATTCAAGCTAAAGCACAGCTTTTCTTGGATAGTAACAAACTACAAATTGCGAAACAGCTACGCTTATTTAATTAAAGCTGTTTTGGGAATGGTAGCTCCAAAGATTGCCATTCCTACCCAGTTCAGTTAGTTTAGAATCATTCCTATTTACTTTGTTTGCTATGCAACCACTTCCCCCTTCTCAATATATTTTTCCAGATCCTGTAGAAGCCGATCCTGAAGGCCATGGCTTTATCTGTATTGGTGCTGATCTTCATCCTTCTACCTTATTTGAAGCCTATACACATGGTCTGTTCCCCTGGTTCAATGCAGATGAGCCGATCTGTTGGTGGAGTCCTGAACCGCGCTGTGTGATTGAACCACAGCAATACAAGCCCAGTAAGTCACTCATTCGCAATATGAAAAAGCATGATTATCGAATCACCGTGAATCGTGCTTTTGAACAGGTGATTCGTTCCTGTTCCTTACCTCGCAGTTATGCCAATGAAACCTGGATCAGTGAAGACATTATTCAAGGCTATTGTGACTTATTTAATGCCGGTTATGCCTATAGTGTGGAAGTCTGGCAGCAAGAGAAACTGGTGGGTGGTTTATATGGCGTCAGCATCGGTAAAGGCTGTTTTGGTGAGTCGATGTTTAGCACTGAAACCGACGTGTCGAAAATGGCATTCTACGCCCTGATGCTGATCGGACGGGAAAACCAGCTGCCGTGGATTGATTGCCAGCTGGTCAATGACCATCTTTTAAGCCTTGGTGCGAGTACACTTTCTCGCCAAGCCTATCTTAAATCGTTACAAGATGTAATTATTGCCCCCTCTATCAATTGGAAAAGTTATCAAGAACGTGTATTTTCAAGTAAAACAATAGCAGTTTTTGCCACATTAGACGGTTAACGGATTAACACCTTGGAGGGACAGATTAATGAAATCATACCAACCCAAGTCCCTTTTAAATGACTTACAGTACTATATTACCCCACCGCATGATTGTAGTTATCTCGATAATAAATCTGCGCGGATGGTCTTTCTGGACCCGATTCACCGTATTGATGTGGTGACATTGTCAGAACTTTCTCGTGTGGGTTTTCGTCGTAGTGGTGATTTTGTCTATCGTCCTGAATGTCACTTATGTCGTCAATGTTTATCCTGTCGTGTTCCCGTGCAAGATTTCAGCATGAATAGCAGCCAGAAAAAGGCTTGGAAACGCAATCAAGATTTACAAATGAGTATTCTTCCAACCTCGCAGGCCACTCAGCAACATTACGATTTATACGAACGCTACATCAATGAACGCCACTCAGATGGCGATATGTACCCAGCGAGCCTAGACCAGTTTGAAAAATTTCTGGTGCATAGCTGCACCGAAAGCTTTTTTATAGAATTATGGAAAGACCAGAAATTGGTCGCGGTCTCCACCTGTGACCTGATGGATGATGGACTGTCAGCGGTTTATACCTTCTTCGATCCTGATGAGCAACGCCGCTCCTTAGGTGTGTTCGCAATCCTGAAACAGATTGAATATGTCCGCAGCTTGAATCTGGAGTACTTATATCTGGGTTATTGGGTCCCGCATTCAGATAAAATGAATTATAAATCGCAATATACCCCACTGGAATTATTACTGGATGGTCAATGGCGCAGACTCAACCGCCCACTCGCAGACAATGAAATCCAGCAACTCGGGAATTCATTGATGAGTACCTTACCCTCTGAATGGAATAATTTAATTATTAAATAACGCAGCAAAATCATCAGTGCATGTTTTGACCATAATCACGGCATGCTCTCTGGAACCATCAGGGTTTGGATAATAATTCTTACGTAAGTCAATTTGATGAAAACCTGTTTTTTCATACAAACGAATTGCGGCTGTATTACTTTCACGGACTTCTAAAAAAATCTGGATTGGATTGTTTTTTAATTGCTGGATAGATTGGTCCAATAATTTATAACCAAGACCCTTGCCCTGCTGACTCGGATGGATCGCCATCAACAATAAATTAGCCTCATCCAAAACGGGCTGCAGAATACAAAAACCGACGACCTGATTAGCCTGTTCGTAAACCGTACATTGATATGAAGCTAAAGACTCCTGAAACTGCTGCTTATTCCATGGATGGGTCTGGACCAAGCGTTCAATGGCTGCCACACTTTCCAGATCACTGTCTCGCATCAATCGAATCACAAGTTAACACTCTAAAAATTACTGTGGCAGATTATCGACAATTTCAGCTGAAAATTGAATAAAAAAATGGGCAGTTTTACTGCCCTTAAACATTAACTTGGATTAAAGCCCAATTCAGCCCGCCATTTATTCAGTAGTTCGGTCGTATCGTCATCATTAGGATGGAATTTCGGTCTTAAGAAAGACAGCAATGTTGGAATCTGACGTGTCATAAAGCCTTTATAACCATACATAAACTTCAGCATGTACTTGGTATCACGCCAGGTCAGTTTGCCATCTACCTGCAGTAATTTTGCAGTGAAATAAGATTGGGTGATAAAGATCAGCCCCATGGCAATCACCAAAGCCAATGAACGCATGAAATAGGCTTTAGCACCCTGACCATACATCGACTCATACACATCAAAAGCGACAGCTTTATGTTCATTTTCCTCTACCGCATGCCACATCCATAAATGGTACATGGTCTCATCCATAAACATGGCCTGGATATCCGGATTACTCAATAACTCTTCGGCAATGGTCGAGGTAAAGTGTTCTAAAGCACAGGTCCCGGTCAAACTGATCATTTCTTTGGTGAAACCAAAAGGTTTCAGGAGTTTCGAGGTTACTCCAATGGTTCGGTTAATCAAACGGCCGGTTTGTGCTTCCATTTTACGGACATTGTATCCATAGGCCTGGGCAGATGCATTGAAAGCCAAATGCTCTTTTGAATGCATCGCTTCCTGACCAATGAAGGCACTGATTTCTCTCTGCAATCTAGGGTCAGCCAGTTTGGGATCATTACGGACTGCACGGGTACTATTTACAAAGAATTGCTCACCTTCTGGAAATAGTGCTGAAAGCGCAGTCATAAAATGGGTTAAGGCAGCATCTCCATTGGCCCAGTAACGTGGTACTTCACCAAATTCAAAATCCATTCGGCGTACAGGGAAACTGGCGCCAGCTCGGTTTGAAATATTGACTTTAGCATTCATACCCTTTTCTCCTATCCGTGAATATTCTTGATAAATCATGCTGAATAGTTCATTTATACGCCCTTTTCAGTCGTTCTCATAAGTGCAGATAAGGTCAGAAAAACATCATATTAGGACATGTCGCCACACTAAAAATCATCTATGAAATGAGCGCTGCAAAATAAAAAAAGGGCAATTTTGATTGCCCTTTTTTAAACCATACACTTCAAAATAAAAAGTTAGAAACCAAGTTTTGCTTTCCAGTCTTTTAACAGCTGAACTGTATCCAGATCATTAGGATGGAAACCAGGTTTAAAATAAGCCAGCATCTCCCCGGCCATGCCGGTAATAATGCCTTTTGAAGGGCTATAACCATATTTATAAATCATGGCCAATTCTTTAAAGTTCAGCTTCTTGTCCTGTTGCAACAAACGTAAAGTGAAATAAGACTGGAGGATAAAAATCAAGGCCATGGCAAATACCAGCGCAGATGTACGCAAGCTATAGGCTTTTAAACCTTTACCAAATACTGCTTCATAAACATCATAAGCCACGGCCTTATGCTCATTTTCCTCGACTGCATGCCAGAACCACATATAGGACATGGTGTCATCGGTCATTAAGTCCTGAATATGCGGGTTACGTAATAACTCAGAAGCAATGGTCGCCGTAAAATGTTCTAATGCTGTGGTTGCGGTAAGATTGACCATTTCTCGGGTCATACCAAAAGGTTTGACCACCTTAGAAAAATTGCTTAATGCAAACTGGATATAACGCCCTGTGATCCGTTCTAACGTTCTGACATCATGGCCATATTTCTGGGCTGAGGCATTAAAGTTAACATGCTCTTGCGTATGCATGGCTTCCTGACCAATAAAGGCACTGATTTCTTTTTGTAGCTCTTCATTGTCTTTAATCGCCGGGTAATAACGAACCGCACGCACTGCATCAATAAATAATTTTTCACCATCTGGGAACAGCGCAGATAAACCTGTCATGAAGTGGGTTAAACCTGCCGAACCATTCATCCAGTATTCAGGGACCTGATCAAAATCAAAATTCATACGACGGACTGGAAAGCTTGCACCCGCACGATTTGAAATATTTACTTTAGCATTCATGCTGCCAACTCCTTTTCAGTGGAACTTTCCACTGAGCACTTTTGTCTGTTTCTTGCGTTTTATATTACGTGGTTATGTAAATCAATTAAGTGCAGTTTGGGACAGCAAGCTATCAGTTTAGGACACTCTTACCAATGGATTGTCTAACAATAAACAAAAAAAAACACCCCAAAGGGGTGTTTTTTATCACTCTAGGCGATTATGCAGTTACTTTAGCAACAACACCAGCACCTACAGTACGACCACCTTCACGGATCGCAAAACGTAGACCTGGGTCCATTGCGATCGGGTGGATTAACTCTACTGACATTTCTACGTTGTCACC